>NZ_CP179930.1:1200000-2400000 GCF_047495495.1 Zymobacter sp. IVIA_12111.31 C1
GAAAGCGTAATGACATAACGAGCAGGACAGCGGTTAACAATGCTGACCTAGCTCTACCGTCATAACGTCAAAGAGGGAACGGATTCGTCCGTTCCCTCTTTTTTTATGTGCTGTGAACAGGCTGAGTGTGCTGTGAAGGGAGGAGTAGTGTACGGCTTGTCATTTGCAAAATGGGGTACGAATGCTTTGATGCGGTCACTGGGCAGGCCTCATGGAGGCTCTATTTTTCGCTAATGCTCACGGGGTAGCCTTGGAAAGGCTATGGATGCGCTTGTTGCGCTGGTGAGGTTGGACTGATTAAGCAACAGGCCAACAAGGATGGTCTTGATCACATGCTGATCCCGATAGGGTGCCAACGGCGCGAGCCGGACGGCTGGCTTCATGTGCCCTGTTATGGGCGTTGACCCATTGGGTAACGGCGAGTCTACACGTTGAAGATAGAGCATGCTGACCATTATCGGTGACTGCGGCAGGTGGCATAAAAAGCAGTGTCGGCATCTTCCTTTGACCTGATTTTCCGCATCATGATGAGATCGGTTGAGAAATACGGCTCATGCTTTTTACTTTTTAAGCCGTTGCCTAAAAGGCATTACCGCTATCGTGGAGGGTTCTGCACCGCCATGAAGAGAAGGGCCATCACCGCATTGATGTTGCGCTGGCCAAGCGGTCCACTCCGGTCTGAATACAGGCTAAATCCCACAATAAGGCATAATATTGCGGATAAAAGGCATGTATTTCCGCGAAATGTGGCGCTACAACGTGTGACAATGGTCGTCACACGTATCATGCGTTCATGATATGACTAAAGCGTTATCTAAAGCGCTACAAGCAGAACGTTACTTTGAGAGAAGGGAGAACGGTATGAAACGACTCGCGTGGGGCATCATCGGCAGTGCGCTTGTACTGGCGTTCAACGTATCCGCAACCGTGGCACCGTCCTGTACCGATGCTGCTGGCAGTGTGCGCTGTGTCAGCGTAGATGTGGCCAATGGGCAGGGTTCTTCATCGGCAGGGGTGTCCGGCAATGGTCATCGCCCGCAGGTTGAAGAGCGCCATGTGGGCTCTTCCCCCGTCTCTCGTACCGCATCGCCTGCGGCATCTTATCCGTTGTCGTCCAGTACATCGGGTGTGAATGAGGATGCTCAGTATGACGATGGCTGTGAATGACGGTCGTCGATCAGTAGGGCACGCCTCTGCCATTAAACGGGTAGGCTCAAGGTTTATTGCGTCGCCGTTTCCAGCAGGGTGATATTGTCCAGTGCTGCACCATTATCCGTACCACACAAGGAGAGGTCGTAGTCGAAGGCACGACAGACCGTTGGGCGCTCGGGAAGGCCAAACAGTCGACATAGATTGCGGTCATCAAGTTGTGCGCAGCGTACGCCGGCCGGCTTGCCTTCCGGCATGCCGGGAATCGGTGATGTGATGGAGGGGGCGATGCAGCAGGCACCACAGCCAGGGCGGCACCCTTGATCCGAAGAGGCGGTGGGAATACGGGCATTCATGGTCGGTCCTCTTCGGAGTGATGGGCGATGTGGTGCGGAGTTAACGGTGTGCTTCAGCAATGGCACCCTTGCCGATACCTTCGAAAGCTTGCACGCGAATGCGGCCAGGCTGCATCAGTGCGGTTTCATTGGCGATCCACTGGGCAATCTGTTCGACGGTGGTTGTCGTGGGCAGAATAGCGGCACGCTGGCGCGGCAGCGTCATGCGGAAGTGGCCTTGGGGGGCATCATACGCGAGCGAGAGTGTATCGCCATCCTCGGCACCGATACAGTCCTCGCGATCTGCCAGATAGATATCCGCCAGTCGTTCGCACCAGTGCTGGATCAGGGCTTCATCTAGCTCGCCGTCGCGCCAGATGTACAGGCGGGAGCGATGGCCGTGAGCGATGCGCTGGCAGTTGCCGATATGACGCTTGAGGCCGTGGCTGTAGCCATAGCAGAAGCCTTCAGGAATTGGTTCTTCACGCAGCGTGAGCTGAATATCGGTGACACGCGCCGGGGGACGCTTCATCAGCTGCTCCGACAGATAGCGACCAATGCGATCGGCGTCGATGACCTGCCAAGGCAGCAGGGTGAACGCTTGACGCGGTGCGCGGATTTCCATCGGCCACGGCGAAGAGAAACGTACGCACAGCCCTTCACGGCATTCCGTGACGCTGACGCCCGCCATTTTCGTCGGTACCAGCAGCGTATGGTCTAAGGTGCCATCGACGTGCTGCTTGACCCACGGTTTGACTTCACCGAAGTCGAACAGCATGCCGTCTTCGCCCAGTTCTCCGTTCAGCAGCAGATCGACGTGCCAGCTGGCCCCAACTAAGCCGCGTTCACCGCACCACCAAGACAGGTCGAGTGCGGAAAGGCCGTGTACGAAAAGACTCATTTCAATCGATTCCTATGATCTTGTGCATCTGAAGTGAGAGCTGCCACTGTGGGTGCTGCAGGCAATAGGTCAGTGCCCGTGCTTGAGTGGTGCCTTGCTGACCCAGCGGTATCAGGTCCATCGGCTGAAGATAGAAATGCTGGAAGTCCAGCGTTTCGAAGCGTTCCGGTAAGGCATCCGCTTGGGGGTAAACCAGCTTCAATTCGTGACCGGAGGTTTGCACAAGCGTGGTCGCGCCCTTGGGGCTGACGCAGATCCAGTCAATGCCTTCTGGGGCGGGCAGCGTGCCGTTCGTTTCCACGGCAATCTCGAAGTCGCGTGCGTGCATGGCATCGATCAGTGCCTTGTCCAGCTGCAGCAGTGGTTCGCCGCCCGTAAAGACGACGTAGCGTTTGCCGCTGGCTGCCAGATAAGGCCACAGTGCATCAAGGTGGTCAGCCAGCTGATCGGCGGTCACGAACTTGCCACCGTTCTGGCCATCAGTACCGATAAAGTCGGTGTCGCAAAAGCGGCAGGCACTTTTTTCGCGATCCTGTGGGCGTCCACTCCACAGGTTACAGCCCGTAAAACGACAGAATACGGAGGCGCGACCGGCCCGTGCTCCTTCTCCCTGCAGAGAGTAGAAGGCTTCTTTGATAGCGTACATGCGTTATCCCTTGGACTGACGGTAGGGAACGGGGTCGGTCAGGCCGTGGGCCGCGAAGGCCGCTAGGCGTTCACGACAGCTGCCGCATTCACCGCAGGCTGCTTCTTCACCCAGATAGCAGGTCCACGTATCGGCGTAGTCGAGGCCCATGGCAATGCCATCGGCCAGAATGTCAGCTTTGCTGGCGGCCAAGTAAGGGGCATGTACCTCAACGGGGGTGTAGTTGGCGATACGGGCGACGTCCTGCATCTTCTCGACAAATTCTGGGCGGCAGTCGGGATAGATGGCGTGATCGCCGCCGTGCGCGCCATAGAAGCAGTGCTCAGCGTCGATGTTGACGGCATAGCCGATAGCCAGTGACAGCAGGATCATGTTGCGGTTGGGCACGACCGTCGAGGTCATGTTGCCCTCGTCGTAGTCGCCTGTTGGCAGTGCCTGGTCGTTGTTGGTCAGCGAGGAATTGTCGATCAGGCCGTGAATGGCACGAATATCGACAACCTTGTGCGAAAGACCCAGCTGCGCGCAGACCTTGCGTGCTGATTCCAGCTCGCGGGAATGGCGCTGGCCATAGTTGAACGACAAGGCGTGCACTTCGAAGCCTTGAGCGATCGCCTTGTGCAGCACAGTAAACGAATCCATGCCGCCAGAATAGATGACGACGGCGCGCCGTGAGGCCGGAATGGAAGAGGAAAGGGCAGCGTTGGACGCTGATACAGACGTGTGTTCAGACATGGCGGAGAATTTTTCCCGATGAATGAATCGGTGATCCGGGATCCGGTCCGGAGAGCCTGCCAGAAGTAAGCCGAGCGTGCGCTTGGCTTCTGACTACGAAAAATGCCGATAAAAGACGCTGAATGGCCTTCTTCGGCAGCGAATGACGCGCCTTTTCGTGAAACGTGAAGCGGGTCCGCGTCATAAGGGCGCCATTCTAACCCCTCGTTCAGGGGGATGCCAGCCCACGAATGCTGTGTCGTGGCATCCTTGGGGCGCATCGCGTACAATCATCCGTTATTCGTAGATGCGGCGTCCTGCCGCATTCATCCGCTGCATTCGGGTATCAGGTAGCTTCCTGTCATGACCAAGACCACACTTCGCGCGCCGGAGCTGCTTTCTCCAGCAGGTACTTTCAAGAACATGCGTTACGCCTTCGCTTACGGCGCTGATGCGGTCTATGCCGGTCAGCCGCGGTATTCGCTGCGCGTACGCAATAACGACTTCAAGATCGACAATCTGCACAAGGGAATCGATTACGCTCACGAGCGCGGCAAGCAGTTCTACGTCGCGTCTAATATCGCGGCACATAACACCAAGGTAGACACGTACCTGCGTGACATGGCACCGGTGATTGAGGCTAAGCCGGACGCGCTGATCATGTCCGACCCAGGGCTGATCATGCTGATTCGTGAGCGCTGGCCAGAGCAGACCGTTCACCTGTCCGTTCAGTCCAACGTCGTCAACTATGCGGCTGTACGGTTCTGGCAGCAGCAGGGCATCAAACGCATTATTCTGTCGCGTGAGCTGTCGCTGGATGAAGTGGCGCGCATTCGTCAGGAATGCCCGGATATTGAGTTGGAAACCTTTGTTCACGGCGCGCTGTGCATCGCCTATTCTGGCCGCTGTCTGCTGTCCGGTTACTTCAACCACCGTGATCCGAACCAGGGTACCTGCACCAATGCTTGCCGTTGGAAGTACGACACGGTTGAGGCCACGACCGATGACAGCGGTGATCTGATTCCGGTGGCACAGGTCAGTGGGCAAGCCAATGTCGGGCGCTGGTCACCGGATGGCCAGAGCCAGCCCGGCACGCTGTCGGCGCTGATCGAAGATACGACGCGTCCCGGAGAGTTGATGCCTGTCGAAGAAGACGAGCACGGTACCTACATCATGAATTCGCGCGATTTGCGTGCTGTACAGCACGTGCCGCGCCTGACCGAAATGGGTATTCACTCGCTCAAGATCGAAGGCCGTACCAAGTCGCCGTACTATGTGGCGCGTACCGCTCAGGTTTACCGTCGTGCGATCGACGATGCCGTGGCCGGTCGTCCGTTCGATATGCGTCTGATGGATGAGCTCGACAACCTCGCCAACCGTGGCTACACCGAAGGCTTCTATCGTCGTCACGTCCATGATGCCTATCAGAACTATGAGAACGGTCACTCCATTGGTGTGCATCAGCAGTTCGTGGGCGAAGTGATCCCGGAAGGGTGTACGGCCGATACGCTGGAAATTCGCGTCAAGAACCGCTTCGGTGTCGGCGATACGCTGGAGCTGATGCTGCCGGGCGGCAATCGCCGCTTCGTGTTGGATGGCATGGTGAAGCGCTCAACGGGTGAACGCATGGACGTCGCGCCGGGTGATGGCCATATCGTGCGCATCCCGCTGCACGGTGATGCCATCGCACCTGAGCGGTTGCAGTATGGGCTGCTGATGCGTGATCTGCAGTCGGCATAATCGCTGCCAGGCAGTGAATCGAAACAGGGCGGAGAGCGTAAGCTTTCCGCCCTGTTTCTTTTTATAAGCGGCGAGAGAGAATACGGAACGCTGTGTGCGTTTCTGTTCCTTTGTGCAGGCAACAATAATGCTATGATGATCAGGCAAAAGGAATGACCAGTGTTTGGCTCTATTGCGTGCAGTTTCAGCCTCAATGGGCAATCACTTTTTTATGATCGATGCCTGTAGTGTCGATCATTGAGCAGAGAGCGCGGCCTTCATGCCTAAGGCAACGATCACGCAGCGGGCTCGCTCTCTTCAACTCTGCTGGCAAGGGACCATCGCCCCATGAAACTCTTTTATATTGACCGTATCAACGATCACGTACCCGGTGATTTCAATTCGATCGAGAGCTTCCTGACTGCTGTAACGGAATCGCTGAAGAAAACGACCGAGTTGGATACTGGCAAGCATGATATCGTGCGTGAACTGCTGACCTGTTCTCTTTTGCAGGACACTGACTGCGATGTCGTTGTGCTGCGCTCCGAGAACAGCCTGATCCTGACAGCCTACAACCACGTCATCGATTACTTCCAGCCGTCCGATGTGGCGCGCAAACCTGTCTACGACCTCGAAATTCGTCTGATTCCGGACATGGAAGAGCTGAACCCGCAGCAGCATATCCCGACACGTGACGTGTTCGAGTGCTTGCAGCTGACGTCGATCAAGACGGCTGCTGGCAATGTACGTTCCATTCTTGAACAGGATGGCTGGAACTTCACCGAAAAACCGTTCGTTAAGCAGGAAGAGCCTTCTCATCGTCGCGTACAGATGTTCCGCAAGGGCGACCACTATATCTTCCTGTCTTTTGCCTGCAATGAACGTCAGCCTGTTCAGGAAAGTGAACAAGCGGATAAGTAAGTGTAGGGTCGTTTCAATATCTTAATATTGAAATAATGCTATATTGAGGTGCGCTGGTTATATGAAATAACCGGCGCATCAAGGCGTATCCGGTTATCAACTGCTTACTTGTTGGTCTTTATCATTAGCCTAGTGGCATCATCCGCACCATGCCATATCTACTACGCCCAATAAGTTTAGATGTTCACAGTTTGATCGTATATTTACGGCTTTCTTCAAATTAAAAGCGCATGAGCTATTGCTGATACGAATGGGCGGCAGCATCATGCTGCTCAACGCCTCAACGCCTCAACGCCTCAACGCCTCAACGCCTCAACGCCTCAACGCCTCAACGCCTCAACGCCTCAACGCCTCAACGCCTCAACGCCTCAACGCCTCAACGCCTCAACGCCTCAACGCCTCAACGCCTCAACGCCTCAACGCCTCAACGCCTCAACGCCTCAACGCCTCAACGCCTCAACGCCTCAACGCCTCAACGCCTCAACGCCTCAACGCCTCAACGCCTCAACGCCTCAACGCCTCAACGCCTCAACGCCTCAACGCCTCAACGCCTCAGCCAACGCCTCAACGCCTCAACGCCTCAACGCCTCAACGCCTCAACGCCTCAACGCCTCAACGCCTCAACGCCTCAACGCCTCAACGCCTCAACGCCTCAACGCCTCAACGCCTCAACGCCTCAACGCCTCAACGCCTCAACGCCTCAACGCCTCAACGCCTCAACGCCTCAACGCCTCAACGCCTCAACGCCTCAACGCCTCAACGCCTCAACGCCTCAACGCCTCAACGCCTCAACGCCTCAACGCCTCAACGCCTCAACGCCTCAACGCCTCAACGCCTAGTTATTTAGTGTGTTTTTAGTAAGCAAATACTTAGCAGAGTATTTAGGGTTATTTTTTGTAATTTATGTTGTTGAATTGTGTTTTTGAACATCTTGCGGGGCGAGAGAGAAGTTGGCACTGAGGTAAGTAATTCCTCTCGTAATATACCCTTATTTTTATTTTATCCGGTGGTGAAAACGGCCGAAATAATAAAGGACTAATGAAAGAGTTGATAGCAGGCGATCAATGCTAAGTGACTACTTAGGCCATGGCACATTATTAATATGACGTGTAAATATGTGCACGATTTTTCACATTATACAAAGCCGAAATTATAACGAATGGGCGGGGATAAGCGGATGGCTGAGATCACCTGGGGTGGGGCACGCATTGCGATCCTGATGCTGGCGTTGGCGGGCAGCAATGCGGTGTGGGCGGAGCCGTCATCGGTTAACGATAAACTCTTGCGTCACCAGCAGACCCAGCAGCAAGCGCGTGATGCACAGCTGGCGCCGCCTACCCCTGATATCCGCTTTGGTGTCGAGGGCCGTGGCACGGGGGCTTCTGCCTACCCCGCTGAGTTTCCGTGTTTCATGATCCGGCATGTGCACATCGACAATGCTGATCGTCTGCCGGGCTGGGCTGTACGTGAGCTGCAACGCGCAAGCGAGCCAGCGCTGAACCAGTGCCTCGGCTCCAAGGGGATCAATCTGTTGATGGCTCAGCTACAGGATCGCCTGATTGATCATGGCTGGGTGACCACACGCGTGCTGGCCCCGCCACAGAACATGCTGTATGGGCAGCTTCATCTCAGCGTCATGCCCGGTACCGTTCGCGAGATACGTTTTGCCGAAGGCAGTGATTCGCGGGTTTGGCTGCCCGCTGCGATACCGGCGGCTTCAGGGGACCTGCTTGACCTGCGGGATATCGAACAAGGGCTGGAGAATCTACAACGTTTACCGGGTGTGCAGGCAAGAATGGCGCTGCGGCCGGGGGCTGCGCCGGGTGAGAGCGATATCGTGTTGACCCGCCAGCAGCAGAATCAGCTGCGCTGGGGGGCATGGCTGGACGATACCGGCACCAAAGCGACGGGACGTAAGCAGGGGGGCGTTATGTTGGCGCTCGATAATCCGCTGGGTCTGAACGATATGTTTCAGTTGACTGCCAGCCGCGATACGGCCTTCATCCGCGAGCGGCATTCGCGCAACTACGGTCTGCAGTATTCCGTGCCCTACGGGTATTGGAAACTGGGGATCAGTGCCAGTGACTATGACTATCGGCGTACCGTGGCAGGCTGGGGTGGTCGTACTTATGACTATACCGGTAGCAGCCACATGATGGACGTATCGCTATCACGCCTATTGCACCGAGGCACCTTCCACAAAACGACACTGGCGACCGATGTCATGACCCGCCAGTCCCGCAGTTTCATCAACGGCACTGAAATCGACGTCCAGCATCGCGAGACGACGCACTGGGGGCTGGCGCTCGATCATCGACAGTATCTTGGGGCCGCTACTTTGGATATGGGGGCTCGCTACACGCGCGGTGTGCGGGCCTTCGGTGCCCATCCAGCGCCAGAGGAAGCCGTCGGCGATGCCACTGCGCTCTCGCGTATCTTCGGGCTATCGGCGCATGCCACGGTGCCTTTCCACCTTTTCGGTCAGTCCTTACGCTACCAGTCTCAGTACCAGTATCAGCGCAGCAATACCCCTCTGACGGCCCAAGAGCAGTTCGCCATCGGCAACCGTTGGACCGTTCGCGGCTTCGATGGCGAGAACACGCTGAGCGCTGACGAAGGCTGGTATTGGCGCAACGAACTGGGCTGGCAGATACCGGCGACGCAGCAAGAACTGTATGTCGCACTTGATCACGGTGAAGTCGACGGCAATGGCAGCGAGCTGCTAGCCGGCAAGCGGTTGACGGGGGATGCGCTTGGCATCCGCGGCCACCTCTGTGGCACTGACTATGACCTGTTCGTATCGCACCCCGTTTCACAGCCAGAGAATTTTCGCACCTCAAGCGTTACCGCGGGCTTTTCGCTGAGCTGGCAGGGTGGCTTCTTCTAGTGAGTCCTGAAGTAAAGCGGTGGCCGATGCGTCGGCCTACCTAGTGTGCCCTTAACACAATATGAAGTACCCCGTGACATGGCAGATGCCGTATCGCGAGGGTGCCACACACCTCATTTTCGTCTGTCTTTGCAGGGATATTGGCCATGAATAGACATCTCTATCGGATCGTCTTCAACAAGGCGCGTGGGCTTTTGATGGTGGCCGCTGAACGTACGACCAGTCGTACGGCGGCGGCATCTTCACAAGGTGAACGTCGTTCGATGTCGACGCATGTGCTGCCTTCTGCAGTGCTGTCCGTGCTTGTGGCGGCCATTGCTGCCGGGGCAGTGCCGCTGGCATATGCCGATATCGTGGCCGACGGCCGTGCGCCCGGGTCGCAGCAGCCCACCATCATCGAGACGGCCAGTGGCCGTCCCCAAGTCAATATCCAGACGCCGAATGCAGACGGGGTGTCGCACAACGTTTATCGCCAGTTCGATGTGGATGCCCACGGCGCCATTCTTAATAACAGTCGCCAGGCCGTATCGACGCAGCTGGGGGGGTATGTCGATGCCAACCCTTGGCTTTCCCACGGGGAAGCTCGGGTCATTCTTAACGAAGTTAATTCGCCCAACCCTAGCCAGCTCAAGGGCTGGGTTGAAGTAGCGGGGCGGCGGGCCGATGTCGTGGTGGCGAACCCTTCCGGTATTCACTGTGATGGCTGCGGCTTCATCAACGCGGATCGCGGCATGCTGACCACCGGGCGGCCAATGATGGACGGTGACCGCTTCAACGGGGTGACCGTCGAGCAGGGAACGGTTGCCATTGACGGTGCGGGGCTGGATGCGCGGCAGACGAGCCACACCGACATTATTGCCCGTGCCGTTAGCGTCAACGCTCAGGTGCACGGTAGCGATGTCAGCGTTATTACCGGCGCGAACACAGTCGATACGCGTGACGCCCAGCATCCGGTCATCACGCCGATCAAGGGCAAGGGAGAAACGCCCGAGGTGGCATTGGACGTATCTGCTCTGGGGGGCATGTACGCCAATCGCATTGTGATGGTTGGCACTGAGAAAGGTGTTGGGGTGCACAACGCTGGGGTGATCGGTGCATCAGCGGGTGAAGTGGCCATTACCACCAACGGCCAGCTGGTCAATGCCGGTACGCTGAAAGGGGGCGCGCAAGGCGTCTCGCTGTCAGCGCAGGATGGGGTGATCAACCAAGGGAAGCTGACGTCTGACGGCGGCACGCTGTCGCTCGACAGTCCTACGCCTTTGCGCAACGAGGGGCAGCTTGTTGCGGGAGGGGATCTGACGCTGGTGGCTCCTGAGATCACGTCCAGCGAGGCCAGCGTACTGGCCGCGGGGGTCGATCATGACGGGCACCTGACACAGCCGGGCAAGATGGTGATCCAGGCCAGTGAGAAGGTCGAGGTGCATGGCAAGGTGCTGGCGACCGATGCTGTGACGGCCAGTGCGCCGCAGATATCAGCAACCGGGGCGCAGATCGCTGCGCATAACGTATCGCTGAACGGCAGGCAGATTGATACCTCATCGGCGCGCGTACAGGCGTCGTCCATGAATGTGGCGGCCGAAGATGGCGTACGCAATCGCCAAGGGCACTGGCAGGCTGAGCGGGTCACGGTGACGACACCCGCGTTGGACAATCAGAGCGGACGTATCGTGCATACCGGTCAGGATGCTCTGAGCATCGCCACCGTTGCCCTCGACAATACCGGTGGCGTGGTGGCCACCACGCAGGCCGATATGGCGTTGACGTCTGGTCAGGCGCTAGACAACAACGGCGGGACGCTGTCGAGCCATGGGCAGCTCAGCATCGATGCGCACGGCATCAACAGTGCCGGCGGTACGGTCGATGCTGGCAGCGACCTGATGCTAGAGGCTCACGGCAAAGCGGTTGCCTCCCGTGGCGGCAGTATGGCGGCGGGGCGTCGGCTCAGCGTGACAGGCGGGGCTCTCGACAACGCGGGGGGCCAGTTGATCGCAGGGCAGCAGGTCGACGTCGATACCCATCAGCAGCTACTGAACAATACCGGCGGCATCATTCAGGCCGATGAAGGTAAGACTTCGCTGGCAACCGGTACGCTGGTCAATGCGAACGGAACTGTTCAGGGCAAAGGGTTGAACGTGGATACCCACGGCCAGCGTCTCGACAATCACAATACGGCTGACCGCGGGCTGATCAGTCGCGGTGACATGGTGCTCAAAGCGGGGGAGGTCGACAGCCATCATGGCCGCATCGGTAGCTTTGGCAGCCTGACCTTCACGGCCGCCAACGTGATGAACGATGATGGCTTACTGCAGGCAGGCAAGAAGCTGACACTGACCGCAGAAGAGGTCAGCTCCAAAGCCGGTACGGTGATGAGTCGTGGGGGTGACGCGGAACTCTCTACTCAGACCCTCGATAACACCGGGGGCCTAATTCAGTCCGCTGGTGGTTTGTCGATCGACACGCATGGGCAATCCCTCGATAACCGCTCGACCGCTGACAGAGGGCTGGTGAGTCAAGGGGCCATGACGTTGGCTTCTGGAGTGCTGCAGAACGACAACGGACGAATCGTCGGACTAGACGCGTTGAGCCTGCAGGCAGGCGATGTCGCTAACGGGCACGGTGTCATTGAAGCGGCTCGCACGGTAGCGCTGGATACGGCCACCTTAAACAGTTCGGCCGGACGTGTAGCTGCGGGTGATGCGCTGAGCATCGACACCCATGGACATGCGCTGACCAACACCGATAGCGGTGATGATGCGGGCATCATGGCCTCCGGCGATCTGACCGTTCAAGCGGGGCAGGTCGACAATGCTAACGGCTATCTGGCAGGCCATGGCAAGACCAGTATCGTTGCGGGTGCATTGAGTAACGCGGCGGGTACCGTCGTTGGCAATGGGGGGCTGATGCTGTCGACTCAGGCATTTGACAACCGTCATGGCCATCTTCAGACACCGGTAGCCCTGTCAGTGGATACGCATGGGCAGTCACTCGACAACCGCGAGGGCACCATTGTTGGTGATCAGGGGCTCCTGCTCGACAGCGGCATGCTTGATAACCGCCAAGGTATCGTCAGCGGGCAGCAAGCGCTCACGGTCGATACGCACGCGGGTGTACTGGATAACCGCCAGGGACAGCTCATGGCCTCCGGCGCGCTCAGCCTTGAGGGGGGCGAGCTGCATAACAGCGCAGGACAGATCCAGACCGTTGATGGCGGGCACCTGATCTTCACCCGCGTGCTCGACAATGCCGACGGCGGACTTATTCGAGCCAATGGCACGCTGGCACTAAAAAGTGCGCTCATTGATAACCGTGCCACTCGCACTGCCGGTGGGATCGAAGCCAATGCACTAACGCTCAACGCTGACCGCATCGACAACCGCAGGGGTCTACTGCGGGCGGGCGATGCTCTGACACTGATGCCGACAGTTCAGGTGGACAACCGTGATGGCCTGATTACCGCCAACGGTGCGCTATCGCTTAAGGGTACGCCGAACACGGTGCTGGAGAGCGCTGAGGGTACGTTAATTGGTAACCGTGTCGATGTGGCGGTAGGCAGCCTGCCGCGCGAAGGGCATCTGCTGTCGCAGGGGGATTTGACGCTTGATGTTAAGAACAGCATTGATCATCACGGTGAACTCAAGGCCAATCGCGACCTTTCGATCACCACCGAAGGACGCCTCGATAACCACAGCCTCATTCAGGCCGGTGGCGCACTGACGCTCAATGCGCAGGCTATAAGCAACGACCGCGATGGCGAGATGAGCGGTGAACGCGTATCGCTATCGGCACGCGATACGCTGACCCACCGTGGCTTGATCGACGGCGATACGGTATTCGTGAAGGCTGGCACCTTCGATAACCTGGGCACAGGGCGTCTTTATGGCGATCACTTGGCTGTATCTGCGACGACCCTCAACAACCTGCCGGAGCAGGGAACGGCGCCGGTAATCGCCGCGCGCGAGCGTCTTGATATCGCAGCCGGGACATTGATCAACCGTGACCACGCGCTGCTTTATAGCCAAGGTGATATGGCCGTAGGCGGTGCGCTGGATGAGCAGCAGCACGCTACGGGCAGTGCTGGGCGACTGGACAACCTCAGTGCCAGCATCGAAACGATGGGCAACCTATCGCTGGCAGCGGACGAGATCAACAACCGCGACCTGCATGTGGTGACGTCTGGGGCATCGGACATTATTTCGTCCGTGGTCGTGCATGAATTGCAACCGGAAGGGGATGCAAAGCGCTACAGCGACAGTGAAGCCAAAGTCATACGCGCTTATGAGAAACGCGACAATCTTCAATATCCTGGGGGGCGAACGGAGCGCTGGAAGGAATACAGATACACGCGTTTCATTCAAGAAGGACACATCGAAAAAGATGACCCTGCCATCATACGGGCCGGGGGGGACATCAGCCTCAAATCGTCGATATTGAATGCTTATAACAGCAAGGTACTAGCGGGCCAGCAATTGTCGGTTGACAGTCACCGGCTCAATAACATCGACGTCAAGATTCAGCGTAAAGAAACCGAAGGTGAGTTGGTAGGAAGCAATACTCGCAACCCAACGTTCAAGGCTGGGCAAGTAACGGACTACTGGCCAGCTGTACATAAAGGAAGTCGTCATGGTAGCGGCCGTCGCCATAAAACAGACGTTACGCGTAGCTCGGCGACAGGCTACGGCATCTACCAGAAGTCCTACGATGTCGGCCTGAGTACCGTCAGCTATAAAAGCATGCAGGTTAGCGTGCCGGAGCAACGCCTTCTGCCCACCAGTACGCTGGCACCGGTAGCGGCAGATCAACAGGCCGCACTTCAGCAGGCAGGCTCTCCTTCCCGCAGCGCGGCATCTGTCCGTACGGTACCGGCCATCACATTGGGCAACAGCGATGCAGGTGCAGGGCAGCCTGAACTTCCTGGGACATTGACGGCGGCTGCCGCCCTCAATACGACGAAAGCTTCCACTGCCCCGATCGTTATTCGTACGCTGGCGCTTGATACCACGCTACCGGATAGCGCGCTTTTCACGCCGACCCACGATAGCGATAGCCATTACCTGATTGAGACCGATCCCCGCTTCACCCAGTACAAGCAGTGGCTGGGAACCGACTATATGCGTGAGCGTCTGTCCGAGTCGCCGACTCGAATGCACAAGCGTTTGGGCGATGGCTTCTACGAGCAGCAACTGGTGCGCGATCAGGTGATGCGTCTGACCGGACAGCGCTATCTCGACGGTTTCGACAACGACGATACTCAGTTCAAATCACTGATGAACGATGGTATCGCCTTTGCGAATCGGTATGGTCTGACGCCGGGCGTCGAGCTATCCGCGGAGCAGATGGCGCTGTTGACCAGCGATATCGTATGGCTGGTGGATCGCAACGTGACACTGGCAGACGGTTCGGTAGAGACCGTGACTGTGCCGCAGGTGTATGCCCACCTGCATGAAGGCGACCTGGCGGGTAATGGCTCATTGCTGAATGGCCGTGATGTAGCGCTCCAGACCGATACCTTGGTGAATGACGGGCAGATTGCCAGTCGCGAGCGTACCCGTATCGCCGCAACTGACGTGACCAACAGTGGCACGCTCAGCGGCAACCGCGTTGAGGTCAGTGCGGGCCATGACCTGAGCAATATCGGCGGTCGTATTCAAGGGCAGCAGGCGGTCACCTTAGAGGCCGGCCATGACCTGACCAGTGCCAGTACCTTCAACGAAAACGCCAAGGAGCGTTATCGGAATCGACAGGCTGGCATTTATACCGAGAGCGACAATGGCGCTCTGACGCTGACCGCACTCAACAATATTTCACTGACCGCTTCCGAGGTACTCAACGCTGGGGATAATGGCAAGCTGGCGTTAACGGCGGGGAGCGATATCGCTCTGGGTACAGAAGCCACCCATGACGGTTACAGCTTCGACTTCGGCAAGGGCACCTATTCGCGTGAAGCGACAAGTTCGGAACAAGGTAGTCAGCTGATCAGCAATGGGGAGATCCAGTTGGCCGCGGGTCAGGACATCCGGCTTAAGGCGGCCGACGTGTCGGCGCAGCAAGGGATTAACGTGCAGGCGGGGCGCAACGTTGCGCTGAGTGCTGGGCAGGAAACGGCCGATCTGGTCAATCATACGCATACGGTGCAAAAGGGCACTCTGTCGAAGAAAACCATCGACACTCACAGCGAAGTGCATGATCGCACGGCACTGGGTACCACGCTGAGCGGTGACAGCGTGGTAGTGAACGCTGGTCAGGATATGCGCATTGATGCGAGTAATGTGGTGGGCACCCAGAGCATCCAGTTGGCAGCGCTGCGCGATCTTGATATCGCCACGGCCACCGAGCAGCGCGACCACCAGACCAGCACCCAGGTCAGCAAGAAAGGGGCGCTGTCAGGTGGGCTGGCGAAGGCCATCGGTGGATACACTGGCTTTATGGCGGGGCCTGTAGGCTGGGCGGCAGGTAAAGCGTTGGGCGAGCAAGGGCCGATGAGCAGCAGCAACAGCAGCACGCTCGCCAATGACGCTTCGCTATCCGAAAAAGGCAGCCAACTGCTGAGCCAAGGGAATATCGCGCTTAGTGCTGGGCAGGATGTCATCCTCAAGGCCGCTAGTGTTAATGCCGGGCAGGCTATCGGCGTTCAGGCTGGCCGTGACGTTGCGTTGACCACCGCTCAGACCCTCCAGAACCAGAACGTCGAGACGACTTCTTCAAAACAAGGCTGGACATCCGGCAAGCGTTCCGAGACCCAAAGTATCGGCTACGATCGCACCGCGACGGGCACCACGCTTAGTGGTGACCGCGTAAACGTTGAAGCCGGCCATGACGTCAGTGTGACGGCCGGCAACATTGTAGGCAGCCGGAGCGTGTCGCTGGCGGCAGATAACGATCTGCACGTAACAACCGCGGCAGAGGAACACGACCGCCAGACCTCATCCATTACGAGTAAGAGTGGTGTGATGAAGAGCGGTGTGACCGGCGTCATGATCGGTAAGAAGTTGGAGCAGCGCACCACCGATAGCCAAGGGGATACGGCACACGGCTCGACGGTTGGGGCCAGCGAGGGTAATACCACGCTGGTAGCGGGTAAGACCCTGCACGTCCACGGCAGTGACATCGTGACCGGACACGACCTTGCCCTGCAAGGCAGTGACGTGACGGTCGACGAGGCGCGCAATCGCTATACCGATATCACCAAAACCAAGACCGAGCAGAAAGGCTTGACGTTGGCGGTGACTGGTATGGTCGGCAGCATGGTCGAAGCGGCGCATGAGCTGAAGCAGGTAGCCGAAAGTGACGAGGACGATCGTCTACGTGCGCTGCAGGCGATCAGTGCGGTGCTGAAAGGCGTTCAGGCCGGTCAGAGCGTGCAGGGCGGCCAGCAGGGCAGCACAGTCGCGGTCAGTGCCAGCATCGGCCAGCAGAAAACGTCTAGCGAACAGACCCAAACCCAGGACACCACCGCTAGCAGCACGCTTGGCGCAGGCAACGATCTGACCGTGAGGGTACATGGCCAGCAGGGTAAGGGGGACCTCACCATTGTCGGCAGCCAGGTCAAGGCCGCTCATGACATCGCTCTCGACGCCGCACGCGATATGACGTTGGTTTCTAGCCAGGATGTCAGCACCCTGAAAGGCAGCAATAAGAGTGGCGGTGGCAGCATTGGTGTCAGTGCTGGCGATCGCGGCCTAACCGTCGATGTTGCCGCCAATGCCGGTCGAGGTAAGGAAAAGGGCAACAGTGTTTCGCATGTCGAGACCACCGTGGATGCCGGGCACGATGTAGCGCTTAACAGCGGACGTGATGCCTTGCTACAAGGGACTCAGGTTAACGGTGAGCGTATCCGTGCCGATATCGGTCGTCACCTGACGTTAAGAAGTGAACAGGATGAAGAGGAATACGACAGTACCCAGACCAGCGTGAGTGGTGGTGTCAGTGCCGGTATCGGGACGGGGGGTGTTCAAGGCAGCATCAGCAACGGCACGATGGACAGTTCATTCATGTCCGTGAAAGAGCAGTCTGGGTTGTTCGCCGGTAAAGGTGGCTATGACGTCAAGGTAGGGGAGCATACCCAGCTGGATGCGGCCGTCATCGGCAGCCGTGCCGAAGCCGACAAAAATCGCCTTGAAACCGGTACGCTGGGCTTTAGCGACCTGGAAAACCAGCTGCACTTCAATGTACAGCAAACAGGAATATCCGGCGGCACCGGTGCGGGTGGCGCGCAGATGGCCATGGGGGCGGCGGCATCTGCGGTGACCGCGTTGATGGGCAATAATGGTGATGACAATAGCACGACGCATGCTGCCGTCAGCCAGGGTGATATCCTGATTCGTGATCAGGCACATCAATCACAAGATATTGCCGCACTCGACCGTGATGTCGAACATGCCGCTAACGCCCTGACCCCGCTCTTTGACAAAGAAAAAGAACAGCAGCGCCTTAAAACGCTGCAAACCGCACAGACGGTGGTCAATCAGGCCATCAATATCGGTGTGACTTACGGCGAACAGCAGGCCTACGTCGCGGCGAAGAATGACCCGACGGCGCATGCACAGGCGATGGCTGCCGCTGACGAAAAAGTGAAGAGTGGCACCGGGTTTGGCTACTACAGCGATGCTGATCGCCATCAAGCCGCCTACGACGAAGCGCTGAAAAATACCGATGCGTATGCCAATACGATGAAAGACTACGGCATCGGGAGCGATAACCAACTGTGGCTGCAGAGCGGAGCCCACCTTGTCACCGGGCTGGTGAGCGGGAACACCCAAGGCGCGGTTGCCTCTGCCGCCGCACCCTGGTTGGCCAAAGGGGTTAAGCAAGCGACCACCGGTGGCAAACCCAGCGAGCAGCTGAGTGCCACAGAAACGGCAGTGAATGCACTGGGCCATGCGGTCGTCGGTGGTGCCGTAGCGTCCGTATCCGGCGGTAATGCTAAAGCGGGTGCCGCTGGCGCTGCGGCAGGTGAACTGGCGGCCCATGCCGCCGCTCATGTCATCGCCGATGGCAAACCCACGAGTGAACTGACCCAGAGCGAACGCGAACAGATCAGCCAGTGGGGGCAAGTGGCCGGCGGCGTTGCCGGTGGTCTAGCGGGCGGCGGAAGCAACCATGCGGCCGAGATTGGCGCAGGGGCGCAGGCGGGTAAAAATGCGGTGGAGAATAACCGCCTAACACTGCCACAGATGAAGCAAGTCGTAGATGAACTGGCAGATTGCATAGCGGATTACGGCTGCTCTATGCCCAAGGTGACGGCTAAGTGGACGAAAACTGGGCTAGAGCAAGAACTGGAGTACCAAAAAGGTAATTTCAGTGCTCCGAAGGAGTACGCCAAAGATATTGCTATTCCCGTGTGGGAAGCCGCTAATCATCCGGTCGACACTATAGGAAATGCCTGGACGTACACAGCAGACGCTTTAGTACACCCGATTGAAAATTGGGACAAGCTGAGCACCTTTAAGTTTGTCATCGCTCCCTATGAGCTTATAACTAAGCCTATACAGGCACGCGTTGAGAACATCGGCCGTTATTATCTTGGTAACGGTGGCAAAGAAGCTTCCTACAATGCGGGTGTAGAGTCCGGCAAGCTTGCCATTGACGTAGGTTCTCTCTTTATTGGTGTGGGGGAGGTTGGTGGGCTTAGAGTGGGTGTGTCTGGCGCAGAAAAAGCGGCTTCTGCTGTAGAGAGAATTGGCCTTGAAAGTGCAGAAACTGCTGCTAATGTAGCCAACGCGGACAGAATGGCCGCAGAGGCTTCAATAGCGACAGACTCATCGCCTAAGATTACTATTACCGGAACGGAGCCTGTTAAGCCACTTACTAATGGTGGTGCGCCGTATGTAAATGCTGAGCAGGCCAAAATTGGTGAAAGCTTAGCTCAGCAAGCAGCGTTATCTCACACATCTTCTTGGCCAGAGATGCGTGCTCAGTTCTTGGATAAAAAACTGCCAACTACTGATTTCAAGATGACAGTTGATGGAAAAGTCCTCAATTCGGTATCAGAAGAAGGCGGTGGGGCTGCTGTTTTTATGGTCGATAATGAAGAGGAAATTAAAAATATATTTAAGCATATGATTGAAGCTTCTGAAATGCCTGCTCAAAGAAAACACCCTAAAGGAGTTTATTATCCATATACTATGAAAGATGGTACTAAAGCTGTATTGAGAAGTTTTGCTGATAGTGAAAGATTAATGGGAAGGCACTGGACAATAGAGTTTGCTAAGATACCAAGTGTCAAAGTTAATAAATTGGAAATAAAGTTTATAACTAATGATGACTAACGATGAGCTATACAAAGATGTCATAGAAACTAGCTTTGGATTTTCTATTTCATCAATATGGGATGACTTAAAGTACAATCATTCAAGTCTTTCTTACAAAGAGAGAATCGAGAAGTTTTTATTTATATTAAATCGGGCAATGGAAAGTGGTATTTTGAGGTTGGCGGATGATGGGAATTTTCTTGAAGGTAGTATTGATGAACAAGTAAAAAAATTTAGAGAAAATTTTCCTGAGAAAGAGGAATATATATGCGAATATATATTCGGTATAGATATATACGAAAATATCTGGATTCCTGGTGGAGCTGTCTGGATTACTGCTAAGGGAAAAGAAATTTGGACTTAATTAGAATACCAAAGCCTCGACCTATACTGAAAGTAATATTTTATAAGTATACTATAGAAGATAGTTTTAAAGCAGTATTAAAGTTTTCAGACAGTGGGGCTGCACTGGACTTTTATTTATTGGTGTGGGGGAGGTTGGTGGGCTTAGAGCGGGTGCGGCTGGCGCAGAAAAAGCGGCTTCTGCTGCAGAGTAGAGTAGGGCTTGAAAGTGTTGAAGCTGCGACTAATGTGGCCAAAGCGGACAGAATGGCCGCAGAGGCTTCAGTAGCGGTAGCATCATCGCCTACAACCGCTATTGCCAGAACTGAGCCTATTAAACCTGGCACATCTTTAAGTGCTGAGCAGGCTAATATTGGCACTGCGAAGAAGACTAGTGAAAAAGCTGGGAGGATAAGTCTTAAAAGTACAGAGCTTGCTACAGAAGTAGAGCAGGCACTTTTTTATAAAGCTTGGGATAACCTTCTTAACAAAATAGATAGCTTTCCTTCAAAATAAAAGCAGGAATGCAAGCTACAATGGTAGGGGCTTATGATGTAGAAACAGGCCAAATAGCAATTGGCAGTAGTAATGGGAAAATAACAGCTAAAATGTTGCATCCTAAAACTGTCGAATATGTGGAAAGCAAATTAAATGTAAAAATAGGCGAGTTTACAAGCTTATGCCCTAATAAAGCTGGAGCGTGTGCAGAAATTTCTGCAGCTGATAGGTTGATACGAGAAGGTGCTGATCCATCAAAAATAAAATTCACGGATGCTGTGAGGCCTAGAGCAATATGGCGGAAAGAAAGTTTAGAAAAAGGTATGATAATAAAACCTTGTGAAAACTTTAAGGTAACGTGGCCAAAAGAGCATTAAATTATGAGCGATCTAAATAAAGACTGGGTTCCTGAGTTTGGAACTATATTTACTTGGTTTGCAATGGATAAATTTGGAAGAATTGCAGTTATGGTTAATAACTGTTGGGGCGATATACCTAATTCTTTGTTGAGTATTAATGATATTGATAATCAACTGAATGATATTGGTGAATATATGTGGGGCGAGTCTAAGAAATATAATAAATACCCAGAAGATAAAAAAGGTGGATATTGTTTGGATTGTTATTCTTCTTGGCTTTATGGAAAAGGAGCTACAAGGGGGGGGTAATAGAACAACTAGAAAATGAATATATTAGTTCTGGTAATTATTCAGAAGTTAATCTCGCTATAAATAGAGGTTTTTTTGAATACTTTGCTGTAGAAGGAAATAAAGAAGGTGAAGATTATCCTGTAGGTTATTCTGGAAAAACAAAAATGGGAGATTATTATCGTTATTTAGTTCCCACTATATATGCTTCTATTGAGGATTTTCCAAAAGAGCTTCGTCATCTTATAGCGGTATCTCCTGTACTTGATTTTACAAGTGATAGAGTTTTGAAGAATGAAAAAATAAATTATTACTTTCCAAGTTGCTATTCGTAACAATTGGAAGTGTATAAATTATTTGTTGGTTAAGACGAAAAAATATATTGGCAAGCATATAACCAAACAATTGACAACAATAAGCAGAAAGCAGAAGCGGCTCCCGCAAATGAAGCGATCTATTTTCTTGGCGGACCTGCTGGAGCCGCAATACGCTCGGTTCTAGCTGTAAAAGGGACAGAAGAACTGATAAATGCAGTAGATGATGCGTCCAAAGGAGAATATAAAGAGGCATTAAAAGATGCTGGGCTAGGTGGTCTGGACTTGCTGGGCGCTCGAGCACCTGCTGGACAGGGATTTGCATCTCGAGGGACTTTTTCAGGTAGATCAGCAACTGACATCTCTATGAAAATAGAGAACTTACCAAATACCGAAATAAGAGTTGTGCTTGATAAAAAAATTAGAACTGCTCTTCCTCGTGTAGAAGCGGAATTGTCATCTAAAGATGGAGTCATTTTTAGAGACACAAACCAAGGTAATCGCCCAGATTTTCATCTTAATGAAAACAGTAGGGATACACTAATAAAATACCGTATTACGAATAAAGAAAGTAAGAGAAAAGATGGAAAATCATTACCTAATAAAAACATGGCTACTGCCCATGCTGAAGTAGGAGCAATACAGCAAGCTTTTGAGGCTGGAAAAACAGCGGGAAATTCAATGGAGTTAATAGTTACTGGAGAGCCAATCTGTGGCTATTGCACAGGAGACATTGCTGCTATGGCAAATTTGTCTGGGCTCAAGTCTCTGTTGATAAAAGAAGAGTATACTGGGACAGTTTTTTTCTGGAATGAAGGTATGAAAAGTATCAAGGAGAAAAAATGATGCATAGCCTGTCATGGACTTTGGGAAAAAGTAATGGGTCAATGAAAGATTTTAATTTTAGTGATGTTTTGGATAAACTTTCATTTTTGAAAAAATCTTGTGGTACAGTAACCTTAAGGTCGTATAAAAATGACGAAGAATTTATGCTCCAGGTTAGAGCAGAAAATGATAATTATCTAGTGACTTTTGGAGGGGTTTTTGATGGAGATTATGATGTTATGTCATATGATGGGAGTGGGGATGGATCTATAATGATACTGGGAGATTTATGGCCAGAAGCACAGGTTTCCAAAGATTTTAACTTTGTTGAAAGTGTGTTTAAGGTATTTTATAAAACTGGCTGGGTGCCTAAAGACATGCTAAATTAAATTATTATAAATGGCAATTGTGAACTTTTTATTATTAAAAATTATGCTTTCTTAGGAGAATAACTTTGTCTATTAAAGATCATATATGAATATGATGAAAGTTTTTATGTGATCAGCTTGTTAGGCCTGGTTTACACCCGGCTGATATAAAATTCACACATGCAGTTAGACCGAGAGAAGTGTTTAAGCAAGGAGAGTTTATTCCTGAACATATAGTTGCACCTTGCGAAAATTGTAAAGTAACTTGGCCAAAAGGAAATGACTGATGTCTGATCTAAATGAAAACTGGAAACCTGAATATGGAACCATTTTTACTTGGTTTGCTCAGGATAAGTTTGGAAGAATTGCTGTAATGATAAATAATTGCTTTGGAGATCTTCCGAAATCCTTATTAAGGATAAATAATGTAGAGGAGTGGCTTGACCATACAACTGACTTTATGTGGGAAGAATATGATAAGTATCGAGATATTCCAGGAGATAAGTTGGGAACGTTTTCTGTAGATTTATTTTCTTTTTGGCGTAATGGGCCTGAAATTACAAAAGAAAGCTTGCAGGAGAGTTTATCAGCGCAGTTTGAAAGAATAGGCCGCAAAAGTGATATCAATTTAGTAGTAAATAGGGGTTTTTTTGAATATCAAGCGGTAGAAGGTAGTTATGAAGGTGAAGACTATCCTGTCGGGTATAATGGAAAGACTAAAATGGGCTATTATTATCGCCACTTAGTCCCTAGTAAGTATGCTTCTATTGAAGATTTTCCTGATGATTTGCATCATGTTATATGTGTGTAAGATATAGTGGATTTTACTGTTGATAGGGTTTTAGAAAGTAAAAAAATAAACGAATTTTTTACTCGGCAATACTGTGGTAATTGATAAAAATTGGCTATTTTATATATACAATTTTTTGCACTTAATCCCACGCTATTGTTACAGGTGTAAATAATAGAAATGCTATGAAATCGGGAGAAAGGGTTTATGATTTAATGGTGCGATTGTATGAGGAAAAATTCGACACTACTAGTCGCGGATGGCAGATAAAAGACTATTTAGAGGCTATGTATGATTCTAATCTTTTTGAAAACGCAGCGATAAGCATTCTTAATAAAAAAGATTTTTGTATAAATAATTCCCAGTGTAGGTTTCCTAACCCTAATAGCTATAATGATTATGACCATTTTGATGGGGTGGAGTTCGAAATGGGACTATTTAGTGATGACTCAGAAATTAGAGTGAGTGAAGAAGAATGTTTGTCTTTTATAAAAGAAGCTGTGTTTTTGTATGAGAAAAAACATCCAGATAGAAAAGGATTTTTAGACGAAAGTTTTGAAAGAACAACGTTAGGTAGATAAATTTTTGTCTCGTTTCTATAGAGATTACCTTCGACGAAGCGCTGAAAAATATCGATGTGTATGTCGCCAATACGATGAAATACTACGGCATCGGTAGCGATAACCAACTGTAGCTGGAGAGCGGAGTCCATCTTGTCAGTGGGCTGGTGAGCGGGAATACCCCAGGCGGGTGCCGCTGGCGCCGCGGCATGCGAACTGGCGGCCCATGTCGCCGCTCATGTCATCGCCGATGGCAAACCCACGAGTGAGCTGACCCAGAGCGAACGCGAACAGATCAGCCTGTGGGGGCAAGTGGCCGGCGGCGTTGCCGGTGGTCTAGCGGGCGGAGGAAGCAACCACGCGGCCGAAGTTGGTGCCGGGGTACAGGCGGGTAAAAATGCGGTAGAGAATAACCGCCTAACACTGCCACAGATGAAGCGGTCTGCTGATGAATTGGCAGAGTGTATGGCGAACTACGGCTGCTCTACGGCCGATGTGATGGCCAAGTGGGCAAAAATTGCCATAGAGCAAGAACTGGAGTACCAAAAAGGTAGTTTCAGTGCTCCGAAGGAGTACGCCAAAGATATTGCTATTCCCGTGTGGGAAGCCGCTAATCATCCGGTCGACACTATAGGAAATGCCTGGACGTACACGACAGACGCTTTAGTACACCCGATTGAAAATTGGGACAAGCTGAGCACCTTTAAGTTTGTCATCGCTCCCTATGAGCTTATAACTAAGCCTATACAGGCACGCGTTGAGAACATCGGCCGTTATTATCTCGGTAACGGTGGTAAAGATGCTTCCTACAATGCGGGTGTAGAGTCCGGTAAGCTTGCCATTGACGTAGGTTCTCTCTTTATTGGTGTGGGGGAGGTTGGTGGGCTTCGAGCGGGTACGGCTGGCGCAGAAAAAGCGGCTTCTGCTGTAGAGAGAGTAGGGCTTGAAAGTGCAGAAACTGCTGCTAGTGCAGCCAACGCGGACAGAATGGCCGCAGAGGCTTCAGTAGCGACAGACTCATCGCCTAAGATTACTATTACCGGAACTGAGCCTGTTAAGCCACTTACTAATGGTGGTGCGCCGTATGTAAATGCTAAGCAGGCTGAAATTGGTGAAAGCTTAGCTCAGCAATCAGTATCATCCCACACATCTTCTTGGCCAGAGATGCGTGCTCAGTTTGAAGATAAAAAGTTACCTCCTACAGACTTCAAAATGACAGTAAATGGAAAGGTTCTCGGTTCTATATCTGATCCAGGTAAAGGGGCTGCTATCTTCAAAGTGGGGGGAAAAAAAGATGTTGAAGATGTATTTAAGACTATGACAGGTGCCACAGAAATGCCTGAGCCTATTTTTACACCAAAAGGAATTATTTATAGATATGCTTTGGAAGATGGTGCTAAAGTTGCGCTCAGAAATTTTGCAAAAAGTGATACTGGTGCGCAGTGGACGTTAGATTTTGCTAAAATTCCTGATGCAAAAGTTAGTAGAATGGAAATAAAATTGATGATAGATGATGAATGATGAAATGCTATACGAAGATATTATAAAAGACAGTTTTGGTTTTACTATCGATGCAATATGGGATGACTTGCAATATAATCATCCTTATTTTTCTTATAAGGAACGTATTGAAAAGTTTTCTTATATATTGGAAAAGGCCATGGGAAAAGGAATATTAAAATTAGCAAATGAAGGTGAATTTCTTGAGGGAAGTATTAAAGATCAAGTTGAAAGATTTAAAAATAGTTTTCCCGATGACGAAAAAAGTATGGACGAATATATATTTGGGCTAGATGTTAACCAAAATTTTTGGGCGCCAGGAGGGGGAGTTTGGATATGTAACGATGGCGATGAAATATGGACTTAATGACTTTTAACCTAACCTTCTTACGTTAATAGAAAAATAAGAATATTGTTGATCCTGGGCCAGCTTAAGCACCGCTATTGGGTTGGTGCTCAATGCGCATGATGGACCTTCACTCATCACGCGGAAGAGTAGTTTGGGCTGTACATAGTAAAGTCAGATACCACTATAATCGATAGCTGTGTCAAAGCCAACAGAGATTGCCTTAAGGACATTTGTCTATGACTGATGATGTATTGGAATTTGTAGAAGAAATATTAGAAGTGAGTTTTGGATTTGATATTGATGCAATATGGTATAACTTGGAGGGAAGGTGCAACAGCTTGAGTTATTGTGAAAAAATAGAAGCTTTTTGTTATATATTGAAAGTCGCAATGGACAAAGGGATTTTAAAAATAGCAAACGAAGGTGTGTTTTTAGAAGGAACCTCTCAGGAAATTTCCGATATATTTAAATCATCTTTCCCTGCTAGTGAAGATAAAATGAGCGACGATATGTTTTGCTTCGATATTGATGACAATTTTTGGACTCCAGGAGGTGGTGTTTGGATATGTAATGATGGTGATGAAATTTGGACGTGATGATATTTATAATAGTACACAAAAGTATTTTGTTATCTGATTTTGTTCTTGAATGCGTTTTATGTTGTTGTTTTGTTTTCTGAAATTTTCACAGATTGCTACCTGTGCTGGTTTTTTAATCCAAATATTGGCGATCATGCCAATAGTCTACGGTAAATGTAAGCACTGAATATTTAGACGTTTGATTGATTATAAAGGAATCAGAAGTATGAGCTTGAATGAAGACTGGGAACCCGGGTTCGGGACAATATTTATCTGGTTTGCGATGGATAAGTTTGGTCGAATTGCTGTAATGGTAAACAATTGTTGGGGAGATATACCAAAGGTATTACTATCAACGCCGGATATAAAATACTGGTTGGATAACATGAGTGAATATTTATGGGAAGAATCTAAAATATATGTGAATTATCCGAAAGACAAGAATGGAGATTTTTTTGTTGATCTGTATTCGGCCTGGATGATTGGTAATAAAATGACGAGGGATGAATTTGTACAGAGTTGCAGAGACTCTCTAGAGAATATGGGACACTACAGTGATACAAATATAGCGGTTAATAAAGGGATCTTTATGTACTTTGGGGTGGAAGGTTGTCGCGAAGGTGAAGATTATCCTGTTGGTTATATCGGGGAAACAAAAATGGGAGACTATTATCGACAATTAGTGCCCACCCTCTATGGTTCTATCGATGATTTTCCCGAGGAGTTGAGCGCTATCGTAGCCGTTTCAGATAGCGTAGACTTCACTAAGGATAGAGTACTGGATAATAATAAAATAAACGATTATTTCCCTGCAAAATATGATAGAAATATACATGCTGAAATGGTAACGAATAATTCTGATAAGAAACGAAAGCTGAAATGTTTGAATAAGATAAAAAAGAAATGCATAAGCGCCTTCTGGAGTGTATGCAAAAGCAGGATGCCGAAATAAGTCTGTGTAGCTCGATCTGAAGGTCAATGCTCCTCACTTTTCCCGATTTTCTCCATCGATTCTCGTGCTTTCAGTAGGCCGTTACCCTCTTCATAACACGCCCAAACGACAATAGAAAAGCGCTGTCGGAAGTGGCAGTATGAGGGTATGGACAGAAGGCCTTGTGCCAGCGCGCTATCGGGAACGGAAGCGGCCGCTGACAGCAGGGCTGTCTCTGCCTTCAGCACTTATCAATAATAATGCTGCGCTACGCAGCTCATGATGATCGGGCGAACAGGACATAAAACGGAGATGGCGAACATGCTTAAGGTAGGACTGGTCGGATGGCGTGGCATGGTAGGGTCCGTGCTGATGCAGCGTATGCAGGAAGAGCAGGATTTCCGTGATATCGAACCTACCTTCTTTTCTACTTCTCAGGTAGGTATCGAAGGGCCGGTAGTCAATGGCAAGGCGACAGGCGAACTGAAAGATGCCTTTGATCTAGAGCAGCTTGCCGATCAGGACGTCATCATTACCTGTCAGGGCGGCGACTACACCAAGGCCGTTCACGATGCGCTGCGTGAGCAGGGGTGGACCGGTTACTGGATCGACGCGGCTAGCACCATGCGCATGCGCGACGATGCCGCTATCATTCTCGACCCAGTCAACCGTGCGCTGATCGACCGTCGCCTTGAAGAAGGCTGCCGTACCTTTGTCGGCGGTAACTGTACCGTTAGTCTGATGCTGATGGGGCTGGGCGGCCTGTTCGAAAAAGGATGGGTCGAATGGATGACGTCCATGACCTACCAAGCCGCGTCCGGCGCAGGCGCGCGCCACATGAAAGAATTGCTCAATCAGATGGGCTACCTGCACGATGCGGTTGCGGAAGGTCTGAATGACCCGGCGCAGAGCATGCTGGACATCGACCGCGATGTTACCGCAGCACTGCGCAGCGATGCGATGCCGACCGAGCAGTTCGGCTATCCGCTGGCGGGCAGCCTGCTGCCATGGATCGATAGTCAGCTTGAGAACGGCCAGAGCCGTGAAGAATGGAAGGGCGGCGCTGAAACCAACAAGATCCTGGGTTATGCGCCGAATACCGTACCGGTCGATGGTCTGTGCGTGCGTATCGGCAACATGCGCTGCCATGCGCAGGCGTTCACCATCAAGCTGAAGAAGGATATCCCGCTGGCAGATATCGAAGCAGCCATCCGCGATTACACTCCGTGGACCAAGCTGGTACCGAACGATAAGGATGCCACGCTGCAGGATCTGACGCCGACGGCCGTTGCCGGCACACTGACGGTACCAGTGGGTCGTCTGCGCAAGCTGAACATGGGGGGAGAATACCTGTCAGCATTCTCCGTCGGTGACCAGCTGCTGTGGGGGGCGGCTGAACCGCTGCGTCGCATGCTGCGCGTGATCGCTGACCGTTAAGGCTTGTCCTGATACGGCAGTAACGATGAGGGAGGGGGCTTCGGCCTGCCTCCCTCATTGCGTCATGGGCGCTTGTGCTCGCCTAGCGGTTGCCCGGATAATAAACACTTCATCATGCACCGCCTTTTCCTTCTTTTGGTATAGCGATGGCTTTTGGCTATAGCCATGGGGGCGGCGGTGTCATCATTTCACAGAACGGGAAGTTATCGGTTCATGTCGTTGTTTACCTTGCTTGATGAACACCATCCACGCGCAGGCCGCTTTGCCATGGGAATCGAGTACGATGGCTCACGGTACTACGGTTGGCAGCGACTGAAAGAGGGGCCTTCCGTTCAGCAGGCGCTGGAAGAGGCGCTGGCACGGGTCGCACGTCAGCCCATTGAGGTGTTTGCCAGTGGGCGCACGGATACCGGTGTGCATGCGACTCGGCAGATCATCCATTTCGATACTCCCGTGGCGCGTACCCAGAAAGCTTGGGTGATGGGGGGTAACGCCAACCTGCCTGCCGATGTGCGCATTCAGTGGGCGGTGCCCGTCTCTGATGATTTCCATGCCCGTGCCACGGCCACCGCGCGTCGCTATCGCTACCTCATCTTCAACAGCAGCATGCCGCCTGCGTTGGGGCATGCCACGATGACATGGCACCGCTCCCCCCTGGACGAACAACGGATGCATGCGGCGGCACAGGCGCTGGTGGGCGAACACGACTTCTCGGCGTTCCGAGCTGCACGCTGCCAGTCCAGCACCCCATGGCGCCATGTGCATTTCGTTGACGTGACGCGACATGGGCCGCTAATCGTCGTGGACGTGCAGGCCAACGCCTTTCTTCATCATATGATCCGCAATATCGTGGGCGTACTGCTGGCCATCGGTGACGGCCGCCGCACCGTAGAATGGTGCGCACAGGTGCTGGCGTCACGTGACCGCACTCAGGCCGGCATCACCGCGCCTCCACAAGGGTTGCACTTCGTCGACGCGCGCTTTGCAGGCAAGGATGTGCTGCCCGAAACGCCGCTTGGGCCCACGCCGCTGCTGTTTCTCGGCGAGTGGACAGGTGAGCGGGAGGTGCCAATTGGCGAATACCTGCGCACGACCGCGCGCATGCAGCGCCACGGGCTGGGAGAGACACCTGCAGCAAGCTGTGATGAAAAGTGATGTTTGCGCGGCGTGCGAATACGGGCACCACGGCATAAGGAAAGAGACACTATGACGAATTCTGGAAAAAGCGTGGTGGCTCAGCGCACTCGCCTTAAGATCTGCGGTCTAACCCGCCGAACGGATGTCGATGCGGCCATCGCGGCAGGTGCGGATGCCATCGGCTTTGTGCTCTGGGAAGGCAGTCGTCGAGCAGTGACGGCTGAACAGCTGGCACAATTGACTAACCGGCTTCCTCCCTTTGTGTCGCGTGTCGGTCTGTTCGTTAATGCTTCTGCGCAACAGGTTGAACAGTGCTTGCCTTGGCTGGATGTTCTACAGTTTCACGGAGATGAATCTCCGCTAGACTGTGCGGCTTTTGGCGTGCCGTGGTTCAAGGCACTGCGCATGAAGCAAGGCCTTGATCTTACCGAACAGGCTGAACGCTATGCGCAGGCCAACGCCTTGTTGCTGGATGCGTGGGTGCCGGATATGCCCGGCGGTACCGGTCAGCGTTTCGACTGGCAGCGCATTCCTGCCGCGCTGGCACCTTCCATTATTTTGGCGGGAGGGTTGACGGCAGATAACGTCGGAGCTGCCATTCATCAGGTCGGGCCTTATGCTGTCGATGTTTCTGGTGGAGTTGAATCCGGGCCGGGAACCAAGTCGGTAGCGGCCATGCAAGCGTTTGCCAACGCCGTGCGGCAGGCCGATGCCACCCGATTGCCAGCATGATCGGCATCAAGCGGCTACCCAATTGGGGCCGGAGACCGTTACAATAGCGCACAGTGTCTCACACGCTATTCTTGTCTTTCGCCATCAAGAGGTCGTTTCCTCTGGCGAAAGACCAAACTCGTTTCAATGATCTAGGACGCCTTTCGCTCATGAGCTGGCTGGATAAAATTGTCCCTTCGATGGGGCGCACCAAGCGCGCTGATCGACGCTCCAATATTCCTGATGGCCTCTGGCACAAGTGCCCGAGCTGTGAAGCAGTTCTGTATCGTCCGGAACTCGAACGTCACGATAACGTATGTCCGAAATGCGATCATCATTTGCGCATGTCGGCCCGCAAACGTCTCAGCTGGTTCCTTGATGAAGACGGACGCGAAGAGATCGCAGCAGACCTGCTGCCGATCGACCGCCTGAAATTCAAGGATTCTAAGCGCTATAAGGATCGCCTGAGTGCGGCCCAGAAGAACACAGGCGAGAACGATGCGCTGATCGCCATGCGTGGTCGCCTGAACGGTCTGGATGTCGTGGCCGTGGCTTTCGACTTCAGCTTCATGGGGGGGTCCATGGGGACGGTTGTCGGTGAGAAGTTCGTCCGTGCTGCCGAGCGTGCCTATGAAGAACGCATTCCGCTGGTCTGCTTTGCGGCGAGTGGCGGTGCACGTATGCAGGAAGGGCTGTTCTCGCTGATGCAGATGGCTAAAACCTCTGCGGTCATCGAAAAGCTGAAAAGCGCAGCGGTACCGTTCATCTCCGTTCTGACCGACCCGGTCTTCGGTGGGGTTACTGCATCTTTGGCGATGCTGGGCGACATCAATGTGGCCGAACCTAAGGCACTGATCGGTTTCGCGGGTCCTCGCGTCATCGAGCAGACCGTACGCGAGAAGCTGCCTGAAGGTTTCCAGCGCAGTGAGTTCTTGCTCGAACACGGTACGGTCGACATGATTGTTCACCGCGGTGAGCTGCGCGATACGCTTGAACGCATGATGCGCAAGTTCGTTCATGCGCCGAGCCGCAAGCAGGCCTGACGTTTAGTCGGGACGGAGGGGGGAATGTAATGACGCTGGATCAATGGCTGACGCTTCTTGGGCGTCAACACCCTGTTGCAATCGATCTCGGGTTGGAGCGTTTGACTACGGTAGCGGAGCGTCTGTCGTTGACTGGCCGTCCGCTTGCACGTCATGTCGTGACCGTGGCGGGTACCAATGGCAAGGGGTCGACGGTTGCGATGGTCGATGCTATTGCTCGTGCCCATGGGCTGAGCAGCGGTACCTACAGTTCCCCTCATCTACGTCGCTACAATGAGCGCGTGACCGTTAAAGGTCAGTATGTCACCGATGATCAGTTGGTGGCGGCTTTCGAACGTATTGAAGCAGCACGCACTCAGCCTGGCCTGCCGGAAGTTAGTCTGACCTACTTTGAAGTGGGCACGCTGGCGGCGGCGTTGATCTTCCAAGAGGCGGCATTGGACGTCGTAGTGCTGGAAGTCGGTCTCGGCGGCCGTCTTGATGCGGTCAATATCTTTGATGCCGATGTGGGGGTTGTCACCACTATCGGTATCGATCATGTTGAATATCTCGGTAGCGATATCAATGCGATCGGGCGAGAGAAGGCGGGTATCTTCCGGCGGGGTGCTGGGGCCGTGCTGGGCAGTAGTGATCTGCCTGCTTCGGTGCGCGAGGTGGCCGAGCACTGTGGCGTGGGCACTCTGCGCCAGCTGGGTGAATCCTTTGTCCGCACTGATGCTGTTGATGGGCATTGGTCGTGGTCAGGGCACGATGCGAAAGGCAACGACGTCGAACTTGTCGCGCTACCCGATCCGCATCTGCCACTGGATAACGCCGCGTCGGCTATTCAGGCAGCCTGGCTGGCGTTTGGCCCGCTATCGGCCGAACGGGTCGCACGCGCGCTGTCCTCACTTGATATGCCGGGGCGTCTGCAGTGGAAAGGGCCGTGGTGCCTAGACGTGTCGCATAACCCCCACGCGGCTGCCTATGTTGCCCGTTATTTTAAGGCTCGTGAACGTCAGGGCACCGTGCCCGCACGGCGAGTGGCCGTACTGGGCATGTTGGGCGATAAAGATCCCGATGGTGTGATCGAACAGCTGCAGTCCGTCATTTCTGAATGGATTGTGGTCTCGCTAGCCGGCGATCGTGCACGCGATGCCGATACGCTGGTTGCCGCTGTGAAGCGTCATGGCGGCCACGTACTGGCACGCTGTGACACGGTCGATCAGGCCATGCATTACTGTGAAACATTGCAACCTTATGCCGATGAACGGCTGGTGTGCGGTTCGTTCTTGACCGTAGCAGCCGCACTGGACTATCTGGATGCACAGTCGAAATGATGGGGTAGGTGCCCGTGATGAGCCACTGCCCGCAAGGAAACCATGACACGAGGATGTGTAAATGAAGTACGGGATGCGTGAACGAATCAGTGGCGGCATCATCCTGGTCGCCATAGCGGTTATTCTGGTGCTGATCTTCTTTGGAAGACCCGGACACCACAAGGAAGATGCGGCGGCACCGGACGTCTCCTTCAATCAGCAGCCGATCAATGGTTCACCGGCCAATGATCAGCCGCTGACGCTGCCTGCGGATGCGTCCGCTGCACCTAATGCGGTGGATCAAGCGCCGACCGATGGTGCGGTACCTGCTTTGGATCAGCAGAATGGTTCGGCTGTCGTCAATCCGATCACGCCGGCACCAGCTGCGCCGCAGCCTATCCAGACCAATCTGCAGCCTGCTCCTGTCGTGCCTGCTGCCCCTGCTCAGCCCGCTGTGCAGCGCCCGGCCGCTCCGGTACCTGCACCGGCGCGTCCAGTCGCGCCTGCTCCCAGCAAACCTGCGCCTCAGCCTGTACATAAAGCAGACAAGCCTGCTGCAGCACCTGTTGCGCCTAAAGCAGAAAGCAAGCCCGCTAAGTTAGCGTCCAGTGACCCGATCATGAATGCGGCTCAACGCCCCGAGGCACGCCCTGCTCCAGCGGCTGCGCCTGCCAAACCGGCGGCTCCGGCTCCCAGCGCTGCCGTGCCGACCGATGGTTGGTCCGTTCAGGCGGGCAGTTTCGGTAACAACGACAACGCTCAGCGGTTGATCCAGCGTCTGGCGCAGAGCGGCTTCAAGGCCTACACGCTCAAGCGTGATCCGAACACGGTCGTACTGGTCGGCCCGTTCTCTACTTCGCAGGCCGCCGAAGAAGCGCGTACGCAGATGCAGCAGCGTGCGGGTACCAATGGTCTTGTTGTACGTAACGGCAAGCACTGATGGCGTTGACGGGTTTTGATTGGTGTTTCATTGCCATTGCCGGTTTTTGTACGGTAATGGGATTGCGTCGCGGTCTGATTCATGAAGGGCTGGGGCTGCTGGTATGGGCGGTTGCCTTTCTGGCCGCCAACCACTATTGCGGTGTTCTGGCCCCTCATCTGCCCGCGATGTTTGCTTCTGAGGAGCTGCGCTTGATCGTTGCCTTCGCCGCTCTGATCATCGGCTGTGTACTGGTGGGCGGCTTTATCGTCCGCACGCTGAAGTCGATGATCGACTGGGCTGGAATGGGGGGCTTCAATCATGTGTTGGGCGCAGTGTTCGGTGCGCTGAAGGCAACCGCTATTCTTGTGCTGTTGAACGTCGTTATTCCAATGACGCCTTTCGGGCAGATGAGTGGTTGGCAGCATTCCATTTTGCGGCCCACTATTGCTCAGGCACAAGGGGTGCTGACCGGTCGCTTAGGAACGCTGTTGCGCCAAGCGTTCGATGAACACGTATTGCCTGCTGCACGCAAAGCGGAAGAGGCGGGCACTCAGGCTGCCTCTGAAATTATCAAGCCGCGACTGCAACACTGACGGACAACAACCGTCGGATCATGGTACGCTCAGCCCTTGTCTCTTTAGCCGGAGACAGGGGTTTTTTATCGCCTATTGCCGATCTTGCACACAGAACGGGAGGCTTTGCCGCCAATGAGCACGTATGACCATTCCGAATGGAGCGCAGAAACCGCTGCTATTCGCGCCTTTCATCAGCGCACCCACGAACAGGAGCACGTTGATCCCCTCTACATGACATCGAGCTTTGTCTATGGCAGCGCTGCTGAAGCCATGCGCAAATTCTCCGGGGAAGAAGAAGGCAATGTCTACGCGCGTTTCCATAACCCGACCGTGCAGCTGTTCGAAAAACGGTTGGCCGCGATGGAAGGCGGTGAGCAGTGTGTTGCAACGAGTTCCGGTATGTCGGCGATCCTGTCACTGGCGCTTGGATTGTTGAAAAGCGGTGATGAAATACTGGCGTCATCCGCACTGTTTGGCTCCACGGTGGGGTTATTCCGCAACTACCTCGAGAAATTCGGCGTCGGTATCCGCTTTATTTCGGCTACTGAGGTGGTCAATCCCGAAGCGTGGGAAAAAGCGATTACGCCGCAGACGCGACTGTTGTTTGCAGAAACGCCGTCTAATCCGCTGGCAACGCTGATCGACATTCGTGCTGTTGCGGATGTTGCTCATCGTCATGGTGCGCTGCTGGTCATCGACAACTGTTTCTGCACCCCGGTGCTTCAGCAGCCGCTGGCCTTGGGGGCGGATATCGTGGTGCATTCCGCGACCAAGTACATTGATGGTCAGGGCCGAGCTATCGGCGGTGCCGTAGTGGGGCGGCGCGAGCACATGCAGGATATCTTCAACGTTGTACGTACTTGTGGTCCGTGCCTCAGTCCGTTTAACGCATGGCTGTTCACCAAAGGGCTTGAAACGCTATCGCTGCGCATGAAGGCTCACTGTGAACAGGCGGCGGCACTGGCTGAGTGGTTGGAAGCCCATCCTGCGGTTGCTAAGGTGTACTACTGTGGCCTGCCGAGCCATCCCCAGCACGAACTGGCCAAACGACAGCTGCGTGCCTTCGGTGCGGTGGTTGGTTTTGAGGTGCACGGCGGTCGTGACGCCGCATGGTCCGTGATCGACAGTACTCAGATGTTGTCTATCACGGGTAATCTGGGTGATGTGCGCACCACCATTACCCATCCCGCCACGACGACACATGGCAAGCTGACCCTCGAACAGCGTGTCGCCGCAGGTATCGAGGAAGGGCTGATCCGTGTGTCGGTTGGCCTGGAAGGGCTGGACGATATCAAGCGCGATCTAGCACGAGGGCTGGATGCCTTGGCCGCATGCTAAATCCGATGCCTGCATAAGCGTTCGTGCCTGCACAAGAGAAGGCGCGCCCGAGCTTGGCCTTAATCACCTTGTCTTGCTGAGGGAATGAACGTTGCGTTCATGATTGTGATATGAGAATGGCTATCGGGTTCAGGTGGCAGATACGCTACTGTCAAAACGCTATGAAGAATGCCAGCGCATGCGCTGGCATTCTTGTATCTAGGTTAGGGAAGCTACAGACTTAACGGCGGTCGTCAGCTTCCGCTTCGGCCTCTGCTTCAGCACGGGCATCGCGTTCACGCTGTACCGCACGCACATAGGCAGGGCGAGACAGGCAGCGAGAGAGATAGTGCAGCAGCTCGGCAGGAAGCACATACCCGCGTTTGTCGGCCAGCATCAGCGTATGGCTGATCATGATGTCGGCGAGGCTGAATTGATCACCAACCAGCCACTCCTGTGAGGTGGGGTCGAAGCGATGCAGCAGCGTCTCGACAGCGGCCTGAAACTCCCACAAGGCTACGCCAAGGATCTCAGGAACGCGCTTGTCTTCCGGCAGTACGCGTGTGTGCTTAGCCTGCAGTGACAGCGGCTGTTCCAGCTCGCCTAGCGCGAAGCAGACCCACTGATCGACCAGACCCTGATTCATCGCTGAAACAGGTTTGAGTGTGCCTTGGCCGTACACGTCGACTAGGTAGCGGCAGATGGCGCCTGACTCAAACAGGAAAGAGCCGTCTTTTTCCTCCAGAACCGGCACCTTGCCGCCCGGATGGCGTACCAAATGGCGCAGCGTGCGACCTTCACCGCGGCGGATATCGACGTGAACGCAGCGATAGTCCAGGCCGATTTCTTCGGCCGTCCAGACCGTACGCAGAGAACGACTGAATGGATAGGTGTAAAGCGTAAGCATCGCAGCGCTTCCTTCAGGACAGATGAATGAGCACCAGCGGTACCTTGACGACATACGGCCAGCGCTGAGGCTGGCCGTATGTCGTCAAGGCATGACTGGCTTTTCCGTGAGGTGAGCATAGCGCTTTTTTCATGAAATTCACGCGCTATGCTCGCCTGCTGGATCGGCTAGTCGAATTTCTTCACTGCATCGGCCAGTGCGGCCGCCATGTCTTCCACCTGCTCTGAGCGCAGTCCCGCCATGCTGGCGCGGCCAGAACGCACCATGTAGATGCCGTATTCGTCACGCAGGTAGTCGACCTGTTCCGGGGACAGCCCCAGATAGGAGAACATGCCGTTCTGTTCCAGCACGCAGCTGAAACGTTCGCGCAGACCGTGAGCGTCCAGTGCATTGACCAGCTGCTCGCGCAGGGAGCGGATGCGCTGACGCATCTCGGTGACTTCACTAACCCATTGCTGGCGCAGGGCGTCATTGCCAAGCACATGGCTGACGACGGAGGCACCGTGTGCCGGCGGGTTGGAGTAGTTCTCGCGCGCAGTGATGGCCGCCTGAGAGCGGATGTTCAGCATCTCTTCCTTGTTGCCCGCGACCAGAATGAAAGCCCCGGTACGCTCGTTGTAGATACCGAAGTTCTTGGAACACGAGAAGGTGATGATCATCGCGTCCAGATTGTCGGCCAGCAGGCGTACACCGTAGGCATCTTCGTCCAGTCCGTGACCGAAGCCTTGGTAGGCCATGTCGATCAGCGGCAGCAAGCGGCGTTCGCGCAGTACTTCTAGAACGGCCTGCCACTGTTCGCGGCTGAGGTCGTAGCCTGTTGGGTTATGGCAGCAAGCGTGCAGCAGCACGATATCGCCTTCCGGAATCTGGTGCAGCGCTTCCAGCATGAGATCGAACACGAATCGGTTCTGATCGTCGACGTACGGGTAGCGCTTGATCTCAATGCCCGCGGCCGAGAAGATGCCGATATGGTTCGGCCATGTCGGATCGCTGATCCAAATGCGACGCGGACTGAGGTTAGTGCGCAGGAAATCAGCGGCCAGTCGCAGGGCGCCGGTGCCGCCCGGTGACTGTGTCAGCGAGGCACGTTGTTTGGCAAGTACCTCGGAGTCTGCCCCAAAGACCAGCGACAGCACCAAGTTGCCATAGTCGGCAGCACCGTGCGAACCGATATAGCTTTTGGTGGTTTCATGTTCGACCAGATAGCGTTCTGCATCCTTTACCGTCGGCAGGATAGGCGTATTGCCTTTATCATCGCGGTAAACGCCAACGCCAAGGTCAATCTTGCGCGAACGAGGATCATTCTTGAAGGCTTCGATCAGCCCGAGAATGGCGTCACCGGGAACACGCGGTATGTGCTCGAACATGGACATGGAGCAGAATCCTTAAATGGTGGAAGTCATTGTTTGAATGCGTAGCGCGAACGGTTGCGTCGCAGAGGACGACTGAAATGAAGGTGCATGAAAAACGAAAGGCTTCTGCACCTTCACTCAATATGCCACGACTGCTAGAGGGTTGCCACGTCTTCTCCTGCGAGAAGGAAAGAGGTCGTGGCGACTAGCGTGTAGCGTCGTAGCGAGCGGGGCGGTCGTGCGAGAAAACCACCTGCCACAGCTGGGTGCTGCGGGCGCGGAACGTTGCGGCACAGATCAGCAGATAATAGCGGAACATGCGGTAGGTACGCTCGTTGTAGCGATCGCTCAGTGACGGCCACGCTTCTTCGAAACGTTCATACCACGCCATCAGGGTACGGTCGTAGTCCGGCCCGAGGTTCTGCCAATCTTCCATGACAAACAGGTGTTCGGTTGGTTTGATCAGCTGGGCGACGGACGGCAGGATGCCGTTGGGGAAGATGTACTTGTTGATCCACGGGTCGGCGCCCAGATGGGACGTATTAGTGCCGATCGTGTGAAGCAGAAACAGACCGTCTTTTGCTAGCAGACGCTTGGCGGTTTTGAAGTAGGTCGAATAGTTTTTGTGACCCACGTGTTCGAACATACCGATGGACACGATGCGATCGAAGGTCCCGGTCAGTTCACGATAGTCTTCGAGGATGATTTCGACCGGCAGTCCCTGACAGCGTTCGCGAGCTAGCTGTGCCTGTTCCTTCGAAATCGTGATGCCCGTGACGTGGCAGCCATACTGGCGAGCGGCGAACTCTGCAAAGCTACCCCAGCCACAGCCGATATCCAGCACTTTCATGCCCGGTTTGAGTTCGAGCTTGCGGGCGATCAGGTCGAGCTTGGCGAGCTGTGCATCGTGCAGCGTATCGGCTTCTTTCCAGTACGCGCAGGAATAGCACATGGTTTCGTCGAGCATTTTCTGGAACAGATCGTTGCCCAGATCGTAGTGCTTTTCACCTACGATATAGGCACGCGTGCGGCTTTGCAGGTTGGTGAAGGTCGCCTGGAATGCATACAGCATCCGTACCCAGACGCTTTCTGCGCGATCACCGAGTCCTGCTCGCAGCAAGCGCGTGACCATTTCGTCGATGCGCTCGCAGTCCCACCAGCCGTCCATATAGGCCTCGCCGAGGCCAAGAGAGCCTTCTCGGAAGGCGCGACCATACAGGCGTTCATCATGAACCTGTATGTCCCAGGGGTTGCTGCCATTGATGGCTATGCCCGTGCCTTCTAACAAGCGTTCAGCAGTTTGCTGGGCGCGAGAGACAGTCCGTTGGGTATCACCAGCCACGTTGTCACTCCTCTTATGAAGGCGCGCAGTCACGGGTGACTGCGCGCCGGATGATTCCCTTGTCTTATTTGCTGCTGAAGAGAAAGTATGTCACTCCTGTTCGCAGGGGGAAAGCTTCGGATGCTACATATCAGTGCAGTGCAAATGCGCTTGGCGCATGCGGAACCGCTCAATCCCACGCTTTCGCTTATGTAGTTGTTGTATCGGACGAAGTGAGAACGGTTATATCTTTATGTTTTTATTAATCAAGTTGCCCTTAAGCATACGCTTCAATGCCGAATAGGGGTTGAGCGGTATTCGGGGTATACTGTACAACGCTTGATCACCGGATAACGGCAGGATCGTGCTAGAGCAGAACCGCGCTAGAGAGCGCTTACCAGTCGGTAGAACGCGAAGAGACAGCGTTACCGAGCGGTATCTCTCGCATTCTGCTTATTGCTGTCTGCGCCTGGTTAAGGCACAGTAACGGCATCTGTCGCCCTTTATCGCGCAATGAACGACTCTATAGAATAGGCGAACAGTAACTGACCGGCATGATCCGATGATCTCTGTCTTTTTCATCGAGGTGCTTTGTTCGGATCGGCTCAAGCCTTGCTTACCAGCGACTGCTTTTTCTCAAGATACCGTGCATTTTCGTCGCTGGGCTGTATCCGCCTGGGCTCTTCATCCACGCTTTACCGTAATCGGACTGAATCACCATGTTTGATCCCAAACTGCTGCGTAACGATCTCGAAACAGTGGCCAAACGCCTAGCAAGTCGAGGCTTCATCATCGACGCTGACGAACTCGGTTCGCTCGAAGCCCAGCGCCGTGAGCTTCAGGCGTCCACTGAGGCCCTCCAGAGTGAACGTAACGAACGTTCCCGGGCCATCGGGCGTGCCAAAGCCAATGGTGAGGATATTGCACCGCTGCTGGCTGAAGTTGATGGACTGGGCGACCGCCTGAGTCAGGCCAGCAAGCGTCTGGAAGAAGTGCAAGCGCGTTTCGACGACATCTGCATGGGACTGCCGAACCTGCCGCACGATAGCGTTCCTGTCGGCAAGAGTGAGGACGATAACCTTGAGCTGACGCGCTGGGGTACACCGCGCCAGTTCGACTTCGACGTTCGCGACCATACCGATATCGGTGCGCTGACCGGCGGTCTGGATTTCGAGCGCGCAGCACGTCTGACCGGTAGCCGTTTTGCCGTCATGCGTGGCCAGATCGCGCGTTTGCATCGTGCCATTGCGCAGTTCATGTTGGATGTACAGACGCAAGATCATGGCTATCAGGAAACCTACGTACCTTACATGGTGAACCGCGATTCACTGCAGGGTACGGGCCAGCTGCCGAAATTCGAAGAAGACCTGTTCAAGCTGCAGGGCGATTCCGGCTACTACCTGATTCCTACCGCTGAAGTACCGTTGACTAACTTGGTGCGTGGCGAGATTCTTGACGAAGCACAGCTGCCGTTCAAAATGACGGCTCATACACCTTGCTTCCGCAGTGAAGCCGGTGCCTATGGGCGCGACACACGCGGCATGATCCGCCAGCACCAGTTTGACAAGGTCGAAATGGTTCAGATCGTTCACCCGGAACGTTCCTACGACGCGCTCGAAGAAATGCGTGGTCATGCTGAAACCATCCTGCGTCGCCTTGAACTGCCTTACCGCGTAGTGCTGCTGTGCACGGGCGATATGGGCTTTAGCGCTGCCAAGACCTACGACCTTGAAGTGTGGCTGCCGAGCCAGAGCACATACCGCGAGATTTCTTCCATCTCCAACTGCGAAGATTTCCAAGCGCGTCGCATGCAGGCGCGTTTCCGCGGTGCTGAGCAGAAAAAACCTGCGCTGGTGCATACGCTGAACGGTTCTGGACTGGCTGTAGGGCGCTGCATGGTCGCCGTCATGGAAAACTATCAAAACGAAGATGGCTCCATTACGGTGCCGGAAGCACTGCGTGGTTACATGGGCGGTCTGGACGTTATCAACCTGCCTAAGTAAGCCTTCGCTGGATAGAGGGAATGGGCGTTACTGCTTGCTCCCCACAAAAAAAGCCTGCCATCCCTTTAAGGGTGACAGGCTTTTTTTGTGCGTGGGTTTGGCCATACATCCAGTAGGGGGTGTGGTTATGGCAGTGCGGACGTTAACTCTTTTTTATATGATTGTGATTTCAGTAAATCGTTACGGGTCGTGTCGTATTTATTGGCGAAGCATTACTTAATAATAACTGACTGAAAGTGCATATTGCGGGAGGTAGTCGCCGATACATCAGAAGAGAGGATTATTATGGGTATGGGGCTGTTATTTAACGTCTTTTTTTGTGTTACGAAAACGGGATTGAATTGGTATTACACAAACCTGTCCCTAAGGACACTGACAAATTTTGTAGACTGTCGGCTGTAGTAATGGGAAAGGGTTTTGATTATAATTCATTACAACCTTAGTGGTGTTTATGGGTTGGCAAGATTCGTTCAATAACGCTCGTTTTTATCGGCTATCCGAGCTTTTGTTGCCAGCCAGACGTTGTATGCTGAACCCACTATAAAAAAATCCCTAGCCTTGTAGGGCTAGGGACACGATAGAAGGTGCGCGTCCTTGCGCACGGTTGGAATACATGCAATGGCAATCCCGCCATTGTAGCAGCTTGACGAACGCTATAAGACGTCGTTGGCCCGACATGATCCATAGCGCCTGTACAAGCAGCCAAGTCGGAGGCAGCATCCTTGCCCCTCCAGAGCCTACGTCCTTGTAGGCTCAAAACCGCACTGATACACAGTTAAACATTTCGTGAGAATGTGAAAGTGAGAGATCACTCTCTGTTCTCGCAAATCATTCTATACATTAAGTAACAGTAGACGATACTGTTCTTTAGTGCGGGTATCGCGTTACCACAATACTTCTCTTTTATCGTTCTGATAATCTCGCCCCAAATTGGTCTTCTGGTATTGATGCCAATTATCTTTTTGCCGACCCTTAAGATAACGCACTGTATAGGCTGGTCTTTTTAAGGAGTCGCTTTATTTTCTTCCCTGTAAAAGAATAAAGAAACTCAAGCGTTACTTGATTTTGGGTATAAGCATAGTGTTACTGATAAAAGTGGTATTGTTATTGGTATGCTATGAATATGGAAATAAAGGGGTAGTCTCTTTTTTTATCCAAAAAAGCATCAAAGAAGGAAATTTTGTGTAAGGGTGTTGCTATTTGAAAAGCGCCCTGTCCTTACGGGGTGTCGATAGCCACGATTTTTAGTGCGCACTGACCATCAAGCACCGTTTCCCGGAACTTGACGTCGATGTCGCGTAGGCGCACGCCGTACAGGCGTTCGGTGTTGCCGTGGTGGTAAGCCGGGCGAGGATCTTGCGCAATGACGTCGTTTATCAATGTAACAAGCGTATCGCCATCGGGGTGTGCGGCAAGGGTCTTTCGGGCCGCTTCGCTATAGATAACGGCGTATTGCGGTGGCGGAGCGGGTGCAAAGCCCGCGCGCGCGTTGTCGACGCTGTCTGACCAGGGGAGATAGGGCTTGATGTCGAGCACTGGGGTGTCGTCTACCAGATCATGGCCGCGAATGATAATGGTGGGATGGGGCGTGCATTCGATGCCAGCAATTTCTACCAACGACAGGCCCAAGCGGTTCGGGCGATGCGTAGCGCGCGATGCAAATACGCCTACCTTGCGGTTGCCCCCTAGGCGTGGTGGACGGACCAGTGCATGCCATTCCGTCGGATTGCGATGGAAGACGAACGTCAGCCAGACATGGCTGAAATCTTCTAGACCGCGCAAGGCGTCTGCTGTATCGAATGGCGGTTGCAGTACCAAGCGTGCCGTGGCGCTGGAAGCCAGCCCTGGCTGGCGCGGAACGCCGAACTTGTCAGGGTAGCAGCCTTCCACTATCGCGACAGGCATCATGTCAAAGGTCGTTGTCATTGCGCGTGGCTCTGGCCCCAGACGAAAAGCCGCCATTCTAATGCTTTAAGAAGTCGCTTGCCAGCGGCCATGCCTCGCGGACCACTGGGCTTGGGCTCTTTGAAGGTTTCGATGCCGTTGCTTGGTTTTTTACAGTGATGCAAAAAGGTCGCCGTAAGGGCTACTCCTCTAGGCTACCTGCCTGCCGTGCTACATATTGTTTTTGAGTGACCGTGCCGTGTGCGGTCGACCGCTTGAATGTTCATGCCTTGCCGACTGTTGATGAGAGGCCTCTTTCTTTGAGGCAGATTATCAGAGGGTCAAAAAAAGACAGCGGTTTCGGTTGGCCTGGCGCTATGGCGAGCGCCCAATATTCCTGCGTTCCTGCGTTCCTGCGTTCCTGCGTTCCTGCGTTCCTGCGTTCCTGCGTTCCTGCGTTCCTGCGTTCCTGCGTTCCTGCGTTCCTGCGTTCCTGCGTTCCTGCGTTCCTGCGTTCCTGCGTTCCTGCGTCTTTTTATACCTATATAAAAGAAAGCGCATAACGCATTAATGTCAGGGCGGGGGAGCCTTCTGTATTCGGTAGCCGCGTGTGCGATATTGCTTCGGAGTGGTGCTTAAAAATGGAGGCCGTTTGATACGGCGTGATATGAAGGGGGCGCGATAGTCTTATCATTTTGCTTCTGTGTGCCGGGAATTATTAGACTTTGGTGGCGTGCAATGGCGTCTGTTGGCATCGCAACTTACCGTGGCACCAATGTTTTTTTACAAACGACGCTTATATCGTAAGTGTGGTGCGTTGGCTGATGGTGTTCTTGTTGTGACGACGTGTGGTATGAACGATGTATGCGTGGAGCTGAGAGAAGCCGATGTGTGGGGCGACAAGTGGTTACAACATGTCCCAGGGTAATCGGTGAGCGTGAGGTAAGAGACATCTGATTTGTCGACGGTCCGTGTCGAATATTTGTCACTGCGGTTTTCTTATATTTTAGATCATTCAGCAGCTTAGCTGAAAATGTCGCTCGTCAACACGAGCAGGCTTTGATGTGGCATCATAGCGGCCTCGAATGGCGTCGGCGTGTATCAATGAGTGGGAAATGGAGTGTGAATATGGCTTCAAGCTTGCATCATGCGGTTGAACGCGAATGGCGTGTCGATAGCGATCACTGGCTGGAACACGTTTCACGCTGCCTGTCGCCCAATCGTAATGCTCGCCCTGTCGCGGAGCCTTCGGTGCTAGTGGTGCACTCCATTTCGTTACCTCCAGGGGAGTGGGGGGGCGATGCCATCTTCGACTTGTTTTCCAATACGCTTGATTGCGCGCGTCATCCTTCTTTCTCATCGCTGCGAGGTGTGACAGTGTCGGCCCATGTGGTGATACGTCGCAATGGTGAGGCGGTACAGTGCGTGCCGTTCGATGAGCGCGCTTGGCATGCCGGTCGCTCTCAGTGGAGGGGCATGCAAGGCCTGAATGACGATGCCGTAGGCATTGAGCTGGAAGGTTTGCCCACTGTGCCGTTTACCTTGGCGCAGTATCGTACCTTGGCGGCGATCACGCGAGGCCTGCTGGTACGCTACCCCTTGCTGAACGTGGAGCGCATCGTAGGGCATGCGCTGATCGCGCCCATGAGAAAGGAAGATCCCGGTCCCGCATTCGACTGGCAGCTATTTCGACAATATCTGTCGGTCAATTAAGGGCCGTGATTGAGGGCTGATAAGGGCTTTGTCTGCGAGCCGTGTCGTTATCATGCGATAGTTTTAGCACTATGGAGGTGAAAATGTCCGAATGCAGGCTAAATGAGGGAAACTTGGCCTCTGAGCAGATGTCTCATGGTTAAAGTAATGTAACATTGCGGACCCTGCATTATGAGGCCATGTTTAATTGGCAGGGCTTGGATATTACGGTATCTTCGCTGGCCGTTTTGCATTGTGGCTTGGTTTGTGTCGAGCCGCTGAAGAATTTTGCCGTGGAGTGCTTGCCACTTCACGCCGTATACCGTCCGGATGACACGGGCCCATCGCAGGGCACTCGGTCATCCGGTCTGCTGATGGAACATTGTTGATGTCCGTTGGCGAGGGGCAATCTGTACGACGATGCGCGCGAAAAGTGCCACGTCCCCCACGTTAGTAATGTCCCGCGTTGATCTGGGACAGTTAACGCCAATATTCATCTGGAGAGACGTCCATGAATCTCGAGGCAAGAGAAGATCTTGATCCGATCGAAACCCAGGAGTGGCTGGATTCCCTGGTATCGGTCATGGATCGCGAAGGCGATGACCGCGCTCGTTATCTGCTGAGTCGCCTGGCGGATCGACTCCGTCGCGATGGCATGCAGCCGGCCTTTTCTCTGAAAACGCCGCATCGCAACACGATCCCTACGCACCGCGAAGCTAAAATGCCTGGCGACATGTTCTTGGAACGCAAGCTGCGTTCCGCCATGCGCTGGAACAGCGTGGCGCAGGTGCTGCGTGCCAACAAGAAAAGCAAGGGAGTTGGTGGTCACCTCGCCAGCTACCAGTCCAGCTGTACGCTGTACGAAGTCGGTTTTAACCACTTCTTCCGCGGCGGTGATGAAGATGGCAAAGGGGACCTGATCTATTTCCAGGGTCACATTGCGCCGGGTATCTACGCGCGCTCCTTCCTTGAAGGTCGCTTGAGCGAAGAACAGCTCGACAACTTCCGTCAGGAAGCCGACGGTAATGGCCTGTCTTCCTACCCGCACCCGTACTTGATGCCGGATTACTGGCAGTTCCCGACCGTTTCCATGGGCCTGGGGCCGTTGATGGCGATCTATCAGGCACGCATGATGAAATACCTTGATGCGCGCGGCGTCGAAGCTGCGGGTGATCGCAAGGTATGGGCGTTCTTGGGTGACGGTGAGTGTGATGAAGTTGAAACGCTGGGCGCGCTGGGTATGGCGTCTCGCGAAGGGTTGGACAACCTCATCTTCGTCATCAACTGCAACCTACAGCGTCTGGACGGCCCGGTTCGTGGTAACGGCCGCATTATGGACGAGCTGGAAGGCATCTTCCGCGGTGCCGGCTGGAACGTCATCAAGGTTGTCTGGGGTAGTCTGTGGGATCGTCTGTTCGAACAGGATCGTAAAGGGCTGCTGCAGAAACGCATGGACGAGATGGTGGATGGTGAATTCCAGACCATCGCGGCTCAGGATGCGGGCTACATGCGCGAGCATTTCTTCGGTAAGTACGAAGAGCTGGCGAAGATGGTCGAGAACCTGTCCGACGAAGACCTGATGAGCCTGAACCGTGGTGGCCATGATCCGCAGAAGGTCTACGCGGCTTACCACGAAGCGGTCAACAACGCCAATGGCCTGCCTACCGTTATCCTCGCGCATACCGTCAAGGGTTACGGCATGGGTAAAGGTCACGGTGAAGCGGATATGGAAGCGCACCAGATCAAGACCATGAACGCCGATGCGCTCAAGGTGTTCCGTGATCGTTTCGCCATCCCGGTATCCGACGAAGCGCTGGAAAGCGGCGACATGCCGTACTACAAGCCGGCTGACGATGCACCGGAAATGCGCTACATGCATGAACGCCGTCAGGCGCTCAAAGGCTATCTGCCGAAGCGCCACGGTGACTTCGAAGCGCTCGAGATTCCTGCACTCGACGACAAGATCTTCGCCAACCAGCTCAAGGGCAGTGGCGACCGCACTATTTCCACCACCATGTCTTTCGTGCGTGTGCTCAACGGATTGATCAAAGACAAGGCGTTGGGGCATCGCGTCGTGCCGATCATCCCTGATGAAGCACGTACGTTCGGTATGGAAGGCCTGTTCCGTCAGGTCGGCATCTACTCCACCCACGGTCAGCAGTACGAGCCGATGGATGCGGGTCAGATCATGTACTACCGCGAAGACCAGAAAGGTCAGGTGCTCGAAGAGGGCATCAACGAAGCGGGAGCCATGGCGTCTTGGATCGCGGCTTCTACCGCTTATGCCAACCACAATCATGCGCTGATTCCGTTCTACATCTATTATTCGATGTTCGGTTTCCAGCGTATTGGTGACTTGGCATGGGCCGCCGGTGACATGCAGGCGCGTGGGTTTATGCTGGGCGGTACGTCCGGCCGCACGACGTTGAACGGTGAAGGTCTGCAGCACCAAGATGGTCACAGCCACATTCAGGCGTCCACCATCCCGAACTGCCGCAGCTACGATCCGACCTATGCGCATGAGCTGGCGATCATCCTGCGTGATGGTCTGAAGCGCATGTTCCAGGACAAGGAAAGCTGCTTCTACTACCTGACGGTGATGAACGAGAACTACGTTCATCCGGAAATGCCGGAAGGCTGTGAAGAAGGCGTCATCCGCGGTATGTACCCGCTGCGTTCCGTCGAGGCCGATGGTGCCAAGGCGCGCGTACAGCTGCTGGGTAGCGGCACGATCCTGCGTGAAGTCGAAGCTGCGGCAGACCTGCTACGTGATGACTTCGGCATCGCATCCGATATCTGGAGCGTAACCAGTTTCAACGAACTGCGCCGCGAAGCGCTGGAGATCGAACGTCAGGCCTTCCTGAACGTCGACCAGACACCGGCCAAACCGTGGGTTACGCAGTGCCTCGAAGGTCGTGAAGGTCCGATCATCGCCTCTACCGACTACATGAAGCTGTATGCGGATCAGGTGCGTGCATGGGTACCGAACGATTACCACGTGCTGGGTACGGACGGTTTCGGTCGTTCTGATAGCCGTGCGCATCTGCGTCACTTCTTTGAAGTGGATCGCTATTTCGTGACGGTCGTGGCGCTGAAAGCGCTGGCCGACCAAGGTGCCGTCGATCGTGCGCTCGTTAAGGAAGCGCTCGATAAATACGGTATCGACACCAGCAAACCCAATCCGCTGACGGTGTGATGCCGACCTGAACCGGAATCTGCCGCCGCTAGCCCGTGTCGTTCACGGCGCCTGTGGCGGCATTGGGGTTTCGGTTCGATGTCTTCATATTCGTAGCCGTAACGGTGCATCTGCCCTCTGGGTCATGACGACCGCGGTCAGATGACAAGGTGATGAGGAACGCGACCTTGAGTACTGAAACGATCAAGCTTCCCGATATCGGGGTGAGCGATGCCGTCGAGATCATCGAAATCTCGGTGAAGGCAGGGGACGAGGTTAACGCCGAAGACACCCTGCTGGTACTGGAATCCGACAAGGCTTCCATGGATATTCCTGCGCCGCATGCTGGCCGCATCGGCAAGGTGCTGGTCAGTGAGGGCGATAAAGTGTCCACCGGTGATCCGATCATCGAGATGATCACTGAAGGTGGATCAGAAGCGCCCGCTGCCGAAACCGCACCGCAACAGACAGCCCCTGAAGCCGTCGCAGCGCCTCAGCAGGACGTAGCACAGCCTGCCCAGAGCACGACGCGCATCGTTGACATTCACGTGCCGGATCTGTCTGGCAGCGACGATGTACCGGTCATTGAGCTGGCGGTCAGTGAAGGCGATACAGTGGATGCCGAAGATTCGCTGATTACGCTGGAATCTGACAAGGCGTCCATGGACGTGCCCAGCCCCTATGCGGGTCGCATTGTGTCGCTGGCCGTGAAGGAAGGCGATCACGTGTCCACGGGTGATCTGATCGGTCAGATGGAAATCACCGAGCAGAGCGCACCCGCCGCTACCGAAGCACCTGCTCAGGCCGCACCGGCACCGCAGCAGGTGGCTCCGTCACAGCCGGAAGCTGCTCCGGCAGCCAGTGCTGAACCGCAGCGCCGTGAAATTCGCGTACCGGACATTGGTGGCAGTGAAAACGTTCCCGTGATCGAAGTGGCGATCAGCGTCGGCGACGAGATCAGCAAGGAAGATACGCTGATCACGCTGGAGTCCGACAAAGCGTCCATGGACGTGCCTAGCCCGTTTGCAGGCAAGGTGGTCGAGGTGGCCGTCAAGGAAGGTGACACGCTGTCTGAAGGCGATTTGATCGGTTATATCGAAACCGCAGGCGAAGCGCCCAAGCCTGCTGCACAGCCGGTTCAAGCAGCTTCTAGTGCGGAGGCACCCCAGCAGGTCGCGCCGGTCAAAGCTGCCCCCACGGAGCCGAGCACCGAAGCACTGACCGCTGAAGAACGCGATACCTCTAGCAGCGTGCATGCCGGTCCTGCTGTGCGTATGCTGGCACGCGAACTGGGCGTTGATTTGACGCAGGTCAAAGGGTCTGGCCCGAAAGCGCGTGTGCTGAAAGAAGACGTGCATACGTTCGTCAAGCAGCGTCTGAATCAGCCGGCGGCGGCCTCCAAGGCAGCGGCTACTGGTGGTGCGGGTATTCCGCAGATATCGGCGATCGACTTCTCCAAATTTGGCGAAATCGACGTCAAACCGATGGGACGTCTGCTGCAGGCAGGGGCGAACAACCTGCATCGCAGCTGGCTGAACGTGCCGCACGTCACGCAGTTCGACGATGCTGATATCACGGAACTGGAAGCCTTCCGCAAGTCCATGAAGGACGAAGCGGCGGCACAGGGCGCGCGTCTGACGCCGCTGCCGTTCATGATCAAGGCCTGCGCCTATGCGCTGCGTAAGTTCCCGCAGTTCAACGTTTCGCTGCATCCCGATGGCGATAAGCTGATTTGGAAGAACTACGTCCACATCGGTATCGCGGTCGATACGCCGGACGGCCTGATGGTGCCGGTATTGCGCAATGCGGATCAAAAAAGCGTCATTCAGATCGCGATCGAAATGGCAGATCTGGCTAAACGCGCACAGGATAAGAAACTGACGCGTGACGAAATGACCGGCGGTTGCTTTACCATTTCGAGCCTTGGCTCGATCGGTGGTACGGCCTTCACGCCAATCGTCAACACGCCAGAAGTGGCGATTCTGGGCATTTCCAAGGCGCAGATGAAGCCGGTATGGGATGGCCAGACCTTCCAGCCGCGCCTGATGTTGCCGCTGTGCCTGTCCTACGATCACCGTGCGCTGAACGGCGCGGACGGTGCGCGTTTCACCACGTACCTGGCGCAGTTGCTGAGTGACATTCGTCGACTGCTGATGTGATGTCCAACGACGATTTAGCCTTGAAGACCCGTGGTGCATGTCGTCAGGGGTCGCATGAAAGCCTCATCGTCGGTATAGTCTTATCATGACAGAGTGACCTGCCTAACCGCAGCGTCATCTGCAGAGCGGCCCTTCGGGGCCGCTTTGTCGTGATTAATCCCCAAGGCATAGGGCGTTGGCTCTGTGCCGTGCTTGTTTCAACGCAATCCGATTTTCAGGAGACCACTCTCATGCGTTTGATCCTGTTGGGCGCTCCGGGCGCAGGCAAAGGCACTCAGGCTCAGTTCATCTGCGAGCACTATGACATTCCGCAGATTTCCACGGGCGACATGCTGCGTGCTGCGATCAAGGCGGGTACCGAGCTGGGCCGTCAGGTAGAAGAGGTCATGGCCAAAGGGCAGCTGGTCTCCAATGATCTGATCATCGCACTGGTCAAGGAACGCATTGCGCATCCTGACTGCATCAATGGCTTCCTGCTCGATGGTTTCCCGCGCAACATTCCGCAGGCTGATGCGCTGAAGGATGCCGGTGTCGAGATCGACCACGTTGTCGAAATCGCCGTTGAAGATGACGAGATCGTCAAGCGCCTGTCTGGCCGTCGCGTGCATGAAGGCTCCGGCCGTACCTATCACGTCATCTACAATCCGCCGAAAGCAGAAGGCAAAGATGACGCAACGGGCGAGCCGCTGATCCAGCGCAAGGATGACCTGCCGGACACCGTGCGTGACCGTCTGAAGGTCTACCACGACCAGACCGAACCGCTGGTAGCCTACTACAGCGAATGGGCGCAGAAAGCGCCGTCTGAAGCACCGAAATACCACCGCGTTAATGGTATCGGTGCCCTGGATGATATTCGCGCTGAGCTGCTGAAAGCACTGGAAGGCTGATCTTTCCAGCCCTTCGAAGGACCTTGGCCCATCTGTGCTGCGCGCAGGTGGGCCTGCCGTTTCTGTTTGGACCCATTTCGATAGAGGAACTCCCATGACGACCGTGCTCGCGTTGGACGCAACGTCTAGCGCATGTTCTGCGGCGGTGTGGCGCTGTGCGGGCGACGATTTGACCACCGCCCAGCTGTTCGGGCGCTACGAGATTGCGCCACGCGCGCATACCCACAAGCTGATGCCGATGGTGCGCGATGTGCTGGCCGAAGCCGGGCTGACGCTGGCGGATGTCGATGTCGTAGCGTATGGCCGCGGGCCGGGGGCATTCACGGGCATTCGCATTGCCGCAGGCATGGCGCAAGGGCTAGCACTGGGGCTGGATCGTCCGATGGTGGCCGTTTCCAGCCTCGAAGCGTTGGCACTGGGGGCCGCGCTTCAGCAGGGCGATGTGCAAGCGCAGCCCGTCGCTGCGCTGGGCGCGCTTGATGCGCGAATGGGAGAGGTCTATGTCGGTGGCTACCTTGTGGATCTTGCGCAGCCTATGCGACCGCAGATGACGGCGTTCATCGACGAGCAGGTCTGTGCGCCGGAAGCGATCCTCTGCTCCGCTGTATTGCCGGAGCGGATCGTGGCGGCGGGTGCAGGTCTGGCGTTCAGCGAACGTTATCCGCAGCCGCTGGCGCAAGCGATCACGGCCGCGAACGTTGATGCCGAACCGGATGCTGCATGCATCGCACGTCTGGCGGCGGGGGCCTATCTGGCTGGTAAGGCCGTTGCGCCTGAACTGGCTCAGCCGGTCTATCTGCGCGATAACGTGGCCACGCGCTCGACACGGAAGCCGCTCGACTGATGGCGGTGATATGGCGTGATGAGCACGCACGCAGTCTAGCCGAGCGCTATGGCGTGACGGCAGGCTCGGACGAAGCATCACCTCTTTGGCTGGAGATGCGCCCCGAAGGTCTAGTGCTGGGGGGGGATGAGTGCACTTATGGTCACCCGATCAGCGTGGATTTTGTCGGGGGCAAGGCCGCTCATCGGCGTCGATTCGGCGGTGGGCGAGGGCAGTTGGTGGCGCGAGCCTGTGGGCTGACCAAAGGAGTGACCCCCAGCATCGTCGATGCTACGGCCGGGCTAGGGCGCGATGCGTTCGTACTGGCAAGTCTGGGCGCTAGGGTGCTGATGGTTGAACGAGTGGGCGCCATTGCGGCGCTGCTGGATGATGGACTTGCACGTGCGCGCGGCGCTGATGATCCTGATGTAGCCGCTATTGCGACGCGGATGCAGCTGGCATGCGGTGACTCGACTCGGCACCTGGCTGATATCGTGGCCGCTCAGGCGTTCGATGCGCGGGTCGTTCATCTTGACCCCATGTTTCCGCATCGCGAAAAGTCGGCACTAGTGAAGAAGGAAATGCGCGTGTTTCAAGCGCTGGTTGGGGCCGATGACGACGCGCCACGTCTACTTGAGGCCGCTCTGGACGTGGCGACACATCGTGTTGTGGTCAAGCGTCCTAAAGGTGCGGCCCCCATTGCTGGGCCTGCACCGAACCATGTGATCGAAGAGAAGAACAGCCGTTACGATGTTTACGTGCATCGTTCTCTCAAGCGCTCAGAGTGATGTTGACGTAGCGTGCTGCCATCGCAGTAAACCGGTCAATGACAGCAACCAGACAATAGTAAAGGCGAACCTACGGGTTCGCCTTTTTTCTTTCTGTGGCGGTTGTTTTCGCCTCTGATATCCCAAAGCGGCTACTGTGGCTTGGTTTGGAAACAGGGGCTGGCGCTTCAAAGCGTCTTGTGGGGGCCGAAGCACTCATAGTGAATGCGATCATCAGTCACGCCATGCTCCAGCAGCAGCGCTTTCATGTTGACCATAAAGCTTGTCGGGCCGAGTACGTAGATGTGGAAGGTGTCACCAGCAGGTAGCCATGAGCGCAGGCAATGGCTGTCGATATGGCCGACAGCATCGGGGCCATCATGGGCCAGCGGCTGACTGAAGCACAGTTTCAGGGTCATCCTGTCCTGAAGCCCGGCCTGCTGAGCGAGGAATGTACCAAACGTCAGCGTCTGGCTGTTGTGAGTGGCATGGAGGAAATGTACCTGCCGCTGCTGCTCCAGCGCTTCTTCCAACAGCGGAATGGCGGGAGTGATCCCGATACCCGCTGTCAGCAATACCACGGGGACCTTGTCTTCCCCCAGAATGAAATCACCTGCCGGAGGGAAGATGTCCAGCTCATCACCGATCTGGCGTTCATGCAGATAGCCTGAAGCGCGTCCATTAGGTACATGCTTAAGTGTGATTCGTAGGCTCCGGCCGTTCGCGCGATTGGATATCGAGTAATTGCGGCGTACCTCTTCTCCCTCGATCATTAGGCGCACGCCGATGTACTGGCCCGCCTGATAGTGGAGTATGGGACCGCCATCGGCAGGCACCAGCGTCAGCGAGCGTACATCTTGGCTTTCTTGCTTAATGCTGTCGATGCGGAAGCGACGGCTGCCACGCCACCCACCAGGCTGCGCCGCATTCTGTTCGTAAAGTTGTTCTTCCTTACCTATCAACAGATCGGCCAGCTGCTGATAGGCGACTCCCCATGCCTGCAGTACCTCATCGGTTGCTACATCGGCACCGAGTACTTCTCGGATGGATTGCAGCAGGCAGTTACCGACAATGGGGTAGTGTTCGGGCAGAATCTGTAGCGCAACGTGCTTGTTGACGATCCGGCTGACCAGCGGCGTCAACGGCGACAGATCGTCGATATGGCGAGCGTACATCAGAACGCTGTTGGCCAGTGCGCGAGCCTGATCACCGGTGGCCTGGTGCGTCTGATTGAAGAGTGCGCGGACCTCTGGGTGAGTCTCAAACATCAGCGCATAGAAATGGCGCGCCAGTGTTTCCCCACCGCTTTCCAGCAGCGGAACTGTGGCTTGAATGATGGCTTTCTGTGCCTGAGTCAGCATGGATACTATACCTTTTTGGTGTGAAATTCATTTCAATAGAGCAAACCGCATGCCAGTTCTATTTTTACTTTTATATCAGCATGTTGAATATTTTGATTCTCATAATGATATGAAAAAATAGGTGTCATTATGATTGGGCGGTATCAAAATGACAGTGGTGACGGGTGACGGGTGACGGGTGACGGGTGACGGGTGACGGGTGGCAGAGAGCAGAGAGCAGAGAGCAGAGAGCAGAGAGCAGAGAGCAGAGAGCAGAGAGCAGAGAGCAGAGAGCAGAGAGCAGAGAGCAGAGAGCAGAGAGCAGAGGCGGGTAGGTATATCTAGGGGATGCTGTGCGGCCATCAAGGAGCCGGGGCAGCGGCGTATCACGCGGGGTGGAATGCAAAGGCCGCGTTGTGTGCGGCCTTTGAGGGCGAGCGAGTGTCAGCGGCGGCGATTCTTTTTCTGACCGCCTTTTTTCTGTTGCGCAGCCCCTTTCTTCGGTCCATGCGCTTTCGGTTTCTCTGGCGGTACGCGATACAGCAAGTACAGGTCGAGGGTCAGGTCGGGCAGCTGACGTGCAAGGTGATTGGCCTGTTCGTGGGAGCTAGCCATGGCCGCCAGATCGGGATCTTCTTCTTCGAACAGTTCAGACAAGGCCATGAATGGCAGCAGCAGTTGCGCGGCCTGTTCTTCCTGTTCGCTGAACCATGCATCATCTTGCATGAAGACGCCGGTCATGAAGCCAGCACACCATTCGCCAACCGGGGTGTCGATCGGGCTTTCGTCGACGTCGATCTCTAGGTCAAAGGGCAGTTCGGGAATCTGGCCGCTTTCCAGTACGTTGGCGGCATTGGCATGCAGAGTTTCGAGGTGGGCCAGAATGCGGTCATGCTGCGTGGCATCTTCGAAATTTGGTTCACCGTTGAAGATTTCGGCGACCCACAGCTGTGCTGGCGTTGCAGCAGGCGAGATTGCCAAAGCCATCAGGAACCCATGAGTCCCGAACAGCGTCAGTGCTTCAGGATCAACGCGGTCGCTGTCGAGAAACTCAAACAGCTCATCCATAGCGTCGTCATCAAGCAGTGGCACCTGTGGCGCCTGCTCTTCATTGCCGGACATTCGGGCACTCCCACACAGATCAAGGGACGGCGGCGGACAGGGCCGCACATCGTTAAAGAAGGCACATTAAGGTATGTGCCGTCGAAAATAGAGCGATATTGGCGTTATTCTAACAGGGTAATCGCACTTGGGCAGGGCCTTATGGGAGTTTGTGTGTCGAATGAAAAGCCGTTTACCTGAGCGCATCAATGCGCTGGCGTGCGAGCTACCAGATGAATGGCAGGAGAGGCTGGCCTCGGGCGATGATAGCGCCTGTAGAGCTGTCGTTGAACTGCAGGCACAGCGCTGTCTAGCGCATGCGCGCCGCTATTGGCCATCGTTACCCGCACCCGACATCCGCTTCGATTTGAAAGGGTGCAGTGCAGGGCAGGCGCACTTTGGCCATCGCGCGCTGCGCTTCAATCGCATCATGTTGGCAGCACAGCCGCGTGCTTTTATCGAAGAAGTCGTGCCACACGAAATGGCGCACTGGGTCGATGTGCTCGGTGTTGTATCGAAAGGGAAGCCGCATGGACCGGTATGGCGCTGGTTGATGGTGCATCTGTACGGGCGGCAGCCACACGTCACGCATCGTTTTGACACGACGACCAGCACGCCCACGCCTTGGCATTATGGTTGCCACTGTACCGAAGGGCACTGGCTGACCGTGCGTCGGCATCGTCGCATTGAGCGAGGATATGCTTACCGTTGCCGCCGTTGTGGGCAGCAATTGCGTTTATTGGGCTGTGAACCGAAGGCATAGTCGTTTACGATAGCGGTTCAGCGGCAATTCGTCCGTCGGCGTTGCGCTGCATCTGGGGTATCGTCATCTGCAAGTTGCCGACGGCTGGCGTCGCACTGTATAGCATGATGGTACCGGTCAAGCATCGAAGGCACCGTGCCTGTAGCTTGCGGGTATCGGGCTGAACGCGGCTCCGCAGCCAGTGGGCTGTGCTGCAGAGACGATACGGAGAGGATTTCATGACCGTAGCGCAGAAATTCATCGTAGCAGATGATCATCCATTGTTCCGTGCAGCGCTCAAACAGGCGCTTCAGGCAGGCAATGAAGGTGTACAGATCGTAGAAGCGGACACCATGGAGGCTACGCTGGCGCGTGTCGCCGAGCATGGCGATGCCGATCTGGTACTGCTGGATCTTCATATGCCGGGTGCCCACGGTTTCTCGGGGCTGATCCAGCTGCGTGCCCAGGCTCCTGAAGTACCGGTGGCTGTCGTCTCGGGCAGTGAAGAGGCACGTGTGGTACGCCGTGCCATCGACTACGGCGCTTCCGGCTTCATTCCCAAATCCGCTTCATTGAACACCATCGCCGAAGCGATTGCCGAGATCATGGACGGTGAAGTCTGGTTGCCCGAAGGCATGGAAGACGTGCTGGGCGATGGCGATGAAGAAGACTCTCGCTTTGCCGAAGCCATCGCTTCCCTGACGCCGCAGCAGTTCCGCGTACTGGGCATGCTGACCTCGGGCCTGCTTAACAAACAGATCGCCTATGACCTGAATGTGTCTGAAGCCACCGTCAAGGCGCACGTTACTGCGATCCTGCGCAAGCTGGGCGTTCATTCCCGCACACAGGCCGTCATTGCAGCACAGCGTCTGGAAATCGATCCGCCACGCATCGAAGGCTGATCCCGACGCAGTAATATTGACGCAGGCCACTGACGGCGAATGCGTCTGAAGTGTGACATGTGGCGTTGAGCGTAGCATCTGTCGCTGACACATCCTCTCAACGCCCATTGGGTAGTGACTGTGCATCTCTGTATGTGCTGTCACGGTAGCGTCTTTTCTGCGCGCTGTTACCTTTTTAGTGCGGCCGCTATCATTACAACTGCTGCCTGTAATACCAATAGCCGCCAGAATAAATCGCGCGGCCTATGCTTTTTATCCCGCTCTCTATCTTCTTCCCTTGCGGGCTTCTTGTTTTCGCCGTTCGAATATTTCTTCTGGTCTGCTTGTTGTCTCCCCACGTTGTCGTTCTGATCGAGCTGTACCGAACGAGTCATTACGCCCGAGGCGCATGTTGGCTGTCCGCTGTTTCTCTACATCGTGCCCGCACGGCTACCTACCTATGACGCGCCTGTATACATGACGTGAATAACGTTCCTTCCTTTTGCGCATACCGGCGTTGGATATGAGTCTCTTTGCGTTCATTTGATAGTGTGAACCCGTGGGTTACGGTGTTGATGTGGCGCTCTTCATCAATATTTCGCGTGAATAAATCGTGGGGAAATAGCGATAGGTGGCATAGGAGTGTTTGGTGAGAGAGCCGGTGTTCGATACATGACATGTGATGATGCCTACACACTGAATAGCAAAAGGCCCCAGCGCGGGGGCTGAGGCCTTTGTCTTATTCGCAAGGCTTCTGGGTTCAGATGACTTTTGAATAGTGCTGATGCTTGTCGCGGCGCAGGTAGACATCGAAGCAGGCTGCTACGGTGCGTACGAGCAAACGGCCTCGCGGGGTGATGGTGATCGCATCGCGGCTGACGTCGACCAGTCCGTCGGCGGCGAGGGGGGCCATCAGTGCCATGTCGTCAGCCATGTCACGGCAGAAGTCGATGCCATAGCGCTGTTCAATGGCGGGAATGTCGAGCCGGAACTGGCACATCAAGGTGTTGATTATATCGCGGCGCATGATGTCATCAGGTGTGAGCATAACGCCTCGCCATAGAGCATGGCCCAGCGTATTGACGGTATCCTGATAGGAGGCGACGTCCTTGACGTTCTGCGCGTAGGCGGTATGGAACGAACTGATGGCTGAGACGCCCAGTCCTAGCACGTCGGTATCGCCGCGCGGCGTATAGCCTTGGAAGTTGCGATGTAGGTGCCCGTTGCGTTGCGCTGCCGCCAGTTCATCATCGGGGCGTGCGAAATGGTCCATGCCAATGAAGTCGAAGCCGCCTTCCGTCAGACGCGCGATCGCCATCTGCAGCAGTTCGAGCTTTTCTTCAGCCTTGGGCATGTCCTCGGTGTGAATTAGTCGCTGTGATGGAAAGTGATCAGGCAGATGGGCATAGCTGAACAGGCTGATGCGATCGGGGGCCAGTGCCAGCGTGCGTTCCAGCGTATAGGCGAAGCGCTCGGCGGTCTGCAGCGGCAGGCCATAGATCAGGTCGATGCTGAAGGAGCGGAATCCGAGCGCGCGGGCGCGTTCACGCAGACCGAAGATCAGTTCATCGTCTTGTTCGCGATGAATGGCCTTCTGAACCTCGCTGTTGAAATCCTGTACACCGATGCTCAGGCGGTTGAAGCCTTCTTCGTGTAGCTCGTCGATGAGCGTGGGCTCGATTCGGCGCGGATCGACTTCGATTGAAATTTCGGCATCGGGTGCGAACTGGAATGCCTTGTGCAAAAAGGCCAGTACGCGACGGCGCTGGTCAAGGCTGAGAAAGCTAGGGGTACCGCCACCGAAATGCAGCTGGACAACCTCGCGGCCAGCAAATTGCGCGCCACGTGTGATGACTTCCTGCTCCAGGGTGTCGAGGTAATCGTCAACGATATCAAGCTGGCGTGTCACCACCTTATTGCAGCCGCAGTACCAGCACAGCGTGTGGCAGAAGGGGATGTGCACGTACAGTGAGAGAGGGCGTCCGCGACCTTCCTCAATCGCCTCTTCCAGATCATCGTCCTCAAACCCTTCATGGAATTCCAGCGCTGTTGGATACGAGGTATAGCGCGGGCCTGCGTTGTCATAGCGGTGAATCAGTTCGGGGTCCCACTCGACCGTCAGTGCGGCCGTCGGGGTGGCGGATGACGACATGTGAATTCTCCCTGAAAAGCGTCTGGCAGCACATTGCGACAGTGCGGCCTTTGAATGTCCTTCCTTGGCCTTAGTATACCGCAGCCCTACGCGAAGGCTGTGAAAAAGAAGCCTTATCCTTCAGCGCATCAACGAGCGATGCTCTTGTTTGCACGGTCTGTTCTTTAGGGGCGATTTCCTCTGCCAAGTAGAGATCACGGGGACTGTTCTGACTGCTAGTGGTGTCGTGAACCGCGATAACAGTGAATTTATTAAAGACGAACGGTTCCGACTGCTTTCCGGCGATGATCTAGAGAACATGGTGGTGGTGTTTCGTCACCCCAGTACCCCTACATTGAAGGAAGGCCAGCAGTTTAAGGCAAAAGGCGTGATTACTCAGGTCGACACGCAGTTTGGCTGCATGATTTTGATGGAAAGTGGCTGAATTCGTCACAGGCAAAGGCCTCATGGCGCTGAAAGCGTGTCATGCCGACAGTGAAAATCCCCGCGTACAGTTAATGCTGTGCGCGGGGCTTTTTTGATGGACCTTGCTGGCGTGGTGCCTACTATAGGGTCAGATGGCGCAGCATGCCTGCAAGGCGGCTGTCCGGGCAGTCCTGCAGTTCGCGTGGCGCGCCCTGTTCGATGATGCGTCCCTGTTCAAAAATGGCGACGCGATCGAAGAGCGTCAGCGACTGCAGATGGTGGGTAATAACCACTAGCGTGCGTCCCTGGCAGCGTGCGATCACCTCGTTCATGACCCGTTGCTGAAGGGCTATCTCAAGCCCTTCGGTCGGCTCGTCCAGCAGTACGATGGGGGCATCGACCAGCAGCGCACGCGCCAGTCCGAAGCGGCGCAGCTGCCCGCCAGACAGAGAACTACCACCTTCATCCGGCCAGCTGTCTAGTCCTGCGGGCAGGCTGTCCAGCCAGTTGCCCAGCTGCAGAGCGCGCAATACGTCTTCCAACTGCTCGTCACTGGCATTGGGGGCTGCTAGCAGCAGGTTGTCACGCAGCGACGCACTAAACAGCTGCACATCCTGAGGCGCAACACTGAACAGACGGCGCAGTGTTGTCTCGCTCAATGCCTTGATCGGCACATCGCCCACGATAATCTGGCCAGCGTCCGGTTCGATGAAGCGTACCAGCGCATTCAGCAGGGTTGTCTTGCCGCCGCCCGACGGGCCTAGCAAGGCGGTATGCGTACCCGCAGGAAGCTGGAGCGATACGTGCTGCAGCACAGGGTGGTTGTCAAAGGCGACGCTGAGTTGGTCAATGGTGATGTCGTGGCTGTGCGGGGTGGCAGTATCTGCATGAGGGAAGCAAATATCCGGTACCGCTGATGTCAGGTCGTTGATACGGCGCGCTGCGCGCTGGATGCGCCCCAGATGTTGCCACGCCTGAGGCAGCATGGCGATGGCTTCGAACGCTCCCAGTACGGTAAGGGCCATCAATGCCACCAAGGTGGGGTCTAGATCGTGCTGTGTGACCCAGATGCCCGCCAGCCATAGCACGCCGGTTACCGTCAGCCCCAGCAACAGCTGCGATAGCCACTGCGACTGCCCCCACTGGCGCGCCAGTGTCAGTTCGATATCGTCGCGTTGACGCTGGCCGTCAAGCAGAGCGCGTGAATTGGACTGCCAACGCCCATACAGTAGCAGCTCCGGCAGTGCCTGTAGTTGTTCGAGCAGGCGGCGGCGTAACTGCCCGTTGCGTTGCTGCCAGTCATCGGACAGATGGTGGCCGCGGCGCCATGCAATGAAGGGGCCGATCAGTCCGCTGAACAGCAGCGCCAGTGCAGCAAACAGTCCGATAGGCAGTGCGAACCAGCCAATGACGGCACCGCACAGACCGATGGCGACCATGGCGACCGTTGAAGGAATCAGTACGCGCAGATAGAGGTTGTCGAGCGTGTCGATATCGGCCGTCAGTCGTGTCATCAGCTCGCCACTGCCCAAACGTTGAAGCGCGGCAGGGGAGAGCGGCTCAATGCGCAGATAGGTTGAGCGGCGTAGTACCGACAGCAGCTTGAGCGTGCCTTCATGCGTTGTGACGCGCTCTCCATAGCGGCTGGCGGTACGCGTGATGGCAAAGAAGCGCACGCCCGCCGATGGAATGGCGTAGTTGAAGGCGATGCGGGTAGCTTCAAGCAGTCCTGCCACCGCTGCGCCACTGATGAACCAGCCGGAGAGCGCCATAAGGCTGACGCTGGACACTAGGGCTATCAGGTTGAGCAGAAAGCCGGTGCTGAGCAGTAGCCAGTAAGGCTTCATCTGGGCCAGATAGGGCCACAGTTCACGCAGACGCAGTGGAGCGCCGTGGGAAGATGTCATGACGGCTCTCCTTGGGTATCCAGATCGGCGCGTGCGGTGTCGATGACGTTGGCCAGTGGGCCGTGGGGCTGACTCAGAGCGCTCAGCGTATCGAAGGCACGCACACGACCCTGTTCCAGCAGCAGGATGCGATCAGCCTGATTGAGCAGTGACAGACGATGAGTCAGCATGATGACCGTGCGGTTCTTGCTAAGTGCAGCAATGGCGCGGTTGACGATGCGCTCGCTCTGCTGGTCGAGACTGGCTGTTGGTTCATCCAGCAGCACAAGCGGTGCATCGCGCAGAAAGGCGCGTGCCAAGCCGATGCGGCGTGCCTGACCGCCGGAGACCGGCTGGCCACCGTCACCGATGCGCGTGTGCAGTCCCTGCGGCAGCTGGTTGGCCCAGCAGCGCAGGTCGGTTTTGTCGAGCGCTTCCCATAGCCGATCCTCGTCAATCGGCTGGTCGTCCGGTAATGCAATCGTGAGGTTGTCGGCCAGCGTGCCCGAAATCAGCGCATTGTGCTGTCCGACCCAGCTTAGTGCGTGCTGCCACTCGGACGTCAGCAGATGGTCAAGGCGTTCGCCCGAGTGAAGGGTGATGGTGCCCTGTTCCGGCTGCATGAAGCCCAGCAGAGTGGTCAGTAGGGTGCTCTTGCCCGCGCCGCTGGGCCCGATAACGGCAATGGTTTCCCCCGCCGCCACGGAAAAGCTGACATCGTTCAGGGCCGGCGATGCCTGGCCTGGATAGCGACAGCTAACGTGATCAAGTGTTATGCCCAGCGTATCCGGCACTGCCCAGTGCTTCGCCGCTGTAGTGCTAGCCTCGGCGGGTTGTGACGCTTCGGTCAGCAGTGGCATCAGTACTTCGGCTGCCGCTTCCGCTTCGGCCTTGGCATGGTAGTGAACGCCAAGATCGCGCAGCGGCTGATAGAACTCTGGCGATAAAATCAGCATGAACAGGCCGCCGAACAGGCTAAGCCCCTTGCCCCAAGTGCCGAAATCAAACTGACCCAGATAGGTGAAGCCGATATAGGTGGCCAACAGGGCAATCGAAACAGATGCGAAGAACTCCAATGCGCTAGAGGAGAGGAAAGCCAGACGCAACACCTTCATGTTGCGCTGACGGACCCCTTCGGAGACCGCATAGATCTCATTAGCTTGCTGATGGGAGCGCCCAAGCAGACGCAGCGTCGGCATCCCCTTCAGTGTATCGAGGAAGTGGCGGCTCATGCGATGGGTTTCGGTCAGCTGCTGGTCTTGGAGGTTCTTGGCTCCCCAGCCGATCATTGCCATGTTGAGTGGAATCAAGGGGCCTGTGATCAGCAGAATCAGCGCGGCGGCCCAACTGACTGGCAGTACGGCGCAGAGAATGATCAGCGGAATCATACCGCAGAGCAGCATCTGCGGACGGTAATCGGCGTAGTAGTTCTGTAGCGCATCGACCTGATCCCACACCTGATTGCCCAGTGCGGCGCTGTGCTGGCGCTGGCTCCAAAGTGGGCCTCGTTCACCGATGCGGCGCAACACGTCTTCTCGTATCGACTGGCGAATTGCCAGGCCACAGCGTACGCCCGCTTCGGTACGTAGCCAGGCCAGTGCGCCGCGTCCCAGAAAGGCTACCGGCAGTATGATTAAGGGCAGGGTCAGCGAGGACAGAGGTGCATGCTCAATGGCAAGCCGATACACCACGCTGGCAATGGCCCATGCTTGCAGCAGTAGCAGCAGAGTAGACCCGGTCGCTGCCAGCATGATGACCCGATTCCAGCGACCGCCGCGACTGGCATTGGCGCGCAGCCACTGAGCGGGTGTGGGCAGGGGGTGTGATGACATGAAAACTCCAACGGAAACCAATCAGTGAGAAGACGGGCACTGCGAGCAACGTGCATTTCACTTCATAAGAATAGGTGCATCGTGCGCTAGCCGAATCGACATGGCATAAAAAGCACGAAGGGGTGAATGCGCTCGCCAATCTGGCAGGTCATGCTGATGCCTGCATCAAGTTCGCGTATGATAGCGTTTAATGTACACAAGGATACCCGTGCAAAGAAGTCATCTTTGCTGGGATATCCTGCCATCGTTCGATCCTGTTCCCGTATCTCAAGGGGTAATCATGACTGTTCGCACGCGTATTGCGCCGTCACCTACCGGTGATCCTCATGTAGGCACTGCCTACGTTGCGCTGTTCAACCTGTGTTTCGCTCACCAGCACGGTGGCGAATTCATCCTGCGTATCGAGGATACCGACCGCGAGCGGTCGACCCGTGAGTCTGAGCAGATGATCTTCGACTCGCTGCGCTGGTTGGGCATTGAGTGGAAGGAAGGCCCGGATGTCGGTGGCCCCCACGGCCCCTATCGCCAGAGCGAGCGCGGCGACATCTATACTCAGTATGTCGATCAACTGCTGGCCTCTGGTCACGCGTTCAAGTGCTACCGTACGCCGGAAGAGCTGGACGCACTGCGCGCAGAACGCAAAGAAGCCGGCAACTTCATGGCGCTTAAGGCAGAAGACCTGCAACTGCCCGCTGATGAAGTCGCGCGCCGCGAAGCCGCGAATGCACCGTATGTCGTGCGCATGAAGGTACCGCGCGAAGGTACCTGCATCGTCAAGGACATGCTGCGCGGCGAAATCGAGCTGGACTGGGCGCAAGTTGATGCGCAGATCCTGATGAAATCCGATGGAATGCCGACCTACCATCTGGCCAATGTGGTAGATGACCATCTGATGGAAATCACCCACGTGCTGCGCGGTGAAGAGTGGATCAACTCGGCACCGAAGCACCAGCTGCTGTATGAGTACTTCGGTTGGGAAATGCCGGCGCTGTGCCACCTGCCGCTGCTGCGCAACCCAGACAAATCCAAGCTCTCCAAGCGCAAGAACCCTACGTCGATCAATTACTATCGCCGCATGGGCTATCTGCCGCAGGCCGTGCTGAACTACTTGGGCCGCATGGGGTGGTCAATGCCTGACGAGCGTGAAAAGTTCTCGCTCGATGAAATGAAAGCGAACTTTGACGTTACGCGCATCTCGCTGGGCGGTCCGATCTTCGATCTTGAGAAGCTGAACTGGCTCAATGGCCTGTATCTGCGTGAAGAGCTGACGGATGATCAGTTCATCCGCGCTATGCAGGAATGGGCGTTCAACCGCGAGTATATTGATCAGTTGCTGCCTGAAATCCGCCCGCGGATCCAGAAACTGACGGACGTTATCCCGTTGGCAGGGCACTTCTTCGCTGGGCTACCCGATGTAGCGCAGGACGACTTCGAACTGATCAATCTGCCGGTCGAACAGCAGAAGGAGTTGTTGCAGCTGATGGTGTGGCGTTTCGAGAAAGTGCGTCACTGGGACAAGGACAGCCTGTTTGAGCAGGTGAAGGTGCTTTCCGCGCACTACGAGTTGAAACCCAAGCAGCTGCTTGCGCCAGTCTTCATGGCGATCACGGGCAGCCTGACCTCTACGTCTGTCATCGACGCCATGGCCATTCTGGGCTCCGATATGACCCGTGCACGTCTGCGTCATGCCGTCGACGTACTGGGTGGCTTCGGCAAGAAGAAACTCAAGGCGCTGGAGAAAACCGAGCAGCAATTGCCTCTTATCGACTGATGCCTTGACCGGTAGGGGCGCATAATGTACTATGCGCCCCGTCCTTTAACGTGATGCCGCACGAAAACTGGCATGTCAGCATACTTCACCAGTGTGACTGACTCGATACGTTGTCGGTAGCCATACCCATAGCGTTTCGCCTGGGGCCTTAGCTCAGTTGGTAGAGCGCGACGCTGGCAGCGTTGAGGTCATCGGTTCGAACCCGATAGGCTCCACCAATTACTAACCCGAAGCTGCACATCATTGTGCAGCTTCGGGTGTTTCCTCTCTACAGCATGCAATTTGCTGTCATGGCGTGCATTACAGCCATATCCTGCTTGACATTCCCTCGTTTTCCTCTACTTGTCCACTAAGTGCTAGCTGAACGCTACAGCTTTGGCCGCTTATGGCTCACGTTGGGCCGCTATCCCTCTGTATTTGCAATAACTCTTTCAAAACAATGACTTATGATTGATCAAAAAATGATCAATCTGACGAAATCCCTTGCGCCACGGTCGCTATACGCGGGTTGGAAGACGTTTTTCACAGGCTTATCCACAGAAAGTGTGGAAAACCACCCCATCTGACTACATCGGCCGTTTTAGCTGGGGATGAAGTGGAAAACTCAGATAAGCACCACTTTCATGGCGTTGCTCTCCATCTTCCACCGATTGCTTTTTACTATTACTCAGCGTTACGAGAGTGCCCGGCCAGTGGTTCAAAAAGGCTTGGATGAGGAAGGTGGCGCAGGAAAACGGCGAGTGCTCTTGCTCCGTAAGGGTGTGCCGCGCGCTGTTATACAGCTGATAAAAAAAGCCCTTGGCATATGCCAAGGGCCGGAGAAGCATTCGCTGCCTGCGCTACTGATCATTAGGTGTATGCGCGGGATAGTGCCGTTCGGTTGGGCCTACATACAATTGGCGTGGGCGGCCGATGCGGTGAGGGTGACCTGCCATTTCATTCCAGTGCGAGATCCAGCCCGCCGTGCGCGCAAGCGCGAACATGACCGTGAACATGTTGGTTGGAATGCCGATCGCACGCAGGATGAGGCCCGAGTAGAAATCGACGTTCGGGTATAGCTTGCGCTCGATGAAGTACGGGTCTTGCAGAGCAACCTCTTCCAGCCGGCGGGCAATCTGTAGCTTGGGATCGTTGGCCATGCCCAGTGCGTCCAGCACTTCATCGCAGCTTTCCTTCATCACTTTAGCGCGCGGGTCGAAGTTGCGGTAAACGCGATGCCCGAAGCCCATCAGACGGAACGGGTCGTTCTTGTCTTTGGCGCGTTCGATATAGCGCTGGATGTTCTCTTCGCTGTTTTCGCCGATATCGTCCAGCATGTTCAGAACGGCTTCATTGGCACCGCCGTGTGCGGAACCCCACAGTGCGGCGATCCCTGCGCTGACGCAGGCAAACGGGCTGGCTCCTGTGGAACCCGCTAGACGTACCGTGCTGGTCGAAGCGTTCTGTTCATGGTCGGCATGCAGCATCAGGATGCGATCAAGTGCGCGGACCACAACGGGGTTGGGGACATGGGGGGCACATGGCGTTGCAAACATCATGTGCAGGAAGTTCTCGGTGTAGCCCAGCTCGTAGCGCGGGTACATAAAGGGCTGGCCAATGCTGTACTTGTAGCACATGGCCGCCAGCGTTGGCATTTTGGCCAGCAGTTGCACGGCAGCCTCTTCGCGATCGCGCGATTCTGCAAAATCCAGCATGTCGTGATAGAACGCTGACAGGCCGCCGATCACACCGCACATGACTGCCATCGGGTGTGCATCGCGGCGAAAGCCGGTAAAAAAGCGTACCAGCTGCTCGTGGACCAGCATTTCCGCCTGCACTTTCGACATGAACTCGGCGTACTGCGATGGGGTGGGCAGTTCGCCGTGAAAGAGTAGGTAGGACAGCTCTAGAAAACTGGAGCGCTGGGCCAGTTCATTAATCGGGTAGCCACGATGGAGCAGAATGCCTTGGGTGCCGTCGATATAAGTGATGGCCGAGGCGCAGGACGCCGTCGACATAAAGCCTGGGTCGTAGGTCAGTAGTCCTTGGGCAGACAGCTGACGCACATCAAGTACATCGGGGCCCAGGGTGCCTGACAGAATGGGGAGCTCAATCGCTTGCCCATCAATATGTAGAACGGCCTGTTTCTTGTTGGATGACATGCACTCATTCCTTACATCGTTGTAGTTATTGTGGGATTAGGAAGGTCTTGGCGTGAGGAGGCGGCGGTTTGCCGTAGACCTGCAACGCTGGGTATCAAGCCAAAGCGTAGAAGACAGTGTGATCCGTGACTGTCAGATGTTGCTCTACGGTTCTTTCAGTGTTACCTCAGTAAGAGAGGATTGTCATCCCCTGCTTGAGGCTAAAAGAACACCGCTTGCACTAAAAGGCAGCGAGTGGGCGAAAAGTCCTCTTAAGCTACCGCGGCAATCTTGCTATATTAAGCCTCTTATCTCCGGTCCTCTTGAATATCGAGGGAGCGGAAGAAGGCCGGCAGAATGACAACACCGATTCGCAGGCAGGTCCGCACGCGCATGAAACAGACACAAAAAAATAGCCGAATGGCGGCTCTCTGGCGCAGTTCGCATATGAATGGCGCCAATGCGCACTATGTTGAGCAGCTGTTCGAGCGCTATCTTGATGCTCCCGACAGCATTCCTGAACAGTGGCGCCATTACTTCGATACCCTCGTCGAAGACTCGAAAGCCCATGTTCCTCTTTCCTCCGTTCGTGAACGCTTTCGCGGGCAGGCTAGCCTTCGCCAGCGCATCGCAGCGCCTTCGCCCGCGGTAACGCGTGAGCAGCAAGTGACCAGCCATGTGCGTTCGTGGATAGACGCTTGGCGTCGTCATGGCCACCGGCAGGCCCATCTTGATCCGTTGGCGCTTCAGACGCCGGAAACGGTGGCCGAACTGGACCCTGCTACGCATGGATTGACGGCGGCTGACCTGGCGCGTGAGCTGGATACACGAGCGCTGGAGCTGCCGCACCATCTGCCAGCGCGTATGACGCTGACGGCACTGCAAGGCTGGCTGGCTGAGACCTATGCGGGAGCGCTGGCTGTCGAAATACCGCTTGATGACCCTGACGCGCGAGCGTGGTGGCTATCGTGTATCGAAGCGCCACAGCGTGCTGCATCACGTGCAGAGCAGCAGGCATTGCTGGAGCGTCTGACGGCCGCCGATGGTTTCGAGCGCTATCTGGCTGGCCGTTACCCGGGGGCCAAACGTTTCGGACTTGAAGGGTGCGATACCTTAATTCCGTTGGTGGATGCGCTGATGCATGAGGCCGCCGGCAAGCTGTCGCACGTCATGATCGGAATGGCGCACCGTGGTCGCCTCAACGTGTTGGTGAATGCGCTGGGTAAGCCGCCTGCGGCCGTCATTGACGAATTTGAAGGGCGTGCGCCGCATACCGGCACCAGTGGCGACGTCAAGTACCATCTGGGTTATCGCAGCACGCGCCAGTTCCCCAATGGGACGCTATCATGCGAGCTGGTGCCCAACCCCTCCCACCTTGAAATCGTTACCCCTGTGTTGCAGGGGGCCGTGCGTGCGCGTCAAGATCAGGACGGTGTACAGGTACTGCCTATCGCAATGCACGGCGATGCTGCATTCGCAGGACAGGGTGTGGTCATGGAATGCCTACAGATGTCGCGCACACGAGCCTTTGGCATCGGCGGCACCGTCCATATCGTCATCAACAACCAGATCGGTTTCACGACGTCACGGGCAGATGATGCCCGCTCGACGCGTTATTGCACCGATATCGCGCACATGTTGCAGATTCCTGTGCTGCATGTGAATGCCGATGAACCTGAAGCGGTGCTGCGTGCCGCGCGTCTGGCGTTCGAATGGCGGCAGCATTCAGGTCAGGATGTGTTGATCGACCTGATTGGCTACCGTCGCCGTGGTCATAATGAAGCTGATGAGCCGTCCGGTACGCAGCCACTGATGTATGCCAAGATTCGCCAGCAGTCCACAGCACAACAGCGCTATGCCGAGCGCCTAGTGGCGCAGGGGCGGATCAGTGCTGAGCAGGTGAAACAACTGGCCGACGATTATCGCGAGTGGCTGGAATCATCCGCGTCGGCCTCAGCGCCGCAGGCGAGCGCTTTTGATGTATCGGCACTGCCTGCATTAACGCCCGAGTCGCTGGTTGCTCTGGGCGAACGTGCCTTTGCCGTACCGGCCGATCTATCCCTTCAGCGACAGGTCGAGCGCGTCTACGAAGACCGCCAGCGCATGCTGACGGGCGAGATACCGTTGAACTGGGGGGCTGCAGAACTGCTGGCATATGCTTCTGTGCTGGCCGCTGGTCACCCCGTGCGCCTTATCGGGCAGGACAGCGGGCGAGGCACGTTCTCGCATCGCCACGCCGTGTTGCACGACCAACAGATGGATAAGGCATGGGTGCCGTTGCAGCACCTTTCTGCACTGCAGGCACCTTGTGTCATACATGATTCGTTGCTCTCAGAAGAGGCCGTGCTCGCTTTTGAATACGGTTATTCAACCGCAGCACCGCAATCTCTTGTGCTGTGGGAAGCCCAGTTTGGCGATTTCGCCAACGGGGCGCAGGTCGTGATCGACCAGTTCATCGCGGCAGGCGATGCAAAATGGGGGCAGCGCTGTGGTCTAGTGCTGCTGCTGCCTCACGGCTATGAGGGCCAAGGGCCGGAGCATTCTTCGGCGCGTCCCGAACGCTTCCTGCAGCTGTGTGCGGAAGAGAATATGTTCGTGTGTACGCCGACGACGCCTGCGCAGATGTTCCATCTACTGCGCCGCCAACTGACCCTCGGCGTAGCCAAGCCGCTGGTGGTCATGCAGCCGAAGAGCCTGCTGCGTCATCGTTTGGCGGTTTCTTCGCTGGAAGCGCTAGCGGACGGCCATTTCCAGACCGTCCTGCCGGACGATCAGGCCGATGCATCGCGGGTAACGCGTGTCGTGCTGTCAGCGGGCAAGGTTCATTATGATCTACTGGCCGAGCACGACGCGCAGGCGCATGAGGATACGGCACTGGTGCGTGTTGAGCAGGTGTATCCCTTCCCGGTCGAAGAAGTGGCCGCTGAGTTGGCACGCTATCCTGCTCTGAAGACACTGGTGTGGTGCCAGGAAGAACCGCGCAACCAAGGTTACTGGCAGGGCGTGCGCGATGCCCTTGACGAGGTAGTGGTGCTGTCGGGTGACCGTGCGAGCGTGCGCTATGTTGGTCGTCCGTCAGCAGCGGCCCCTGCCACGGGTAGCGCTCATCAGCACGCCGAAGAGCAGTGTGCGCTGGTAGAGGCTGCCTTCAAGGCATGATCAAAGCGACCGTATCGCGCTTCAAGCGCTGATGCGGTCTCTTTTTATACGCGCTATGCGTGATATAGACCTAATACACGACGTTTAGATATGTCCGCCGGTTCCCGCCCTGAACCGGAGTAGCTGGATGGATCAGGGCGGAATGCAGGCAAGGAATTGAACGGATATGACTATCGAGATCAAAGCGCCCAGTTTCCCCGAATCCATTGCTGAAGGTACGGTAGTGGGCTGGCATTGTGCCCCGGGCAATCGTGTCGAGCGTGACCAGCTGTTGGTTGAGATCGAAACGGATAAAGTGGTCATGGAAGTCGTCGCTGCCGACGCTGGAACCCTCACGGATATTCTGGTGGCTGAAGGCGAACGCTGCACCAGCGAACAGCTGCTGGGTCATCTGCAGCAAGGGGCCGCTGCCGCGCAGTCGCAAGCGGTGGTCGATTCCGCGGCCGTTCAGCCCGAAGGAAAGACGGTCATCATTCATGCCCCACAGTATCCTGAGTCGGTAGCGGAGGGCACGTTGCTGTTTTGGCATCATCAGGTGGGCGATCACGTTGAGCGCGACGAACTGCTGGTGGAGATCGAAACTGACAAAGTGGTGCTCGAAGTCTGTGCCACCGATGCGGGTACGCTGACGGCCGTTAATGTCGCTGAGGGCCAGCAGGTGACCAGTGAACAGCCGCTGGGTACGCTGCAGTTGGGCAGTGTCATGCCGTCCGCTTCCCCGATGGTCGCCGATACGGATACGGCGGCGCATCCGACCGATGGCGAATGGCGTCTCGCGCCGGCTGCTCGCAAGCTGGTGGCTGAGCACGGTGTCGATATCTCGACGCTGTCGGGCAGCGGCCGCGGTGGGCGTATCCTGAAGGAAGACGTGCAGCGCAAGCTGAAAGGGGCTGCGTCGGTAACGCGGGCTGATCTGCCTAACGCTGAAGAAGACGAATTTCTGCCGCGTCAGGACATGCGCGTGCCAATGAGCCGCCTGCGCCAGACGATCGCCGACCGCTTGGTGCGGGCGCAGCAGACGGCCGCTATGCTGACCACGTACAACGAAGTGGATATGAGCGCTATCCGTCAGCTGCGCGCGCAATACCAAGAGCAGTTCCAGAAAGCGCACGACGTGAAGTTGGGCTTCATGAGCTTCTTCGTCAAGGCATGCACCGAGGCACTTAAACGCTTCCCTGATGTCAATGCTTCTATCGACGGTGATGACATCGTTTATCATGGTTATCAAGATATCGGCGTTGCTGTATCCACCGAGCGAGGCCTCGTGGTTCCCGTGCTGCGCGATACCGATACGATGCAGCTGGCCGATATTGAGCGGCAGATCGCCGATTTCGGTAAGCGTGGTCGTGAAAACCGCCTAACGCTGGACGAAATGACGGGTGGTACGTTCACCATTACCAACGGTGGGGTATTCGGTTCGCTGCTGTCGACGCCGATTCTGAACCCGCCGCAGACGGCCATCCTTGGTATGCACAAGATCGAGGACCGTCCGGTAGCCGTCAACGGTGAAGTGGTCATTCGCCCGATGATGTATCTGGCCTTGTCGTATGATCATCGCATGATCGATGGCAAGGATGCCGTACAGTTCTTGGTGACGGTAAAAGCGCTGCTGGAAGATCCTGCTCGCATCCTGCTGAGCGTGTAATTGATGCCCGTGTCTTTTACCATAGAGGGAAAGATGCGGGGGAATGCTGATCGCCACCTGACGGTTGGCGCATAGCGCACTCGAACGAGCACCGTAGCGTTCGGAAACAGAAGTCGCAGCCTATGGCTGTGCTTCGAAAACCTTCTGGCAGGCACCGCTGTTGCGCGATGTCTGCCATCATTACCTTTATTCATCCATCTCCATCGGAATCAGATCATGGCCGAAAAGTTTGACGTTATCGTGATCGGGGCAGGCCCCGGAGGCTATGTAGCCGCCATTCGTGCCGCGCAGTTGGGCCTGAAAACGGCCTGTGTCGAGAAGTGGGTCAACGCTGAAGGACGCACCGTACACGGTGGCACTTGCCTCAACGTAGGCTGTATTCCTTCCAAAGCACTGCTGGAAGCGTCCCACAAGTTCGCAGAAGCACGTGATGACTTTGATACCTTTGGTATTGAAATCAGCGGCGTGAAAGCCGACGTCGAGAAGATGATTGCCCGCAAGAACGGCATCGTGAAGACGTTGACCGGCGGTATCAGCGGCCTGTTCAAAGCCAATGGTGTTACCGCACTGGAAGGCACGGCCAAAGTGCTGGGCAGCGGCAAGGTTGAAGTGGCCCATCGCGATGGGTCGACGGCTGTCTACGAAACGCGCGACATCATCATCGCCTCTGGCTCTGTACCGGTCGACATTCCGCCGGCACCGGTGAACGGCGACACTATTGTGGATTCTTCCGGTGCGCTTGATTTCACGGCAGCCCCGAAACGTCTGGGCGTCATTGGTGCCGGTGTCATCGGTCTTGAATTGGGGTCCGTCTGGTCACGTCTCGGCAGTGACGTTACGGTGCTCGAAGCGATGGATTCGTTTTTGGCATCCGCTGACGAAACGCTGGCGAAAGATGCCTACCGTATCCTGAGCAAGCAAGGCTTGAACATTAAGCTGGGCGCACGCGTTACCGGCAGTACAGTCACTGGCAATGAAGTGACCGTCACCTATACGGACGCTAACGGTGAACAGCAGCAGACCTTTGACAAACTGATCGTCTGTGTTGGTCGTCGCCCCTATACCGAGCAGCTGCTGAGCGCCGATGCTGGCGTTAAGGTCAGCGATCGCGGCTTCATCGAAGTCGACGATCAGTGCCGTACTAGCGTAACGGGCGTTTATGCCATCGGTGACGTGGTGCGTGGCCCGATGCTGGCCCATAAGGCGTCTGAGGAAGGGGTGATGGTGGCGGATATCATCGCGGGCCATAAGGCTCAGATGAACTACGACACCATTCCCAACATCATCTACACCGCGCCTGAGATCGCATGGGTAGGTAAGACGGAGCAGGAAGTGCGCGAGGCGGGGATTGCCTATGAAACAGGCAGCTTCCCGTTTGCCGCAAGCGGCCGCGCCATGGCCAATAATGCTACCGAAGGCCTGGTGAAAATCATCACCGACAAGGAAACCGACCGCATTCTGGGCGTGCATATCCTCGGTCAGCAGGCCGGCGAAATGATCGCACAGGGCGTGATTGCGATGGAATTCGGCTCCAGTGCCGAGGATTTGGCACTGACCTGCTTCGCTCACCCGACCCTGTCGGAAGCCGTACATGAAGCTGCTCTGGCAGTGGATGGACACGCGATCCATATTCCGAACCGCAAGCGGAAGTAAACGGTAACGTGTGATTAAGTACCCGTAGCGTAGAAGCAGCGCTACGGGTTTTTTTATGGTTGAAAAAGATCATTAGGCGGTTAATACTCTTTATATATCAAAGTGTAATGAGTATGGTCTTGATTGGGTCAATGTGACTTAAGCTATGACTAATTAATTTAGTTGCTCTTGTTTTTTACTGTGGACGGCAACGTGGGTTTATTATTAAACGTGAGGATATTATGAGTGATGTGAGTGTTGAAAAGGGCGCTTATCGCATTCTAGGCATAAGAGATAACGCTTTTTCATCCAAGGCCATTCACGTAGCGTATGGTGTAGATGAGCGATTCATCAGGGCCCTGTGCACATCAATTGCTTCTGTGGTGAAAAATACGGACGCTTCCGTCGTAGCGCACGTTTTCAGCGATTCCTTTGATAATATGCTGGCCTCTTTACAGCAGCTATCCGATCAGCTTGGTATCAGTGTTGTGCTGCATCCCGTCGATGCTGAGCAGTTCTCAGGATGGGCAACGGAGGGTTGGTCTTCTGCCATCTATCAACGTCTCGTTATGGCTCCTGTACTGGCACCGTTTGCACCTCGCTTCCTCTATCTGGATGCGGATGTACTTTGTGTCGGCGACATTTCACCATTATTTGGCCTAGATCTGCACGGTAATATTGCAGCGGCAGTACAGGATCCTGATAAATCGGGACATGCGTTTGACCACTCATCCTACTCATGTGATCGATACTTTAACTCGGGAGTCTTGCTCGTTGATGCCCGAGCATGGAATGAAAATGATATAACGAGCAGCTTGTATCAGTTGCTATCGGAAAAATCCCACGAATTTAGAAGCTATGATCAGGATGCATTGAATGTGGTGTTGGATGGGCGCATCGAAATTTTGCCACCGGCCTATAATTATCCAGCAGATACCAATTCACATGTTATCGTGAAGGAATACAAGCAAGAAAACCCCGTTGCCCAGCCGGTATTGATACATTTCATGGGGGGCAAGAAACCTTGGGTCGAAGGGGTTGATGGAGAAGGCTCTAATGTTGATCAATATCTACATTACGAGCAGTTCACTCCTTTTAAGGATGTCCCTAGGCAGCAGCCTAAGACGCACCGAGAAGCCAAGGTGTGTGCGAGTTACATGATAAAGCATAAACAATATGTCATGGGTATATATTGGTTCTTTAAATACCTTATGATGAAATATTCGAAAAAATAAATAGAAATTATATTGGATATGCAAAATTAAGCCTCCACGCTTAAAAAGCACATTAATCAGTATGTTGGCGAATAAATAAAATAATGGTGATAATGATATGAAATGGCTTGCTTATCTATGTAGTATCGGCGACAGGTAATGTTACTGATAGATAAGGATCCTGTTCTGTTGTTGAATTTATCGACCACTCTCTACCTAAATTGTGATCAAGGATGATGTTATGAAAGCGCGAGCTGCAGTGGCCTGGGAAGCGAACAAGCCGCTTTCCATTGAAGAAATTGATGTCCAAGGTCCCAAGGAAGGCGAGGTCTTGGTACGTATGGTGGCGACGGGTGTCTGCCACACGGATGCCTATACGCTGTCGGGCATGGACCCGGAGGGACGTTTCCCTGCCATTCTAGGACATGAGGGCGGTGGTATCGTCGAGGCGGTAGGCAAAGGCGTGACGTCTGTGGTCGTTGGCGATCATGTCATTCCTCTGTATACCGCGGAATGTCGCCAGTGCAAGTTCTGTCTGTCGGGCAAGACCAACCTGTGCAGCGCAGTCAGGGCTACGCAAGGGATCGGGGTGATGCCGGATGGCTCTTCACGCTTTTCCCTGAACGGCAAGCCGATCTATCACTATATGGGCACATCCACGTTTTCCGAATATACCGTGCTGCCGGAAATAGCGCTGGCTAGGATCAGCAAGGCTGCGCCTCTGGACAAGGTTTGCCTGTTGGGGTGTGGCATCACGACGGGGATCGGCGCCGTTCATAACACGGCAAAGGTCGAACCCGGAGCGACAGTGGCTGTGTTCGGGCTAGGGGCTATCGGGTTGTCGGTCATTCAAGGGGCCGTGATGGCGAAAGCCGGGCGTATCATTGCCGTTGACATCAATCCCTCGCGTTTCGAACTGGCGCGCCAGCTGGGCGCTACCGACTGTATCAATCCGCAAGAGCACAGTCTGCCGATTCAGGAGGTGCTGATTGACATGACCGACGGTGGGGTGGATTACTCCTTCGAATGTATTGGAAACGTCGAGGTCATGCGGCAGGCGCTGGAATGTTGCCATAAGGGGTGGGGCGAATCCATCATCATTGGCGTTGCGGGAGCCGGGCAGGAAATCTCGACGCGGCCTTTCCAACTGGTGACGGGACGAGTGTGGCGTGGCAGTGCGTTTGGTGGTGTCAAGGGACGCACCGAACTGCCGAGCTATGTTGAGCGCTACATGAACGGACAGATCAACATTGATGATTTCGTCAGCCATAACTTGCCGCTTGAACAGATCAACACGGCATTTGACCTATTGCATCAAGGCAACGGTATCCGTACGGTCATACACTTCTAGCGCGCTTTGCTCTCTGCCCATCTCATGGCGTAAGGGAACGATCGCTATGTTGAGCGTGCGCTCTTATAGGCGCATGCTGTCATGCGGTGGCTAGGATGCCACCGCGCATGTTTTGCAGGAGTCTTTTCATGACCGAACGCAATGCAGTGCCTCTTCCCATTCAGGATGTAACGCCGACCACCGACGCGCTGGAGTGCATCGAAGCGCATGCCAGTGCGGGTGGAAGTTACCGGCGCTATCGCCACGCCTCTAAGGCGTTGGGCTGTGATATGACGTTCGGTATCTTTTTGCCGCCGCAGGCGGCCGATACCCCGTGCCCAGTGGTCTGGTGGCTGTCGGGGCTTACCTGCACGGATGAGAACTTTATGCAGAAGGCGGGCGCACATCGCGTGGCGGCCGAGCGAGGCGTTATTCTTGTCTGCCCGGATACCAGCCCCCGCAATACGGGTATCGAAAGCGACGATGATCCGCTGTACCTCGGTGCTGGCGCTGGTTTCTACCTCAATGCGACTCAGGCACCGTGGCAGGCTCACTATCGGATGTTCGATTACGTGACGGAAGAGTTGCCAGAACTGATACGCCAAAATTTCCCTGTTGCCGAGCGATGTTCGATTATGGGCCACTCCATGGGAGGTTTGGGAGCGCTGGTCTGTGGCCTACGGCTGCGCGATCGCTACTGTGCTATTTCTGCATTTGCTCCTATGGCACACCCGTCATCCGCCCCTTGGGGGCAGGCTGCATTCGGCGCCTATTTGGGCAATGATCCTACGCTCTGGCTGGATTATGACCCCTGTGTATTGGTGCAGGAAGAGCTGTCTCCCGCTGATGCTATCCCCATTCTCATCGATCAGGGCGATGCCGATCAGTATCTGGATGAGCAGCTGTGTGCTGAAGATTTCCGTGATGCGTGCCTGAGTGCCAACTACCCACTGACACTGCGCTATCAGGCGGGCTATGATCACAGCTATTTCTTCGTGGCCTCCTTTATCGAAGAGCACCTGCATCATCATGCCGATGCCTTGTTTAAAGAGGACGGCACTTTTTAATGGCGACTCGGATAGGCATGCTGCTGCGCAGCGGCGTGCGTTGGGCCATTCAGCTGATCGTCGGTTGGCTGGCGCTGTGCGGCGCATTGATACTGCTGTTTCGCTGGGTGCCCGTACCGTTCACTGCAGTGATGCTAGAGCAGGCCTTGCTGTCGCGCAGTGGTTGGCAGCATCAGTGGGTTCCCTACGAGCGCATCAGTGATTCGCTCAAGCTGGCTGTCATTGCCTCCGAAGACCAGCGGTTCCCATGGCACCATGGGTTTGATACCCAGCAGATGTCGGATGCCTGGCAGGCATGGCGGGAAGGGCGTTCTCTGCGCGGTGCCAGCACCATCAGCCAGCAGACCGCCAAAAACCTGTTGCTGTGGACTCACTCTGACTGGGCCCGCAAAGGGGCGGAAGTACCGCTGACGGCCATGATGGAGCTGAGCTGGCCGAAGCGCCGCATTCTCGAAGTGTATCTGAACAGCGCTGAGTGGGATGACGGTGTGTACGGCGCAGAAGCCGCCGCGCGCCACTATTTTCATACTTCCGCACAGGCTTTGACCACCGAACAGGCCATACGACTGGCCGCTATTCTGCCGGCGCCCCGCGTGTGGAGTCCGGTTCATCCCGATGCGCGTGTCCAGCAGCGCATGCACTGGATCGCTACACAGATGAGCCTTGTGGGCGGTAAGTCCTATCTGCGCACACTACAATGAAAGCGTTGGCCCATTCTTCGGTGACTCATTGATAAATAAGCGAGGTCGAACCGAGGACGAGTGAACTATCATCGCCAAGGGGATGCGGATAAGGTAGGCTTTCGCGCCGTGACCCAGAGACGGTCGATTCATCACAACTAGGAGTTAAGTGTGAACGAGATGTTTTCTTCTACCACGTCAAATACCAGCGATGTCTGGAAGGCGTGGGGAGTGCATGCCATTACTGCCAGCGGTGTCGTGCTGGGGTTGATGGCGGCCCTGGCCCTGTTTCAGGGACAGGCGGTCCAGTGCCTGCTGTGGCTGGGTGCGGCCATGATGGTCGATGGCATCGACGGTACTCTGGCGCGTCGCTACCGGGTCAAGGAAGTGCTGCCGCATTTCGATGGCGCCATTCTGGACATGGTCATCGACTATTTGACCTGGGCTTTCATTCCTGCCGTGTTCATCTTCACCTTTATTCCATTGCCGGCCGGCTGGGGGTTGTTGGCGACCATCATCATTTTGCTGTCATCAATGTTCTGTTTCTGCAACGTACACATGAAAAGCCAGGACAACTATTTCGTCGGCTTCCCTGCCGCTTGGAATATTCTGGCCATGTACCTGTTCGTGCTGCAGCTGCCGCCTTGGTGCTCGTTCGCTATCATTATGGTACTGGCCGTGTTGACCGTGACCAAGGTCAAGTTCCTGCACCCGTTCCGCGTTCAGACGCTGATGTCGCTGAACATCGTCGTCACGCTGCTGTGGTGTGTGTGTGCCACCGTACTGGTATGCGGCATCGACTTCTACCCCAGTGTAATGAAATGGCTGTGGCTGGCGACCTCACTGTACTTTGCCGGTATGTGTGGTTGGCGTACTGCCATCGAATGGCGACAGCGCTAAAGCGCCGAACCGTACGCAATGAAAAAGCCCGGCCTAATGCCGGGCTTTTTCATTGCAGGATGATCTTTTTCGGGACGTTGCCTAACTACGATCAAATCCAGCCCCGCAGCCTTACCAATCAATTAAATGGTTTCAGCAATGCTGTACTGCGAGTCGCTTTTGAGAACAGGGCTTTTCGAGGCGTCACCATGACGAAAATCACTCTCGACAAGTTCGCCTTCAATGTCACACAACAATGTCACACAACGCTAGGCGTAAACAGGCGAACTTAGAGCATGTTTTATAACGCCAATGCCCATGTCATTAAAAAGACGTCAAACCATAAAATTGCGCTAGGAACCGTCTAGTTTAGAAAGGGCAAAAGTAATCGCTCAGGTTATGAAGCAGTTTCTTAAGGGTACCCTGCGACTTACTAAATACTCCGCTCTGCGATGATTTGTGCCAATGCGGCTATGCTTTCTCTGTGTCTATGGTCGTGCCGTCGAGCATTTCTGCTCCGGCGCGTTCGGACAGGGCGAGGTAAATGCTGGCGGCTAGTGCGGTGACACGATGCGCCTCACTTGCGGCAAGGATTAGGTGATCGCCGGGTTCCAAGATGTGGTCGTTGACCTGCAGGCGGCCTTCAATGACGTGGATCTGTTCCCAGCCAGGGTGCCGATGCGGCGGCAAGCTTGCGCCTGTTTCGAGTCTGAGCAAGGTATGACCACCACCTTGATCGTTGTGCCACAGCGGAGCGTAGGTGATGCCAGAGTACGGTGTGGGGCGGTAGGTTCGATGGGCTTTGCTGTCGTAGTGCATGGAATCTCCTCGCATCATGTAGGCTTCGCCCTTGGCCGCGATATCTGTTGCCAAGAAAAATAGAGTATTCCTGAACACTGTCAGTTTTTGTCAGCAGTGTTCAATGGGGCAGTGGCGTGTTTTTTCCTTGTTCTCATCATTGGGCGAGCCGTGCAACACGGCAGAGGGTAATGCTCAGGTTGAGATTCAGTCGACAGCGTTTGATGGATGAGGAAGTGACACAGCGTGCTGTAACGCAGCGCTCATGATCGAAGATGCCCAGTGTGAATGGCTAGCCCATGTACGGTTGCCGCAGTCGTTGCCTTCACGGTAGCCAAAGGTGAACTTTAAATTCTCGTAGATGGCATGATGCAGCACCTGCTTGCGCCTTGTGCGGTTTCGGCGAGCCCGTCTGCTTCGGCGCGATGAGGTAGTGGAATTCATCGTCCTCTTCACGCTCTTCCAACAGCGTATGCCTCAGAAAGCGGCAGAAGTTGGGTATGCCAGTCCAGATTCCTGCTCGATATGTGAAGGTATCAGCAGCAATTGCAGCACACTCGGTCTTACTATGTAGCCCAAGCATGGCGTGCGCTTGGTGGCGCTGCCTTGTACTACCGATGGCATCATGGTTTTCCACGCTGCCTGCTAGGCCGCGATTACGCTTTGCCGCAAGAGGCTAGGTTCGTATGACCATTGCTTCGGCTTGACGTGGCAGACTGAATGACCGCGTTTAGTCCTCAACACCCGTAGTTTGTCGCCTTTACATCACGGATGACGGTTCACCAAGACATGTCCAGTCCTCTTGGCGCTTGAGTGGTGACATGACTGCCTTGTCAGCTGAAACGTGTTCTAGGCGTGGTCTACAGGGTTCGCTCACCCGGTTCTTTTTCACGAATTACTAGCGCATGTTTTGAGTAGCAGACGCTGTTGTCGGGAATGTTCTTATTAATGAAGGCCGCCGCACCGATGGTGACGTTATTGCCTATCTGGAGATTGTCTCCGACGATGCAGACGTTTGCGCCTACCGATACGTTATCGCCCAGCGTGATACGGCTGATATCGGGTGAGGCTGCGCCGATGGTGGTGTTCTGGCGGAGGGTGCAGTTTGCGCCGATATGGGTGTGTTTGTTGATGACGATGCCGCTGAAGTGGCGGATGCGTAGTCCGGGACCGATACGGGTTCCCAGTTCGATATCGCAGCCATAGGCATAGTAGAGGCGGTGGGTGATCCTCTGCGCCAGCCAGTGCCGCGCGGGGGAAGGGGACGTGTGGAGGTATTCGGCGAGCCGCCAGAGAAAATAGAAGCGCTTTTCCTTTTCGCAAAGCAGTCGTCCGGCAATCGCCCACCATGAGAATGTGAGGCGCTTTCTCAGCACTTCGGCCTTCAGACAGCGCTTCAGGTGAGCATAGCAAGGGGAGGCCACGGTCTACTCCTATCATGCTGTCCATATAAAGCAGAAAACGATGCGCCCGTGTTGGCGCATCGTCGGTCGTGATCGCTTTTAGACGCGGTCGTTGACACCCAGGCGTGAGGGCACTTTCCAAGTGACATCACGCAGACTGCCTTCGATCAGATGATCGACTTCCAGCAGTTTAGCGAAGATGGCCATGCGCACGGGAATACCGTTGTCGGTCTGGCGGAAGATGGCCAGACGAGGGTCGGTATCTAGGTCGGTGGAAAGGTCGTGAGCGCCAGGGCGGCTGTCGCGCGGCAGCGGGTGCATGATGATGGTTTGCGGCGTAGCGCGGCGATCCATGAAGGCACGATTGACATGGTAGGCCTCAGGGCGGCCGGAGAATACATCGTGCATTTCTTCAGTAAAGCGTTCTTTCTGTATGCGGGTGGCATATACCACATCAATGGCGGTCGTTACGTCATCAAGGCTGTCGAGAATGTCGACGCGGTGTCCGCGGGCCATCAACATCTCGATCAGGCTGATCGGCATTTCGAGCGATGGTGGAGCCACGAGCGTGAAGTGCATCGGGGCGTGCAGCGACAGCAGCTTAGCCAGTGAGTGCACGGTGCGCCCGTATTTCAGGTCGCCCGTCATCAGAATATGCGCACCAGCGACTGTCTTGCCGATGCGCGCGAACTCCTTGCGGATCGTATAAAGGTCGAGCAGTGCTTGGCTTGGGTGTTCGCCCGGGCCATCACCGCCGTTGATGACCGGCACGTTGATCGCGCTTGCGAACTCCGCCACCGAGCCACGATCGGGGTGGCGCATCACGATGGCATCCACGTAGCCTGCAATCACGCGGCTGGTATCGGCCAGCGATTCCCCCTTGGCCATTGAGGAGAAGGTGAAGCCAGTGGTATCGCATACTGTGCCACCCAAGCGACAGAAGGCGGTGTTAAAACTGATACGTGTACGCGTACTGGCTTCGAAGAATAGGTTACCCAGTACGGCCCCTTCCAGTATGCGAGTGACCTTCTGACGGCGCGCGACGGGTTCCAGCCGTTCGGCAATCGAGAACAGCTCGTCCAGAGCATCCAAGTTAAGGTCATCGACGGAGAGGAGATGAGGAGTCATCGGCAGGCACTCTTTCTGCTGGAGAATGGTTTTTCTGCGTGGACATGCATGCCCGAATCACCGGTGCGGCGGTTCGAATCGCTGTGGGTGGCGATATCTCCTGCCCGGCGACGAAACGTCGGCAGGAGGGCAGCCCAGTGTAGCCAGTCACCCGCAGCGGGAAAACCCTGCATGCCATAAAAAGCACATTCTTTTTTTACGGGTAGGCAAAAAATCATGGCCGTAGACGCACAGGAACAACCTGCTGAATTCATGGTGATAAATAGCGATAATAGACCGAAGATCCCGTTGTTGCTCCGGCAATCACACTACCGCCTGGGAACTATCCTGTGTGGCTACCGTCAGACACACTGTATCCCACACGATCCGATATTCTGGAGGATTTGATGAAACGGACGACCGCTATTCTGTCAGCGGCACTGCTCTCTTCGGGTATTCTGGCAGCCGCACCGAGTGTCATGGCGGCACCTGCCCCCCAAGCCGCTAGCCAGCAGAGCGGTGCTGTGGCCGCGAACTTCACTGACCAGCAACTGCAGGACTTCTCTTCTGCAGCGGTCAAGATCTCCGAGATCACGCAGACCTATACACCGCAGTTGCAGAAAGCGGGTGATGATGCTCAGCAGCATGAAAGCATCCTGCGTGAAGCCAACAGCAAGATGATCAAAGCGGTTGAAAGCTCCGGTCTTCAGGTGGAAGAGTTTAATCGTATTGGTCAGGCGATCCAGCAGGATCCTCAGCTGCTGAAGCGCGTACAGGCAATGGCCCAGCCGCGCAAGTAACGCTCAGGCATGCGGTATCATGAACGCTCTCGTACTTCGGTGCGGGAGCGTTGTCGCATCTGGACGTTGTCGTATCTGGACGCTGTTGAACCCAAGCGTTGTCTCATCCAGAGGACGCAGGGCTGAGCGATGCGGGCAGAATGCGGTACACTGGGCGCTTTATCGTTTTGATTCTGTCGGTTCGGCAGCGTATCTGCTTCAGGAGTGTCGTGGTTCCTATGTCTGAGTCCTCTTCTTTGGTGCCCAATGCGTGGCTGCTGTACTGCCGCCCGGGGTTCGAACATGACCTGGTTGCCGAGCTGTGTGCAAAGCTAGAGGCAAAGGGCAGTGACGCTGTCGACCACCTTGAGTGGCAGATGGATCCCTTCAGCGGCTATGTGTGTGCAAGCCTGCCTGCGGGCGAGCCTGCCAATGTGCTGCATCAGGCGTTGCGGTTGAACCATCTGATTTTTGCCCGTCAGACGCTGGTGGCATTGCCACCATTGACCGCTCTGGCACCGGATGATCGCATCGGACCGATCGTTGAACAGGTACTGGCCAGTGGCTGGAGCTTCGAGTCGATCTGCTCTGAGCAACCCGACACCAATGAAGGCAAGGCGTTGTCTGGGCTGGGGAAAGCACTACAGCGTCCGCTGGAAAGCGTGCTGCGCAAGCGGGGCGCACTCAAACGACGGGCGGGCAAGCGCCAGTTGCACCTATTCTGGACCGCCGGTAATGCCGTTCAGGTGGCCATGAGTTTTCCCGGCAATCGCAGTGAATTCCCCAATGGCATTCGTCATCTGCGCTTCCCGCACGAAGCGCCTAGCCGTTCCACGCTCAAGCTGGAAGAGGCTTGGCACGAGTTCCTGCCGCGTGATCGCTGGGAGGACGCGCTGTATGATGGTGCTATGGCCGCAGACCTTGGGGCGGCGCCTGGGGGCTGGACCTATCAGCTGGTACAGAAGGGGATGCATGTCTATGCCATCGACAATGGTCCCATGTCACCTGCACTAATGAAGACCGGGCAGGTCGAGCACCTGCGCGAAGACGGTTTTGTGTGGACACCGCCAGTGCCGCTGCAATGGCTGGTGTGCGATATCGTCGATCGCCCCGAACGCGTTATCCGTATGATTGAGCGCTGGCTATTGTCGCGTTGGTGCCGCTTCTCTGTGTTCAACCTCAAGCTACCCATGAATCGCCGCTGGGAAGAAGTGTCGATGTGTCTTGACGGTCTGGAAGAACGCTTGCACGAAGCGGGCATAACGCATGTGATGCGCTGCCGCCACTTGTACCACGACCGTGAAGAAGTGACCGTTTTCGTCGAACTGATGGATTAACTGCTGTGTTAGATCGCGCACGCAACAAGTGATGCGCGGTGCATATCAAGGGAGAGATGCCATGAGCGATGGCTTGCCCACGCCAGATGCCGTTTTGGACACCCGTGGGCTTTATTGCCCCGAGCCTGTCATGATGATGCATAATCAGGTGCGGGATATGGCTCAAGGTCAGGTTTTGGCGGTTCGTGCAACCGACCCGGCCACTCAGCGTGACGTACCCAACTTCTGCCGCTTTCTGGGACATACGCTACTGGAAGAGCGTGAAGAGGGCGATGAATTCTACTACCTCATCGCCTTGAAGCAGACGGATTAGCGTCGCATGGTGCTTACCGCGCTCACGTTGTAACGTGATCACGGTATAGATAAGGCCGTCGAGGCAGAAACAATGAAGCCCGGCACATGACGTGCCGGGCTTCTGTCGTTATAGGCTGAGCTCTCTGGTGACTCAGGCGTCGCTTGTCTGAGCGCCTGCCTGGGCATGATAGCGCTGCATGTCCTTGCGGATAGTGTGGCGCAGGCGAAGACCCAGCAATACTGCTGCAACGGTTAGACCGACAGTCATGCCTACCCAGTAGCCGTAGACCCCCCACGGTGCACTGATGCCATGCTTGGCTAGCGCCACCCCAATCACCATGCCTACTGCCCAGTAGGACAGCACCGTGATGTACATCACGATACGGTTATCCTTGTAGCCGCGTAGGATAGCGCTCATGGTGGCCTGCAGTGCATCCGACAGCTGGAACAACATCCCCAGCAACATGAGATGAAGTGCTAGGGTCAGCACTTCGATATCGGTGGTAAATATTCCCAGCAGCTGGCGGCCGAAGATCAGTAGGAACAGGTCATTGATGACGGCGATGCCAACGGCCATGGCAATACCCAGTAGTGCCGTACGGCGAGCAAGCTGCGGCTGTTGCAGTCCACGGTAGGTGCTGACCTTGATCATGACCGCTATCCCGAACGACATCGGTGTCATAAACATCAATGCAATCAGCTGAGTGGTGATCTCGTGGGCGGCCACAACCTGAGCACCAAGCGGTGCGCAGAGCAGTGCCACCATCGTGAACAGCGTCGCTTCTGCCAGCACGGAAACGCCCAATGGCAGACAGGTGCGCAGCAGTTCGCTGATTCTCGCCCAGTGAGGAGCGATAGGGCGCTGCCAGAGGCGCACTTCACGATAGATGCGGTGACGCATCGTATACAGCAGCATGGCGAACATGATCAGCCAATACGTGATGGCTGACGCAATCCCACAGCCCTGCGCGCCGTGCGCAGGAATGTTGCGTGCCCACTGTGGCACTGCGAACGGTAGGGCATCAAGCACCGTACCCCCGTGGATCATCAGGTAGGTGAGCGGCACGTCAATGATGATAGCCATGACGTTGAAGATCAGGTTCGGGCGCGTATGGTTCAATCCGTTGCTGTAGGCCAGCAACAGCAGGTACCCCATAAGTGCCGGCAATCCGATCAACAGCGCATAGATATAGCGCTCGCCAGCCTCTGCCAGTGCGGGTGGCGCATCGAACAGGGCCATCAGTCCCGGTGTAGCCCACCACAGCAGCAGGGTTACGCCGCCCCCCAACGCCAGCGTGATCCAGATCATCTGCCACATGTCATGGCGTGTCTTGTCCGGCTGACGTGCGCCAAAATGGTGAGCAATGACCGAGGTGAGACCAGAAAAGCTCCCTGCGATCAGCAGGAACATCGGCACCCACAGTGCCACCCCCACCGATACCGCAGCCTGATCCAGTGTGCTGTAGTGCCCGATCATGCTGATGCTGATCAGACTGATCGCCATCTGTGCTATTTCGGCTCCCCAGATCGGTAACGCCAATCGCGTCAGCGACCAGATCAGCGATCGGCGCGAGAGCTCGTGAGAAGATGACATGGACGCTCCTGTGTAATGAAAACGGTCTGAGAATGAATCTACATGATACGTGATCTTGAGCGATCGCAGTGCATTGTACTGCGTCAATTTGACGGGATTGCGTAGGCTTGATGTAGACACGGTATACTGCCGCATCTCTTCTTCCATGGATAAGTGAATAGGTAGCCATGACGGTTTCAATGTCCACCGACCGACCCGACGCAGACAACCCTTCTACCTTGATTGGACTGTTCAATGCGCTGTTCATGCCCACCATGCGCACGGAATTGGTGCGGGGAGCGGACGAGCCGCTGTATCGGCCAGCTGATGCTGACTGCGCTACTCATCGCATCATCTTTGCGCGAGGGTACTTTTCCAGCGCGCTTCATGAAATCAGCCACTGGTGCATTGCAGGATACGAACGCCGCCAGCGCGAAGATTATGGGTACTGGTATATACCTGATGGGCGCAATGCCGACCAGCAGCAGGCGTTCGAGCAGGTCGAGGTTAAACCGCAGGCCGTCGAGTGCTTGCTGGCAGAGGCATGCGACCGCGTATTCCACGTCAGTGTCGACAACCTTGAGGGCGATGTCGAAGTGGATCGCGACGCCTTTACTCAGAAGGTTAGCGCACAGGCAGAACAGTACCGCAAGCAAGGTTTGCCACCTCGTGCTGAAGTGCTGTTTCATGCCTTTAAAGACTTTTATATCAATGGGTTATGTCTTGAAGATGTGGTGGGGAAACAGATGCCTGTCATCAAGACATTGCGGTGAAATGAAGGGGAGAATGGATACAGAATGCATGCCGTACTTCAATAGCATGCTAATTAAAAATCGAGTATTTAGCGCATATTGAGCATATTGTGGTCACAATCTGGTCACACTGTGTTTGCATCTGACAGGACGCTTCCGAGCCAAAACTCGAAAGCGCCTTGGTACAAAAAAGCCCCGACAGAGCGGGGCGGTCATTCTGGCTTGGCAGGCCACTCAATATCGGTGGCTGTCACTTCAAGCTCTCGTAGTTCCTTCCGAGAAGTCGATGCCGTTGATGACCACCTTGCCGGTGTAGGCGGACTGCGGGCTGACGACATTGAACGCCTGCTGGGCATTGACGGTTATGGTCTGGGCGGTGGTGGTGATCATCTGGGCGTGCGTGGTTATGGTCTGGGTCTGCGTTGTGACCGATTTGGTCGCATTGATCACCATCTCATCACCGTTGAAGGTCAGGCTAGGGGCATTGATCGTTACGGCCGTAGGCGAGTGAATCTCGATGCCCTTTGACGTGAACTTGATGTATTGCTGCGGTTCGCCGTTGAGCAGCCCGCCGATATAGAGCGCTTGGTCGAGCGAGTAACGGCGATCCGATCCCGGGGGCGCTTCGGCCTTGGTGCTCTTCACGTTAGAGATGTCGCGATCAGCGATCACAGCAATGCCGATGTCGCCCACATGCGGATCAATAACGATCGCGTTACTGCCACCCTGCAGGCGAAAAAAAGGCACGTTATAGAGCGTGCCGTGGGAGTAGAGCTTGCCGTGTGGGTCTTTCGCCATCACCAGCGGCTTGAGGTCGACGCAGCCAGCATCAGGATCGCCGCTGCCATTCTCATCTCTCACCGCGACCACCTGCACCAGTGTTACGGTACGGTGCTTGCCGATGATGCGGTCGATGATGAAATCGAAGTCGGCCTTCATTGAGGCACGTGCCGCTTCAGGGCGGCCGTAGGGAGCAGTGTTAGTCATGGCGTCCGTTCAGGTGTAGGCCTTCTTTGTTGGCATAAAAGTGCGTCGACCACTCTCCATCTGGAGCATCGCATGAGATGCGGTGCTGCACGGTGTGGACGTTGAACTCACCGTTGGCTTGCGGTACGAACGTCGAGAGATTGACCTTGCCGCCTGCCTTGATGGCTGGGTTGAAGAGGGTGTTAGCGGCAATGCCACCTGAGGCAAAAGCGGGATAGCCAATCAGTCCTGTTTCGGGCGATACCTCAATGGGGGTAGAGGACGTGATGCCGTTATAGGGCGAGATGGTCACCGTGTTCGAGTTCATGATGCAGGCAATGCCCGCCGCGCGAGCCAAGTCATGAATCTGCTCAATAGCAGAGCCTTCCACACAGACATCGCGCAATACCGTGGTCACGCCATCGTTGACGAATGCCCAGCCGATCTCGTTGGCGAGGGCCTCAATCAGCGGTGCCACCTCGATGAGCCGTTGGCGGCACCCGTTGCAGGCCTTCTAAGAAACCGGCCGTAGCCTCAAGCGAGAGTGAAACGTTGGGCTGAGCCGAATAGTCAGCGTAGGCGGTGTGTATCGAGCCTGAATAAATCTCATCCAGCCTGCCCGGTTCACCGCTACTCGTCTCGTATCCGGCAAGAACGCAAATGGTGTTCTTGGCGACGATGTCGGTGCGTATGCCCAGCGTCGACAGTTTGTTCATGACCTCGGGTTGTATGCCATAGATACGCATGGAGAGGGTGTCGCTGGAATACCATGAGATATCGGTAATCTCGGCCATTGTACGATAGCCCTCCAAGACCACATCGCGCTCCTTGCTGCCGTCGAACTCATCACTCTCAGTAGATAGGCTGATACGAGTGACGATTTTACGTTTTTTGAGCATAGGAATTCCCGATAATAAAAAAGCCTGCACTGGGCAGGCTTTGGATAAGCAAGATATATAATATGGTCATATGCTATATATTATTAGCGCTTCGCTATATTTTATAGAAAATAACATTTATTTCATAAATGTGTATGTTATGCTCAACATAGGAGTATTATTTTCTAAAATACTATTAAATTTTGCAAAGGACGCTAGTCGTTGATTGCTTCTTTCGGGATCGTAATAGCTACAGTAATAGGTGCGACCACCATATTCATTTTCTTTATCAACACGCTGGCAGTTGGCAACTTGGTTGAGATAATTTTCAACTTTTTCTATATTTTCTTTTCCAGAATAAGCGGCCGATATTTCACTTAACTTTCCGTCTTTAAAGGAAAATGAGTAAGAGTTTTTAGATTGAGCTACATCTGCATCTATTTTATCTGCTTTAGCTATAGTTTCATTCTTGGAAAAAATAGAAGGCCTTTCATTTACTAGTTGTACGCGCGAACGTACATCTTCTATTGTCATCCCCGTTTTGAAGCCCCAAGGCTCATCTTTTTTCGGCCCATGAGAGCATGCAGATAACATTACTCCTGCGAAAGCTATTACAAATAATTTCTTCATCCCTGCCTCTAGAACTGTGAAGTGAAAGAAAGGGAATATTATAACTCATTGTAAAGCCTAGGTTAACTACTGGTTACTTATACAAGTATGCCAGCAACCACCGCTTCCCAAAGCCTGTGTAATTCGCATCATCACTACCATGCGTATCAACAAACAACAGCTCGCCTTCAAAGGGGAGATACGCGTGCCGTGTCAGGCCGATGCGGTCCCGTGCCAGCGCGCCCAGCACGACAGCTTCACCGTTTACATACAGATTTCGGCAGCCCATTGGCGCTGACGTACCCAGCACGGATGTGACCCAGCGCGTGGAAGCCTGCGCCCGTATTCGCTTCGAATGCCAGATAACGCTTACCTGTGCGCTTGTCCTTATAGAGGAACGGGTCACGCATGCAGTTATTTTCGGTCTGATCGGAACCGACGCCGACACGGTGGCGGGTCGGCCACTTCGCTTCACGCTCAGATGCTTGCGCAGGCGTTTCGTAGAAGTAGCCGTTAGGCTCGCATACACCGCCCATCAGGGCATGATAGGTCGGCGCTTCGATCGTCAGCTTATCGCCTTCGACAGTGACTTCCTGAATTGCCGTAGCAAGACGCTGACCGGTCTGCCACACACCGTCGATAAGGTGTAGAACGTCTGCAGCTTGCCATCGGCACGCAGGATCGTAGAGCCGGACCACTCGCGAATGTCGTCGTACAGCTTGTGGTCGCCGTACAGGAAACCGCCTGCCACATAGTGCTCGCCATCGGCCCTGTAGAAGTACGCGATGCGCTCGCCATTGTCGAAGCCATTGGCAACCGGACGTACCAAAGCGATCAGTACGCGGAAGCCATTCACGTCAGCGACGAAGCCATCTTCATCACGCACAAGCCAGTTGTCCCATGCCTGATAGCCCGGCATGAGCTGTTTCAGCTTGTCCGGATCAAAGGCGGGAAAGGTGTTGCCGTTGGTGGCGCGAATGCCGCGCGCATTCTTCACCGTCCAGTGACTGGTGTGGATCTGTTTTGTCTTATTGGTCTTGGTGTTCATATGCATCTCATTGCACAGATACAAAAACACGCGCACGAGGGCGGGTGACAGGCAGCCCTGTGCCGCGTGTTTTTTGCTACGCTTAACTAAGATAAAAAGAGAAAAATATGGATAAAATTATTGCAGCAGGTATTTCAGGAATCGTTTCCTTGATAGTTGCAGTGTTTAGTCTTTTAATTGCTCCATATATAAAAAATTATGCCGAATAGACTTTATTGCGACTCAGGTAGAAAGATTTATGGGGTGGGATGAAAAAGGCTCATATCATAATATTAGTATTAATGATGCGTTCAAAGAAATAAAATGGCATAATTCTTAAAATAATTTAAAAAATATTTTTTCAAATTTTATTTAGATAAGGAAATGAACGAAATACTTGATGATTATATCGAAAAAATTAATCTCGCCTTTTTAAAAAGAAAAGAAGATTTTGAACAAAAAATTTGTGATGCAAGTGATCAGGATGATGTAGATAATGCATATTCGTCTGTAATATTTTATCAGCATAGTGCAGCAGAAGAGACATTAAAAGCTATAGATTTAGCTAGGAATAAAAAATTCTTTTTATTTAAAAAATGAAAAGCTAATTCCGCTTGCTCCAACGCTCAATTATCCCGCTTAACTCTCCTGAGAGAGTACCGCGAAGCCAGTCGACACCGAGGAATGACACGCCCGCACCAATCGACACAGCGAGATACAGGTTCATGCCGAAGTAATCGAGCAGCGGGAAAACGGCGAGGGTGAGCGTTCCGCATAGACAAGCTTCCAGTACGAGTGCAGAAACTTACCACCACTTACGAGTGCTCGAAGAACGGCAATGACGAATGAAAGCATCGTGGCCATAACATGTGGCCGGATGTTTTCCTGCCATAGGGTCAGTCGAATATGCTCCAGCGCGTCAGCAATGACACGCCAGAAACCGGGGTCATTTGAGGGCATGACGTTTTCTGGAGTTGGTTGTAGGTGGCCTTCACCCGCCCGGCGCGCGGATGCTGAATCTACTGTTATGCGGGGAGGCCGAGAGGATGGCTCAGAGGTTGCAGCGCTGAAGCGCTTTTCGCGGCATGAACCAGATACGAAAAAGCCCCGCCGATTAGAGCGAGGCTTTTGTTAAGAGGCAGATTAGAGCCTCACGGGAGTAGCAGCCCTGAAACTGTGGCTAATGCATTTGCTAAGAAATGCAGAAAAATAGGCAACCCTACTCCGCCGCTACGTATTCTTGCCCAAATATAAATAAGGCCTAGGGTGGTTAACTGTAGAGATATGATGAAGTTTTCATACTGGCGATGCATTAATGAATAAATAGTAGAAATAACAATTGCGGAAGCTATCATGCCCCATTTTTTCTCTAAGGGGAATGCATTAGCCATATATCCCCTAAAAATAAGCTCTTCTTCTATAGGTCCCAGCACTAATATAGTCAGAAACATTGGGATAACATAAGGCCAGGGGGTATACACTACTGATTTTGCCCACTCATTTTGGTGGCCGCTCAACAGAAACGTGCAAACATGACCTGCTAAATATATAAGAAAAACCGATGCTATCGGGAGAAAAGATTTTTTGCTAAAGACCACGCCTATTTTTATTTTTATAGAAAGTTTATTATATAAAGGCATGATTATAATCAGTAGTGCCAATCCTGATAGGTACTGACAAAAAACGATATTTGCCATTTGGGATAAGTGTAGGTATATATAATGGTCCGTTACTAAACGCGTGATTACCCAAATTACAGGAATTATGATCCCAAGCACTACTGCGGTGAGCTTTGAACGCCAAGAGGCCCGTTCCATAAATGTATCCTTGTGCAGCATTAAAAATGAAAACTGCACAATTTATACTAGGAAGAGAGTAGGAGCAACTTTAATTGCTTTGGGGCTGTTTTGTTAGAAGATGTGGCAAGATAGCAAAAGCCTTACTTTAGACCGGAAAAACATGCAAGCGCTTTATGTAGCTAACTCACTGTTTATTTTGACGATGATTGTCGATATGGGTTTCAAAGCGTCATCTTCAAGATCAGACAGGGGAAACGCGAGCAATTTGCAGTCATCGCGGCATAGCTTGTTCCACAAGTTGTAATCAAACTCTACGCCGCACCACCCGAGCCGCCATATCACCACATACTTCGGTCCCATTCAGCAACGCATCGACTGTTAATTGCTTGCACTGTGCGCGAATACTGAATCTACTATGCGAGAGGGGAATCTCAGAGGCGCAGCGGTGCCGGAATGCTTTTCGCGGCATGAGCCAGATACGAAAAAAGCCTCGCCGATTAGGGCGAAGCTTTTAGGAGTCTATCGTGCTTCAATTACAACTGCGGCACTGTACGAATATCGTACATTTTGCTCGACAAAACTGCAACCCTGTTAAGAGTCAGGAGAGCGGTGTGCTTTGAACGTTAACAATCAGTTTGTTCCGTTGTAAGAATCGATAGCGAGCTTTTCAACTTTTTTGCAGAACCCAGACATATTTTCTGGGCAAGAATTTTTTGATATCTCATTGATTTTTAGCAAATCATCTTCATCGGCACTGCTGTTTATATTATATAATACGAATGATTCAAACTCTGGTGTGTTCTTGAATATGGGGATTAGCTTGGAAGTTTCATCCCAATGAGTGGCGAGTCTTTTTACCACTGCGTCTGTAACACCTTCGCCAAAATATCCATCCATGCATTCTCCATAGTTTTTATAATAATAGTAAATGTTGTCCCAGCTATCATATAGATTGTCTAGCAATAGATCGGCTTTGCTATAAGCAGGACATGCATCAGCGCTAGCCTGATGAGATGCAAAAAGAGAAAATAGCATGATGGCAGCAATTCGAATTGCATTCTTCATATTATGCACCTATTGCAAATTATACTGGGGCAAATTGTTATAGACGGTTAAAGTCTCAAGAGGCTCTTGATGCATCAGATCCTTTATCGCTTGCATTGCCTCATCGGTAGTCCGAATGCATCCTTGAGTTGGATGCCTTGGACCAGGAAGTCTGTGATGAAATGCTCGTCCGGAGTGTACACCAACACCCGAGTGTCCGAGCATATGAAACCGAACGATACCATGTGTGCCGTATTTTCCATTTATAGTATCATCTGCATGATTTACATGCCGATGTGGCACTGACCGATCTTGCATTATGTATATGCCATCTGCTAGATGAGTAAACCCTGTTTTGATTTTTACTTCGTTATCAATTCTATTAAAAGCCGTCCATCTACCTACAATTTCAAAATTTGACTTGTAAAGAGTAATAGTGTGCTGCATCCCATCGAAAACTAATCTAGCCATTTTTCCCTCTATTTATAGATAACAACGCTGGGCTATTGTCTACAAAAATCAAAGGGTTGTCACTTTTTGATACCTGTCTTTTGAGTCAGGTGTTAGGCGGCAAAATTGTCGCAGCAGGCTAGGCTGTTGTTTATTTTTCTTGTCATGCTTTTGATAGTAGCAAAAGCGCCTTTTTCCATATCTCGCATCAAATCGCCCAATAGGTACCAATCACTGCTGCAATTGTGGGCCCATTGGGAAATCTCGATATGCATACCGCACCAGCTCTCACATCACGCTGCCACATGCTTTGGCCCCCAATCAGCGCAACGCATCGACTGCTCGACCATCGCCTGTGACAGGGCAACAAGGCGTTCTGCACGCTTCTTCAGCACACGTTCCCCGCGCTCGGCCAGCGTCATGCGCACACGATCATGCAGCGCGTCGTAGACCTCGCCCTTGCACGCCTGACGGATCGACTCCTTCACTGGCGCCAGCGTCATGATGACGGCGTACTGTAGCGGATCGGTATCGAGCAGCCCATCAACGTAGCGCCTGATTTTGTGATACTCGGCGTAGATATCTGCTCCCGTGCCTGCACGCTTCTCGCGGCTCTCAATCGCCCGTACTGATCGTGACTTCTTGCCTTTCTTGCCCGCCTCATACAAGTCAGCCATCGACTGCGTACGCATGCCGTCTTCATATGCAAGCGCCACTGCTGTGCGCGGGTCGGTTGTCAGAAAACGTGTGCGAGGCTGCACGGCCCGTTGATAGCAACGCGCGTACAGTTCTTCCCAGTTGCTCATGCAGCCCCCTCGGCTACTTCTTGAATTATTACCTACACACCGGAGCCGCGTTTAGGGTCACGGATCGGTGCCAATGTCTGTACGCTGACCACGTAGTCAGGCGTGTCGTCTTTGAGTAGCCCCGACCGCACCAAGCCATCCTCAATCAGCTTGAGGGTATAGCCGTAGTTGGAGCAGTCGAGGCGGCGTTTCCCTTTGCCCAGCACCGGTTGCAGTGTCAGGTGAACAGGGCAGGTGATCGGCTCTAGCCCGCGCGCAGCGATCTGTGTTGCTTTGTGGGCTGCGTCAACATGCTTCTTGCAAGTTGCCCAGTGAACGCCCGCATAGATGCTGTTGAGTGACGGGCCAAGGTAGGGCACGAAGACCTGAATCACGCCGCCACTCCCTTGATGGTGATGATGCCTTTTTCCACCATGCGTACCAGCGTGCGGATTTGTGCGCGACGCATATACCACTCGGCGTGGGCTTTCTCTTCGGATGGCCACGGCACACGTCCATCAATCACGTCATGGCATGCCGAGCAGCCATAGCAGGCTGACAGGTCATCGCTTTTGCGTGCCAGCCCGTGTGACTGGCATAGCACGGTGGTGTCCGTTCGCTCGTTGCAGACGCCGAGAATGCCCAGCGTGCAGCGCTCGTCGCGTGCCGATGCGCGCATGGCCTTTGATACGATCCTCATGCTGCTCGCTCCTGAATCATGGCCAGCGCCATTTCCTCGATCTGTTCTTCTGTGCAGTGGGGCCAGTAGGTCTTAGCGATATAGGTGCACAGCTCGCTCATTAGCTGGAAGAAACGCCCTTGGTCCATCCGGTCAAAGGCAATGGAGCGAGGCTGTTTGCTGACCAGTACGCCGAACCCCGGCACATCAGTGTGGGTGATGTCGCACTCAACGCCGGAGTCGGTTTGCAGCTTCTTGAGCGCGTCATGCGCGTTCTTGCCGTTGAAATCGTCGATGTTCTGCGCCACCAACCGGCCCAGTGCATGCGCTAGTCGATGAAACTGCAGGTTGCGCGGCTGCTGTCTCAGAAAGCGTCTATCCTAAAAGATAATTGGCGTGGTATAAAAGATATAGTCAAAAAAGAAATACCTGATTACGAAAAAACAATATTAATTGGACCAAGAAAACTTAATTTAAAAAACCTAGATATAGAACGTTGTATAAGCTTCATTTGTTTGTTGGTGGTAATAAAAGTGTAAAAGACACTATTATAGAAGAGCTTTTGAAGAGAGGTGTAACACTGGCATGGACGCTCCCTGATAATAAAGTTGAATCTGCCAATTTATTTGATGTGCTTAACAAAATAAAAAATTATCCTGAGCTCATTTAGAATATACTCTCATTCTTGGACTCTAGTGGCCCGTCACCGCACGGGCTTTTTCACACTTGCTTGATGGTATGCGTGCTATTTTAGAGTGGATAGAAAGCGTATGAAAAGTTAATGGTCAGCGTGAGTGTGCGAAGCTTTTCCCTGCTAGTGATTTTGTGCAGCCAATGTGATAAGGTAAGCCCTTGCTTTGATAAAAGACTAGCATGTCTGCGTGAATCTCTAAAACAATAGGTTGGGCCAAAGCAGCTTGGGGCGGACTATTGGCGACTAGCTCGTATAGAGATTAAGCTCTAGCGAATACTTTTAAGGCTCACTTATACCATCGGTTTGGTAATCTAATTTTGGGCATGCATATTATTAATTTAAGGACCTGTACAATGACTTCCTCTATACGACGCAAAAAAAGTAATAAAAATATTTTGGGTAAACCAGAAATTTTGACAATTAGTATCGTCACATTTTTATCTATAATATTGCATACTAACATATGCATGTATACACGGCTGGGTTGGAGCCCCTGCTAACAAGGATAGCTATTATGCTGAAAACCGAACTCCTGAGCAGGTATGCAATGACCCTACTATGGCTTTTGCTGCGGCAAGCACCGTTATGGAAAACCAACTAAAGTATCCATCAAAATATATTTTTCCGAAATATAATCCGTATGATGCCGATATATTAATAACTTCCCACGGCGATTGCACTCACTCTGTTGCCTCTTACCTCAATACATCGGGACCTTATGGGACTATGATAAGAAAAAATTACTTTATGGAAATAGAAAATACTTTAGGCACTGATAAATGGAAAGTGCAGGGTGCAATAATCTTTCCTTTGGATGAAATGAAATAAGATCCGATTGCTTTCATACCTGCAGCCCAGCCTTTGCTACCCTTACCTACTATGACAATGGGCCAAAAGGAGAGAGAATGAAGCGACTGGTCGCAGGTGTGGCGCTGATGGTGACGATGCTGAACGGTGCCACAATTCGATTCAAAAACAGCAGTGGAAGTGAAGCTGTAAACAGAGTGTTCTTCTTGGATGATGACCCCATTTGAGGGGAAACACACGCTGTAGATATTCATCCTCAAGCCCAGCCAAGTGCTGGTTTTTTTGTTAGCGGCTACTGCCAGAATCCCAGAAGACTTATTGAGTGTTTACAAGGCCAATCTGTTAACCGGGTCTGAAAAGATATACTGATAAATATTGCTGAGATAAGTGCGGAAGCATCTCTTATATATAGATAGCTAACTTATTATTATTCTAGTGGTTTTTAATAATAAGAGGTGGTAAATATATTGGTGCTTTTTATGGTTATAGGTCGCCTCGGAAATTTTTAATTAAGTTGTAATCATCAATATTTTGATAAGTTTAACGATCACCTCTAGAGGTATGATTGTTATAAAAATAAGTCTTATAAGTTTGATGTGATATATGACTACAGATAATGTTTTTGGTATATTAATATATAGGCGTGAAGTTTTGTGTTTTCTATAAAGATTGTGTTGATAAGGACGATATATAATATAATTTTCTCATGAAAAGGAGAGAGTACATATGAAGCCACTACTGCTTGGAATAGGCCTTTTATCCGCTGTCTGTGCCCCTGTTGTGCTTGCCGAGTGCTTTGGTGAAGGCGAATACCGTGTCTGCTCTGAGAGTGCTATGGATGATGATGGCAATGGTTATGTCCGTTCGTGGGATGCGGAGGGCAACGAGTATCATGTGGATGTGAACAGTCGTTCCTTTGGGGGAAATGGCACTGAGACAACGTCTAGCGATAGTGATGGAAACAGCTACTCCATTCGCACTTGGATTGACAGTAATGGTGATGCGCACACTCGAGATAGTGAAGGGAACGAATGCATCATCACGCAGGAAGGTCAAGAAATTGGCTGTGATTAAGGGAGCTCCTTATTCATTAAGTGTTCAAAAAGATAAATATCATAGTTATCAACTATATAGTTGGACTTACTCGAGTTTGATGCTTCAGGTTTTATGAAATGCCTGACGATAACTATCCGCCATTGGCTATTGTGGGGTAGGCATTTTTGTATGCTCGTGGCACTATGGTAGCGTATCCAAGGGATGTTATGCGTTAAGGTGTGCACCATACGAAGGGTATGGGCGGGGCCTATAGCGTAAATAAAAGTTTAAATAGTGATATCCGTTGTAAACATTGCGTTATCTTGCGAGGAAGGGGGAATGCTACGTCATCCTATACCTTGCCGAGCACCACTCAATGAAAGTGATTAAAAAGCTAAAAGAAAAATTAGAAATCAAGCGGTACGATTTTAAGCCCGAGATAGCTGACGGGCCTATTGAAGACATCGAAAATGCCGTGTTTTACTGTGTTGACGGGATCGGCGATATCATGGTCGCTTCGCCTATCATTCGGGCTATTCTGGAAAAGTGTACCGGACGCGCCTACTTCATCTGTAGCCCCACTAGCCAGCTGTATATCGACCTGCTTGATAAGCAGTACTCGAACGTTGTTATCGTCCCTGTTGGCAAGAAGAAAGCGCTTACCGAAAGCAGCATTGCACACACGGCGGCGAACATACGAAAGCAAGGAAAAATTGATGTTGTCGTCAACGGCCTGGGACGGGTGTCTCCGCGCTTCGCACAGCTTGCTTGCCTGCTCAAACCTCGGGCTGTTCTATCCGCAATGGAAAGCGCTAAGCGCACCAGCCGTCCTAAAATGGTGCATAAATCTGTTCATTACGCCAATCTTTTATATCGGCGTGGTGTTTCGATTGTAGATTGCTGGGGCATCATCGCCCAGATGGTTGGCTGCGATTATAACCGTACCTTGCTATTCCCTGTTGCAGATATCACCCCTGAGCGTACTCCTTATATTGCCGTTTCTCTGCTAGGTGCCTCTTGGGGCCCGATTTCGGAAGAAAATGCTATCCATATCTGTCAGGCGATCTCACGGCATTATAAAAATGATATTTGTTTGATCGTCTCACCTGGTATCGAAGCCATGTGCCTGTCCATTGCGTCAACATTGGAAAATGTGTTTGTTTCCCCGCTTCCGCCGAGCCTAGAATCATCGGGAGCCTATATAAAGCATGCTCAAGCATTGGTAGCCGTTTGCTCTGCTCCTGTTCATATCGCGGGTGCTTTTGATACGCCAGTATTGGTGATTAGAGGCGTTGAAAGAAGTGCATGGCGTCCCGTAGTGAGCCATGCAATGGAATATATAACCAATAATAGAGATATCAATGAGATAGATAATCAGGCATTTGAAGCCTGCTTCGCTGCATTCATCAATAAAATTGGTTGATACTTGTGTGTTGGCCTTGCCGTTAAATTAGGTATGACAAGGCCAACGTTGATGCATCCCATGATATTTCAGTGGGAGCGTGAATTATGCGTCATCAATAGAATACGGAACACAGCTCTGCGGTATGCCCTATACCGTATTCATTGTCGATGGCGGTCTTTCCCCAAGGGGTCAAGGCGAACTGGCCATTCGGGCCGGAAGACAGGTCCAGCACGGTATCTGATCCGCCGTTGCCATACCATGACCAAGCGATCCAGCCGACGGCCGTTTCTTCTGCATAGCGCAGCAGCATGCCGATATCAACGGGGTGGCTTTCCGGTACCCGATCCCCGAACTCGCCGATGATCAATGGCAGATTGAGCGCCAGTATCTCGTCAATATTGCGTTTGATCGTGGCGGTGTCGGCGGCGGCATACTCATACATATGTACTGAGAAGGCCAGTCGCGCCGCACGGTCGCTTTTGAGCAGTGCTTGGCCATAGTCGATGATGGACTGAGGGTATTGACCATATCCGGCACCATCAATTACCAGTAGATGCTCGAAACCAGCTTCGCGCAGTGCCGTGATGGCGAATTCATAGCCAACCGACCAAGCGTAGGATGACCACGAGCCAAACCATTCATTGGCGATATTGATGATGACCCGATCTTCCTTGCCGATAAGCACGGCACTCAGCTCGATCCAGTAGGATACGGCTTGTTGCAACGCTTGCAGGTTGTCGCTGCCTGTGGCGTCGTGCACTTCCAGCATGGCGATTAGCTGGTGTCGTTCGCACAGCGAGAGGATGTTGCGTACAGATTCAACGTCGTCTTTTTCCCATTGAGTGCCGTTCGACAGTACGATGCGTACGAGGTTGGCTCCTGTCGCCGCAATGGATTTCAGCGCTGACGCGATATCTGCTTTGTACCACGTATGGGCATGATTGATGCCTCGGATGAGAAAGGGCTGACCATTGGCATCAATGATCTGGGTGCCCGAAATCGTGAATCCGGCGGTTGTCACTGTATTGGTGATCACTATTGCTAGCTCCTTATAAAAAGCGTATCTCTTGTTTTTATACGGCTCTTTATGGCTATGTTATGCATCTAATTATAATGGCTATAGAAGTGCCTTGGGCACGCTCTAGATATAACGGCCATAGCCTGCTTTTTGAAGGATGGTAGGTGGTGAGATTCATAATTACATTCTGGTGATGAAATTATTAAGAAAACACGTAAAGATATCAAGTTTTTCTATAGCCAGTTCTCTTGCTGAATCATGATTATTATCAATAAGTGCTATTTTATAATGCATTCATAAAAATAAGAAATGATGAATTATTCATCGTAATTTTGAATAACAATGTTTTTAAATTTTTAATGGCGATAAATTTTATTATAAATATCGGCCATCATGACGTGTTCATATCGTAATGCCAACGGGTGATTTTAAGCTTATGTGAAGACAAAGCAGCGCCATACATGCTCTCAAGCGCTCGGTAGAGGCAAGCACGCCATCGCCTGCTGATAAAAAGGTGTGGCGTACTTGAGGGGCGGCATTACCATGCTGGCATACCGCATACCGCATACCGCATACCGCATACCGCATACCGCATACCGCATACCGCATACCGCATACCGCATACCGCATACCGCATACCGCATACCGCATACCGCATACCGCATACCGCATACCGCATACCGCATACCGCATACCGCATACCGCATACCGTTCATTGTTCAGTGCGCGACGATATAGTCGTGCCACTTTTGGGGGCCAAGGGCGTGAATGCTGCGGCCTTGAGTATCAACGGCCACAGTGACGGGCATGTCTTTGACCGTAAACTCGTAGATGGCTTCCATTCCTAGATCTTCAAAGGCTACGACTCGGGCCGCCGTGATCGCTTGTGCAACAAGATAGGCTGCACCGCCGACGGCCATTAGGTAGACCGCTTGGTTGTCCTTGATGGCCTGAATGGCATCCTTGCCGCGTTCGGCTTTGCCGATCATGCCCCTAAGGCCGGCCTGTTCGAGCAGGGGGCGTGTGAACCTGTCCATGCGGGTAGCCGTAGTCGGTCCGGCAGGGCCGACCACTTCATTTCTAACGGGATCAACGGGGCCGACGTAGTAGATAAACCTATCGCGTAGATCAATGGGAAGGGGGGCACCCTGTTCGAGCAGGTCGACCAGACGCTTGTGCGCGGCATCGCGGCCCGTCAGCAGATGGCCAGATATCAGTAAGGTTTGCCCCGGCTGCCAGTGGGCGATGTCGTCGGCAGTGACAGTATCAAGATCGACATGGAGCGTATCATCGCTGGCGGTTCGCGCTATCTCTGGCCAGTCTTCTAGTGATGGAACGGGAAGCTGGGCAGGACCCGTGCCGTCCAGCGTGATGTCGATATGGCGTGTTGCGGCGCAGTTGGGGATGAGGGCGACAGGCTTGTTGGCCGCGTGAGTTGGGGCTGAGCGCACTTTGACGTCCAATACGGTGGTTAGCCCGCCTAGGCCCTGAGCACCGATGCCGCTCTGATTGGCTCGTGTGAATAGCTCTAGGCGCAGCCTGTCTTCATGACTCAGGCTGTCGGGAACTTGCCTAGCGCGCTCTGCCAATGTCTGGATATCAACGGGGGCCATTAATGACTGTTTTGCCATCAGCATGGCCTGCTCTGCTGTTCCACCGATGCCGATGCCCAACATGCCTGGCGGGCACCAGCCAGCGCCCATACCGGGAAGCTGAGCCATGACCCAGTCGGCAACGTTATCGGCTGGGTTGAGCATGGCAAAGCGCGCCTTGGCCTCACTGCCACCGCCCTTGGCTGCCAACTGTAAGGTCACGGTGTCGCCGGGCACCAAGCGGTGATGAATTACCGCCGGTGTGTTGTCACGTGTATTGCGGCGGGCGCCATCTGGGTCTTCAAGGATGGACGCGCGCAGTACGTTGTCAGGATAGGTATAGGCGCGGCGGACACCTTCGTTGATCAGATCATCAATAGCCGTGTCAGTGTCGAAACGCACATTCATCCCGATCGTGATGAACACCGTAACTATGCCGGTGTCCTGGCACAGAGGGCGTTTGCCGATCGCACACAGGCGAGAGTTGATCAGTATCTGAGCCATCGCGTCTTTGGCCGCGGGGTTCTTCTCGCTCTGCCAGGCCGCGTACATCGCGTCGATAAAGTCCTTGGGGTGATAGTAGGAAATGAACTGCAGTGCGTTTGCGACGCTATCAATCAGGTCGGCGGCACGTATTGTCGTTGTCATGCAGTGCTTGCTCCTCGCGATCAGGGGACCGTGCCTATAGGCACGGTGCCTTTGTCCTGCCGGTATACGACGTAGGTATAGACGACGATAACAAAAGACACCGGGTCTTATCACCTATTGCCGTAATTCGAGCGGGGCGTGAGCTGCACTGCTGAATGCGCAGGATGATTTGCACGCTGGGTGGCTGACAATACGATGCTTCCAGCGTGCATGATCGGGCTGCCGCCTAGCGCCGTCCGAATGCCAGGTGCGCGGCAAAGAAGAGAAACAGGCCGCCCGTGACGCGATCCAGCCATTTGATGACGTTGGCACGGCGCAGTAGCTGTGTCAGAGGACGAGTGGCACCGATCAGCAGCATGAACCACGTCAGGTTGATGGCAATGTGCAGCATCACCAAGATCAGTGTCCAGCCAACAAACGAATGTTGTGCGGGGATGAACTGAGGCAGAAATGAGACGTAAAAGATGCCTACTTTGGGATTGAGGACATTGCTCAATAGGCCTTTCATCCCCCAGCCAATGTGCGAGCTCTTGAGGGTGTCGTCGCTGGCGTTGGATGCAAAGTGAGTGCGTGGACGTAGCAGCATATGCAGGCCGAGCCAACAGAGGTAGGCGGCGCCACACAGCTTGAACAGGGTGAATAGGGTGGTTGAGACCGCCAGTAGTGCGCCAAGCCCTAGTGCAATTGCGGCTCCCCATACTAAGCATCCTGCATTGATGCCCAGTGCAGCCCGCATTGCTTGCTGCCGTCCTTCTGCGGCAGCCGTTCTCAATACCAGTGCTGTATCCAGTCCGGGCGTGAGGGTAAGCAGCGTTGCTGCCAGCATGAATGCGATCAGGTTGTGAACCATGGTAAGGCTCCTGGGTGCAGAGGGTGAGTCGACGATCGCCCCCTGAGGGTTTGGGTCAGATGGGCACAGAGGCGGCATTGCGTCGGTGCGCTGTCGCGTGGATGGTTTACGGGAGCAGATGCAAGAAAGGTGCCGTGAAGGCACCTTTCTTTTAGCACGGTGTGAACAATGTCCACCGGCCTCTCGCCAGTGCAACGATCACGACTTGTGTTCGTGCTTGAGCGCTTCAACATCTTTTTTGCGCATTTTGAACAGCGTGTACAGAAGCGGTCGACCTGCCAACAGCAGAAAGGCAGGAATGCCCGCAATCAGGTAGAAATGGTAGGTCACCAGACGCCAGATCAGGATGGCGGCCGCCGCTGTGTCATGGCCTACGATGCGGTCCAGCATGAACATAGAGGTGAATTCGGCACCGCCTGCGCCACCGGGAAGCAGCGTAACCTGTCCTGCTGCCATCGACACCATCTGCACCAGATAGGTGTAACCCCAGTTGACCTGATGCCCCAGTCCGTACAGCGCTAGGTAGAGTACGGTGTAGCGTACCAACCAGTGCAGCACGCCGAACAGGAATGCTTGCAGCAGCAGATGGCGCGGCATCTTCAACGTGGTACGCAATGCGTTGCGGAACACTAGGATACGACGCATCCAGCTGCGGCGGCGTGGGCCGCTGACGTGGCACAGTTTCAGAAAACCGGCGATATGGCGCAGCATGCGCTCATGGTGACGGCCGGCATAGATCAGTGCGCTCAGTGCCGCGGCCATCAGGATCAACGGGATGGCCAGCACCTTCATCGACGGCAGCTGTATTGATGTCATGATGACGTACAGGCCGACCAGCAGCATCGACACGAAGAAGAACACCATGTCGATCATCTGATCGACGGCAAAGACAGCGGTGGTTTCAGCGGGGCGCAACCCTCGCTGTTTCATGATCGCGATCAGCGTGAGGTAGCCGCCAGCCCCTCCTGGCGTGGCGCAGATTGCGAACTCCACGGCCATGATGACGCCCATCGACTGCAGGCGAGTCAGGTGGCCAGAGCGGCCTGCCAGTAGTACGCGCAATTTGGCAGCGTTAAGGTACCAACAGACAAAGATCATGCCGATCATCACGACCAGCAGGTGTAACGGGAATTGATGCAACAGGGGCAGCATACCGCGGCCTCCCCATATCACCGGAATCGCGATGATCGCGATCAAGCCGATGATCAGCATGCCCAGCGTGCGGAACATGGCGTCTCCATCATGGACGTGGTCATGGAAGAAGGGCATCTGCGATGAACGATCGCACATGGCAAATGCAGACACCCTCGGACGATCAGGATTGGGCCGTCTGCTGCTGAGCGGAAAGCCAGCCGTATTTCGTCATGGATGTAAAACCCTGCTGTTGAAGCCGCTCTACGGCATCCAGCCAGTAACGGCGGGAGATATCGTGGCGCATGTCGACGGGATGAAGCCCCAGTCGCAGCGCCTGTCCTTTGCTGTAGCGGCGCTCAGATAGCGTGTTGACGACATAGGACATGCCGCGGCGCCATTTGGCGCGTGCGCTCCAGCACAGTGTGGGTACCGGTACGTGTTCGAAATGGGGCAAGTGGTAGAACCCTTTCGTATCGGTGGTATAGCGCAGTGGCAGGTTGGAGAGGGCGTGGCGCGTGGCCTGACTCATCAGCCAGGCCGGTGCTACGAAACCGTGCAGCGGCCAGCCTTGGCGTTCGAACAGCGAGATGCCTTCTTCAAGGCGCGCCTTGGCGCTGCTGTGATCGAGTCCGTAGAACTCGCCTTCGTAGGTGTAAAGCCTACGCATGAAGTACTCGCGTGCTGAGCGTGGCGCTGGGCCGTCATCGCAGTGATAGAAACCGTGCAGGACCAGCTCATCGCCGCGGGCCAGACGGGATTCCAGTAGTGCTAGAAACTTCGGATCTTCGAACGTAGGGCTGCGATGGTGAAAGTCAGGTACGACTAGCCACGTCATGCGCACATCACGTGCGTCCATTTCTTCGACGAATGGGCGGTAGTCGTCCCAAGTGGCAGGAGATATGTCGTGCAGCGCCATCATGAAATGGCGCGAAGAGGCAGCTGTCATGAAGCGTGATCCTGTGCGACTGTCAAGCGTTCAGCAATGACGTGTTCGTAGTGTTGGCGCAGGCTGTTGACGACCGCGTCCCAGCCGTGGTGTTGCTCGACACGCTGGCGTGCGAGGGCGCCCATAGCCTTGATGTCCTGCTCGAACAAATCGCGTGTAGCGCGTGCCATGTCCTGAGCATCAAGGGGGGCGCATAGCCGTGAATAGCGGTCGTCCAGCATTTCGGGCAGTGCTCCCGCATTGGCTGCCACAACAGGGAGGCCACTGGCCATGGCTTCAAGAATTACCAGACCGAAGGTTTCCTGTGTGCCAGCATGCAGTAGTGCATCTGCGCTTGCCAACAGGCCCGCAAGTTCGTCAGGGGGACAGAACCGACTGATCGTGGTGACGTTGTTAGGCGTCTGGCGCGGCATGTTCGAGCCCACCATCAGCAGGTGATACTGCGGTCCCAGTAGCTTCAGCGTTTCTAGCAGCACAGGAAGGTTCTTTTCCTGTGAACCGCGCCCGGCAAAGATCAACAGTCGTATGTCATCGGCAAGCCCCAGCTGCTGGCGCAGTGCCGAATCGCGCTTGTCAGGTGTGAAGCGAACGGTATCGACGCCTAGAGGCTGAACGCTGACACGCTCGACGCCGATGGCCGCAAGCCGTTGAGCCATCAACTGACTGGGGGCCAGTACGCTGTCGTAGTGGCGATAGAGATGGCGGATATAGCGTTCGGTCAGGTGACGGACACCGTTGCCGAAGCGGCTGCCCAGCATCTCTGGCAGATCGGAATGGTAAAAGGCGATCAAAGGGACATTCAGACGACGTGCCGCACGGATAGCGGCCCAGCCCACTACGTAGGGATCGCCAGCTTCGATGATATCGGGCTGCAGCCTATCCAATGCGTTGACCCAATGATGAGTTCGCAATGGAAAGCGATAGCCGCCGCTAAACGGCAGAGGCGGTGCAGGAATTCGAAGGGTCTGAAGTCGTTGCTCACGGGAGCCGTGAACGGGAGGTGCTTCTATGCCGTCAGCAGGCGTAGCGTCTGCTGGCAGGCTGGGAATAAGCAAGGAATGGCAGACATCGTCGGCGTTGACCAGCCGCTGTCGCTTAGCTTCCAGATAGGTACGCACTCCGCCGCTGGAAGGCGCATAGAACATGGTCATGTCGGCAATATGCACGCAGCCGTCACCTCGTTGTTCTGGCAGAAGAGCCTTGACCGCTCGCCTTCTGCCGCAATGACACAGAAAAGGATTGCTGCCCGCCCCCAGGCGGTGCGGGCAGCTCCGCATTATGCGCTTGCGGGGGCCAGACGACCGATCAGTGAACGGGTGTCTTCACGCGCTTCGATCAGCACCAAGCTGACGCGATCGCCGAGGCGGTAGCGGCATTCACCGCTGATGACGACACGGCCTTCCTTGTCGTCGATGGCCAGCGTTGTTTTATCCGCTACCAGCGTGGATGCCGGAACGAACACGGAAGCGCCGTTGGCTTCAAGACGGACGCGCAGGCCACCGCGACGGATGTCGACCAGCTCGCCTTCGAAGACTTGTTCGCTGGCAATGGCAGCGGCCAGATAGCGAACGTACAGCCAATCCTTAACGTCACGCTCGGCCATACGGTTGAGGCGACGACGTTCGGCCAGATGCTGCGTTGTTTCTTCGGACGCGGCACCATTGGCCTGAGTGCCGAGCAGAATGGCTTTGAGCAGGCGATGGTTGATCATATCGCCGTACTTGCGGATCGGAGAGGTCCACGTCGCGTAGCGTTCCAGGCCCATGCCGAAGTGCGGTGCCGGCGTAGCGCTCATGGCAGTATAGCCCTGGAAGCGGCGCAGGCGGGCATCGAGCCAAGCGTCACCGCGAGCGTCCATCGCATGGCGGAACTGGCGATAGGCTTCAATGTCGGTGAGCTGTTCGCGCGCAACGTCGATTTCCTGTTCGGCAAGGAAAGCCAGCGCTTGATCGATCTTCTCTTCGGCGAAGCCTTGGTGAGCGTTGAAGATACCGTGACCGATCTTTTCACACAGGGTTTCCGCGCAGCAGACGTTGGCCAGAATCATCGACTCTTCGATCATGCGCTGGGCGATACGGCGGTGCTCGGCGCGGATGTCGAGGACGTTGCCTGCTTCATCCAGATCGAAGACGTAGTCGGGGCGGTCTTTGAAGACGACGGCGTGCTGCTGACGCCATGCCGTACGGGCTTCGGTCAGTGCGGCAAGGGCACGCAGCTGTTCTTCACCGCGTTCGAATGACGGAGTCCACTCACCTTTGCCTTCCAGCCAGTCAGAGACGTCTTCGTAGGCCAGCTGGGCGTGGGAGCGTACCGTTGCGGCGTAAAAGTCATGACTGACCAAGCTGCCATCGGCGGCAACGTGGATGTCACAGCCTAGCGCCGGACGATCTTCTTCTTCGCGCAGCGAGCACAGGTTGTCGGCCAGACTTTCCGGCAGCATGGTAACGTTCTGGCCCGGCAGATAGACGGTGAAAGCACGCTGACGTGCTTCGCGGTCGATCGCATCGCCTTCATCGACATAGGCGGTCGGATCGGCGATCGCGACGCTCAGTACCCAGCCGCCGTCTTCGTGGGCACGGATGCTCAGGGCATCGTCCATATCCTTCGTGGAACGACTGTCGATGGTGAAGAACGGCATGGCGGTGATGTCGCGACGCTCAAGACCTTCTTCGCGCAGTGTCCATTCGGCAGGACCTTCCGGAGAAGCATATTCGAGCGCATGGCGAGCCAGTGTGACGCGCCACGGGGCATTAGGCTGATCGTTTGCCGCGATCAGTTCATCGACCTGAGCGAAGAAGCTGCGGTCGTTGGGGTTCATCGGGTGACGCACCATATGTGCGACAACCCAATCCCCTTCCTGCAGGGCCGCTTCGTCAAGATCGCGCTTAATGCGAGACGTGATGGCCAGAGAAATGGACGGATGATCCGGTATGACGGACAGACGTCCCTCACGCTTGCGGATACGACCGATGAAGCGCTCTAGGAACGGTTCGATCAGCTTTTCCGGTTCGGCACTCTTCTTTTCGTTTTCTTCGTGAATGACGGCGTCGATGCGGTCACCGTGCATCACCCGTTTCATCATGGGCGGTGGCAGGAAATAGGACTGCCCATCGTCGGTTTCGAGAAAGCCAAAGCCCTTGTCGGTCGCTTTGACGACGCCAGTGGCGCGCGGAGTGTCAGCGTGAAGCTTTTGCTTGAGCTGAGCAAGAAGAGGATTGTTTGAGAACATCAGGGACGCCTGGATATCGGATCAAGGGGCACACTATAAGGACTTGCCTCAGCGTGGGGAAGAGGCAGAGTGTCCAGCAATGCGATGATTATCGCATGCCTGCGGCAGTGTTTCGAATCAAGACCAAAAACGTGCGTGAAAGATATGTGAAGGATAACGCGGGTACTATCGCATTTCTGCCATGATTGCCATGATAGACCCATTAGACGTTGGGAGACCTTGCCCAACCCGAGCACGCTTCATGATGAATGAAAGAGACTGCAGCAATGACAACAAAATGGATGATTTCCGGCCTGCTGGCGGTGATCGGGCTGGCAGGGTGTGGCGACCACACCGCGCGCGCCAAGCCGTCTGACTATCAGCTTGAGCAGGTGGTGGTGGTGATGCGGCATGGCGTACGCATGCAGACCGATTCTGAGATGCTGGCTCGCGAGACGGGGCATGCGTGGCCAAGCAGCGCAGTGCATGACGGTGAGCTGACCGCACACGGTGCCGAAGGGGTCGCTAGCCAGATGAAGTGGATGCTGGATCAATGGCGCAAAGCGGGCTTGCCACTCGAAGACGGTTGTCCCGAACGTCAGGTGCTGGCATGGTCTAGCCCGACCGCCCGTGCCCGTGACACGGGAGAGGCTGCGGTGGATGCGATGTTCCCTGGCTGTGGCTTCCACACCTATCATTCCACGCGTCCCAAGGACCCTGTTATGAAAGGACAGAAGGCGGTCGGCATACCGTTGGACGAGGCGAAGGTGGCAGTGGAGCTGCGCCAAGTTGCCGGCGGTTCACTGGAGGCGCTTGCCGAGCGCCACCGCGATGACGTGGAACGCCTGCGGAAAGCGGTCTGCCAGCCGGAGGCTTGCCAGTTCTTGGATCAGCCGTGGGGTGCACAGGCAAAAGGCAATAAGGTCAGCTTTGAAGGGCCGCTCAAGTATGCGGGCAACATGGCTGAAACGATTCGATTGCAGTACAGCGAGGGCCTGCCGCTGGATCAGGTCGCTTTTGGAAACGTGCGAGATGCCCATGATGTTACGGCCCTGATGGGCCTGCAGACACTGCGCTATGCGCTGGGCAACGATCTGCCGGAGGTCGCGCGCCACGGTGGTTCTGCCCTGATGGGGTTGCTCACACATGCACTTCAGACCGCGCACGTTACCGAAAGCGACCCTCTTGGGCGTCCGCTGGTGCTTTTCTTCGGCCATGACACCAATATCAGTCAACTGCGCACCATGATGGGTTTTAGCTGGCAGCTGCCGGGCTATCCGCGCAACGACATCCCTCCCGCAGGGGCACTGGTATTTGAGCGCTACCATGACCGCCAGCGTGACCGTGAAATGGTACGCGTCTCTTTCCAGGCACGTTCGCTGGATCAATGGCGCCAGCTGGCTCCGCTAAGCGATGCGGATCCTCTCTTGGTGAGCGAGTGGCGTTTTGCAGGATGCGAAAATACCGAAGTGGGCGTGCTGTGTCCGCTGAGTGATGTGCTGTCGCGTATGACCGCACAGCAGAACGAGGCTTTGCAGGCTCCCGGCGACTACCTCACCCAGCAGGTGGAGCGCAATGCGGGCGTCAAGTAAGGTGAGCATGATGCGTAAGGCGGGGTCTATAAGGACAGAATAGAACGAGAACAATAGATAGAAGAGGCATCAAGCGCATCGGCGGATGACGCCGCTATGATGGCTGCGAGTAAGTGGTGCTGTGTCTTCGGTGGCCCTTGTCAAAATGCCATCCGCTGTTCTTTTTGACGTGCGCAATCAGTAAGCCGATTCCTAGTGAATCGGCTTTTTTGTCACTGGAATTCGTTGAGCCACCTCAGGGTGAGGGTGCGGCAATGTTTACACTTACCGCTATCTCTTTGTTATCCCGACAGGATTGGTTTGCCTGTACCCATGGTGGCCATGTAAGCGCAAAAATGACAGCGAGGAACGGTTTCCGATCGTGGGAAGTGTGTAGTAGAATACTGTGTATGCATACAGTATGTGGCCGTGAATGGCCACGCGACCTGCAGCATGCCTATCTGAGAGGAGAGTTGTCATGCGTAGACGTATTTACATCCACGACCACGAGACGCTTGCGAGCCTTGCGCGCAAGTACCCTGGTCGCTCGATTCGTTGGATGCGCGATCGCCCTGCGACGCCTGTCGTTATGGCGACACCTCACTACGATGCTTTCCATGTTCACCATATTCCTGCTTCCGCAAAAGGGGGGCGCTGGCATCGGCAGGCGTGATGAGCCTTGGCTGTGGACCACACCCCTCTATATTCATTACCTGCCTGGCTCTTCTTCGATTGTTCTTGGAGCGTTAGTGATAGCCTCGGATGAAACGTATTGTGATGCATTGGTCCCTGTTGTATGGGCCATCGCGATTGCTGATATGCACTACCGTGTAGCGTACGGTATTGCCACCAAGCACTATTACTGAAATGCGGCAGGTTCCATGCCGCATCAGCGCCTGCGATGAATAGAGCCGTTCTTTAGCGACAATATCTGGACGGCCCTTATAAGAGACTGTTTCATATAATAAACTGTTTTATAACCTGAGTGATTGTTTTTGCCCTTTCTAAAATAGACGGTTTCTACCGCAATTTTGGGGTTTGAAGTCCCTTCAATGGCATGGATATTGGGGTTATGAAACAGGCTCTAAAGGGAGCGGGCAGGGCGAATACATTGTCGTCTTTGCATCAAGTACGGTGGTATTCCGATATATGCCTGCCACGGTCATCTACTATCACCATGAGAAAAGCGTTTGTTTGAGCCGGACGCAGCGCCTTTTGGAAACGTTGTGCTGTGCCAATAGCCACCATTCAGAATGTCTTCTGACCTTATCCGCATCACAATGCGATGTATTCTTGCCTTGAATAAAAGGGCGGCATCAACATGAACAACTTCGCTCATGCAGCATAAAAGATGCGTGCCTGATAAATCGTGCCTCTCTAGAAGAGCATCAGGGCTGGGCGAGGCGAAACGCAGTTGTTGTCGTGTATGCAAGGCCATCGTGGACAGGCCTATTGCTGTCATATTCTCTATAGGTCAGTAGGTAAATCTGTGTCGATATCGGTACTGCCTAAACGGTATACTTATGAATAAGCATCTTGGTCAATGATGAGATTTGACCCTGTTGTTTATTCTTTCATTAAGTAACGTTGCGAAATATTTTGAGTATTATTGATATGGGCGCTACATTGAGTTTAAGAACTTCCATTTTTCTAGACTATGGTCTTATGTCATTGATAAATGAGAATAGAAGGATAACTCGATTACTCATTAAAATTGGGCTAAGCTGACGTCCAGTGGTATATCGTATCCGGGATGTTTTAACAAAGGTAAAAGCAGATGAAAAGAATTATGATATTTGCCTTGGCAACCTCTCTTTTCGTGCAGGGCTGCTCTGACAAACCTTCTGATAGCGATATAAAGCAGGCCATACAGAACAAGCTTCCCCAGCACTCTTGCTTTACCTCTGTCCTGTTCAATAACTTTCCCATTCAGCTGGATGACAGTAGCTTCGGCTCGGGTATTGCGCCGGGCAATGCCAACAATCTTCAGCCGTTCGTGGATGCCGGTATTTTGACCCATGATGGGCGGGATTACGCGCTGACCGACGCTGGAAAGGCGGTATATGTGCCGGAAAACAAGGCGCTCTGCTTTTCCGAGGGCTATGAAGTCGTCAGTATTGCGTCTATTACTCGCGATACCACAGCAACACCGCCCGCCAGTATCAGTGATGTGTGGCGTGTCGATGCGGTCATCAAGCAGAAGCCTATGGCCGACTGGGCCAAGTCCGATGCATTGAAGAAAATCGCTATCACGTCCAAGCAGGCCTTGTCCGAGGTGCCTTTTACTCGCACCGTGCTTATCGGAAAAGTAAAAGATAAAGATGAGTTCGTCATTGATCCTTACTTCAACGTGTCTAGTAATGTCTCAATATCCAAAGCGTGGTAACGGCAGCGCCGCTGTATGACATCTTGCTGTGATATCCAGCCTCGGTTCCTATGAACCGGGGCTGTTTGGTTATGGGCATGCTCGAATTGTCATGATAACCACGGAGATGTCGCGCGATGCTTATCGTGGTGCCGCTCGGTAAGCCGGAGTTCTGGCCGCCGTGGCAATATCCTTTATTGCAATCTTGTGTGGCAAGGTCGATTTGGGGGAGGTGCCAGCGGGTAGGGATCAAAGTGGTTGCTTCATCCGTGACACTCGCTATGAAAGAACGCTGGTGGATGATGCAAGCGTGATGGTTGCCCTCGAAGCTCAGCCGAGTCGATGATCCTATCTTAAAATGTGCAAAACGTGGCATGAGAGGAGGTTTATACAACGGTGCGGTTCGTTATCATTGGTTAAAAAGAGTGCTAGAATCAGTGGCCTAGCCGAGGTTGAGTGCGCTTGAATGTGTGGCCCAATGAAGTGGATATTGTCGAACTGGAGGGTTGCCATATCGGTGCGGCAGTGCCGTATTCGCTCTGTGCGTATATCAGCAGCGGCAGAACAAAGGTTTGCAGCATCTACTTAAAATAGAAAAGGCAGCGTCATGACATTTAGGAACGGGCTTTCTTGTACCGCGGTTGCACTGTTGATGGGGGCCGTATGTACACCCGCTAAGGCATTCGAGCATTCTTCCCCTGCTTCGCACGCTCCTCATCAATCGTTTGCTGCGAGCCATCCCGGTCCTCGCAGCGAAGAAGAACACGCTTCACGTTCGGCGGATCATATGTCCAGCCCCCGCGGCATGCCCGCTACGGAGCATAAATGCCGTATGGTGCCTATCGTGCCTGAACAGGGAGATCGGCCCAACAACGTGGGCTATCGGCTGCACTGCAATGATATGGATGATAGTGACGACGAGTGATGAGAATCTGCCCATAAGCGACAGGACGATGGGCATAACGATAGGATAAGGGCATGCTGTAGGTTGTTGTAACAGTATCGTTGGCCCCTTGCCGATCATTATTGGAGACTATTATCTGACGGTGGGGTGCCCTTGCTGGCCCTCTCAATCGGAGAGGGCATCCTGATTTTTTGCCGCTGGTGGTCCGTGACGGGAGGGGCCTCAGCGGATTCACTTCTCTTTGCTTTCTTCCTATACCGTGGCGCATGAGGCGATGACCCATGCACGAGTGGCTCAGGCCTGTTGCCATGCCGCAGGTTGGTGCCATGTCTTGGCGGTGAAGTCATCAACGACGTCGAAGAGCTGGTAGTTCAGCTGGGTCGCCCCTTCGGCTGTGCGTTCCTGAACCAGTCTTTCCTTCCATGCTTCGGCATGTTCGGCGGTATCAAAGAAGTAGAAGCCGCCTCTTAGTTCGTCTTCCTCATTTTGGATCCATACCTTAGAAATCAGCCCTTCCACACGGTTGATCTGATCGGCAAGCGCTGTCATGTCGTGTGAGGTGGCGCCACGTTGGCGCGAAGAAGGGCGATAGGTAATGTACAGCGCATATGTCATGGGAAGGCATCCTGGATCGGCGATGGGCCTGGAAAGATTAGAGTAGCGTCGTGGTTCAGCGTCTGGATAGAGCGTGTTTGTCGTACGGTGAACGGAAAGGATGGCTGCAATGCGGGGGCGCACGAAAAGCGACTGCCATATTGGCTGGCGGCCTGTTTCTGTCCGGCGTACCCTCGTCGATTTGGTGCCAATATGATCTAGCCTCGCGCCCTCGCCTGCGGGTCAGATGAAGGGCGTGGGGTGGGCGGCATTGCAAAAGCTGTCGGGGTTATCGTGTGACCACATGCCCAGGTGGATGATGGGCGTAACGGGCGCACAGAGTGTTGCGCTCTCGGTAGAGAAGTGCTGTGATGAATTGATCACCCATCCGCATCAAGAGGCTGATCATGTCTGTACGTGAGCATCTGAAAGCGCTGTACCACACCACGGAAGCCGATTCAGGACGTGCCGTCCATGCGCTGATCAAGTGGCTCGAGGAAGCGCGAGAGAGCTATGAAGAGGGTACGGACGAGGGAAGCGAGGCGGCGGAAGACTGTGTACGGTTGCTGCACACCTATACGAAAACGAAATCCAGTGCAGCGCGGCAGGCGCTGGCCGGGGCGATCGAACATCTATGGGACACGCTACCCCCTAAAAAATGATGAGTAGCGTGCGGTTCTTTGTCGATGTGAAGCGGGCATGCCGTATGGTATGCCCGCTTCGTTTTAGGTTGATGGCTATTGCTAATTAGAGGCTATCAGCTCCAGCGCTGACGGCACAGATGAGCAGTGGCCAGTGCGCCGGCAGTCGCCAGCACCATCGGTGACAGCCATGAGTGATCAACGCGGGTGAGCTCCAGCCCCAGTGCCAGTGCGGTCATGGGCATGCGCATCGACGCGGCCAGAAATGCGGGTGCCGCAACGAGAACAAACGCTTCCATAGGCATGCCCGGCAGTACGCTGTTCCATAGCATGCCCGCCAGCGTGCCGATAATCGCGCCCATCGCAAGTCCGGGGGTCAACAGTCCGCCATGCGCACCTGATTTGAGGCTGCCCCAGACCGCGATGAGCTTGAATGCCAGCACCATCAGCAGTACCGGTAAGGTGAAGGTGCCGTCGATGCAGCTCTGGACGATCGGTTTGCCGTTGCCGAGGATCGACGGTGCTGCAATGCCCATCAGCCCGATCAGTGGGAAGTTGATCAGGCAGTAGAAGAACAGGCGGTGGTCGCGTGGGGCGCTGACTCGGGCCTGTTCGGTAATGCGTGAAAATGCGTAGGCACCGAGGCCCAGCAGCGGGCCTGCTGCAATGGCCCAGATCATCAGTTGAGGGGAGGTCTCGGTGCTCATGTGTAGGTGGTACTGAGGTGCGTTGCCCAACCCCAGCGCTGCAATCCAAGCGGCCAACGCCGATGTGGTCAGTGCCGGTATCACCATGCGCCAACGGAAGCGTCCCAGCAGCACTTCCAGCGAGAACAGCGCGCCTGCCAGCGGAACGTTGTACACCGCGGCCAACCCTGCGCCAGTACCGCAGGCAATCAAGAGCGCGACGTCTTCACTCGACAGCCCCAAGCGTCGTGCAATGTGACCCGCCCCCAATGCCCCCAGTTCTCGGGGAGCCACTTCACGCCCTAGCGGTGACCCTAGCCCTACCGTTACGATTTGCAGTAGCACGTGCCACAGCGTCGATCCGGTCGGCATGGGCGGTGCTCCTTCCCGTACGGCCTGATTGATACCGACCAATGGCCGCATCCGTTGCCAGAGGTACCACCAGCCCAGCCCAGCGACCAGTGCGCACACGCAGAGCGCAAGAAGACGTCGCCACCACGGTGCCTGGGTAGCGCCTTCCAGAAAGCTGACGTGGCCGAGAATCTGGTCGGTGCTATAGCCATACGCCAGATGTTGAATGATATGCAGCAGTGACGACAGGATCAGTCCGCCGATGCCGGCCACTACGCCCGTGAGCAGGCATGCGAAGGCAAAGGACAAGGGCTGAGAAAGTCGTCGAGAGGCAGGCTGGGACATAGGAATGATCTTCCCGGTAATAGGACGAGGGGACGGTATGGCACACGGTAGCGTTCGGTCGCCATACCCGCAGCGCAGCGTCCTGTTATGGACAGTGGGCACCAAGCCTATAGCGCCATAAGATTGGCTTCAAGTTCATGCGTCACTATGCTTATGTCTCGCGCAGACTGGGGCGGTATTACCGCCGGCATCAAGGTGGCCGCGATCCTTCATCAGCCCATAAAAAAGCTGCTTCCGGCGCGAGGTGCCCGAGAAGCAGCCAACATCAGTGGGGAATGGTGCTGCGGCAAGGTTTTTACCATTCCTCCACTCTGACCTGCTGCACGAATGCTCTCGTGCGGCAGGGCATTTATCTTTTCTTTCCGCTAGGCGGTCATACCTCTATTTCGATACATCGATACGCACGATGCTGTCTGGCCCCGGGGTGGACAGGTCTTTGGCGCGCGGCTGCTTGACGCTGACGAAGAGTGTCGGTTTGCCGGAAACGGCAGCCAAGCTGTTGGGCTGGTTGCCCAGAGTGAAACGCTCGATCAGCTGGCCATTGCGGGTATCGAACAGTGCCACGTTACCGGCATCGTGCTCTGTGACGGCAATGGCGTGACGCTGCGGTACGGCCAGCAGGGCGACAGGGCCTTTTTCAGTGGCGATGTGTTGCTCAAGGCGCGGCTGAGTGCTGTCCTTGACATCGATGCTGACGACGGCCTGTCCTTTGTAGTCGGTGGCATACAGGTGCTGCGTAGCGCCATCATAGAGCAGGTTGAGCGGCAGGGTGCCTACGTTGAGGTGGCCGAGCAGGCGGCCATCTTGCATCGACAGTACCTGCACATCACCGTCACCGTTGGAGAGGAACAGGCGCTGCTTGGCGGCATCAATGGCCAGCCCGGTGGGTTTCTTGCCGACGTTATCAAATACGTTCAGCGTTTCGAGCGTGCGGCTGTTCAGTACATAGATGCGGCCCTGCTCGGCAAGGGCGCTGATATACAGGCGATGGTGTGCTGCATCAAGGCGAATCTCACGCGGGCGGTACGGGTACTTACCGTCGGTATCGCTCTTCTCGGATAGGCGCACGGACTTCATCAGGCGGCCGTTATGCTGGAGATCGAACATGCTGATGGAGGCATCCAGCGTATCACTGGTATAGAGGCGACCGAGCGTATCGTCGAGTGCCAGCCCAAAGGGGCGTACGTCGGTCGCTATCCGCGCGCTGATCTTCAGGGTGGTCGGGTCGATCACCAGCAGGCTGCCATGATCGTTGGTGTCGGTACGGTCGCCCGCAACGGCGGCATACAGCATGTGGCGCTTGGCGCTGTACTCCACCTGATAGACCCCTTTGGTCAGGACGTTCTGTGTGATGCGACCGTCAGTGGCGGCCGTCTGGACCGCAGCAGGCGTTACCGGAGTGGTATCCGCATGCGCGAGCGGCAGTGTCAGCCCGGTAACCAGTGAGAGCACGCCAATGCGGCGTGCCAGTCGTGAGTTCAGTGCGTTCATCTTTCATTTCCTCTGGGTCGAGTGGCTCAGGAGAATTCAGGGCGTCGCCTTGTCTTTCATGGACAAACAAAAAGGCGCTCAGGCTCTGCCGACAGGTAGACCCGCCGGCAGAGAAACAGTGTTAGAACGAGCTCTGCAGACTGACGTATACGGTGCGGCCTGGGTCGTTGTAGGTGGCAGCCCCGGCCCCGTACATGTACGAGTTGGTGTTGGCATTGCCTGTCGTTTGTGCGTTGCCTTCACGGAAATGACGCTTATCGAGTACGTTGTCGATCCCGGTCGTCACCGACAGATGCGAATTGACCTTGTAGGTACCGCTCATGCCGAGTAGAGCATACGGGCTGACCGTCTGGCGTTCGCTTCCGCTGGTGGCTTCGCCCTTGTAGTTGTATTTCTTGGGTTTCTGGACGCCATACCACGTCACGGTGGACTGCATAGAGAAGTCGTCAGTGGCCTGCCAGCTCAGCGTCGAGTTGAGGGTGTACTCGGGAATGACGGACAGGTAGTCGTTGGTGGACTTGTTCCGGTTTTCCAGCATCCAGGTCAGGTTGTTGTTCCAAGTGATGGTATCGGTGACCGGCAGATTGACGGAGCCTTCAATCCCCTGAATGACCGCACGTGGTACGTTTTCCCACTGATAGAGATTGGTCTTGCCGTTAGTTGTGGTACCGATCGGTGTAGTGCCGGCTTCGATCTTGTTGTGGTAGTCGTTGCGGAAGTAGGTCAGGTTGGCCAGTACGTTGCCACGGTGGAACTCAACCCCCAGCTCCTTGTTGATACTGGTTTCGGGCTTGAGGTCTTCGTTGCCCAGCAGATAGCACGGCGTCCCGGTATAGCAGCCCTGGCCGTTGCTGTAGAGCAGATAGCTGGGGTTGGTCTGGTACAGGTTGGGCGCTTTGTAGGCCTTGGCAATGCCCATCTTCAAGGTGAAGTCATCACCCATGTCCTGCGACAGGTTGAGTGATGGGCCGAAGGTAGTGCCGGCCGTGGAGTGATGGTCGAAGCGCAGTCCCGGTGTCAGGCGGGTGGAAGAGGTCAGTGCAATATTGTCTTCGGTGAACAGTGAGAACAGGTCGGCATCGGTTTTAGGGTCGCGGCCGGTGGATGAGAGGCCGCTGATGGTGCCGCCGGTGGCGGTGGTTTGCGATGTCGATGATGCGTCATACAGGCTCTGGTGCGTCCATTCCGCGCCGAACGTAGCGCTCTGCGGACGGACGAACGAGAACGGTAGCGTGACTTCGCTGTGGGCGGTCAGGCTATTGAGGCGCGACGTCGAGAAGTTGCCGTCAGAGAAGATCCCTTCGGTGCCGCCCGCCAGTCCTTCATTCATGCGGGTGTTACGCGTGCGTTCATACTGCAGGTAGTTCTGGGTGCCTACGCCATCGTCCCACTGGCCGGTATGGCGCAGAGCGAAGGTCTCACGGTACAGCACGTTGGTTTCCTTACCGTACATTGACCGCACCAGCGCACTGGTATTGGTGTTCTGGGTGTCGCCTGCGTACAGGTTGCCTTGACGACCGAAGCCTGCTTCAAAGCTCAGCGTCTGCTGGGGAGTAAAGTGCCAGTCAATAGCGGCGTTGACATCCTTGTCGATGACCCCTTCGCGTCCGGCGGGCAGCGTGCTGGCATAGGTGCCCGTGCGCTGCGATTGATGGCCGGCGTTGATATCCCAGTCGTCCGCATCGGTTTTGCTGTAGTTGCCGAACAGACGGAAATCGACGTCCTGTGCCAGTGGCCCTGACAGGCTGAAATTGGTGCGCTTTGTCGCGCCTTCACTGCTGTGCTGAGGAGCGTTCATGTAGCCCCCCAGCGTGCCGTGCCACTGCTTGTCTTTGTTCTTCTTGGTGATGATGTTGACCACCCCGCCAGCAGCACCGTTACCGTAGCGAGCGGCAGCCGGACCACGAATCACGTCGATGTGGTCGATCATTTCGGGCGGCACCCAGTTGCTGTCGCCGCGGCTGTCTCGTTCGCCGCGCCAGCCATAGCGCACCGAGCCGCGGCTGGACACGGGCAGTCCATCAACGAGGATCAGGGTGTTCTCTGGCCCCATGCCGCGCAGGTCGATCTGACGATTGTTGCCGCGCTGACCGCTGGTCGAGTTGCCGATCAGGTTAACTCCGGGCATGGTTCGCACCAGCTCGGACACATCACGTGCGGGAGGGTGCTTCTCGATATCTTCACTGCCAATGGTGGATACGCCGAGTGCCTGCAGGCTTTGTATCGCGGGCGCCGTGACTTCGATCGTATCGGGGGTCGTTACATCCGAGCTCGTATCGTCTGCCGCATGGGCATACAGTGACATACTGCCTAGTGTCAGACCGAATAGGGCGAACGATGGGTGCAGCGGCCGCTTCATTGGCCTTCCTCCAGTAAAGTTATCGTTGGGAATCAATCGTCATGCAGTGCAATCCTTCGTCACAGTATTGTAAACGCGAATTATTATCAATAAGATTTGTGGTCATGATTCGGAACTTTCTTGTCCCCGTCCAGAGTAGCGCCAGATGACCTTACCCGATCAGTCTCTTCAGACGCAGGTAGCACAGGACGTGCTGCACCCTTGGCTAGCGCGCAGCAACGTCGGCGATGACGACTGGTGGCAGCGCCTCAAGGAGCGAGGCACCCCGTTGATCGAGTACCAGACCCCACACCGATGCCGAGTGACCTTCGTTTGGCGCGATCCCGAGGGCGATGAACGGCATTCGTCGTGCCGCCATGTCTGGCTGTGCATCAACTGCCTGACTGACCACCATGCCATGCAGCCTCCGATATCCTTGATCCGCCTGCCGGGCACGGATGTGTGGCACTACACCGTGCTGCTTGATGCCCGCTGGTGCGGCAGTTACTGCTTCATTCCTGATGACGGCGACCAAGGGTTGATGCAGGCACAAGGTGTGGATGGCGCGGCCGCCCCAGAGGAGCGCATCCAGCAGTGGCATGCGTTGCGGGCGTGGTGGCGCAGTGCGCTGCCGCACGGCAAGGACGACCCGCTCAACGCGGGGCGGCGTTGGATCAGCGGGCGAGGGCATGCCACATCGGCGCTGCATATGCCCAGAGCGACCATCGCTGATTCATGGCTGCGCTGGGATCAAGGCGAATCTCTTCCCGATCCCGAACGTGCCGCGACGAGGTGGCAGGTGCATCGCTGGAACAGTGCGTTGCTGGAAAACGAACGCTCGGTGTGGGTGATGACGACAGGTCGCCGCTGCCCATCCAAGCGACCGCTGGCGGTCTTTCTGGACGGTGGGTTCTGGACGCAGCAGATGCCTTTGCCTGGGGCACTGATCGAAATGACCCGTGCCGGTCAGCTTCCCGAAGCAACCTACCTCTTCATCGACAGTGTCGATAACGCTACGCGTCGCCGTGAGCTGACCTGCAATCCTTTGTTCTGGCAGGCGGTGGAGGAAGAACTACTGCCGCAGGCCCAACACTGGGCGCGTTTTGACGACACGCCGGGCAGTGCACTGGTGGCCGGGCAAAGTTTTGGCGGCCTGTCCGCGCTGTATGCCGGGCTGCATTGGCCCGAACGCTTCGGCAAGGTACTGGCACAATCGGGGTCGTTCTGGTGGCCGCGCCGCGAGCTGATGCTGCTTGATACGTTGCCGGACGATGCTTGCTGGCTGCTGCACCGGATGGAGGAAGGGCTAGGTCAAAACGGCCGGCTGGAACTCTATCTGGAGGCGGGGCGGCAGGAACATCTGATTCACCACGTTCACGAGCAGCTACTCAATGTGCTCGAACGCCAGCATCACCATGTGCACTACCGCGTGCGTGAAGGCGGTCACGATGCGCTGTGGTGGCGCGATGGCCTTCTTAGTGGCCTGCGTTGGCTGTGGCGGGAGCTGCCCCATCCTCCTCTGGCGTGATGCTTTGTTGTGAGATACGCCTCCGGCGTGTCTTGCGGCCCATCCTGTTGTCCTCGGCTTTCCGTACGGGGAGGCCTTTTTCTATCTTCGGTTCAAGGGAGTGAACGTTCGTGTCCACCACCATCACTTTGCCATTGGTTGCCGCGCAGCCAGGGATCTGGGTCGCAGAGCAGACCGCCCTCGATACCAATGTCTTCATCGTGGCCCATTCCACCGAGCTTCGAGCGCAAGCCGATGCTTCGCTGAACGTTGAGGCCTTCGTGCAGGCCATCCGTCAGGTAATGGCCGAGGTGGATACCCTCAATGCGCACTATGGCGATACCGATGGGGTGCCGTGGCAGCAGTGGCCGGATGTGCGCCATGCCGATGAGATGGCGGCTCCCGTGGTGTTCGACCTCAGTCATGACGAGCATGCCGATGAGCGGGCGCTTCAGTTGATGCAGGAAGATTTGCAGCAGGACCTTCGCATCAGTGAAGGACAGCCGCTCTATCGTCACCTACTGATTAAGGTCGCAGGAGCCCCCGAGCGTTGGCTGTGGTATCAGCGCTATCATCATCTGGCCGTCGATGGGTTTTCCTTTGCCGCTATCGCACGCCGTATCGGCGAGGTCTATCACCGTAGCGGTGCGGATCAGCCGCTTGGTGATACACCTTTCACACCGTTCGCGGCGGTCGTCGATGAATACCGTCAGTACCATGCCTCTCCGCGTGCGCAGAAGGACGCCGATTTCTGGCAACAGCAGCTGGCGGCTTTGCCGGCGCCCGTGACGCTGTCCGAGCAGGCGCTGGATACGGCGCGGTTGACGACGAAGATTGTGCGCCATGACATCGCGCTACCGGAAGGCGCATTGGCACGTCTGGAGCAGCTTGGCGAAACGGAACAGGTGACGGGCGTCGATATGGCGCTAACCCTGCTGGCGCTGTGGGTGGCTCGTCTAAGTGGACAGTCGCGCTATGCGGCCGGCATGGTCTTTATGCGCCGCCTGGGCTCGGCCGCGCTGACTGCCACTGGGCCAGTGGTCAACGTACTGCCGCTGGGTGTCGAACTGAACCTGGATGAGGCACTGGTGAAGAACGCTCAGCGTTTGGCGCGCACGGTGCGGTCGATAAAGCGTCACCAGCGCTACGATGCGGAACAGATCCAGCGTGATGCACGTCAGTTGACGGCGGCACCACACGGGGTCGTTTTCAACGTCAAGATGTTCGATCATCGACTGCGTTTGTCCGGCTGGGACGACCAGACGCACGAATGGGTGACCGGCCCGGTACGCGACCTTGAACTGGTGCTACACGTAGGGGAAAACGGGGCGCTGTCGCTGACCTTGCAGGCCAATGCTCAGCGCTATACATCCGCTTCACTGGCTAGTCACGCCGCCCGTATTGCGCCACTTTTCGAGCAGGCCATGGACTCACCGATGCGTGCACTGGGCGATCTGGACATGCTGCTACCGGAAGAACATGCCCTGCTGGCAAACGTCAACGCCACGGATCACCCCGTTCCAGATACGACACTGCCTGCCTGTCTGCGTGAGCAGGCACTGCGTACGCCAGAGGCCATCGCGCTGCGCGATGATACGCACACGCTGACGTATCGTCAGGTGCGTCAGCAAGTAGAGGCCCTTGCCGCTGCGCTGGCCGAGCAGGGCGTGCAGCGCGGCGATATCGTGGCGCTGGCGTTGCCGCGCTCCGTACGTCTGACACTGGCGATGATGGCCGTCGTCGAGCTGGGTGCGGCGTGGCTACCACTGGATCTCGGCTACCCTGACGACCGCCTGCAACTGATGTGTGACGATGCGCGTCCGCGACGATTGATCACCGATCATCACTGCCGAGCGCGCTTCGACGGTACGGCACCGATCTTCTGCTATGACGCACTGCTGGCAACTACCGCGATCGCGCCCGTATCGTTGCCGGAAGGTCCAGACCCTCAAGATGCTGCTTATGTTCTGTATACCTCAGGGTCGACGGGGCGACCAAAAGGGGTCGTGGTCTCGCATCGTGCCATCGTCAACCGCCTGCTGTGGATGCAGGATCGCTATCCCTTGAGCGAAGGGGATGCCGTGTTGCAGAAGACGCCGTGCGGCTTCGACGTATCGGTCTGGGAATTCTTCTGGCCGATGATGGTTGGGGCAACGTTGGTGATGGCACCGCCTGAAGCACACCGTGACCCTGAGCAACTGCTGGCGCTGATTGACCGCTATCAGGTCGGCACCCTGCATTTCGTGCCGTCGATGCTGGCTACGTTTATGGATACGCTGGCGGCGGCCCCTGACGATCAGCGCTGGCAGTCACTGACCCAAGTGTTCTGCAGCGGCGAAGCGCTGCCGACGGGGTTGGCGCAACGCTGGCAGCAGCATACCCATGTGCCTCTGCACAATCTGTACGGGCCGACGGAAGCGGCCATTGATGTCACCTATTATCCCGCCTTTGGAGAGTCGCTGGCACAGGTAGTGGGCAGCAGTGTGCCGATCGGACTGCCGGTATGGAACACGCGCTTGCGGCTGCTGGACGAACGGCTACAGCCCGTGCCGCCGGGCGTTGCGGGTGAACTCTTTTTGTCGGGGGTACAGCTTGCCGATGGCTATCTGCACCGTGAGGAACTGACCGCGCAGCAGTTCATGGCCGCGGGCACGTCTTCTACGGGCTATCCCGTTGAAGAACGGATGTATGCCACCGGAGATATCGCCCGCTGGCGCGATGACGGCGTGGTCGAATATCTGGGGCGACGCGATGGGCAGCTTAAGCTGCGTGGGCAGCGCATCGAACTGGGTGAAATCGAACATGTACTGGCGGCACAACCGAGCGTTGGACAGGCTGCGGTGGCGGCCATGGTGCTGGGGCAGGTGAGTGGCGGCGAACAGGATCAGCGCCAGCTGGTGGGCTACATTACGCCCGCACAGCCGGATGAACGGCCTGACAGTGCTGCCCTTCACGCGGTGCTGCGTCAGCAGCTGCCCGCGCATATGGTGCCCGTAACTTTGGTTGTGATCGACGCCTTACCGCTAAGCGCTAATGGCAAGCTGGACCGTAAGCAACTGCCAGTGCCCACCGTCGCGAACGATACGCCCCAGCGCCTGCCGCAAACGGTGCTCGAACAGCGTTTGGCGGCGGTGTTTAGTCGTTTCTTGGGCATTGACACGATTCATCTCGACGACGATTTCTTCGCTCTCGGTGGGCATTCGCTGCTGGCGATGCAGGTGATTGCCGAACTGCGGCGCTGGAATGACCAGCCCATTTCGATTGGATTGATTATGGAAGCACCGACAGTGGCCCAGCTGGCCGAGGCGTTGGGCGACGAGGCTGCGGCAGCCCACGCAGGCCTTGATGAAACATTGACGCTGCGCCGCCCGAGCGCCGATGGTGCAACGCTGTTCTGTTTTCATCCTGCTTCCGGCTTTTCGTGGCAGTTCAGTTCACTGCTGCGCTATCTGGACAGCGGCTGGGGGCTGATTGGGCTGCAGTCTCCCGTGCCTGATGGCGTGCTTGCCACTAGCGCACATATGGCGGAGGCCTGCGATCGCCACCTTGCCACCCTGCAGCGGGTACAGCCGCACGGCCCTTATTATCTGATCGGGTACTCGCTGGGTGGGACGTTGGCACAGGGGGTTGCGGCGCGTTTGCAAGCACTGGGCGAAGAAGTACGCTTTTTAGGGCTGCTGGATACCTATCCGCCAGAAACGCAGCAGTGGGACGGTGTGCTGGATGACGAGGTGCTGCGCGAAATCGAGCGCGAACGTGAGCGTTTCATGACCATTGCCGCTGATCTGGCACCGCAGAACGGGCAGCAGGACACTCTGTTTGATGATATCGGGCAGAACTATGCCGATGCCGTGCGGTTGCTGTCGACCACGCGCACCGATCGCTTCAACGGCACGGTCACACTGTTTGCCGCGACGGAGTCGCTGCCAGAGGGATGGAACGTACGGGAGGTTTGGGCCCCCTATGTCGGTGAGCTGTGCGTACACCCACTGCCGTGTCGACACGTGGACATCATTGCGCCGGGTACGTTCGAGCAGTTAGGACAACTGATACGCCAATCGCTGCAGGTAATGCCTGTGCAGTAGCACGCTGGCCAGCGCAGTGGCATGCCGGGGAGGCGATCTGGCTAAAAGCTCTCTGTCACTGAACATAAACGATAGCAATGAAAAAAGACGGTAAGGCCACGATGAACGGGTCTTGCCGTCTTTCTATAATGAATGCGCTTGGGCGTGAGGGGGACGACGTGCGGTTATCCGCCCTGCGCCGCCACACGCCGATCAGTAGTCAACGTCGTAGTCGCCGCCCACGCCATACTCGTCGCTTTCCTCACCATTCAGGCGGCGGTGCAGCATCAGCATGACCAGCAGCTCATGGTCGGCCTGCATGGGCGTCAGGCCCTGTTCCTGCAGCAGTTCGCCACGCAGTTCGCTCCATTCTTCCTGATCGCAGTCCGGATAGAGCGAGGACAGCGGCTCCAGTGCTATGAACGGTGCAATCCCGTATTCATCAAACAGCCGCTCCAGTGCCTCTTCATCGTCATTGAGACCGTTGATATAGACCGTATCGCCGCTGTGATCCGCTTCCAGCTCACGCAGTACGTCCAGCGGGCGCTCGCCCGAGGCATGCAGCGTATCGATATCGTAGTCGCCCAGTTCGGTGTGGTCGCCGCCCCAGCTTTCCAGTGGCTGAATCAGCGTGTGCTTGATCTGGCCGTCGGGCAGTGACCAACAGATGGCCAGCGGCAGATGGTCGTCGCCGGTTTCGATGAAGAGAAAAGCCGGAAATGAATCGCTCATGGTCAATGCTCCTGTGAGGCTCGGGCGCGTGCAGGCAAGTGAAGTGTCTGTTCGGGAAGAGAAAAGAAGGCGGTTGCTGTTTCGGTCGTGCGCTGCGCCAGCACGTCTTCTGGCTCATCGACCAACCGTGCCAGCGTGCGGCTGATCCACGGCAGCAGGGCCGGTTCATGACGGCGAGCCTTGGGAGACGCGGGCAGGTCGCGTGGTAACAGATACGGGCAATCGGTCTCGATCATCAGGCGATGGGCGGGAATTTCTTTGATCAAGGGGTGCAGGTGCTGCCCTCGGCGTTCGTCGCAGACCCAGCCGGTAATGCCGATATGAAGATCTAGGTCGAGGTAGCCATAGAGCGTCTTCCTATCGCCGGTAAAGCAGTGCACCACGGCCTGACGGATGCCATCGCGCCAGTGGGTCAGCATGTCCAGCATGTCCGGCCCCGCCTCTCGCTCGTGCAGGAACAGCGGCAGCCCATACTCGGCCGCCAGAGCAAGCTGCGCCTCGAAGGCGTGGCGCTGCTGATCGCGCGGTGTGTAGTCTCGGAAATAGTCCAGCCCGCATTCGCCCACCGCAGCGATATCGTCGCGGCGCAGTACATCGCGCAGCAGACGCTCTATGTTAGGCGACCAGTGATTGGCATCGTGGGGATGGATGCCGGCAGTGGCTCGCAGCAGGGGCAGCGATTCATCACTCGCGTGGCGCTCCATGATGGCGATGTTCTGCTCTATAGAGGCCTCATCCGTGCCGGTCAGCACGATGGCCGAAACACCGGCAGTGGCCGCGCGTTCCAGCACCGCGGGCAGATCGCGCGCATAGCTTTCGTGCGTCAGGTTGGCACCGATATCGACGAGAGGGCCAGCAGAATGAAAGGTCAGCGTATCGGGCAGCATGGCTAGAAAGGTGTCCTCTACAAAGGCAGACAGGATGAAATGGCATTGCGGCCGTCCATCTGGCCGTAGTGGTCGCCATGATAGCGGTTCACGATGATCAGGTGAATGCCATTGGCGGCAAGCGGCCTCCGTGTTGACCGGTGGCACCATGGCTGATGTTCGGAAGACCTTGCTGTTCTAGGCCTTTAGATGGCAGAAAACGTATCGCAGACACCGTGGCACCCTAGGCCACATGGCGACATCGCTCCAATATGTTATGCAGATAGGGACGTACCGCGCAGATGAAAAGAAGGAAGCACTGGGCTTCCTTCTTCTTGCTGCCGCTTACCGTGTACGGCTACCGTCACCGCGCTTAGTGTTAGGCATCATCAGCAGTAGGGGCCTGATAGAGCGGATAATCGGTATAGCCTTTGTCTGTGCCGCCGTACATGGTGGCCGCATCGAGTGGGTTCAAGGGCCAGTCATGCGCAAGACGCGCAGGTAGATCGGGGTTGGCAATGAACGGGCGTCCGAAGCCGATTAAATCGCCCAGACCTGCGTCAACGATCCTGCGTGCTTTCTCCGCGGTGTATTTGCCCGCGTACAGGATGGCACCACTGAAGGCGGAACGCATCGCTTGGCGGAACGATTCCGGCATCTCTGGTGCATCGTCCCAGTCGGCTTCGGCGATGGATACATACGCTACACCGGCATTCTCCAGCATGCTGACGGCTGCCAGATAGGTCTCGTGCGGGTTGTCTTCGACCAGCCCCAGATAGGTACGGTCGGTGTCATCGGTACTTGTGAACAGCGGGGCGAAGCGGACGCCGACGCGCTCGGCACCAATGGCCTCTGCTACAGCCTCAACGATCTCCTTCAAAAACCTCAGGCGATTGCTGAGCGAGCCACCGTATTCATCCTGACGCTGATTGGTGTGCATTGAGAGAAACTGGTTGGGCAGATAGCCGTTCGCACTGTGGATTTCTACCCCGTCGAAGCCTGCATCAATCGCATTCCGAGCGGCGGTGGCGTACAGCTGAACGATTTCCTTGATCTCCTCTACGCTGAGTGCACGGGGCAGCCCTGGCTGTACCAGCTCACCCGTGCCTTCGCCTGTCGGAATAAAGACTTTCACGCTCTTGGCCTGTAGCGCAGAAGGGGCGACAGGAGCCTCACCGTTCGGCTGCAGGGCCGGATGGGAAACGCGCCCGACGTGCCACAGTTGGCAGAAGATTACGCCACCAGCAGCATGCACGGCGTCGGTTGTTTTCCGCCAACCGCTCACTTGTTCCGGCGTGTAGATGCCCGGCGTCCATGCATAGCCGCGTCCGCGCGGCTCAATAACTGTACCTTCAGTCACCATGAAGCCTGCGCTAGCACGCTGACGGTAGTAGGTTGCCATCAGAGCGTTGGGAATGTCCTCCGGCTGACTGCTGCGGCAGCGCGTGAGGGGAGGCAGGAAGATGCGGTTTGCGAGAGTATGGCGGCCCAGCTTGGCGGGTGTGAAAAGGGCTGATGTCATTGGTAGATTCCTTTTGATGCGCACCCTAGTTCAGTGCGTTCCGGCATGCGCAAGACGATGTATTTACGGCCTTGAACACGTGCCGATATGTCTAAATTAGACCAGTCGTATATAAGGCGGTTAAATTTTTTCAGGCGTTCAGATTCAGCAGATGCCGAGTCGTGGTCAGGGTTGTTTCCAGGGCAGCGTTGTCGCGTGTGATCTTCTGACGAATGCATGCGCCAAGCCACAGGTGGTAGAGCATCTCTGCCATCCTTTCGGGAGCAATAGAGAGGGACAGAGAACCGTCATCCTCGCCTTCACGGAGAGCAGTGGTGATGCGCTGGATGACCCGTTGGGTGCCTTTGTGGAGAGCATGGCGCATGGTTTCCGACATATCGCTGACCTCAGCGCCCAGCTTGACCGCTAGACATTTTGCCGTGGCATCAGGGGATGACTGAGAACTGGCCCAGTAGCCAAGATACTGCAGCAAACGCTCAGCGGCCGTATTCCCCGGCACGCTCAGAATATCGTCCACGCGGGCCAGATAAGTGTCGAAATACTCCTCCAGCAACGCTTCTCCAAACGCTTCCTTGGTGCCGAAGTAATAATAGAAAGATCCCTTCGGCACGCCTGCGCTCGTCAGGATTTCGTTGATGCCTACTCCAGAAAACCCCTTCTGGGCGATGATGCCGTAAGCGGTATCCAGTATGTGTTTCCTGACATCCTGCGCTGAATTTTTCATGGTATCGAATGCACTGCTTGAATTAGACCAGTCGACTATAACAATGGCCGCGCATTTTCTCAATCCTGTGTTCATGCCTCGAGAGGGCTTCTTCTGATTGGCGCCCATCACCCCTCCGTGTGCGTGATGATGGCGCCTCATAGGCTTTTTGATGCAGATGGCCTGTCCTATGCAATAGAGCGCGGTATCTGAATGATCTAGTGAATAAGATTAAGATAGATTGCTTTGACAATAGCGGAGGTCTTATTGGGTGCATCCAGCTTCAACATGGCGTTTCTGAGATGAAAATTGATAGTACTTTGACTTAGATGAAGTATCTTGCCAGTTTCGACTGCTGTTTTTCCATCGCCCATCCAACGTAAGACCTCTTTTTCTCTTTCCGATAATCTTATATCTGATATTTGACGTATTTGATTCATTTTTATTAATACGGAGGTGGCGACCCACTCCATCTTTTTATTCACATGTTGTATATCTGATGGTGATATTGGTGATGACGTATCTACCCAAAACATATTGTATGTTCTTTTACTTTCTATCAGCGACTGTGCCCATCCTCCGAATCGACCGCAGCTATAGACATCTTCCATGACGTCGGGTACTGCCTCGAATAGCCAGTCCTCGCGGGTGCCTAGCCATGAAATGGGCTCGGTAGAGCGAGCACAGTGACGGGGCACTGGCGTGTAGTCGTAACTGCCATTCCCTATCTTTTCGATTGTTCCATCTTCGGCAGTATTGAGTGCCAGAATGCGCTGGTTCGACATTGGAACAGGCAGCATCGCTTTCCAGCCGACATAATCGAAGCCCATAGGTTTTACAATTTTGAGCGTGACATCCAGTACATCCTGTAGACGCGTGACGCCATTTAAGCGTGTAAATAGGTCTATCTGCCATTGACTGTTCATTTTATTTAACCACGATAAGAGATTACAGGAATTTTACTGTAATGGAATAAGAGTGACAGTGGCTACTGAACTAAAGTTTAGTGAGAATGACAATTTTTATATATTGAGAAAATAAGGTTGGGTATCCGTATATCGTGTTGATATATCTTTTTTGCATGGAATATTCCTCTTTCATCCGATGAGGTAAGGCGAGGTTGGGGCAGAGGAAGAAATGCAGGCTGATTGATGAGAGTGAAGTGGTATGAAAAACACGCTGCCCGGCGGTTGTCAGCACGGGCGGCGTGTTTGCGGTGCGGTCAATGGGTCATCGTTGGCCGCAGGTCGTGCGTTCAAGACCGCTGCGAACGGCGGTAGCGGCCAATCAGTACCAGCACCGCGGCGAGCGCCAGTGTGGTGCCCAGCACGCTGCGCTGTTCGGGCATGAATGCCATGATGCCGAAGACGGAGGCCATCAGTAGCAGCACGATTGCACTGAACCACGGATAGCCGGGCACGTGAATTTGTTCATGCGACGAGACCGACCACTTTCGGCGAGCGATCAGCTGCGAGGTCAGTATTGAGCAGTACACCAGCAGGATGGCGGCACCACCGGAATTCAGTAGGAACTCCATATAGCGGGAAGGGAAGACCACGTGTGCCATGATGATGATCAGCGCTACGGCCGCGGTAGAGACGATCGCCTTCCACGGTGTATGGCGGGCAGACAGTACCTGCCATTGCTGCGGCGCGTCTCCGCGCTTCGATAGCGACCATGCCATTCGCGATGCCGTATAGAGCGCCGAATTGAGGCAGCTGATGACCGCCGTGAAAATGACGACGTCCATCAGGGCCGCAGAACCAGGAATACCGATGACGTTCAGTGCGGCTTGATAAGCACCTTCGCTCAGTAGTGGGCTGTTCCATGGCACCAGACAGAGCACCAGCAGAATCGAGCCGATATAGAACAGCGTGATGCGCCAGACCACGGCGCGCATGGAGGCGCGGACGTTGTGCACGGGGTGATCGGATTCCGCCGCGGCGATGGTGGCAATTTCACAGCCCTGAAAACTGAACAGTGCAATCAGGAAGGCACTGACGCCTGCTGCCAGTCCGTTGGGAGCGAAACCACCGTAATCGACGAGCAGTGCAAGCCCCGTCGGTGCGGATTGCGGCCAAATGCCCAGTACGGCCAATGAACCGACGATCAGAAAAGCGATGATGGAGATAACCTTAACGAAGGACAGGCCGTATTCGGCGCGGCCAAAAGCGCGCACGCTTAGGCAGTTGCAGCCGGTCATCACCAAAATGACGGCTACTGCGGCCAGCCAGATCGGCACTGAGGGAAGCCAGCCGTGCAGGATATGCCCCGCAGCCAGCGATTCGATGGCCATCAATAGCAGGTAGTACCACCAGTACAGCCAGCCTACCGAGAAGCCTGCCCAGCGGCCAATGGTGGTATCCGCATAGACGGAAAACGACCCCAGATCGGGGCGGGCAGTGGCCAGTTCGGCGAGCACCCACATGACACATAGCATAAGCAATGCCGCTGTGGTGTAAGACACCAGTGCCAGCGGGCCAGCCAGTGCAATGGCCTTGGCCGAACCGACGAACAGGCCTGCTCCAATAACGCCGCCAATGGAAATCATGACGATCTGATGCGTCGCCAGTTTGGGGGATGCACTGTGCATCGGACTCTATATCCTTGCGCAAAACGTGAATGTATTTAACCGAGTAGCATTTCAAGGCGTTACCCGTTATCCGGAGGGCATTACGGTACACAAATTTTTCGGCGTATGCAGAGCTGTGGCCGAGATGTCGCACCGCTTGTTGCTTGCCTGTGGTGAGAAAAGAGGGGAAAGCTATTCGGGCATGATGAGACGATATCGCGGCGTGATGGCGCATCTTGGTGTGGGGTAGTGCATTGTTTTTGCGGTATTATCTTTGTCGAAGAATAAATGCTGGCACGGCGCACCATGATCTACACCTCCGTCACTCATGATGGTGTGTGGTAATGGCCACAAGCGAATGCGCAGAAGGGAGCGCGCTGGCCTGAAGAGTGAAAGGCGCTGTTTTAGCGAAAAGACAAAGAATGCGGTGATGGCTTGAGCCTTGAGGCAAGGTGTGATCATTGCCGCGACACGGAAAGGATCGGGGGAGTTATGAATAAATTCTGGCCTTGTTTTCTTGGCTGTTTCCTAGGGGTTGCTTCATCGACGCTCGGCATCGGATGGTTGCTGCAGAAGCCAGAGCATGCGCCAGCCTCAACGGCCAATGTTCACCCCGCGACGCTGAGCAGTCGGCCGAGTGTTGAGCTAGCCGATTTCATCCTGGGTGTAATGGGAGAGCAAGGATCGCGATGGGCGTGGAACTGGCAAGCAACGTCTGCCATCTATTGGCAGAATGGCGTTGAACTGCTGCAGAATCCCACAGCGATGCGGCGCTCGGGGCACGTCCGCATCAATGTGCTTGGTGCTATCGCAACCTTACTGATGGACAGTGAAAAAGAGTTGGGATGGTACGTCGCGCTGGAAACGGATGAAGTCGATACACCGCCTATCATGCCAACGAGAATCGTCATCCAACCCGATGAATGTTTTGGTGAAAAAAACACCGGCTGCGATTTTGACCCCTTGCCGTCATTGGACCGCAAGGGCATCTCGCATGATCTCGTGTGCTCGCTTTCACCTGCTGGTGCTGGGGGGTATCGACTCTATCTATTGCACTATCCTGGCAAGAACGATGTGCTGATGACGGCCGAGTACGGCGACGATTTAGGCAAGCGCGCCGGTGTTCTATCGTTCGATCAGGAGGGGGCCCACGGCATGCCGTGTGAGATCAGTGAAGAAGGGCTGGTCGAACAGGGCACCGCCAGAGAAGACGTCAGCCCATCCAAACGCTATACCGCTATCGTTCAGCAGGCGCTTGAGTCGGTGGCTACACCAGAAGAAGCCAAAGGCCACTCCTGTCAGGTGTCTTTTATTATCGAAGACGATGAGCTGGAATATGCCTATGCAGACACGGTCTCGGGTTTCCTGCCGCTCTGTGGCAAGGGAATAGAGGCGCTAGAAGCTGCCGATTTTTCTGGCCTCAATGTGGATACACCTGTCTTTCTGCAGGCGACAATTACACGTTAGACGATTGGTTTTTTCATATGGCCTTATGGCTACGTTGTGTGGCTGGTCTGATGATGAAGTGGTGAACCTAGCCTCGCATAAAGTGCGGGGCTACCTAGCTTCTATTCATGAACAGCGACGTTGATAAGGATTCATAAAAAGGTAGGTGTTTACGCTGGTTTAAGCGCTTGAGAATGCCATCATGTACGGGTGGCTACGCAGTGATCTGCCGCGATGAGTTTGCTGACGAAAAAGAGTACCTAACGACCAGCATCTTTGATGTCTCAGTGGCATCGACGACCCTTCATTATTGTGATTCCCGCGTTCCCGAACGACAGCAGTACGCTGTTCAAAGCGTCTCTTTTCAATAGGTTAGTGCTGATAAAGTGCTATTTTTCACTCGTATGGACACCTCCTGAACGTGAATAAAAAAACCTTATAGAACAGCGCGTTGTTTTTGATGAATAGGGTGTGCCGTGAATATGCGATATCATGATGCCATCGTGAGGTTTTCAAGGTGCACCGAACCTCCCCGTTTTCTGACTGTGAAGTGATATCAGTGTTATGACTTTATTACGTTTGGATGATCTACAGCTGGCGTTTGGCCCTCATGTCATTCTTGACGGAGCCGAGCTTGAGTTGGAAAAAGGCGAGCGCCTAGCGCTGGTCGGCCGCAACGGCGCGGGTAAGTCGACGCTGATGTCACTGATCGAGGGGCGTCAGCAGCCTGACCATGGCACGCTGTGGTACGCGCCGGGGCTCAAGATAGGCTCGCTTTCGCAGCAGTTGCCACCGGCCGAAGGCCGTACCCTGTTCGAAGTGGTGGCCGAAGGGCTGCCGGAGCTGGGGCGTCTGCTGAGCGAATATGACCACCTAGTGGCATCGCCTGATCCGGACATGAAAAAGCTGGAGCGGTTGCAGTCCCAGATCGAAGCGGTGGATGGTTGGACCTACCACCAGCGCATTCGCAATATGCTGGAACGAATGGGGCTGCCCGAGCATATCCTGATGGAAGGCCTCTCCGGCGGCTGGCGTCGTCGCGTAGCGCTGGCGCGTGCACTGGTGGCGTCCCCTGACGTGCTGCTGCTCGATGAGCCTACCAACCATTTGGATCTGGATACTATCCTGTGGCTTGAAGAACAGCTGCAGCAGTTTGCGGGCGCCGTGTTGCTCGTTACCCACGACCGTACTTTCCTTAATCATGTCGCGACCGGCATTCTCGAACTGGACCGTGGCAAGCTGGGCCGCTATCCCGGCAGCTACGACGAATATCAGCGCCGCAAGGAACATGAGCTGGACGTTGAAGCACGAGAAAATGAGCTGTTCGACAAACGGCTGGCGCAGGAAGAGGTGTGGATTCGTCAAGGTATCAAAGCTCGTCGTACCCGCAACGAAGGCCGTGTGCGTGCGCTAGAAGCGATGCGCCGCGAGCGCTCGGACCGCCGTGAGCGCCAAGGTACGGTCAATCTGAGCGTCGATACGGGGGAGCGCAGCGGCAAGCGTGTTGTCGAGGTGTCCCATGTATCGCAGCGCTTCGAAGGTCGCGACGATTACGTTATTCGTGATTTCAGTTTCGAAGTGCAGCGAGGCGATCGCATCGGTTTGATCGGACGCAATGGCGCGGGCAAGACCACGCTGCTCAAGATCCTGTTAGGGCAGCTGCAGCCCAGCGAAGGCAGCGTCAATGTCGGCACCAAGCTGCAGGTTGCCTATTTCGATCAGTTGCGCGCCGGGCTGGATATGAATGCTACCGTGTTTGAGAACGTAGCACAGGGGCGAGACCACATTACCGTAGGTGGCCGTACACGCCACGTTATGAGCTACCTGCAGGATTTCCTGTTCGCGCCTGACCGTGCCCGCCAGCCTGTAAAAGCGCTGTCCGGTGGTGAAGCCAATCGCCTGATGCTGGCCAAGCTGTTCACGCAGCCTGCCAACGTGCTGGTACTCGACGAACCGACCAACGACCTTGACATGGAAACGTTGGAACTGCTCGAAGAGTTGCTGCTGGAGTTCGATGGCACGCTGCTGCTGGTCAGCCATGACCGTTCCTTCGTCGATAACGTTGTGACCAGCGTGCTCGCGTTCGAAGGGGAAGGGCGAGTCGTGGACTACGTGGGGGGATACAGCGACTGGATCCGTCAAGGGGGCAAGCTGCCTCCGCTGGCGCATCAGCACGATACCAATGCCCCTGCGCAGGATAAGAAAGCGCCCGTTGCTGACAAGCCTAAGGCGGAAGCCGTTGCGTCAGCACCTAAGCCACGCCGTAAGCTGTCCTACAAGTTGCAGCGCGAGCTTGAGCAGCTGCCTGAAAAGATGGATGAGTTGGAAACGGCCATTGCCGAGCTAGAAGCGAAGATCAGTCAGCCAAGCTTCTATGAACAGGACAGCGGTACGATTCAGGAAACTCTGAATGCGCTGACCGAACAGCAGCAGGCACTGGACGCGACCATGGAACGCTGGGTTGAACTCGAAGCCATGCAGGATGAAGGCTGACACCTGACGTTATTTCCGCACTTTGCGTGTTTCCACCGTTTTGCTTGCGGTGGAAACACGCGCATTGCCCCGCGATCCCGAGCGAGCGTATTTCCCGCTGTTGTCGGCAACCGATCATATTTTCGCTGAATCCCGATAATTCTTCTTTTAAGTATTGACCTTCCGATGTTGACCTAGAAAATTGTGCTGCCTGCTGCCTGCTGCCTGCTGCCTGCTGCCTGCTGCCTGCTGCCTGCTGCCTGCTGCCTGCTCATCTATGCCACTATGGCTTCATCGCCACCTATGGGGCCACATCGTTTTGTCAGGTATGCATAACCAGCAAGGCTTGAAGTTTCTGCTCATTAAACTTCGTTTTATGAATGCGGGCGTTATCGAAGCGCCTGTGCCATGCAATAACGTGCGCGGCCATGTCTGCTGGAAGGTACGTTTAGGAAGGGGGCAAGGCGTAGAGCTGAAAAAAGCCTAGATAGCAAAAAGCCCCCGAAGCGGGGGCTTTTAAGGTCATCGCAGAAGCGCTGTACCGTGATCAGGCATCAACTTCAACAGAGGTGAGGGCGGCTACTTTGCCTTCATCTGTCTTGGCTTCTTTGACCACTTCATCGACTGACCCTTGGTCATCATTGTCGTCGTTGTCATCGTCGACATCCGGGCCAACGCGAATAGCCAGTACGTCGCATTTAGCACCTTTCAGTACGCCAGAGGACGTGGAGCCAAACAGCAGCGACAGGCCGGTGCGGCCGTGTGAGCCAACGACGATCAGGTCAACGTTTTCTTCCTGCGCAAAACGATGGATCTCGTTGTTAGCGACGCCAACGACGATATGCTGGTTTTCGCGTGGAATGCCAAGCGGATCGGCCAGCGCTGCCAGCTGTGTGCGCGCATGCTGATCCAGCTGTCCCTGCAGTTCGTGCGTATCAACGGGCATATCACCGCTGTAGGCAAAACCAAGTGGTTCGAGGGCGTGGATGACCGATATGCGGGCGTGTTCGTTGCGCTCGGCGATCGGAAGTGCACGCTTGAGTACTCGACGAGAATCTGGTGTCAGGTCAACGGCGACCAAGACATGGCGATATTCATGACTCATGGTGAACTCCTGTGCAGTAAGTGAGCGGCAACAGCACACTCACAGTAATGGCATTATGCGCAACCGCCATCCATTTCGCCAGATTTAGCTGTCCTGCGGGCAACAGCCTCTGTCGTGTTGCTGTTCTAGGATCGCCTGCGTATTGCGCTCGATCTTGCTCAGGATAGCAATAAGGGTCTCTAACTCTTCCGGTGTCAATCCTTTGAGCATTTCTTGACGGGTTTCCGTCACCAGATCGACGATCTGTTCGAGCAAGGGACCCGCCTTGGCCGTCAGATAGATACGTTTGGCTCGGCGGTCTTCACCACACTGCCGGCGTTCCACCAGACCCTGTTCCACGAGCTGGTCGAGTGTGCGGACCAGTGACGGGGCTTCAACGCCAATGAGGCGCGCAAGCTCGCACTGTGACAGGCCGTTACCCGCCTGCCATAGATTGTACAGCGTTACCCAGCGTGTCTGGGTCAGGCCTAGCGGTGCCAGACGATGATCCAGTATTGCGCGCCATTCACGAGGTACCCGACCAAGTCGGAGTCCTAGATTTTCATACATGAGGGGAGAACCATTGTGGATTTTCCGTGCATTTCCCGAATCGGAAAATGCTTCTCTATTCTCTCATGTTAAAGGCAATGCGTTGTTCATGTCACCCGCTATTTGTCAATACATGAACGCATATGAGGTGAAATAAACTGAACGCATGCTTACTCAACAGTGAGATCAAGCTCGAACGCGATAGGCTGCAGGCCACTCGGTCAGTGGGCCCCGGCCACCCGCCAGCGTCAGGATCACGTCGTCGAGCCCCTGCCAGATGGGCAGCGTGCCTCCGCCCTTGATGGTGAGATCAAGGCGCTGCGCGAAAAGCAGCAGCTTGTGTAGCCGAGCGCGAGGCAGACGACTCAGTGCCTGCTGGTAGAGCGGGCGTCGCCGCTCGGGAATGCTTGGACGCTGGGCCTTGCAGGCCTGATCCAAAGACTGTCCCTGCTCGACGTGCTGGTGAAGCGACAGCAGCGTACGCAGTTCGCGGGTAATGGCCCACAGGATGATGGGCGGTTCAATACCTTCGCCTTTTAGGCCTTGCAGAATGCGCAGGCTGCGGGGGCGATCGCCACCCAGCCAAGCATCGCTCAGCGTGAATACATCGTAGCGGGCGCCTTCCTCGATATACTGCATCAGCGCATCGGCGGTGATGCGGATGCCGGGTGTCATCAACAGCTGCATGCGGGCCAGCGCTTGGTCGGCAGCCAGCAGGTTGCCCTCATAGCGTACAGCCATGAGTGATGACGCGTCCTGATCAAGCTCAAGGCCGTAACGGCCGGCGCGCTGTTTGATCCACCAGCCCAATCGTTTGAACTCGATTGGCCAGATGGCAACGAAGACGCCGCACTCTGCCAGTGCCTTGAACCATTGGCTTTGCTGTGTGCGGTAATCAAGCCGACCTGCGCTCAGCAGCAGGATGTTGCCGCTATCGCGGGCACCTGCAGCATAGGCGGCCAGTGCTTTGCCACCTTCCTGTCCGGGCGACTGTGTGCCCATGCGCAGCTCAATCAGCTTCTGATCGCCAAACAGCGACATGCTGCTGGCGCTTTCTGTGAGCTGCTGCCAAGCAAAGCCATTTTCGACCTGCAGAATATCGCGCTCTTCGATGCCTTTGTCGCGCACATGGCGGCGTACGGTATCGCAGGCTTCCATATGCAGCAGGGGTTCTTCGCCTGCTACGATATAGACGGGGGACAGACCCGCCTGCTGAATATGATCATCGAGCCTGTCGGGGTAGACCTTGGTGATAGCCATGAGGGCCTAATCGTCTCGGCAGAGAATAAATACGGGAACGTCTTACTTGCCTGTCGCGCCGGTATCGTTGAGTGTGCGCAGACGTTCGACAAGCTGTGCAGCGGCTTCATCGGTGATGGTGATTTCGACGTGGGCACGCTGATCGTCACGCTGCAGTAGCTGGCGGTCGCTGGTTTGGTACGAACCACGCGTTGTGATGCGTTCCTGGCCGGTGATGTAAGCGCCATCGCTTACGCGCTGCAGGGTGTAGGGCACGGTCAGGGTTACTTCACGTTCCTGATCGCTGCTGCCGCTATAACCGACGCTGGATTCGCTGATACGCGTTTCCGCAACGTTCAGACGGTAGGATGCTGCGCTGCTTTCACGCACTCCCGCGCTTAGCAGGCGCTCGCGGAGATCGCGGGCCAGTCTGTTCTGCGGGGTGTCATTGGTGATCGCAAGATCAATCTGCTGAATCTGCAGACGTGTTGAACTGGAGAGACCGCGCAGTTGGAAACCGCAGCCTGCCAGCATCAGGGTGCCGCCCAGTGTGAGGGCGCTCAGGCCCAGCGCAAGGCGTCGAGTGGCTGTGCCGAAAAACGAAGATCGGGTATTCACGCTTCACTCCTTGAAAATCGTGCCCGGCCTCTCACGCGAGAAGCCGGGCGTCATTGCCGATCAATGGTCGGTCATCGTGCTTAGGACGCGACGATGTTGACCAGCTTGCCTTTGACGACGATCACTTTACGGATGGCCTTGCCTTCGAGGTGACGCTGTACGTTCTCGTTAGCAAGGGCTTCGCGTTCCAGCGTATCTTCGTCAGCGTCGGCGGACAGTTCCATCTGTGCACGACGTTTGCCGTTGATCTGGACGACGACAGTGATGATGTCGCGCGCCATGGCCGCTTCATCGGCTTCCGGCCATGTGGCGTCGATGACCGGCGTGCTATGGCCCAGCTCGAGCCACAGGGCATGAGCGATGTGCGGCGCGATCGGTGACAGCAGCAGGATAGTCGCTTCCACGGCTTCGCGCGCTACGGCCAGCCCTTGAGCACTGGTATCGTCGAAGCGGGTGATGGCATTGACCAGCTCCATAACAGCAGCAATCGCCGTGTTGAACGTGGTGCGGCGACCGATATCATCCGTAGTTTTCTGGATGGTCTCGTGCGTCTTACGGCGCAGTTCGCGCTGTTCATCGTTCAGCGCATCAACGTCGAGCGCTTCAATGGCATGGCCTTCGCAGGCTGCCAGATGGTCAGCGGTCATCTTCCACAGGCGCTTGATGAAGCGGTGCGCGCCTTCGACACCGGCATCGGACCATTCCAGCGACTGTTCGGGCGGTGCTGCGAACATCATGAACAGACGTACGGTATCTGCGCCAAAGCGGTCGATCAGCGACTGCGGGTCGACACCGTTGTTCTTCGACTTCGACATCTTCTCGGTGCCACCGATGGTGACCGGCTGACCGTCGGCTTTCAGCGTAGCGCTGAGGGCACGGCCCTTGTCATCGTTTTCCACGTCGACTTCAAGCGGGTTGTACCAGGTCTTGCTGCCGTCAGCTTCCTCGCGGAAGTAAGTGTCGGCAACAACCATGCCCTGTGTGAGCAGGCGCTTGAACGGTTCGTCGCAGTTCACCATGCCGAAATCGCGCATCAGCTTGTGGAAGAAGCGAGCGTAGAGCAGGTGGAGAATCGCGTGCTCAATACCGCCGATGTACAGGTCGACCGGCAGCCAGTAGTTGGCGCGCTCGTCCAGCATCGCTTCTTGGTTGTCGGCACAGCAGAAGCGTGCGTAGTACCAAGAGGATTCCATGAAGGTATCGAAGGTGTCGGTTTCGCGAGTCCAGCCGTCACCCAGCGAGTAGAAGGTGACCATTTTTTTCAGCGGTGAACCACTGGCGTCGATTTCGACTTCGAGCGGCAGCTCTACGGGCAGCTCATCGTCGGTCAGCGGCTTGGTTTCGCCTTCCGGACCATACTTGATCGGAATCGGTGTGCCCCAGTAGCGCTGGCGTGCGACGCCCCAGTCGCGCAGACGGAAGTTGACACGAATTTCGCCGCAACCTTCCTTCTCGAGACGTTTGGCGATGGCATCGAAGGCATCGTCGAACAGCAGGTCATCGAATTCGCCTGAGTTGATCAGCTGACCGTGCTCGGTATAGGCCCCTTCGGAAACGTCAGGTTCGTTGCCGTCTAGATCCGCGATGACCGGCTTGATCTTAAGGTCGTATTTCTTCGCGAATTCCCAGTCACGTGCATCGTGAGCCGGTACGGCCATGACGGCACCGGTGCCGTATTCCATCAGTACGAAGTTGGCGATAAAGATCGGCAGCGCCTCACCCGTCAGCGGATGAGTGGCACGGTAGCCCGTGTCCATCCCTTTCTTTTCCATCGTGGCGATATCGGCTTCGGACGTGCCGCCACGACGGCATTCCTGGCAGAAGGCCATGATGTCGGGGTCAAGTTCGGACGCCAGCTTGGCCAGCGGATGATCCGCGGCGACCGCCAGATAGGTGACCCCCATGAAGGTGTCGGGGCGGGTCGTGAAGACCTTGAGGTGCGCGTTGGCTTCAGGAACTTCAGCAACGTCGAATTCGATTTCCAGACCGCGGGACTTGCCGATCCAGTTGCGCTGCATGGTCTTGACCTGCTCCGGCCAGTCCAGCTGATCAAGGTCTGCCAACAGCTCTTCGGCGTAATCAGTGATACGCAGGAACCATAGCGGAATTTCACGACGCTCTACGCGAGCACCGGAACGCCAGCCGCGGCCGTCGATGACCTGTTCGTTGGCCAGAACGGTCTGATCGACCGGGTCCCAGTTGACCGTCGAGTTTTTCTTGTAGACGAGACCCTTTTCGACCAGACGAGCGAAGAACCACTGCTCCCAGCGGTAGTAGCCCTTGTCGCAAGTTGCGAACTCGCGGCTCCAGTCGTACGCAAAACCGAGTGCCTTGAGCTGATCGCGCATGTTGCCGATGTTCTCGTAGGTCCACTTGGCGGGTGCGGTACCGTTCTTGATCGCTGCGTTTTCAGCGGGCATCCCGAAGGCATCCCAGCCCATGGGCTGCAGGACATTCTTGCCGCGCATGCGCTGGAAGCGCGCAATGACGTCGCCTAGCGTATAGTTGCGTACGTGGCCAACGTGTAGTTTGCCGCTAGGGTAGGGGAACATGCTCAGGCAGTAGTATTTTTCCTTCAGGTCGTCTTCGACGGCCTTGAAGCTCTGATGAGATTCCCAGTACTGCTGAGCAGACTGTTCGATATCGCGCGGTGAATAGTGTGTATCCATGATTCGGTCTGAATGCCTTGCCGTGGAAACGAAGACCGTAATCGACGATCACGCCGCTACGGCCAGTTGACGGTAAAGAAAGAAGGCGCCAGTGGGGACGCGGAAAATACGACCCCGCAGTCAACGACATACCCCTGCCACATAGCGCCGCCATGATGCCTCTAGCATACCGCACAATGGGCCTGTAGTGACAGAGGTTGCGAGGGTTGCGCTCACTTTATGCGACGATGCTGGGCAATGATGATGATGTTCCGCTCATCTCGGAGCCGTTCACAGCGATGCACCATTCCATCTGAATTGCACAGAAGGCGAATGGTATGGCGATACCTAGGCATGGGTAATGTATTAAAAAGCCCCTCTCTTTTCTGCATTGGCAAGAAAAAGAAGGGCTTTTCGTTAAGGCGTGAAATGTAGTGAGACGATCAGTGCCGGTGACGGCGAACGCCGAGTGCTCCGGCAATGCTCATCAGTGCTGCCAGCAGCAAGGTGGGGCGGCTACCCGTCTGGGTATACGGTGTCAGCCCTACCATCGGTTGTGCTTGTGCTGTCAGTACGCCCGGCTGGAACTGCGGCAGCGTGGCGATCAGGTAGCCTTGCGCATCAACGACGCCGGTCAGGCCATTGTTGGTGGCGCGCAGCACATAGCGGTTGTTCTCAAGCGCACGCATCTGGGCCATCTGCATGTGCTGAAGTGGGCCGAGCGAGGCCCCGAACCAGGTGTCGTTGGAGACCGTTACCAGCATGTCGGCCGCCTGGGCACGCTCTCGCACCAGCTCAGGGAAGATGATTTCATAGCAGATGGCGATGCCCAGTTTCACGCCATGCAGCGTAACGGGAGCCGGGCTGTCTTCACCCGCTGAAATATTGGACGGCGGAATGCTCATGATATTGAGAATTGGCCCCAATACATTCGAGAGCGGAATGTATTCACCGAAAGGTACGAGGTGATGCTTGTAGTAGCGCTGGAGCTCATGGAGTGTATCGCGCTCGGCCAGTGCTACCACGCTGTTGTAAACCTGGCGGTTGTCGTAGGTCAGCATGCCGGACATCAGCGCGGTGTGTGCGGGTAGCGTCTGCTGGATGCGCTGCATGACGGGCAGGGCTTCCGTGTTCCACATCGGCAGCGCAGTTTCTGGCCAGATCACAAGGTCGGCTTGTGTGGCGTGTTGAGTCAGTTCTGCATAGCGAGCGACGGCTTGGTACTGGCCCTCGGGCTCCCACTTGGTTTCCTGAGCCAGATTCCCTTGCACCAGCGCCACGTTGAGCGGTTGGCCCGCGGGGTGTGCCCACTGACGCGGCAGCAGTGCACCAAGGCACCATACAGCGATCAGTCCGGCGATGGCACCTAGCCGCTGCAGGGGCTGAGCACGCGCTTTGCTGCCGTGATAGAGCAATGCCCCGCTCAGTGCAACCGCCAAGCTGACCAGATAGACGCCGCCAAGAGGGGCGTAGCCTGCTAGGGGAGAATCCACATGAGCGGTACCCACCAGTAGCCACGGAAATCCTGTCAGTACCCAACCGCGAAATGCTTCGCTGACCAGCACCCACAGTCCGGCAAAGCTAAGGGCGGCATACAGACCTGCGCCAAGAGGGATCAGGCGGCGATAAAGCAGGCCATGCAGCGCGCTGAACAGCCCCAGCCCGACGCCAAACAGGGCGGCCACAAGTGCCGCCATCGGCATTGGCATGCCGCCATAGGTATGCATAGAGACATACACCCATGACGCACCGCTGACGAACATGCCGCTGCCGAATAGCCAGCCGCGCCAAAAGGCACCGCGAAAGCGAGGAGTGTTCAGTAGCCCGCAGTACAACGCGAGGGCGAATGGTCCTAGCCACCAGGCATTGAAAGGGGCGAAGGTCAGGGTCATCACGCCGCCTAGTAGCAGCGTTAGGAGGTCAGCCACCCGGGGATGGCGAAGCAGGGACAAGGGCATGGAGGGTATCTCTTGCCAGAAGTGAACGGGATAAAAGTCGAGATCGTGCAGCTTAGACCACAGTGAACAGTAAAAAGCCTCCTGCTGGCGGGCAGCAGGAGGCTTTCTGACGGACCGTTACGAACGAGGCCTACGCGTGCGGAGCCGGCGGTGTAGCTTTCAGCCAGCGAATGCGGCGGTTATCCGCACTCATTACCGTAAAGGTCCAGTCGTCGAGAATGGCCGTCTCGTTGCGTTCGGGAAGGTGACCGAAACGCTGCATGACCAACCCGCCGATCGTGTCGAACTCTTCGTCGGAGAATTCTGTGTCGAAGCGTTCGTTGAAATCCTCGATCGACAGCTGCGCCTTCACGGCAAAGGTGCCGTCGCCCAGGTCGCGTATTTCGTCGTCGTCTTCGATATCGTGTTCATCCTCGATATCCCCCACGATCTGCTCGAGTACGTCTTCTATCGTGATCAGACCCGCGGTGCCACCGTACTCGTCGACCACGATAGCCATGTGGCTATGCGTGTCGCGAAAATCACGCAGCAGGCTGTTGAGACGCTTGGATTCCGGCACGAACGTTGCGGGACGAATCAGTGAGCGCAAATCGATCTGAGCGCGCTCTTCTTCCGACCGGGTGATCAGCGGCAGGAGGTCCTTGACCAGCAGTACGCCCTGAACCTCATCAAGGCTATCGTCGATCACGGGGTAGCGAGAGTGTGCCGTGGCCTTAATGATGGGCAGCAGCTCATCCGGGCGCTGATCTATCTTCAGGGCCACGATCTGGGAGCGCTGAATCATGGCTTCACGCACCTGCTGATCGCTGATGTTGAAAGCCCCCTCAATGATGGTCATGGCATCCGGATTGAGGTTGAAGCGAGGGCCGGTTTCGCGAAGGAAGGCCAGCAGCTCATCGCGGTTGCGTGGCTCATCGTTGTCGTTTGAAAAAGCACCGAGCAGTTTTTCAAGCCAGTTTCTACCGTTCTGACTACTCGATCGGTCATCGCTCATGGCGGAATCTCTTGTCCTCGGATCGTAAAGCGGGCGCGGATCAGGATAAAGGGCGCACCGCCGCGGTGTTGCGGAAAACGCACTGTCCCAGCTTAGCCGACCCAGTGCAGGGGCGGCAGGTCATGGATCAGTGTTCACAAAAATAACATCAAATCAACGCAGTGGAAGAGAGGAAATACCCTTGTCTATCGCAGGATATCAGCGCTCGTCTTTGTAAGGGTCGTCTATGCCTAGCGACGCCAGCAACCGACGTTCCAACGTTTCCATCTCTTCGGCTTCGTCTTCTTCGATATGATCATACCCCATAAGATGCAGGCAACCGTGCAGCGTCATGTGCGCGAAATGATCGGCTAGCGTCTTGCCCTGCGCTTCGGCTTCTCTGGCCACAACGTGAGGGCTGATCACCAAATCGCCCAACAGTGGAATGTCGATGCCCGGGGGCGCTTCGAACGGGAACGATAGCACATTCGTCGAAGCGTCTTTGCCGCGATAGGTGTGGTTTAGCTCGCGACTTTCGCTTTCTTCGACAAAGCGTACGGTCATCTCGTTGCGTGTTTCATCCGGATGCGCTTCGAACGCCGGGATCAACCAGCGTTCGAGTACATCCTGCGACGGTAGCAGCTGTTGATCAAAGTCCACTGCGTATTGCACGTCGATTTCGGGTACCACTGCCATCAGTGCGTGTCTCCACTGTCATCATGGCGAGAGGCCATGGCTTCCACTCGAGCTGCTTCGCGTGCCTGACGGCGACGCTCACGCTGTTCTTCTTCCTCGCGGGCGTCCTGTTCTTCATGACGATCGTAAGCGTCGATGATGCGCTGCACCAACGGGTGGCGTACGACGTCCTTGGACAGGAAGCGCGTGATGCTGATGCCCGGCACGTTATCCAGTACACCCAGTACGTGGATCAAGCCGGAACGTGTGCCGCGCGGTAAGTCGACCTGCGTCACGTCACCGGTCACGACGGCGGTGGAGCCGAACCCGATACGGGTCAGGAACATCTTCATCTGCTCGCGTGTGGTGTTTTGGCTCTCATCGAGAATGATGAACGAGTTATTCAGCGTACGACCACGCATATAGGCCAGCGGTGCGATTTCAATGGTCTGGCGCTCAATCAGCTTGTTGACCTGTTCAAAGCCGATCATGTCGTACAGCGCATCGTAGAGCGGGCGCAGATAAGGGTCGATCTTCTGTGCAAGGTCACCCGGAAGGAAGCCCAGCTTTTCGCCAGCTTCGACCGCAGGGCGAACCAGCAGTATGCGCTGTACCTGCTGCTGGTTGAGCGCTTCCACCGCTGCCGCTACGGCCAGATAGGTCTTACCGGTACCGGCAGGTCCCACCCCGAAGTTGATGTCGTGCTTGCGCACTTCGCGGATGTATTGCTGCTGATTGCTACCGCGGGGGCGGATCATCAGCTTGGGCGTTCTGATGATGACATCGCCATCTTCAACTGTGTCTTGCTGCTCTTCGGCAGGTGCTTCGGACATACCCGTTTCCTGCAGGAAGAGGTGCACCATGTCCGGGGTGATGTCTTCGCTTTCCGTCTCGCGGTACAGCTGTTCCAGTAGACGAGCGGCTAGGCGCACCTGCGCATTGGCGCCTGCCAGCTGGAACGCATTGCCGCGGTTGCGGATCGTTACGTCGAGGCGCTGTTCGATCTGCTTGAGGTGTTCGTCCTGCTGTCCCGAAAGACGAGCAAGGCGCATAGGGTCATTGGGTTCGAGCGTGACATGAAGGATGCGACGTGAAGTGGCAGCGTTCTGGCTCAAGAGTACCGTCCTGAATATGGTTGCAAAGGCGCACGACTATCGCGACGCCTGTAGTTGTCCGCCACCCACGTTGAGTGACGGACGCTGGGGAGCGGTGAGGTCGGCTTAGTAGCGCTCGGACGACACCAGCTCTCCCCTTAAAGAATTGGAGTAAGCTTCGGTAATTTCAACATCGACGAAATGCCCAATCAAGGAAAGTGCATCATCTGCTTTGAAATTGACGATACGGTTGTTCTCCGTACGGCCCGATAGCTCTTCCGGATCGCGCGGGGAGAAGCCGGTCACTAGAATGCGCTCGACCTTGCCCACCATGCGGCGTGAAATCTGCAGCGCCTGTTGGTTGATGGTGGCTTGCAGGCGTGCAAGGCGTTCCTTCTTGACCTCTTCTGGCGTGTCGTCCGGCAGTTCGGCTGCGGGCGTGCCCGGTCGCTTCGAATAGATAAAGCTGAAGGAATGATCGAAGCCGATGCGTGTGATCAGGTCCATCGTCTGTTCGAAGTCTTCTTCGGTTTCACCCGGGAAGCCAACGATGAAGTCGGACGAGAAACTGATGTCAGGACGCAGGGCACGAATGCGCTCCATCTTGTCGATGTACATGTCGCGTTCGTGGCCACGCTTCATGGCGGCCAGGATGCGGTTCGAGCCCGACTGCACCGGCAGGTGCAAATGGCTGACCAGCTCCGGAATCTCACCGAAGGCTTCGATCAGGCTATCGGTGAATTCGACCGGATGGGAGGTCGTAAAGCGGATACGGTCGATACCGTCGACGGCCGCTACACAGGCGATCAGTTCGGCTAGATCGACAGTTTCGCCACTGTCATCCGTACCGCGGTAGGCATTGACGTTCTGCCCCAGCAGATTGATTTCACGCACACCCTGTTCGGCCAGATGGATGACCTCATCCATCACACTTTCGAACGGACGGGAAATCTCTTCACCGCGGGTATAGGGCACCACGCAGAAGCTGCAGTACTTTGAACAGCCTTCCATCACGGAAACGAATGCAGAGGCCCCTTCGCTCTTCGGCGCGGGCAGTCGATCGAACTTCTCGATTTCAGGGAACGTGACGTCCACTACCGAAATGCGGTTGGTCGATGCATCGCGCACTTCGAGCATATCCGGCACGCGGTGCAGTGTCTGCGGGCCAAAGACCATATCGACGTGCGGCGCTCGCTTGCGGATATTTTCGCCTTCCTGACTGGCAACGCAGCCCCCGACCCCGATGACCAAATCCGGTTTCGCTGCTTTCAGCTTCTTCCAGCGGCCGAGCTGATGGAATACCTTTTCCTGCGCCTTCTCGCGAATCGAGCAGGTGTTGAGCAGGATGACATCCGCTTCGTTTTCGTCGTGGGTCAACTCCAGCTGATGGGACTCGCCGAGCAGGTCAGCCATGCGGGCTGAGTCGTACTCGTTCATCTGGCAGCCGTGGGTCTTGATGAAAAGCTTCTTCGCCATAGTGGGTTACGTTTCAGGCCTGTACAGGAGTGGAAGGTGACGGACAGCGAGCATGCATGGCTATCCATCCTACCGATCAGTGAGCCAGCACGGTGAGTGGCGCGAGCATGGGCCGCGCGTGCAGACGATACCGCGATGCACCCTAGGTAATAGGCAACCGTGCGTGTAAGCAAGCCTTGAAGTATACGCTATGTGGCAGACCTGATGCGATAGCACAGCGCGAGTCAGCTGCTTTGGGCATGCTTCGCTGTGGCTTCGGCGGCAGGATGGGTAGAAGGGCAGAGCGCCGCATCTTGTTTCCCCGCCAACGGTATCCGGCGTGTATGATAGAGCGCGTACAGAATGGCGCCCGGTGCCACTCTGCGACCTTGGCTAGGCATACGCATTCGACAGCGATGTCTTGGGAACGCTGGAAGGTGCGCCTTTCATAGGCAGACTACTTTTCTTACGACAGCATCAGGCTGTCAGCATGTTTTTATAGGGACAACTTGGCCAATGGCAGCAACCACGACCCTTTATCGAATCCTTTTCCATCAGCAGAATGAAGTATGGGAACTCTACGCGCGGGAGCTCTATCAGAGCGACCTGTGGGGATTCATTGAAGTGGGAGATTTCGTATTCGCCGACCGTTCGAAGGTGGTAATCGACCCGACGACCGATAAGTTACGTCACTCGTTCGAGGGCGTGCAGCGCAGCTTCATCCCTCTGAACATGGTATTACGTATCGATGAAGTCGAACGGGAAGGTACGCCACGTGCCGTACGCTCGACCGGCAAGGTCGCGCCGTTTCCGATGCCGCCGGGCGGGCCGCGTCAGGACGATTGAGTGTATAGTCTGACTCAATAGAACGTGCAGATGACGGTCGCCTGCGGGCGGGATGATGATCGGTGGCCGTTGTCGGCAGGTGCTGTTGCCTGGGGGGGGAGAGAGGGATTTTAGTGGACTTCAGACATCAAAAAGGCCCCCCGCAGGGAGCCTCTTGTGTACGGCTTGAATGGCGATTAAGCGTACGTTTTGTTGGCTGTACGATCCCAGCCACCAGCGATCTGACCGCCGCCTTGACCATCGCTACGTTTCTGCTGCGTGTATGCCGTCTTGATTTTGGCGTAGTTCAGCGTGAAGTTTTCGATAGGCAGGTCGCCTTCAGTGTTCGCACTGTGCGTGAAGGAAGAGATCAGAACTTCTTCCAGAGTGATTTCGAGGTACTTGACCTGATCACCACCGGCACGGTTAACGTGCAGGATGACTTTGGGGATGTGAGTCCCTTTCGCACAGGTTTCGAACAGCTTGGCCGATGCTTTGTCTACGGCTTTGCTGACGTGGAAGTCGCTGAAGTGAGAGCGGCCTGCAGTAGCGCCACCAGCGCTGGACGCTGTTTCAGATACTTCTTGGCTTACCCCGAAGTTGTAGGATTTGATTTCAATCCAGTCTTTATGTTTCGAGTCCAGAGCTTCACCAGGAATCCCGTCGATTTTGATGTAGGCGTCAAAAGCCATATCTATCCCTCTATTTTTCTAAAAGTGATGTGCCCTCAGGCACCTACATATTAAACAATGCTTGTGCGGCATTGTCACTAGATAAGAACTGTACCTAGAGCCAGGTGTGACGGCTTGTCATCGTCATAGTGTCATGCTGTTTCTCGCTGCCGTAGCGCCATGACGCGCAGGTGAGTTTTTGATGCGGCGTAGTAGGCACCATGTTGTGTGCGTGTAACGTGTCGTTGTGGTATGTCGCTGGCAGGTGGCCTGTTATGGGCCGTCTGGAGCATAGCTTCGATACGCTTTGATCATGTTTGAAGAGGTGTGAGGGCAAGGCTATGGTGCTGATGGTGGGCACGGTAATTGTCTCGTGCACAGGGCAGGAGAACGCGCCGGCGAGACACGTATCGCAACAAAAATAGGTGTTGATGTTGCTGTAATGCACTGTTTTTGATTATTTTTTGTACTAAAGAGTATAAATACCTTCTTTCTTGACCGTTTCATCCCTTTTTATCGTGGGACGATTCACGGCACACTATAGGGTATCGAAAAGTAGCCATTTTACGGTTCGCCGCGGTGATGGTCAGCCTGCAGATGGGTGTTGTCGTTCTTGTCTGCCTGTCATGCAAAACCTGTACGGCCTTCGAAGAAGGGCCGAATCGCCGGGCAACCCTGCCGCGATGCACGCAGGCCGCATCGTGGCGCTGGATGGCTCACGCATGAAGTGATCAGCATGCGTTTATGTTATGGCAAGTGTTGTCCTGTTCACTTGCGTGTTTATTGTTACTGCAGCCATGGACAATGCAGATATGATTCATTTTCTGGAAGGGTTCAACCTTCGTTCGCGTCGCTGGGCACAAGGCCTAGCGTTGTGCGGTTTTTTGAGCGCGTCAGCGACACCGGCACTGGCCGATCAGACGCGCTGGGTCAGCGATCACCTAGCGACCTATGTGCGCAGTGGTCCTACTGACAACCATCGTATTGTTGGAACGGTAAGAAGCGGTCAGGCTTTGCAGGTGCTGACGACCCAAGGTGATTATGTGCAGGTACGCAGTGAGAAGGGCGATGCCGTCTGGATTCGCTCTACCGATCTGCAGCCTCAGCCCGGTCCGGCCGAGTATGTGCCTCAGTTGCAAAAGCAGGTCGCTGATCTGAAAGGTCGTATCGACAATGCGGATCGCGATTTCCAGCAGCGCACTACGGGCATGCGGGAGCTCTTGGACGCGCGCAAGACACAGATCGACGAACTAGAAGCCACTCGGCAGAAGCTGAACCAACAGCTGACGCAGGCTCAGGCTGATCTGAGAGCGACTCAATCCCAGCTTGGCAGTGAGCGTCAACAGGTGCTGATGCGCTACTTTGCCTATGGTGGCGCTGTCGCAGGCAGTGGCGTGCTGTTTGGTTTGATCATGCCTCATCTGTTCTCGCGTTCTCGCAAACGCAGTCGTCAGCTGATCTAAGCACGTTTAAGGGCTATACCTATCGTAAGCGGGGCGGCACTCAGTGTCGGCCCCGCTTGCGTGTGCAATACCTGTTGCCAGCGTCACTTCTGTGGCATGGTAGAGCCGATCGCTTCTGGGTGATCGCACGATGACCTTTCGAACCTGCGCAGAGAGTCCGCCAATGACTTCCTCTTCAAATGCCATACGTGATTTCCAGCTGTCCGCCTCGATCCTGTCGGCCGACTTCGCCTGCCTCGGTGCCGAAGTAGAAGCCGTGCTGGCCAGTGGTGCTGATCGCATCCATTTCGATGTCATGGACAACCATTATGTGCCCAACCTTACGGTTGGCCCGATGGTGTGTTCCGCCCTGCGTGACCATCTGGAAAAGCACGGTGTGGAAGCACCGATTGACGTGCACTTGATGGTCGAGCCTGTGGACGCGCTGATCGAACAGTTTTTGGATGCTGGAGCGGTAAGCATCACCTTCCATCCTGAGGCCAGTCGTCACGTTGATCGTTCGCTGCGCCTGATTCGTGAAGGCGGTGCGGAAGCGGGGCTTGCACTCAATCCTGCCACTCGTATTGACTGCCTCGAACACGTACTTGATGTCGTGGATCGTGTGCTGATCATGAGCGTCAACCCTGGCTTCGGCGGTCAGTCCTTCATACCGGCTACGCTGGGCAAGCTGCGCCAGTTGCGTTCATGGCTAGACGACCACCGTGCTCAACGCGTTCAGATCGAGGTTGATGGAGGGGTCAAGCCCGCCAACATCCGCGATATCGCCGATGCCGGCGCCGAGCTTTTTGTGGCCGGTTCAGCACTGTTCGGTGCGCGTGCCGCTGCTGATCCGCATGATTACGACAGCGTTGTCGCACGTTTCCGCGACGCGCTGGCCTGATCGCAGCCCGATATGACGGAGCGCGTGTGGTGGCTGTATATCCTCGAGACGGTTCATGGGCAGCTGTATACGGGGATAACGACCGACGTCGAGCGGCGGCTGAAGGAGCACACGGCCGGCGCTCCTCGTGGTGCGCGCGCGCTGCGGGGAAAGGCACCGTTGCAACTGCGCTACCGCTGTCGGGTAGGTGAAAAAGGACAGGCGTTGCGTGCGGAGTATGCCGTGAAGCGCCTGTCTCGAGCACGCAAGCTGGACTTGATTAAGGGTGTGCTGGCTTTTGATGCGTTATTGATCGATCGTTAACGCAAGTGGGTTATCGTGTGACGGCCAGAGTGAAAAGGCGCTGGTACCGTGCTAGGCCATCTGTTGCTCTTTCATCCTCACGAGCCGTTATGATCACGATAATGCTTCGCTGTACGGTCAGCCTTATGCTGCTCGGGCTGGTGGCGTGTTCTTCACCCGCGCTGACGCCTTATCAGCAGCAGCTATTGAACAACGAGCCGTCTGTTTCCTACAGCGCCAAAGATTCTGGGCGTCTGCTGCGTTGCCTTTATGAACGGCGTGCTGAACGAACAGCTCGCTACAGGCAGTCTGTCGCTGCACTGGCGCTTGGTTCCGCCATCATGACGGGGCGCTCCGAAGGGGCTTCTGCGCATCCTGATGGAATCATGTATCAGAGTGATACTGCGCTGCAGCAGCAATGCCAGCAGGCCTTGTCATCAGGAGCATTGAATACGCCCTAGTCGGCACGTTTATGGTGCGCCACATTGCGAGCGGTTCTTTGCCATTCCTGGAAAGGGCAGTGCAAAAGGCTTGTGATATAGCCCTGACGTAGGGCATCTATGTTATGCATAGAGAAGCAGGGGCTTTATCCTAGCTACCTGCTACCTGCTACCTGCTACCTGCTACCTGCTACCTGCTACCTGCTACCTGCTACCTGCTACCTGCTACGCCACTTATTTATATAATTTTATATAGTGATCCTGTGTGGCATTAGCTATACGACGATATTTATTGCCTGCCTTAATGTGAGGGTATGATAAGGGATGCAACTTTTTCGCGGTAAGGTGGATTACTTTTATAATGTTACTTTACTATCGATAAAGAGTGGCAATGGTCGGTTTGTATTGATAAAAATAAGTTATTCGTGTTAGGAAAATGAATAATGTTGAGTTGTTTGAATGATTAAACTCCGCCATTAATTCAACAGTGTAATCATCGATATTATTTACTTTACACGCGGAACGATAGATAAGAGCCTTTCTGCTTTCTGCTTTCTGCTTTCTGCTTTCTGCTTTCTGCTTTCTGCTTTCTGCTTTCTGCTTTCTGCTTTCTGCTTTCTGCTTTCTGCTTTCTGCTTTCTGCTTTCTGCTTTCTGCTTTCTGCTTTCTGCTTGTGGGTGGATGACCTTTCTCTTCCATGGCTTTCGATCGCAAGCGCCTTGTGCATGGTTTAGGCTCAATGTCAGGGGTGATATGCTGTGTCACCGCAACATGCATCGCTATCTTTCAACCCGTCAGCTTCGGTCGTTGGGATAGAGCGGAGCGTGCTGCTGCGTTTGTTAAAGGCATGGTCTTCGCGATCACTGCGTGCCGACGCCATTGTAGAGGGCGTGCCGTTGAGAGTAGGCTTGTCACCCTTCATCGGCGAGATGCGCTGATGGATAAAGGTAGGATGCGCTATAAAACAGCGCCTTATTTTATATGCATGCAAGTATGATCAATGCATAGGATGTTCTTCTATATGAAATCAGCGATTGGCCGAAAACATGGCTGACTGCTTGAAACGGTTCTGGAAAGAAACGTTCTGATGATGCAGCGGGCATTCGATAAGGCCAGGGAGTGGTAGTTCGCGCTATGGATTATGGTTTTATGGTGTTGGGGGCGCCTTACAGTACGCAGGCGTCTCATTCTGCCTTGCGGCTTGCAGAGGCATTGCCTGAGCGTGGTCACCGGCTCAAGGCGGTGTTCTTTTATCATGACGGTGTGTTCAACGGTGCGGCGGCCATGACGCCCCCTCAGGATGAGCCTCACCTGTTACAGCGCTGGCAGCGGGTGGCCGAAAAGCAGCAGTGCGAACTGCTGGTCTGCGTTGCTGCGGGTGCACGGCGCGGCATCCTTGATGCGCGCGAGGCATCGCGCTATGGCATCGCTGCCCCTACGCTGGCAGACGGGTTTCGTCTGGCCGGGTTGAGCGAGCTAGTCATGGCGCAGCAGCTAAGCGACCGATTCATCACGTTTGCACCGTAGTGTGACGATGATGTGAGGCCTGAACGGCTACCAATAAAGGAAAGGAAGACGATAGGAATGGCCGCAACGTCGCTGTTGATTACGCTAAACCATGCGCCGCATGGCAGTGCCTGGGCACGCGAAGGGCTAGAAGTGGCGCTGGTAGCGGCCTCGCTGGATCAGTCGGTAACGCTGTTGTTAGCCGGTGATGGGGTCTATGTTGCCTTGCGTGGTCAAGAAGCCGGGCCGCTGGGTCAGAAGGGTACGCTGCGCATGCTGGAAGGGCTTGAAATGTACGATATCGGGCCGATTCAGGTGGATAGGGGCTCGCTTAAAGCGCGCGGCCTGAGCAGTGATCGTCTGATCGAAGGCTGCGAGATGTGCGATGCACGGGCGCTTCTGAGTCGCCATGCAAACATATTGGTGTTTTAGGGCAGACAAGATGAAATTGTATATCGTGAATCGAGTGGATCGGCTGCAGGATGTCGTGCAGTTCCTAGCAGACGATGATCGACTGCTGCTGATCGAAGATGGGGTCTATGGCGTCGTTCAAGAAAAATATACCGTTATATTGCCCGGGCGCATCCAAGCCCAGACCTATTGCTTGAAAGATGATGCCGATGCGCGCGGAATTACACCGCTGGCGCACCCGGTGGTACAGTGGGTCGACGTCAATGGTTTCATGGCGCTGACCGAGGAATGCGCTTCCTCCGTGACCTGGCACTAAACACTGATTGCTGAGATACCTCTATGACCGTTGATTACGCCGCGCTTTCTCTGGACGCCGAAGGTTACCTTGAAGACCTGTCTATTTGGACACCCGAGGTGGCCGAAGCCCTAGCGTCGCATGAAGGCCGCGTGCTAACGCCTGCCCACTGGGAGATCATTGACGTGGTGCGTAGTTTTTATACGCGCTTCGAAATGGTGCCCGCTATGCGCCCTTTAGTGAAGGCGGTACGTACGGCTCTGGGGGAGGGAAAGGGCGCATCCCTGTACCTGATGGCGCTTTTCCCGGAAGATGAGCAGCGTCCTGAGAGCCCCGCCAAGATCGTCGCACGCCTTGCCGGGCTACCGCGACCGACCAACTGTCACTGAGATAGATGAATTTTTTAGGCCACGCGGCACTGGCTCGGGCAGGCAGTGACGCCCAGCTTCTAGGCTGTCTGATCGCTGATGGTGTCAAGGGGCAGCAAGCCTTAGAGGAGTTATCGCCTGCAGTTCGGCAAGGTGTGGTGCATCATCGATTGGTGGATAGCACCATCGACGCTCACCCCGACGTGCAGGCGCTGGTGCAGCGTATGCCGGAGCGCCGCTTTGCTGCCATCGCACTCGATATCGTCTGGGACTATTGCCTGCACCGTTTGTCAGCGTTGGCTCCTGATGAAGGCTGGTCCGCGTTGATCCAACGCTGCCATCGTGTCATTCAAGGGGCCGAGTGGCTGCCGCCAAGCAAGGCTTCACTGCTGCAGAACATGGTGAAAGGGCGGTGGCTGGTGCGTTCCGCCGAGCGTCAATTCATGCTGGACACTATTATGGGTGTCGGGCGGCATATGCGTCGTCCGCAGGATTTCACGCCGCTGTGCGAGTGGGTTGAGAGTCATTTGCTACAGCTAGAGCGTGCCTTTATTGATATCTGGCAGGATATGTGGCGGCAGACCAATATTGCAACGGGCACTTACGTTATCCTATCTCGCTGACAAGCAGGCCTTTCTCTCGTCGAGCTTCTTCTGAAGCGCTATTTGTTGACGGTTTATGTTCATGGCAGAAAGGCCTTCTGTCATAGTTCTATATGCGGATTTTTTATATCCGGGCATTGTTACATATCTTATGGAATATATAACCTTTTATGATAAAGGTTGTTCCTCTTCTTCATTGTTAACTGTTAATTAAGATTGGCCATACTCAATCCTCCTTTCTCATGTGCATGATGCGGCTGGTTATAATTAAACGAGCCGACCCGTTATTCTATTCATAATCTTGACTATTCTCATTAGTAGCGGATGCAATTTCGTTTATGCGTGTCGTTTTATTTCAATGTTCACGCATGGCAATCTGTTTCTGTTCCGTCTACACTTGCCGGGTGTTATCTAAAGGAAACAATCGAAGAGCTGCCGTGCTCCCATTCTTGGCACAGTAATTGCTTTTCTTATCAGCGTTACGCTGCAATTCTGCTTTTTTTACCCGTGTGGAGAAGATGGTATGAATGATGACAACCGCTATGGCGACATCACTGAATTTATCGATGGCGTGCTGACCACTATCGGCAAGGAAACGTTGACTGGCGACGAACTGGCGTTGTTCAACGATGAAGTGGTGGCGGATTTCCGTGACTACGTGAACCCTGGTTTCCTTGAGTACCGTAAATCCGTGGCAGATGACGGCAACTACGCGGCCGTTGAATGGCGCTCCAGCAGCCCGAATACCCTGATGGACAGTCGTGGCAACACGTACATTGATTGCCTTGGCGGTTTTGGCATCTACAACGTGGGTCATCGCAACCCCGCCGTGTTGAAGGCGGTGCGTCAGCAGATGGACAAGCAGCCACTGCACTCCCAGGAGCTTCTGGATCCCTTGCGCGCTCTGTTGGCCAAGGTACTGGCACAGCTGACCCCTGGCGGGCTTCAGTACAGTTTCTTTACCAACAGCGGCACCGAGTCAGTTGAGGCTGCCCTCAAGCTGGCCAAGGGGTATCAGGCGTCGCGTGGCAAAACGACCGTGATCTCGACGACGGGGGCTTTCCACGGTAAATCGCTAGGATCGCTGTCCGCAACGGCGAAATCCGTCTTCCGCAAGCCGTTTATGCCATTAGTACCGGGCTTCCGTCACGTGGCTTATGGCGATATTGATGCGATGCGCAAGATCGTCGCTGACTGCGCCACGGTGGGCGATGACGTCGCTGCCATCATTCTTGAACCGGTGCAGGGGGAAGGTGGGGTCATCGTACCGCCGGCTGACTATCTACCTGCCATACGTCAGCTGTGCGATGACGAGGGTATCGTAATGATCCTCGACGAGGTACAGACCGGCTTTGGGCGTACAGGACGCATGTTCGCCTGTGAACACTACGGCGTGACGCCTGACATCCTCTGTCTGGCGAAATCGATGGGGGGCGGTGTCGTACCCGCCGGGGCTGTTGTGGCAACGGAAGAGCTCTTCTCGACGCTGTTTGAAAATCCTTTCCTGCATACTTCTACGTTTGGTGGCAATCCGTTGGCCTGTGCCGCGGCGTTGGCCACCATCAAAGAGCTGATTGATAACGATCTTCCGGGCGCTGCTGCGGACAAGGGTAAGGTCATGCTTGATCACATGATCACACTGAAAGATGAGTTCCCGGATCTGATCCTAGATGCGCGCGGTCAGGGGCTTCTGATGGCATTTGAATTCCAAGAAAACGACATCGGTTATGCCTTTTCTAAAGGCATGTTCGACCGCGGAGTGCTGGTGGCGGGGACGCTTATCAATGCTAAGACTGTGCGAATTGAGCCGCCTCTGACAATAACGCTAGACCAATGCCATCAAGTAATGGATACTGCGCGCGCAGTACTGCAAGAGGTAAGGAACTCCCTCTAGAAGGTGAGTATAAGCGCCTGAATATTAACGGAAAATTAAGCCATTGTTAGGCTGTCCGTTATCAGGCGTTCCAGCACTGGCGCGGGATTGTCAAGCAACGGCCGGAAGCGACATCATTCCTTGATGCGTTTCCGGTATCCAGGGGCCCCATGCCAGTTCTACTCGACCAAATTCTGGCATGGCTGTCTTCGGAGGGTTACCTCATGTTGTTCACTCATCATCGTTCTACCCCCGCTGTTGTGACGCCCACTGACGATATGTCGGTGTCGAAACTCAGACGCTCTCTCTCTCTTCGTCAAGTCGTTGTGATCGGCCTTGCCTATCTGACGCCCATGACGGTATTCGACTCATTCGCTATCGTGTCGCAGAAAAGTGGTGGCCATGTGCCCAGCGCCTATGTATTGGCGCTAGGAATCATGCTGCTGACGGCGTTGAGCTATGGCAAGCTCGCTCGCCATTTTCCGCAGGCAGGTTCAGCGTATACCTATGTACAGAAAATCATCGGCAACCGCACCGGCTTCATGGTGGGCTGGCTGTCGCTGATGGACTATATCCTACTGCCGATGGTGAATGCGTTGCTGGCGCAGATCTATCTGTCCGCGCTGTTTCCCAGTGTGCCGGGCTGGGTATGGGTGGCCGGCTTCGTAGCGTTGATCACAGCAATTAATTTGCGCAGCGTGAACTGGGTGGCGCATATCAATACCGTACTGGTATGGATTCAGGTCATCATGATGGTCGTGTTCGTCGGGCTGGTATGGCACGGCATCGCGACGCATGAGTATCAGCAGCATGTGCTGAGCCTGCAGCCGTTCCTGTCTGAAAATGCGCACCTTATGCCGATGCTGGCAGGGGCTACCGTGCTGTGCTTTTCGTTTTTGGGCTTCGATGCCGTTAGTACGCTGTCGGAAGAAGTGCACGAGCCGGTGCGCGTGATCCCAAAAGCGATCTTCCTGGTGGCCCTGTACGGTGGGTTGATCTTCATCGGCGTGTCCTACTTCATTCAGCTGTATTTCCCGGCCAGCGGGCAGTTGGATCCGGACAATGCGCTGCCTGAAATTGCTGTATTTGTCGGTGGCAAGCTGTTTCAGACGCTGATGCTGGGCTGCGCACTTATCGGCGTACTGGCATCGGGTATTGCCTGTCAGACCAGCGTATCCCGACTGCTGTTCGTCATGGGGCGTGATCGTGTGTTTCCTGCACGGTTCTTCGCCTATCTGCATCCGGTATGGGGTACGCCGGTGCTGAATACGCTGTTTGTTGGTGCGGTAGCGCTAAGCGCGCTCTGCTTTGATCTGGAAAACGCCATGGCGATGATCAACTTTGGCGCGCTGGTCGCGTTCACGTTCGTCAACTTGGCCGTCATTCGTCATTTCTACATCCGGTTGCAGCGTCGCCATACGCTGAAGGATCACCTGCAGTATCTGGTGCTGCCGTTGCTCGGTGTCGCAGGCATCGGCATCCTGTGGCTCAACCTGTCTAAGCCTGCGCTGATCCTTGGCTTGAGCTGGGCGGCCTTGGGTGTTGCCTTCATGTTCTACAAGACCCATGGGCTGCGTCGGTCCATGCCGGTTTTCGGGGATAGCCACGCACCGGAGCAGGTGCGCACCTAGCGCCTGTGGTAAGAACGGTGCGTGGCATTCTCTCTGCGTGATGGCACAGCAGTAATGAGCGTCTCGGGAAGATCATTCCTGGGGCGCTTTTTTTATGAGGTTTGTGGCGGTGAACAGCAATGGAAGGCGTGTCTTGGGGGGATGTCTTTTACGAGAGCATCCTTATCGGCCTATCAAAAACCAAAGCCAATAGTGACTGATTATTAATAATGGATTAGCGTGCTGGCGCTCCTGTAATATCCAGCGCTGCCTGTGGTGCGCTGATGTCTTCAGCGTTTGCCTCGGCTGTGAGTTCTTCGGGGCACTTTGTCTCATCACCCCTTTCTGCATACCAGTGGCTGTGAGCTGCAACGACCTGCTGATATTCGACATCAAGTAGCTGTCCGATGGAGCTGAGCTGTCGCGAGCACGAGCAGACTTTATCAATGGCTTGATGTCGACGCAGTCGGTGTCGGACTCACCGTTGCCACTCTTCATCTCTCACGGCGACCACCTGCACCAACGTCACCGTACGATTCTTGCTGATGATGAAATCGACGTCGGCCTTCATTGAGGCGTGCACCGCTTCAGGGAAACTATATTGCACTTCACTTTCCTTCTATGAATGAAAGTTTTTGTATTGGGCTATCGAACAATTATTGTCTTGGATGTGTCTATTTTACCCTTTTCGTCCAAATAGATATCTACTGTTTTGAATTCGCCTTTTGTTTCAAATGATGTTGAGTCATAATTATCTAGCTCTATTACAACGTCAACTTCTTTTTTATAATCTTCTGATATCACTCCGCCCATAAATAACTTAAGGTTGTTGTTTTTTGAAAGAGGATATTTGTCGGTGAATCCGTCTCCTGCATAGAGTCTAACAAGAACGCTTTCAGAGTATTCTTTTGATGGGTGTATCGTTATTTCAGGGGCGGAAAATAAAATGTTATTTTCCCATAATTTATATAATATTAACAATATTGTTGTAAGCATATATGTTTCCTTTTGGCTTTACTTTCTCCGTTCCCCCACGGCAAAGGAACTTCTTCAAGTTTAGAGACAAGATCATGCAGTTGAAGTTCTTGGGGGGATTTTTCCTTGGCTAAATCGATTCCTAGGCGAATGGATATCTGGTCGGTTACGTCATCAAATCGGTTAAAAAAATTTCCGTTTTCAGAGTGATATTGATAAGTATGCTTTTGCCCTAACTCGTCGTGATACAACTGAATTGCAGATGCTCCGCCAGTAAGAACATCTTCTGAAAATCCTATATGATATCCTACATATCCATAGTGAATATTAGACCAAATATCGAAATAGTAGTCATAGTCATTTAGTTTACTCCACGCCCAAGAGTCTTCGATAACTTTCGCCTGTCTTTCAGATAAGTATTGTTTTAGTTTTATTTTGAGGTATGTTTTATGATCCCATGGTTTATTATAACCAACAAGTTGAGATCATAAGCGACAGGCATATGAATAATGTTTTCCTGATGTAGAAAGAAAACCTGTTTTAGGAAATGCGGCATAAAGTGCTTTTTTCCACCAAGACAATCGATTGCATGTTGATGTAAAAGTTGATTTCTCTAAATGACGTCGGATTTTTTGGGCCTCTGGGGTAAATGGATTTTTCTTCATTTCTCCCGTGATATATTCAGCACACCAATAGCCTAGCTCTGGGCAATTACAAACGTTAATGATTTTGGGTGTGTTATCTTCGATAGGCGTAGTTGTGCCTGTGGCAACTAAGCGCCAGGTATCTTGACCTTCACTATGTTCTATAGAGTTCATGCCGTCGGTGCCTTGATCCAAACGCGAAACTCTTGTGCGCTGAGAGTCTGGATCAGTATATGCGTTTTGCCCTCCATATCAGAGACGCCTTCTTCGATGTGCCCATCTGCCAACTGAATGCGATAGGGCACGTGAGGAATAGGCTATCCATGCGGGTTGGCTATCACGAAATGCTCATCGTGTGTCGCGGGCAGCCAGCCGCCAGCGGTCTTTTCTGACGGTGGATTACCGGGGTCAGAATAGAATGTATTGACGATCGGTTCTCCCGGCAAAGTGCCTTGCCCATTGACGTTGTTGAGAGATGATACGATAGGGCAACCCATAGACGTACGGTGGCCGTGAAGCACGGCATTTCTGCGGTTAGGTAAGGTTGTTGTGGCATCGCCTTCGATGATGCGACATCCGAAGGGGCAGGCCATAGCTGATCCCACATGTGCCAACGGTCGACCATGACTGATAACGTTTTGGCACCCTTCAACTACCGCGCCTCCACAGGCAGCTTTATCTCCCAAACGCACCCATCCCTTTATGTTCACAGTTCACCCTCTTTTTAAAAGACAACTTATTGTCATGATTGGTATTTTTAGAATTTTTTATCATGCCGGTAAGTGATAGAGGTAGCTGTTTTAAAAGATAGGCGGGGTGAAGGCGTGTGTGCGTTAGCTGCCATAGAGATATCACAGAGACCGCCTTGCACTGAAATCCATGTAGAGCGGACCATCACGCTCCCGCGTATCCACAAACACTAGCTCTCCGCTGAAAGGGAGATACGCGTGACGTGTCAGGCCTACGCGGTTCCGTGCTAGCGCGCCCAGCACAACAGCCTCGTCATTTACATACAGATCGACATAGGTGTGGCCATCGCGTTGATGAATCTTGATTGTGCAGGGCTGGTTGCCGAGGTTGATGCTGAACTGCTGAGAGGGCGTGCTATAGCGGTATAGTCTGTATGTTCATCCGATCCCCAGTTTTACGAAAGAAGCACTGTGCCCACTGGGTGCTGCGTGCCGTCTTGTAAAAAGGAACAGAGCAGGATGCATGAATACAAATGATAACGAACAGGATATGCCATTATGACAAGTGTGATCGTAGTCATTGGGGCCAGTGCCGGTATCGGTCTGGCAACCGCTCGACGTTTTGCCGCTGCGGGACAGGAGGTCGTGTTGGTTGGACGCCGTGAGAAGCGCTTGCGTCAGGTCACGGAGGCCATCAATGCTGAAGTGCCCGGGAAAGCCTCGTTCTGTGCGCAGGATATGAGCCTATCCAGCGGTGCCGAAGCGCTGGCAGCAACTCTTCGTCAGCAAAACCGCTCGGTAAGGGCCATCGTGTGCTGTGCCGGTGCAGCTCCCCAGACAGAGCGTGCCACTGTGGCGCAGATTGAGGAGGAGTGGCAGGCGACTTTTCATGCCAATGTATTGCCGACGGTGCTGCCAGTAGAGGCATTGCTGCCGTTGATGGAAGACGGCGGTAGTATCGTGCTGTACAGCTCAATCGCCGCGTACCGTGGTCTGGCGGTAGGCGGCAGTGGTGCCTATGGTGCCGTTAAGGCGGCGATGCATTCATTGACGCACACTTGGGCGCGTCGCTTGGGTGAGCGTGACATCAATGTTAACGCAATCGCTCCTGGGTACATTGCTGAAACCGAGATTTTTGGCGATATGATGACAGATGCCTATTACGACCGGCTGGTCGACGAGACGCTGCTCAAGCGCCCGGGTTTTCCTCGGGATACAGCAGGGCTGGGGTTCTTCCTCTGTTCATCGGAAGGGCACTACATCACTTCGCAGATCATCCAGATCAATGGTGGTGCGCACCACGGTATGTGATAGTGCCACCTGAAGCAGTCAGGGTCGGTTATCATAGTCACCATTGTTATCATCGGTGCCCCGTTTACCACGGGGCATTGTTTTGTTTGTTCTTTCGAGATTTTTCTATGCGACATCGCTCTCTCTTCCGCCTTGCGTTTTCTGGTGTGCTGCTGGCAAGCAGTGTGCAGGCCATGGCATCGACGGCACCTGCCTATACGCCCACATCACTCGATAACTGTGGGCAATCGCTGAGCTTTAGCCAGCCTCCCTCGCGCATCGTCACGCTCGGTCAGAACAGTGCCGAGATCGTGCTGGCGCTCGGACAGGCTAAGCGCTTGGCAGCCAGTGGTGTCTGGCTAGATCCTGTTCCAGAAGCGCTGCGTGAAGACGCATCGCGTATCCCCGTGCTGGCTGGCCGTCACCCGGCTTTCGAGATGGTGCTAGCACAGCAGCCCGACCTTGTCGCGGCCCAGTTTGTTGCCGATATCGGCCCGCAAGGGCGCACCGCTCGGCGTGAACAGTTCACGCAGGCGGGAGTGCCTACTTACCTGTCGCCCACTGACTGCAAGCAGAAAGTAGGCGCCAGTACCGTTGATGGCGCGCGCCAGGCACCGTTCACCATCGACACGCTTTATCAGGAAATTCACGAGCTGGCCACGATCATGGGCGTTCCCGAACGAGGGGGTGCCTTGGTGACATCGCTGCAGCAGCGCATCGAGCATGCTACTCGACAGCAACTGGCACAGGATCGTCGTGCACCGACGGTGTTGTACTGGTTCTCCAGCGCTCAGCTGGGGGGCGATGCGTGGGTTGCCGGTGCAAAAGGCGCTCCCGCGTGGATCAACCGCACGCTGGGTGTTCGTAACGTGATTGATAGCGCTGAAGAATGGCCCGCCGTCAGCTGGGAGCGCATTGCCGCAGCGGACCCGGACATCATCGTGATTGGGTCGATGGCGCGGCGCCACTTCACAGCCGATGATGTTGAGGCTAAGCGGCAGTTTCTAGAGCAGGATCCTCTAGCGCGCCAGCTGACTGCCGTACGCGAAGGGCGCATTGTGGTGATGCCTGCGCGTGCGATGAACCCCTCACTGGATACGGTAGAGGGTGTCGAGCTGCTGGCCAAGGCGTTGAGGGATTTCGGTTGGCAGCGGTAGGCATGATTGTGGGCGCGCTTCTTCTGCTGGTGATGATCGCAGTGTCGCTGGCGGCAGGAGAGATTTCACTCAGCTATCAGACCGTTGTGCAGGTTATCGCCTCTCATTTGGGGTTACCCATATGGAGCGATGCGGTGGCGGTCAGTGCGTTGCAGGACAGCGTGGTGTGGCACTACCGGCTGCCGCGTGTCATGGCGGCTGCACTGGGAGGTAGTTCGCTGGCGCTGTGCGGTGTGGTGCTGCAGGCGTTGCTGCGTAACCCGTTGGCTGAGCCTTATGTTTTAGGCCTGTCGGCAGGCGCTTCCGCTGGGGCTGTGGCCGTGACCGTCGCTGGTGTTGCGTGGGGCTGGGCGCTTTCCGCTGGCGCGTTTGCTGGGGCAGTAGCCGCTTTCTGCGTCGTTATGCTGTTAGCAGCACACCGCGAGGGTTCCGCTTCTCAGACACTGCTGGCTGGCATCGCGTCGTCGCAGTTGTTCAATGCCATTGCGGCGTGCTTGATGGCGTCATCGGCCTCTGCCGAACAGATTCGTGGCTTACTGTTCTGGTTGTTGGGAGACCTCAGCGCCGTGCGGCTAAGCGATGTGCCATGGTTGGCTGCGTCCGCTGCGATGGGGTTGGTCGTCTGCCTTGCTGTGGCACGGCCGCTGGATGTGCTCTCGCTAGGAGAACGCAGTGCATTTGCCTTGGGCGTTCCCGTCGCGCGGCTGCGCTATCTGCTACTGGCGCTCACGGCGCTTATGACGGCACTGGTCGTAAGCCGTATCGGGGCGATCGGGTTCGTGGGCATCGTTGTTCCTCATCTCGTTCGCCGGTGGGTGGGGGTGCGTCATCGACGTCGCATTCCGGCCGCGATGTTGCTAGGGGCCGTTTTTGTGGTCGGTGCCGATCTGCTGTCGCGCACGCTGATGGCGTCGCATTCATTGCCCATCGGGGTAGTGACGGCCATCGTCGGTGCTCCTGTATTTGCCTTGCTGCTGCGGCAGCGTTCGTCCGCAAGAGATGTTTGATCGTTCATGCTAGAAGTCAATGGAGTGACCCTGCAGCGTGGTGCCCGCCGGATCCTGTGTGATGTCGGGTTTACGCTGATGCCTGGGCAGGTTCTTGGTGTCTTGGGCCCTAATGGCGCTGGAAAGAGTACGCTGCTGGATGTACTGGCAGGGCTTGCCGTGCCGCAGAGTGGTAACGCGCTCTGGCGCAGCCAGGCTGTATCCGATATGAAGCCCTCGCGGCGGGCGCGTACGGTAGGGCTGCTTGAGCAGCAATGCCACTGCGACGGGGCATTCCGCGTTGAGGAGCTGGTGGCGTTAGGTGCATGGCCGCACAACTGGAGCCGTCGCGAATGTCGGCGGCAGGTGAGTCATGCCATGTCGCTGACGGGTCTGTCGGTATTGGCCGCTGTGCGGATGGACAGACTGTCAGGAGGAGAGCGCCAGCGTGCACATCTGGCACGGCTTCTGGTGCAATCGCCAGCGCTTTGGCTGCTCGACGAGCCGACCAACTATTTGGATATGGCGCACGCGCATGTTGTGATGGCGCTGATGCGAGGCAAGACGGCGGTCGTTACGCTCCATGACATCAATCTGGCCGCACGTTATTGCGACCAGCTATTGTTGATGCATGATGGGCGTGTAGTCGCCATGGGATCGCCGGACGAGGTGTTGCAGCCTGAGCGCCTGAAAAGCGTGTACGGTATGGAGGCTCATCGACTGGTCTCAACTGCGCATCCGCATCCAGTCATTGAGTTTTTGGCCCCCTAATCTTTTCTGGCACTAAATTTATACCGTTATCTTTTTGTTTTTAATACTTCACAAAATTCTACCTTGGCAAACATCTACCGTGTCATTAAATGAACTGAAACGAGCGCTCAGCGCGCTGGATCTGCCTCGTGACAGTTATTCGATCAATCGCGACTCGAACGAATCGTTATGTCTTATCACTGAGCCGCATGGGTATGTGATCTATTACAGTGAGAAGGGACAGCGAACGGGAGAAACGTGGTTCGTTGATGAAAAAGAGGCCTGTCAGCAATTTATGGTTATGCTCAGACATATGTTGGGGCTGAGTTTGGGTGACGACGCTGAACAACTATGATGTGCATATGTGTGGGTATCTAAATGCAGATGGTAAGGATAAAAAACCGCCTTGCCTATGAAAGGCAGGGCGGCTTGATAGAGGCTACAGGGTGTAATGGCTGGAAATTAAGCGGCAGCCTGTTGGCCTTTCAATACTTTTGCATAACCTTCCAGCAAACGCTGATGAGCAGCGGTAGGGGCTGTAGCTTCCAAAGCTTTCAGGCCCGGAAAGCGCTGCTCGCCCGTTACCAACGAGATGGCCTGCTCTAGGCGTGCTTCGCCGTGATAGCCCACCAGTGCGCGCTGATAGTGAGCCAGTTCGGCATCGCATGACACCAGTTCCAGCACGTCGCGTACGGCGCAAAGCAGTTGACGGCGTTCGGTATCAACGTCGCCGGATCCCAGCACCATAGCCACTTGGTCGCTGGCTTCATCCTGCAAACCCAATGCCAGCATCAGCCACAGTTTCAGTTCGCTAATGCGCAGTGATGCCCACGGTGTACCTTTATCGCCAACAATACCGATCCATTCCAACACTCGAAGCTGATCGTTGACGGCGTTTTGCTCCAGACCTTCTAGCACCGCGTCCAGCTCATCATCGCTGGCGGTAGGCAGGTTCATTAGCGTCTGGCGGAAAGGCAGTGCCTGGTTATTGTTGTTCCAGTACAGCTCATCCGGCAGATAGATATCAGAGAAACCGGGTACCAAAATTCGGCAAGCATAGGCACCCAACGCCGTGTATTCTGCGAGGTAGACGTCATAGCCTTCTTCGGCCAGTAGGTCGATCAGTGCGGTGCTCAGGGCCTCGTTATCGCGATCGTCATTCCAGTCTGCAAAATCGTAGTCTGGTTCGTCGCCCAGCAAGGCCCAGCTAACGTAGCCGCTGGAGTCGATGAAATGCAGCTCCATGTTGTGCGGGTCTTCGACGAGGTCCATGTTGGTCGTCGGCGCAGGGAAGCCTTCCAGTTCATAAAGCGCGCGCCCCTGCAGCAGTTCGGTCAGTGCGCGTTCTAAAGCGACCTCGAAGCGCGGGTGTGCGCCAAAGGAAGCATAAACACCGCCATCCTGTGGGTTCTGCAACACCACACACATCACGGGGTAGCGGCCGCCAAGAGAGGCATCCAGTGCACGTACGGGATAGCCGGAAGCGTTCAACGCCTGGAGCCCTTCACGGATATGGGGGAAACGTTCAGCCAGCAGGCTGTCCGGTACTTCGGGCAGGGTGATGGCTTCGCGCAGGATGCGTTGTTTGATGGCACGTTCAAAGATTTCGGACAGTCCCTGCACCAGCGCTTCGTCGCGCGTATTGCCGGCCGACATGCCGTTGGATACAAACTGGTTGGCGATCAGATTAACCGGAAACATCACGGTTTCGCCATCGGACAGGCGGGTATAGGGCAGCAGGCACACACCCTTGCCGGTATCGCCGCCGTTCATGTCTTCCAGCATCGACAGTGTCAGCTTGCCTTCGGGATCATAAAGGGCGCGGGTACGCGCATCGAGTACCTGTTCCGGCAGCGTATCGCTGGCCGGCAGCCACTGTTCATCCTGCTGATGCACGAAACCGAACTGCGTCATGGCGGGGGCAAGGTTGAAGTCGGCCCACAGATAACGCGTAGATAGACGTTCGATCATTTCGCCATAGGCACTGGCCAGCGCTGCTTCGCGCGAAGCTCCTTTTCCGTTGGAGAATACCTGCGGGCAGTCGCGGTCCCGGATATGCACAGACCAGATATAAGGCGCGGGATTCAGCCAGCGGGCCTCTTCGATGTGGAAACCGAGGGCCTCAATGGAGGCGCGCAAACGCTGGATGGAGTCTTCCAGAGCGGCATCCTTGCCGGGGATGAAGGTCTTGGCGGTCATGAGCAAATCGCAGCCTGAACAGTGAATAGAAAAGATGGGGCAGTCGATGCTGCCCACAGGCCGCTACTCTAGCATAGGTCGCCAACCTCGCGTAGAAAGCGAGGCTATGCCGTTGCGTTATGTGCTTATTCGATCAAGGGGCTACCGCGACGCGCTTGTCGTCACAGGATAGCTGGCGAGTGTCGCCTGCCAGTGCTGAGCGTGCCTTGAGTCGGCACATGATGCTGGGGGCCTGTGCCACGGGCACCAGCAACAGCTGGTGGCGGCCAACGGTTTGCCCATAGGCGGGATTGAAATCATGGAGTTGGCGACTGGTCAGCTCCGCGGAGCTGAGTGAATCCAGCGATACTGGACGCGCCACCCGGATACTCTTGAACATCGGTTCGTTGGGAATGTCCGGCAGTCGAATGCCATAGTGTTCCGGTGCGTCGATGATAGCGGCCAGCGCCAACAGGCGCGGCACGTAAAGGCGCGTCTCGGTTGGCAGCGGCAGGTCGAAATAGTTGCGCGTGTTGGCCTGACGGATGGCCTTGTTCACACGCCCAACGCCCGCATTGTATACCGCCAGCATCAGTACCCAATCATCATCGAACCAGTTATCCGACAGCCACTGGAAATAGTCGAGCGCTGCGTGGGTTGATTCCAGCGGATCATTGCGTGGGTCATAGTCGCGCGAAAGAGTTAGCCCAACCTCGGTGGCGGCCTGAGGAGTCAGCTGCCACATGCCGCTGGCACCGCTGATATTGCGTGCCCTGGGGTTGTAGCCGCTCTCAATGAAGGGCAGCAGGGCGATTTCGCCCGGCACATGGCGTGCATCAACTTCATGAAAAACATGGTAGAGCCACGGGCGTGCATCCTTCATATAGCGGTCGATGGCATCGGGGTGCTGCTGATACCACTCGATCCAATAGCGCACGCGAGGATTGTCGATATGGTGATCGAGTGCAAAAGACTCACGCATGTGCACCCATAGCGAATGGCTGTCTTCATGATAGGTCGGTGCCTGAAATTCAGAAGGTTCCGGCATGAGTGGGGACATCACCAGTGCGATCAGCAGCATCCAGCCGACGCTGCGGTGTCCGCGGCGCAAGCGGCGCGTAATCGCACTGCGCAGAAGAGGGGGCTGGCTCACGGGCACCCCCTCGTGACATTCATTGCAACTGCATTGGCTGTGGAATCAGACGTATGGCAAAGGCAACGATTCAACATCAGTCAGAATGTATCCTTCCAATGGCGCAGTGCTGCAAGCACATGTACGGGATCGTCAGGCGCGGGCCGACCAGCATGGCGGCAGGCAGCCTGGATCACGATCGCTTCATGCGTGCGCATGAAGGGGTTGGTGCGGCGCTCTTGGCCGATCGTACTGGGCAAGGTCGCGCGACCTTCTGCTCGGGCAGCACTGGCACGTGCCTTTGCTTCTTGAATGGCCGCGTTGTCGGGTTCAACGGCAAGAGCAAAGGCCAGGTTGTTCAGGGTATATTCATGGCCGGCATAGACAGCGGTATCAGGTGATAGCGCTGCAAAACGTTCCATGTTACGTAGCATCTGTTCAGCAGTTCCTTCGAACAGACGCCCACAACCTGCCATGAAAAGAGTATCGCCCGTAAGCAGAATGGGTTTAGTGGATTTCTCTTGTGGCGTAATGAGATAGCAGAGATGGTCTATGGTATGAGCCGGGGTGGCGAGCACCCTCGCAGGCTGATCCAGCACCGTGAAAGTATCGCCATCGTGCAGTGGCTGGGTGACACCCGCGACGTCGTTAGGCCCATAAACGGCAAGGGCGGGAAAGCGGGTGATCAGCTCGGCTAGGCCATCGGTATGATCGTGATGATGGTGAGTGATAATGATGGCCGTCAGTTCGAGCGTCGGCTGCTGCCTCAGCCATGTCAGTACGACGTCGGCCTCGCCGGGATCGACGATGGCAGCTTGCCGTGTGCGGTCGTTGACAATGGCCCAGATATAGTTGCTTTCGAGCGCCGGTAGCGGGTAGAGACTCAGTTCTCCGTGAGATGGTTGAGGATAAGACATGAAATGCTCCTTGGTTTTCGCTATATGCTGAGTAAGTTCGATTGCTATCGCGCGATATGATGCCGTAATGAAGCACGCGGTGGCGAAACGGGCGGCTACTAACCTATAGGGGTGAACGAATAACTATAGGGGCGAACGACGGCAACAGTGACACAGGAGAGCCGGGATGAGTGATACGCGACAGAGCGTCAGTGCCCTGATGGCCTACTGGAACACACCTGCGGGCCAACAGGTGTGGCAGCGAGAGTCCGTGATGCTGTCACGCATGGTGGCTTACAAGGGGGGGCGTTTGCTGGAAATGAGCGCCGCGGCATCGCTGGCCACGCCGTTCGCACCAAGCCATGCCCTCCGCTGGGCACCGTCGATAGCAACCCAGCCGCTATGGCACGCCGACTATATCGCGGATGGTCGTGCTCAACCCTTTGACGACTGTTACTTCGATACGGTGCTGATACATCACCTGCTGGATTGTGTCGATCAGCCTCACCACTGGCTGAGCGAAGCGGCACGCATTACCGCAGATACCGGTCGCCTATATCTGATCGGTTGGAACCCGCTACAACCACGCTGGCCGCACCGTCACCGCCGTCATCCGGCACAGCGGCGTTTGTTCATACGCCAGATCCGCGACTGGTTAGCATTTGTCGATCTTGAAATAGAGCAGGTACACTATTGCGCATTCTCGGCGGCACGCTGCCGTACGGCGTCATGGGCTGAACATGTCGGTACACTGCTGGATGTGCCCTTGGCCGGAAGCTATATCGTTTCGGCGCGGCGCCAGAAACAGTATATCGTCCCGCTGGCGAAACGCTTGCGGCACCGGCAGTTGCTCTCTCTCGGCGCGATACCCAAAGGGGTGTTGGCTCCCATGCCATCAGCGCTTACCGAGCAGCATCGTACGGATGCCGATTGCCCCACGACCCATTCCACTTCACCACGCCCATCAGGACACCATGAGCAGCACTGACGACACCACGAACACCCGCCTTCCCCATGTCATCATCTATACCGATGGAGGCTGTCGTGGCAATCCCGGCCCCGGTGGCTGGGGCGCGATACTGCGCAGCGGCGAACACGAGCGCGAACTGAAGGGCAGCGAGGCGGATACTACTAACAATCGCATGGAACTGACAGCGGCCATTCAGGCACTCGAGACGCTCAACCGACGCTGTCAGGTCGAACTCTGGACCGATTCCGAGTATGTTCGTAATGGCATCACGAAGTGGATCCACAACTGGGTGAAACGTGGCTGGAAGACAGCGTCCAAGGCGCCGGTCAAGAACGCCGAACTGTGGAAACAGTTGCTGGCGGCATGCGAACGCCATGAGATCGAATGGCATTGGGTGAAAGGGCATGCCGGGCACGAAGGCAACGAGCGAGCTGATCAACTGGCCAACGATGCTATGGACGAGTTGGCACGAGCAGGTCGCTGATGCCCTCATGCGTTTCTCCAACGTAGGTGTGTAGGCAATGTATATGGGTAAGCAGGCGCTGGATTAAGCCGTCGAGCCACCCTCGTTTAAGCGTTACCCCACCGGCAAGGCCGCTCCGATAAGGTCAGGCGGGGACAGAGGAAGAACGATGAGACAGATCGTCATGGATACCGAGACTACCGGTATCGATCCGAAAGAAGGCCACCGCATCATCGAGATCGGGGCTGTTGAAGTCGTCAACCGTCGCTTGACGGGACGCACGTACCATCAATACATCAACCCGCAGCGTGCCATCGACCCCGAAGCAATGTCCGTTCACGGGATCACCGATGAACGCGTTGCCAATGAGCCGGTGTTCGGTGAGATAGCCCAAGCATTTTGGGACTTTATTGAAGGTGCCGAGCTGGTCATTCACAACGCGCCTTTCGACGTGGGCTTCATGAATGCCGAGTTCACCCGCCTGAAGAATGATGGCGGCCCCGTCATCGGGCCGGTCGAGGCGGGCTGTCAGGTGCTGGATACGCTGAAGATGGCGCGTGCCATGCACCCTGGACAGCGCAACAGCTTGGATGCGCTCTGCAAACGCTACGATATCGATAACTCGTCACGTACGCTGCACGGCGCCTTGCTTGACTCCGAGATTTTGGCTGAAGTCTATCTGGCGATGACCGGTGGGCAGACCGCACTGATGCTGAGCAGTCAGGATAATGACAGCAGCAGCTCTGCGGCCAGCCATGCCTCGTCGCGACAGCGTGTATCACTGGCCCCGGGCCAGCTGCGCGTTATTCGCCCGTCGGAAACCGAGAGGGAAGCTCATCAGAAGAAACTCGATATGATCCGCGGCAAGTCAGGCGGCGAGTGCGCATGGGACAAGCTCAATGGCTAATACGACACTGCAGGATGCACCGGTTGCCGCACCGCTGTTCGACAGAGAACGCCGGGATATCGTGAATGCCCGCAAGGGTCTGCTGATCCGCATTACACCGGATGGTGAACTGCTGCTGACTTCCGATGAGCGCTTGCTGGGGCGTGAAGAACCGTTTCCTGAATGGTCGATCGTGTTGGGGCGCTGGCAGGGCACACCCATTGCTGTCGTGGAAGCGCCGTGTGATGACGTGTCTACGGCGCGGCGTGCACATAAGGTGACCGACTGCCTGCCAATGCTCAGTGATGACGAGCGTTGTCTGGTCGCTACGGCACTGGAGGTTCTGCACTGGCGGCGCGATCACCGCTTTTGTGGTCGCTGTGGCAGCCCGATGGTGATGGACGAGTTTGAATACGCCATGCACTGCAAGGCCTGTGGTCACATCTGCTACCCGCGTCTGTCCCCCTGCATCATCACCCTTGTGACGCATGGTGATGATATGCTGCTCGCTCGCAGCCCGCATTTCCCCGCGGGGCGTTTCAGCACGCTGGCCGGTTTCATTGAGCCGGGTGAAAATGCCGAACAGGCTGTGAAGCGTGAGATCCGGGAAGAAGTGGGAGTTGACGTGCACGGCGTGGTTTTCCAGCGAAGCCAGTCTTGGCCGTTCCCGCACTCTTTCATGTTGGGCTTTACGGCACAGACCTCGACGAAGGACATCACCATTGACGGCGTCGAGATCGAAGCCGCCGACTGGTTCAGCGTCGATGAACTGCCGGCGTTGCCGCCGATAGGGGCCATCTCACGTTGGCTGATCGACCAGCACGTCAAGCAGGTTAGGGCGAAACGCCAAGCATAGGACACCGCCTGCGATGCAGGGCGGGCTATTATCGGCCTGCAAGCGGAGCGAAATTTCGGGGCACCCATGGCAGGTGCCCCTCTTTATCATTACCGCCATAAAGGAATGCGAGTCATATGGAGTGGTGGAGTCTTTATTCACTGTTTGCCGCCAAGGTGGCAACGTTTCTGCTGGCCTTGATCGTCGTACTGATCATCATCGCCCGGATTCGAGGCGCAGGCCGCCAGCGGAGCGCTGAAGCGTCTCTGAGCATCAAGGAACGAAGAGAGCGGTTCCAGCCGCGGCAGCATCAGCTGCAGGGCGTGCGCATGAGCGATGGCGAATACAAGCGCTGGCAGAAACAACAGCATAAGGAAGAAAAGGCGCGCCTCAAGGAAGATGTGAGCGAGCAGCCAGTAATCTGGGTATTGGACTTTGACGGTGACCTGCAAGCCTCTGGCACGGATGAAATGGCTGAAGAGATCACCTCGCTGGTCGAAGGCGCGCACAAGGGAGACGAGGTTGTGCTGCGTCTGGAGTCGGGCGGTGGCTTGGTGCATTCCTATGGGCTGGCAGCGGCTCAGTTGGATCGCCTGCGCGATGCAGGGCTGAAACTGACCGTGTGCGTTGATCGGGTAGCGGCCAGCGGTGGCTATATGATGGCCTGCTGTGCAGACCACCTGATTGCTGCACCGTTCGCTGTGATTGGTTCCATTGGTGTGGTTGCCCAAGTGCCGAACGTCCATCGCCTGCTGAAAAAGCACGATGTCGATGTCGAAATTCTGACGGCTGGGGAACATAAGCGAACCCTGACCATGCTGGGCGAAAATACTGAAGAAGGGCGGCGTAAGTTCCTTGAAGACCTGGCCGACACGCACGCGCTATTCAAACAGCATGTGCGTCAGCGTCGCCCGCAGCTGGATATCGATCAAGTAGCGGATGGCGATATCTGGTACGGACAGCAGGCCGTTGCATTAGGGCTGATCGACGACGTTCAGACCAGCGAGGGTTATCTGTCGCAGCGCGCACGTGAAGGTCTGGATATCTTTGAGGTATCGCTGACGGCACCGCGTTCGCTGGTATCGCGTTTGGCGCACGGCGCTGAAAGTACCCTGCAGCGAGCAGTCAATGCCTGCCTGCAGCGTGCCCTCAACTGGCGCAGCGAACGTACGTAATGCCGTCGCTTCGTTATCTCTAGCATCTACAGGGCTGCCTATGGGCGGCCCTGTTCGGCTATGACGCACTAAGAGACTGTTTCATAACCTGAGCGATTACGTTTACCCTTTCCAAAATAGACGGCTTTTACCGCAATTTTGTGGTTTGAAGTTCCCTTCAATGACATGGGTATGGGGGTTATGAAACACACTCTAAATGGCATGAAAGCCTTTGAGTGCGGCTTTTGCTGGCTGGCATTATGGCGACCAGCATGGCAGCATACGTCGTCTGTTTCTTAAGGGTATGCGCCGTGTATCGTTGTTGGTGATTTTTCATCATGAAGAGTCAGCGTACAGATGGTGCCGCGGTGTATGCTCGCCACCGAAATCAGAAAGATAAAAAAGGCGACCGCCCTCACGAGGTTGCAGCGTTCATCACGCATGGGAAAAGGCAATCCATGTGGCTGCAACGTACGAATACCTGTCGGAGAGGATTTTCTGCATGGCCACATCCCCCTTGCCACACGCAGGGTTTATCGAACTGCCGGAAGACGCGCGCCGGAAGGCACTGCTTGGGGTTATTCTGGTGCATCTGTGTGTTATCTGTGCCAGCAACTATCTGGTTCAGATTCCGTTCGTCCTGTCGCTTCCGGGCCTTGATATCAAGACAACGTGGGGCACGTTTTCGTTTCCCTTGATCTTCATCAGTACCGACCTGACCGTCAGGCTGATCGGGCAACGTGAGGCACGTATCCTGATTGGCTGCGTGATGCTGCCCGCGCTGTTGCTGTCATACGTTATTTCGGTACTGTTTGCCGAAGGGCGCTATCAGGGGCTGGCGTCGTTGGCGCTGTGGAATCTGGACGTTGCTCGCATCGCCTTTGGTAGCTTTGCGGCCTACGTGTTCGGCCAGCTGATGGATATTGCCGTCTTCGCTCGCCTGCGCCGTACCGGCCGCTGGTGGTATGCGCCGACGGCATCGACGTTCCTTGGCTCGCTGCTGGATACTTTTGCGTTCTTCGCCATCGCATTCTGGCACTGCAACGATGCCTTCATGGCCGAGTTCTGGGTCAGCATCGCCTGGGCCGACTATGCTGTGAAACTGCTGGTGGGCATCGTCATGTTTGTACCGCTGTACGGTGCGATCCTGAACCTTATCCTGCGCAGGATCCAACAGCGCCTGCTGGCCGAATCGGCGCAGTCATAGCTGCACATCTGATCTGATGTGCCCACCTTTTATCGTTGACGCATATATCTAATAGCGAAAGAGCCGCTCGATCTGAATCGAACGGCTCTTTTTTTATGACAGGCCTTGGCGTGAGGCAACAAGAGGGTATGCTTTGCCCACTGCCCACTGCCCACTGCCCACTGCCCACTGCCCACTGCCCACTGCCCACTGCCCACTGCCCACTGCCCACTGCCCACTGCCCACTGCCCACTGCCCACTGCCCACTGCCCACTGCCCACTGCCCCAAAGGGATGTGGTAGCATCTCTAAAGATGCATTTGACCTAGAGCGATCTGTGTATGCTGTGCATTTGCGCCTAGCCAGCTCTAAACAGATCAATGCTTCAAACGGTTACTATTTCAATGGTAAGCGCGCTGTCGAACACCATACTCTGACGAGAAAGTGTGATTGTGTGGTTGGTTGGCGAGCTCTGTAGAAGGGCGGCTTTGTTCTTCCCGTATTGACGCTTTCCATTATGGTGTGCTGTTGGCGCATCACGCGGCGCCTTTAATCATCTTCATCTTTTTTGCTGTCCGATCGTTTCCCGTATACCTCAGAGAGCCGTCATGACCGCTTTGCTGCTTCACTACGTTGATTATCCTGCTGCCCAGCCCAGCGAGGCACGGCCTCTTGTCGTTCTTCATGGTTTGATGGGCAATGCCGACAACTGGCGTGCGCATGCGCGGCAATGGGAGAAGCAGCGTCGCGTCGTGGCGGTCGACCTGCGCAATCATGGGCGTTCACCTCACGCTGAGGATATGCAGTACGCGCATTTGGCTGCTGATGTGCTGCATACCCTCAATGTGTTGGGTATTGAACATTTTGACCTGTTGGGTCATTCGATGGGGGGCAAGACCGCGATGAGCATGGCTGTTATAGCGCCCGAGCGTATCCGGCGTCTTATCGTGGCCGATATTGCTCCCGTCGATTATGCGCTAGACCGCCATGACGATATCTTTGCCGCGATGCAAGCAGTGGCCGATCAGCCGCCCGCATCTCGTACTGCCGCTGATGCGCTGATGGCGCAGCATGAGGGCGATCTTGAAACACGTCGTTTTTTGGGTACCAATCTGATTAAAGGCGAAGATAGCTGTCTGCACTGGCGCGTCAATCTGTCTGCTCTGCGACAAGGCTATCCGGACGTTGCTCGAGCACCGATTGAGGGGGCGCCGTTCAATGGTCCAGTGCTGTTTCTGAGAGGCGGCGATTCCAGCTATGTATTGCCTGAATATCGTGCAGCGATCATGGCGCGTTTCCCGCATGCGCGTATTGTGACCCTCAAGCACTGTGCCCATTGGCTGCATGTCGAGCAGTTCTCTATTTTCGTTGACGCGGTGAACCGTTTCCTGTCGGCGTAGCACTTGCTTATCGTTTATATCGAAATGGAAAGAAATGACGTGCGTGGCGGCCTCAATCTCTGGGTATCCGCCCTATAGTCACTGCGTTTTGGTGGAAAATATGGTGTAGCTGTCAACGCGGGCTCTGGCGAGTGCGGGATCGAATAGCTGAGAGCGGAAAGATAAGCCTAGCGCGAAAATGATAAGTAGAGGCTGTGCTAGACGATTGAACAGCGGGGGCCGCAGCTTTGTCTGCTTTCTCTCTGCCTGCACAAAACCACGAACGTATGGTGACTTCGCTGAGTTAATGGGTGAACAGTTGCGGACGATATGGGCATGGAACGTACACGGCAACGCTGTGCAGCATAATCATGGACGTGCAGGGTGAGCGATTAAGGACCGTGAGTAGGGCTCGTCCTGAAAGAGGAAATCAGCCATGTTGAATAGAGTGCATATTATCCAAGGGGACATAACCCAAATAGCCGTAGACGCTATCATCAACGCAGCCAATACGTCGCTGTTAGGCGGCGGCGGTGTCGATGGCGCTATTCACCGTCAGGGTGGGCCGGCCATTCTGGAGGAGTGCCGTCGCATTCGAGCGCGGCAGGGTGGATGCAAGGTTGGGGAAGCGGTCATAACGACTGCAGGGCAGTTGCCCGCGAAGCATGTCATTCATACCGTAGGGCCTCGCTGGCAGGATGGGTTGCACGGCGAGCCGGCGCTATTGGACCAATGCTACCGCAGCTGCTTTGCCTTGTTGGACGAGTTCGATCTGACCAGCGTGTCCTTTCCCAATATCAGTACAGGAATCTACCGCTTTCCCAAGCAGGATGCGGCGCGGATTGCGCTGAAGAGAGTTGCTGCCCTGCTGGCGGAAAACGCCGCCATTACACGCGTGAACGTGGTGTGTTTCGAGGAGCAGAACGCTGATATCTACCGAGCATTGCTGAATGCCATGCGGTAGCGCTGGGCGAGACGGGGACGGGTAATCATAACAAGGAAAAAATGTGCATGCGGTTGGGTGTTCGGTGCTGCGAGGGGAAGTGCACATCCATTGTGCTGATGATATCCGAGGGTCACTGCGTACTGCGAGGTCCATGCTTGGCCAGAAAACGCTGCATAGCGGCTACGGTCTCTTCGCTGCAGTGGTGCTCTATACCTTCTGAGTCGGCGCGTGCAATATCTTCCGAAACGCCCAGTGTACGCAGCAGTGTCATGACGATCTCGTGCCGTTCAGCCACGTGACGGGCCATATCCACACCTTCTTCTGTCAGGAAAATGCCGCGATAAGGGCGTGCATTGACTAGACCATCACGTTTGAGGCGGGTCACAACCTTCGATACGGCGGCGGGACTGACGCCGAATCGCTCGGCTAGGTCGCTGGCGCGTGCTTCGCCTACGTGCTCATGTAGCCACGCGATTTCTTCGACATAATCTTCAACGAGTTCACGCTGGTGGTCTTGACGGACACGCTCGAAATGTTCGTGATGGGAGGGTAAAGGCATAGCGCCGATCTCTATAAATCTTGCTGTAAAGGGTACCTGATAGGTACGGATAGTTCCGCAGGCACGATCATACGCAATCGAGGAGCGTAAGGATACCCATACGTAACATGGGGCATTGGCTTCAATACCTGCGGAAAGCAGTGGTGTATTACCGCTCGGCCAGCCCGCGCAGTACATATCGGCAGGGCCGGCCTAGAGGTGACCGCATGCAGTATCAATACATGAAGGGGGGAACGGACGAACGTGCCATGCGTTCTTGAAGAACGCGGAGCTCTGTGCGCAGGCGCGTGATTTCCTTGTCGCGCTCCGACACGGTCTTGATGGAGCGTTCAAGCTGGGCGCGGGTATCCGTCAGCACCTGGGCGGTCTGCTGCGACTGAAGACTGAGATCGCGATGGCGACGTTCTTCATCCTGCAGGGCGCGTCGTTTCTCTTCTACCTGTGCCGTCATGCGGTCCAGCCGTTCTTCCAACTGCTCTAGGCGGCGGCGCGACAGTTTTTCCTGCTCTTGCTTTTCATGACGGGCAGCATCAAGAAGCTGCATTAGGCGTTGCTCGGCGGCTTCGTGACGCTGTTCTTCTTGCACCAGCTGTTTGCGGAAGTGCTCTTCCTGCTGGGCCAGTGCGGCCTGATGCTCTCGTTCCATACGATCGCGGTCGGCCGTTAACGTTTCGATCTGGCGGTCGCGTGTTTGCAAGCGATGGTCGCGTTCTTCAATCGCGGCCTGTGCCTGTGTCAGTTCACTCTCGACGTGTGCCAGCGTCGATGTCTTTTCTTCCAATCGTTCTAGCGTCTGGTCGAGGCGCTCGTTGAGCGCTGAAAGCCGCTGCTGAGCGTCTTCCGCTTGGCGCATGGACTGCTGAGCCTGATGCTCTGCCGCCGTGATGGCATCGTTTGCCTGCTGACGGTAGTGCTCTAACCCTTCGTACGCTTCTTCCTGCGCTTGCTGCCAGATGTTCATCAGGGATTCCTGAAGACGTTCCGGCACCGCACTTTTCAAGGGGATGTCCGTCCGCTGCTCGTGCCGTGTTCGCCACTCGCGCAGGTGGTCACTGATGGTGGTGAAACTTCCCGTTCCGAGAATATCGCGGATGCGTTGAATGGTGGGCGCGTCACCGCGCTGCTGCAGCGTTTCGATCGCGCGCTGCACATCTTCGAACTGGATACCGTTTCGGGCCACGACAGGCATCTCCCGTTGATGAGATCTAAAGGCTAAGTATACAGCAGAGTTGGGGTCAGTGAGAGTCCGATTCTTTCACTGTAGCGCTTGCGGCATTGCTGGAGAAACGCCGTTTTTCAAGGACTCTGTGTGCTACGGCCTTTTTGTACAGGTTTTGGTGCTCAATGTAAATGTAATTTATGTAATATGAAATTACGATACGGATAAGGGCGATATATTCATGATTACGATCATTATCATGAATATATTCGGTTACACCACGCGAAGGGGTTCATTCAAACAGTAGGGCGGATAGAAGGCGCCAGGATAGAGGGCAGAAAAGCTCGTTTAGAAAAAAGGGTAATGGAACGATGAGAGTGCTGTGAGGTAGCTGAAAAAGGCCTGAACAAGGGGGTCGCAGCGCATAAAGGCTTGCTGTAGAGGGCAATTCATGGTTGGATATTGTTATGTTATAACATAAATTATGGGTGCGATGATGTCTGCCACTTCTGCTGCATACAATCCGGCTGCGCCTGCTTTATTGCAGATTCACCAGCTTTCGCTGACCACGGCATCACACGGTGTACTGCGCGGCGTTGATATGACGATTTACGGTGGCGAACGTGTAGCGCTGCTGGGACCTTCCGGCACCGGTAAATCATTGCTGGCTCGCGCCCTGACCGGGATTCTTCCGCAGGATGTCGAGTGCACCGGGCGCATTACGCTAAACGGCTATGACATTACGCAGCGCCATCCGGCCTTGCGGCCTTCATCGGCACGCGTGTCGATGGTCGATCAAGATACAGCGACAGCGCTCAGCCCCCTGCATACGCTAGGACAGCAGCTCATGATGGTCTGTGCTGGTGCGGGCCAGAAGGGATGTGGCATCCGCTGGCACGCAGAATCCCTGCTGGACCAGGTCGGTGTATCCCGCAGCGTGATGGGGCGCTATCCCGCTGAGCTGTCGGGCGGGCAGCGTCAGCGTGTCTGCATAGCGCTAGCACTGGCCTGTAATACCTCGCTGTTGGTAGCCGACGAACCAACATCTGCGCTGGATGCGGTCAGCCAGCAGCATGTGCTGAATGCGCTGTCCGGTACGGTGCCGCAGCAGAAGAGCAAAGCACTGTTTGGGATGTCGTTGTTAAATCGTGCCACGAACGATGAAGAAAGTGATTCGCTGGCCGGGGCAGCGATTGCCGATGAGCATCAACGTTCCAAAGCTCTGCTGTTCATCACACACGATCTGCGAGCAGCACAGCAGCTTTGTGACCGTGCGCTAGTGCTGTGTGATGGCAAGATTGTTGAAGATGCACCGATGGCGACGCTGCTAGCGGCGCCTCAGCATGAGGTGACTCAGCGCATGGTGGCAGCGTTGCAGTGCGAGCAACAACGGTTAGGGCAGGACACCTCGACCGCTGCAACGCCTTTGGCTACCGCATCGAGGACGCCATGACGGCAACACGACGCCTGTGGTTTTCTCGACAGACGCCGTGCCACGATGCGCCTTCTTCCAAGCCCGATGCCCCGGTGCTAGAGGCTTTGCGCATCAGCTGTCACGCACCGCAGGATGCCTCGACCCGCCTGCTCGACACCGTATCACTGGCACTGCACGCCGGTGAGCGCGTTGGATTAACCGGACCTTCTGGCAGTGGCAAGAGTACGTTGCTGCGCGCGCTACTGGCCTTGCAGCCGTTGTCCCAGGGTGAGATCAGAGCGCAGGGCCGGGTCATGATGCCGGGTTCGGTGCGTGCGCTGCGCTGGTTTCGTCAGCAGGTGCAGTACGTTCCACAGGCAGCGGCAGCCTCTCTCAACCCGCATCACAGTGTCGATGCTGTTCTTCGTGAACCGCTGCACTGTCTGGGGCGACCACCGGCAACGTCTGCGGATATCGCTGCGCTGCTGGATAACGTCGGGCTACCTCGACGTGTACTGCAACAGCGGGCAGGGGCGCTGTCCGGCGGCCAAGCCCAGCGCGTTGCTATTGCCCGTGCGTTACTGATAAAGCCGCGGTTGTTGCTAGCAGATGAACCGACAAGCGGTCTGGATCTTGCCACGCGCGATGTCCTGTTGGCGCTGCTGGAGCGCCTAATGTCGGAATACCACATGGGGCTGTTTATGGCCTCGCATGATATCGGGGCAATGACGCGGTTGTGTTCGCGCGGGGTGGTGATGGCGCAAGGCAAGGTGGTAGAAGACCGTCCAATGGCCGCACTCATTGCCGCTCCCCAGCATGCCGTTTCTTGCCAGCTGATGGACGCCGCTCGCGGCGACTCCGCTTCCACGTCCGCCTTTTCCCCCTATTGAAAGTGCACTTCGCACCTTGAACCATCGTCGCATCCCATAAGGAATCTCTACATTATGAATACTTTCGGTCGGACACTGGGCGGTCTGATGAGCTGCCTTCTGTTGGGAGGCTGCTTCGATGGCGGGCATGCGTCGTCCAAAGAGGACCGTCTTCAGATCGTCATGATGCAACCCCCGCGTTCTGGGTTAACACCGTTGAGCGACGATGCTTTCAAGCTATCACGCTGGAATACGGCCGAAACGTTGGTCACGCTTGATCCGCAGGGCGATGCTATGCCCGGCTTGGCCTCTCGCTGGCAGCCGCTGGATGCGACGCATTGGCGATTCGAGCTGCGTGACGGCGTCCATTTTCATGATGGAGCACCGTTGAATGCCGACAGTGTGGCGCACGCACTCAACGTGGCGGCTCATGCCACTCCCAAGCCGCGCATCCTGGATGGCGCCACGCTGACGGCTGTTGCTGATGGCGATCATGCTGTCATCGTGACCACACTTCAGGCAGACCCGCTGTTACCCCAGCGGTTGTCGAGCCCACAGCTGGTGATTCTATCGCCTGCCGCTTATCGTGCTGACGGCACCCTTGATCCACGCCGAGCGGGCACGGGGCCGTTCATACTGAACAGTATCGAAGGCACCAGTGCGGCACACCTTGACCGTTTCGATGATTACTGGGGCGGGAAAGCACAGTCGGCAGGCATTGATGTCAGCTTCGTGCCGGATGGCGTTGCGCGTGCGGCAGCACTGCGAACTCACCGAGCAGACATCGTGGAGGCCATTCCGGCCTCGCAGGTATCGCTGTTGCCGCCTCAGGAAGTGCATGAAGTGCCGATGCCGCGTACCAACACGCTGTACCTGAACACGCGTACGGGCGCTTTCCGCGATCCCGCGCTGCGTGCGCTGGTGGCGAGTGCCGTGCAGCGGCAGCCCATTGTTGAACGCGTATATGAAGGCCGCGCGGATGTCGCCAAGGGGCTGCTGGGACCCGCCATCGCATGGGCAGCGCCTCTACGTGACCGTCAGCTTCCTGTCGAAGCAACGGTATCCGCACCGGCCAATGGTAAGGTCATCACGTTGGCGACGTTCAGTGACCGTGCCGAGCTGCCGGAGGTTGCCGTTATGCTGGCAGAGCAGCTGAAAGCGGCGGGGTTCGAGGTACATCAGGTGGTGCGTGAATATGCGCATATCGAGTCCGATGCATTGGCAGGCAAGTTCGATGCCTTCATTCTGTCACGGGCAACAGTGCTGGATTCTGGTGACCCGTTGGCCTATCTGTACAGCGACTTTAGCTGCCATGGCTCGTTCAATCTGTCCCAGCTGTGCGATGCAGGGATCGACCAGGCACTGCAGAACGCAGCGGGGCTGGCGCCGGGATCTGCGCGCCGCGAGGCTATCATCACGGCAGAGCGGCAGATACTGGCGACGCATGCGGCCATTCCGCTGCTGCATGAGCGCGTACTGCAAGGCGAAAGGGAAGGCACTCAAGGGGCTTTCCGCGATCCGCGCGAGCGCCAGCTGATCGGTCTTGATACGAAGAGTGGCAGTGCCCCATGAGTGATGTTGGTCCATTCTCGTTATACGGGCGCTGGAAACAGCGCCTCTTGCCATCGTTGTCGCGTGTGCTGGCACTGATCGGGCTTGTGATTGTTATTGGTCTGTTGCCGTGGCTGGCGGGTCACGATCCTGCGCTGGCACTGCTTCGCGCACGATCGGGTGAACAGGAAGCCACTCCAGAGGTGCTGGCCAGTATTCGGGCTGCGCTCAACCTCGCCGATGGCCCTTGGGCGGCGCTATGGCGCTGGTTGGTTGGATTGGCACATGGTGATGCCGGACGCTCATGGGTGTCTGGGCATGCCATTCTACCTTCAATGCTGAGAGCACTCGGGGTGTCTTTGACACTGATGGGGGCATCGCTATTGGTGGCGGTCGGTGTTGCGGCGGCGGTATGCCAGTTCGCCCTGCGCAAGGGGCTGCGGGGGCAGCTGACACAAACCACCAGCAGCGTCGCCATTGCGCTGACGGCACTGCCGGAGTATCTGCTGGCCACGGCTCTTCTGCTAATTTTTGCGGTTTGGTGGCCTTTGTTGCCGCCTTTTGGTTGGAAAGGGCCGCTCTATCTCGTGTTGCCGGCACTGGCGATGGGCATTCCCGCTGGCGGACTGCTGGGACGGTTGGCACTGGACCGTATCGCAACGGTTTTCAATGAACGGTGGGTCACGACTTGGCAGATCGCGGGTATTTCGCGTGTGCGCGTTGCGGGGGCCGTTCTGCGGCGGGTGCTTCCATCTTTGCTGCCTCAGGTGGCGCTGGTGATAACGGGGCTGACCGGCGGCGCGATTGCGGTCGAGAAAATCATGGCCATTCCCGGTATCGGCCGAGCCACACTGGGTGCGGTCATGGCACAAGACATGCCCGTGGTTCAGCTTGGCATGCTGATGTTGCTGGCCGTTGCCGTCATCGCGCGTCTATTGGCTGAAGCCATTGGGCGTTGGTGGCAAGGTGCTGCTATGCATCAGCATTCGATGCCTGTCGCAACGGCGATTCCGCGTGCCAGATCGGCACGAGTGTGGGTGATCGTCAGCATTGCATTGCTCGCCGTGTTAATGATCGCTGGCATCGGGCGCGATCCGTGGGCTCTGTCTCATGCGCGTCTGGCGGCGCCTTCGTGGTCGTTGCCGCTAGGGGCGGATGCCCTCGGGCGAGATCTGTTGGCACGCCTCGCTCATGGTGCATTGCAGACGGGTGGTGGCGCACTGCTTGTGGTGAGTGGTTGCCTGTTGATCGGAGGGATGGTCAGCCTATGGCCGCGTGCGATGGCGGGCATTATCGACGTCGCCAATGCCGTGCCGCCCACGGTGGCCGGCATCGTCCTTGCGGCGCTGTACGGTCCTTCTCCACGAGGCGCTATTGTGGCCGTCATGCTGGTCAGCTGGGCACCATTGGCCGCTCATGCTATTACGCTCAGGCAGGAGCTGCAGGCGCAGCCTCATATGGCGATGCTCCCAGTACTGGGCGTTGGAGCGTGTCGGCGTTTTACGCATCATGTGTTGCCGGCCATGACGCTGCCGTTGCTGCGCCACGCCATGCTGCGTTTGCCGGGGGCAGCGTTGGCGCTGGCCGGGCTGGGCTTTTTGGGGCTGGGAGCTCAGCCTCCGTCACCGGAGTGGGGAGCGCTACTGGCCTCTGCCGTTCCCTACATGGAGCGCGCACCATGGGGCGTGGCGGCACCCGCACTGGCATTGGTGGTGCTGGCTATTCTGGCCGTCAGCCTGACGTTGCTGAAGCCGAGGCGATCCCAAGCGTAAGCAGCAAGTCTGCGCGATGGCGACAAGGGTATGGCTGCACACATTGTCTGCCGTGTCGCAGCTCAATCCAGTGGCATCCGTGCGGGATGGTCTGATGTCACTGTTTCGCTGGGATAGCGCATCTGGTGTAGTGGTGCTGGATCGGATCAGTCAGCGGTATTATTCGTTCTTCATACCAAATGTTGTCATGAAAAAGCGGCCCTTCATTGAAGGGCCGCTTTTCGTATAAGGCATTCAGTGTCAAAACCGTTTCACTGTTCCTTCTCACCGCGTGAGGACATGCGCCGCAGCGTATCGTCCTTGCGGATCAGGTGGTGATAGAACGCTGCGACAACGTGCAGGCCAATGACGTAATAGAACGCTGTGCCCAACAGCACATGGATCTGGCGGAGCGTACCCGCTAGGTCTTTGTTCTGCGGAAACGGTAGCGGAATGTCGAAGTGAGTGAACGGAACGGTCATCTTGCCGGGCCCAAAACCGGCCATCAGCAGTCCCAGCAGCGGCTGTATGATCAGAAAAAGGTACAGCAAACCATGAGACGCCTTGGAAAGAATATGGCTGAAGCGGTCGAGCGGCGGGTGAATGGGCGGCGTTCCCGCACGAAAAGCATTGATGATGCGCGGCACGGTCAACACCAGCACGGCTATGCCGAACCAGAAGTGCCCCTGCATCACCAGCATCCGCGCCGGGGTGCCTTTGTCGAACAGTGTCCTGCTCAGCACGAGCGCATAGCAGAGAATGACCAGCGCAGCGGACAGCCAGTGAAAGTGGCGCGATGCGGTGGAATAGCGAGTCGTCGACATGATCGGGAAGTCCTTTTGCAGGGCGGCGCAGTCGCGGTGTCTTTGAAGAAGAGAAAGCGGACGATATTCGCTCAGGTATTAAGCCCCAAGGTGACAATGAATATCATTTAGCTCGCCGACGAATACTAGAGAGAGTACGTCATAAATACAATATGGTACTGCTTGCGCTAAGGTTTATGTCGCCCTAGGCAGGTGTAGCATTCACGACAGTGCTGTGCCTGCGCATCGCGTTGTCAGCAACGCTTCGCTTTCCACCATAAAATCGGTGCCATCTTCGCCGTGCGCTTCAGGCTTCGTGCTTACCCTCCAGTGCCAGTTAGAACAGGTGTCGGTGCTCCTACGTTAAGTTATCTTAAGAAAACTGCCGTGAGCGTATGACGGCACGACTTGCCACGAACGCAGAAGGAGCACTTATGAACATATCGCGCTGCCGTATCGTACTAGGCGCAGTAATCTTGGGATGGGGGGTGAACTGTGCCGCACAGGAAGCGCCTGCTCAGCCGGAGCACATCGACTACTGGAGCGTGTGGGCCGATGCTAAGGGTGTGACCCACCAGAGCCTGTGCCGCTGGAGTGACATGACGCTGGAAACATTTGCGCCACCGGCCGGGTTGGAATGGGTCTCGCATAATAATCCTCAGCCCAAACGAATGGTCTTCAACGTGGCACCTACGGGATGGGTCGGTGACTGGCACCGCAATCCTGCCAAGCAGTGGGTGGTGACGCTGGATGGCCGCTGGTTCATAGAGACCTCGGATGGCACGCGTCGCGAATATACCCCGGGTGAAGTGATGCTGGGCGTCGATCAAGGCGCGCGACCGATTGACGGTCATGAAGGCCATTTAGCGGGGACGGTCGGTGATGTTCCCGCTCGCGTCATGGTGGTTCAGCTGGACCCCGCTACGCTCAAGCAGCCTGAAGCACCGTGTGCCGCGGGAGGGCAGATCATCAAGGGGGCACGCCCGTAGTCCGCATTGCCTAGCGTGTGGCGCTAACAGAGGCGAGTCTTGGCGGAACGTGCTATTCGCCAACGCTCGCCTCTGTCGTTATTTCTAGGCGGTGGCGCTTCACGGTGCATTTTCGGTGGCAAGCAATGCCGATGGTCGCGGATACTGGGACTTTTCGTGCAGCAGACGGTGCTAAATGAACTATTCCTACCGCATCACCAAATACCATGCCTATATCGAAGGTACGTCACACCTGACGTCTTCGCCGGAGGAATGGCAGGACTACAGCGATGTAGGGGGACGTGTTTCCCTTCAGGAGTATATGCGGGTAGAGACGCAGTATGTAGAGGTTGTGCTGGCGCTGATCGCCATGGCGGGTATCACCTCCTTTAGAAAGATACTGTGGAAGACGGAGCTGCTTGACGAGGATGAGGTGCCTTATATCGAAGGGGATCTTGTGGACGGTGCCGCTGACGTGGCCAAGGCCGTGCGCCATTTCTTGCGCCACGGCGGAGGTAAGCTGGTGGCGCTCAACGGGCACGCCGAGATTCACTTTGGGTGGGATTTTTACCTGTATGTGGTGTGCGATGTGCCCTATACGCGTGTCATTGGGCAATTGGATACACCGCTAAACGTCGAGGCTTTTCGCTCACCCTATCTGGACGATATGGAGAATTGATCCATTGTTGGCTTGCGGTGGGCGGGCGAACACAGTAGCGTTGATATACGTCTTCAGGGCGGGGTGAAATTCCCCACCGGCGGTATGTTCGTCGTTATCCTCCCATCATGGTGATAACGGTGTCGAACGAGCCCGCGAGCGCCTGCCAGTACGCTGGCAGGGTCTAGCAGATCTGGTGCCATTCCAGAGCCGACGGTCATAGTCCGGATGAAAGAAGATGCGAATGACCTGCCACCACTTTGAGTGGATGCCCTGCGGTGTCCACGCGTTCGGTGACGGTAGGCGATTCCCACTTGCCCTGAAACGTTTTTCGCCATATCCCTTCTGCGAGGAGCGTTTCAATGTCTTTTCCCTCTGATGTTTCTGTATCTTCCCGCGTGGCCGCTCTGGCCAGCCCTGCTATGAACGATGCACTGCAGGCAATGCGTACGGGTCGACCTGTTGTTCTGCTGGATTCCGCTAGCCGCGAGGACGAAGCCGATCTGATCGTGGCCGCAGAGCAGCTGACGGTTTCCACCATGGCACTTATGATCCGCGAATGCAGCGGTATCGTTTGCCTGTGTCTGACGTCTGATGCGGTACACCGTCTGGCGTTGCCCCCCATGGCATCGCATAACGAAAGCCGCTATGCGACGCCGTTCACTATCTCGATTGAAGCGCGAGAAGGGGTCACGACGGGAGTGTCGGCACAGGACCGAGTCACCACGATCAAGGCTGCCATTGCCGAGCAGGCCCGCCCGCACGATCTGGTGCGCCCCGGCCATGTGTTCCCGCTGCGCGCGCATGATGACGGTGTATTGGGACGGCAAGGGCATACTGAAGGCGCAATTGAGCTAGCGCGCCTGGCAGGCATGCGTCCTACTGCCGTGCTGTGCGAGCTGATGAATGCCGATGGCACTATGATGAAAGGGCAGGATATTCAAAACTTTGCCGCGCAGCATGAACTGCCGGTGGTATCGATCGAAGAGCTGGTCAGCATTCGACAGCAGCTAGCACAGGAAGAAATAGCCTCTTCAATCGAGGTCACTGCCGTTGCCGAGGCCTGAGGTAAGTTGCACAAGGTGCCTTCTTGAAACGAAGGCACCTTGTGGTTGGTGTGTCATTGGCAAGAGAGCATAAAAGGTAAGGCGTTGATAAAGCGCTTTATTTCAATACTAGATTTCTGGTGTACGCTTAACAGACTATCGCTTGCTATACAAAAATAGGGTGTGTTTCATCATTGCCATTGCCATTGCGTGGGGCCGCAGTTTGCTAGTGCCTTTGATCTGTTTGCGCTGACCCCGAGCGAGGGCCGGCATCGCCATTGCGCTTAAGAGTGAAGCGTAGGCTGAGCAACCGTGGGAATCACCCTAGGGCGTTCGATCAATGCGGCTGTGCCACCGCCATCCCCTCCGGCTTGGTCTCTTATTCTGTTCCTTCCAACATACTTATCACGCCTACGTTTGAGGCGGAGAGGCTTCGTTTACGGCGTATCGTGTGTGTAGCCACCCAGCGGTACGATCATTGGTGTATGAGCAATGGGGTCTTCGATCACCACGCATTTCAGCCCAAAGACGGTGTTGATCATTTCCGGCGTCACGATATCGGCCGGACGACCTTGCGCGATAATATGACCGGCCTTCATGGCCACCAAGTGAGTGGCATAGCGGCAGGCCTGATTGAGGTCGTGAAGCACCATCACCAGTGTCTTGCCATGATCGCGGCGCAGGTGGTTCATCAGCTCCAGTAGCTCGATCTGGTGCGCTACATCAAGCCAAGTCGTCGGCTCATCCAGCAGCAGTGTGGGTGTCTGCTGCGCCAGTACCATAGCCAGCCAGACGCGCTGCCGTTGACCACCGGACAGTGTATCGACGCGGCGGTCGGCCAGCGACGCTACGGCTGTCGCGGTCATAGCTTTACTGACAGCCCGTTCGTCCTGCTCACGCCAGCGTGTCAGCAGTCCTCGATGCGGGTAGCGCCCCCGCGCCACCAGATCCCGAACGCGGATATCATCAGGCGCATGGGAGGACTGGGGCAGAATACCGAGCCGACGAGCAATGTCGCGAGTGCGCTGGTGTGCGATGACATCGCCTTCCAAGCGCACGACGCCGGTCCGTGGCGATAGTAGGCGTGCCAGCGATTTCAGCAGCGTGGATTTTCCGCAGCCGTTGGGGCCAATGATGACGGTCGTTTCACCGGCAGGAATGTCCAGTGACAGCGCATCCAGTACGTACTGGTCGTTATACCCTACGCTAATGTTCTCGGCCTGAAGGGGAGGCTCGGGCAGATAAGCCGTAGTCATGATGAGCGTACCTCGCGAAGTAGCAATCCCAGCAGATAAAGGCCGCCAAGGCTGGCTGTGACCACACCGACGGGCAGCTGGTAGGGCAGGAAAAGATGTTGAGCCACCATGTCGGCTGCCAGCAGAAGCAGTGCGCCACCCAGTGCCGCGAGCGGCAGTCGCAACTGCGGGGCGGGGCTGAGGCGATGCATGATCTGCGGTGATACCAGGGCGACGAATGCGATGGGGCCCACTAAGGCTGTGGACGCGGCCACCAGTACGACACCGGTCACGATCAGCAGTAGCCGAGTGCGGCCTACGGCAACGCCCAGCCCTCGCGCCGTATCGTCACCCATCTCCAGCATACGCAGTCCCTTTGACAACAGTAGGATCATGACGACAGCCAGTCCCACCATAATGGCTGGAACGAACATGCCCGGCCAGCTAACGCCGGCCAGTGATCCCGCGCCCCACAGCCCTGCCGACAGTGCCGCATCAAGAGACGCCCGCATGATCATCCAGCTATTGAATGCGATCAGCAGTGCTCGAACGCCAATTCCCACGATGATCAGCACCATCGGGCTGAGCGGTCGATGACGCTGCCATGTCAGCAGCATGATGATGAGCGCGGTCAGCGTACCGCCTGTGATGGCGCCAAGGGTGATCCCTACCGTGGTGGCCTGAAACGCGATCATGGCGATCAGTACGCCACTCCACGCACCGGTATCGAACCCCATCACGTCGGGACTGCCCAGCGGGTTGCGCATCAGTGATTGAAACAGTGTGCCGGCCAGACCGAGCGCGGCACCGCACAGCACCGCTGCTGCGATACGTGGCAGACGCCATTCCATCACTACGCGCACCATGAACGCTGGAGCATCGCCATTGAAGACGTCGATAATTTGGTGAAGCGAAAGCGGCAGGCGGCCCAAACACAGCGCCCAGAGTCCTAGTGCCAGCACGGCGATGAAAGACAGTGCGGTAACGATAATGGCGCGCCAATGCTCACGTCGATATGGACCGCGCGCCGTATCCTGCCGTTGAGGTTGCCAAGCGCTCATCGGGTCGTTCCTCGCCACATGCGACGGGCCAGCACGATCAGCACGGGTGCGCCCAGCACCGCCGTCAGAATCGACACCCGCACTTCACCACTGAACAGCACACGTCCGGCAACGTCAGCGCACAGCAGCAGTAGGGGGGTTATCAGCAGGGCCCAGTACAGCTGCCAGCGCGCGGAGCCTGACGAGAGTCGGGCGGCCAGATGAGGCGCCATCAAGCCGAGAAAGGCGATGGGGCCTACCGCGGCAACGGCGCTGCCACACAGCAACGCGATGGCCACGATGCCCAGCGCGTGAGTGGTTTGAGTGCGGCTGCCCAGCGATGCGGCCAGCTGATCCCCCAGCGCCAGCGCTTCCAACCCTCGTCCGATCAGTAGCACGATGATCAGCCCTAACCCCATCGGTAGCGCGGCCGCCTTGAGGGCCGTCATGCCGTGAATGTCCAATGAACCGGTACGCCAGAAGCGCATCTGATCGAACGTCGTGGGGTCGAGCAGCGCAATGCCTGATGATAGCCCTTCCAGAGCGGCTCCCATGGCAACCCCGATCAGTGTCAGCCGAATTGGATCGACGCGCCCGCGTCCAGTCAGCGCGCCTAATACCATCAGAACCAAGCTGGACAGCAGTGCGCCACAGAAGGCCGCACCGACCAGCCACGGCATCGCGGTCTGCCCGCTGAGCGCAACGCACAGCACGACGGCCAGGCTGGCACCGGCATTAACGCCAAGCACGCCGGGATCGGCTAATGGATTGCGGGTCAGTTGTTGCATCAGGCAACCCGACAGCCCCAGCGCTGCGCCCACCATGGCCCCAATCAGCGTACGCGGTAAGCGAGCCTGTTCAATGATGACACAGTCTGCCTGCTGGGCTGCCGAACAGTCAGAGGTCAGCGCCTGCCAGACCGTAGCGGGGTCGATGCTGCGTGCGCCGACCATCAGGCTGACGGCTATGACAACGAGCAGCAGTAAGGCGCACAGCCACCACAGGGTCAGACGCTGAGCGGGCGAGGGGAACGATGTGCTCATGAGGATGCGGATGCCGGTGAGCCAAACAGCGTCGACAGGCGTTCAAGCAGTCGCATAGCGCTGTAGTAGTCCAGACGGAAGGTATCGGTTCCCAGGGCAAAGACGCGTCCTTGCTGTACGGCAAGCGTATTTTTTAGAAAAGGGTGCTGGCGTACGACCTGGGCAGTGTCGTCGTTGGCGGCGAAGATCAGCCACGTTTTGCCCGTCAGTGCATCGGCCAATCGCTCACCTCCAACGGGAAGAATGTCATGGCGTTTGCCCATCTGATGGAAGTCCGCCAGCTCTGGTGGCACCTTTGCCAGTGTCATGCCCAGCGCTTCCAGCAGGCGTCCCTGAGCAGATTCGTTCGTCCACAGATTGGCGCTGTTCTGCTGACCCTGTGGCCATGTGAATGCTGATACTGGCTGCGGCGGCAGTTGGAGGTGAGCACGCGTTTTTTTCAGCGCGGCATCGAATTCCGCGATACGCGCATCAGCATCGGCGTCATGACCGGTCGCGCGCCCCAACAGACGGGTAATATCCTGCCACGCAGCATGGTCATAATTGATCACCAGCGTGGGGGCAATCTGAGACAGCTGGCTTTTGAGCTTGAGTGCCGAATCTGCACCGCTTGCCGACACCACGATGAGATCCGGGGCCTGCATGGCGATCGCTTCCAGATCGGGTGTGCCGATGTACAGGCGCTGAAGGTGTCGCTGTTTGGCCTGATCGCTCCACTGGAGTAGGAACCCCTGATCGTCGGCAATGCGTGAACGAGGAGCGGTCGCGCCGCTGGCAATGACTGGGGCGTCGATGGCCAGCAGACTGCCGGTCAGCGTCACGCTGGTCGATACGATCCGAGTCGGCGGTGCGGAAAGCGTTACACCGTCGCCATCGTCCTGAATGTGACGCGGCCAGCCCTCTGTTGCATAGGCGGGGGCAGTGCACAGCAGCATCAGAAGCGGCCCCATCAGTCGTCTTGCAGTATGGAACAGGCGGCGTGCAGAGAAACCAGAGCAGGGCGGTCGAGTCATGGCAGCGTCCTTACACGAGAGTACGCATGGATCAGTAGTAGGCCATCAGGCGCGCGAAGGCGGTGCTGAAGCCTCGGCAGAGGGGTTTTGTTGACGATTCCCCCTTGCATCATGCAAGTGATGATAATCATTATCATTACGTTATGCACCCTATGATACGTGAACCCTAGCAAAAAAGACTAATATGGTCCTGTATTGACTTTTGGTCGCACTCTCCGTTAGCGTAGTGTTATAAATGATAACCATTCTCATAAGGAAGCCTGTGCAATACCCGTCATTCACCGGGACTTGCCAGCGTGAGAATGGTGCTTTCATGCACTCAACCTACCGCGCAGGAGGGCGAACCATGCGGCCTTCATATCAGGAAGACGCAGCGGCCAAGCCGGACTTTGGGCACGCACATCACGATGGCTTCTTGCTGTCCTCACCGTATCGCAGTTTCAGAACGGAAGGCTGTCAGGAGGTGATCACCCACGCCGCGCTTGGTGGTGAGCGTTCGGACAGCGCCTTCCAGAACCAGGTCCGGCAGGCTTTCGCGCGAGCGCGCAAGGCTGGCATCGCCCATCCAATACTGGTCGGCGCTATTCCCTTCGATACGCGACAGCCGTCCATGTTGTTCATTCCGCGCAGTCACACCGAGATCGACCGCTCCCATTGGCTGACCGAGGCGCATCGCGCCTCTCGCACAGGAAGTGCCCCCTCGGTGCTGTCGGTCAAGGCGCGTGCCGATGAGCACGGCTATCAGAGCGCGGTAGCACAGGCCGTTCGTGATATGCGAGAAGGGAAGCTCGACAAGGTTGTGCTAGGGCGTCAGCTGTTGCTGGATACAGCGCAACGTCCCGATGTCCAGCGGTTATTGGCACGCCTGATGGCCCAGAACCCCGATAGCTATCACTTCAGTGTGCCGCTACCGCAGGGCACATTGTTGGGTGCATCTCCCGAACTGTTATTGCGCAAGCAAGGGCATCAGCTGTGGTCGACACCACTGGCAGGCACGGCTCGGCGCAGCGACGATGCCACGGAAGATCGTCTGCAGGCGCAGGCACTACAGCACTCGCTCAAGGACCTTCATGAACATCGGGTCGTTACGCAGGCCATTCGTCAGCGACTGAGCCCGGTGACGCACCAGCTTCACATTCCCGAGCACCCGGAGGTGATGCCGACGACGCGTCTGTGGCACTTGGGGTCGTCCATCCGCGCAGAAGTGGAAGCGGCCGATGAAGATGCCCTAACGCTGGCCTGTCGGCTGCACCCGACACCGGCACTGCGTGGTTTCCCTGAACTTGAGGCCGCAGAGCGGATTGCCCGACTCGAACCAGAGGATCGCGGGCCGTTTGGCGGCATCGTAGGCTGGTGCGACGATCAGGGTAACGGCGAGTGGATCGTTGCCATTCGCTGTGGCGTCGTGAGCGAGCGCGGTATCCGGCTGTTTGCCGGTGCCGGTATCGTCGCTGACTCCGACCCTGCTTCCGAATGGCACGAAACGGCCAACAAGCTGGGCACCATGCTCGAAGCCTTCGGCCTCGACAGTGACCGGCTAATGTCGGTGGCTACCGCTTCTCATCCCCCTTCTTCTGTCTGCCAAGAGCATCACGCATCATGACCATTCCGTTTATCCATTGGCCTGATGATCTGGCCAACCGTTACCGAGCGCGTGGCTACTGGATCGATCGCCCGCTGACCGACATTGTGACCCAGCATGCCGACAGCGACGCTTGCGCTGTGATCTGCGGCGAGCGCCAGCTGTCCTATCGCGAGCTCAACCAGCGCATTGATACTTTGGCAAACTCACTGCTGCGACTGGGTATTCAGCCGGGACAGACGGCCTTGGTGCAGCTGGGCAATGTCGCCGAGTTCTACATCACCTTCTTCGCACTGCTGAAATGCGGCATCGTGCCGGTCAACGCACTGTTCAGTCATCAGAAGACCGAACTGGCCGCGTATGCTGAGCTGATCGGTCCCTCACTGGTGATCGCCGACCGTGCCCACCGTCTGTTTGCCGATGATGACTACTGGCGTGCGCTGCGCGACGACTTCCCGCATATCAATCGCGTCCTGTTGCGCGGTGAGTCCTCAACGCGCACGGCGGGCATTGCCCCCATTTCGCTGGACGCTGCTATTGATGGTTCCCTAGAAGGACTGGCGTCTCGAGAGGTAACGCCTGCGCCCACTCCGGCGGGTGAGGTGGCGTTCTTCCAGCTATCGGGTGGCAGCACAGGCACTCCCAAGCTGATTCCACGCACGCACAACGATTACGACTACAGCATCCGCCGCAGCGTCGAGCTGTGCGGTGTTTCGGCGGCAACGCGCTTTCTATGCGCACTGCCCGCCGCACATAACTATCCACTTAGCTCGCCGGGCGCGCTGGGTATCTTCCACGCGGGTGGCTGCGTGGTGTTAGCCGAAGACCCTGCACCGCAGCGTTGCTTCCCGCTGATCGAACGCCATCAGGTCACGATGGTGGCCTTGGTGCCGCCTGCGGTGACGCTGTGGGAACAGTCGCTGACGGCTGAAAACCGCCCGCAGCTGGACAGTCTCGAACTGATGCAGATTGGCGGTGCGCGCCTAGCGGTATCGCTTGCCGAGCGCGTGCCGACCTGCTTTGGCTGCCAGCTTCAGCAGGTGTTTGGCATGGCCGAAGGGCTGGTCAACTACACCCGTCTGGACGATGACGACTGGCACCGCACCCACACCCAGGGGTATCCGATGTGTCCTGATGATGAAGTGTTTGTCGTCGATACCGATGGTCATCCTTTGCCGGCAGGAACGCCGGGACACCTGATCGTGCGTGGCCCTTATACGTTCCGTGGCTATTACCGCGCGCCTATACACAACGAGTTCGCCTTTACCGACGAAGGGTTCTATGTCTCAGGCGATATCGTCGAAATGACGGAAGATGGCTACCTGAAAGTGGTGGGGCGTGAGAAGGACCAGATCAATCGCGGCGGTGAAAAGATCGCCGCCGAAGAGGTCGAGAACCTGCTATTGCGCCACGATGACATTATCGAGGTCGCGCTCGTATCGGTACCGGATGATGTGATGGGCGAAAAGAGCTGTGCCGTGGTTGTCGCACGGACGCCGCTTAAGGCCGCACCGCTGCGTCGCTGGCTGCGAGAGCTGGGCGTTGCCGACTATAAGGTGCCGGATCGCTTCCAGTTCGTCGATGCTCTGCCGCAGACCGCGGTTGGAAAAATCGACAAACGTGCCCTGCGAGAAACGCTGCACGCTGGCCTGGCATCAGATTCATAGGCTCGGGCATTTTGCGCGTCTCTGCTGAGGCTGAAGGCGCGCCGTGTCATTCGTACCGATAGATGGTTATAGACAGAGCCGAGAATTGTTCGATAGCGGCGGAGGCAGAGACCTCCGTCTATGCAAGGAGCGCTGATTCATGAGTATTCCCCGTATCGCCGACTATTCGTTGCCGACGAGCGCTGAACTCCCGACTAACAAGGTTGACTGGACGTTTGACCCTGCGCGCGCCGCGCTGCTGATCCATGACATGCAGGAGTACTTCCTCGATTTCTGGGCCGCAGATAGCGTGCTGATCCAGCGAGTCGTCGACAACCTGAAGGCGCTGCGTCAGTTCTGTCATCGTTCGGGCATTCCTGTGTTCTATACCGCGCAGCCTGTCGATCAGAAACCCGAAGATCGTCGCTTGCTCAACGATATGTGGGGCGCGGGCCTTAACGATCATCCTGAGCGCGCGGCCATCGTGGACGCATTGGCACCGACCCTTCAAGACACAGTACTGACCAAATGGCGCTACAGCGCTTTCCAGCGTTCGTCACTGGAAGTCGATATGAAATCGATGGGGCGCGACCAGCTGATCATCGGCGGCGTGTATGCCCATATTGGCTGCATGATGACGGCCTGCGATGCCTTTATGCGTGATATCCAGCCCTTCTTCGTTGCCGATGCGCTGGCCGATTTCTCGCGTGAAGACCATGACATGGCACTGCGCTATGTCGCCGGTCGCTGCGGTAGCGTGACAACCACCCAACGTATCGCCCCCGTTGTCGTTAGCCCCGCGCAGCTGCGCGCGCAGGTCGTGGCGTTGCTGGATGACGACGGTGATGACGTTGAAGACGATGACAACCTGATCGACTTCGGACTGGACTCTATTCGCATGATGAATCTGGCGGCGCAGTGGAGCCGTGGCGGGCACGCCGTGGATTTCACCCTGTTGGCACGGGAGCCTACGCTCGCAGCATGGTGGGCCTTGCTGTCCGCATCGGTACACCGCCATACCGATGAAGCCGCGCTGGCATAGGCACATTTGCCATCTTCAGCGACAAAGGAAGGGAGCGCTCGGCAAGGGCGCTCCGATACGGTCAAGGTGAAGGAAGGGCGGCTGAACCCGTCGGGTCAGGGAGAGCAGAGGTATGAGTCAGACATTCAGCAATAACGTGGTATGGGTGACGGGGGCTGCACAGGGCATCGGGGCTGCCATTGCGCGCGCTTTCCGTGCACAGGGCGCGCACGTCATTGGAATCGACAGAACCTTTGCGGAAGGTGCGGGGCATGTCGATGTGTCCGTGGTGTTGGACGTCACTGATGCCGAGACCGTGGCACGGCAGTGCGCTCAGCTACTACTGAGCGAAGGGCTAGATATTCTGGTCAATGCCGCCGGTGTTTTGCGCACGGGCACGCTTGAGCAGCTGAGTGAAGACGACTGGCAGGCCTGCATCGACACCAATGCGGGCGGGGTCTACCGCATGCTTCACCATACGATGGGGCACTTCAAGGCACAGCGTAGCGGTGCCATCGTCACCGTCGGTTCGAATGCTGCCCACACCCCGCGCATCGGTATGAGTGCCTATGGCGCATCCAAGGCCGCCCTGCGCAGCCTGTGTCTCAGCGCGGGCCTAGAGCTAGCGCCTTACGGCGTGCGTTGTAATCTGGTTTCACCGGGTTCGACTGATACCGCTATGCAGCGTTCGCTATGGCATGGCCCCGAATCGGAACAGCAGACCATCCGCGGGTTCCCAGACGACTTCAAGCTGGGCATTCCGCTGGGCAAGATTGCCCAACCACAGGATATCGCGGACGCGGTTCTCTATCTTGCATCCCCGCATGCGGGGCATGTGACCCTACAGGATATCGTGATCGACGGTGGAGCCACTCTCGGCGCGTAACCCCTGTCATGGCCTGCATCGCATCTTCTCCATGGCCGGAAATGTGCGATTGCAGCAGTCATGGTGCAGACAGATCGTCTGCCATGAAACGGAACAAGGCCCTTGCCCCCGGGATGAGGCAAGGGCCTTTGTTCACCCTGACGGTTCATTCTGCGTACTACTTCCTCTGGGCTTCTTCTTGCAAGCGTCTTCTTTGCGCCTTTCCAGTGGCACATTCCCTGTGCGGCTCTGCCTTTCATTTCATATGTGATTTTTCGGTTCTTCCTCATTATTTGGCCGCCTGGGTATTCATTACACCATGCGGCCTTCAAAGCCCTTCACGCTCTTCAACACCTTTCACGTTGCCGCTACACGCGCTGGATATTCATCACGACCAGAGTGAATGCAGAATATGCAGACTCAGCAGGGTGAAGATGATACCCGCGCCCATATCGACCCAGCAGGCCTTGCGGTAGTACAGCGCACGCGCTCTGGCGGTCGAAAACAGCAGACTGACCGGCACGAACCACAGTGGCATGATCAACGCCATCATAATGCCCACGCCCAGCATGTCATGCAGTGCGAGGTTCGGGCTCAGGAATGACGACAGTACACTACTGAAGTAGATCATCGATTTGGGATTGGACAGCTCAACCAGTACCGCTTTGCCCAGTGAACGCCACAGTGCCGGAGGGCGCTTCAGTGCACGGTCTTCCTTTAGCATGTCCGGTTCGTCCGCTACGCGCATGTCATCACGGTGAGCACCATGAATACTGGCCCATGCGCTACGGATCATCGCTTGCGCCATCCACAACAGATACAGACTACCGGCCAGCGTAAGCAGCGTGTGCAGCAAGGGAATATGGCGGATCAGCACGATCAATCCCGCCAGCGCCAGCGTGATCCATACCATCACCCCCAGCGAGGCTCCTAGTGTCGCCATCAGCGCATTGCGCTTGCCGTATTTAAAAGCGGTTTGGGTAATGAAGAAGAACGACGGCCCTGGGATAGCCACTGCCATGAAATGCACGATGAACAGCGATATATAGGCAGAGAGCGACATAACAGCGTTACCTTTTGTCGGTAGAAGAGAGGACGTCACGCACGGGAGTATGGATAGTCTGGATGGCTGCGAACGCGGTATGCTTAGGCCCCGTCTGCAGGGCGGAGTAATGTAACGTGCAGCTCGCTATGTGAAAAGGCTTTCTGAGTGTGGGGTGCCTTTTCGGTAACCTGCGGGTCGAGCGGCTTGTACGGCGATGATGCCCACCGGCGCGTTGCGCTGCCCACGACATTCACTTTCCTTAGGGTGTAGACGTCTTATGACCCTCGCTTCCACCACTGCATTGACACCGTTGACGTTCGAACTGCCAGATCCGCGATCGACATCGGCCGTATCCAGCCCGTCGACTGTGCATATCCCCGCGCGCAACGACGCGGAAGCTGTCAGTCAGTGGCTGATGGAGTACCGTGAGAGCCCGCGCACCTTCCGGCATTACCGCAAGGAAGCCGAGCGCCTGCTACTCTGGCTGCGCGATCAGTCGCTGACGCTGGATCAAATGACCCGTGAGCATCTGGATACGTTTGAACGGTTTCTTGCCGATCCCACCCCGCGTGAACGCTGGGTCGGCAGCGTCTCGCGACGCAGTGATCCCGCTTGGCGGCCGTTCCGGGGCCCTTTGTCGCCAGCCAGCCGTCGGCAGACGCTGGTGATCCTGCAGGGCTTGTTGAGTTGGCTGCTGGAAGCCGGCTGGGTATCGCATAACCCTTTCAGGCTGATGCGCAACAAACGCCAGCGACTCGATAACCGTACCGCAACTGTCGAGCGCTATCTGGAACGCCCGCTGTGGAACTGGCTGTGGCAGTGGCTTCAACGTCCCTCGGCGGGGCAGATCCCTTCGGCGGATTACGCACAGGCACGGCGTCGCTTTGCGGTTGGTTTCGGCTACCTGCTGGCGCCACGCGTCAGCGAAATGGCACAAGCACGCATGAACGACTTCATTGAGCGTGAAGGGCGTTGGTGGTGGCGTGTGGTAGGGAAAGGACAGAAGGCCGCGCAGGTCCCCGTACCCCCTGCGATGCGAGCACTGCTTACCCAGTGGCGTCGCACGCTAGGACTGCCGGATATGCCCGCTTTGCATGAAGATACCCCCGTGCTGAGGGCGCTGAACGGACGCGATGGCATCACCGATAATCAGCTGTATCGCCTGCTCAGGCAGACCTTCCAGCAGGCCGCTGCTGCGCTAGAAGCGGAAGAGGGTGATCCTCGCTATGTCCAGCAGCTGCGCATGGCAACGCCTCACTGGCTGCGCCACACGGCGCTTACTCACCAGGCCCAGTCTGGGGTCGAAATGCGCTATCTGGCGCAGACCGCACGTCACTCGCGGTTGGACACCACTGCGCGCTATCTGCATACCGAAGCGGAAGAGTGGCATGAACAGCTTTCTCATCACGGACAAGGGTTGGTTCAGGACGACACTGATCACCAGTAGCGTTATGATAAGGCGCTTCACATCACCGACTGGCTGCGGCCAGCGGTTACTTTCCTGATCAACCGAGGATGAACATGGCAACGGATACTCCCCAGCAGGCGCTTGATGAACTGATCGAAGAGTTTGGTTTCTTCGACAACTGGATGGACCGCTACCAGTACATCATCGACCTTGGCAAACAGTTGCCCGCCATGCCGGGCGAATGGAAAACAGCGGAGTATCGCATCGACGGTTGCCAGTCCAACGTCTGGATCTATGACGAACAGCACGGTGATCACCTGCATTTCAGCGCCATGTCAGATGCCGCTATCGTTTCTGGTCTGATTGCCGTCGTCATGCGCATCTACAATGACCGCCCCCCCCACGATATCTTGGCCATGCCCAAGGACTGCCTGGATCAGCTGGGCCTGAGCCAGCACCTTTCACCCACGCGCAATAACGGCCTGCATGCCATGCTGGCCCATATCTATCTGACCGCCGCAAAACTGGCCTGATATCCGCACTTTCAGCAGGGAAGTGAGTCTATCTGCCGTGCAGACCGGCTAGCGTGTCACGCCATATGCAAGGGGATAAAGGTCACTGCCCAATGTGTGATGTCGAAGGTATACCGCGGAAGGGCGAGAGACCAAGATAGGCAAGGTAGCGTAAGCGTTGCTATAGGCCTATCTGGCTGCGGCAAGCGCCTGTCGCAGCTGTTGTGTTGATGACCTTCTGACCTGCCATATTCGTCATATACCCTCTTTAGCACCCGATCAGCCGCCCACGGCCCGATCGGGCGCATGCCGTTGGCGCGCCTGCGGTCGCTGTTGTTCTCTCGGAAGATAGAGCATTCTGGATATCCCAATATCTGGGTGAAAAAAGCCATCGGGGGCGATGCTGGAAATGACCTTATCGTTCACGAGCTTGTCATGCCAGAAGCTGCTGGGGACAGCACGAGTACAGAATGGCGACTAGGCTCGCGTGGGCTACGGGCTAACAGAATTAGGGCTTATGAATCGCTGGCCGAAGTATTCATGACATGAATGTCGTAGTGGCGCGAAGGACGATAGCAGCGATCGGTCGGTGTGAGGCAGGATAGGAATGAGGTTTCACGGTGCCAGAGGCGCAGGCTACATTAAGGGCATAAACGCTGGCACCGTGAAGGGAAGGCAAGAGCATGCTGTGTAGTTAGGCAAACAGCTCTTTGAGGAAGATGGCTTTTACGACGGCCGATGTCTTGTTCGGTGCGCCCAGTTTCGTCATGGCATTGCGCAAGTGGAAATTGACCGTGCTGTCTGACAGACCCAAGATGATGCCGATTTCTGCCACGGTCTTGCCATCTCCCGTCCAGCGCAGGATTTCCCGCTCGCGATTGCTCAGGATTTGATCGTGCTCATCGCGCGAGGTGAACATGGCAAAGTGCATGGCATGGGTCAGCCACTGCAGCTGGCGTTGATGAACCTCAATATCCGGTTCTTCCAGCTGACCATCGCTTGAAGTGATGAACAGGCTGTAGATGCCGATGCGATCGTGAACCGACTGGGCCCATCCCGCTCGCCTTCCCAGTGAAAAGTGTTCTTCCCACATCCCGGGGTTCATGTCGAACAGCCGACCTTCCGCGCGTCCGGTCCACATCACTGGACGGCTGGTTTCCGCGCAGATACGGAAGACCGGTGCTTTGTTGTACCAGCCTGACCGTACCCGTCGAGCAACTTCGTCGTCATTGTTGGCGACGGCGAACACCTCGCGGCGCGTCAGCGGTACCGGCAACTGAGTGATCCACGTACAGTTCTTGAACCCCAGCGCCTGAATAGAACGCTCCCCGACGCGCAGAATATCGTCGAAGGTATGCGGTTTTTCCAGCGTCGTCAGCAAATCTTCTTGCCAGCCGTTCATAACATCACCCCCCTAAGGTGCATGCAGCGCAACTGTAATGCTTGGTTTGGTTACCGCCGTTGACGTTGCGTTATCGTTTATGTTCGTCACGTTCAGGGACAGGGTCAATACCGCCCTTGCAGAAAGGATGGCAGCGCGCTAGACGCTTGATTGTCAGCCAGCCGCCTTTAAGCGGGCCATGCAGGCGCAGTGCGTCGATGGCGTACTGTGAGCAGGAAGGCCAGAATCGGCAGCGCTGTCCCAGCAAAGGGCTGATCACCCACTGATAGCCTTTTATCGGTGCGATCAGCAGTGCGATGACAATGCGCTGCCCGCGGCGTGAAGGGCCAGAAGTCGAAGCAGAGTCGTGTGGGCACATATAACAAGGCCTATCGAGTCACGTGGTCGAAACCGTTCAGTTCGCACAGGCGTTGGTATATTGCTATGCGCGAACGTATCAACCCCTGTATCAGCCCTGTGACCACTGCATACGTGGCGACCGCAGAGCGAATGCCAGAAAAGCGAGCGAAGTGATGTGGCCAGCTGAATGGAAACGCTGAATTCAGTGGCCTTTACCGTACAGCGCTTCGGGCGAAATCAGTGGATTGCTGTTGACGACCGCCTGATCGTTTTCAAGCGTTGTAAGAAAGCAGGTACGACGCCCGCTGTGGCAGGCAGGTCCCGTTTGATCGACCAGCAGCAGCAGGGTATCGCCGTCGCAGTCGAGCATAGCCTGCTTGAGGGTTTGGATTTGCCCGGAAGATTCACCCTTGCGCCATGCTTTCTGGCGCGAACGTGACCAGTAGCACACGTGCCCGGTGGCAAGCGTTTCGCGCAGCGTGTCGATGTTCATCCACGCCATCATCAGCACCTCGTGACTATCGTACTGCTGGGCAATAGCGGCAATCAGACCGTCCGCATTCCAAGGAATGGCGTCCAGCACGCTGTCCAGCGCTACGGTATAACCTGCAGGGGACTGTTCGAGGGTCTTGAGTAAGCCGACTGTGCTCACGGTGATGCTCCCGGATCAATGAAAGCCACTAGAATACCGCACTACGGCCCTTCGATCTCGTCGAGCAGGCCTAAGCGGGCATCTCAGTAAACGTTCAGCGGACTGCCTGACTGGCAGCGGCGGCACAGACCGTACAGCTCAATGGTCTGGCGGTGCAGGCGAAACTGCTGCTCTTGAGCCACCTGTTCCAGCATATCGACCAGCCGTGTGTCGTGCAGCTCTTCAACATGCCCACACTGTTCACAGATCATCAGTTGGAACTGTGAGCGGTGATCGGGGCACGAGCAGGCAATGAAAGCGTTCAGCGATTCGATACGGTGAACCAGACCCTGTTCGATCAGGAAGTCCAGCGCACGGTAAACCGTAGGCGGGCGGGCCGCAGCATGTTCATCCGACAGCTGATCCAGCAGATCATAGGCCTTCAGTGCCCCCGGTGCCTTGCTGATCAGCTCGAAGACCCGACGGCGTATGGGGGTGAAGCGGGTTCCACGCTGAAGGCATCGCTGCTCTGCGTTGGCAATCAGCTCGGCTGTAGACGCAGAATGATCACAGTGCTGCATGGCATGTCCTTGACTCTAATAACGCGTTCTCGATGAGATGTTCTCAATGAGAAAGGAGTGTACCCCGTTGGCTGCCTTGATGCATATCATGATTGCCCCAACGCGCAGGTGTGACGGCTTCGGCACGTGTGGCTGGCCGGGGCATAGGATCACTACAAACGCTGTGGACTCAAGACGGGCTTAGCCTATCTGGCCGTGAAAGGCTGTTGGCGTAGATCGAACACGATGACCTTGGCATCCTGCCCATCCTTGAGTACCAGATGGGATTCGTGCTCGATGCAGACGCCGTCTCCTGCATGTACAGGCTGCCCATTGACGCTGATCTGCCCCGTGGCAACGTGCAACCAGATGCAGCGCCCTTCGGCCAGCGGCAGGCTTGCTTTCTGCCCCGGTCCGAACATGCCGATATAGATGCTGACATCCTGCGCGATCATCAATGAGTCATCGCGCCCATCTTCCGATAGGATCAGTGCAAGACGGCCATTCTTCTCGCTTGGGGCGATAACGCGCTGCTGATAGCGAGGTGCGAGGTCGTGCTCGCGCGGAACGATCCATATCTGCAGAAAATGCACTTCGTCATCAGCAGAGGCGTTCATCTCGCTGTGTGTGACGCCTGTGCCAGCACTCATCAGCTGTATCTCACCCGGATAGAGAATCGAGTGGCTGCCCATACCGTCGCGGTGCGCCAGTGCACCTTCCAGTACATAGGTCAGGATTTCCATATCGCGATGCGGATGAGCGCCAAAACCGTGCCCGCCGACCACACGATCGTCATTGATAACCAAAAGATCCGAATAGCCGGGGTGGCGCGGATCAACATACTCTCCGAATGAAAATGTGTGCCACGAGATCAGCCCATCGTGTCGGCTCACGCCACGCTCTTCTGCCTTGCGAACCTTCAACATACCTAGTCACTCTCCGTGTGTGAGGCAGACGGGACAGGGCGCCGTCTGCCGTGCTCTCCTGAGCTTCAGGCTTCACTATAGACGGGATTGCCACATGTGCGGTGAACGGCACGCCGTGGGCTGTGTCTATTAAAGGCAAGGAATTGTTGCCAGCATCTGGTACGTACATTGGGCGGATTCAGCAGGGGATTTCAGATGGCAGCACCAGAAGTGGATACGGCATTGGGACGCATTCGTGGTGGCCGCACGTCAGAAGGTATCGAAGTATTCAAGGGCATTCGCTATGCGGAGCCTCCCACCGGGGCATATCGTTGGCAACCGCCACGCCCGGTAAGGCCGTGGGCCGAGACTCTGGACGCACTTGAGTTCGGGCCCGGCTGCCCTCAACACCCTTATGTGGTCTCCCGAAACGCCCCCCGTGCACCAATGGATGAAGACTGCCTGCGGCTGAACATCTGGCGCCCCGACGGCTGTACCGGCCAGCATCGGCTGCCCGTGATGGTATGGCTACACGGTGGCGGTTTCATTAGTGGTACCTCATCGCCTGCGCGCTATGACGGCAGCGCCTTCGCACGCTCGGGCATCATACTGGTCAGCATTGACTATCGCGTGGGAAGACTGGGCTTTTTTGCGCATCCTGCGCTGGAAGATGACCCGCTGCGAGGCAATTATGGCCTGATGGATCAGATCGAAGCGCTGCGCTGGATTGGTAGTAATATCGGTTTTTTCGGCGGAGATGAGACCAATATCACGCTCTTTGGCGAATCAGCGGGGGCGATGTCGATCATCTCACTACTGACTTCGCGTGCGTCTAAGGGGCTGTTTCATAAAGCGATCATTCAGTCCGGCGGAGGGCGGCACAATCTGGTGCCGGGCAATGACTGGGCCTCTGCCGTGGCGCGTACCCAGGCGCTGGCTCAAAAGCTTGGTGTCTCGATCGATAAGTCGGCGGCATCGCTGGATGCCTTGCGTACCGTGCCCGTTGAGCGCGTCGTCGAAGGGTTGCACATGGGGAACCTGCATGAGCGCCCCGGTTACTGTGCGCCGATGATTGACGGCGTGTTGATTGAGGACGAGCCGCAGACGCTGTTCCAGCGAGGGGCTTTTCATCGCATCCCCCTGCTGATGGGGACGACCAGTGCCGACCTTGGCTTTGCGCCACCGGTTCGCACGCTTGAAGACGCGCTGGCACCGTTTCAGCATGATCGGGCGCTTTATGAGCGTGCTCATGCGCTTTTTTGCCATCTACCACCAGCGCATGTTGCCCAGCAGCTGGCGGCAGACACGCTGATGGCAGAGCCTGCACGTTTCGTTGCTCGCATGGCCCGACGCTACCAGACCCCTGCATGGCTGTATCGCTTTGCCTATGTACCTCAGGCGCTTTCGGATGGGTTATCGGGAGCACCACACGGTGGTGAAATCGAATTCGTCTTCGATACATTGGGCACGCTGCATGCGCCGATGACGGATCGGGATCAAGAGGTTGCCACCCTCATGCACGGTTATTGGACCGCCTTTGCGCGACACGGACAGCCTAATGGCGATGGACGGCCACACTGGGGATGTTTCGAGCCGCGTGAAAACAACATCCTGCATATCGATGAAAGAGGGGTGTCACATACCGCGATGAAAAGCCCTGATCCATGGACGGCGCGCCTTGATCTGGTCGAAGCCTGTGCGGGCGATGCGTATTAACGCAGGGTGCTCCATATTGTAACTATATGAAAGACAATCAAAAAGATTTTGTTATCAGGTGGATACGTGTTTGCATAGACACCGCTCTCAAAGAGCCAACACATCCATTAAAATACTGATAACAAGGATAAATTCATGACTGAGCAACACGCTTCCCACTCATTTGCAAAAGTACTGCGAACCACTGCGCTGGGCAGTCTTGCCATCGCGGGCTTGATCGACGTCACAGCCGCTCACGCCGCAGATACCCGCAAAGTGGCTGAACCCGTTGCCCCGGCGGTCTGTAGTTCTCTGGCAGGTACCTCAACCGATGCTACAGCCGCTATCCAGAAAGCACTGAATGCCTGCCCGGCAGGCAAGGCGGTACGCCTGGCATCCGGTACCTTCCTGAGTGGCCCGATCACTATTCCTACCGGTCGCAGCCTGATCGTCAATAAAGGGGCTGTATTGCGCGCCGTTAACCGTGCGTCGTCTTTCGACAACGGCAGCAAAACGTGCGGTACCCTCAATGGTGACGGTAAAGGTTGTAACCCGCTGATTACCATGAAAGGTGCAAAAAACAGTGGTATCTACGGGGAAGGCATCATCGACGGTCAAGGTGGCGTCAAACTGAGTGACAAAGGCACTACGTGGTGGCAGCTGGCCGCCGATGCCAAAGTGCAGAAAAAGAAACAGAACGCACCGCGTTTGATCCAGATCGACAGTAGCCAGAACATCACGCTGCACAAGATCACGCTGAAGAACTCACCGAACTTCCACGTCGTGTTCAAACAGGGTAACGGTCTGACCGCATGGGGTGTCACCATCAACACGCCCGCTACCGCACGCAACACCGACGGTATTGACCCGATCTCCTCGCAGAACGTGACCGTGGCGCGCAGCAACATCAGCACCGGTGACGACAACGTCGCGATCAAGGCCAACCCGGGCGCAGGTGCTTCGCGCAACATGTCCTTCCTGAACAACACGTTCGGTGCAGGTCATGGCATGTCGATCGGTAGCGAAACTAAGGATGGCGTCTACGACATTCACGTCAACACGCTGACCATGAACGGCACTACCAACGGACTGCGTATCAAGAGCGATAAATCCGCATCGGGTGAAGTGGCGCGCGTCTACTACGATCACGTGACGATGGCCAATGTCAAGAACCAGATCGTGATGGATACCGTTTACGAAAACAAAGCGGGTAGCACCAAGGCCAACTGGCACGATGTCTACTACAACGATGTCCGTTCGACCACTAAAGGGGCTGTTATCCTCAACGGTACCAACGCTTCCAGTACCCTCAAACCGACCATGAAATCGGTCAACCTGGCGGCAGGTACTACCTGGACGCTCAAAAACGCCAGCATCATCAAGTAATGCTTGAAGGGCGCAGTATGGATGCAAACGTCGTCTGCCACCATTGGCAGTGACAGTATGAATGCCTGATCGCCTTGAGCGACCGAGTATCGTGTATTCGCGCCATCTCTTGCTGGATTAAAGGTCTTCTCCTTAATGGGGAAGGCCTTTTTTATGATCCATGCTCATCGCTAGCACGCTTACGGCGATACACATTGAAGGCTTTTTTGCATGCAATCAACATACCGATACGACTCGTATGGCTTTGTGGGGGCGGGCAGCACATTCTTAAGTATTTCTTTATTTTTTGTGCCTGTGTTTGTATAGGTGTCGCTCTTAAAGAGCACTATCTGTATGACGACAAACAATAAAAGGAAACCTAGATGTTTAATAATCCTGCTTGCTACTCTTTCAAAAAATGGCTGCCTTTTGCAGCACTGAGCGGTTTCGCTATTGCGGGACTGATGGATATCAGCGCGGCCCATGCCGCAGACACACGCGACGTCTCCGAACCGACGACGCCTGATGCGTGCACGACGCTGACGGCTGCCGGTACTGACGCCACTTCAACGATTCAAGATGCTCTTAACGCTTGTCCTACCGGTCAGGCCGTGAAGCTGGTCGCAAGCGACAGCAATAGCACATTTCTAAGCGGGCCGATCACGATTCCTTCTGATCGAAGCCTGATCATCGATAAAGGTGCCGTTCTACAGGCCGTCAACAATGCTGCCGCCTTCGACAAGGGCAGCAACACCTGCGGTACGCTTAACAGCGATGGCAAAGGCTGCAACGCGCTCATCACCCTCAAGAATGCCTCTAATAGCGGTATCTACGGTGAAGGCACTATCGACGGGCAGGGTGGTGTCGAGCTGAGCGACAAAGGCACCACGTGGTGGCAGCTGGCCGCAGACGCTAAGACGCAAAAGAACAAACAGAATGCACCGCGTCTGGTTCAGATCGACAACAGCCAGAACATCACGCTGTACAAGATCACGATGAAGAACTCGCCGAACTTCCACGTTGTATTCAAAAAAGGGAACGGCCTGACAGCTTGGGGCGTCACCATTGACACACCGTCTACCGCGCGCAATACCGACGGTATCGACCCGATCTCCTCGCAGAACGTGACCGTAGCCAACAGCAATATCAGTACCGGTGACGACAACGTTGCGGTTAAGGCCAACCCTGACACGGGCGCTTCACGCAATATGTCCTTCCTGAACAACACGTTCGGTGCGGGTCACGGCATGTCGATCGGCAGTGAAACCAAGGACGGTGTCTATGATATTCACGTCAATACACTGACCATGAACGGCACCACCAACGGGCTGCGTATCAAAAGTGACAAGTCTGCCTCGGGCGAAGTCGCGCGTGTCTATTACGATCACGTGACGATGAACGATGTGAAGAACCAGATCGTGATGGATACGGTATACGAGAACAAATCGGGCAGCACTCAAGCCAACTGGCACGATGTCTACTACAACGACATCTGCTCGACGACGAAAGGTGCTGTCATTCTCAACGGCACCAACGCTTCCAGCACGCTGACGCCAACAATGACTGATGTCAATCTCGCGGAAGGAACCACCTGGACGCTGATTAACGCCATCATTACCAAGTAATTATTTCCATCAGGTAAGACTCCGCAAAAACAACAATAATAAAGGCGCGGAAGACAGCCAGAAGATCCCCGAATCTCTGAGCCGCCTGATCAACATGACGTGATGAAAAGGCAATGGCCGCTGGTCATACCTTGTCATCCGTTTTCTCTTCTATCTTTTCAATACTCTATGCCGCATACCCTTAAAAGAAGCATTGGCTCTCCACGGTGGGTTACCCCTAGGCGCACAGCATGCGTGACAGCAATGTCTTGAAGGTCTCGATATGCTGATGAGGAGAAAACTCTGCGTTGATGGCCTTACGGGCGATCAATCCGTCGATCAGTGAAAAGATAAACAGGGTCATTTCATTGGCGTCGATGTCCTGACGAAACTCTCCGGCCACCATGCCTTCCTCGATCAGGGTTGCAATGCCCTGACGCATGGCGCTATCGCTGTTAATGAATGCCTGTCCCAGTTCAGGGTTGCGGGCAGATTCTGCCATTATTTCCAGCCATAAATGATGGGTGACCGGATAGCCGACTTCGCTGATACAGTGGCTCGTCAACTCGCACAGCCGCGTAAGGCATGTGCCTTCATGCGCCGCTTGCTGCGCTGCTAACGCGGATTTCTGCTCTTCAAGAACGATCGCTTCGATCAGCTCATCCTTGCCCTTGAAGTAGGTATACATCGCCCCTTGGCTGATGCCTGCTCGAGTGGCGATATCCCGTACGCTGGTGGCACGGAATCCCTTTTCGGCAAAACAGGCCGCGGCAGCGGTAATCAATTTATGATACGTGTCGGTATGCTTACTCATTCATGGATGCTCAGCCAATGCACGGAATGGCAGCGATTGTAGCGTATCGTCCTACGGGCGGGCCATTATCGCGGTACTTCCAATATGCTGTAGAAGTTTACTGCCTTACACCGATCCCATTCTGGAACCGAGCGTCACCGCCTTGCTGTGAACGAACCTGTCTTGAATCAACAAGGTCATCCGGGGAGAACTACTGTGTATGGGCAACCACCACTTTTTTCTAATTTATAATGATCTAATGAGAAGCACGGCAAGCTCATGTAAGCCTCGCCGTGCTGATCGGTAGGTCATTTGGGGCCGGCGCATTTAAGCTTTTGCACGCTATTCCTGGCCGTCAGTGGTACGTTGCCTCAAGCGCTGACATGGGATAAGTGCTTTGTTGCTATGCTTTTTCGCGATCCTGTGCGGACAGCAACGGCAGGCGTTGCAGCATGCCCTGCAGGTGGACGGCATCCCACGGTAGATGTTCCGCGATCGTCAGTCCGACCGTCTCGGCCTGGCTCGCTGCGGCTTCGACCACATTAAGGATGTCTGCCATCGTCAGCTTGCCTTCGGCCACATTGCCGAATTCATCGCGCGTGCGACCCGGCTTCGCGAACAGCACTGACCGGAAGGTAGCGGGATCAAGCACATCTAAGTCGATATGGATGGCCAGCTGCTTGATACCGTTGTCTTTGATCCACTGAGTGATCGGGGCCGTGTCTTGGCGAAGTACCTCTGGTGCGCATGTGGCCAGCCCGTGCTCTTCAATGAACTGTGCTTCGTAGGGAAGAGGGTGATGAATGCCGGCAATCATCACCTTGCTGGGATCAATGCGATGTGCCACGGCGGAGGTAAGGTCCTCATCACCATGCCCCATCAGTGCTCCCAGTACATGTGCATGCGCGTGCGGGTATTGGGCCGGGGTCTGCACATCGGGGTGAGAGTCGATCCATAGCACACCCAGTGAATCACCGTAGCGTTCGCTCAGCCAAGCAAACGGCGCCAGCGATACCAGACAGTCGCCGCCCAATACGGCTATGGCGTCTGGCTGATGGCGTTCAATCAGTGCGCGGGCCTCGGATTGCTGTTCGACCAGCTGATGGCGTGCCACCATACCGCGTTCTTCAGACAGTGTTTCATCGGAAGGCGCAGGTACGGGCACTTCCTCTACAGGCCCCGTGGTTGGCGGAGCCAGCCACGCCAGTAGCTGAGCGCCCAAAAAGTAGGGAGGATTGTTGCCACCTTGCCACTGGGGAAACAGCAAGCGCAGTGTTTTTTCGGCCGTTGCCATGGGAAATATCCTTACGTAAAGGGCACCCACCGATGCTATGCATCAAGGTAGATATGAAATGATAAAATGAATGAACACTCATTCATTTTATGAAGCCTTGACGCTATGTCAATAGCGAGCCCCCATGGGCGAGAAAGAAGCCTATGGATTTAGGTAGCTGCATCACATATGCCGATCTCTCTGAATATCCAGTGCGTGATGCCATTACGCGCGGATCTAAGCCCCGTCTCCTAATGTAATACTGAAGCTAAAGCACTAGCCTGCGTAATGAGGCAGTGGCATCAGGGCGACGTACTGCCATGATCATTGACTGATACCGTTTGCAGTGTCGCACTTCTCAATCTGGCGAAGGTATTCATCTATCAACGGCATGACCATGCCATCATCAAGCACCCGCGTGATCATCACTCACTGGCGCCGTCGTTCATTCGATGCTCTATTACCGTCTCGGTTGTCACTCTGCTGCTGATGCTGATGATGGATGGAGCTTTCCTCACCTCGGGCTTATATCACTGCAGGTGGCGCTTCAACGAAAAACAGCACAGCCATGAGGCCAGTGCGCATACTATAAATACCAGTCCAAGCTGCTGTACCAGTCCTGCAAGGCCCAGCATCGCTCCAAGCAAGGAATAGTAGGTCAGCCCGAACAGCGCGCCGGCGGCGCCAGCCTGTTCGCGGTAGTGGTACAGGGCTTGGCTTAGCACATTGGGTATCGCGATGCCGTATGCCACAACGACGCCGGCAACAGGTATCAGCACCCAAACGGACGTCTGCAATGCCCAAGCAGTAGGGCCAAATGGCAGGCATCGCGTACTGATTGTGTCGGTGTGATACCAGAAGCCAATCGCTTTTTGTTCAGCAGACTGCCTACCAGCGAGGCCAGTGCCAACAGTAGCCCGGTCCAGCCAAATGCGTTGGCACTCCACCCCAGCTGTTCGAACAGAAACGGTGCCAGGCTGTAATAGCTGAACAGCATCGCGTTGAACAGAGCAATCAGCAGGGCATCACGCCATAGATGGCCATCTCTAAGCATACGTGCAGTCAAGGGGCCTAGGCGTGGTCGGGTAATCGACGCGGGGCGTGTTTCAGGTAGAAGAAGAGCGGTCAGTGTCAGCAGCAAGATCGCTAATAGCAGCAACAGTATGAATACGCCCTTATGCCCCCAGTGGCTGACCAGCCAGCCCCCGCTCAACAGGCCCAAAACAGGGCTTATGGACAGCGCTGCGCCCATGATTGAGAACACGCGCGCCAGTGCCGTCGATGCGTAGCCGTCTCGCAGCATCGTCTGGACCACGACCGAGCCTGACGCTGCCCCTAGTGCGGAGATCATGCGGGCTAGCATCAGGATCTGGAAGTCGGCTGTTGCCACGGCCAGCAGGGCACCAGTGCCATAGCAGATCAAACCATAGAAAGCAGCAGGGCGACGCCCAATGCGGTCGCTCAGGTATCCCCACAGCGCGACTCCTGCAGCGAAGGCCACGAAGTAGACCGACAGCGTCTGTGCGGCCTGTTCAGTACTTACGCTGAATGTGAGCGCAATATCGGGCAGCGCAGGGCTATAAAGGGTTTCTACCAACTGCGGAAACATGATCAGTAGTGTCATGAGCCACAATGGTGGGCGGTGGGAACATTCATAGCAGCGTCTCAAGCGAATGAAAGCGGCCATTATTGTTGAAAGGGATATGTCTGATTACAATCATCAGGACTTTCAATCGTTATTATCGGACTAGTTGCCTTGAAAATTGCCGCTGATGCCGCATTCAACCCCGACGGCTTCGACGTGCCGGTCATCGGTATCGCTGCCGACATGGGGGCCCATAATTCTGGGCAACACCGTCATCTTCGTCACCAGCTGCTTTTTTCAGCGGCCGGCAGCATCACGATCGAACTGGACAGCACGCTGTGTTTGCTTCCACCGCGTCGGGCGGCCTGGATCCCCGCTGGTACGCCTCATCGCGCCATGATGCGCGGCGTCATGGCCTATCGTTCGCTGTATTTTCTGGACATTGCGCCTTTATCTGCATTGCCGTTGCAGATTGTCGAAGTGAATCCGCTGCTTTTCGAGATCATCGAACGGATGGCTTTCTGGCCGTGGGAAATGTCGGCTGACCAACAGGCCAGTCTCCTCACCGTATTCTGCGAGGAGATGCAGGCTGCGCGCAGTGAAGATTGGCAGCTACGGTTTCCTGCCGACGCGCGTTTGAGCGCATGGTTGGAGAGGGTGCGGAACGGCGAGCTGCCTCCCCGTTTGAATCTCTTGGCTAAGCAGGTAGGTGCCTGTGAACGTACGATCAGTCGGATATTCATCAGTGAGACAGGAATGAACTACCAGAGCTGGCGGCAGCAGTGGCGCCTGCTGAGGTCAATGGAAATGCTAGCTGACGGGCAGCGAATCAGCCATATCGCGCCGCAGCTGGAATTCGCGAGCGACAGCGCTTTCATTACATTCTTCCGCCAGCAGACAGGTACCACACCTACCCGTTATCTACTGAAGGATCGCTGACGGCACGGGTACCTGGGCTTTTTCCCCGTGCTCTTCTCTCACGTCTTGTATATGCCTTTCCGGCAGCCATCGGACAGACGCTTTGAGTGAGTAAGGCTTCCCGTAGGTATTTCTCTACGCTGAGTCAGCGGCAAATGATGTACCAGCAGTGCCTTCTCGAAGAGGCATAGAAAGGCACTGCGGCTCTTTGTTTTTTTGTTTGAATCTTGAAGCATCCGTGACGGTAATCACGGGCGTGCCTCTAGACGTTAATCGTGCCTTTGATGCAGGTGAGGGCATGACCGCCTACAGAGATGGCATCTTCGGTAATGGAAAGAGAGAGGTGTCCGTCACGCCCCAGACATCGTCCCTGTGTTGATGTCAGCAGCCCATCCTCGGGGATGCTGATAGCGTGATGACGAATGAACGCTGCCACGGCACCGTTACCGCTGCCGCATACCGGATCTTCATTCACGCCGCAGGCGGGAGCGAACGAGCGCACTTCTATTCGGGATGCATCAGCGTAGAACCCGAACAGCGTTACGCCGGTTTCATCGAGATCCCTATGAAGCTCCCCCAGCTCGGCAAACGCGGGCTTGCTCTCCAGTAAGGTATGAGCATTGCGTGCCTGAGCCACGATCCAGCGCGGCCCAACATCGACCAGCGCTGGCCGATAGGTACGGTCGATCGGGCACTGCAACAAGCGTTCCAGCTGCTCGATGTGTTCATCGTTCAAGGGCGTAATCGTTAGTGGGGGGAGCTCAAAAGCGATGCGAAGACCTTCGTTTTCCGGTGTGACCTGCAACGGTATTAGCCCCGCAGCGCATTCCTGTATTAATTTGCCTTCGCGAGGTGCAATGCGTTGAGCCTCGATCAGCGCATGGGCGGTGCCGATGGTGGGGTGCCCTGCAAAGGGCAGTTCACTTTGAGGAGTGAAGATGCGTACCCTGTAATCGGCTTCAGGATGCTCTGGGGGCAGAACGAATGTGGTTTCGGACAGGTTCGTCCACTGCGCTATGGCTTGCATCTGTTCGCTCGAAAGCGCACTGGCGTCCATGATGACGGCCACCGGGTTACCCTTGAAAGGTCGGGTGGTAAAGACATCTACTTGCTTGAAATCTATGGCATGCATATATCACCTCAACAGCATCAGTGGATGGGAAGCCCATGCGCATAAGCTATGACAGGCAGCGTATACGCTTCATGCGTTAGGATACAGATACAAAATCACCCATTTTCAATGGGTACAGTTGCATCCTTTCTCCTGCGTCTCCACACTGTCCGTCGCTACGCCTCTGTATCTGCTCGCCGTGAGTGACAGGCAGCAAAAGTGCCGAAGGCGAACAAGGGTGAGGAGGCATATCATGTATATGTACGAAACTATTGCCGATACGCTGGCGCGCTCAATCGAACGTGGTCAGCTGCCTGCAGGTACACGGCTGGCTTCTATTCGGGACTATGCACGCACCCACGGCGTCAGCCTCAACTCGGTGAAATCCGCTTATCAGCTGTTGGAAGACAAAGGGTTGATTACAGCGCGCACTCGCTCTGGCTACTTTGTCTGCGATAGCTTGCCTGCCTTGCAGTACCGTTCTCCGATAGAGGCTATCACCGATCATCAGCAGGCCTTCGTTCATTTTCGCTCAGAGGTCGATCGGCTGTTGGCTGCACTGTTGAATAAGCGGCAGCAGGGGACATGCATCGATCTGGCGCTGGCGTGTCCCGTGGGGGAAAAGTTCTATCCCACTCAGCGCCTGAAAACGATCATGACAAAGTGGCTGCGCGAATCGAATGTGCTCTCCCGCTATGCGCTGCCGCCGGGGTCGCTCACGCTGCGCACCCAGATTGCTCGGCGAGGGCTGCAACTGGGTATGGCACTTGATGCGGAACGTATCCTGTTGACGCACGGTGCCATGGAAGCGCTGAGCCTAGCCGTTCAGGCAGCCACTCAACTAGGTGATGCCGTTGGCATCGAAACCCCGACGTTCTATTCACTGTACCCGCTGCTGGAGAGTCTTGGGCGCCGCATCGTCAGCCTGCCAACCCATCCTCAGCATGGGCTATGCCTTGATACGCTGCCGTCGATTATTGAGCAGCAAGCGCTCAAGGCCATCATTACCATCCCGACCGGCCATAATCCCTTGGGCTTTACAGTGCCGGTATCTGCCCGTCGCCAGCTGGTTGATATAGCGCACCGTTATCAGCTTGCCATCATTGAAGATGCTCTTTATGCCGAGCTGCAGTTGGGGGACCAGCAGGTTCCCAACATTAAGGCGTTTGATAGAGAAGGTTGGGTAATGGTGTGCGCAAGCTATGGTAAGACGCTTGCACCCGATTTTCGGATCGGCTGGCTGGAAGCGGGGCGCTTCACGCATCAGGCCCAGCAGCTCAAGTTCGCAACGACCGTAGCGGAACCGCTGTCGATATCGGAAACAGTGGGCATTTTTCTCGAAAACGGGGGCTATGATGCCCACTTGCGCCAGCTTCGGCGGCGCTATGATCGACAAATTGCCATGCTGAGGGCACTGATTGCGGATAGCTTTCCGATCGGCACGCGGGTCAGTCAGCCACAAGCTGGGTTTATTCTTTGGGTGGAGCTTCCCGAGGGCATAGATGCGCTGGCGCTGTGTGAAGCGGCGCTGAAAGAGGACATTCTGTGCATGCCGGGCGCGCTCTGTGCCCGCAATCCCTCGTTCAATCACTGCCTACGCATGGCCGCCTGCGTCGAAATGACGGACACTTATCAGAACAGTGTGCGAAGGCTAGGAGCGCTGGCCGCCGCCCAGCGGATATGAATAGAAGCCGTTCGCTCTGGCAAGGGTTGGGTTTAGGGCTACAGGGATTTTGACGCGGCGTGAGCTTCTGCCAAGTAGGGTGCTATTGGCCATGCGCGGCTCTTTCCCAAGGATGGACACCCTTACATTGCATCAAATACCATTGACACAGGCAACATTATATATTGTCATAGGACTATCATGATATCAGGTAAAACCGCTGGTGAAATATTCGAGCAGATCCGGCTCGCCATCCAATCGGGTGCGCTTCACGCAAACGATACGCTGCCACCGGTAAGAGAGTTGGCCACTACGCTTGACGTAAATCGGAACACCGTGGCACTGGCCTATAAGCGGCTGGTTGCGGCAGGCATCGCGGAATCCAAGGGGCGCAACGGCACCGTCATTCGCTCAATCGCGCACGATGCGCCACAGGAAGGAACGCCACCAGGGCTGGCGCTGACCGATCTAGCGGGGGGGAACCCTTCGACATCGTTGCTGCCTGATCTTCGAAAAGTGCTGGGACGCATCTGCGCGACACCTCGCCTGTATGGCGAGCCCCCCGTAGAGGCCGCCTTAGAAGAATACGGCAGGGCATGGTTAGGGCAGGATATCGACACTGGCTTTGACTTGACGCTTAGCAATGGCGCCGTGGACGGCGTCGAACGGATTCTTTCCAGCCATCTCATCAAGGGTGATCGGGTGGCGGTGGAAGACCCTTGCTTTCTGAGCAGCATCAATACGCTCAAGAACAACCGTCTGGTTCCCGTGGCGGTGCCCATAGACGAAGAAGGAATGTGCGCCGACGCTTTGTCCAGCGCACTGGCTCGAGGCGTTCAGGCCATCATCATTACGCCAAGAGCGCACAACCCGACAGGCTGGAGCCTGAGTGCTGCACGTGCGGAACAGATTCGTGCGCTGTTGGCGCAGTACCCGCAGGTACTGGTCATCATTGACGATCATTTTTCGCTGCTTTCGGACAACCGATATCAGCATGTCATTCCGCAGGAAACTCAGCGTTGGGTGTTGATTCGTTCGACGTCCAAATTCCTCGGGCCTGACATGCGACTGGCCTTCATTGCCAGTGACACCGATACCGCCCAGCGACTGGCGCTGCGATTGAATGCGGGCAGCAGTTGGGTAAGCCACATTTTGCAGGATATCGTGCTGGCAAGCCTGCAAGCAGACGACTTCGATGCCTCTATTGCATCCACTCGTGAAACGTACCGCATGCGGCGCGAGACACTGGTGAGTCTGCTCAAGGCAGACGGCATTCCATTGTCCGATAGCCATGATGGGCTGAATGTCTGGGTACCACTGCCCAGAGAGAGCACACCGGTTGTGATGGCGCTGGCCAAGTACGGCTGGCTGGTACGCGAAGGCGAAATCTTTGCCTTGAAGCAGGCATCCCACGGCGTGCGCATCACCGTATCGGATATGTCGGAAACCGACGCCACGACCTTTGCCAAGACGCTAGCTCAACTGCTAACACCTTATTTTCACTCGTCATGAGTGTTTGACACTGCTTCGGCAGAGAATGCGTACAGATAAAGAGGATCCCCCATGCGCCTACATTTCGTCATTCATGAAGCCTTTGAAGCACCGGGGGCCTACGCGCTCTGGGCAGAGCAGCGTCATCACTGCGTCAGCCATTCGCGCGTCTATCTGAACGAACCTTTGCCGACGACCGTAGACGATATCGACATTCTGATCGTCATGGGTGGCCCACAGTGCCCTGCAACGACGATAGCTGAATGCGCGCATTTCGACGCGCGGGCTGAACAAGCCCTGATTGCCAAGGCCGTTCAGGCAGGCAAGATCGTTCTTGGCATCTGCTTGGGGTCACAGCTGATAGGAGAAGCACTGGGCGCCTCCTTCGATCATAGCCCCGAAAAGGAAATCGGTAAGTTCCCGATCACATTGACTGAGGCTGGACAGGCGCACGAACTGTTCGCTCATTTTGGCAGCCCATTGGACGTAGGGCACTGGCATGGTGACATGCCGGGTCTGACCTCGGAAGCCGAGCTGATCGCCTACAGCGAAGGCTGCCCACGCCAGATCGTGGCCTACAGTGATCGTGTCTTCGGTTTCCAATGCCATATGGAACTGACACCGGATGTTGTCGAATTACTGATTGCGCATTCGGAAGAAGAACTGTGCCTTGCAGAGACTCACCGCTTCATTGAGACGCCAGCACAGCTGCGCGCCCACGACTACAGCGGTATGAACCAGAAGCTGTACACCTTCTTGGACAAGCTTGCAGCTCGCTACGACAAGCCGGCGGCTTGATCCGCTGCTTTTATTCATTCGACCTGCCAGACCGCCTAATCAAGGCGGTTTGGCAGGTCGAAAAGAAAAACCATGTTCAGAAAGGGCACTTTTGTTAAGCACCGGTCGAGACACACTCGCGGCCACATCACCACGCCAATCTAACACGCCAGAATCATTCTCCTGACTCGTTCCCAGCGGTAGTCACTGCAGCGGAAACGCTCCTGCATCACGGCATAAATGATCGACAGCGCATTCTTTCTAATGGCTATTTCAATGATTACGTTTCGTTCAGCTAGTCCAAGGCAATAATGGCATTTTATCAGTCTACCAATAGGTAGCATCAGGCTTGGGATGGCTGAAAAGAATGACGATAAGAGGGGATCAGGACGAAAAAATGCCTTTCTGCTGACTTTGCGATAAGCACCAGAAAGGCATCTCGATGAATAAACCGGCTAGCTGCCTCGCAGCGTTCCGCTTAAGGCTATCGTTTTTGTCACATGGCAATGAGCATCAGCCAAACATGCAGAAGTGAATGATCGAACGTGCGGCAATGCCCACAACGATGCCGGGCAACGCGTAGCGCATCAAGCGCGCGAAGCGATGTGATATTGCCAAGAATATGCCCATGCCTGCCAAATCGAATGTTTGAATGAGCAGCCCGGCCGATGCATTCAGCTGTGCCACGCTGATCCTTCCGCTGTGCACCATTTCGCTGATAACACTGAAATAGGCGGTACCACCGGCAAGGCATTTGGTGAAAGCGGGCAGAACATAGCTGTCGGGCAGCGATAGACTGCGAAGTAGGGGAGCTATGGCCCATTCAATGAAGTTAACCAATCCTGCGGCCTGCAGAAGGCCTACGATCACCAGTGAGATTGTCAGCATGGGAATAGCGGCAAACGACATCCTGATGGCATCGCGTCCTGCATCACTGATGATGGTGATCACGCTTTTGGGTCTGACATCATCATAGGGAAGTGATAGCTTTTCAGCATCCTGATCGTGTATCCGCTGGGTCGACAGCTGACGTCCGCAGAGATACCAAGTGAACGACGATGCTACAACGCCGCCAACGAACGAGGCGATCATCGCCACTCCCCAGTTCAGCCCCAAAGGTACTAAAGCCAGAAAGACGTTGCCTTGTCCCATCGCCATCAGCATGGCCAGTGTGGCCGCCATACTGCGATCCGAGGTGCCTTTCTTTTCCATCAGCGTCAGCGTCGCCAAGGGAGCCGCGAAACTGATGAAGGACATCTGGATCGCCGCAAAAGCGGCCATGCCCGTGATGCCGAATGGTGCCAGTACCGGCGTGATTTTGGTGATGATCCAGCCGATGACGCCTTTTTCTTCCAGATAGCTCATTACTACGAGCATGACGACCATGATGGGAATCAAGGTATAGAGCGCAATGTCTACAGATGCCTTGCCTGCCGACATCATTATGCTGATCACATCCACCGTTAACCTACTCCCGCTTGTTATTGTGTTGATTCAGTGGTTATTCGGGCCACTTTCTGACAGCGGCGGCCCGAATAATTCACGCATTAAAGCAGCTTCTATCACCCAATACAGCAGTGGTCAGTACAGCAGCGGAATGATGGCTTCCAGCTGTGCTGCCGCAGGCGCATCTAGCGGACGCAATGGCAGCGGTAGATTGTCTACGGCCGTCAGCCCCAGCATGCTGGCAAGCGTTGCCGTGACGCGAAGATCGCCGTACTGCTCGAAAAGCGACCAAAGCGGTGCCAAGGTATCCGAAGCGGCCGTCAACTGTTCATGCTGACCTGACCGTGCCATTTCCACCATCTCCTGGCACATGCGCGGGAAAAGGCCGCCCAACACCGAAAACCAGACATCGCAGCCTGCATTCAGGCCCGGGGCAACGCGGATGTCATGACTGATACCGATCGCCACGTGATCTGGAATAAACTGGCGGAGGCGGGCAATACGCTCAGTTGCCAGTCGTTCATCAGCAGGAATGCTGGGAACGCCCGGCAGCTTGATGGCAGCAACGTTAGGCAACTGTGCAAGGCGGGCATGCAACTCATCACTGAATACGAACTGCGTCGTAGACGGCGTATCGTAAATGCACAGCGGTACCGAGATGTTGCTGCAGACGGTCTTGTACAGCGCCCAGACTTCCTCTTCACGAAGTTTCTGGTATGAGACCGGTGCCAATAGCAGCGCCTTTGCGCCTACTTTCTGCGCATCTTCGGCCAGCTCAAGCACCTGGCGAGTACGAACGGCACCGATGCTGGTGATTAACGGAACACCATCAGCGGCATCGACCGCTAGTTCCAGCACGCGCTTGCGTTCTTCGCGAGACAGATAGGCATAGTTGCCCGTCGATCCCATTACACCCATAGAATCGACCTTGGCGTCAGCCAGCCGCTGAATCAGCTTCGAAAAAGAGGATTCATCAATGCGTTGCTCGTTCATGGGTGTTAGCACGAACGAGCTCAGACCGGTGAAGATGGACATGTGAAGAGAGCTCCTTAAATTTCCTGTTTCATATTAATCTTTGTCATATGACAAAGATTGGGCCAAACGAGTGTAGCACCGAGGCGGATTGGAAATAAAGGCTGGCGATGGTGAAAAAGACGCTAGGTACTGGGGAGCTGTCGAGGTTTAGATGGGTTCGCATAATATATATTATGTTAAAAATGGGAATGTAAAGGCATAGTAGATATAGAGTTGGCGTTCGTACCAAACAGCTAACCGCTTAGCGTGATTCAGCCATGCAAAAATGCGTTGCTACTGTCCTTGCCCCGGCGTGCTATCGCAGCCTGATGCCTTTAACGACACAGGCTTATCGACAACGCTCGTAGCCATAGGCCTTATCAGCATGCATTTTGTTTGGGCAGTGCCGAGGGCGAGCGCTATCGTGTATGTTCGCCCCAGAAAAACACCACCAACGGTACACCATTGCCATCCGTCAGCAGATGACGCTTGCACCCAAGGCGCCCTCTACCGGTGGGACTGGGGCCTACGGCAGCCCCCCCCCTTTTTCACCTTTACAGATGAATCACCCACGCAGGCGCGCTCCCAGTCGATGCGATCTGCCAAATACAAGCGTTGTAACAGCTTAAACGCCAGCCTAATGTCACTCTTTCAAACGTCGCCAATAGGTAGGGCCGGAGCCAAAGCCTAAAGAGGTAGGCAGATGTCGCTAAGGAATCCCCTGTCATCAGTACGAACAAGATGCCAGACAGCGCCTGTCAGTCAGATACACGAGGTCCTCCGCAAGGGTCTGGCGTGTGCTCGAGGAGAATAGGTTGGATGATATACCAGAGTTCGTTAGGAAGTAGTGACTATACGGTGAGACTTTTGGGCAACATGGGTTTTCTCAAGGGGGGGGGGAACACCTTCTAAATCAGTTGGCACTTATCTTCTAGACTTTCATTGAAATTCCAGAGGAATCAAGCTATATAAATTTGACTAGGATCAATATCCATCTTAAGTGGTACGTTGGGTGCTGACGCGAACAGCTATGTAATGAATTACGGCTGACAACAACATTTCTACACCGTGTAATAACGATCTTCTGATGCGCTTTAACCTATGGCTTTGTTCTCTACTAATATAATAACTGACAGCCAGTTATCAACTAAAAAAAGGATGATTATAATGTATTTGAGAAAGCTAACAATCCGTAATTTCAGAAGACTACACGATGTTGTTATAGATCTTGCATCAGATATTTCAATTTTTGTAGGAGCGAATAACAGCGGTAAGACTTCAGTCGGTCATGCACTTCAACTATTCACCGGTAAAGGCCGGTTCAATATTCATGACTTCAACGCAGAACTTTGGACTGATATTGTCAGATTTGGAGAAGGGGCGAATGCTGTATCAATACCTTCACTGGAAGTTGATATTTGGTTTGAAGTAACATCGAATGATGTTCATCGTGTAGTCGATCTTCTCCCCAGCTTATCGTGGTCTGGTTCTCTGGTTGGAATGCGCGTTGCTTTTGCCCCTAACAATCCTGAAGAAATCCGTTCGCGTTTCCTCGCAGTACGTCAGCTTGCCATCGATGCCACACCTAAAGATGAAAATGGAACTTCCAAATACGATCCTTCACCTCGTAATCTGTGGGAATATCTTCGCGATAGTCTCTATGATGAATATGAACTCCGCTATTTTGTTCTCGATCCAACACGTTTCAATGAGGAAATGATATCTGAGGAAGACTATAAACCTACTCCACTCACCGGTAGTGATCGAAGTGGTCGCGAAATACTGAATAGCCTTATACAAATCAATTTCTTGAATGCTCAGCGCCATCTTTCAGATGGTGCCGGAGGCTCCCGTTCGGAAGACCTGTCTCGTGTTCTCAGCCGTTTTTACGGACGAAATCTTGAACAAAAAGGTGAAGATTACGAAGCATTAAGTGCTTTAGCTGAGTCTGAATCAGCTTTCAATCAGCATCTTGAACGTGTTTTTGCACCTACGCTGAAAAGTCTGGCAAAACTCGGATACCCTGGACTTTCAAACCCACGCATGATGATTCGCTCTGCCTTAGACCCTGCGCAGATCATGAATAACCAAAATGGGGCCGTTATACATTACGCGCTGGGGGGAGATGACGGTAATCCTACACCGCCAACACTACCCGATAGCTATAACGGACTTGGTTTTAAAAACCTGATCTTTATGGTTGTTGAATTACTTGACATCCACAATCAATGGTTAGCAATAGAAGAGAATCGACCGCCAGTTCACCTAATCTTTATCGAAGAGCCAGAAGCTCATCTCCATGCACAGTTACAGCAGGCTTTTATACGCAAGATAATGGATATTCTTACCATGGAGAGTGAGGAACTTGTGCATTACACCACTCAAGTGGTGGTTACTTCCCATTCTACTCATATTCTTTATGAACGCGGTTTTCGGCCGATCCGTTACTTTCGCCGAAAGCGTTCATCAAATATGTCAGCAACAGATGTGCTCAATCTCTCTGTTTTTTATGCTAATACTGACTCTGAAATTCGAGACTTTCTTGAGCGTTATTTGAAATTGACTCATTGTGATTTGTTTTTTGCCGACGGGGCTGTGCTTGTAGAAGGTAATGTTGAGCGGTTACTGCTACCGCAAATGATTGCTACCGCCGCACCAAGATTAAAATCCTCTTACCTTACAGTCCTCGAAATTGGCGGTGCTTTTGGTTATCGATTCCAAACGCTCATTGAATATCTAGGGCTTACCACACTCATTATTACTGATTTAGATAGTGTGTTTTGTACACCTCCAATACAAGATGAAATAGGCGCTCGAACAGAAAAGTTAGACAGCCTTACAGAAATTCCAGCTGTAAACGATGACGGTGAGGAACCTGACGATGATGAGGAAGAGCAGTCCAATACAGCGACACCGGGAAAAGCTTGCCTTGCTGGTTATCCTGGAGCTATGACCTCCAACCAGACACTTCGGCAGTGGCTACCTAAATGTGACACCGTTGCTGCTTTATGGGAAGCAACGGAGGAAATGAAAATACAAAGCCGTACAACTGAATGTGATGCTTTGGTTCGTGTGGCTTATCAGTGCCAGACAAATGTTACATGGAAAGAGGAAACCCTAGCACTTGCAGGTCGTACTTTGGAGGAAGCTTTTGCACTTGAAAATCTGTCCTGGTGTCAGGATGTGAGCTGCAAGCTACTCAAGCTGCGTATTGCTAAAGCGATAAGTATGGATTTGAGGTCTCTGGCCGAGAAAATTCACAAGCGCGTGCAATCAAAAAGCTTCAGTAAAACTGATTTTGCCCTGAATTTACTTCTTAAAAAACCGGATGAATGGACTGTCCCAGCATACATTGCTGAAGGATTAAAATGGCTTGAAGCTGAAATAGCCCCATCGGAACTAGAAGCTGCAGAAGCTCAGGAAGAGGATGTTGAGATGTCCGTCGTTCTGGCTGAAACAGATGGTGGGAGGGTTGCATGACTAGTCGCATTGGTAGCCCTGATACACAGGCAGATATTGATGTTTGTGCTTGTCTGGATAGCTCGCCACCGCGTTCATTTGTCATGGTGGCTGGTGCTGGTTCAGGTAAGACAACGTCTCTCATTAAAGCCTTGGCACATTTGGCTGATACCCGTGGTTCTGTTTTACGTCGTGCCGGGCAAAAAATATCCTGTATAACGTATACAGAAGTAGCTGTTGGTGAGATTGCCGCTGACGTTGGTAACTCACAGTTATTTCATATTTCAACCATTCACAGCTTTCTTTGGTCGGTCATCCGACCTTTTCATTTAGATATCGCAAACTGGGTCGTAGCGCGAATACATGAAAAAATAGCTGAAAAGCAAGCCCGTTATGATAGACCCAAAACACAAGCTAAAACAAAATCTCGTCTTGAAGATGAAATTGCCCATCTCTCTGCTCAACTTGAGTGCATTGATGATGTTGATAAATTTATCTACGGGACAGGAAGTAACTATGCTAGGGGTATTCTAGGGCACGATGATATTCTTAAACTCGTACCTGCTTGTGTTGAGGCTCATCCACTTTTGAGAAGGATTGTGGCCAAGCGCTTTCCATTTATTTTTGTCGATGAAAGTCAGGATACCGATCCTAATGTGATCTCCGCACTTCGAAATATTGCTAATGACAATCCTGACATGTGCATAGGATTTTTTGGTGATCCGATGCAGAAGATCTATATGAGCGGAAATGGTGCCATTCCGTTAAGTGATGGGTGGTCTGAAATTACAAAACCAGAGAATTTCAGATGTCCGACGTCTGTACTTGATGTTATCAATTCGATTCGCGCTTCTGGGGATGGTCTCCAACAAATTCGTGGCCGAACAACTATCGTAAATGGCACAGAACAAACTGTATCAGGCACTGTGAATCTTTTCATTTTGCCTTCAAATGTTGAACGAAGTGCCTATCTCACATCTGTCAGAAGTTACCTTGCAAATGAAACTAACGATGAACAATGGTTAAGTGATACACGCGAAGGTGATGTTCGTCTTCTTGTTTTAGTACATCGTATGGCAGCTAATCGACTGGGCTTCCCTAATTTATTTGCTGCTCTTACTGATAAAGCACCGACGAGCTTGAGTGAAGGGGTGAAAGATGGGTCAGCTTGGCCGCTTCGCCCATTTGTCCAGCATATCCTTCCAATTTTTGCTGCGGCTCAGAAAAACGATCAATTTCAGATTATGTCGATTATGCGTAGCGAGTGCCCAAAGCTGGAGCTATCACGACTAAATGGTCAAATTATGGTGGCGGTTTTAAATGAACTACAACAAGGCATCAATGGCCTGCTTGCACAGCTGGAAGAAGGATCGCAAGCAACTGTTCGGGATATATTGTTACACGTTAGAGACTGTGAACTGCTACGTCTTGACGATCGTTTTCATAATCATTTAAGTGATGAGCCGGTGAACGATGGTAATGATGACTTCGAGAATGTTCAGAACTTTCTAAAATGCAAAGTCCCAGAACTTTGGGCATATCGCCACTACCTTTCAGAGGAATCACCTTTTGCCACTCATCATGGTGTAAAAGGTGCACAGTTCGAGCGCGTATTAGTTGTTATTGATGATGAAGAGGCTCGCTTCAACCAATATTCTTATGGGAAATATTTTCAGTACATTCCCCTATCCAACAACGATCTAGCCAATATTGAAGAAGGTAAAGAGTCAGTACTTGATCGTACTCGTCGCCTTTTTTATGTATGCTGCTCCCGTGCACTGAAAGGCTTGGCTGTTGTCATCTTTGTTCCAGATGTCGCCGCCGCTCAAGCGGCTATCATTGCGCAAAATTTATTCCCTGCATCGGTAATTCTAGGGGCGCACGATCTAGGTTAGCGCGAATTATATATACGGCTAATATTATCAAAAGTAAAACTAATGGCGGCCCGAATGAAGCGATCGTGTCATGGTGTATCCCTGATGAGTATGTGCTTGAAGTACTATTATAACGGCTGGTCATAGATGAAATGCGGCAGAAAGCGGCTAGAATCCCGTGTAATCAAGCTGTTATCTTCGCGAATACTGATCCCCGCGGCACGATCCCCCACGACCCATGATCCGATCAAGGTGTAGCTGTCACCAAAGCGTGGCAGCGGGGCCAGTTCTTGCAGAATCCACGGGGAATCGGTGTAAGGCCCTTCTGCGGCAACGCACACACCATCGCTTGTTTGAAGCGTGACATTCGCTCCCTCGCGGGAGAGATAAGGCTTGCGTACCCACCCTGCCGGAACCGGTGACTCCGGCGAGCCATCGGTATATGACGGCAGCAGGTTGGGATGGTTGGGAGCCATTTCCCAGAGAATCGGCAGGATTCCTTTGTTAGAAAGGATCGCTTTCCAAGCCGGCTCGAAGAACTGGGTACTGGAAGCAGGCACCGCCTTGCCAAACGGTTCGGCGAAGATGAACTCCCACGGGTGAAGCTTGAACAACCGTTTGATGGGGTGTTCATCAAGATCGACGAAGACGCCTTCTGCCGTCAGCCCGATATCTTCCACATCAATATGGCGGGTCTGGATACCCGCCTGCTCTGCCATTCGACGCAGGAATTCGGTAGTGCCACGATCTTCAGCTGATGTGCCGATAGCCGCAAAATAAAAAGGCAATTGCGTGTCGGGTAGCTCGGCGAAGCGTTCTGCCAAGTACTGGGCAACGAGGTTGAACTGGTCGGCATCGCTGGGCAGCACGCCCTGTGCAATGCGTTGCTCCAGCCAGACAAGCTGAAAGGCGGCGCTTTCCAGCAGGCTGGTCGGAGTGTCGTAGTTCAGTTCCAGTAGTTTGGGGGCCTGCGTGCCATCGAAGGAAAAGTCCATGCGGCCATACAGGTGAGGGTCACGCCGGGCCCATGAGGCTTTAATCATGCTGTGGAAGCGAGCAGGAATCTGAAGTTGTTCCAGCAGATGATCGCTATTCACGACCCGCTCGACCGCGGCAAGGCATACGTCATGGATGGACTGCGTTGCGGTGTCGAGCACGTCGATTTGGGCATTGCTGAAGCGGTAACAGGCCTGCTCATCCCAATAACGTTCACCGTCAATCGTATGAAAATCGAAGCCCATGGCATGGGCAGTCTGTTGCCAATCAGGTCTCTCTTCTAGCGTGATGCGCTGCATAGTTTTCTTCTCCTGCCTGTTGCTGCGTGCAGGCATTCCCCCATGAGAGCGAGGGCGCGCCGAAAGACGTTGGCGTCCTCACAATGCTTTTCTTAGCTGCCGTGGCTGCTACTGTGGCCACTCCATCCCCCGCGTGCGGAAGATTGGCTGCCGAAGCCGCCCCGCGATGTGGAGGATGATGCAGCATGGCGACTCAGTCCCGAGCTTGAAGATGAAGAACGTAGGGACTGACCCAGCGTGCTGGGGCGATGGTAGTAGTCGCTGCCATAGCGCTGCGACTGTCGAGACTGCGAATAGTGCTGCCCTCGTTCAACCTGCTCTCCCAGCGTTGATGAACGCATACCGCCGCCACTATAACGGGAAGCGGAATAGCTGCTACCACTGTAACTGCTACTGGTCGATGTATTCGGCTGCGGCTGCACGGCAGGATCGCGGACCAGATATGTTGGTTGAGCAGGCCCATACAGTAGCGTACCTTGCATGCCGCTCTTCAGCAGATAGCCCAGCAGGATACCTTCCAGCAGTTGGCTATCGTTGGCGTGTCCTGATGCAGCGGCTTCCTGTTTAGCCTGCTTGACCTGTGCTTCGCTCAGCTCGCCTTCCACATTCAGGGCGAAACCGTTCATTCGGGGACGCCAGAGAGTCTGTTCCTCTGACGCTGGCGTGGTCGCTGCTACCGTCTTCGCCTCGCAGTAATCGGGAACGAAATCGTCCTCGCACGCCTGCTTGGAGTCATATTCAGGGGTAGTGCGCTCATAGTCGTTGCGTGCACTGATGAACGCGCTGGCACAGATATTCGTTGAAAATCCAGCCTGAGCGCACTCCGCTACTGATGGAAAGTTCATCGTCTTGCTGAGCGTATAGGTATCCGGGGCCGAGCCACCGCAGCCTGCCAGCATTAATGGCAGTGTGCCGGCCAGAACCAGCCCCACCTGACTTCTTCTTCTCATTGCATTCAATCCCTGTGGTCGGCGTCTGTTCATCGGCTGAAAAGCCTCCGACCAATATCATGTTCAATACGCTGGCGTCATGCAGGCCGCGTTCAGCATGCCAACGCTCACGGAAACGGCGGCCATATAGATACCGGCGGCCACTTCATCACGTTCAATGCGCGCCGACAGTGTCTTCATCGTGAGAGACGTTACGATGAAGGACAGTAGCTGAACCACCAAGGCCACGGTTGCCCAGATAGCAAAATCCATGAGCGAGGTGGCATGGGCGATGACGTTGCTGACTGGCAACGCGAAACCGATCAGCGTACCACCCAGTGCAATGGCTGCGGCCAGATTGCCCTGACGGATAAGCTTGAATTCGTGATGCGGGGTGATGAGGGTATAGATGATCTGGAAAACGATGAAGAACGCAATGGCGCTCCCCATGTACGCCATGAAAGAAGGAAGGCCGACCAGTGATCCACTGAACGTCATGTTGGTGTTCCCCTATTAAGTGTCTGGATGGCAGTGCTATGCCAACAAGGATGGCGATTGCCGCGTGCTGCACGACAAGAGCTTTATCCCCGAATCAGATGACCTGAATGTCGCTGGGCATCAGCGTGACGCCGCGAGAGGTCGTGATACTGATATTACCTTCAGCGTCCTCTTCCACCGAAAACAGTAGGAATTCGCGGCGATCCGTAAGGTCGATATCGCGCGCATACAGCATGCTAAGGTGATTGATTTTATAGTGTTCTTCCGGGCTACGCACCTGCTCAACCAACGGCACGAGCTCTGTCTGCCCTTCTTCTGAGCCCCACTGACGATAGAACGTGCAGCCGTCATATTCGTATTCAGGAAGCCCGATATCGCTCTGTGGCCCCGCCAAGCGTTTGAGTTCGGTTTCACTGGTAACGGATAGGCTTTCTTCGTACACAAACAGGATCAGATCTTCACCCTGCGCATCACGTTGACCATGCGTGAGCACCTGCAGCCAGTAATCCTCGTCATCAAAATAGAAGCGATGAAGATAGGTGGACTGCCCGAGGTCGATGATGCCTGCGCTCCACACAGACTCTTGCGTAAACGGTTCGATCGGCGAGTGGTCGCGCATCAACAGTGGCAGCACGCTGTCGATAACGACAGTCGCTCCGGATTTCAGTTGAAACGGTGTAACGGCATCGGACGCTTCATCCGTGCGCTGACGACTTTCCCACAGGTTCTTGATAGTACCAAACAAACGAGACATGGGGCCTCACGACTCATCGGGTAGATGTACGATACCGCCGTGCCTGATGAAAGCGCACGGCGGTCATGAAAAGCATTGATATCCGCCAGTCACTGCTGACGGATAAGGCACCGCTTACTCGCTGTCGGCGTTGCGCGACGCCTTGAGGCGTTCCAGCACTGCACTGGCGGAGTTCGCCTGCGGTGTGATGCCGGCATCGCGCAGTTTCTGCTCGAGATCGCTGCCCGTACGCTCAGAGTCTAGTGCTTCTTGCGCTTCGAACTGTGCCTGTTGCTGCTGCTGGCGTTCCTTGAGGCGTTCCAGTGTCGATGCCGCGTTACCGACATTGCCTTGGGCACCGGTAGCAGCGCTCTGGGCTTTGGACTGAGCCTTCTGCACGCTGTCGCGTGCCTTGACGATATCCGCTTGATGGCGCAGTTCGCGAATCTGTTGTTCCGCTTTGCTGATGCTCTGGCGCATGTTGTCTACGCTAGAGGAAAATTCAGTCGCCAGCTGTTGTTCAGCATCGTGCTGAGTGGACAGATGGGCAATAGCTTCAGCGACCTCGGTTGCCAGATCTTCGCGACCCGCATCCAGGGCTTTCATCGCTTTACTTTCCAGATCCGCGATCTTAGCTGCCATTTCATCGCATTTCTGCGTTGCAACCTTGTGCTGGCCCATGATGCGAACCAGTTCCTGACGTGCCTGAGCCAGTGCGCTTTCAGCGTCACGGATTTCCTGATCCAGAATACGGAGGGCCTGTGTATCGACGATAGCTTCCCCTACTTCCGTTGCGCCGCCGCGAATGGCCGTCAGCAATTTCTTCCAGATACTCATATGTCATTCATCCTGTCGTTATAGATGGCCCATGATCGGAACCGATCCCTGCCAAAGGCATATAGTGTCGCTTTTTTAAGGACATAGGAGCAACTTTCTTTGTCCATAGTCCTCATCATGACATCACGTTGACCCTAATGATCGCAAGATGATGTCTTCTTACTGTGCTCGTTGGTACGTTTTTCGCTAGCCCAATGCAGAGATGGCGAGACGCAGCAAGGCCAGCCCTGTTGCTACCAGACCACCAACCACTGCGCCGTTGACACGAATCCACTGCATTTCTTGCCCAACCTTGTCCTCGATCTGCTTGACCATCTGATCGGTCGACATGCGTGCCGGTGATAGGGATTCTCGAACGATGTTGCCGACCACGTGAGGATAGCGTTCTAGCAAGCCGACGCACTGAATTCGCAGATACTCATCCCAGAACTGACGGCGTGCCGGTTCGACCAGCAAGAGTCGGACCTGATGCGATACAAAGGCATGGATCGTTTTCTGCAGGTGCATGTCGTTCGTCAGCAGCGATGACAGCTCGTTTTGAATGCGATGGGCCATCTGTTCGGCAGTATCGGCATGAGTCAGTACCGGCAGTACCCGCTGCCAGATCGTTTCAACCAGTTGGGCCGACTGCCCATTATGATCAGCTTTACGAACGGCAAGGAACAGCTGACGGCGAACGATACGACGTGTGGGGTGATGAGGATCTTCAGCCATATCCAGCAATTGCTGCTGCAACCCTGTTAACGCCTTTTCCAGCAGATAGCGCAGCTTATCGGCATCGTCGTCTCCTTTGAGGAAACGTTTGCCGATCCACAGCCGCGTGCGTGCCCAGGTGCTGCTTGTTGCCGAGAGTTGGAGCTGGTTCGCCAGTGAAGTGCTGACGCTGGCCATGATGCGCGGGTGTCTCTGAAGCATCTCGATCAGGCAAGCCATCCGTTGATACAACTGATCTTCCATGCCTGGATGGCGCAGCATGCGCAGCAGCCAAGGCGTCAATTTTTTCGGCAGCGGGCAGCGATGCAACGTGCGTTGCCAGAAACGGCACAGCATCAAGGTTACGCTAGAGTGCGTGACATGGTGAGCGAGAAAGGACAGTCCTCGTTGAGAGAGGTTTTCCAGACGCGTCATCCCACCTTGCTTGGCAAACAGGTAGCCCGCCAGCAGATCGCAGAACGATACACGGTCAAGCCAAGTACGGATGGCCGCCGGTGACAGCCAGCGGTTCTGTACCATATCGGCGATGCCTTCCGTCATCGACGCGCGTTTGCGTGCCAGTAGATGGGTATGGCGAGCCAGAAGAGGAATCGGGATGTAATGGAAGATCGCGGTGACCGCGAACCAATCGGCCAGACTGCCCACCAGCGCACCTTCAAAAAAGGCACGGATTAGCGTCAATAGACCATCGGGAAGTAAGCGAAAGTGCGAGGCGACCTCGGCCAGCACAAAGCCAACAAGGGAACAGCAAAGCGCAACGCCTCCACGGTGACGTGCAAGCCATGAACCGGTGGGCTTTGGGTTCGAATGCGGCATGTAAGGATCTCTCCTGAACAGAAACATGTAATACAAACAAAGGGAAAGGCGAGGCAGTACACACCGTTATCGGCATGAACCCTGTGACCTTTCCCTTTCCATTGCATAATACTATGTTTCTGCCGCTAGCCTATCCTAGCATTGCGTTCACGGCATCCTTCAGCAGCAGAACGTTGAGTACGATAATGACAAGGGCGATAAGCCATGCCACGGTGCGCATTCGCCAGCCAATGACAAACGGCCCCATTTCCTTGCGGTTCGATACAAACCATAGCAGAGGAATCACCGCAAAGGGTAACTGCAGCGATAGGATAACCTGGCTGAAGATCAGCAAGCGCCCTGCTCCTTGCTCACCGTACAGTGCGATCACGATCAACACGGGAATGATAGCTAGGGCCCGCGTCAGCAGTCGACGCAGTACCGGAGACATCCGCAGATTGAGAAAACCTTCCATCACGACCTGGCCTGCCAGTGTCGCCGTGATGGTCGAGTTCAGCCCCGATGCCAGCAAGGCGATACCGAACAGCGTGGCGGCACCGGTAGCGCCAACCAGCGGTGAAATCAGTTCGTAGGCCTGCTCGATTTCCGTTACCACGTTGCCTGAGCGAAAGAAGACAGCTGCCGCCAGAATCAGTATGCCCGCATTGACGAACAACGCCATGATCAGCGACAGCGTACTGTCGAGCGATGCCCAACGGATGGCTTCGCGGCGCCCTTCTTCAGTACGTTCGAAGGCGCGCGTCTTAACCAGTGCCGAGTGCAAATACAGGTTATGTGGCATGACTGTCGCGCCGATGATTCCGATCGCGATATAGAGCATGTCGGATTGAGTGATGATGCGCTGGTCCGGCATCAAGAACCCGTGAGCGATCGCGGCAAATGACGGCTGGGCTAACACCAGTTCGATGGCAAAGCTGGTGAAGATGACGATCAGCATTGCCCCGACGAAGGCCTCCAGCCAGCGGAAGCCAAGACGGATCAGCATCAGCAGCAACAGCGTGTCGAGAATGGTTAGGATTGCCCCCATCCAAATCGGTAAACCAAACAGCAGCTTGATGGCGACCGCGGTTCCGATCACTTCTGCAAGATCGCACGCAATAATCGCCAGCTCGCAGAGAAGCCAGAGCGCGATATTGATCGGTCGGCTGCAATGGCGTCGGCAGGACTGAGCCAAGTCACGGTCTGTGGCAATACCCAATCGAGCGCACAGTGACTGCAGTACGATCGCCATCAGGCTGGATAGCAGCACGATAGACAGCAAGGTGTACCCAAAGCGCGAACCACCTTCCAGTGATGTCGCCCAGTTACCCGGGTCCATATACCCTACCGATACCATCAGTCCAGGACCGATGAAAGCGAGAAAGCGTCGTGCCTTGCCCGCCCCTTGTGGTAGCGAAATCTGAGAGGCAGCCAGCTCATCGTAGTGTTTAGTGCGAGAGGATTGACTCACGATAGGCCTCTATCTAGTTGGTATTCAAAAGAAATTTACCCGTAAAGTTACCTAGATCCTATTTTGAAACGACAAGATCAAAGTTTTACCCCGGTTAAATTATAGATTGAGAGGACACGTTGCAAGAGAGAACAGCGAGAAAATATCTATCCAATTGGTAGGGATAACTAATGAGACTATAGGCTAGTGTTGTTAGGTTGTTTGTTTTGAGCAAAGATAACGGTATATTTATATAAAGAATCACGTAATGCGTACAAAGAAAAAGGCGGCCTCCTTAACAGAGGCTCGCCTTTCGCGAACACCACCCATCGCTACGAATAGTAAGCGTTGCTGGTATCCGTATGGTCAGTAACGTCACGTACACCCTTGAGTTCAGGAATACGCTCAAGCAACGTACGCTCTACCCCGTCCTTGAGGGTCAGGTCGACAGCGGAGCACCCTTGGCACCCACCACCGAACTGTAGAATAGCGATGTTGTCTTCAGTGACTTCGACCAGCTTGATTTCGCCGCCATGAGACGCAAGCCCGGGGTTGATCTCGGCATACAGCGTGTAGTTGATGCGATCCGCCAGTGGGCTGTCTGCGCTAACCTTCGGCATCTTAGCGTTGGGCGCCTTGATGGTGAGCTGCCCACCCATGCGGTCGGCGCTGAAATCGACTTCAGCCTCTTCTAGGAACGAAGCACTATTGGCCTCGATGTAGAGCGGGAACGGGCCAAGGTCGAACTTCAGATCCCCTGCTTCTTCTTCATTCGGGCGGCAGTATGCCAGACAGGTCTCGGCGCGCGGGGTGCCCGGTTGGGTCACGAATACGCGAACGCCGATGCCCTCGACTTCCTGTCGCGCCAGCAGCTCGGCAAGATAGTCGCGAGCCGCATCGGAAATGGCTATCGGGTTGTGCGGCGCTGTCTGGACGGCCGTGGATGACGTCATGAACGTTCTCCGACTTAGTTAGGCTGTTATGTACATGGTACGCCATCCGACGCTGAATACAAAGTCCTACAAAAATAGTCGGAAAAGCAATTTAACCTTAACAGCATGGTGTAGGAAGAGACCTTACTTTCGCACTGACAGGACTGAGCGGAAGTATACAGAAAATGGGGGTAACACGCTGAAAAAGCAAGGGATGGTGTGCGTTAGTACCGAGCAATGAACAAGGGGTGAGGTACCCCAGTGCACCATTATGTGACAAAGCACCACGCTGACGAACATCGAAGTAGCTGCCATAAATAGGGTAGCCGCATATTCATCGCAGCACGCGGCCAGGGAGCGGAATGGCCACTGTTGATATTGGCGCAAGGCTAACGTCTTGCGGATTGAAACAGTCGATGCCTGAGTCCGCTCCCTTTTTATTCATGCCATCAAGCCCCTGCATGATGGGTATATAGCATCACACAAATGGCCGCCCCTATTCGCATTCAGAGTCTGCCAGATTTTTGCTAAGGGCTGATACTACCGCACGGTACATACGCGCCAGCGCCCTTCCCTAAGCCCCATCCTCTTACTGTCTCAACGAACCGTTCAGCAAGCGCTGCCTGGTATCTCACACCGCCACACGCCCCAAGAGGATCCATGGCGCAAATATCCGCTTGGCACAGACAGCTGACTTTCATCGTTCGTGGCGTACAGCATGGGAGGTAGCGGGAAAATTGCCGCGTGTCATCGGCGACGCTCCCACCCTTGGGTTTGTCAGGCAAAGGCGCTTTACGGACATACCGCACTCAAGGCCTTTGCCTGTCTCGCCGATCACTTGATCAGGCTAAGAAATTCTTGGCGGGTACGATGGTTTTCACGGAAGCCGCCACGCATCACAGAGGTGGTCATGCTGGAGTTCTGTTTCTGCACGCCGCGCATCATCATGCACATATGGCGAGCTTCGATCACGACGGCGACCCCTTTGGCACCCGTCACCTCTTCAACAGCCTGAGCGATCTGCAGCGTCAACTGTTCCTGGATCTGCAGACGGCGCGCATACATATCGACGATACGTGCGAACTTGGACAGCCCCAACACCTTGCCGTTAGGCAAATAGGCAATATGGCAGCGACCGATAAACGGCAAAATATGGTGCTCGCACAGCGAGTAAAGCTCAATGTCCTTGACCAGCACCATTTCATCGCTTTCGCTGGTAAAGACCGCACCGTTAACGACCTCTTCGAGCGACAAGCCATAGCCGTGGGTCAGGAACTGCATCGCCTTGGCAGCGCGTGAGGGAGTATCTACCAGCCCTTCGCGCTCTACGTCTTCACCCAGCAGGGTAATAACGTCGCGGTAGTGGTCGGTGAGCGCATCTGTCGTGGTCTTGTTGTCTGTATCACTCATGAGAATCTTGTCTGCTCCCAAACGGAATCATCGGCCAGAAGGTTGAAGGCCGGGAAGTATACCGCACTCATCTCGGTGAGCGCAGTGTCAAGCCAGCTGAAGAGGTGACGCAAGCACCTGGGCCTGCCCTTCCAGCATGCGAAGGTGCTCGTCCCAGAAGTTGCTTTGCTTGATATCAGGAAACGCGACAGGAAATGCAGGGTCGCTCCAGCGCGCAAGCAGCCACGCGGCGTGGCGCATAATACGCAATGTGGCCAGTGGTTCGATCAGTGCCAGCTGACGACGATCGAAGTCATGCCACGATTCGTAGCCCTCGATCAGCTCAGACAGCTGCTGACGGCGCTCGTCGTCACGATCCCCGCTCAGGAACATCCAGAGATCTTGAACTGCAGGTGCTGTCAGACAGTCATCGAAATCCACCAGCACAAAGCCGTGTTCGGCATCGCCAAGCACATTGCCAATATGGCAGTCGCCATGAACGGGGTGGCAGGCCAGCTTCTGCTGTGGCAGTGCGTCGAATGCACGTAACAGTGAATCTGTCACACGCTGGTAGGCCTCGCGCTGGAATGCCGACAGCGGTGCCGACGCCAACACGGTATCGCGCGCCTGTCGCGCCATAACGCCCCATTCCAGCCGCGGACGATTAGGCAGCGTGCAGCGCTGCGCAACACTGTGCAGTTTGCCGATCAGCTCACCCAGTGCAAAAAGATCATCCGGTGTATCCAGTGACGGTGCTCTACCAGCAATATGCTGGAAGATCGCTAGGCGATACCCATCAACCTGATGCAACGTCTGCCCATCGTTGTCGTGCCACAGCGTACCGACGGCGACATCTTCCTCCGCCAAAGCGGTGATGAAGCGATGTTCGTCCAGAATAGCCGCGTCGCTCCAACGCTCCGGGCGGTAAAACTTGGCCACCCAACGCTGCCCATCATCATCGCGAAACAGGTACACCCGATTTTCGTAGCTGTTCAAGGCAAACGGTTCAGATTGAAGATAGAACCCGAGCGACTCGATAGCGTTCGCTACACGATCGGGTGAAAGGTGGGCAAAGGGTGCTGTGGTTTCGGACATGAACACGATCTCTGGGTAGCCAGCCACAATGAGTGGACCTGATGAATCAAGCATACCTGTTCCCCCTATCAATAGCACGACCAGAGCAGAGCCATCGGCTTTGTGCAGCGAGTAGGGAAAAAACGCGCTCGCTCAGCATTGGCTTTCGATAAGCGAAGATCAAGGAGTACGCTTGGCCTCTATGGCGACAGTGCCTGTCTGGGCCAGTATTCTTGAGCGCCTCCTTACTACCAGGCTGGTAATTCGCGTACAGTGTTTCCTATACTCGACGCAGTCAATGTGACTGATATTGCGTTCTTCTTTTCCTGAATCTTCAACTGGAGCCAGACAGTGGCATTTCTGAACCTCAGACACACCTTACTGTTCTCCGTGGGCCTGTTGGCCGCCGCTCATTCCTTTTCGGCCATGGCAGATGTTACGGATTTCGAAGCCCTAGACGACCCCAGCACTGCTAAAAAACCCTTCGATGGTAAAGCCCAACTAGGGTATACCGGCCATTCGGGCAACACCGATTCCAAGACGCTCAACGCCGGGGCCTACGCGACGTGGTTCCGCAAGGATCACTCCTACAGTATCTGGGCCAATGCCAATAGCGCCTCCAGTGATGACGAAACGACGGCTGAGCGCTATCAGTTGGGTGGCCGTACTCGCTACAACCTGACCAACCGCAACTACCTGTTCGGCCAGCTGCGCTGGACCAGCGACCGCTTTGCGGGCTATCATTCTCGTACCGTGCTGGCCGGCGGTTATGGTCGTCAGATTCTGGTAGGGCCGCCTCACTCGCTGTCCGTCGAAGCTGGTCCGGGTATTCGTCACGATGACCTGACCTCTGGCGGCAGCGATACGCGTCTGATCGCCTACGGCGCGATGAATTACGCCTACCATATCTCCGACACGGCCAACTTCACCCAGCGTATCGGCCTACAGTACGCGGGCAATAACACGACCACCGATTCGGAATCCGCGTTGAACGTCAGCATCAACAAAGACTTCACTCTGCGTCTGGCCTATGCCATTGAGCACAACAGCAATCCGCCAGCGGACACAACGCATAAGACCGACAGCACGACGACCGTCTCGCTGATCTACGGTTTCTGATCCACTCTTCGACAGCGCAAAAATACGGCGCTGCTTCAGAAGACGAAAAAGCCACCCGCAGGTTCTCGGGTGGCTTTTTTAATTTCGGGAAGCTCGCTGTACATCGTCCAGAACGGTGCGTTCACTCTAGACGGTATACAAAGCCCACTGCCACTCACCATGACAGACCACGATACGTCTACCGGGCGCCCGCCGCTTCATCATCTTTTTGATGACATGACGCTTGCGGAGACGCATTGGCAGTCATGGTATGCAGGTATTGGGGCGATGCCCACGAAGATACGCCGTACGCCAAGATATCTATCACGGTGAGCCGGGCGCGCGGCTAGGCGCTGAGCGACACCGGTACATGCGCGGCACGCGCCAGACGTTCGATATGGGCCTTCTGACGCTCATCCAAGCGACAACGCATGGTCATAAAGCCAGGAATGTCAGGGTCGACGGCGAGTGCCCAGAATCCAAAGCGGGTATAGAGGTGGTAGGCGGGATTATCGCGGAAGACGCGCAGCTCTACAGTGCGCACGCCCTGCCGATAGCACTCAAGCAGCCAGCTGGAAAGCAGAGCCGTGCCAATGCCGTGGCCGCGATAGCCTTCGTCGAGCTGAAATTCGCACAGGTGGGCATGCTCGCCGCTGAGCGTCCATGACAGCAGCCCATGCACACCGTGGCGGGGACGCCACAGCAGGCCGTGCTGGGTTGGCCAGTGCTTGAGAAATACGGAAAGGCTGAAGCGCATGTCGCGTGCCTTCCAGTAGGACCTCATATTGCGACTGACGAGGCGTCCGGCAGCGCGCGCATCTCGCCCGCTGCCCTCACGGGCCCAGGTCCATCCGGCAGGCAGTGGCGTCGTACGCCACAGCGTTGAGGAATCAGGTCGTTGCGTCATTGCCATGGCAGCATGTCCATGTGTGAAATAAATCTGGCCGTCTTAGCGTGCGCAGCAAAGGCGCGCCGTTCAGGCACAGCATTCGAACGGGTCATTCCATGTTAACGGCAGGCGGCAGCGCTGCCCAATGAGGGATATCTCTTATGCTGATGGGGTCAAGGCTATCAGCGGAAGCCATAAACGACATCGCCCACGCGGTTGGCATGGGCGATGACATCGACGCACAGAGGGTGCGTCGAGAAAGGCTTAGCGGTTGTCTTCCGCAGTGCCGGACTGTGAATCAGGCAGCGTGGACGGTTTGGCCGCGTCGCTGCTGTTCATGTTCGACATGTCGTCGGTCTGATCCGCCGGCAGAGCCGTATTGCTGCCAGCAGCATCGGTAGCGGCCGGCGCTGTAGTCGTATCGGTAGTCGTGGTCGTTGTGCTGGACGCAGGCGCTTCCGGTGCCGTCTGCTGCGTAGTGGTGGTGGTCGTGCTGGCTTCCGGTGTTACCGGTGCAGCGTCATCATGTTTCTGGCAGCCTGCCAGTGCCATCGCACCTACAACCCCAACAACACTCGCCCACATCATTGATTTTTTCATCGTTGCCTCTCCTTAGCTAAAACGATATGCATCGCTGCGCTGTATCTTCCAGCGATACGTCGTGCGCAGTAGCGCATATCTTAATGCGGTGCGTCAATCCTCCTTATGGAAGACGTCGGCATCCGCACTGATAAACTCTTCTGCATCAGCGTCACGGGGACTATCCCCCAAGTTTCGCAGCAGAAGCTTGCAATTCTTCGGCAGCGTCACGTCCAGCGCCAGCGGCTGAACCTGCATGCTGATATGTTCGTATTCCTGCATTTCGCCATCGAGATTGATCGGCATCGCCTCATCGCACTCAAATTCAAGACTGGGCACCTGAAAATAGCGCACCAGGTTGCCGTTGGGAGCCAAGCGTTCGAGGTCACGAATCAGGCGCGGTAATTCCCAAACACGGAACGACTTCAACACCAGTACGTCTAGAAGACCATCGTCGATGTAGGCGCGCGGTGCCAACTCCTGTGCGCCCCCTGCCTGTCGCCCATTGCCGATCGCAAAGATGACCGTCGATACGTCTTCTTCAAGTCCCGGTAGCTTCAGACGTCCCTTATAGGGGGAAAAGTTCAAGAACCGAAACGCGCCGACCAGTGAGTAGGCCCCACCGCCCAGCGTCTTCTTCAACGCGGCTGGCGTGGAGGCCGTTACCTTGGCACCAAATCCACCCGACGCCATGTTTAGAAAATAGACATCGTTGATCAAGCCAACGTCGATGGGAAACGACGTACCGCGTACGGCAAAGGTCAATGCTTCACCCGGATCGGCAGGAATGCCTGCCGCCGTCGCAAAATCGTTGGCCGTGCCCAGCGGAACGATGCCCAGTGTTGGGCGCTGATCCGGTGTCAGTGCCATCAACCCGTTTACCGCTTCGTGCAGCGTGCCGTCTCCACCACCGACGATCACACGGCGACACTCTTGCGCGGCCGCTTCATGAATGAAGCGCGCGACATCGCCTGCTTCCCACGTCACCCGGACGTCCAGCGGTATGCCTTCCTTGCGCAGCTGCATGACGGTTCTGCGCAATGTGGGATGTTCATTGGACTTGCCATTGATGATCAGCAGCATGTGGGGTAACGCTCCTTCAACCTCCAACAGGACTCAATCGGAATCCGACCAGATGCTCCATATCGCGGAACTGTCGACACAGGACAGCCAAGGCATCACGGGACCATGTCAGCACGACCATCTGATACTCGAAGGTCTGAGTGGCATAGCTCATGTGATAGCTCATGCTAACCACGCGGCAGCCCAGCTGTTCGATATGCGCTCGTAATTCGCTTTCGTCGGGCACCTGATGGCTGGGGAACTTGAGCGAGGCACTCACGAAGCGCTGCCGGTGCATATGACTTTCCACCCAGCGAAAAGTTGCCAACGTCATCAAGGTGATAAAGGTCGTCAGCAGCGCAGGCCACCAGAACCCCATTCCCACCAGCACCCCAATCGATGCGGTAATCCAGATGGACGCGGCCGTCGTCAGACCGCGTACCGTCAAACCTTCCTTGAGGATCACGCCGGCCCCGAGAAACCCGATACCGGTCATGATGCCCTGCGCCATGCGCGTCGGGTCCGTCTGTACGTGCCCGATCCCCGCAGGCAGCCATAAGTGCTGATATGTCGTGATCAGCGTCAACAGTGCCGACGACACGCACACCAGAGCGTGTGTCCGAAACCCAGCGGCGCGACCGTGGAAGCTGCGCTCCAGTCCGATCAGGCTACCGATGCCCCACGCCACAAGCAGGTGGACAAGGATACCGCCCCATTCCGCTCCCAGCACTGTCTCGATCATGCTGCCGCCCCTTTCATGATGATGGCTTCCACAGAGGATATAGCGTGTTCTAACGGCCTATGGAATGAATCGTAACGTTTTTTGTCGCTCGCCAGAACCTGAAAATGCGCACTAGATGAAAAAGAGTGCATCGAACGTGCTGGCATCTCCACTGTCAACCACTATAACGACTACTGGTTGACATCTCGAAGGGTGCGCGACAGACTTTGCCCCATTTCCGTCTTCAGGAGCCGACATGACCGATATCACCGCCCCCCGCCACGACTGGACGCGCCAAGAGATCGACGATCTGTTGAAGCGCCCGTTCCACGAACTGCTGTACCTTGCCCACACTGTGCATCAACAGAATTTCGACCCGAACGACATCCAGATCTCGATGCTGATCTCAATCAAGACGGGGGCATGTCCTGAAGACTGCAAGTACTGTCCCCAGTCGGGCCACTACACCACGGGCGTCGATAAGGAACGCCTGATGAAGGTCGAGAAGGTGATTGAAGAAGCACGCAAGGCCAAAGCGGCAGGTGCGACGCGCTTCTGCATGGGCGCGGCCTGGAAACATCCGACCACACGCGACTGGCCCTATGTGATTGAGATGATCAAGGGCGTACGCGCGCTGGGAATGGAAACCTGCATGACACTGGGCCAGCTCAATGAAGATCAGGCTCATGCACTCGCCGATGCCGGTCTTGATTACTACAATCACAATATCGATACGTCGCCGGAATATTACAGCTCCATCATCACCACACGCCGCTTCGAAGATCGTCTCGACACGCTGGCGAACGTGCGCAAGGCGGGCATGAAGGTCTGCTGTGGCGGGATCGTCGGCATGGGTGAATCGGCCTTCGACCGCGCGGGCTTCCTGCAACAGTTGGCCAATCTTGATGAACACCCGGAAAGCGTGCCGATCAATATGCTGGTCAAAGTCAAGGGCACCCCGCTTGAGGATGTCGAGGATATCGACCCCATTGAGTTCATTCGCGTGATCGCCACTGCCCGTATCCTAATGCCGCACTCCCGCGTGCGTCTGGCCGCTGGCCGCGCTCAGATGACCGATGAACTGCAAGCAATGGCGTTCTTCGCTGGGGCCAACTCGATCTTCTACGGCGAGAAGCTGCTGACCGCCGGCAACGCCGCAACCGAACATGACATGAAGCTGCTGGAGCGCCTTGGCATGCGCGGTGTGCCTCACCACGAAGCATTTGATGACGATACGCTGGATCTGGCTATCGAGCAGTCAATCGCGTCGCAGCGCTTCGCCGACATCGCGACCGACGCCGCAGCGAACTGACCGTCATGATGGGAATTCCTTTTGCCTCCGATCTGAAAGCGGCGCTTGATGAGCGCCGTCAGGCCCAATGCCTCCGTCAGCGTAGAACACTGACGCTGGCTTCGCCTGCGTACGATATGGCCGGCAACGATTATCTGGGGCTGGCCCGCGATCCCCGTATCGTAGCAGCGCTGGCCGATGGTGCTCGGCGCTACGGCGCCGGTAGTGGTGCCTCAGCGCTGGTCACGGGACAGACCGATGCCCATGCACAGCTGGAAGGCCTGTTGGCCGACTGGCTGGGACGAGAAGATGCACTGGTTTTCCCGAGCGGCTTTCAAGCCAACCTCGCCATCCACGATGCACTACTGTCACAGGGTGATGTCGTACTGGGTGATCGGCTCAACCATGCGTCGCTGCTGGATGGCGCGCGATTGAGCGGGGCACGCCTCAAACGCTACCCGCATTTAGACATGGCGGCGCTCGAACGACGCCTGCAGCACGAACGTGAACAGCACATCTCGACCGGCCATAACGGACGCGTTGCCGTGGTCAGTGATGGGCTGTTCAGCATGGACGGTGATACCGCGCCACTGCGTGATATGGTACGGCTCAGTCAGCAGCATAATGCTCTGCTGATTATCGATGATGCGCATGGCGTGGGCGTACTAGGGGCTACAGGTGCTGGACTGGCCGAAGCGGAGGGTGTGGATGCACCCCATGAAGTGCCGGTACTGGTCGGGACGCTCAGCAAAGCACTGGGGCTACAGGGAGCCTTTATTGCAGGCAGCCGGCTATTGATCGACACACTGGTGCAGTTTGCGCGTCCGTACGTCTATACCACCAGCCTATCTCCGGCCCTCGCCCATGCCGCCTGCACCAGCGTGGCCATTGCGCGCCAAGAACCGGAACGCCGCGCTCAGCTTGAACACAACATAGCCCTCTTCCGTGCGCTGGCGGCACAGGCCGGACTGCCACTGACGGCCTCAACCAGCCCGATTCAGCCCCTCATCGTGGGTGACATTCCCACCGTAATGGCTATGCGCGATGCGGCAGCGGCTCACGGCTTCCAGATCGGTGCCATCCGTCCCCCGACCGTGCCCGAGGGCACCGCCCGTCTGCGCGTCACGCTGTCAGCGATCCATACACCGGCGCTGCTGACTCAGCTAGTCGACATACTGGCCACGACCTATGCGGCGCACACTGCTCTACGCGGAGGAGCCTCATGCTGACCTTCGTACTGCTCAAAGGCTGGGGCTTTACCGCCGAGGTCATGATGCCCCTGCGTGACGCTCTGCAGAAGCATTTTCCAGACGCTCAGTACGCTATTCCCATCCAATACTGTTCATCCATACAGCATGATGGTGATATACAGGAATGGCGTGACCAGTGGCTACCCCGTGAGGCTCTATCGTCCCCCGACGCAAGGGTCTGTTACCTGGGCTGGTCACTCGGTGGACTGCTGGCATCGCGGCTGGCAGCGTTGCCGGATGCACGCACGGCCACACTGATAACGCTGGGCACCAACCTGCGTTTCGTAGCCGATGATCACTGGCCTTGCGCCATGCCGCCACACGATTTTAAGGGCTTCGCACAGGCCTGGCAGCGCCGCCCGCAGGACACCCTGCGCCACTTTGCTCGCATGGCACTGCAGGGCTGTTCCAACCCTCGTGCGCTGCGGACAATGATGGATGATTGGCTCGATTTCACCCTGCCGATTGATGACGGTCAGCGCCAGCTTGGATGGCTTCAGAGTACCGATTTATCGTCATACTGGACAAATAAACAGTATTCATGTCATCACTTTTTTGCCGCTCACGATGCGCTGGTGCCGTGCACGGCACCAGCCGAGCTAGCAGCGCGAGGCATGCAAAGCGATGTGCTGAACGATGCAGGTCACTTGCTACCGGTGACGCACACCGAGCACATTGCCCGTCAAATAGCAGACCTGCTCAAGGACGGTGCCGACACATGACGGCTATGGCTTCCTCCTCTTCGCGGCACAGCGATATCGGTAGACGCTTTGCACAGGCCGCCGCCACCTATGACGGTGCGGCCGTGCTACAACGCGGCATTGCTGAAAGCCTGCTTGCCCAGACGCAGCGACTGCTGCCAAGCCCATCATCGAATGAACGCTGGATCGACGTGGGCTGCGGCACGGGCTATCTGACCCAGCGTCTGGCCCGACAGCGTGCACCACACGCCGGCCCGCTATGGGGTATCGATATCGCACACCCCATGCTGCTGCAGGCACGGTCTTCGCGCAGCAACGCTATACAGTGGCTGCAGGCCGACGCTGCTCGCCTGCCTTTTAGCACCGATAGCGTCGACCGGTTTTATTCAAGCCTTGCGCTTCAGTGGCTTGACGATCTGGGGCTATTTTTGGAAGAAGCCTATCGTTGTCTGCGCCCCGGCGGTTGGCTGTCGTTCTCGACACTGGGCGATGACACCCTGCGTGAACTGCGCCAGCTCCAGCAGCAGGTGAGCGGCCAACCCCATCCCTCTTCATTCATGAGTGTGGAGCGACTCTGCGAGACGTTGCACCACAGTGCACTACAGCTGTCACATCACCGTCGTCAGTCCTTCTGTTGCCACTATGCTGATGTTATCCAGTTGATGCGTGGACTGTCGCGATTGGGCGCTCAGGGACCGACACCTTCACAGCGCGGGCTGAAGGGGCGCGCATGGCTGCGTCAGCTAACGGCAGCCAGTGATGACGTCCGCGCGCCACAGGGAATCCCTGCCCGCTATGACACGCATTTTGTGATTCTGCACAAACCGCGCTGAATGCTGTCCTAGCGGTAAACCGGCTTTCTTTTTCATTCTTCGATAAGGAGCGTCACGATGTCTTCTTTCGCCTTTTTCGTTACCGGCACCGATACGGAAGTCGGTAAGACGGCCGTCAGCTGTGCCCTGCTCTACAAAGCCCACCAACAGGGACTAACGACGGCCGCCAGCAAGCCCGTAGCCTGTGGCACCGAAATGACTGCTGAAGGACCGCGCAATGAAGATGCCGTTGCCCTGCATCAGCAATGCCATCCTTCGCTGACACTCGAAGAGATCAATCCCGTACTGTTCGATGCCCCCACATCGCCGCACATTGCCGCGGCGGAAGCCGGTGCCACACTCAGCGTCGAGCGCATGCTGCCCCCCATTCGGGAGATCCTGACGCTGCGCCGTCAGTTCACGTTGGTAGAAGGAGCAGGCGGCTGGTACGTCCCCATCAATGATCATGAAGACTTATCCGATGTTGCTATCGCTCTGGATCTGCCGCTGATACTGGTCGTCGGCATCAAGCTGGGCGCATTGAACCACGCCTTTCTAACCTACGAAGCACTCAAGAGCTCGGGCCTGCCGATTGCCGGCTGGGTTGCCAACAGCGTGACACCACCGCCCTCCGAGCACTGTCTTGATCAGTACCTCGACATTTTGCATCACCGACTGGAAGCGCCTTGCCTGGGCATCGTGCCATTTATGGAGAACCCGCAGCCCGAGGCCATCGCGCAGCACCTCGACCTGACACCGCTGCTGGATGACTAAACGACCGCCTTCTGTCCATCGCCATACGCCATAGGAAACCTCATGTCTGAGCCACGACTGAACGACCCGCATACCCCCCTCAATCGCACGTGGATGCAGCGCGACCTGAACGCACTCTGGCACCCGTGTACCCAGATGAAGGATCACGAGCACTATCCGCTCATTCCTGTGCGGCGCGGTGAAGGCGTATGGCTGGAAGACATGGCGGGCCAGCGCTACCTAGATGCCATCAGCTCGTGGTGGGTCAACATCCTTGGTCACGCCAATCCGCGTATCAACGCCAAGCTGCGCGCGCAGATGGACAAGCTCGAGCATGTGATTCTGTCCGGCTTCACGCATGAGCCAGTCATCCAGCTTTCTGAACGTCTGGGGCGCATCACGCCGGAAGGACTGGGCCATTGCTTCTACGGTGACAACGGTTCTGCCGCCATCGAAATCGCGCTGAAGATGAGCCTGCACTACTGGCGCAATATTGGGCGTCCCGAAAAGCGCCGCTTCCTGACCATCACCAACGGCTATCACGGTGAAACGGTCGGTGCGTTGTCGGTCAGCGATCTGGGGCTGTACGCCGCGCCGTATGAGTCGCTACTGTTTGACGTGCTGAAAGTGCCTTCGCCGGACTGTTTCGGTCTGCCACGTGAACAGTGGGACGAGCACGCGGCGCGCATGTTCGTGCATATGGAACAAGCCGTGGCGCAGCACGCGCACGAGCTGGCCGCGGTCATTCTGGAACCGCTAGTGCAGTGTGCAGGCGGGATGCGTATGTATCCGCCCAGCTACCTGACCCGACTGCGCGCGCTGTGCGATCACCACGGAGTACAGCTAATCGTTGACGAGATCGCGGTGGGGTTCGGACGCACGGGCACACTATTTGCCTGTGAACAGGCAGGTATCCGCCCTGACTATCTGTGCCTGTCCAAGGCATTGACGGGCGGCTACCTGCCCTTGTCTGTGGTGCTCACCACCGATCAGATATACGACGCCTTCTATGATGACTACACCACGATGAAGGCGTTCTTGCATTCGCACAGTTACACGGGCAATGCGCTGGCCTGCGCCACTGCACTGGCCACGCTCGACATTCTGGAAGAAGACGATGTCATTGCAGGTAACCGTCACCGAGCACAGCGCATGGCCGCCGCGGCCGAGACCTTCCGTGCTCACCCTCATGTGGGAGACGTACGCCAGACGGGCATGATCGTGGCTATCGAAATGGTCAAGGACAAGGCCTCGCTGACACCGTTCCCGTTCGAGGAACGCCGGGGCATGCGAGCCTATGAAGTAGCGCTAGCACACGGTGTGCTGCTGCGCCCGCTGGGCAATGTGCTGTATTGGATGCCTCCTTATGTCATCAGCGATGACGAAATCGATCGCCTTGCCGACGTCACGGCGCTGGCGCTGGAAGCCGCCACAGCCCTCTAAGAACCGAGAGCAATTCATTACGACAGAAGGGCCGCCACAGTAGTTGTGGCGGCCCTTCTGTTTTCGCATCCGTGTGCCATGCGTCACATGGGCGATGCGATAGGCGCGAAGAAGACGAAGCGACTAGCGCAACACCGCACCACTAAAGAACCTTGCCGCGCACGCAGCATCTTGCTGGATATCCTGCACGGTACAGAGTTCGAAGCGCACCTTCTGATGCGGTCGACGCTGAGCCAGTCGCGCACGGTCGAGTGGATGCACCCAGCCCAGCAACGGATAGCCCCCCATAGTCTGGCCGTCCGCCATCAGCACGATAGGATAACCTTCCGGCACGATCTGGATCGCGCCGGGCAGCACGCCCAGCGACCATCGACGCGTCGGCGGTGCTTGCAACGGTTGTTCACCTTCTAGCCGATAGCCCATGCGACTGCACAGCGTCGACAGCTGCCATTCCGCATCAATAAAGCGCTGTACATCGTCAGCATTGAAGCGACGGTAATCGTGAGCAGGCGTGAAGCGCACGCGAAGCACGGATACGTCCCACTCGGTGCGATAGGCGGCAGGCGTCTGGGCTCCGCGCATAAATGAGGGGCCAAGCGCCCGGCGATAGAGCTGATCACCCCGCGCAATGGGATGCCCTTTACCGTCCAGCCCGCCCAGCCCTTCACGGGTCTGTGTGGCCACGCTATCGATCACGTTCTGCCCGGCAAAGCCTCCCGCAACCGCCAGATAGCTCCACACCCCATGCCGAGCCGGTCCCATGACCAGCTGCTCACCCGGCAGCAGTGGAAACCGCGACCATACTGCGGGCTGGCGCACACACTGACCGTCTTCTGCCAGTACCGATAGCGCAACCTCGGCTCCCGTCACAGCCACCCACAGTGCCGTGCGGGCCTTCAGGCGCAGCCCACCCTGTGCGATTTCGAGCACCGGCGCATCACCGGGGTTTTCCAGCAAGCGGTTGCTCCACGCCGCGGCGTGCGTATCCATCGGCCCGCAGGGAGAAATGCCGAGATGCTGATGCCCCCAGCGCCCCTGATCCTGCAACGTAGTCAGCATGCCGGGCGCAACAACCTCAAAGATGGGTGATGACGTCATACGGCGAGCCTCCCTTGCAGCGCTTGAAATTCAGCTTCGTCAATCGGATAACAGCGCACCTGCCGTCCGACATGAAATGGCGACATGGGCTGAGCAGCGGGATTGAACAGCGCCAGTGGGCAGCGACCCAACAGGTGCCAGCCACCGGGCGAGGCCTGCGGATACAGCGCACTCTGCCCAGCCGCGATGGCAACGCTGCCAGCGGGCACGCGCGCGCGCGGCGATGAACGGCGCGGCAACGTCAGGCGCTCATCAAGACCACCGAGATAGGCAAATCCCGGCGCAAAACCGATTGCTCCGACATAGAAGGCGCTACTGGAATGCAGTGCGATCACATCAGCAGCCGACGCCAGTCCACAGTGCCGTGCGACCTCCTCTAGATCTTCACCATCGTAAAGCACGGGCAACGCCAGCTCGCCACTAGCGTTCACGGCGGCAGGCTCGACGCCGGTCGACGGCTCTAGCCACTGCGTGCACCACTGCATCAGGCGATCGTACAGTTCGCTGTAGCCAACACGCTGCATGTCATATTGGATCAGCAGGCTATCCCAGCCAATGGTGATATCTAGCAGAATCGCCTTGAACTGCTGTTCGAGCTGAGCCGCCATCTGGCACAGCTGGGCAGTCAGCGCCGCCGAGGGGGCTGCCGTGAACTCGACATGCAGCGCATCGACACCTGCCGATTCGATCACAAAGCTCATACCGACTCCTGTAAGGCGCAGCGCAGCGCGGTTAAAGCCGCCAACGCCTCCGGGGTATCGCCATGCACGCACAGGCTATCCGCACGCAAGCGCAACATGCCGCCATCAGCCGTCGCGAACGGCTCACCTGCCGCAATGGCAGTGGCCTGAGCAATCATGGCACTCACATCGTGCAGTACCGCATCAGGGCGCTGGCGCGACGTCAGCCGTCCATTGGGCAAATAGCGACGATCGGCAAACGCTTCGAACAGCACCGGAACACCCGCATTCTCGGCGCGCTGCCGTACAGCATCGGCTTCATGATCGGCGCGGGCCAGTGTCATCAGCGCTAGGCCTGACCGATAGCGGGCACAGGCCGTCAGCGCGGCATTCAGCAATGCATCATCATCTGCAATCGCGTTGTACAGCGCACCGTGCGGTTTGACGTAGGTCACCTCGGTACCTTGCGCACGGCAAAAGGCATCTAGAGCACCGATCTGGTACAGCATCAGTTCCGTCACTTCACCCGGCGTGAACGCCATCGCACGGCGCCCAAAGCCTTGCAGATCGGGATAACCTGGGTGAGCTCCGATCATCACACCGTGCGCCTTGGCGCGTGCCACACTGGCCGCCATGGTCGAGAAATCGCCCGCATGAAAACCACAGGCCAGATTCGCCTGATCAACCAGTGCAATCAGCGCCTCATCCTGACCACAGGGCCAAGCGCCGAACTGTTCGCCCATATCGCAATTTAGCAATAGCGATGTTGCCATTACCCCCTCCTATTGTTGTTATCCACCCGTCCGCAGGGATAGGTGATGGGTTGCTTGAGCATGATAGCGCCGCAGGTCGTGCCGCATACGCTCGGCGGGTCTCAGCACCTCATTCATGAACCGACAAGGCGAGGAGTATTCTCCTCGCCCATAAACAGCGCATTCTGCTTACGTTTATACTAGCCAGCGCGCCCTTTTGACAGTGTCCTGCTGCCGCCCGTTATTTCGAGCCTTCGGCAGCCCAGTCAACCTCGGCCAATCGCATGCCATGATTGCCCTTGTAGTCCGGCGACACCGGCGGCTGCCATTGCACCAGCAGCGCATCGTCAGGCTTGTAGATCTCAATGCCGAGCGGTCGGCACACCTTCAGCGTGTCTTCGGCGTCATCGCCCCACATGGCGAGTGAGAGATCGCCTCCCGGGCACGTCGAAATGGCACACAACAGGTCGATTTCAGCAAAGAACTCAAGATAGTCACCCTTACGGGCAGGACAGGCCTTCATGAAATAGCGGTCTTCGGCATTAAGCCCCGTGCACTGGAAAACGTTCATCACGTCATGGACATCGAATTCGGTCAGCCCGTAAGGCTGCACGGCACGCGTCAGGTTGGAGTGGCAGTGGAAATCGAAATCCTCGCCTGTCAGCAGCTTATTGACGTACGGATCGCAGCGGGTTCCCATTAGATCGTGCACACGCCCACCGTGTTCGTCCACGCCATAGTCCGCCAGCGTATCCGCAGTAATAGTTGCCAGCGGACGCATGAATGGCAACGTCGACCACAGGCGATCGAAGGTCGAAAGGTGCGCTCGCTGCAGCTGACGCGTACGCGACACCCACATCCGTTCGCGCGGATCATGACGGTTCCAGATGTTCAGATCGCCAACCTGTGGGCCTTCCGGCGTCGTGATGCGGAACAGATGGCCCGCCGGCACTTCCCATGCAAATCCCGTGCGAATCGGCACGCGGTGCTCGCTCACCAGCGTCCTTGAGCCGTCTGCCAACGCCTGATAGAAATCGCGATCGACATCAAGGGCGGAACCTTTGGTGCTCTGATAGGCGGCCGGATAAAACGCGTAAGAAGACATAGAGTCATACTCCTCTTCTGTACAGACAGTGCGTGTTCTGTGCTGACAGTGTTTGAAAATCTCACAGGGCTTGGAAAAGCCGCTCCTGCGGAGCAGCGAAGGTATCCATGATTTGACGCTCAGATTCTTCGAGGTACGTCATCAGCATCTGGGCCGCCTCGGCAATGCGCTGTTCACTCAGCAGCTGCCAGAGCCGCCGGTCCCGCTCAAGCCAAGGCTGCTGGAAAGCGGATTCATACTGGCCAGATGCGAACAGCAGACGCTGCTGCGCCACCAATACCGTAAAGAAGGCATCCAACCGTGCGCTGCCCAGCATATGTACCAAGCACTGGTGAAAGCGCAGGCTATAGGTGCCGACCGCCTGCCAGTCATCACCGACGGCAGCCTGTACCGATAGATCAAGCGGCTGGCGCAGCCTGTCGAGGTGGTAGTGGGTAATCGTCTCCGGCATCTGTACGGCCATCAGTTCGATATAGCGCCGTGTGCGGTAGATATCGCGCACGTCCTGACGACTCAAGCAGCGCACGCTAACACCGTGGTTATGGCGGTATTCCACCAGTCCTTCACCGTGCAGAAAGCGCAGCGCCTCTCGCACGGTATTGCGTGATACGCCCCATTCCGACGCCAGCTCCTGCTCGGCAAGTGGCTGGCCAGCCTGCAAGCGGCCGCTGATAATGCGATCCCGCAGCTCAATGGCCGTACGCTGGAAGGCCGGCAGTGATGCCAGTTCGTCCTTGTCGAGCACCGCCGTTTGCAACGCTGCCGCGGGGGGGAGTGAAGTGGGCATGCCTAGCGGCTCCTTAGCTCATGGCAATATCGCTGACGAATGCGTGAATGCGCGACCCGGTCATCTGACGAATTTCCGCGGGCGGTGCATCGACGACGACATGGCCGTTTTCCATAAACACCACCCGATCTGAGACAGAAAACGCGAACTTCATTTCATGCGTCACGATCAGCATCGTGATGCCCTCCTGCGCCAGACGCGCGATGACGTCCAATACTTCGGCCACGCGCTCAGGGTCCAGCGCCGACGTCGGTTCGTCGAACAGAATGATGCTGGGCTTCATGACCAACGTGCGCGCAATGGCGACGCGCTGCTGTTGACCACCGGACAGTTGGTGCGGATATTTGTAGGCGTGTTCGAGCATGCCCACTTTGTCCAGCATCGCGAGACAGTGCTGACGCAGAGTGCGCGGGTCTTCGTTGAAGTGCAGCCGCGGCGCCAGCATCAAGTTGTCGATGACGCTTTTATGGGGAAACAGGTTGAAGCCCTGAAACACCATGCCGATTTTGGTGATCTGAGTGCGCCACGGCAGCGCATAGTCGGGTTGTCCCGCTTGGATAAAGGAGCGCCCTGACAGAAACACTTCCCCTTTGTCCATCTGTTCCAGCCCATTGATCATGCGGATGAGCGTGGTCTTACCGGAACCGGACGGCCCAATGATCGAAATGACCTCACCGGGATGAACGGCCAGATGGATGTCATCGAGCACGCGCTTGCCGTCGAACGCCTTGGTCATGCCGTTCACTTCCAGGATGGGCTTAGCCGAGGGCTGAACACTGCGTCGCGATGGTGCAGATGCTGATGGCAGCATGGTGCGCAGCGCTTCAGCGTCAATGGCGTCTGGGGTGCGGCGCTGAATATCCAGCCGCACTTCCAACCACGCAAAGAGTCGCTCGAACACCGTCACAATCAGCACGTAGTAGAACGCCACGGCCAGCAACGTCTCCATGACCTTAAAGTTGTCGGTATAAAGCCGCTCGCCCACCATCAGGATTTCCGCCAGCGAGATCACCGATACCAGCGATGTCATCTTGACGATCGTGATGAACTCGTTGACCAGCGTCGGCAATGAAATGCGCAGCGCCTGCGGCACGATGATGTAAGCATTGATGCGCCCACGGCTCAGCCCCAGTGCCTTGCCCGCCTCGAACTGCCCTTTCTGCACGGCAATCAGTCCACCGCGGTGAATCTCAGCGATATAGGCCGTTTCACTTAGGATCAGCGCAATGGCGCTGGCCACGAACGGGTTGCCCAGTACGCCCTGCAACGCAGGAAACATCTGCGGTAGGTTGAAGATGAAAATCAGCAGCACCAGCAGCGGCAGACTGCGGAACAACCAGATGTACAGCGCCGCCGCCTTTCTCAGCACCCGCGAACGCGACCGGCGGGCAAACGCGATACCCATTCCCAGTACCACGCCACTGCACCACGTCAGTAGGCTCAGCTGCACCACGACCAGACTGGCTTTCCAGAAATCGGCAAAGGTCAGCAGGCTGAACAGATAGGGCCAATCAAACTGCATAGCATCGCCCTCCCGTTAAAGCGTACCGTCCAGCGCCCGCTGGAAATCGGTCTTCGCCGGTACCTGCACGTTGTACTTATCAAGCAGAGCGGCGTATTCAGGCGTCGTCGAGACCTTGCTCAGCGCGGTTTCGAGCTGCTCATGCAGCGCAGTATCGTTCTTGTTGACAGCCAGACCGACCACGACCGGATACAGCAGCGACGTCGACGTGATCTTCATCCGCTGGCCGGTCTTATCAACGGTGGCCTTAGCTACGGCCGCATTTTCATACTCGACGTCAATGGCTCCGGCAAAGAGCGCCTGGGTCACTTCCGGGGACGAAGGAAATTCCTTCACATCAATGGCGCCCAACTGGTGTGGTGCACAATAACTCTCCGACAGTGCACGCAGCTTCGGAATCCAAGCACCGCCTTTGATCGACCCGACCCGCTTGCCGCACAGGTCTTCAGGACGCTGAGGGGCATCGGTACTGCCGGCCTTCACCATCAGTGCCCCGCCCGTTTTCATATAAGGAATGAATGCCACCTGCTGCGCACGCTCTGGCGTGACATACAGCGTCGATGCCACGACATCGAACTTGTGGCTTTTCAACCCCATGATCAGGCTGGCAAAGCGCGTGTCCTTGATGCGCGGCGTTAGCGACATCTGCTGCGCGATCAGCGCCATCACCTCAACATCAAACCCTGCCGGTTCGTTATCCTTGAGGTAGTTGTAAGGCGGATAGGTCAGGTCGGAACCAATGGTCAGCTCGCCGTCGGAGACAAGCGCCGCCTGAGACTGAGTCGTTGCCAGCATGAGCAGGCCGGTAAGCATAGCGGTGCGTTTCATGAGCACTCCTCCAAGCATAAAGATTGTTCAACAATGTCTATGCAGTGCGCATGCCATGTTTATAGGACGGAAACTAATTCACTCGGGATTGCCGTACAAAAGATCGTGCCGAAAAGAGAGAGGTAGGCATAAAAAAACGCCCTGAAGTGAAGGACTTCAGGGCGTTTCCATTTAGCGAAATGCGTTGGATCAGGAAGGCTGTCGTGCTTGCATGTTCAAGTAGACCGCACGCCAAGCCGGATAGCGATCACCGTCTTCCCACACACTATAGTGCAGTCGCGATAGCATGATGGGGTCATCAAGCAGTGCCAGGCGGTCTGCCGCACCCAAACGGTGCGGACCGCTGACCAGCGCCTTGCGTACCAGCCCCTGACGACGAATCTCGATCGCCTCGGACGTGGTATGGCGAGCGGTACCCAGCGCGCAGTTGACCGAGTTGACCAACGGGTCGACAACGGCATGCACGAAATTGGGCACGTTGCGCTGTGCGCGTGCTTCACGCGTGAACTTCCACGTATTGAGCAGCTCCGGCCCCGGATGGGTTTCTTCCGGAATTCTTAGAAAGCCCCAGCGACGCAGTGCCATCCCTAGGCTGACCTTGCTGGTCAGTACCGATACCGGGATCGACACTACCAACGCGCCGACGATCGGAGAGAACCACAGCAGGAAGCGCGGGTCCATCCACAGTACCAGTGCGATCCACGCACAGCCCAAGAGCGTCTGAACACCGTGGCGACGGATCGCTTCACCCCAAGAGGTCTCGGAGCTCTCGCGGTCCGGCGACGTCCACTTGGCCTTCAGCCCAAACAGAATGCTGATTACGAAACGGGTGTGGAACAGCATGCGCACTGGGGCCAGCAGCATCGACACCAGTGATTCCAGCACTACGCTCAAAATCAGACGCAGCGAACCACCGTATTCCTTGGCCCCGCGAGAACACAGCCAGATCAGGCTCATGATCTTCGGCAGGAACAGCAGCGTCAGTGTGGCACTGAACAGCGCCACGGCGCGCCACGGATACCAGTTGAGGCGCCATTCCGCTATCAACTGCCCCGGCTTGGAGAAATAGACCGGGTCGGTAAACAGGTTGGTCGCCATCAGCGCGGTCGACAGTACTAGGAACAGGAACCACAGCGGTGCTGACAGGTAGGACATCACGCCCGTCAAGAACACCGCACGGTGCACCGGGTGCATGCCCTTCACCCAGAACAGGCGGAAGTTCATCAGGTTACCGTGACACCAGCGGCGGTCACGCTGCAGCTCGTCGACCAAGTTGGGCGGCATCTCTTCATACGATCCGGGCAGGTCATAAGCAATCCATACCCCGTAGCCGGCACGGCGCATCAGCGCAGCTTCAACGAAGTCGTGCGACAGTATCGGGCCAGAAAGCGAGCCCTTGCCCGGCAGTGGAGCCAGAATACAGTGCTTCATAAACGGCGCAACGCGGATGATGGCGTTGTGCCCCCAGTAGTGGGATTCGCCTAGCTGCCAGAAATGCAGCCCCGCGGTGAACAGTGGGCCATAGACGCGCGTCGCAAACTGCTGCAGGCGTGCGTACAGGTTGGTGCCCCCAGCGGATACCGGTGCGCTCTGAATCAGCCCCGCATCCGGGTTGGCTTCCATCAGCTGCACCAGACGAGTCAAACAGCTGCCCGTCATCACACTGTCAGCATCCAGAATCAGCATATAGCGGTACTGGTTACCGAAACGGCGACACCAGTCGTCGATGTTACCGCTCTTGCGTTTCACGCGACGGCGGCGGCGGCGGTAGAAGATACGGCCAAAACCTTCGACTTCACGGCACAGGTTCATCCACGCCTGATTTTCCTGCACGCAGGTATCAGGATCGAAGGAGTCACTGCAGATATAAATGTCGAACAGGTCTAAACGACCATTTTCCTTAAGCGACAGGTAGGTGGCTTTGAGACCGGCGAAGACGCGATTGACATCTTCGTTGCAGATCGGCATTACCAGTGCGGTACGTGCGTCGTCGGCAATCGGCGTGTCCTCGGCGGTCGAGGCGGAGATACTGTAGCGATCACGCCCAATCACCAACTGCAGGAAGCCCATCAGCGCCGTCCAGAACCCTGACGATACCCAGATGAACAGCAGACCAAACAGGATTAGCACCGCCACTTCCAGCAGCGTGCCACCTTTGTTAGGTAGCACGGTGGTCATATAGGCCACCGCCATTAGGCTCTGCACGACCACTAAGAACAGCAGCACGACGCGGCGCATCAGTCCCACACGCTGCCAGCGATGATGGTGCAACGGTGGCTGTTCGCTGTCTGCCGCGTCCTGCTCGGCGCGCTCCTTGCGCCCCCAAGGGCACAACGTGCGCCATAAGCGCTCTAACGGCCCACGCTTTTTCCACCACGGGCGCGGCGCTATCGGAGTGCGCGTCCAGCGTGGCACGCTGCGTAGCCGCAGTCGCTGAGCATGATCTTCTTCCAGCAGCTCATCAGGCACATCGTGCTGATCAGCCAGCTCAAGGCGACGTGCAACGGACGGCTGCGCCGGATCAGTGGAATTCTCGGACGCATGACCGATTTCGGCATGCGCTTGGCTAAGAGAAAGGGCGTCATTCTTCGACAGCATCTCGAATTCCGCCTGGGCAGACGGTTCGGCAGTCAACGACGCCAGCTGGTCGAGATAGGCACTCGACGGCGTATAGTGTTTATCAGGCATCGGAAGTCTTCAGCAGTCGCCAGGTTTCAGAAAGACGATGGCCAGTGCCATCCTTGATGAAAGCACGCACGTCCTGCGACTTACTGGCATCCTTGACGCGCAGTTTCAGCGTCAATCGATAGCCATCAATCACAGGCTGACGCGCAACATCGGCGCTCACGACCTCAACGTTGTCGCTAGGCAGGACATCAGCGGTCACGACACTCTGAGCGTTCAGCGATTTCAGGTTGTCGCCACGGAAATCGACGATGTAGGCCACGGTACCGTCACTTTTGCGACTGGTATCGCCCTGCTTCACTTCACCTTCGCTGCGACGAGTACTGTCAACCCAAGCCAGCTGATTGCTGTACAGGCGCGGCTCGTTACTGGTGAACGTCATACGGTAGTTGAAATCGTACGACTGCCCTTTGCTCGGCAGCGTTTGCGGCTGCCAGAACGCAACGACGTTGTCATTGGTTTCATCCGGCGATGGGATCTGGATCAGCTGAACTTTGCCTGCGCCCCAGTTCTGGGTGGGTTCGACCCACACGCTGGGACGCTGGTCGTAGCGCTCATCCACATCCTGATAGTGACTGAAATCATGATCGCGCTGCATCAGCCCGAAACCGGCCAGACGCTGCATTTCGTAATCGTTGATGTTCAGACGACGCGGGTTGAGCAGCGGCTGCCATGTCCAGTCATCCTTGTCATCACGCACCAGCAGTCCATCAGAGGTATGCATGGCCGGACGGAAATTGTCACGATTGCTCGGCTGCGCACTGCCGTAATAGAACATGCTGGCCAGCGGTGCGATGCCCAGCTTGTTGACCTTGTCACGCATGAATAGACGGGACTGGACATCCACGATGGAATCCTCACCCGGGCGCAATACGAAACGATAGGCTCCGGTCACGCTCGGAGAGTCCAACAGCGCATAAATGATGAGGTAGCGATCACCCGGCGACGGTTTGACGACCCAGAAGCGCTTAAACTGCGGCATCTGCTCGCCCGACGACAATCCCGTATCGATGGCAACGCTGCGCCCTGTCACACCAAAGTGCTGGTTCTCACCGATAGCGCGGAAATAGCTGGCGCCGAGAAATGCCATCACCGGATGGCGCTGACCATCACCCAGCCCATAGCGCACCTCGAACCCGGCATAACCCAGCGACGCCAGTTCCTCAGGCTTAAGCGATGCGTTGGCGCTCCAGTCGAACTGCTCGGGCGCATAGGTCAGCGCATGCACCTGGTCACCTGCGACTTCATTCACTTCGACCGGCGTGTCATAGACCATCCCTTCAGGATAGAACCCCAGCTCAAATGGCAGGCCCTGCCCGTGCCATAGCGCATATTCATTCTTGAAGTGGATGTCCCTGTAGTGCGCATAGTCCAACGCGCTCAGCGACGACGAAAGGCTGTGCGCTGGCGCATCGTAGCGCTCCTGCGCCAGCGACTGGGCTTGGCTTGAAACATCATTGAAATCGAAGGCGCTGGCCTGTAGAACCGCCATACCAGCAATGCCGCACGACAGCACCGACAGCATTCGCATCCATCGACGGGCATGGTGCTTCGAAAAATTACGATCAGGCACACAAGACTCCTTTACCTGTTTCATTCCATGCAGCCTGTACGAGGCCACATCACGATGAGACGCTCTCTTTATCGATCACACAAGTAAGCGAAAGGTCAGTCCGACGCGATCTTGCTTACTCGGGCGCACAAGGCGCGACTTATCGCCCATTTAGCATGACTTCTCTCGCTAAAGGCAATCCGATAATCCGGAAGCTATTCGAGATTTTTTGTAACGACTGGCTTACAATAAGCCCATGTTTTCTGAAAGAGATGACCTTCAATCTTTCAGATATAGCATTCTTCTCTTCATTCCTCCCACAATGTTAGAGCAATACCAAGCGTCTCGACGCCATATCCTTCATACCTTATTCATTTTTCATCTAAATTATCATTAATGATCGGTGAGACCTTCTAATGTGCAGAAAACATGTTGGCGCTCATGTCAGCGCCGCAGGCGGCGTACACCATGCCGTCGATAATGCCCTTGCCATTGGGGCCAATGCCTTCGCGCTGTTCACGCGCAACCAACGCCGCTGGGAATCCAAGCCACTGGATGCTGCCGTCATCGCCGCCTTCAAGACCGCCTGTGCGCAGCACGGCTTTGCTGCACGGCACATCCTTCCGCACGCCAGCTACCTTATCAATCTAGGCCACCCCGAAACGGAAGGCCGTGAAAAATCGTACGCGGCTTTTCTGGATGAGTTGCAGCGCTGCGAACAGCTGGGTCTGACACGACTCAACCTGCACCCGGGCAGCCATCTGCGCCAAATCAGTGAAGCGACCTGCATCAGCCACATCGCCGACAGCATCAATCGTGCCCTAGAACAAACGCAGGGCGTAAGCGTGGTCTTGGAAAACACCGCAGGTCAGGGCAGCAATATTGGTCACCGCTTCGAACAGTTAGCGGCCATCATCGCGCAGGTTGAAGATACTTCGCGTATCGGTGTGTGCGTCGATACCTGTCATGCCTTTGCCGCGGGCTATGATCTGAGCACCGCCGCGGACACGGCAGCAGTGCTGCATGCCCTAGATGAGACGGTTGGCCTGCGCTACCTGCAAGGGATGCACCTGAATGACAGTAAGACGGCCTGTGGCAGCCGCGTCGATCGGCACGCACCACTGGGAGAAGGACTGATCGGCCTGCCCTGCTTCACCGCCCTGATGCAGGACGCTCGGCTGGATGACATTCCACTGATTCTGGAAACGACCGACCCGGATCGCTGGGCCGAAGAAATTCGTTGGCTTCGCGGACAGGTCTCGGACTGACCGACAACGCTTACCGTTCCAGCACACAGGAAAAAAGCAGCAACAACGGTTGAGTGTAAAAAAAGTCGGCACCGATTGATTGCTCGGTACCGACTTTTTATGTGACTACGGCTGACGAATATCCGTCACCGTACTCTCTTCATCTCAGCTCTTCTGACGTGCAGCGCGGTCGAAGGCGGCCAGAATGGCACGCAGCGAAGCAGCACCAGTATCATAGTCTTCTGCCACACCGGTCACGGATACACCATCGACGTTCAGCTGGACAAAGGCGATCGCCTTGGCATCGCTGCCGCTGCCCATGGCATGCTCGCTGTAGTTGGTGACGCTCAGCGGACGGCTGTCATAGTGATGCCATGCGTCGACGAAGGCCGAGATCACGCCATTGCCTTGCCCTTCCAGCACATGCACCTTGTCGCCTTCACGAATGCGTGTGGACAACGTGCTGCCTTCACGATCGAAACGATAGTGCTCCAGCGTATAAGGCTGCTCTGGCGAAAATTCCTTGAACAACAGCGCACGGATATCATCGCTCGACAGTTCACCGGTGGTCTTCTCACTGGCCTTCTGTACGATCGGTGCCAACTCCAACATCATCCAGCGCGGCAGACTGATGCCGTGGTCGCGTTCAAGCAGGAATGCCATCCCCGCCTTACCGGACTGACTGTTGACGCGAATCACCGTTTCGTAATTGCGGCCAATGTCACGCGGGTCGATAGGCAAATAGGCGACCTGCCACGTTTCTTCCGGACGCTGATTGCGCAGCGATTTGCGAATGGCATCCTGATGGCTGCCCGAGAATGCGGTATACACCAGCTCGCCGACCCACGGATGACGAGGATGCACGATCAGTTTGGTGCACTCACTCACGGTACGGATGATCTCTTCCGGGTTGGAAAGGTCCAGCTGAGGGTCAATCCCTTGGCTGTACAGGTTCATCCCCAGCGTCACGATATCCATGTTACCGGTACGTTCGCCGTTACCCAGCAGCGTACCTTCAACGCGATCCGCTCCAGCCAGCAGCGCCAGCTCGGCAGCGGCTACGGCACCGCCCCGGTCATTGTGCGTATGCACAGACACCACGACGGCATCGCGATTGCTGATGTTCTGGCAGAAATACTCGATCTGATCGGCATAGTGATTCGGAGAAGCCACTTCGACCGTATTCGGCAGGTTGAAGATGATCGGCTTTTCACGCGTCGGCTTAACGATCGCCATCACGGCTTCGCACACATCAACCGCATACTCTGGCTCGGTTTCCGAGAAGCTTTCCGGTGAGTATTCGATGCGCCAGTCGGTTGCGGGGTAGCGTGCAGCGTAATCACATACCCAGGTCACACCCTGACAGGCCAGTGCCTTGATGTCATCACGGGTCTTTTCGAATACGCGTTCACGCTGGATGGTCGACGTCGAGCTGTAGATATGGATGATGGCGCGATGCACACCCTGCAATGCTTCGAAGGTGCGTGCGATGAGATGCTCACGCGCCTGTACCAGCACGGCAATCGTCACATCTTCCGGAATCTGGTTTTCGTCGATCAACCAACGCACGAAGTCATAGTCGGGCTGGCTGGCGGATGGGAAACCGACCATCACTTCCTTGATGCCGATTTTCAGGATCAAATGCCACAGTCGTTGCTTCTGTTCGACACTCATGGGCTCAAGCAGGGCCTGGTTGCCATCTCGCAGATCTTCACTGACCCAGATGGGTGCACGCGTAATGCGATTGTCAGGCCAGGTGCGATTGAACGCTGGAACTGGTGCGGGAGCGCTGTATTTGCGATGGTCGAAAGAACCTTGCGCCGCATCGCCAAAGATAGTGTTCTTCACCACATGAGCGTCAGACATGAGTGTTTGATCCCTTGAGGAAAATAAATTGAATAAGTGGCCGCTGCCACTGCATCCCTACGGTGTGGCTACACACGGCATATCGAACTCATGCTATTGTAGTCCCAACACCATTGCTTGATCCAGCCCTATTCATTGCGAAAATTGCATTTAACAGGCTATAATTTGGCATAATATTTCAACTAAAAGCCCAAAGAGACACACATCATGCCTTCTTCAGAAAACGGATACCGCCTAGACCGCTATGATCGCCACATTCTGGAGCTGCTGCAGCGCGAAGGCCGCATCAGCAACCAGGAACTGGCCGACCGCATCGGCCTGTCCCCCTCCCCGTGCCTGCGCCGTGTGCGCGCCCTTGAGGAAAGCGAGCTGATCACAGGCTACCGCGCCATGCTGGATGCCAAGCGCCTTGGTCTTAACCTGATGGCCCTGCTGCTGATCTCAATGGACCAGCACAACTCCGAGCGTTTTTCGACTTTTGAAAAAGCCATTCGAGACATTCCCAACATCATCGAGTGCCTGCTGATTACAGGACAGGAAGCCGACTACCAGCTGCGTGTCATTGTGCACGACATGGACGAATATCAGGACCTGCTGCTCAACCATATCAACAGCATTCCCGGCGTGACCAGCGCCCATTCGAGCTTCGTGCTGCGTCGTGTACTGGAGCAGCCACTTCCGCTTTAATACCTGTCGACCATACGTCTATGACCTGCCAAAAAAGGGCCTTCTAATGGCCCTTTTCTCGTTTCTATCCTGCATTTCATCCCTTTTCATGCCTTTCGGCACGATTGTCCAAGACACACCCTATCCCCCTGTGCGACAGTCATCTTTCGGCGGCACCCCATCTTACGACCGCGAGCGCTTCTTTCTTGCGTACCGAACGCCGTCTTTCAGCAGCAACGACCGCGACACGCCCTAAACAACAATCCATAACAAGGACACGCTGACCATGCCCGACCGCTCCTCTCTGCCTGTGAGCAGCCCCACAGAGACACGATTGGCCTATCTCAGTCTGCTCGGCACTATGATTATGTTCGGCAGCGCTTTTGCCAGTTCCAAGATCGTGGTCGGCGAAATGCCCGCCACCGTTGCTGCCGCACTAAGGTTTGCAGGCGGGGGAATCGTGCTGGCACTAATGGCGGTTTTGTTCCGAGATCGCACCCGTGTCATCAGCTACCGCGCCATGCTGTCTGCCGCACTGGCCGGCCTGATCGGTGTGTTCGGCTACAACGTATTTTTCTTCTGGGCACTGACACTGGCACCGTCTCTGGACGGCAGTATTATTATTCCAGTGCTTAGCCCTTTGCTGACCAGTGGGCTGATGATCGGCTTTGGTAGGGAAACGGCAGCTCCATCACGCCTAGCAGGACTGCTAATCGGGCTGATCGGTGCCGCTATCTTTTTGTACGGTGCCGGCAACGCCAGCGTCTCGAATGGCCGCTTATGGGGCGACATGCTGTTTCTGCTCGCCGCAGGCTGCTGGGCAACGTACAGCATCCTGTCCAAGACATTGCTGGCAAAAGGCTCGCTTGGAGCACTACAGGCAACGGCCTGCGCCACGTCGGGAGGTGCACTGGGCTTGATACTTCTCGCCGCCCCTCAGTGGAGCACGGTTGCTTGGGGAAGCATTTCCCCTACTGTATGGTTCAACGTGTTTTTCCTGATCGTTGGCCCAACCGCGCTGGCTTCCATGTTCTATTTCTATGGCCTGCGCCACGTTAAGGCGTCTAGCGCGACGCTGATGATGTTGCTGGTACCGGCGTGTGGTGCTTTCTTCTCAATTGCGCTGTTGGGTGAAACCCTTGCCTTACTACAGTGCATCGGTGTACTGGTGCTGATCCTGGGTGCCTTGATCGCACTCAATCCCTTTCGGCTCGCCCGACGATAACACCCGACTGAATTACCCAAGCATACGGGCTTGCACCTGCCTGTATGCTCGGCAGCAGGGGTATGGCTGCCTATTTTCAGCAGACATAAACCAGCCACGGTTACCTTGCCATACGGCGTTCAATCAATAGGTAAAAAACGCCCATAACAATAATGAATTCCTTCATATTTAATTTAATAAAAATAGATAAAAACCAAAATCCTCCTCATCCATGAGGAGGATACGATTTTCTACATATGACTGGTTTATCATCCACTGCAGCTTTTCCATTACTCTACGGCAAGCCATGCACGCTTACTCACGGCCATAGTTTATACCACCGACATTTAAGGCCACCAGATGCTTCCTCAACTATTGCTTATCCTGTTTTGCATCATGCTGAGGTTCAACGTTATTTTTACTATACCGGAAGTCAATCTGCATTCCTCTAGCCAAAGCAGAGAGACTCTGCACACCTATTTTTACGTAGATGGATATGACTATTCCAGAAATACGCTAGCACCGGGCGATACACTGCATTACCGAATGTCCGGTGACATAAAAGAGGATTACAAGAAAGGCATCACATTCGACATCGTATCTGATGACGATCATTCCGCTTCATTCACTATTCAAGGAGACTTCACGCGCATAGACCTCTATCTTGATAGTGATGGAAATCTAGAGCAGGACAAAACACGCATTGTCAGATGATCAGATATTGATGGGGTATCAATATCTCATTGGCATCATTGCAAATAACCCGTTTCTGCCCAGCACTCAACCTTAACGTAAATCGACTGACTCTAAGCGGCGTTGTTATTCGCTGTAATGGCAATATTTCTTTATCCTTGATTTTCTTATTTATCTTGGTGCGACAAAACCTATACAGAACCAAAAGGCAGGAATTAAAGAGGCTAGAGCATCCGATGTGAATGGCCCCAGAGCAGACCATAGAAAATGATTGATAGAGCGAGGGTAAAAAACACTCTGCCTAAACAAGGCTTTTTGTACCAAGGCGCTGTCGAGTTTTGGCTCGGAAGCGTCCGGTCAGATGCGAACATAGTGTGACCAGATTGTGACCACACTATGCTCGACATGGGCTAAATGAACACTTTCACGGCTATCGTTGGAGCATGCAGAACGCCAATAAAGCCTTAAAAATCAATCAGTCACGATTATTGAGAATCTGCAGCAGACTGACGAAAATGTTGTAGATACTCACATAGAGATCAATTGTCGCCAGGATGTAGTTGGTTTCACCGCCACGCACGATCTGCTGGGTACGGAACAGGATGACAGCAGACGACAACAGGATGAAGCCACAGCACATCACCATCGACAATACCGAAGCATGTACAAAGAGGTTGATGATCATGCCTGCCAGCAGTACAAAGACGCCGACCGTGATGAAGTTACCGAGGAAGCCAAGATCGCGGCGCGTGAAGATACCGACCAGCGACAGCCCCAGAAATGAAACACCGGTCATGCTCAGCGCCAGCAGCACGATACTGGAGCCACCCCGTGCATACATGAACATGTTCAGCACCGGACCCAGCGAGTAACCCATGAAGCCGGTAAAGGCCAAGATAGCAACCAAGCCGAAACCTGTGCGCGCTGTTGCGTGCACCAAGAACATCAGACCGTAGGCGCCGACGATGAAAATAATCGAGGAAATGTAGTGCGTACCCAGCGCGAACGATAACCACGCCATGGCAGCCGAAAACAGCAACGTGATAGCCAGCAGGCTGTACGTGTTGCGCAGAACACGTCGCCCTTCTGACGCCGTCACGACCTGCGTCTGATCAACAGTGGGGAAAGGATTACGATCCACGATGATATCTCCTGCTTTCAAGTGAAATTCCATGGTGTCTTTTCTTATCAAGCACCCCATGGTCATTATGGATGATCATATCATGCCCATCACGATATGCTCCGGTAGACGCACGAAGGATTTTTCCTTCATGGTGCCCTGATTCCTAAAGCGTCATACGCTTCTTGTACTCTTTGCGCGAACACGACACATAGTGATCGTTGCCACCAATACAGATCTGCTGCCCTTGCCGAATGGGCTGCCCCTGCTCGTCGAGCCGCATCACGAACGTCGCCTTGGACTCCGAATATCGGCACATCCCCTTGATCTCGTTGATTTCGTCGGCCAGCGCGAACAAGCGAGCACTGCCTTCGAACAGCTGACCAAACGCATCCGTCCGCAGCCCATAGCACAGCACGGGCACGCTCAACCTATCCACGATATCTGACAGCTGGACGATATGCTGTGCCGTCAGAAAATGGCATTCATCTACGAATACGGCCGAAAAATGCAGACCTTCCTCCGCTCGCAACCGCCGATTTTCAGTCTCGAACAAGGCATAGATATCATCGTTATCAGCTACGTTGAGGGCATCTCGGCGCAAGCCAATACGCGATTCAATCTTGTCATTGCGCGTGTCGATCGCCGGTTTGAACGCCAGCACTCTACGTCCAGACTCTTCGTAGTTGTAGGCGTCCTTGATCAGATTAAGTGACTTGCCAGCGTTCATCACACCATAATTGAAATAAAGCTTGGCCATCGTTATACCTGCGTTCCCGCAATCAATAAACATATAGTCCGTATGGTACCAATTCCTTTGCTATCATGACCATATGTGGCCTAGGCAAGGACAGTACAATTGACGGGACTCGGACAGAGTCAGGCCGCGAGATACCGCAAGATAGGTTGTTAAATGACCGATGCAACTTGGCACGACTGTGGTAGGATGCCACCGTTGATCAGGGCCTTTTCACCACGGATCGAACCTACGACTTATGCGCACAGCCATAAATATTACTGGGGAACTCAAATATATCCTCGATAACGAGAAACATCACGTTGTTGTGCCGTTCCATACCCTGCAGGCCTCGGAGCTGATCAAGCAGGATGTCGAGCTCCTCAATCACGATTACAGCGTAGCGCTCTACGGCTTCCGCTATGAAGCGGAAACGACCGTGGGCACATTCCGGTACTTCTTTCTCGTGGAACACAGCATGGCGGGTTTCCGTCCTTATGCCGTGTATCACGACCTTCCCGATAACGTGAAGCCGCTGCGCGACACCATTGATTTTTCACTGCTGGGCATTGCAGAACCGCCAAAGCCTACTGACACCGAGCAGGTGGAAACCGAGCAAGCGTCTACGGCATCGGATCAGCCCCCCTCGCTCTGGCGGCGTCTGAGCCAGAAGTACCTGCCAGACAGTCGGCTCGATAAGGATCAGCGTAGACAGCAGCGCAGGAGTGGCCGACTGCTGGTCGCACTGGCTATCGTATGTGCCGCCGCATGGGCACTCTCTCACTCTCGAGACCAGCATTCTCACGTTTCGCCCTACCTGCAGTCGATGGAGCAGCTGAACGGCGGCGGAAAATGAGCGCACAGGCCACCCATCACGCCGTGACTGAACCTAGAAACGTGGTAAGGATGGATAAACGGGATGAAACATGAGTACCATGGCAACCACCCTTGAGTTTTCCACCCTGGGTGTGATTGGCCCCGGCCGTATGGGGTCAGCTCTGGCAGAGTCCCTCTCACTGCGGGGCTACCCCATCCATGCAATTGCCGGACGCAGCGAGGCATGCCCGAAGGCGCGTGCGTTAGCTCAACGCGTGCATACCCGCGCAATGAGCGTGCAGTCGCTGGCCGATACCTGTTCGCTTATCTTTATTGCAACGCCTGATGATGCCATTGCCCCTCTCGCTGATACTACCGAATGGTCGGCAGGCAGCGCTGTCGTTCACCTGAGTGGGGCCACGGATGTGCAGGCGCTTCAGGCCGCACAACACTGCCAAGCGCATATCGGTGGTTTCCACCCATTGCAGAGCATCAGCCAGCCGGTCGGAACCGCAACAACGTTTCAGCACTGCACCATCACGATTGAGGCCGAGCACGAAGCGCTGAGCAATGATCTTGCGACGCTTGCCCACGCCCTTGGCAGCCACGTTAATATCCTGCCGCCGAATACCCGTATGCGCTATCACGCGGCCGCCAACCACGCCAGTGCTCTACTGATTGCGCTAATGACGGACATGGCCCGACTGTGGGAAAGTTGGGGAAGCAGCGAAAAGGATATGATGGACGCTTTACTGCCGCTCATGCAGAACACATTGAGCGCTGCCCATGAGCGTGGCGTTACCCAAGCACTAACGGGGCCGCTTGCCCGCGGCGACGTAGGGACCCTAGAGGGCCATCTAGCGGCGCTGGAACAGTTAGACCCCGCTTTGGCACGTCGCTATGCGGTACGCCATCAGCCACTACTGACTCAGGCACCGGACGATCAGCGCCAGCGGATCGCAGCGCTGATCGACGCCTATGCGGCGGTTAACACACAGACCTCTTAAAATCTCTTAAAAACCCAGCATTTCTGCTATGCCTCGATGTCAGCAGCCAAGCGTTGCCATGTATGACGATGGCGCTCAAGGCGCTCGGTTTCCGCCAGCAGCAGCGCCAGTGCCTGGCATAGGTTGCCGAGAGCACTGCCTTCGGGCTTCCATTCATCAAGCGGCCACGGCCACCACTCCTCAGCGGAAGCCATTACGATCTGCCTCAGTTCGCGAGGCACCGACCATGCCGTTGCCGCCGTCAGGTAGGCCCCTGCCGCATGAGCGGTACTACCATTTTCAAGCGCAGGATCCCTCGCGGGGTCGCGCCCAGCCAGCAGCTGCTTTTCGCGCTTTGCCAGCATATCGACCACCGCCTGGCTGCGGTGCGATACCATCCGCACCTCCTGGCTGTTGCCCGCAAGAGTACCCAGTGCGTAAGCGATGACGATACTTTCACGCAGCGCCAGCCCCTCCTCAACACAGGCTCTGGCAGCATGTTCCGCCATCGCGCATGACTGGAAGTATTGGGCAGGCTTCCCAGGGCAGAGCAACAGCCACGGGAACTCAGCCGATGGTGAATGTCCATGATGAAGAGAGTTCATCAATACTTATCCCTGCCTCAGATTTTCTATTTTCAGGTGTAATTGTAACGGCCGCAATAAACCACGACTTTATTATCGCGAATGGAAAGTGTTTATTAACATACCAGTAAATAGCCACCGGCTCACAAAAGCGCCATTGTATTTTTTTGTAATCGCTGCATAGAAAGACCATGAATGCCGTGCTTGCACTCCCTCTGCACGGGCATAGAGACCACGGTTCAGCCCATTTCTCACAGGTTGTTTATATTGAAACAGCACACATCACGTTATTTTCTTAATAGAAAGTCTAGGTAAGACTCAAGGAAAAATGATGCAATAACAAAAATAGTACTTTAATAGAACAATGCTATTATCAATGGCGAAAGGCTTCCAATAATAACGCCATTAGGAGAGGCAATAGGACAGTCATACCATGCAAATAGCGCCAGCCATAAAACGATACGACTCGATCCAAAAATAAATATAAACACGCCACGGCCCGCGCAATGAGCGGCATGGCGACCTCTGCCTATGAAAAGGAGACTTCTCTCGATGCTTACGAAAAGCGCAGCGAGTATCGCCGCACAGGCACATTAAAAAAGATCAAAATCATCAGAAAGCGTGAGGTTTCATATGCGGCACGAATACGGAAAAATCATCTATGTATCCACGCCGCCCATGCATGACCGACAATAGACGCAGCACACTCTCTGTCGCTGTTGCTTTTATGCATACAGGTTCGACATACCCCAAGACGCACCTCTCCCAGAAGAGATGATCCACTAGAGCTTTCATGAAAACACAAGGGCAGTACAGTCCCAAATGAACGGCCCAGCAGGCAGGTGCAGTCCATGGACCCTGCCTGCCTCCCAACAGCCACGAGCGTCATGAAACACTGCGTGGCATCGGGCAGCCACTCCTATACTGCCGAGCGACCTACCCGATGACGTCATGTAGAAGACGCTAGATCAAAGATCACTGGCATCGAAAGCGCCGGGTAAGAGCGCTCCTACGGTCGTCTGCTGCACATCACCCTTCAGGTTAGTCAGCCATACCAGGGTATCCTTCTCGGCGAACTCGGCGATGACCTGTCGACACGCACCGCACGGGGCGATAGGGCCGTCGGTATCCCCAGCAACGGCCAGAGCAGAAATCTTAACATGTCCCTCCGATACGGCCTTGAAAATGGCCGTCCGTTCGGCGCAGTTCGTCAAGCCATAGGAGCAGTTCTCAATATTGCAGCCGTCGAACACTTCTCCTGTAGTGGTCTGCAGCGCAGCGCCCACATGGAATTTCGAATACGGCGCGTAGGCCTTTTCGCGTGCGGCCAGTGCGCGAATCATCAGTGCCTGACCCAGAGCATCATGTGACATCGTTGATATCCTTTAAATGCAGCGGGCTGCCTTGAACGCAGCCCGCCGTGACAGTCCATTCGTTCAGTAGAAGGCACCTCGTCGCACTCTTCCAATGCGCGAGGCCGCCTTCATCGCTGCCCCAATCTTCAGGCCAGCGCTTTCTCGATCACTTCATACAGATTGCGTGACAGCGATTGGTTGCGGATGCGCTCAAGCGCACCACGCATCAGCTGCTGATGCGCCTCATCCAGACGCTGATAGCGTGTCAGAGGCAGAACCAGACGTGCGGCGATCTCGGGGTTGCTTTTGTTGAGCTGTAGCACGATGTCGGCAAGCAGGGCATACCCTTCCCCATCGGCACGATGGAAGTTGACATGGTTGTGCTGTGAAAACGCTCCGATCAAGGCACGGACACGATTCGGGTTGCGCAGCGAGAACGCCGGATGCGCCATCAGCGCCTTGACGCGATCCAGTGCCTCCGGGTGCGGCTGGGTGGCCTGCAACGTCAGCCACTGGTCCATCACTAGCGGATCGTGCGACCAGCGCGCTTCGAAGGCCTTCAATGCTGCATCAGCACGCTTACCGGCATGGCGGTGCACCAACTGGGTCAACGCAGCCCGCGTATCCGTCATGTTGGTCGCTGTCTTGAACTGCTGATCGGCCAATGCCAGTGCGTCTTCATCACCCGTCGCACACAGATAGCTCAGCGCAACGTTTTTCAGTGCACGATGAGAAATCTGCTCGAAAGACGGTTCGTACGCCGCTTTCGTTACATTGCTTTCATACAGCGCCTGCCAGTGGAAGTGCAGCTGCTCTGCCAGAGAACGTTCGACGAATACACGAGCATCATGGATTGCATCGATATCGACCTGTGCCAGTTGCCCCGCTAGATAGGCCTCAGAAGGCAACTGCAGCATTTCAGCCAGTACAGCGCGGTCTGCACGATCTGGCGTTTTCAACAGGTAGTCAAAGACATCTAGCAGCGTGTCGTCCAGTGTCGGCGCTTTGCCAGCCTGAATGGCATGCATGACGTCAAAGATCGCTTCCTGTGCCAACCGTTGCCCGGCATCCCAGCGGTTGAAGCCATCCACATCATACTTGACCAAGAAGGCCAGCTGTTCACGCGTGTACGGGAAATTCAGAATGACCGGCGCAGAGAAGCCTCGAAGCAATGACGGCGTCGGCTTTTCGGCAACGTGCTTGAAGACGATACGTTCTTCAGCTTCACGCAGCTCCAGCACCATTTCGTGTCCCGGACGCTCGTTGCCAACGGCCAGTTCAATCGGATTGCCACGGCCGTTGAGCAGCCCCATGCGGACCGGGATGTGCAGCGGCAGCTTGCTATCGGCAACCTGCCCCGGTGTGGCCGGCGTATGCTGACGGAAGGTCAGAGCGTACTCCTGCCGCTCGGCATCGTATTCTTCGGCCACGTCGATACGTGGGGTACCGGCCTGTTCGTACCAGCGCATGAACTGGCCCAGGTCGATGCCACTGACATCGGCCATCGTGTTCACGAAATCTTCGACACGTACGGCCTGACCATCAAAGCGTTCGAAGTAGGTATCCGTACCGCGGCGGAATGTTTCCTTACCCAGCAGGTTGCGCAGCATGCGCACCACTTCGGCCCCTTTCTCGTAAACGGTCAGGGTGTAGAAGTTGGAAATCTCGATAAAATGATCGGGGCGCACAGGGTGAGCTGTCGGCCCTGCGTCTTCGGCGAACTGCTGGGTACGCAGCACGGCCACGTCTTCGATACGTTTGACGGGCGCAGAGTTGGTATCAGCGGAAAACGTCTGATCACGAAAGACCGTGAAGCCTTCCTTGAGCGCCAGCTGGAACCAGTCACGGCAGGTCACACGGTTGCCTGACCAGTTATGGAAATACTCGTGCGCCACGATGCCTTCGATGCGCTGGAATCCTGCGTCGATCGTGGTTTCCGGGTTCGCCAACACCGCAGAGCTGTTGAAGATATTGAGCCCTTTGTTTTCCATCGCCCCCATATTGAAGTCGTCAACGGCAACGATCATGAAGCGGTCAAGATCATACTCGCGACCGTAGGTCTCTTCGTCCCATTTCATTGCACGCTTGAGCGCACCCATCGAGAATTCGGTCTTATGCAGGTTCTGCGGTTCGACGTACAGCTGCAACAGTACGGTACGCCCGCTGCGGGTGGTGAAATAGCTTTCGACCACTTCAAGCTGTCCAGCAACCAGCGCGAACAGATAAGACGGTTTGGGGAACGGATCTTCCCATGTCACAAAGTGGCGACCGTCTTCTAGGTCCCCTTGATCGATGGGGTTGCCGTTGGACAGCAGTATCGGCAGCGTGGCCTTATCGCCAACAACGGTCGTGGTGAATTTGGCCATCACGTCTGGACGGTCAGGGTACCAAGTGATGCGGCGGAACCCTTCTGGCTCACACTGCGTGCAGTACATTCTGTTGGAGCGATACAACCCTTCAAGCGCGGTGTTCTGCTCGGGCGCAATCACTACTTCAGTGTCAAGCACGAAATCGTCAGGAACGTCATCAATAATCAGCCGTTCCCCGTCAATACGATAACGGCTGTCGGGAAGCGCTTCGCCATTAAGCGAGATGGCTCGCAGATCAAGGTTCGCACCGAACAGTTCGAGCGGCACGCCCGCTTCACGCTCGGGATGGCGTTTCATCCGCAGCGTCGCCTTGACGTGCGTATCCTCGGGCGCCAGCTCGAAAGTGAGATGAGTGGTCTCGACGGTATAGGCCGGTGGGAGATAGTCCTTGAGATAGACGACTTCGGGTTCGCTCATGACGGAATGACTCCAGCACTGATGAATGAAGTGAATAAGAGAGCAACGCATCGCACAGTCATGGTGAGACATGCGTGCTGACGGTTTGTCTTCATCATAAGCGATCTAGCGTTGCACACGCACCCTTGACTTCAATTCTCGTTGAGCGAGAGGACGTTAGCTAGAATATTGCTTGAAACGAGAGCCATGATAACGGTATAAATGCGATAAACTCGAAAAAGGCAACACAGTGCGGTGCGACAGGTGGTCACAAGCGTTGTGGTTTGCCGTAGAATGACGGTCCATGTTCGACACTCACCCAAGGAAAGGACTTCATGGCGCTTCCACCTCCTCCTGCGCTGTCTACGCCTCGGCTCAACCTGATGCGTCTGACCATCATGCGCGGCATCACATGGACCGGTTTTCTGCTGGTTGTGATCTTCGGTATCGAGGTGATGGGGTTCCAGCTCAATGTCCTATCCGTGATGGCCACCATCTTGTTTATGGCGGCTTTCAACGTGGTGACGTGGTGGCGGCTGGGACTGACGCGTCCCGTCTCCGACCTTGAATACACCCTGCACCTCATCATTGACCTGCTGGGACTGACCTGCGTCTTCTTTCAGACGGGTGGCGCCACCAACCCCGCCGTCACCTACCTATTGGTACCGATCACGATAGCGGCGGCCACCCTGCCCTGGTGGCACTCCATCACCACCGCGCTGTTCGCTATTCTCGGCTACACGCTGCTGATGTACTTCTATGTGCCACTGCCGCAGCTTGAGCAGCACTTCTTCAACCTGCCGTTTTCGCTGCATATCGTGGGCATGTGGCTCAACTTCATCCTGTGTGCGGCACTAATGACCTACTTCATCTACAAGATGGCGCGTGCCTTGCGTCTACGCGACCACAGCCTGGCACAGACACGCGAGGCCTCGCTGCGCAACGAACAGATCTTGGCCGTGGCCAGTCAGGCAGCACTGACCGCGCACGAACTGGGCACTCCGTTGTCGACCATCGCCGTGCTGTTGAACGAGATGCGTAGCGATATCACTGATCCGCTGCTGCAAGAAGATCTCGATATGATCCGCTGTCAGGTCGATACCTGTAAGCAGCATCTGCGTACGCTAGCGGCCAGCGCCGAGCGCAAGGCCAGCAGCATCGAAACGCAGGATGCGCCGCTGTGGATCGGCAACGTCATTGAGCGCTGGCTGGTGATGCGCCCCGACGTCGAATACGACTTCGAAGTACGCGGGCGTCGTTCGGCCCAGATCGATGTCGATATCACGCTGGGACAGGCCGTGATGAACCTGCTGAACAACGCGGCAGATGCCAGCCCAGATCAGATCAAGATCACACTGGACTGGAACGAACATACGGTGACGCTGGATATCCGCGACTACGGCCCGGGCATCCCGATGGACATCGCCGATAAGTTAGGTGAGACTTTCGTCACCTCTCGCTCAAAGGGAATGGGCATCGGACTGTTTTTGACACATGCCACTATCAATCGCTTCGGCGGTAGCGTGAAACTCTATAACCAGGACGGTGGTGGTACACTCACCGAAGTGACACTGCCGCGTGCAGGCACCTTGTCCTGAATGGCTCTGCCACCCCGCGCTATTTACCAGAAGCGTCAACGCTGAGTTATGACACGAGAGCACACCATGGACAATCCGACTTCCTTTCTGATCATTGATGATGACGAACTCTTCTGCCGCGTCATGGAGCGTGCCATGAAGCGCCGCGGGTTCGCCGTCTTCGTCGCCAACACGGCAGATCAGGCGCTATCGATGGCTCGCCAGCACCAGCCAGACTACGCCTCCATCGACCTCAAGCTGGCGGAAAGCTCCGGCCTCAAGCTGCTGCCGGAACTGCTGGCCATCGTACCGCAGTGCAAAACGATCATCCTGACCGGCTACTCCAGCATTTCGACGGCGGTGGAAGCGATCAAGCTGGGCGCGACCAACTACTTGTGCAAACCGGTCGATGCCGATGAGGTACTGCACGCACTGAAGACCGAAGCGCCGGACCCGGACGCCAAGATTGCGGACCACCCGCCGTCCGTTAACCGCCTGACCTGGGAGCACATCCAGCGCGTGCTGCAGGAAAACGATGGCAATATTTCGGCAACGGCACGCAGCCTAGGCATGCACCGTCGTACCCTGCAGCGCAAGCTGCAGAAACGCCCGGTCAAGCGTTAAGCCTTGCTACACTGATCCTGTAGGATTTTTTAATCCAGCGCATGGAAGGAAACGATCATGATGTCTCTTCACCAGCGATGCCATATTGCCGAAGCCATCGCCCGCCGTGCCGGCGATGTACTGCTCGAAGCACGCCAGCACGGCGATTTTGGTGCACGCCTCAAACGCGGTGAAGAACTGGTGACCGACATCGATGTCCAACTGGACACCATGATCAGCCAGGCACTGGAAGGTATGTTTCCCGGTGAAGCACGCCTGACCGAAGAACTGGCCCCCGAGGCCATGTCTCGTGCCCAGCTCGAAGGGCCACTGTGGATCGTCGATCCCATCGATGGCACCGTCAACTTCGCTCACGGCCACGCCCATGTGGCCGTATCGATTGCGTGGTGCCATGAAGGACAGCCGCAGGTCGGTGTAGTGCATGCGCCGTTTTTGAACGAAACCTTCACCGCCATTCGCGGAGAAGGCGCATGGAGCAATGGCCACCCGATTCACTGTCGGCAGATCACCCGGTTGGACGAAGCATTGATCGCGACCGGCTTCGCCTATGACCGCAGCGCTCGTCCACGCCAGCTTGAACTGGCGGGCCGTTTGCTGATGCAGTGTCGCGATCTGCGACGCAATGGTGCGGCGGCGCTTGATCTGTGCCACGTTGCCGATGGGCGTTTGGATGGCTATTTCGAAAGCGTTTCGCCGTGGGACATGGCTGCAGGCACACTGATCGCGCAGGAAGCTGGCGCTTGTTTCAGCCATTACGGACCAGTACCGGACACTGTTCCGGATGCTCTATATAGCCGCGACATGCTGGTATGCGTACCCGCGCTGCAGGCATCGCTGACGTCGCTTCTTGCCGCCCAATAAGACAGGAATTCGCTATGCGCTGTCCTCCCCCTGCCCGAACAACGCGGTATTTGGCCTCATGACGCCACCCAGTTTTAATGTGCGCCCATCCGCGAAACAGGCTCCTTTTGGTTCGTCGATGGTGATGCGTCATCCTCTGCGCGGCGCTCTTTGCGCCGTGCTGTTTCTCGCGGGATGCAGCACAGCCTCCTCGCTAAACGGCGGCGATGGCGGCTGGACAACGCTGCAACCCGGCGAAACCCTTTACCGCCTCGCCCAGCGCAACAATCGCCCAACGGCGTGCTTACAGCGCTATAACCCCTCTCTACGCGCTGACGCGCTGAGCGTCGGGCAGCGTATCCTCGTGCCCAGTGCGGAAGAATGCGCGTCGCTGGCCAGTGCACGCATGCGCTATCGCGTTCGCCGCGGCGACACGCTGTACAGCATTGCTCACTACTTCGATCAGACGCCACAGGCAATGGCCGCCGCCAACCCCTCGCTGCCCCCGAACCCCCGCCTTGAAATCGGCCAGTGGGTAACGCTATCCGGCATACAGCGCGGAGCGGCCACACAGTCTTCGCAGGCCACCGTCAACAGGACGGCCGCGGCCACCAAAAACTCTGCGTCACGCACTACCCCTACCCGCGTAGCGCCTGCACCGGCCCCACTGCCCAACGAGATGACCCATCGTCCATGGCCGATGCAGGAACCGCGCGTGATACGCGAGTTCGGCCCCGACGATCGCGGCCGCCTGCAACCGATGATGCTGGCCGCCCGCACATCTCAGACGGCCACTGCCGTTGCGGATGGCAGCGTGCAGTTCGCCAGCACGATGCGCCAGCTGGGCCATGTGGTGATCGTGCACCATGCCCGCAATATACAGACCGTCTACGCACACTGTGGCTCGCTCAGCGTCAAAGCAGGCCAGCGCGTCAAGACGGGTACCCCGCTATGTCAGGTGGCTCAGGATGATGTCACGGCATCCCCTCAGCTGCTGTTCGACGTGCGCCAGAGCGGTCGTCCTATCGACCCTCGCCGCTTGCTGAAGTGAGTGATCCTATGCCCTTGCCTCCCGCTTTCATCGACCATGAGTCGCTTCATGCGCTGTCCGCCACTCGGATGGCCCCCATGAAAGTGGCTTTCGTCAGCGAAACCTGGCTGCCTGAAATCAATGGCGTCACCCATACGCTGTCACAGCTGTCGCAATATCTTCACGCGCAGCACTACACGCTTCAGCTAGTACGGCCCACGCCCAAAGACGGCTCTCGCGATGCCCGAGTCGATGAGGAGCTACAGGTCAAGGCGATTCCCGTCAAGGATTATGAAGGGGTCAATATCGGCTGGGTACCTCCGCGCAAGCTGCGCCAGTTCTGGCGAACACACCGCCCCGACGTAGTCTATATCGCGACCGAAGGGCCGCTCGGCATGGTGGCTCTGCGCGTTGCCCGCCAACTGCGCCTGCCCGTCGTTAGTGGCTTTCACACCAATTTCGACCAGTACAGCCGCCACTATCTTTGGCTGCGCGCCGTGCGCCCGTTTGTCGGGGCGTTCCTGAAACGCTTCCACAACCGCACACTGGCCACGCTGGTACCCACTCGCCAGCAGGCCGAGCGCATGACCGCACAGGGTTACCGCAATGTACAGGTCATGGGGCGTGGTCTGGATCACGGCAGGTTTTCTCCTCAGCACCGTGACGATGCGCTGCGTGCCTCGTGGGGAGCAACACCAGACACACCGGTTGTCATGTATACGGGGCGCCTGGCTGTCGAAAAGAACATTCCACTGTTGGTAGCATCACTGCGAGCGCTGCATGAACGCCATCCCGACCAAATCGCCGTCATCGTGGGCGATGGTCCCATGCGCCATGAGGTCGAAGAAGCCGCCCCGTGGGCGCATTTTGTCGGTTTCCAGCAGAACGAGGATCTGGCACGCCACTATGCCAGTGGGGATATTTTCCTGTTCCCTTCACTGTCCGAGACGTTCGGCAACGTGGTCACTGAAGCAATGGCGAGCGGACAGTGTGTGGTGGCGTTCGACTATGCTGCCGCGGGAGAGCTGATCGAAAATGGGGTCAACGGTTTTGTGGTACCCTGTGGAGACGAGCAGGCGTTCATCGACGCCGTGCTGACCATTCGCGAGACGCCGTCGCAGATCAGGACGATCGGGCAGCGTGCGTGCGACCGAGTGGCAAGCCTGACGTGGCCGCACATCGCGGAAACGTTCGTTCGTTACTTGCATCAGGCCAGGGAGACTCATGATGCGTGACCGACGCCATGCAGTATTCAAGCATCTCGATATGCTGGAGTGGAAAGCCTGCCGCCGTTGCACTCGCCTAGGCAGTTATCGTCCAGTGCTGTGGCTGCTGCAGAAAGCGAGCTGGCTGGGCGACTATCCGGCATGGATTGCCGTCTGCCTTATGCTGCCCGTACTGCACGGCAAACTGGGGTGGATCATGGCCGTTTCGTGGGGTGTTTCCGCGGCGATTGGCGGACTGCTCTATCGACTGATCAAAAACAAGCTGTGTCGCGAACGGCCCTATATTTCATTCGACCTAATTCCGTGCACCATGCCGCCACTGGATCGCTACAGTTTCCCCAGCGGCCATACTCTGCACGCCGTCATGTTTACGACGCTCGCATGGCAGTACGAACCACGCCTCCTAATTGGCGTTATCCCGTTTGCTATCATCGTTATGCTGTCGCGGGTCATTCTTGGCCTGCACTATATCAGCGATGTCATTGCGGGAGCGCTGATCGGTTATGGCGTGGCGCAACTGTCCATTCTGGCCATCGACAGTGCCTTTCCGAATCTACTGGGCTAGATCAGCCCCTTATTCAGAAGCCCACCGATATTAATAATAAAGAAAGGCAACCCCGAGGGGTTGCCTTTTTGCGTTTGCCTCGCAGACCTTCACTATACGCTCCAAGGCCTCGTCTGCAGGACCAAAAAAAGCGACTTTTGGCGGCCAATTCAACTGACCGCGGACTTGATGCTGCCGCATACTTGCGGCACTCTCAGTTCATATTGATCGCCGCTTTCTTAGGATATCGCCATGCCTGCTTCTTCACCTGCCCCATTCAAACGCTATCGTCTGTTGACCGGCCCTGACGATGCCGCTTTCTGCCAGCGCGTATCGACACTACTGGATCAAGGCTTCGAACTGCACGGCTCACCGGCACTGACTTATGACCCCGTACGTCAGTGTGTTATCGCCGCTCAAGCGATCATCTGGCCCGCCGATCGCCCCGCCCCACAGCCACAGAACGGCTGACGAGGGCAGTAACAGCCACTATAGAAGCCCATGGGCTTCTATAGTGGCTGTTACGTAATCTAAGCCGTTGCCATTTAATGGAGCGTAACGGGCAATTTGTTAGCATCTCTACAATGCAGCATGATATCAACCATAAATATCACACCCTGAACTATTAATAAGTTCGTTAAAGTAAAAAACAGCTTTATATATTGTCAAGGCACAATAATCACTTCACAATAAATAAAACACTACTTTTTAAAGGCGTTGATAGCCAAACCACTTCCTACCATTATCAGCCCCAATACTGCAAAAAAAGCCACCGGAATAAATTTGAAAAAAAGCACAAAGAGATGTGTTTGTGGCATGGTATATACTACGTATGCCAGATGAAGTAGAAACAGAGCTGCAACAGCCAGCAGCACACAACCACATTTGAAAACTAGATTAAAGGAAGACTTATTACCATTATTCATAATTATATCAAACCCCTCTTTACACGTTAAAACACAATATATTTTCGATTATCATTTTATAACTTTTCATGACACATATTCCAGCTTTTAGCCTAGCACTTTCACTAATAGGAAATGCAAAAATCAACATGTCATTACGTAATAATTACAGCAGAACCAACAAACTATACCTCCCTCGCGGCTCATTTTTAATATAAAAGACAGTAAACCAATTGTCAGCACACGAAACTCAAGCTTCCAACTAAACCAAAGCCAATCATAGCACACAGTGGCAGTAGAAAGCATTGTGGATGTTTAGACAGCACTTATATCAATTACCAAATAATTACCTTTATTAGCCTTTCCTCTGCCTACAAGAATAAATCCTACTTTAGGCCGCTATATTACCCTCGGCGCCCTATGCGAGGGTATATTGCGACCTAATCTGCCTCCCAGGCCATTTTATAACAACATCTTAAATCATGCATGTAATATACTGCCGTTTGCACGTCTAAAGTACTACTTAGCGCACACCATTACTATTAACCCACCGATTGGCCCTTATCCCTCGCCAGCAGTACCGACTTATGCAGCGGTTATTTTTATCTACAAATTAAATTCCAAGCAAGCACATTCCGCCGACATAGATGACACGGTATAACGAAGTATGATAATGCCCCTGTTAATTTTTGGACGGCGCAGTGTTCCGTAGAGACTGATCGCTCTTGAAGCATGTAACAAGAATACCTAGAGTCTCGACCATTAGTGCAAAAGAAGTGGGGTAATGGCATACAGAGTTCATCGGGAAAGGTCTCTAATCAGCCATGCCTCAAAACTCAAAGGCAAAATAGGCTTTTAAGAGGCTGTTTCATAACCTGAGTAATGGCTTTTCCCTTTCTAAAATAGACGGCTTTTACCGCAATTTTGTGGTTTGAAGTCCCGTCAATGACTGGAGTATTGGAGTTATGAAACACGCTCTAACGTTCCCCAAATGCATAACCCATAGACCAAAGATATGTGAACTACAGCACTTTTATCTCCCGTCGATAGCACCGTTGACTACCGTGCACCGCATAAAAAAGCCCTACCGTTAACACGTCAACGGCAGGGCTTTTCAAGCTATTGCTAAGCGATCAGCGCTATCACGATACGTGGCCGCCATGGGCCTGCTTGTCGGCGTGATAGCTGGAGCGCACGAGTGGGCCGGAAGCCACTTGGCGGAAGCCCATCTTCAACCCTTCTTCTTCGAACCATTTGAAGATTTCGGGGCGTACCCAGCGGTCAATTGCTAGGTGGTTTTTGGACGGCTGCATGTACTGGCCGATGGTCAGCATATCTACATCATGGCGACGCAGGTCGCGCATAACTTCAATGATCTGCTCATCCGTCTCGCCAACGCCAACCATCAGCCCAGACTTGGTTGTGACATCAGGGCGACGCGCCTTGTAACGCTTCAGCAGATCCAGCGACCACTGATAATCGGCGCCCGGACGTACCTTGCGGTACAGCGACGGTACGGTTTCAAGGTTGTGATTGAAAACGGTCGGCGGCGCATCAGCCAGAATATCGATGGCCACATCCATACGCCCTCGAAAATCGGGAACCAGGATTTCGATCTCAATGTCGGGGCTGAGTGCACGAATAGCCGAAACGCAGTCAGCAAAATGGCCTGCGCCACCGTCGCGCAGATCGTCGCGGTCAACCGAGGTGATGACCACATAGCGCAGCTTCATCTCGGCGATGGCTTCCGCCAGCTCGCGTGGTTCTTCGCTGTTCAACGCATTAGGGCGACCGTGTGCCACGTCGCAGAACGGGCAGCGGCGCGTGCAAATATCCCCCATGATCATGAAGGTGGCCGTGCCGCCGTGGAAACATTCCCCTAGGTTGGGACAGGTGGCTTCCTCACACACCGTATGCAGCTTGTGCTTACGCAGCGTCTGCTTGATACGGGTCACTTCGGAGGAGACCGGCATACGTACGCGTAGCCAGTCGGGCTTCTGCGGCAGCGTTTCTGTCGGAATGACCTTGACCGGGATGCGGGCGACCTTCTCTGCCCCGCGCAGCTTGACGCCTTGTACGGCGCGCTTCGGCGTTACAGTGGATTCACTCATGACTCACCACCAGACTCGTAAAATTCAAAGGGATCGCCCTCCTGTGCAATGGGTGCGAACAGGAAAGCGGTCGATTGTTGGGTCAGCTGATGAACAAGGCATTTCAGCCAACGGTCGGCTTCTTGCGCGCGATCAATGACCTTGCCGGCAGGCAGCAGGTCACGCAGCTGCGTCATCGCCATTCCAGCATACCCACAAGGGTTGATGCGCTCGAACGGCGACAGGTCCATATCCAGATTGAACGCGATGCCATGATAACTGCAGCCGCGACGTACGCGCAGCCCCAGTGAGGCGATCTTAGCCAGTGAGCCATCAGCACGATCGACATAAACACCCGGTGCGTCCGGGCGCGCAAAGGCCTCTATGCCGTGCTGTGCCAGTGCCTCGATAACACTCTGCTCAAGCGCCGTAACCATTGCCCGTACGCCGATACCACAACGCTTGAGATCAAACATCAGGTAGGCGATCAGCTGGCCGGGGCCGTGATACGTCACTTGGCCACCACGGTCGCTCTGCACGACAGGAATGTCGCCCGGCATCAGGACATGCTCGGGCTTGCCCGCCTGCCCTTGCGTGAATACCGGCAAATGCTCGACCAGCCACAGCTGGTCCCGATCATTGCGCTGACGCTGATCCGTGTACTGGCGCATGGTCTGCCAGACGGGCTGATAGGCGCGCATTCCCAGTCGATAAAGATCAAAGGAATGCGTTGGCTGTGGCGTGGCTACGGGCATCTCAGGCATATGCCTCACAGCACCATGTGTACGCGGCCCGTGGCCTTAAGCGCTTCGAACAGCGCCTTCAGCTGCTCTTCGCTCGTTGCTGTGATAGTGGCACGCAGTGAACGAAAACGGCCGGTACGGCTGTCTTGATGGCTGAGATCGGCTTCGTTGAAGCCGCTATCGAAACGCTTGAGCACCTCGACGATAGCCGGCTGGAAGCCGTCATCGTGATCGCCAACGATCTTCAGCGAGTAGTCGCAGGGAAATTCAATCTTCGGTGCTGGCTGACCACCATCGCCCTGCATACCCAACGCCTCGGTGCTCTTCTGCTCAGTGTTCTGGTTGTCGCTCATGTCATGTCTCTATGTCAGGCCAAGCGGCACTTTAAAACCACTTGGCGTTGAATGCGTCGGTGAAAATCGCTGCTGCGCGCTCCACGCTATTGCCTTAAAGGATACATTGATCCTGCGAGCGGGTCATCGTCATGGTGGTGATCACGCCGTGCCGCTCGTAAAGCCTGCGCTAAGACACTCACCATAACGATCATATAGCGCTATGTAGTATGGGCGATGACCGCCATGATCAAGGTGTTTATCGCGCTTTTTTGCGGCGGCAGGCTGCTACGACTGCGCTCCGCACGTCAAAACAGCTGAAACGACGAACCCCACAGGGCGCCATCGCCACCGTGGGGTTCGTCTCACATCAACACGATGTTTCTGGCACCATGTAGAGCGTCAACCAATGCCTAGTGTCAGAACAGATTGACAAAGAAACGTACGATACTGTCCCAAAGGCGACCGAAGAAGCCCGCTTCCTCGACCTCTTCCAGCGCGACCAACGGCACCTGAACAAGCGCTTGATCACCACGACGGATCGTCATGGAGCCCAGCGTCTGCCCTTTATGAACCGGTGCATCGACACTGGAAGGCAGGTCGGTATGCTGGGTCAGCGGCGCATCGCCACGCGGCAATGTCGCATAGACGTCGTTCTCGAAGCCTACTTTCAGGTGATTCTTTTCACCGCCCCAAACACGCAGGTCGTTGTTGATCGGCCCCTTCTGATACAGGTGCTGCGTGGTGTAGTACAGGAAGCCGTGGTTGAGCAACTTCTGCGTTTCAACCGCACGCGCCTGCTCGGAAGTGGTACCCATCACGACGGCGATCAAACGCATGTCACCCTGCTTGGCAGAGGCCACCATGCAATAACCCGCCGCGTCAGTGTGGCCCGTTTTCAGGCCGTCCACGCGCGCATCCCGATACAGCAACAAGTTGCGGTTAGGCTGACGAATATTGTTGTAGGTGAACTCTTTCTGAGCATAGAGAGAGGCATGCTCGGGGTAGTCGTTGACGATATGGCGCGCCAGGATAGCAAGGTCATATGCCGTCGAATAATGGTCGTCGTGCGGCAGCCCCGTCGCGTTCATGAAGTGGGAATCCTTCATGCCCAGCGCTTGCGCCATACTGTTCATCAGTGCAGCAAAAGTGTCTTCGGAGCCGGAAATATGTTCGGCCATCGCGACGCTGGCATCGTTACCAGACTGAATAACGATCCCTTTCATTAGCTCGCTGACCGGCACGGTGGTACCGACGCGCAGGAACATGCGCGAACCACCGGTACGCCAAGCATGCTCGCTGACCAGCACAGGAGTCTCTTCAGGCAGCTGACCCTGTGCCGTGCGGTACTCGGCGATGTAGGCCGTCATCAGCTTGGTCAGACTGGCTGGCGGAACACGTTTGTGAGAATCGTGTTCGATCAGCACCTGACCCGTGCGCGCGTCCATCAGTAGCCACGAGGTCGCCGCCAGTTGTGGCGGTGCCGGCACGGCCGTCGCCAGATTGAGCGGCGGCAGGTTGGGCGGCAGCGACTGCTGGCTCTGAGGGACGGCAGGTGCATCTTCCGCATGAGCCAGCAAGCTTGAGCCTGCCATCACCGGTGTCATACCCAGCATGGCCGCCAGCACCCAGACACGGGAGCGGCGAACGGATGAAGCACTCTTGTTCATGATTTCTATTTCCTGTTGTCCAGTCGTGGAACGGTACGTCAATTACCGTCAAAAACGTGCATCCATGCGGTGGTGACAGTCAAGGCACCGCGTCCACCTCAATCGGGTGAGCGTATCCGGCGTTGTTAAGTGCTTCTCGGGCGGCCACCAGCGCCACTTCATCATGAAAAGGCCCCACATGGATACGATAGATATCGCGCGTCTTCTGTACGGCGACCGGCAGCGACAGGCGCGAACTCAGCTGCGCTCGAAGCTGCCGTGCATTCTGTTCGGAACTTAGCGCCGCCACCTGCAGCATCTTTCCGCCACCCATGCTGCCTGCCGCGACCGTACTGGCCGCTACACGCGGCGCCGTCGGTGAGACAACGGCAGCAGGTGTGAGGTTCGCCGAGGCCGAAGGTGCTGTTAGTGCGGACCTGGCTGTAACGGCTGTCGCAGCGGGCGATGATAGCGCTAAAGGGTCGATGCCTTCGACCCGCACGTGACCTGTTCCCTTCGCCGCGATGCCCAGACGCCATGCGGCGGCATAGGACAGGTCAAGAATGCGGCCGTCATGGAACGGCCCTCGATCGTTAACGCGAACTACAACCGAGCGCCCATTATCGAGGTTGGTTACCCGCGCATAGCTAGGCAACGGCAGCTGCTTATGCGCCGCCGTCATGGCATACATATCATAGGGTTCGCCACTCGATGTAGCGTAGCCATGAAACTTATTGCCGTAAAAGGAGGCCTGCCCTTCTTCGACATACCCCTGCGCACTGGGCAGCACACTATAACGCTTGCCCAGCACGGTGTAGAGCGGCTGGTTGCCCGAACGCGCACGCGGCTCGTAATGCGGCACTGCATCCTTGACCTGGCTCAGATCGCGCTGATCCGTCGGATAGCTGTCAGAACGTGATGCATAGCGATGCTGATGAGATGCGCACCCGGCCAGCAACAGGATCAGCCCGACCGTCCAACCGCAACGAAGCACCTTAGTGCTGGGCTTGACGCTGCGCCAATGTATTCTGGATCTGCTTAGCAAGGGAAGTCACCGCCATCGCATAAAGTGGGCTGTGATTGTAACGAGTAATCACGTAAAAATTATGCAGCCCGATATCGTACTCCACGCTGCCATCGCTCAGCTCGAAGGCCAGCGGAATGACGCGGGTATCGGCAGGCAGCGCTGCACTACCACGAATGCCCTTGGCTTCAAGTTCGGCCACGGTACGATACGGTGCTTCAGGGCGGTTGTAATCAAGACCTTCAGGAGGCTGCTGCGGCCCCGTCGCGGTCAACACCACGCTTTCACCGGACTTCCAGCCGTGTGCCTGGAAGTAATGCGCCACGCTGCCGATAGCATCCGCCGGCGAGTTCCAGATATCGCGAATACCGTCACCGGTGTAATCCACTGCGTAGGCACGGTAGCTGGACGGCATGAACTGCGGGTAGCCCATCGCTCCGGCATAGGAGCCCTTATACGCCAGCGGATCAAGCTTCTGCTCGCTAGTGAGCTTCAGATAAGCACTCAGCTCCTTACTGAAAAAGGCCGAACGGGCAGGATAGCGGAAGGCTAGCGTCCCCAGAGCATCAACCACACGGTATTTGCCCGTGTTGGCTCCATAGCCCGTCTCGACGCCGATGATGGCGGCAATAATCTCACGCGGCACGCCGTACTCACGCTCAGCACGTTCCATCGCAGGCAAGTTCTGCATGACGAAATCGGCACCCTTGTCGATGCGCGACTGCTGCATGAACAGATTGCGATACTCATCCCAGCGCAAGCGCTTCTCGGCAGGTTTACTGATCGCAGCGATAATGCTGGGCTGGAACGTAGCGGCTTCGACCACACGGCGCACCTGTTCAACAGGAATCTGCTGTTCGCGGGCCGTCGTTTCAATGAACTGCTTGATCGCAGGTTCGGTAGCCGGAAAATCCGCGGCCTGCACGGCAGCCACTGCGGACATCCACAGCAGCGCGGCAGCGCCCATTCGGGCACCGTAACCACAGACATTCTGCATCATCGTTCTATTACCCATCCCTCACTCCTTTGTTCGAAGGGCATCGCTACGTCGTCCGTCCATACGGCGTTAAAAAGGTTGGGGCGCGATCAGGGCCGCAGCAAGCGACGGTGCGTATGTATCGACATCACGATGCCAAACCCGGCCATTAGCGTGATACTCGATGTCCCACCGTAACTCACCAGCGGCAGCGGCACACCCACTACCGGCAGGATGCCGCTGACCATCCCAATATTCACGAAGACGTAAATGAAGAAGGTCAGGATCAGACTGCCTGCCAACAGACGACCGAAGGTGTCCTGAGCGCAATACGCCACATAGAGGCCGCGCCCGACAATCATTAGATACCCGATCATCAATAAGATCATGCCAACCATGCCGAATTCTTCTGCCAGCACGGCCACGATAAAGTCGGTATGGCGCTCAGGCAGGAACTGCAACTGTGCCTGCGTGCCGTCCATCCAGCCCTTGCCAAACAGCCCGCCGGAACCGATGGCGGTCTTGGACTGGATAATGTTCCAGCCGGACCCCAGCGGATCCATCTCGGGGTTAAGGAAGGTCAGTACGCGCTGGCGCTGATAGTCATGCATGTTGAACCACAGCAGTGGCAATGCCGCGCCGATGACCAGCACACTGATGAAGACCAGACGCCAAGAAATGCCGGCCAGAAAGATGACAAACATGGCGGCGGCAAAGATCAGCAGTGCCGTTCCTAGGTCAGGCTGGCGCGCGATCAGCAGTACCGGCACCATCATGATCAACACACACACGCCAAGATCAGGCCAGCTCATCGGAATCGAACGCCGCGATAGATAACTGGCCAACATCATCGGCATTACGATCTTCATGAACTCGGAGGGCTGGAAACGCATTACGCCAGGAATTTCTAGCCAGCGCTTGGCCCCCATCGCGTGGTAGCCCGTAACGGCCACCGCCACCAGCATCAGGGTGACCAGCACATACATGGCCGGTGCCCAGCGCTGCATCGTCACCGGTGGAATCTGGGCGATGATCGCCATGACCACGAACGCCAGCACGAAACGCAGCGCCTGCGCCTCAACGTACAGACGCGCTTCACCGCTGGCGCTGTACAGCACCACTAGCCCACCGGCCATGGTCAGCATCAATGACAGCAACAGCCAGGGATCAATGTGCAGCATGCCAAAGCCAATGCTGTCGCCGCGCGCATGGCGTCGCTGGTAGAACGTTCGCAACCAACCCTTCATAACGTATCCTGAGCTCTATTCGATCTCGCCGGGTACTGACAGTGTTTCATCGTGGTGCCCCGACAGGATTTTTACCTCGTGTTCAGCCCCGGGCTTCATCCACTCGTCGATGATATGACGCCCGATCGGGCCGGCAATCTTACCGCCCCACCCCGCATTTTCGACAATGACCGCTACGGCAATCTGGGGATTCTCAACCGGCGCAAAACCGATAAACAGCGCGTGGTCACGCTTGCGCTCATCGATCTCGGACGCGTTGTAGCGCTTGTCCTGTGCCACGGTAAAGACCTGTGCCGTACCGGTCTTGGCCGCCAAGGTATAGTGACGGCCATCGCGCAGTACATCAGAATTATCCGCGACCCCTTTCATGGCATTGATGACGATATTCCATGCATTGGGGTAATTGATGTCGATATCGGGTGGCGTATCGGGGAACGGGGGGAGCACGTCGTGCGTGCCGATGCGCGCCGCCAGATGCGGACGTACCCATTTCCCGCGGTTGGCCAGCACGGCCGCTGCCGTCGCGATCTGAAGCGGCGTGGCTGACACATACCCTTGACCGATACCAGCCGAGAGCGTCTCACCCGGGAACCATACCTTGTCGCGCTCGCGCTTGTAGCGACGGCGTTTCCACTCGGGGTCAGGCATGGTGCCCGAACCGGCGCCCCATACATCAAGCGAGTGCTCTTCACCGAAACCAAAACGATGCATGAACGCACTCATACGCTCAATGCCCAGATTGTGGGCCAGATTGAAGAAGTAGGTGTCGTTGGACAGCAGGATGGCACGCGGCATGTCAACTCGACCATGCCCCCAGCGGAACCAGTTGCGGTACTTGTGATGGCTGGGATCGTTGGGCAACTCGTAAAAGCCCGGGTCGTTAACCGCATCACCGGGCGTGACCACCCCTGAATCCAGACCGGCCAGCGCCATATACGGCTTGATGGTCGATGCAGGCGGATAGCGCCCCTGCACGGCACGCGCATAGAGCGGTAGGTCTTTGTCATCCTGAAGTGACTGGTAGTCCTTGCGACTGATGCCGGTCACGAACATGTTGGCATCGAATCCCGGCGATGAAGCCATTGCCAGAATGCCGCCGGTCTTAGGGTCAATGGCCACGATCGCGCCGCGTCGCCCCGACAGTTCTTCGTAGGCCTTGTGCTGAAGCGCGCTGTCGATGGTCAATACGACATCCTTGCCCCGTACCGGCGGCGTGCGACTCAGCTCGCCCAACAGACGGCCACGAGCATTGGCTTCGAGCTGACGCATGCCCGCCTGACCGTGCAGTTCCTTTTCATAGAAACGTTCAATACCGATCTTGCCGACAAAATGGGTACCGGCATAGCTATCGGGATCAAGGCGTGTGAGGTCATCCTGACTGATACGACCGACGTAGCCCAACACATGGGCCATCACATCGCTGTCGGGGTAATAGCGCAGCAGCTGCGCTTCAACATCAAGGCCGGGCAAGCGGTAGCGGTTAAGCGCCAGACGTGCGATCTGGCCTTCGCTGAGATCGCTCAAAAGAACGGCGGGCTGGAACGGGCGCTGACGCTGGAGAGAACGATCTTTCAGCTCATCAAGCATGTCCTGCGGCAATTCCAGCACGGACATTAGCGTTTCCAGCGTCTGGGTCACGTCGCCGGAGCGCTCGCGCACCATGATCAGGTTGTAGGTGGGACGGTTTTCGGCCAGCAGACGCCCTTCTCGGTCGTAGATCAATCCACGGGTGGGCGGCAGTGGCTCAATGCGAATGCGGTTATTGTCGGATCGAACCAGGAATTCTTCATGCTGAAAGACCTGCAGATAGACCATGCGGGCCATGATGCCACAGGTCATCAGGACAACCATGGCAGCCGCGGCCAGACAGCGGCCGCGAAACAGGGCGACTTCCTCTGCCGTATCCTTGATGCGCGTGGGTTTGTTGTCCTTGTCTCGAAGACGGGTAATCAGTGTACGCAGCATGACCTTCAACAGCAGGGTAAACGGGAAGAAACGACAGACTAACGGTGGTAAGGATGGCCTACCAACAGGGTCCACGCACGATAAAGCTGCTCGGCCAGTACGATACGTACCAGCGGATGAGGCAGCGTCAATGCTGACAGCGACCAGCGCTGATGGGCCTTGGCCAAACAGCGCGGATCAAGGCCGTCCGGGCCGCCGATCAGCAGGGCGACATCGCCACCCTGCATACGCCACCCGTCAAGCTCATGCGACAGCTTGTGCGTGTCCCATGTGCGACCTTTGACATCAAGCGCCACGATATGATCGCTATCGCGAATATGGCTCAGCATGCGATCCCCTTCCTGGGCCATCGCTCTGGCGATATCCGCGTTCTTGCCGCGATTACCCGGCGCTATCTCAATAAACTCGATAGCGCAGTCGCGCGGCATTCGTTTGACATACGTCTCGACACCCGTTTCCACCCAGTCCGGCATTTTGGTGCCGACAGCGAGGATACGGAGTTTCACGCCTGCCCACCTTCCGCATTGTCGCGCGTAGAGATGGGCAGTTCGCCCCACAGACGTTCCAGATCGTAGTGCGCGCGGGCTTCTGCCGTCATCACATGAGCGACGACATCACCGAGGTCGACCAGCACCCAATCCTGCGCCTGACGCCCTTCAACGCCCAACGGCTGCATACCCGCGTGTTTGGCTTTTTCGACGACGTTGTCTGCCATAGCGGAAACGTGGCGAGAGGAGGTACCGCTCGCGATAACCATAAAATCAGTGACGCTCGTCATATGAGCGACATCCAACACGACGATATCTTTACCTTTGAGGTCTTCCAAGGCGTCGACGACCAGTGTCTTCAAAGCTTGTGTCTGCATGTTATCCAATCAATCGTTCAGTAGCATTGCCTGAAAAAGCGGTACATCTGGGCCGATAACCGCGGAAAGAGCGCATCTTACCGTTTTTTTCGCTCCGCTTCGCCTGTTCAGACATCTTTTTTATCAAAGAAGGCGGCTATTGCCGCCCTTCTTCGTCGAGTAGCGTGTCGTTGGCACCCACGATCATCACATGCTGAGCAAGGCTGACCGTCGGCACCACACACTTATTGCTGACGGTATAGCTGACGTTCAGCAATCACGCCCAGCACTTCTGGTGCCAGCAGGTAACGCGTGTCTTGCCCGAGCGCCAGACGTTCACGGATGGCCGTCGCCGAAAGTTCGATCGGCGTCGGCAAGCGCAGCGGTAGATAACAACCCGACGTACGCGCCATCAAATCGTCGATGCCATCGGCCTTGCGACCGTCGACCAACGCCGCCACTTCATCGCTCAGCACCAGTTCGGCACCGGGGCGCTGAATCACAACAATATGCGCCAGCGAGAACAGCACATCGGGCTGACGCCAGCTGGCCAATCCAAGGAAGGCATCCACACCGACAACCATCATCAGACGAGCATCGACACCGTACTGGTCTCGCAGCGAGCGCAGGGTATCTACCGTATAGGAAGGCCCTTCACGCTCCAGCTCGCGAGCATCGGCCACGATGCCGTCCAGCGGCGCAACCGCGGCGGACAGCATGGCGAACCGATCCTGCCCGGAGACACCAGGCACCTGACGGTGCGGTGGCTCGCGGTTCACGATCATATGGACCTGATCAAGCGCTAGCTGTTCCCGCAGTTCAATGGCAGCACGCAGATGCCCCACGTGAACGGGGTTGAACGTGCCGCCAAACATGGCGATTCGTACAGCATCAGCCACGGCACTGCCCCTGCCCGAACACGATGTATTTCTGTGAAGTCAGTCCTTCCAGCCCGACGGGGCCGCGGGCGTGCAGCTTGCCGGTCGAAATACCGATCTCGGCCCCAAGGCCATACTCGAAACCGTCCGCGAAACAGGTCGGCGCATTGGCCACAACAGAACTGGAATCAACGCCCGCCATGAAGTGCTGGATACGGTTGATGTCGGTCGAGATGATGGCATCAGTATGCTGTGAGCCATAGCGGTTGATGTGCGCCATGGCATCATCCAGACCATCAACGATACGCACAGCCAGAATCGGTCCCAGATATTCGGTCGCCCAATCGTCTTCTGTTGCAGCGTCAAGGCCTGACACAATGGCACGACTGCGCTCACAGCCACGCAAGGTGACCTCGCGTTCTGCAAAGGCCTTGGCGATTACCGGCAGGAAGCGCTCGGCCACTCTGGCGTCAATCAGCAGGGTTTCCAGCGCACCACAGATACCATAACGATAGCACTTGGCATTGATGGCGACCTTTTCCGCCAGCGCTAGATCTGCCGTTTCATCGACGTACATATGGCAGTTGCCGTCTAGGTGCTTGATAACCGGCACACGCGCCTGCTCGGAGATGCGCTTGATCAGCCCTTTACCGCCCCGAGGGATGATGACATCGACATAGTCCGACATCGTCACCAGCGTATCGACCGCAGCACGGTCGGTGGTTTCGACAACCTGTACGGCAGACTCGGGCAGACCCGCATCACGTAGGCCTGCATACAGGCACTTGGCCAGCGCGGCATTGGATTCACGGGCTTCGGAACCACCGCGCAGAATGCAGGCATTGCCCGATTTCAGACACAGGGCCGCAGCATCTGCGGTAACATTGGGGCGAGATTCGTAGATGATGCCGATAACGCCCAGCGGAACTCGCATCTTGCCGATCTTCAGACCATTGGGACGCGTACGCATGCCATCGACAGCGCCAACAGGGTCATCAAGATTGGCGACCTGACGCAGGCCTGCGATGATGCCGTCAATGCGAGCATCAGTAAGCACCAAGCGTTCGATACGAGCCGTGGGCAGCTGGCGCGCTTTTGCCTGTTCGACATCACGCTGGTTGGCGGCGAGGATATGGGCACGGTCAGCGTCGATATGCGCCGCTGCCGCTAGCAATGCGTCGTTCTTCTGGCGCGTGGACGCCAGCGCCAGCGTTGCGGCAACGCTGCGTGCTCGGCGACCCAGTTCGAGCATATAGGAATGCGTGTCCTGCAGAGCATCGGTCATGCCGGTCTCCTAGATTCAGCTGTGTTCTGACTGAAGATACATTCATCCAATGCCGCGATAAATCAAGCCCCTACCCGCTACAAGGGGCTCTACGGATCAGACGGTTTGCGCTATAGTAACCTTCATTTGGCGGTATGTCGCATTCGAAGGCCGTGCGTAACCGGCCTTTTTTCATCATTTTTCCGCCGATAAGACTTTCACTATAAGGGCTTTGTCTGCCATGTACAAAGCAGCCACGAGATACTCATCATGCTGCCTGCTGTCACCTATTACCCCTACACTTGCCTCCTGTTGCCAGCCTGCATCACGGGGGCGTCACGATGGATGAGCTAATCGCGTCACTGCCGGGCTCTACGCTAACGGTTGCCATTGCCATCTTCATCGTTGCTGCCATCGAATCCGTAGCCGTGCTGGGGCTGATTCTGCCCGGCACCATCATGATGTTCGGCGTTGCACTGCGCGCCGGTCAGATCGATATGAACGTCTATCTGATGCTAGCAAGCGGAGCGCTTGGCGCTACCGTCGGCGACAGCATCAGCTATTGGTTGGGCAAGACCCAGTGCCACCGCATTCCGCGGCTCTGGCCCTTCAGCCGTCACCCATCGTGGCTGGCGCGCGGCCAGATGTTCTTCAACAAACACGGCGGCCGTTCGATTTTGATCGGACGCTTCGTCGGCCCAGTGCGCCCCCTCATTCCCATGATCGCGGGGATGATGCGCATGCCGCAGTCACGCTTTCTGGTCGTCAACGTCATTTCCGCCATTGGTTGGGCACCGCTCTATCTATTACCCGGCTACTGCGCGGGCCAGAATGCACACTTTTCAGCGGCAGCGTCGATCTGGATCGGCGGGCTGTTGGCGGTCGTTCTGGTCGGTGGGTTTCTGCTGTCGTGGGGGCGTACACTGTTCGCACCGGGAGCACGGCTCTATTACGCGCTGGAGCGCCGCATGCGTGCGCCCTCCTGCCGCCGCCGCTTCTGGAACGCGCTCAGTAGTCCGTTCGACGGTTTCCCACTAGGGGCCATTGTGCTGCTGAGTATCAGTCTGCCCTGCCTGATCGCATGGACGTTCATCGTCTGGAAGGCGCTCCCTCTACCCCTCGGCATTGATACCATGACCCGTGATCTGTTCGCGGATTTCGCCAAGCTACCCTACATGACGACGGCTGCCAAATTCGCTTCCATGATCGGTGATGGCCCTGGCCTGCTGGCACTCAGCCTACCGTGGATCATCTGGTGGACATGGCGTCGCTACTACGCCATTGCCCTGCACTGGGCAGGTGCCATGCTGGCCGTACCGGTCGTGAACTGGGGCCTCAAGCATCTGTTGAATCGTCCTCGCCCGTCAGGGTTGCTTCACTCCTACTCCTATCCCAGCTCACACACATCCGGGGCAGCTATTTTCTGCTGCCTGATGGCGACGTACCTGATGGCCCACCTTCCCGCTCGCCTGCGCAGCCTGTGCTTCTGGACGGCGCTAGCACTGGCGACCCTGATGGGGCTGTCGCGCTTGGTCTACGGTGTCCACTGGCTCAGCGACCTTATTGGAGGCGCGCTGCTGGGGCTGACACTGCACGCGATCGTCAACATCAGCTATCACGCTTTCTCTCGCAAGGAAGTAAGCTGGTGTGGCGCATGGCTGCCCATGCTGGGTATGGTCGTGCTGCTGGCCCTGCGCATGTGGCTACTGCCGCTGCACTAAGTAGTCGACTCGACAACGAAAAGCCCGCCTCATTAGATGAATGAGGCGGGCTTTTCTTCATTATGCACTGCTGACAACCGATGGCTTACGAATGGCGAGCGGCCAGCGCGTCCAGCAAGCGCTGGTGAATATTCTCAAATCCACCGTTGCTCATCACAACGATACGATCACCGGGGCGCGCTTCGGCGACGAGGGCGTCGACCAGCTTATTCACGTCATCGCAGATCATCGCTGGCGCCCGTGTCGCACATGTCACGTCTTCCAGCGACCACCCCAGCCCCGCCGGGCGGTACCAGAAGCTGAGATCAGCATCATCGACGCTGGCCGCCAGCCGATCGCGCAGCGCTCCCATTTTCATGGTGTTGGAGCGAGGTTCCAGTACAGCCAGCACACGACCATGCCCCTGCTGGTCCACCATGGCACGCCAACTGGCCAACGTCAGCGCCACGGCGGTCGGGTGATGAGCGAAATCGTCGATCACAGCAATGTCATTGACCACACCACGCACTTCTTGACGACGACGAGGTGCCTTAAAGCGGGACAGTGCTGAAGCAGACTGCGCCAGAGAGACGCCCGCATGGTAAGCCGCAGCGGCGGCAGCTAGGGCATTGCGTACGTTGTACTCGCCGTGCAGCGCCCACTGCACGTCAGCCTGCATAGTGCCTTGCTGCGGATCCGTATAGCTCAGTGTGAACCGCTGTCCCAGCGCATCGTGCAGATGGTACTGCCACTGACAACCGTCCTGCGTTGCCGCACCGAACTGCTCAACCGGCGTCCAGCATCCCTGCGCGATAACACGCGCCAACGCGGACTCACCCGCTGCTTGCAGGATACGGCCGTTACCGGGCACTGTACGCACCAAGTGATGGAACTGACGCTCAATAGCGGCCAGATCAGGGAAAATATCCGCATGATCGAACTCAAGATTATTGAGTACGGCCACATCGGGACGGTAGTGAACAAACTTGGAGCGCTTATCGAAGAAAGCACTGTCGTATTCATCAGCCTCGACGACAAAAGGCGCATTAGCATCGCCCAGCGCTGAAGACACTCCCAAGTTGAGCGGCACGCCACCGACCAGAAAGCCGGGATTGAGGCCCGCATCGCTCAGAATCCACGCCAGCATGCTGGTGGTCGTGGTCTTGCCGTGCGTGCCCGCCACAGCCAGCACCTGACGCTGCCCCAGAATATGATCCCGCAACCACTGAGGCCCACTGGTATACGGCAAGCGCCGATTCAATACGGCTTCCACCTCAGGGTTGCCGCGCGACATGGCGTTACCGATCACGACAAGATCAGGCGTCGGCTCGAGGTTATCAGCAGAATAGCCTTCGATCAGGTGGATACCAGCATCTTCCAGCTGGGTGCTCATCGGGGGATAGACATGAGCATCCGATCCGGTGACGTGGTGGCCTGCATCGCGCGCCAAGCGCGCCAGACTACCCATGAACGTACCGCAGATGCCCAGAATATGAATATGCATGCGTCGGATTGCCTTTTGTCCTGTGGTTCAGGAGAGGCACGCCCACCTTGCCCGGCAGTGCGTGACAAAAAATGAAATGCGCCTAAAGAGGCGCACGTATATATCAGGATATCGGATCGCCACACCGAAAGGCGCAGCCAGAATGGGAAAATTATCGTATTTCAGCGAGATAGCCGTATTCTGCGCTAGCGCCACCACCAGGTGATCAACCACACCACGATCAACACGCCCACCGCAATAGGCCACCAGCGCGAACCGGAACGCACTTTGGGCTGAAGGTGACGCTGCTCAGGGCGTAACGCCACCAGAAACTCCGATAAACGCCGGAAGCGCAGCCCACGACGTGGCGATAGCGCGCGCTGCAGCGCATCATCCAGCACAGGCGAGACACTCGGCACACGCTCGCGCAGTGGAATATAGGTCATCTGCGCACGTGCTGCCTCGCTGCGGATACTGTCGAGCGGGACGTCATACGGCATTTCACCGTGTGGTTCACGCCCAGTCCAGCGGTAGCTCAGCAGCCAGTAAATTAGGGCTGCGAGGGAAAACTGATCGCTACGCCGCCCTACTTCACCGTTCAGCGCATACTCCGGCGCATTGAACGGCGTCAGCCCGATATCGCAGGTCAGCGATAGCAGTTCCTGCTTGGAGGCCAGTTCGCGGTCTTCACAGGCGGAAAAGTCGACCAGCATGATCTGGCCGTGCGCGTCGATCAAGAACGACTCGGGCCGCAGCCGCTGATGAATAACATTGTTGTGCGTCAGCGTTGATACCGCCTTACACATCTGGCGCGCCAGATCGAGGCGGTGCTCGTAAGAAACGTTCGGATGCGCACGCAGCCAATCGGGTAGCAAATCGCCTTCGATGTAGTTCAGCAGATAGTAATAGTAGTTGCGCGGGCGTGGAGGATTAGCCACGCGATTGATAAACGGCGAGCGGACGCGTTCGATCAGCTCACGCTGGTGCACGAAGTGCTTGAGAAACGGGCTGCGCCGCGACAGTTGAGGGCTGATGGTTTTGAGTACAAAGCGGCGCCCACTGTCAGGGTCCAACACCCGATAAATGCGCACTTTTTCGGTGCGTTGCGTGACCTCTTCGATCAGATAACCGTCCAGTTCGTCCCCCACGCGCAGCTCGGGCGGCACCGGCGGCTCCCCGTCCAGCAGCGATGCAGTTTGCTGCTGTTCATCCGAAGTCGCTTCGATCTGATCGACACGCACCAGCTGGAAGCAGAACGAATCATCGCCATAACCACGTTCGCTGGCTTGCTCGCTGGCACGATGACAGAGCTGCTGGCAGGCTTCATCTAGGTCGATGGCATGCTGACTGATGACCTGCACATAGTCACTGGGCGTTAGCGTGCCGTTCACGGCTTGAGTGGTGAATAGGAAGATGTCCCCCGGTTTGACCGGCAGGCGCATGTATTCGATATCGAGATTGACGTCCATCCCCAGCGCTCGCGAAGGATAGCGATAGCCGCCCAGCTCGGTGATGTGATCACGCGTCAGCTGATCGCATTCCGCGCCACGGATACGGTAGACACGAGTATCCCCAGCATGGAACAGGTGCGCCATGTCGCGCTTAAAGATCATGGTAGAGAAGGCACTGACATAGCTGCCACCGCGGATAAAGCGGCTCTGGCTATAGCACCACATGTTAAGCGCACGCAGTACACGGTGCACCGCATATTTGGTGTCCCAGTGCTCCGGCGTGGAATAGTAATCGTCGATGAATCCTCGCACCGCCAGATCTGCCGCTTGGCGGGCAATGGCATTGCGTGACGGGGAGTCGGCGATGACGGCGCATCCTCCGTACTGTGGCTCTGGCAATACCTGAGGGCATTGCACCGCCATAAAAGAACGGTGATGGCGAGGCATGGCGGCCACGAAAGCTTGCCCAGAGCTCAGTATCAGTTGATGTGCCAACGAAACGTCTCCATGCAACATAAGGGAACATATAATAGAGAGACACGCGCTTGTTTTCGATGCGCAAAAAGTCGGGGGCACCTTTCGCCAAAGCCACGAAACATGCCGTCTCGAAACGATAATTCACCGGATTGCTTATCGGCAGGTTGGTAATCCCCGCAACGACTTCGTATACTCTGGCGCTGTCCACGGACAGCGGCTCAAGGTATATGTGTGCGTCAAGTGCCTGCGCTTGAGCCAACTGCCGCACCTTCAACCTGTATTCATGACATCAAGGCCTTTCTTCATGAGTTTCAAAGACATCCCTGCGGGCAAGTCACTGCCCGATGACATCTACGTCGTCATCGAAATTCCGGCACAGCACACGCCGATCAAATACGAAATCGACAAGGATTTCGATGCGCTGATGGTCGACCGCTTTATGGCCACGCCGATGTTCTACCCGGCCAACTACGGTTACATCTCTCGCACACTGGCTGACGACGGTGACCCCCTCGATGCACTGGTCGTCACGCCGTATCCTGTTCAGCCGGGTAGCGTCATCCGCGCTCGTGCCGTCGGCATGCTGAACATGTCCGACGAAGGCGGTGAAGATACCAAACTGGTCTGCGTACCGCACGCCAAACTCACCACGCTGTACAATGATGTCAAAGAAGTGACCGATCTTCCGGAACTTCTGCGCCAGCAGATTGCCCACTTCTTCGAGAACTACAAAGACCTCGAAGCAGGCAAATGGGTCAAGGTTGACGGCTGGGAAGGTGCTCAGGCAGCACGCGACGCCATCCTCAAAGCCGTTGAGGCCTACAACGCACAGAAATGATGCGGCCTTGACGTGCTACGAAGCGCTCCGTTCAGGGGCGCTTCTTGCTTACCCACGCTGGTTTACCATGTTCTCGGCCAGCGATACCCTTCTTTGCCGCTCTTCCCTTTACGCGCGGAGCACCTTTCTGCATGCCCATGCCTCGCTTCTGTACTCGGCTATTATGCCTGTGGACGCTGATCCTATCGCTGTTCTCTCTGTGCGCCCATGCCGACGATACGTCGCCGTCCATCATCCAGCGCCACCTAGTGGCCGATACCACAACGCCAGCCGCGCCATCGTTTCTGCCACCGGGCCAGGCCTTCAAGGTCGACAGTGCCGAAAACGAGCACGGCCCGTACATTACGCTTGAGGCAGCCCCGGGCTACTACCTGTACCGGGATCGCATCCATCTCACCCAAGCGGGTCAGGATATTACCGATCGCGCCCAATTCAGTCCTCCGCAGCAGAAAAACGACCCTTCATTTGGTCAGGTCTCGGTCTATCACGACCAAGCACATATCACCCTGCCCAACTGGCAGACCGATTCGGCCCCCATCAATATCCGCTATCAGGGCTGCGCCGAAGCAGGACTGTGCTACCCGCCCATGCAAAAGACGCTCAGCGTACCTGCAAGCGCTACATCTTTTGACCACGCGCCCCCCAGCACTACGAATAAGGTCCTCAGCGCTACCCCGACAACCCCCGCGCTGTCGCCCTGGACACTGCTGATGCTTTTTGCGGCGGGCGTTGGCTTAACCTTTACGCCCTGTGTGCTGCCCATGCTGCCCATCGCCTGTGCGATTGTGGTAGGCCGCACACCGTCTCGACGCCAAGCGCTGGGGCTATCGCTGGCGTACGTGATAGGCATGGTTATCGCCTACGCGCTATTAGGTCTAGTGGTAGGACTGTTCGGCAGCAGCCTGCAACTGCAGGCCCAATTGCAGCGTGCTTGGGTACTGGTTCCGATGGCGGCCGCCTGCATTGTGGCAGCGGGCTGGCTGTTTGATCTCTACCAACTGCGACTGCCACTGTGGCTGTCCATACGCATGCAAAATGCCAATGATCGCCTGCATCAGCGCGGCCTGATCGGTACGATCGCCACCGGCGCACTTTCAACACTGGTGCTCTCTCCATGCCTGTCCGCCCCGTTGGCCGGCGTATTGGTCTACCTCAGCACAACGGGCAACGTCGTTATGGCCATGCTGGGGCTGGTGGCACTTGCGCTAGGAATGGGCACCCCCATCATCATTTGCTGTACGTTTGGGGCGGGGCTGCTGCCACGTGCAGGCGCATGGATGACCACGGTCAAGGGCCTGTTCGGGCTGATGCTACTGGGCACAGCGCTATGGCTGCTGGCCCGCATCCTGCCACCGGCATGCACTCTGTTGCTATGGGGCATATGGGGACTGGGTGGGGCGCGACTACTGGGCGCAGGCTTGCCACTTCAACAGGGAAGCCGAGCATTGCTGCAAATCATCGGCTGGGCAGCAACAATATGGAGTGTCGCCTGTATCACAGGCGCAGCGGCTGGCGGCCACGACCCACTTCGCCCTTTGGCCTCCTTTACCGCCTCGACCACCACCGAGCCACACCCACGGTCATCTTCGGATACTGCCTCGCCCTGGCCTCGTCTCGACAGTATGGAGGCGCTACAGCGCGTACTGGACGACAGCTCAAGTCAGCCGCTACTGATTGATATTTATGCAGATTGGTGTACCAGCTGCCAGCAGATGGAGCGCACGGTATATGCAGCGCCTGAATTGCAGCCAATTCTGAGTCTTTTTCGGGGTTTTCGACTGGATGTCACACATCCGGACGAAAAGACGCTCGAATTTCTGCGAGGCCACGGTTTATTTGGTCCCCCGGGCGCTCTATTTTTCGTTGAGGGACAAGAGGCTGCCGATGAGCGTATCGTCGGCGAACGTTCGCGAGAAGAAGTGGAAAATCACCTGCGCGCGGTGCTGAACGCATCACGTCGTGCTCAGCCATGACTAGACACTGCCTTTAATTTTCGGCAAACTCCATCTCCATCGGCTGAGCGGGCATATCTTCGACTATCATGAAGCGATCTTCGAAGTTCTTGCACAGGTTAACAGCGTCACCCTTATCGTTGACCTCTGCACGACTCACGCGCTAGGCCCTCTTGATCTACGCCCCTGCTGTCCCAAGGCACAGGGGTATTCATTTCACAGCTATCGGAACTGAATTACACATGGACATTCGCAAGGTCAAAAAACTGATCGAACTGCTGGAAGAATCCAACGTCAGCGAAATCGAAATTCAGGAAGGCGAAGAATCCGTCCGCATCAGCCGCAACTTCAGCCAGGTAGGCGGCCAGGCACCGGTGACAGCTTACTACTCTGCTCCGCAGCCAGTTCAAGCCGCAGCACCTGCTGCTCCGGCACCCGCTGCCGCAGAAGCACCGGCAGCACCTGCCGCTCCGGCAGGCCACGCGGTCAACTCTCCGATGGTCGGCACCTTCTACCGCGCTTCCGCGCCGGGCGCCAAGCCGTTCGTTGAAGAAGGTCAGCAGGTTCGCAAGGGCGACACCGTCTGCATCGTCGAAGCCATGAAGATGATGAACCAGATCGAAGCGGACAAGGACGGCGTCATCGGTGCCGTACTCGTTGAAGACGGTCAGCCGGTCGAATTCGACCAGCCGCTGGTTACTATCCTCTGAGCCACTTGCCCCTGTCAGCAGCGCACTGCGCCTGACAGGGTGTCTTGCTGCACCTGTCTCACCGAATCTGCGAGAAGATCATGTTGCAAAAGGTACTGATCGCCAACCGCGGCGAAATTGCACTGCGTATTCTGCGTGCATGCAAGGAGCTCGGCATCAGAACGGTGGCCGTTCATTCGAAAGCCGATCGTGACCTCATCCACGTCCGCCTGGCAGACGAAGCCGTCTGCATCGGCCCGGCTTCCCCGGCCCAGTCCTACCTCAACATTCCGGCACTGATTTCTGCCGCTGAGGTCACCGACGCCTCCGCCATCCACCCCGGCTATGGCTTCCTGTCCGAGAACGCTGACTTTGCCGAGCAGGTAGAACGCTCTGGTTTCGCCTTCATCGGCCCGACCGCCGACGTCATCCGTCTAATGGGTGACAAGGTATCGGCTATCGAATCCATGAAAGCCGCTGGTGTACCGACCGTCCCCGGTTCTGATGGCCCGCTGCCGGCCGATGATCAGAAGATCATCGACTTCGGTCGCCGCATCGGCTACCCGGTTATCGTCAAAGCTGCCGCTGGTGGTGGTGGTCGCGGTATGCGCGTCGTGCGTGAAGAAAGCGAACTGCTGGAAGCGGTCAGCGTTACCAAGACCGAAGCCAATGCCGCATTCGGTAGCGACGTGGTCTACATGGAGAAATTCCTGGAAAATCCGCGCCACATCGAAGTTCAGGTGTTGGCTGACGGACAAGGGAATGCTGTCCATCTTTACGACCGCGACTGCTCGCTGCAGCGTCGTCACCAGAAGGTTCTGGAAGAAGCACCAGCACCGGGTGTCGATCCTGAAGCGCGTGCACACGTGCTCAAGTCCTGCGTCGATGCCTGCATCAAGATTGGCTACCGCGGTGCCGGTACGTTCGAATTCCTGTACGAAAACGGTCGTTTCTTCTTCATCGAAATGAACACCCGCGTACAGGTCGAACACCCCGTCACTGAAATGGTGACCGGTGTTGATATCGTCAAGGAACAGCTGCGCATCGCTTCCGGCCTGCCGCTGTCCGTCCGTCAGGAAGACATCAAGCTGCGTGGTCACGCCTTCGAGTGCCGCATCAACGCCGAAGATGCTGATACGTTCATGCCGTCTCCCGGCAAGATCACCTTCTACCACGCACCGGGCGGTATCGGCGTACGTATGGATTCCCATATCTACACCGGCTACACCGTTCCGCCGTACTACGACTCTCTGATCGGCAAGCTGATCACGTGGGGCGATGACCGTGCCAGCGCGCTGACACGCATGCGCAACGCCCTCGACGAGATCCTAGTGGAAGGCATCAAGACGAATATCCCGATGCAGCAGCGTCTGGTGCGTGACGAAGCCTTTATCAAGGGCGGCGTCAACATCCACTATCTGGAAAATTCGCTGGCGTCGAAAAAGCACTGAGTGAAAATTGGCAGGCCTTTTGGTATAAACCAGGGCCTGTCATTTCGCTTCCAAAGAGCGGCCAGGTGCCGCTCTTTTCGCAGGTGCAGCTTTTGTGCCGCCTGCATGCTTCTCTCTTCTGACTTTCGCGTCAGTGTTGTCTTATCGCGACACTGGCCGTGCTTACCGAGGTATTGCTGCCATGGCATGGCTTCAGCTCAAGGCCTGTATCGCCCCTGAACACGCCGATCTGCTCGAATCACTGCTGACCGATGAGGGCGCTTGCGCCATCACGCTCGAAGATGCCGAGGACACACCGGTATTCGAACCAGAGCGCGGCACCACGCCACTGTGGGCACATACCGTACTGAAAGGACTGTACGACGACCTTGAAGGCGTTGACGGCATGCTGAGTCGTGTACAGCAAGGCTGGGCTAGTCAGCTGCCGGAGGTACCCGCCCCGCAGATCGACTACGAGATCCTACAAGATCAGGACTGGACGCGAGTTTGGATGGACGACTTCCACCCACTGCGCATGGGCGAACGCCTATGGATCGTCCCGAGCTGGCACGAACCACCCGAACCGGACGCCGTCAACCTCATCCTTGATCCGGGCCTTGCCTTCGGTACCGGCACGCACCCTACCACTGCGCTGTGTCTGGAATGGCTAGACCAGCAAGCTGTGGAAGGTGTTCTACAGGGTCATACCCTGCTGGATGTAGGCTGCGGTTCTGGCATTCTGGCAATCGCAGGCCTCAAGCTGGGCGCGCGCTACGCCCGCGGCACGGACATCGACCCGCAAGCCCTACTGGCCAGCCGCGACAATGCTCAACGCAACGCCATCGAGGACGCGCAGTTCACGCTGCACTACCCCGAAAATGCACCGCAGGAAACCTACGATATCGTGGTGGCCAACATTCTGGCGGGACCACTCGTCGAGCTGGCGCCCATGATCGCGGACTATGTTGCTCCCGGTGGCCGCTTTGCGTTGTCCGGCATTCTGGCCAACCAAGCTAACGATATCGTTGCGGCGTACGAAGCGCAGGGCCTGTTCGTCAAGCCGCCGGTAGAGCGTGAAGGCTGGATTCGCGTTGATGGCTACCGCCCGGAGTGATGTAAACGCATGAGCTTTACCGTTCTGCCGCCGCGACTACCCACTATCGGCCCCTATGCGCTGACAACACCGTGCATTTTGGCCCCGATGGCCGGTGTCACGGATCGTCCCTTTCGTCAGCTGTGCCGACAGCTGGGCGCGGGGCTAACCGTATCGGAAATGGTCACCTCCGACCGGACTCTATGGCATACGGCAAAGTCGAAACTGCGCCTTGACCATCGTGGCGAACCCGAACCCCGCATCGTTCAGATTGCCGGCGGCGATCCCGAAATGCTCGCAGACGCAGCACGAGGCAATGTCGAACACGGCGCCCAGATCATCGACATCAATATGGGCTGCCCGGCCAAGAAAGTGTGCAACAAAGCAGCTGGCTCAGCACTGCTACGCGATGAACGACTGGTTGGCGATATCTTGGCCGCCGTGGTATCCGCCGTCGACGTACCGGTCACGCTCAAGATCCGTACGGGGTGGTGCGAAAATACGCGTAACGGCATGCGCATCGCCCGGCTGGCCGAATCGCTGGGCATTCAAGCGCTCGCCGTTCACGGCCGTACGCGTGAACAACGCTATACTGGCGAAGCGGAATACGACACTATCGCGGCCATCCGACAGGCTGTCGATATTCCGGTATTCGCCAATGGCGACATCGACTCACCGGAAAAGGCCTATCGCGTTCTGCAACACACTGAGGCCGATGCCGTCATGATTGGCCGCAGTGCCCAAGGGAACCCATGGCTATTCAGGGAGATCGTTCACTACCTGCAGACGGGAGAGTATCTTGCCCCACCCTCTGCCAACGAACGGCTCGCAGTCATGCAGATGCACTTAAGCGCGCTGTATCAACACTACGGCGATTACATGGGCGTGCGCATCGCCCGAAAGCACGTGGGCTGGTACCTTCAAACCCTACCGGAAGGCCAACAGGCTCGCGCCCGTTTCAATGCACTCGAGACGCCAGAGCAACAGCGCGCGTTCGTGCACGCATTTCTGTCGCCAATATGCGCCAGCATGTGAGAAAGACATCATGAGCCACGATACACAACCGAAGCACGCCGATACGCATCCCGCCTCTTCTGCTCAGCAGCACGCTGTGCAGGAATCGCAGGCGACGCTACGCGAGACCGTTGCCGCAACGATGCAGCGCTATTTCCATCATCTAGATGGAGAAACGGTAACCGACCTGTATGACATGGTACTGGCCGAGGTCGAAGCCCCTCTGCTCAGCAGCGTCATGGACTACGTGCATGGCAACCAAACGCATGCCTCGCAGATGCTTGGACTCAACCGCGGTACACTGCGCAAGAAACTCAAACAGTACAACCTGCTGTAACCGCCCCGCTCTACTCCTGCATCAGCCTTATTGGCACCATCGCTAATGACACGCCGTGACATGTATTGGCTCAACCAAGAGGCAGGTCACGGCGACAAACCCCATATACATAATAGAAGCAGCTTTGCCGCTATGGTAAATAGCTCATAAAACTCAGATGCTTCTGGTGTTGGTTCAAAAATGTGTACAACAACTCGATTGGAAATTTTATTGAGCGGGAGTGTTTCTATATTAAAATGATATCTCAGTTAAAAAAGAAATCTGTCATATAAAAATACAAATGGATAGAGCAGGACGGGAATATGTAAAAATATTATCTATGCAACGGAATTTTAAAAGAAAAAGTGCGTAAAAAATTTAGATGCAGATAATCCTATTTCATTGCCCATAAACCCACCTTTCAAGGTGGGTTTATTTTTAATAGCTGCTCTTTAGTTCAGTAGCCATTGACACTAAAACTTACTTATAGTAGCGGGATAAAGAAAAAATCATGTGGGGTGCGACAAAATGAACAGTCAATGGCAGATAGATCTTTTTAACGATTTACAGAATGCGATAGATATGCAAGATGTTCTCGATGCAAGCTTGAAAGTAGTTAAACCGCTGGGATTTGAATTCTGTACATTTAAAACAAAATTTGCAATACCTCTAGCAAATAGAAAAACATATGTTTTAGGAACTTATGAAGATAAAGTTCATCAAAAAAACACTTCTGGTGGCTATGATGAAGCACCTGTTACTACTCACTGCTCAAAAACAAATATCCCAGCGATATGGACGGGAGAAAGTGAAGGCGAAATTTTTGAAAAAGATCCTGAAATGCTAGAAGAATATTTCAGCTGGGGGCATAAAGCCGGATGGGCACAATCAGTGACTGAAGGTGGAGGGCAATTTAGTATGTTCTTTGTAGATAGCCCTGAAATTATGACACAGTCTTATCTTGAGAACGATGTTAATTTTAATTTAGAGTGGATTACTATGGCTGTCCATAGTGTGATAACCAGAATAAGAACTTCAACTCAAGGAAAAGTACAACTATCAGAAAGAGAAAAAGAAGTGTTGAGATGGTCAGGTGATGGAAAAACGGGGTGGGAAATTAGTAAAATACTTAATTTGAGTCAAAGCACCATTAATTTCCATATACGAAATGCAATGTTTAAATTAAACACTCCTAATAAAACATCTGCCGTTGTCAAAGCAATTTACCTTAATCTATTGCATTAACTCTCCTCTAGCCCGCCTAACGGCGGGCTTTATATATCGCATCAATTAAGCTATTGTATAGTTTCTATTGTTTTATCAAAAGATGTTTTGTTTTACATTCCGCAAATTCTTTCTGTACGCCTAAAGCATTTTATATTTCAACATTTTAATTTATTTCTGATTCAACAATGAATTGAGCTTCTCTGCTGTCATACAGTGCCGGTCCTACTACTTTGCCCAGGAGATCATCTACTATATTATTGACCTTTTAATAAATTACTTATAAATCAAAATTATAGTAAATTTTATAGAATTAGTTTTATAGCACGTCTTTGTAGCAAAATTCTTAGGCATTTTCTGAAAAAAACACCCTTCGTGTCTGTTTCTTGACGCGATGGAAGCTATAAGCGATCAAAACGCTAAAATTCGATATATAAAAATGAGTTTCTTTGTGAAATCAAAGTGATTGCTGCACTTTTGTGTGTGTAGTGCACTGTTGATGACAACCCTGCTCATTTGTAGTAACTCAACCCATTGTTTTTAATTAGTTAGTAATCAATTTGAGGGGAAATAGAATGGCAAATGGGTACTATCCTCCGGGATATTTTACGTTTCATGCAGAAGGTGCAAGCACAAATCCCGCAACAAATTCGTTGCATTTTCCGAAAGGAAAATCAGGTGTAACCATTGGACCAGGATACGATCTAAAAACAAAAACAAAAGAAGATGTTTATAGAGATATGGTTGCTATTGGAGTAAGCAAAGAAGATGCGAATATAATAAAAGAAGGTGTTGGAAAAATGCATGAAGAGGCTCAACGCTTTGTTGACGAAAATAAAAATAAAATAAAAAAATTGACAAAAGCTCAAAAAATAATGCTTTTTAAAATCATATGGAATTCAACATACTATGCTGGTACGAAGAGTGTATACAAAGCTAAAGTACCTAAGAAAGTCTTTGAAAAAGATATTAAAATCTTAAACAAAGCAGACTCAACATTATCTTGGGACAAATCAAGCTGGGATGATTTGAATGATAAAATTTTAGATATAGCAGTAGATTTGCATTATCAGGGTGCCCTTGCTAAGAATAGCTCTTTACAATATGCTATATCCAAAAATGATCCTTTATACCTAGCTGACTGTATTGAAAAGTTTCCTGCTTTAGTCTCTTATGACAGCAATCGAAAAAGAATTCCATATTTGCGAGGAACATTCAGTGGCCCTTCAGATTTTTAAAGTATTTTCTATAATTAGTTTTTTTTCTTTTAGTATTTGCCATGCTAGAGAAATAAACTCATGTTACGACGAACCATATTCTTATAAAGTGACAGAATGCTTTAATAAAAAAATAGAAAGTAAAAAAGAAGAGTATAAAAAGACAAGAGATAAATATATAAGCGATGTTTCTAAAATGACAGATGATTATAAATCATTCGTTAAAAAAGAAAAAATCGTAAACAATGAGTGGCTTAAACTGTTGGAAAAAGATTGCGCAATGAGAGCAATACCAGCGGGAGAAGAAGATGGAGAAGCATACAACACTGCTTATCTAGAGTGTGTTTCCAACATGTATACAGAAAGAACAGAGTCTTACAAAAAACTTCTTATCATAAATTAAATGCTGAGGTGATTAAGAATGGCTTTTGATGCTTATTTGAAAATCGACGGAATTGCTGGTGAAGCGTTAGATTCAAATCACAAAGATTGTGATTGAAATTACCGACTTTCGTTATACAGTAGAACAGATTGTTTCAGCTACTGCATCAAGTGCAGGCGGAGCTACTGCTGGAAAATCAAACTTTCCAGATTTCAGTATTAGTAAGCACATTGATAAATCATCTCCTAAATTGTTCGAATTGTGTGCGTCAGGAAAACATATCAAAAACATAGTAATTCATATTAATAGAGCTGGTGGTAAGCAAGAAAAATATTTACAAATAAAGCTTGAAGAAGCAATTATCACTAATGTTTCTGCCTTCGGGAGCACTCATGATGATCTCCCTCTTGAGCATGTCAACTTTAGCTATGGCCGTATCTCATTCACATACATTCAACAGAGCCGTGCTACAGGCCAGGCTGGAGGCAACATCAGTGGTGGGTGGGATCGCGTAGCGAATAAAACGTATGCTTCGTGAGATAGGTTGAAACCAAATTAATAAGACAGAAGCCCGCGTGAGCGGGCTTCTTCTTCCACACTAGGCACTACGGAAATTGAGTCATCACCGGTGAGGCAATACGCGCCTCCCCATGTATTTTTATCAACACCTCATCATTTTTTTCTGCACACCTTTGCTGATAGCCAACCTCCTGTGCAAAGCCTCTATTTTCGGGCCTATAGCGCACTTTCATCACATCAAAAGGCAGCCTCTCAGCCCCGAACAGTACATACAAGGACTGTTTTTTCACGCCATTCTGCTGTACTTTCGATGTTCTATTGAGGGCTTGCCCAGTGCAGGGCAAGCTATATCTGTTTGTTTCTGGAAGCGATGATACGCTCTTGAAAAAACAGTATTCCTGCGGTTGTAGCCTCCCGCAGAAGGAGGCAAGACCTCAGGGCAAACGTGCTATTCATGCAGTGCCTGTCCTACTACTTTGCCCAGGAGATCATCTACCATGTCGTTGACACCCGTTCGTCGTGCCTTGTTGAGCGTTTCGGACAAGCAAGGGCTAGTACCGCTCGCTCAAGCGCTTATCGGACACGGAGTCGAGCTGCTGTCTACCGGCGGTACCTACCGCACGCTCAAGGAACACGGGATCGAAGTGACGGAAGTGTCCGAGCACACCGGTTTTCCGGAAATTATGGGCGGTCGTGTTAAGACCCTGCATCCTCGTATCCATGGTGGCATCCTGGGACGCCGCGGTCTCGACGATGACGTCATGAAAGCGCGCGACATTCCTCCCATCGACATGGTCGTTGTCAATCTTTACCCCTTCGAAGCCACTATCGCTCGTCCTGACTGCTCGTTCGAAGATGCCATTGAAAATATCGATATCGGCGGGCCAGCCATGGTGCGTTCCTGCGCCAAGAATCACAGCCATACTACTATTGTCGTCGATCCAGCGGACTACTCGGCTCTGATCAACACGCTCGAACGTTACGACGGTAAGGTCGACCACGAAACACGCTTTCGTCTCGCCTGCAAGGCATTCGCGCACACTGCAGCCTACGACACGGCCATCGCTCACTATCTGCAGCACTGCCAGCGCGGCGATGCCACAGTAACGCCAGATGAGTTCCCGGCGGAATGGCAGCCGGAGCTACATCTCCAGAGCACCCTGCGCTACGGCGAAAATCCGCACCAGCAGGCCGCGTTCTATACCGAGCCGCATCCACCGGCAGGCTGCATTTCTACGGCCAAAGCGCTGCAAGGCAAGGCTCTGTCGTACAACAATATCGCCGATACCGATGCCGCACTCGAAGCGGTCAAAGGCTTCGAAGCGCCGGCCTGTGTCATCGTCAAGCATGCCAACCCGTGTGGTGTCGCTACCGTCAGTAATGAAGAAGGCGGCATTCGCACAGCCTATGCCCGGGCCTTCGAAACCGACCCTGAGTCCTCCTTCGGGGGCATCATTGCTTTTAACCGTCCGCTGGATGCCGATACGGCCAGCGATATCATCGGTAAGCAATTTGTCGAGGTCATCATCGCGCCCCACATCACACCAGAAGCTTTGGCCGTGACGCAGGCCAAGCCTAATGTTCGCGTACTCGAATGCGGTGATTTCAGCACATCGGCACAGCCGCAGTGGGACATGAAGCGCGTGACGGGCGGCCTGCTGGTCCAGACGCAGGATGCCGGTGTCGACGATGAAAGTGAGTTCCACGTCGTCACTGATCGTGCGCCAACCAAACAGGAATACCGCGACTTGCTGTTTGCTTGGCATATCGCGCATTTCGTGAAGTCCAACGCCATTGTTTATGCCCGTGACGAACGCACCATCGGCGTAGGGGCGGGTCAGATGAGCCGCGTCAACTCTGCCCGCATCGCCGCCATCAAGGCCGAGCATGCCGGTCTGCAGGTCGAAGGCGCCGTTATGGCTTCTGACGCCTTTTTCCCGTTCCGCGACGGCATCGACAATGCCGCCAGTGTCGGGATCAAAGCTGTCATTCAGCCCGGCGGTTCCATCCGTGATGAAGAGGTTATCCAGGCCGCCAACGAAGTGGGCATTGCCATGATCTTCACCGGGAAGCGCCACTTCCGTCACTGATCCGCACATCAGAAACGCGACAGCCGCGCCCTTCTCCACAGAAGGGCGCGGCTGTCTTTGCCATCAGCGACAATTATGCGTCGCTGCGACAAATCCACTCACCGGTCATATTGAACCGTCCAGCGCCAAGGCGGCTGGCTATCACGCGTTCAAGGCGCACCGAGCGAGTGTCGGCAAACGCACTCTTGCATCGGTTATAGGCACTGCTCCACTGATTACTCCAAACCTCAGCGCGAGAAGGCTCTTCGGTGCCGGATCCCCTCATTTCACTGCTTTGCCAGAAGCCACCTAGGTCTTGCGCACCTACGGTATTGGCCAAGCTGACAGCGACCAGCAGCAAACCTACACTCAAAAGCGTTTTCTTGACCATGTGACAATGAATAGGCGTGTTGTCGTGCATATAAGATTCCTTTTATATTGAATGACGCACACGGAAGCGTGTACATATACTGTACCTTTTAAGTTAAGCACCTATTCAATAAAAGAGGGTAACGGCCTATTATTTGAGCCTACAATCGCTCAAATATAAATACGATACGAACCACATCTATTTGATTGCGCTACACTTCGTTACTAAATGACAATGGCTTACGCCAATTTAGTATATCCTTTAAATAGACTAGATATATAAACATTAATTTCAGTATTAATCACGAACGCTGCCGCATTGACATTATAAAAAAATAACCACTATATAACGGCCTTTGCCTTTGCCTTTGCCTTTGCCTTTGCCTTTGCCTTTGCCTTTGCCTTTGCCTTTGCCTTTGCCTTTGCCTTTGCCTTTGCCTTTGCCTTTGCCTTTGCCTTTGCCTTTGCCTTTCTGTTTATATAGGCCAGTTTTTTATTCCTAGCTCTATTGCCCGTAATACTCGTTTTCAGGTAACAATTAATGCGATCACATATCATTAATAAAACATCATATAAGAATTAGCAATCAGCCAGACAAATCTATATTTGTTATCCTCGAAGACAACACGTAATACATTTTTTCGAAGCAATAAAAAACCGCCAGACATCTATGTCAGGCGGCTTCTTTTGAGTCAGTAGTGGATAAAAGCGATCGACAGTGATCGCCTGGTCATCAGAGCAAAGCCTCTTGACGATCCACCTTGCTTTGATTCATCAGCGGCGTGTCAGTGTGCGCATGGTGACAAATTCTTCGGCGCTTGTAGGATGGATGCCTATCGTGGCATCAAAGTCAGCTTTGGTCAGCCCTGCCCGTACGGCAATAGCAATCCCTTGGATAAGCTCTCCTGCATCGTCCCCCACCATATGCGCACCAACTACACGATCGCTAGCATCGTCAACGATCAGTTTCATCAAGCAGCGTGCGTCGCGCCCTGAAAGCGTATGCTTCATCGGGCGGAACGAGGTGCTGTAGACGCGAATCGCGTCGAACTGTTCGCGAGCGCGCTCTTCGCTAACCCCAACGGTACCGATATTAGGATGACAGAACACGGCCGTCGCAACGTGGCCAGCATCGAACGGTAACGGAGTAACGTTTTCATAGTGGTAGCTGACAAAACGCATAGCATGCGCCAAAGCGACAGGGGTCAGTTCTGGCCCGTCAATAATATCGCCCAGTGCACATACCGATGGGGTAGCGGTGCGGTAGTAGTCATCGACCTTGAGTTTGCCACTATCGGTCAGCTCGACGCTGATATTGTCCAACCCCAAACCGTCAAAATGTGGCCGACGTCCTGTTGCACACAGCACTTGATCCACCTCAATGGCATCGCCGTTATCCAACGTGACTTTCAGTGAACCGTCGGCCTGCCTGTCAATACGGTTGATCGACGTGTCGAACGTCAGTGTGACGCCTTTCTTGGCCATCTCATCGCGGGTGAACTCGCGCACTTCGTGATCGAACCCGCGCAGGAACAGCTCGCCACGATAAACCAGTGTCGTATCGGCTCCCAGTCCATTGAAAATACTAGCGAACTCGACGGCGATATAGCCTCCGCCGTAAACGAGAAAGCGCTGTGGGAACTCCGGCAGGTCGAATACGGCGTTGGAGTCGATCATATGTTCGCTGCCAGGAATATCCGGGCGCCACGGCCAACCGCCTACCGCAACAAGGATCGTTTCGGCACTGTATGTCTGGCCGTTCACCTTGACGTGATGATCGTCGACGATACTCGCCCGGCCTTCGATCGTCGTAACGCCCGAGTTATCCAGCAGGCGTTGGTAGATCCCGTTCAGGCGTGAAATCTCATCCTTCTTGTGGTCACGCAGTGTGGCCCACGTAAAGCGCGGGGCCTGCTCTAGCGTCCAGCCGAAGCCTTCACTATCTGAAAAATCTTCATGGTAATGTGCGGCGATGCTATAAAGTTTCTTAGGAACACAGCCGACATTCACACACGTGCCGCCTAGATAGCGGTCTTCGGCAACGGCAACTTTGACGCCACGCGAAGCTGCCGTACGCGCGGCGCGTACGCCGCCAGAGCCTGCTCCGATCACGAAGAGCTGATAATCGTATTCTGCCATGCTGCCGATGCTCCTTGTCAGCGGGTTGCAAATAGAGAGACGTGAATAATACTCATCCATATAGGGAAAGTAAGCGTCACACCTTAAAAGCATACCGTACTACTAAGGTTAGATGCGTTATGCTGTACATCCACTGATTTACATTTGGAAGATGAGTCTGCCATGTGTCAAGCACACCCTGAGATCCAGGACCTGCTGGAACGCAATGCCCTCTGGTCTGATCGTATGGCTGAGCAGGACGCCGAATTCTTTTCCCGGCTCCAGCATCAGCAATCACCCGATTTCCTCTGGATTGGCTGCTCTGATAGCCGTGTACCTGCCAACCAGATCATTGACCTTCCCCCGGGCGAAGTGTTCGTACACCGCAACGTGGGTAATATGGTCTACCCCACCGACATCAACGCGATGTCCGTGATCCAGTACGCTGTCGAAGTACTAAAGGTAAAACATATTCTCGTTGTCGGCCATTATGGCTGCGGCGGTGTCCAGACCGCCATGACGCCCGGCGGCACCACGGGCATGGTCGATAACTGGTTGCTGGATATCCGTGAAGAATACTCACGCCGCCGCAGCGAGCTGGCTCACTTGCCTCATGACCAACAGGTCGATCGGATGTGCGAATTCAACGTTCGCCGTCAGGTACGCAAGCTGGCCCGTGCCAACGTAATCCAACGTGCTTGGCTGAACGAGCAGGAACTGGTGATCCATGGCTGGTGCTACAGCCTGCAGAACGGTCGAGTGACTCCGCTGGACTGCACCGTGTCTGGTCTTGATCAGGTCGAGCAGCTGTATCTGGACCGTGCAGAATAAACATCGTTCACCGATAACGAAGAAAAGGCCAGCCCGATGAGGCTGGCCTTTTTATTGGCATTGACGACCTGCACCAACGCATTCAGTGGGGCTCATAGCCAACGAGCAACGCTGGACTGCCGTACAATCTCATCGACCGTATCATTCTCGTCAATCAGCGCACGCAACACCGCAACATCCTCGGCGCAGCCAACGTGATCGGCCAGCAGCTGCTGACACTGAGCATACAGCAACGGTTCATGCGTCACGCTTGCCATGAATGCTCATGCCTGCGCCATGCCGCTGGCACGGATGCGATCACTCTCTTCCCCACTCAGATGCTCTTCTTTGGTCAGAGTACGCTGAAACAGTTCTTTCAGCTCGGCCATCCGCTCGATACCACCTTTCATCATTTCATTGCTCATCCATAGTGAAGCTCAACCGCTCCACACGCAGCGTGGCGTGCAAATACCGGTCAATTTCATCGGGAATACCGCTGTAGATCGTCATAAAAACACGTCCACACTGGAGGTACAGCTCGATATCGCATCCCCAGCCATCGGGAGAGGTACGCTGCTCAGCCCGATAACAGGCAGCGGCAGCCTCTCTGAACGAACAGACATAGCCAGGCATATCGGTCAGCGCTTTGTCCAGCGCGGCGTAAAGCACCTCGACAGCCACGTCCGGCGGGCCTGAAATGACATATTCGTAGGACATCCATTTCCCCGAATCAAGATCGCTACGTTATGACCATGAAAAATGCCTTCCCAACGGTGCAGCCTTTTAAAGCGGTACACCTTGGGAAGGCATGGATCACGGCCAGCGTAGGTTCAGAGCACGCAGCTAACGCCAGTTCCCTTCAGCCCACAGTAGCCCTGTGGATTTTTGGCCAGATATTGCTGGTGATAGGTCTCAGCGTAATAGAACGGTGCCTCCGGCAGGATATCCGTGGTAATAGGCCCCTTGCCGACGGTTGCCAGTGCCGCACCGAACTGCTCGGCACTGTGCCGGATAGCCTCTGCCTGTTCTTCATCGTGATAGAACAGCACGGAGCGGTACTGAGTGCCAATATCGTTGCCCTGACGCATACCCTGTGTAGGGTCATGATTCTCCCAGAACAGGGTCAGCAACGTTTCCAGCGCCACGGCCTGCGGATCGAACACAATGCGCACAACTTCGGCATGCCCCGTACGCCCAGTGCACACCTCTTCGTAGGTCGGGTTGGGCGTGGTACCACCAGCATAGCCCACGGCCGTGACGTAGACGCCCGGCTGTGTCCAGAACAGTCGTTCGGCTCCCCAGAAGCAGCCCATTCCGACCGTCAGCATCGCCATCCCGGCAGGCCACGGTGGCAACATGCTATGCCCATTGGCTTGGTGCTCTGGCACAAGGGGCAGCGGCTCGCGGCGCCCTGCAATGGCATCGGCTGCGGTTGGCATTTGTTGTGAACGTGACATGCGCACCTCCGTGTTCGAGTCTTCGTTCAAGCCAAGGTCATTTCTTGACTGCGTCACCAGGCAATGTATCAGGGGTACGCCCCAGACTGAAGGTGTAGATCAGATCCAGTGCCTGCGATGTGCCCGAGACCCCTTGCAGATACAGATTCTGCATCAAGCGATAGCGCAGCGTCAGTTCGGCAATAGGCGAAAAGACCCCAACGCCATAGCTGACCTTCAGGCGCGGCAGTACATAGCCACTGACCACGACCTTGCTGTTGTCACCCGTACCCGCTGTATCCAGCGTCAGGTCCTGAATACCAAACGTTTCACCGATCGCACCGACCGTACTGCCACTCTGAGCAATCGACAGCCCGATCAGAGCGGATGTCAGCGCATTGTCGTTGCTGCCGGAGTCACTGGCATGGCCTTGCAGCAGATAGGACAGTGCCGAGGTTTCGTTCATCGCGGGGTCGGAGAACACTTGGATATTGGGCGACTGAGCCGTACCGGTCACCTTCACCCCTGCGGTCACGTTATCTTCGATACTTTCCGGATTACGGATCGCGACGATGTCGAGGCGCGGCTGAGCGGCCGGGCCAGTGAACACAATCTCGCCTTTCTGGATGATCAAGTCCTGACCGAACGCCTTGTAGCGGCCGTCTTTCAGCGCCACCGTGCCGAACAGCTGAATGGCGTTCTGGCGCTGACGCACATCAAAAGCCCCCGTGATGTTGCTGTTGAGGCCATAGGCTGCCAGATGCACATCCTTGCCGAAACTGACACGCACGTTGAGGTTGATCGCCATACCCGCTTTCTGCAGAGCCGCGGCATCCGCCCAGCGTCGTTCACGCGACAGATTCTGTTTTTCCAGCCCTGCACGCAGGCGATCCAAATGAGCCGCTTCATCACGGGTCAGAATCACCTCATCACTGGAGGGCGTCTGTACGGTCGGCGGCAGCTGTGCTACTTCAATACGCGCCCACGGTACGTCAACGTTACCTTCTATGCTAAGCAGCTCAGGGTTAGCCTTCAACTCGATATGCGGTGACACTTTCACGCGCCCATAGTCCAGCGCCATGATTTCAAGCGGTGTACCGTTGTCGCGCAGCGTCATCGCCACCTGCCACGGCGCATCGAGAGGCCATTGCGCACTGCCGTTCAGCAGCAAACGCGAATCACCCGATGCAAGATAGCCGTCGATCTGCCCCTGCTCGCCGTGCAGATCAAGCGCGATGCGCGCGTCATCCAGCGCAATGGGCATGATGGGGCCTTTGGCTTTCACGCCCCCAAGCACCAGCTGCCCCTCCAAACGCGGATGCGCTAGCGTGCCGCCCAGCGCAATTCGCCCATTGACGGCCCCGTCCAGTGAATCGATACCAGCAATCAGTGGGCGATAGGGTGACAGCAGCAGCTGTTCAACAGCAATGGATCCGGACAGTTGGCGTGCGACCAGAGGGTCGCTGATACCAACGTCAAGGCGTAGCTGGCCCGCATTCTTCAATACCATCTGCGTCTGCAGATGTGCCTTTTCCGGTGTCGCTTCCAACACGAGATGCGTCGACATCGCAGGCAGACTGTAGGCTTTACCGTCGGCGTCTTTACCGCTTACGGTCACGCCGTTAGTCAGATCACCGTTGGCCGCCCAGCGCGTACCACCCGCAGACCAACGGGCATCAACACGGCCCTGCGTCGTGCCACTGACGCGCCACGGGTCAGGCATGACGCTGTTGAGCATCGCCATCGGCAGGCCTTCCAGCAGAAGCTGGGCCTGACCATGGTCGGCGCTGGCCTGAATCACCTTGTCGGCGCACAGACGTCCGCCCTGAGCACGCACCAGACAGAACGGCTGCACCGTAGCCGCGGACGCATTGAGGTCGACATCAGCGATCAGCGGACCAGTGAGTGCGACCTGCCCTACCTGTGCCGCATCAACAGAGAGCGGTGTCACGCGGGCACGATAGTGATGCGTCTGGGCATCCAGACCACCCTCAAGCGCCAAGCGCGCCTGGGTCACGGCCGACCCTTTCTGGCCGTCCACACTGAGGTTCAGACGATGCTGGCTCAGGCGCCCTTTCAGGGTCAGCGCTGCTGAACGCAGTGCCAGAGCACCGCTTTTCACACCAGTAGCATTCAGCGTCACATCCATATCAGGATCATCGCTACCACTGCCACTGCCGTTCAGCGATAGATGCTGCAACTGGTGAGCCGCATAGCGCAGCTGATCACCCTGTAGATCAATGCGGCCGCGCGGCGATGTCAGTGGCCCACTCACGTCGAGCTGCCCCCGCAAACGTCCACCTAGCCCCGGCCACAACGATGACAGCATGGGCGCATCAATCGCCGCGTGCAGATCAGACTGCTCAGCCACAACACCATGTGCCTGCAGCTGGTTGCGCCCCTGACGCAGATTGAGGTTGCGGATCGTCCAGTGGAAGCCACTATCCCCTTCCAGCTGACCTTCCAGAGACAGTGGCTGCTTCATCAGAATGCCATTCAGCGCCAGCTTCGGCACCTTCACGTTCCAACTGGCATCGTCGTGCTGCTGGAACTCGACATGCGTCTGACCCGACAGTAAGCCCGGCACGGTCGGTGCCAGCGCGTCAACCTGTAGCTGGTCGAGGGTAACGTCAGCTTTCGCTGCCAGCAGCGGGGCCCACTGCACCTGCCCTTGACTCTGCAGACCGCCCTTGCTGCCGACCCCCACGTTCAATGCATTCCACGCAAACTGACGATCGTCACCTTGTCCCGCCAAATGAATCGGCATCGGTTTGAGCGTGTTACTGCGCACGGTGCCGTCAACGCCCAACCGGTATCCGGTCAAATCGCCTTCGGCCAGCACATCGAGTCCATCAACCCGGTATACCGCGCTGGCCTGACGCCGTTCGGCGTCACTCAGCGGCCACTGAAGCTGCGGTGAGGTGATGTTCGCGGAGAACGGCATCAGCTGCGACAGCAGATCGGCCTTGATGCCGACCTTCATCGGTATCTGCCCTTGTCCATCAAGCTGCAGATTCACCGCGGCAAGAGAACCGCCCAAACGAAGAGAAAGTCGTTCGTCCTGCAGCGGCGCATGATGCACCGTGCCGTCCAGCGACATGGAGAGCGGATACTCCCCACTCAAACGGACATCCGCCGTAGCGTCCAGCACCCCATCAGGACCGCTGTACTGCAAGCGATCAACGACCACTCGGGTATCGCGTGCGTGCGTGGCCAAGGCAACGCTATCAATGCGCAACGGCGTGCTAAGTCCGTCGATATCGACACCGGCCACGGCAATCGCGGGCACATCCACGTCGACGGGGAGCGTGATATCGGGCAGCTGAATGCGCGAAGCGGGCAGATCCAACGGATGAATACTGAAAGGTGCCAGAGGATTGGTCAGCGGAGCACGTGCCGTCGGCGTGTTGGCTACCGAGGCAGGTTTGTCTTCTGAAGAGGCTTCGGCAGCCGGTGCCAGCGTGACGCGCGTGTCGTCCAAGTGCGTTTCAGCCAGCGTGACTAAACTGCCGTCCATGCGGACACCACTTGAAAAGTGGCGCCAAGACACCGTCATGCCCGTTGCCATTTCCATTGAGACGTCATCCAGCACAATTCGGCGGATTTCGACAGGAATGGGGGTCTTGATGCGCGCCAGCGGCGTTGATGAACTGCTGGTTTCCGCAGTCGTTTCAGCAGCAGGCCCCACGACGATATGGATGCCCTGACCACTCAGATCATCCAAGCACAACTGCCCCTTGAGCAAACAGTCGGTTGCCCAGCGCAGCTCCAGATGGCTGGCCTGCAACTCCGTCGTACCCAGCGGTAAGCGCAGCCCCTCCAGTACTAGGTGATCCAGTGGAGCACCTTCGACGTGGTCATAGCTGAGGTAGCCGTGAGAACGCGCTTTATCGAGCAGCCATGCGGTACCCGTAGGAGACAGAATGAACCCTACCCCGAGCAGTATCAGGCCAATCAGGCCGCATAGACTCCAACCAACGATGCGAAACCCGCGCATCAGAATTCGGGGCCAATGGCGAAGTGCAGACGCCACGAGTCCTCCTTGCTATCAACAGGATGAGCGATATCCAGTCGGATGGGGCCGACGATGCTCTGCCAGCGAACCCCCAGTCCAGCGGAGCGTTTCAAATCATCAGAGGTAGGGTTGGATTCCCATACGCTACCGGCATCGTAAAACGCCGCAGCCCACCAGTTGCCTGCGATACGGCGCTGGTATTCCAGTGTACCGACCAGCATGTTCTGGCCACCGATCAGTTCACCGGCCGCATTGCGTGGCGCCACGTCGTTATAGGAATAGCCGCGGATGCTGTTATCGCCACCCGCGAAGAAGCGCAATGACGGCGGCAGGCGGTGGAAATCGTTAGTAGCCGTCGCACCGCCAATCAAGCGTCCGAAGAAGCGGTTATCGTTACCTAGGTGGGTAATCCACTGCGTGGAAGCTTCAGAACGCAGGAAGGTCACATCCGAATACAGCAGATAGCGGTTGGCCCCCTCGATCTTGAGCGTCTGGCGGTTCCCCTGCATCGGGAAACGCGCATTGTCGACATCGGTGCGCGTCCATGCCATGCCCGGCATCGAAATGAAGACCGTGTCCGTATCGTCCGCCTGAGTGAAGTGCTCAAAGGCAAAGGTGACGTAGAGACGCTGCTCCCAGCCGTTTTCGAACTTCCACACACGAGCGGGCGTCAGGTACTCACGCACACTGTTAGTGTCGTTATCATTGATGCGCTTGATGCCGTATTCGACCTCGTAGCGACCGCGCAATGGATTATCCAGCGGGATGGAATACAGCCCTGACAGAATCTGTTTCTTACCTGACAGATACAGGCTGTTGTTCCAACTGTCGCCGTTCGTGTTAACCCACGGCTGGTTCCACGACAGCTTGGTGCGCGGCCCTTCGTCGGTGGAAAAACCGATACTGGTCTCGAAACGATGACGATCTGCGGGAGTGACGGTAACGTCGATATTGGCTTGACCACGATCACTGCCAGACGCTTTCGTGGCAGCCGCCGCCGCAGAATCCACTATCACTTCACGCGGCACCTCAACCACATCAGCTTCAGCGGATGCTGGAGCCTGCAACTCGGGCTTGATGGCGATACTACGGAACCAACCGGCATCACTTAACCGCTGGTTATAACGCGACAGATCATCAGCGAGATAGTAGTCGCCGCTGTTAAAGGGACGCAGCGCATCGACCTTGTCTTGGTCAATCTGTACACCACGGTAGCGGATATCGCCGTAGGTGTAGCGCTTGCCACTTTCGAGCACCAGCAGGATATCCGCGCGGTTCCCCCACGGACGGACTTCGATGCGACTCAGCGTGTAGTGCGCATCGAAGTAGCCCCGCTGTGCTGCCAGTGTCGACAGCGCCGTTTTAAGCGTTTCATAGTCGTAGTGCGACAGGGCTTTGCCCTTGTCTGCCACTAGTGCACTGTCATCCACCAGTTTGCTGAAGTTTTCATCCTTTTCCGCTTCACCAAGCACTTCGATATTCAGCCCATGGATAATCACCGGATCACCCGGCAAGATCTTCAGCTTGACCTTCGACCGGGTCAGCGACGTGATGGTGATCTCTGGCGAATAGTAGCCATGTGCTTTCAGCGCTTTGACGACGGATGAATTGACCTGACGCTTGAACGCTTCGGGATCGGCATCGTCGGGAATCGTCAGCGGCTTAAGATAGTTAACGACGTTGGTCGCTGCGGGCCCGGACATACCGTCCAGGTCGACGCTCAGCGCCAGCGCATGGACCGGCCATAGCGTCCAGGCTGCCAGCGCAGCCAGTGCCGTACAGCGGCGCCATGCAAATGGCTTGGCATTCACTGCAGAATGTTGGGGGCGAATCATGCAACGTCCCTGCAAGAAGATGAGTCGGCGTAGCCCGTGGCAGCCCGCAGGCACCACGGCTTGAGCAATAAGCCTTGAGAGGCTCGCATACATCACGCGAAAGACACCCTTGCGCCGACAGGTATTCATCCGTCCACGACAAAGGCTTATGAGGGTTACTATAGCGGGATTATCCCTGATGTGGTGGGATGATTCTAGCCTAGCCGTCTTCATACTGACCGGCTGCCGCTCACTAACCCTTTGTCCGCACGCAGAATCGGAAACGAAGAATGCCGCCCGGGGGGCGGCATTCTCACTCAGCGAGAAATTCTTAGCGTCACTCAGTCTGCGTACTGTTTCAGCAGCGCACGGAATCCTTCACCGTATTTCGGGTGCTTGTGTCCGAAGGCCAGAATAGCTTCCAGATAGCCCAGCTGGTGACCACAGTCATACGTCATACCGGCCATGCGATAGGCATCGACGCCTTCGCGCTGACGCAGCGTTTCGATAGCGTCTGTCAACTGGATTTCACCACCGGCCCCTGGCTTAGTGTCCTGCAAAATCTTCAGGATCGAAGCCGGCAGCAGATAGCGCCCGATGACGGCCAACGTAGAAGGTTCTGTTCCCGGCGCCGGCTTTTCGACCACACCTGCCAACGGCGCATGCTCGCCTGCGCGAGGTGCTTCACCAGCGATATCCACGATACCGTATTTGTATGCCATATCGCGCGGTACGTCTTCTACCATCAGTTGGGCACGGCCGTGTTCATCGAACGCTTGGACCATGCGGCCCAAGTCGTTATTGCCATCGTCGAGGGTGCCCTCAACCAACACGTCTGGCAGCAGCACTGCAAACGGCTCGTTACCGATGACGGGCTTGGCGCACAGCACGGCGTGCCCCAATCCCAGCGCTTCTGGCTGACGCACACTGATGATCGCAACATCGCTCGGCAGGATATGGCGCAGCTCTTCCAGCAGCTCTGTCTTGCCTTTCGCTTCCAGCTGCGCTTCCAGCTCGAAGTGCTTGTCGAAATGGTTTTCGATGGCCGATTTATTGGAGTGCGTGACCAGGATGATCTCTTTAATGCCGGCACGAACAGCCTCTTCGACCACGTACTGGATGACAGGGCGATCAACGATCGTGATCATCTCTTTCGGAATTGCCTTGGAAGCAGGCAAGCAGCGAGTCCCAAATCCGGCCACAGGCAGAACGGCTTTACGAATCATGAAGGTCCCTTTTCTTAGTATCCATATAAAGCAACGGACATCTGACTGCCCTTTTTACGCTTTATACTCAATAAATAATGGCAAGAACGCGGACTATACCGACAACCTATCCGTTGCGTCTCTATAATCATGACATTAGACGGTAAATCGTATTGGCACAACATCTGTTAAACCGCAAAAACGGCCGCGTCTCATTCGTTAACATCACTGCGCATATCGAGTATGCACTACAGTGATCCTGTATACTTCGACACATGACCCACTGCTTTTACGTCACAAACGGCATCGTCCTCTACGCCTATCGGGCGACATTCACGTTTGCTACGCTGGGTTTGCCATCTTCATGCATATTTCGATACGGCGAGTCGTTTTTCGTGCCGTTGAGTTCTGACGCTCTTTCAGGAAGCCCTCATGTCCGAAAGCACTTTTTCCACGACGTCCAATGTCGACCCCCACGAGATCGACAAGTTTGCAGCGCTGGCCGACCGCTGGTGGCGTCGCGACGGCGAGTTCCGTCCTCTGCATGACATCAACCCTCTGCGCGTGCGTTTTATTACCGAGGGCTGCGGCAGTTTAAGCGGTCGCCGCATTCTTGATGTCGGCTGCGGCGGCGGCATCCTGAGTGAGGCCATGGCACATCAGAGCGCGCATGTCACGGGTATCGATCTGGGAGAAGCCACGATCGGTGCAGCCAAAGCACATGCTGAAGGCCAGCCGCTAGCGTTGGACTACCGAGTCGTCAGCGTCGAAGCACTCGCCGAGGAAGCACCGGGCCAGTTCGACGTGGTGACCTGCATGGAAATGCTTGAGCACGTTCCGGATCCGGAAAGCATCGTGGCCGCCTGCGCGCGACTGGTCAAACCGGACGGTCATCTCTTTTTCAGCACCCTGAACCGCCATCCCAAAGCGTGGCTGTTCGGCATCGTGGCCGCGGAACGTGTTCTCAAGCTGCTGCCAGCGGGCACACACGACTACCATCGCTTCATTCGCCCAGCCGAACTGGCCCGCTGGGCACGCCAGCATCATCTCGAAGTGCAGGGATTCAAGGGGCTGAGCTATCAGCCGTTTACCCGTCAGTACAGCCTAGGCGACGACCTGAGCATCAATTACATGATGCACTGCCGCCCGAGCATTGACTGACGCTGACTACCGCCCAATACGGGCGAAGCCCCGACGCCAAGGTGTGCGACGGGGCTTCGTAACAGGCGGTGCAGCCACGAATGTGGCTGCCACTTCTTGCGCCTAGCGTAATGGCGGCGGAGTGATACTACCCCGCCACTTTCTTAAGAAACGTATCGGCCAGCCCTGCGGCAGACGACTTCGGGTACTCCTTCATCACCTGCTGCAGACGTTTCTGCGCATCGTCGACACGTCCCTGACGCGCATTCACCAGCCCAAGCTTATAAAGCGCATCGGCGCGCTTGCTGCTCTTGGGATAATCGTTGACGACGGTCAAGAACGCTTTCTCAGCCTTGTCCGCTTTACTGCCTTTCAGGTACAGCTCGCCCAACCAATATTGCGCATTAGCGCACAGCGGATCATTGGCGTACTGCGTGCTGAACGCTTCGAATGCTGCAATAGCCTGATCGTTCTGATGCGCCTGCACCAGATCGAATGCTTTTTGATAGGCCTCTTGCGCACCACCTGCTTCGGCACTGCCCTTTGCGCTGTCTGTAGCAGCATCACTCGTCGCAGGCGCAGCGGCATCGCTATTAGCCCCCGCACTATTGCCGTTCTCCAGCGCTGACAAACGCTGTTCGAGCGCATCATAACGCTGAAGCGATCGCTGCTGCTGGTCGTCCAGCTGGTGCTGAAGCTCTTCTAGCCGCCCTTGCAGCTGATCGATCGTGGTCTGCTGCGACTGCAGCTGATTGAAAAGCACCATGTTGCCAGAGGCAGCAGGCGTGTTCTGCACGGACACGTTCTGTGCCTGTGCGGGCGCACTTCCGGCATCCTGTACCGGCGCAGCCACATCATCGGCCCATACGGAAAGTGGGAGCACTAAGGCTCCCACACCGCACAGTCCTTTCCATAGAGTTTTCATAGGTCCGGACTCACATTGGTTGCTGCTGATCAGTAAGCGAATTCAACGCGACGGTTCTGACCATAGCACTGTTCAGTACGTTCGCCACAAACCGGACGTTCCTGACCATAGCTGACGACTTCGATCTGACCTGCGTTGACACCCTGTACGGCCAGGTACTGACGAACGGCGTTGGCACGACGTTCACCCAGACCCAGATTGTATTCGCGTGTACCGCGGGCGTCAGTGTGGCCCTGCAGAGTGACGTGAGTGCTGGTGTGCGCACGCAGGTAAGCCGCATGGTCGTTAAGGACAGATTCGAATTCAGGGCGAATGGTATCGCGGTCGAAGTCGAAGTAGATGGTGTTAGTCGTCGGCATCTGGCTGCCAGCAGCAGACAGATCCTGGCCGGAAACACCGTTGCCGTTCAGACCGTTAGCAGATGCGCCAGAAGAATTGGTCATGTCGGTGTTGGCACCGTTAGCGCCTGCACCGTTGTCCGGTACGGTGCTGTTGCTGGAACAGCCTGCCAGAGCGGCGATGGAAAACGCAGCAACAAGTGCTTTAGCGTAAGTGGAAACTTGCATGGTCATCTCCTTATGAGAAATACCGAAGACAGCGTTATGACTGTCGTTAGTTCACTGATCAGTCGAGAAACGGCGACCACGCCGGCTCTCGTACGTTTCCTTCCGCCGAGGGAATGGCAAAGGATGCCCGCCCGTCGGCAGATACTGCATTCAACTCGCCTCGTGCACCTTTCTGTGTGGCATATACCACGATGGTGCCGTTGGGCGCAACGGCAGGCGCTTCATCCCAGACGGTATTCGTCATAACGGATAAGCGTCCTGACGCAACATCTTGACGTGCAACCTGAAAACCCTGATTGGAGCGCGTCACCAGATAGATATTACGGCCGTCAGGTGAGTAATGACCACCTGCATTGTAGCGATTGGTGAATGTCATACGCTGAGCACTACCTGTCGCAAGGTCCATGCGGTAGAGCTGAGGTTGACCACCTTTGTCGGAAGTATAGATCAGTGATTTACCGTCGGGGCTGAAATCTGGTTCGGTATTGATCGCACGATCCTGCGTCAATCGTTTCAGGTTGCGCGTCGCCAGATCCATCAGATAGATGTCTGGTGTACCGTCTTTCGACAGCGCCATGGCTAGGCTGCGTCCATCCGGTGACCATGATGGTGCACCATTGATGCCGACGAAACTGGCCAGCTTGAGGCGACGCCCGGTCGCCAGCTCCTGAACGTAGATCGCAGGACGCTTGTCTTCAAAGGAGACATACGCCAGCTTGCGCCCATCCGGTGACCATGACGGCGACAAAATTGGTTCGCTAGAGGTTAGTACCTCCTGCGGCCCATAGCCGTCTTGGTCGGAAATATAGAGACCAAAGTGCTGATTGTTGCCCAGTCCTTGAGCCGTCACGTATGCCAGCTTGGTGCGGAAGGCCCCTTTGGTCCCGGTAATGCGTTCGAAAACACGGTCAGCGATGTAGTGTGCCCCTTGGCGCAGCTGCGCTTGGGTGCCCGCCACGGTGACGGCCTCCGACAGCCAGCGTTCATGGGTTGCCACATCGTACAGTTCATACTGCAGGCGATAACCTCCAGCAACGGCTTCCGCACGCCCGATGACCAGATAGCGCGCCTTGAGCTGCTGCCAGACACCGTAGTCCACGGTAGAACCCACAGCAGGTGCGGGCAGCAATGAAGACTCGCTTAGAGGGGCCAGTGCGCCGCTGTTGCGAAGATCCGCAGCCACGATCTGACTGACGGGCTGAGGAAGAGACGCCTGCCCTTGAAAAGGGGTCACGGCAATGGGAATGGCCTGATCGTTGGCGTGCGTGATCTGGATCGTCAGCGCCGCCTGCGATGGTGCCGACAGGCACATGGCAACCAGCGAGCCAACGGCCGCCGCCAGCAACCGTTTCATTCCCGTTCTCCCACGAAGTGTGACTGCCGCTGAGCTGGGCTCAGAAGGCGCCACACCAAAGCTATTCGATATCATGCCTGATGCACTCCTTTGCCTCGACTGATGATAGTGTGCCTCATCACGTTTTGTACAAATCCTTGCTCAGAAAGTACCAACGAACACTTATTGCCCTTTGGCATCCGGCTTGAATTCCAACGTAAGCTGTTGAAACTGTTTCTGAACTGCAGCAGGCTGCTGTGCCAGCTCGGAGAACGGCGCAGCCTGATGTACGGCCTGTATCGCATTGCGGTCGAACGTTTCGTTGCCACTGCTGCGCGACACACTGACATCTTTCAGCTCACCCGTCGATGGCACCAATTTGATGGAAAGCTGCACGGTCAGCCCAGCGGGCTCGTTAGGCAAGTGGTACCAGTTCTGCTCAACCGCTTTGTGGATCAGCGCCTGCATACCGTTTACGGCCTGGGCCGCTTGTTGGGCATTCTGACGCGTCTTCTGCTCTTGGCCTACGCCATCATCCGTAGCTGCCGCGGCAGCGGCCGCCTCAGCAAATTTCTTGCGTCGAGCAGCGTCAGCATCGGCCTTGGCTTTTTCCTGTGCCGCTTTCTCAGCTTTCGCCTTAGCATCGGCATCGGCCTTGGCTTTTTCCTGCGCCGCTTTCTCAGCCTTCGCCTTAGCGTCAGCATCCGCCTTAGCTTTTTCCTGCGCCGCTTTTTCAGCCTTCGCCTTAGCGTCAGCATCCGCCTTAGCTTTTTCCTGCGCTGCTTTTTCAGCCTTCGCCTTAGCGTCAGCATCCGCCTTAGCTTTTTCCTGTGCCGCTTTCTCAGCCTGAGCTTTAGCCTCAGCATCGGCCTTAGCTTTTTCCTGTGCCGCTTTCTCAGCCTGAGCTTTAGCCTCAGCATCGGCCTTAGCTTTTTCCTGCGCCGCTTTCTCAGCCTGAGCTTTAGCCTCAGCATCGGCCTTAGCTTTTTCCTGCGCCGCTTTCTCAGCCTGAGCTTTAGCCTCGGCATCGGCCTTAGCTTTTTCCTGTGCCGCTTTTTCAGCGTCAACGTTTACTTCAGGCTGAGCCACGGCAGGGGCTTCTGGCGCATCATTCGCCTCTGCCGCTTTGGGGGCAGGAGACGGTGTTTTCTTGCGAGCATTGGGTGCCGCCTGTGAAGCAGGCGCACTCCGATCGGGCTGCGGCACACCGCTATCGACACCTACCAGCGTAGCTTGTACCAGTGGCTGCGGTGGCTCAGCATCCGATGAAAAATTCCAGTGAACGGCCAGTGCGGTGAAAAGAGCACCGTGCAGTCCCAGCGCCAACAGAATCGGCACACCCAGTCCTGAGCGGCCTGTAGAACGTCTGTCCTTCATTTCCGAGTCCTTCGTACACGGCCTGTCATCCATTCGATAGCCCCTACAATAGCCGCATTCCTGACTGCAGATCGACTACAGCCATAAAAATCGTAGCGCATACAACGGACTCGTGACATGGCAGCGATAGGTATCATGGTAGTCGTGCAGAGCATAGCCGCACCAGCCCAGCATATGTGAAATAATGAAGAACGCAAAACGCATTTCATCCTAAATTGCTGTTAATCATGCGCTTTCAGAAGTCTTTCTGAAAAGACAGTTGTCTCAATGTGACCATATTGTGAGAAATTGCTCACAAAAATAGCTCGTCTAGCGGGATGAGCAGCAAAGAGAAGCCGATACCATAATGACCGAAAGAGGTTCGCTGTAACGCTAAGGTGCATCACCAAAGAATAATGGCGATAGCCTAGACCTCATACTGGTATCGTGCGCGCCAGAGCACAGCAGCATGCAACCAATGCGAACATCACTCACCATTCCAGTACACGCACTACCTTGACGCTCCCACCCATGCTAGACATGCCTTTGATTGGCGATAGACACAAATGTTCACTACCCACAACACGGGAAAATGCTTAACACTTCACATGCGTGTGCTGCGTGTGCTGCGTGTGCTGCGTGTGCTGCGTGTGCTGCGTGTGCTGCGTGTGCTGCGTGTGCTGCGTGTGCTGCGTGTGCTGCGTGTGCTGCGTGCACGATGATAGCCTTTAAAGGCAAGCGCAAGTATTTCATCGTAATACCATGAAAATCAGACAACTCCATTTACAATATCAGTTATAATTACATCACAATATCGTCTCGCCCCATTATTTCCATACCCATTCACTTTCTATTGACACCAAAACAATATTCAATTTATATCCTTTGTAAAATAATCATTATTATTTATCGCAATATAGGTATTATAATCAACCTACCCTACATTTTTCATGTATAGCATTACCGCTGGGTATGGGTATGGGTATGGGTATGGGTATGGGTATGGGTATGGGTATGGGTATGGGTATGGGTATGGGTATGGGTATGGGTATGGGTATGGGTATGGGTATGGGTATGGGTATGGGTATGGGTATGGGTATGGGTAATATTTCACTCATCATTGATAAAATAAAACGTTAGTCATGAAAAATTTAAACCACCCAATGCATCTCAATTATATTTCATTATTATGGCGTAAAATATACGAAGAGATAGTCCTCTCCATAGAGGGTATCAACGATTTCCAGCAGCATTATTATGGATAAAAATGATCATTATTATCGTAGTATTCAAAGACGTTCCATCACCCCATTATCAATCCTAAAATACAGAACGCCAATCAGGGAGTGATTCTCAGAAAAATAACAATAAGAGAACTTAGTCGGCAGGTAAGGCACAGTTCACGACCTCTTCAGGGCAGTTCTGCATCGCGTCAAGCGCAGCCGCTCGCTGACGAGAAGCCCCCGCAAGACAGTCGGCATAACTCATGGCATAGAGGGAGCCACCACGCCCGGCATAGGACTGAAACTGGCAGTCAGCTTCTTGATACGCACGCCAGCGCTGCTGGGCCGTTTCAAGCAACTGGCGCTGGGCTGCATCAGAGGTATGCTTCAGCACCGCTGAATAGGAAGCGTCCAAGGTGGTTTCTGCTTGGCGATAGTCAGCATAGGCACAGGCATTCATTTCAGCCTGAGTTTGAGCATCAGCGCACTCGAGCGCTTCAACCGAGTGCAGCGGCATGAGAACCAGCAGTGCAACAGCAAGTGCCTTCATTGGAAACACCTTCCACACGGGTTGCGCAACGCCACTCAACCGTCAACCGGCGATAAAAATGACTATTGCCACCTTACTACCGACACTGCCAGACGATGTCAACTACAGCAGAACGCTATGCGGAAGGGGCAACGATAGCCTGAAAGTGGTCGGGAAGCCGCATGGGACGCTGGGTGTCTGCGCTAACACAGGCAACATGCACCTGCCCTTCGCACAGGCATTCGCCGTCTTTTAACACTCGCTGCGTGAAGGTAATGCGTGTGCGCTGACAGGCCGTGACGGAGGTTTCGACCACAAGCTGATCATCAAGCATGGCCGGTCGCAGATAGCGACATTCCAGTCGGCTAACGACCAGCTGTACCCCTTGTGCCAGAAGCTCACCCTGCTGAAGATTCAGGTCCCGCAACCATTCCGTACGCCCACGTTCCATAAAGCGCAGGTAGTTGGCATAGAACACAATACCGCCCGCATCGGTATCTTCGATGTACACCCGAATCGGGCATTCGTTGACATGGCTCATCAGCCGTTCCCCTGTTCTGACGCTTCGCGGTCGGTCGGGTCGATTCCGAAGTGAAGATAGGCCTGTCGCGTGACCATGCGGCCTCGAGCCGTTCTCAAGATGAAGCCTTGCTGGATCAGATAAGGCTCAAGCACATCCTCAATGGTATCGCGCTCTTCGCTGATCGCGGCAGCCAAGCTATCGACCCCTACTGGTCCACCCTCGAACTTATCGATCATGGTCATCAGCAACCGACGGTCCATATGATCTAACCCGTGGCGATCCACATGCAGCATATTCAGCGCCTGATCGGCAATGTCGGCATTGAGGCGCCCATCACTGCGCACTTCCGCGAAGTCGCGTACGCGACGCAGCAGGCGGTTGGCGATACGCGGGGTGCCGCGCGCACGGCGTGCAATTTCAGCTGCACCTTCCTCATCGGCATCAACGCCAAGCAAACGTGCAGAGCGCGATACGATATGGGTCAGATCCGCAACGTTATAGAATTCCAGTCGCTGCACAATGCCGAAGCGATCGCGTAGCGGCGATGTTAGTAGGCCAGCACGGGTCGTCGCGCCGACCAGTGTGAATTTAGGCAGGTCGATCTTGATCGAGCGCGCGGCGGGCCCTTCACCGATCATGATATCGAGCTGGTAGTCTTCCATCGCCGGATACAGCACCTCTTCCACGGCGGAAGACAGGCGGTGGATCTCGTCGATGAACAGCACATCGCCCGGCTCTAGGCTGGTCAGCATGGCCGCCAGATCGCCCGCCTTCTCAAGCACCGGCCCGGACGTCGACTTGATATCGACGCCCATCTCTTCAGCAATGATGTTGGCCAGCGTGGTTTTGCCTAGGCCTGGGGGACCAAAGATCAAGGTGTGATCCAAACTGTCGCCTCGACGGCGGGCGGCCTGAATGAAGATATCGAGCTGCTCGCGCACACGCGGCTGACCAACATAGTCGCTGAGCTGACGCGGACGAATGGCATGATCAAGCCGCCCTTCTCGAGGCAGCTCGTCAGCGGCGATCAGTCGATCGGACTCAATCATGAGCGCGCCCCTCTAGGCATGTTGCCCGAGAGCTTACGCGTCAGCGCTTGCTTGATCAGCGCCTCGGTGGAATCCGCCGCATCCAGCCCATTCAGCATTCGCGCCGCTTCGGTAGGCTTATACCCTAATGCGATCAGCGCCGCCTCGGCATCGGCATAGTGATCGGAAGCCACATCCGCGGGCGCAGCGTCCTCGTCAAGCACTGCCAACATGTCTCCGCCCTGCGGAACACCCATTTTGAGCTCAGGCCATTTTTCGAGGCGATCACGCATTTCAATAATCAGACGCTCGGCGGTCTTCTTGCCGACACCGGGCAGTTGGGTCAGTGCTTTGGTGTCGCTATCCAGCAGACAGCGCACCAGCTGGGCACGGTCCATTCCCGACAAAATCGCCAGTGCCATGCGTGGCCCTACGCCGGAAATTTTGATCAGTTCACGGAAAAGGCGTCGTTCAGTGTCATTGCTAAAGCCATACAGCAGCTGCGCGTCTTCGCGCACCACCATATGAGTGAACAGTACCGCGGTCTCTCCCAGCGCAGGCAGCGCCAGAATGGTATTGATCGGCGCTTCGACTTCATACCCCACGCCCTGTACGTCAATCACTACCAGCGGAGGCTGCTTTTCAATCAGAATGCCACGGAGCCGACCTATCATGAGCGTCCTCGTTTATAGGGAAGAAAAAGAGAATAACGGGCAGGAATTACCACGCTTATCGCATGTACTTACTGTACATCAATACATGGCATCAATGAAGGCAGATGATATAGGCGTGCTATGCAGGATAGCCCTTTCCGCTAAGCGCTACGCTTAGGGCTGATAGTGTCGCCAGCTACTGCGGCTGCCTTGTCGACGGGTAGGCGCACTACCTCCTCGTCGCACTAAGCCACGCTGGGTATAGAAATGAGTCAATGCAATGGCCAGCGCATCTGCCGCATCCGATTGAGGCAGTCCTTCAAGGCGCAGCGTCGAGGCGACTAGCCGTTGAACGGCTTCCTTATCGGCACCACCGTGCCCGGTCACACACTGCTTAACGAGGCGAGCGGCGTACTCATGAACAGGCAGTCCATGATTGGCCGCACAAACGATCGCACTGCCACGAGCCTGCCCCAGCTTGAGCGCAGAGTCAGGGTTTTTAGCCATGAAGACCTGCTCAATGGCGACTTCAGCGGGTACATGGCGCGCAATAATATCGCTGACGCCGGCATAGACCTGCGCTAATTTCTGCGCCAGCGTATCCGCCTGAATGCGGATATAGCCGCTGTCGATGTACCGCGGCGAACCGTGGCTGACGTCGATGACGCCAAATCCGGTACGCCGCGATCCAGGGTCGATACCCAGTATGATCACTCGAGCTCCGCGAGGATGGCATCGTCGAAGTCAGCGTTGCTGTATACGTTCTGGACATCGTCCAGATCTTCCAGCATATCGACCAGCTTGATGATCTTGGACGCAGTATCGACGTCGCTGATCTCGCTATAGTTGTCGGGGAACATGCCCACTTCGCTGTCTTCGGCTTTCAGGCCCGCCGCTTCCAATGCGTCCTTAACGTCGCCGAAGCTCTTGACGTCAGTTGCGACATCAATGGAGCCATCATCGTTGATGATGACGTCTTCGGCACCCGCTTCCAGCGCCGCTTCCATGATGGCTTCTTCATCGCTGCCCGCCGGGAAGCTGATGTTGCCGCGACGCGTGAACATGAACGCTACGGAACCAGAGGTCCCGAGGTTGCCGCCGTTCTTGGTGAACGCGTGGCGAACTTCGGAAGCCGTACGGTTGCGGTTATCCGTCATGCATTCGACCAGTACTGCAACGCCTGCCGCACCGTAACCTTCGTAGGTCAGCTCTTCCATGTTGTCGGCTTCGGTATTGCCGGCACCACGGTCAATGGCACGCTGCATGGTGTCTTTGGTCATATTGCTAGACAGGGCTTTATCGATCGCAGCGCGGAGACGCGGGTTAGCGTTCGGATCAGCACCACCCTGACGCGCCGCGATGGTCAGCTCGCGAATCAGTTTGGTAAAGATCTTGCCGCGCTTGGCATCCTGTGCTGCCTTGCGGTGCTTGGTGTTAGCCCACTTACTATGGCCTGCCACAGCTACCTCCTCGAAATGAATGAAAAGGGGTCACTCACCCTGTCGGTCGTGACCCGAAGTGGCACCGGCAACGTCCCCGATGCCTAACCAATGACGCTATATCGCTCAGGCGTCGCGCTTACGCAGACGCAGGTTGAGTTCCTTGAGCTGAGCCTCGCTGACTTCTCCCGGGGCATCGGTCAGCGGACATGCTGCACTCTGCGTTTTCGGGAAAGCGATAACGTCACGAATCGTGCTGGCGCCCGTCATCAGCATGACCAGACGGTCAAGACCGAAGGCCAGACCGCCATGAGGCGGAGCACCGTACTGGAGTGCATCCAGCAGGAAACCGAATTTCTCTTCCGCTTCTTCTTCGCTAATGCCCAGCACTTCGAATACCGCGCGCTGCATATCCTGTTCGTGGATACGGATGGAACCACCGCCCAGCTCGGTACCGTTCAGTACCATGTCGTAGGCGCGGGACAGTGAGTCGCCCGGGTTGGCGCGGAACTCTTCCACGGAGCACGCCGGCGCAGTGAACGGGTGGTGGCATGCGGACAACTTGCCGCTATCGTCTTTTTCGAATGTCGGGAAGTCGACGACCCACAGCGGCGCCCAACGCTGCGTGTAGAGGTTCAGATCTTCACCCAGACGAACGCGCAGAGCACCCAGCGCTTCGTTGACGATGCGCGTACGGTCGGCACCGAAGAAGATGATGTCGCCGTCCTGTGCATCCAGGCGTTCCATCAGCTCGTCGATGACATCCGTCATAAACTTGACGATCGGCGACTGCAAGCCTTCGAGACCGGCTTTGCGATCATTGACCTTGATCCATGCCAAACCTTTCGCACCGTAGATGCCGACGAAGTTGGTGTACTCGTCGATGTCCTTACGCGACAGTTTGGCACCGCCCGGCACTTTAAGCGCCGCAACGCGACCGTTGTCATCCTTGGCAGGGCCAGAGAAGACTTTGAAGTCAACGCGGCTCATCAGATCGGAGATGTCGATCATTTCGAGCGGGATGCGCATGTCAGGCTTGTCGGAACCGAAGCGATGCATGGCTTCGCTGTACGGCATGCGATCGAACTTAGCCGGCAGCTCGACATTCAGCACGCTCTTGAAGAGGTTGCGAATCATGTCTTCAGTAATGGACATGATGGCTTCTTCGTCGATGAACGACGCTTCGATGTCGATCTGAGTGAATTCCGGCTGGCGGTCTGCACGCAGGTCTTCATCACGGAAGCATTTCGCGACCTGATAGTAGCGGTCGAAACCGGATACCATCAGCAACTGCTTGAACAGCTGAGGGGACTGCGGCAGTGCGAAGAATTCGCCTGGATGCGTACGGCTGGGTACCAGATAGTCACGGGCACCTTCCGGCGTCGCACGCGTCAGGATCGGTGTTTCGACGTCGAGGAAGCCGTGTTCTTCGAGGTAGTTACGTACGAAGTGCGTTACGCGAGAACGCATGCGGAAACGTTCGATCATTTCCGGACGACGCAGGTCAATGTAGCGGTGCTTGAGACGGATGTCCTCACCGACCTTGACGTTGTGCTCTTCGAGCTGGAAAGGAGGCGTCTTGGATTCGTTCAACACCTGAACGTGCTCGGCAACGACCTCGATCATGCCTGTCGGCATGTCTGGGTTGCGCGTGCCTTCCGGGCGCAGACGGACGAGACCTTCGACTTTCAGCACATACTCGCTGCGTGAGCGGTCTGCGGTGGCAAAGGCATCGGCCATGTCAGGATTGACGACTACCTGTGCGATACCATCGCGGTCTCGCAGGTCGATGAAAATGACGCCCCCGTGGTCACGACGACGGTGTACCCACCCGCACAGGGTGACGTGCTGGTCTACCAGGCTTTCGTTGAGCTGGCCGCAATAATGGCTGCGCATGTTGAATTCCATTACCTGAATGTGTGTGCAAGACATCGGCATGCAGCGCCCGTGCCGAACACGAGTGCCGCATGCCGATAACTCGTCATGATAACGCTCTAACTGTTTGCGGAAGAGCCACCGCCCCCGGCAAGATTGCGCTTGTTCGAGGTTTTGAAGTCGGTTTCGTACCAGCCATCGCCGGACAGGCGGAAGCCTGATGCCGACACCACGCGCGCCAGAGTGTCCTTATGGCATTCCGGGCATTCCTTCAGTGGCTCGGCATTCATACGCTGTAACTTTTCCAGGGTGGCGCCGCAAGATGAGCACTGATATTCATAAATAGGCATGATACGTTACTCACATCAGTCATGCTCCAGACCATCCCACGTTTCACGACAGTCTGGAAATCGTTTGCAGGACATGACAGTCAGAAGGACATTTTGCCCTATTATAGCGCCTGGTCGCTATCTTTAAGCAAGGTATTGATCGGACTCTACAGAGCTGTTTTCCCCATTGCACGAGGAGGTTGCCATGCATGCCGTCATGCTGGACATCGATACGCTCGCTGCCGACCCCGACCTTTCGCCCATCGAAAGCGCCGTCGACACTCTGACCTGCCACGACTCGACCGCACCGAGTGATGTGGTGTCTCGCCTGCAGGGCGCAGACATCGTCATCACCAACAAGGTTGTCATCACTCGCGACATCATCACAGCCCTTCCTGACCTAAAACTCATTTGTACAGTCGGTACGGGCACGGATCATATTGATGTGGCGGCCGCCAAGGAACATGGGGTCGAAGTCCGCAATGTCAAGGGCTTCGGCACGCCAAGCATCGCTCAACACACGATGATGCTGATGCTGGGACTGGCCGGTCGCCTATTGCCCTACCGTCACGGGCTGGTCAATGGGGAATGGTCCAACGAGGTCAGTTTCACCCAGCGCCTTAAGCTCATGACCCTGCTGGAAGGTCGTCATTTGGTGATCGTCGGCCACGGCGATATCGGGTCGGCCATCGCGCGACTGGCCGAAGCTTTCGGAATGAAAGTGACGTTCGCGGCGCGCCCCGGCAAGCAGGACGATACCCGCCCGGCCCTGTCCACGCTGTTGCCATCTGCCGACGTGCTGTCGCTGCACTGTCCGCTCACCCCTGAAACGGAGGGGCTGATTAATGCCGAGGCACTGGCGACACTGCCGAAAGGTGCCCTGCTGATCAACTGTGCTCGAGGCAAGGTCATCGACAATGACGCGGCGCTGGCAGCACTTAAATCTGGCCACTTGGGCGGGCTGGCACTGGATACACTCGATCAGGAACCGCCATCACAGGATCACCCGACCCTCGCTGCACTTCGCGAAGACCGCTATAACCTGATCATGACGCCCCACAGCGCATGGGCTTCAACAGAAGCGCGCGATACCCTGATCAGCACCATTGCTCACAACATTTCGACGTTCAACGCCAAGTAAACGTCCGCACGGGCGCGGGCAGCATACGTCTGCCTGCGCCATGAACATCGTCCTTTTCCCTAACGAAAGCCTCCCCTGTTACCCCCTGAGCCTGCGGATAAATCTCAGCGCAGCGGTTGACGTTCACTAGTGAGATGTCTAAGGTTGGCACGCCTTTATCCACATTGGCGCGAACAAGAGACCCACTCAATGGAACCTGACCCGTCAAGGCGTAACGCCACTTCCATTCTTTTCCTACATTACTACCGACGTAGACACTGCATCGGATCCCCAGCCTGACACCGTGAATCGACGTTCATGGCTGCTGCACGGGTGGATCTGCAGGAGGCTTCATGAACACGATCGAGCTCATGCCCAGCATTCGTCGCGCACTCGCTCGCCGCGACTTCACTGCACTTAACGACATTCTTGATGATGCCCCCGCGGCAGACATCGCCGAGCGCTTCGCGCGCGAACCCGATGACATCTCGACCCTCTTTCTCAAGGGCATTGCGCTCAAGCACTGTGCCGAGATCTTTTCCTATCTACCTGCCGACAAGCAGCTGCGCATCGCCCAAGAACTGAGCGATGACGAGCTGGCACGCCTGTTCACCGAAATGGACGGCGATGACAGTGCCGATGTCTTTAATATGTTCGAGCCGGTACGCCGCGAGTCGATCCTGCGCCGCATGGCGCACAAGGAACGCGAAGACATGCTGCGCCTGTCAAGCTATGAAGAAGGCACCGCAGGCTCGATCATGACCTCGGAGTACGTATCGATCAACGAGCGCTTGACCGTATCGGAAGCGCTCAACAAGGTGCGCCAGACCGCACCGGATGCGGAAACGATCTATCAGGTTTACATGCTGGACGATCAGCAACGCCTGACCGGCACCATGTCACTGCGTCAGCTGATCCTGGCCGATCCGCTGGCACGCCTTAATTCGGTAATGATCAGCGATGTGGTGTCAGCTAGCTCTGACATGCCGCAGGAAGACGTAGCCCGCATGATTAGCCACTACGACTTTCTGGCGATTCCCATCGTCAATCACGACAACAAGCTGGTCGGTATCGTGACCTACGATGACGCCATGGACGTCGTCGAAAAGGAAACCACCGATGACTTCCACCGTGCGGGGAGCGTGGGGGTGCTTGAGCAGGGCTTGAGCAGCACATCACTGTTCACGCTGTACCGCAAGCGCATCGTCTGGTTGGTACTGCTGGTCTTCGGCAGTCTGTTCTCCGGCGCTGGAATCGCGCACTTCCAAGGGTTGATCGAAGCCCAGGCAGCGCTGGTCATCTTCCTGCCGCTGCTGATTGGTAGCGGCGGTAATGCGGGATCGCAAGCAGCTACGCTGATGGTGCGCGGTCTGGGTACTGGGGAAGTCAACATTCGTGACTGGACATCGCTGCTGGGACGCGAGCTGCTGATCTCATGCGTACTGGGGATCACCATGGCCGTCGCCATCTCGCCGATCAGCTACGCCCGCGGCAACTTTGATGTCGCCTGTGCGGTCGCTATCAGCATGGTTGCCATCGTCATGGTCGGTAGCCTGCTGGGGATGTCTCTGCCGTTTCTGCTCAACCGCTTCGGACTGGACCCGGCCACGGCCAGCGGCCCACTGGTCTCTACCCTGTGTGACTCCTGTGGTGTATTGGTGTTCTTCTCCGTGGCATCGCTGTTCATTTCCGCGGCAACGGGCACTCCCCACGTCAGCTGCGGTTAGCCTTACCGATTCCATCCCCTTTCGACAATGGCACCGCTAGGTGCCATTGTCGTTTCTGCCGACCATTTTCTTTTCACTTCCCTCCCTTTTTTCACTTCCCCCTTTGCATTCCACCATTTCCTTGCTTGCCTTTCAGATAGCGCGCGCCAGCCGTTTTCCGTGTACTGCCACAGGGTTGGATACCGTTCCGATGACCGCGGCACAGCGCTATACCCTACCAAAGCTGCTCTTAAGCGCTTAACGCCCTATTGATGGCGCTATCCTACGCTTATGGCCGCAGCGCATTTCCTATACTACGTGCGTTCTATGTACCGCTATCCGCATGACCCACTAAGGCATGCAATGTCGGCTCACCGCAATTTCAGGTGCACATGCGCCAAACTGTCGTCTACCTTAACGATAAGCGCATGCCGATATAGCCCCTCGCTGATCGGCATTCGAACCATCCGCGCCTATCGCTGTCGATAGCGCAGACGCCTTTTTCATTTACTCTTGGCCTATCGAGGATGCAGCCCCACCCATGGAAGCGCTCAATCTGCTCGTCTTTTCCTACATCAATGCGCCCGCTCACCCTTCCATGTTCATGTTGGGCATGGCGCACTTCTTCGCGACCTATGCAATCTGGGTAGCACCGACACTGCTGATCATCTGCTGGTTACGACGCAATCCAGAACACCACTACATCATGCTGAATGCACTGCTGGCGACAGGAGCGGCATTGCTGGTCAACAACATCATCGGCATGCTGTGGCACCATCCTCGACCGTTTGCGATGCCAACTGGGCACAACTTCCTGTATCATGAGGCTGATCCGTCGTTCCCCAGCGATCACATGACCGTCATCATGACCGTAGCCTTTACGTTCCTGCTGCGTCATCGTGTGCGTTTGCTGGGTCTGGGCCTGGCTGTGCTGGGCACTTTGATCGGCTGGTCAAGGATTTATCTCGGGGTTCATTTCCCGATCGACATGGCCGGTGCAGTCATCGTTGCGTTCAGCAGCGCCTTCATCATCCATGTCTTGAGTCCTCTGTTCATGCCCTCGCTGTATATGCCGCTACGCAGCCTGTACCGTAAGCTGTTTGCGCCTCTGATCAAGCGAGGTTGGCTTTTTCACTAAGCAAGCGATGCTCCGTTCATGATTTACAATGTTGGCTCCATCAATATCGATCACGTGTATCGGGTTCCCCATCTGGTACGTCCGGGAGAAACCCTGTCCAGCCGCAGCTACCGCCAGGTACTCGGTGGCAAGGGAGCCAACCAGACCATAGCGATTGCCCGCGCCGGTGCTGACGTTGCACACATCGGTGCCATCGGCCATCAAGATGCCTGGGTAACTCAGGCCCTCGCCACGGCAGGTGCGCATATCGACGATATCGCCCACTGCCAGGACCTGCTGAGCGGCCACGCCATCATTCAAGTGGATGATGCTGCCGAAAACTCCATCGTTCTGTTCCACGGTGCCAACGGAGCCATGCCGCTAGACACGGTCACGACACCGCTGTCCCGCGGTACGGCCAGCGATTGGCTGCTGGTACAGAATGAATGCGCCCACCTCAAGGAAGCACTCGAACAGGCCCACCGTCAGGGGATGTCGATCGCCTTCAACCCTGCGCCCATGACTGCAGAAGTCGCTCGCCTGTCTCTCGACGGTGTATCGCTGCTGTTCGTTAATGAAGGGGAAGCCATCGATCTGCTAGCCGCGCGCGAAGGCGTCGATGACGCTCAGGTGCGCAGCGACTGCGCTACGCCCGAAGCCTTGATGGCCCGCCTGCATCGCCACTTCCCGTCCTGCGCCTGCGTGCTGACGCTGGGTTCCAAGGGTGCGCTTTATAGTGATGGACACGTTCAGCTGAGCCGTGAGGCCTATAAAGTGAACGCCGTGGATACCACTGCCGCAGGCGATACGTTCGTCGGCTACTTCATGGCCGCAACAGTACGAGGCGCAACGCCGCAGCAAGCACTTGAAGAAGCCGTCGCAGCCGCAGCACTCTGCGTTCAGCAGGAGGGTGCGTCGTCCAGCATTCCAGCACGCAAAGAGGTAGTAGCCCTGCTGGAAGCAACACGCTGATTCGCTCGACCATGGCGGTTCACGCACGGGGATAGGCTTTCTATCCCCGTGTTTTTACATTATTATTGCGCGCAATTTTCGTGCTGCCCTGCGCGTTTCTGTCTGAATGGAGAACTGAGCATGACGATCCCTATCATCTTCGACACCGATCCTGGCGTCGATGACGCCCAGGCAATTTCCCTGCTGATGGCTTCTCCTGAAATCGAACTGGTCGGTCTGACCACGACATTCGGTAATGTGTATGTCGAAACAGCGACGCGTAATGCGCTGCTGCTGACCGAGCTGGCAGGCCAAGACATTCCGGTAGCACAGGGTGCCGCGTACCCGCTGGTCAAAACACCGTTCCCGCCCCCCGCGTGGATCCACGGTGCCGACGGGCTGGGCAACCAGTCGCTGCCCGACCCAACGCGCAAGCCTGAAGCCGTATGTGCAGCACAGTTTATTGTCGACAAGACACGTGAACGTCCAGGTGAAATTACCCTCGTCGCCGTAGGCCCGCTGGGCAACCTGGCTACCGCACTGCAGCTCGACCCGACCATCGTCGATCGCGTCAAGCGAGTTGTCGTAATGGGCGGTGCCGTTCATACCGGCGGTAACGTTACACCGGCCGCCGAAGCCAACATCTTCTCCGACCCTCATGCAGCAAAACGCGTGCTGAGCGCGGCATGGCCGATGACACTGGTAGGTCTGGACGTCACTCACAAGGCCGTTCTTGATCCGGCACGCATGAAGCGCATTGCCAGCCATCAGGGTGAACTGGGCAAGGTGCTACAGCACAGCTTCGATTTCTACGCGGACTTCTACGAAGGCGCGCTGGGCATCGACGGCTGCTGCCCGCATGACAGCTGTGCAGTAGCATGGGTGCTGAAACCGGAACTGTTCAAGACCGCCAAAGGCCATATCCACGTTGTCACCGAAGGGCCGGCGGAAGGCCTGACTCTGATGGCATCCACCGACCGCAGCTACCTTGATGACCGCTGGACACAGGGTGGTATCGTTGACGTCTGCGTCGACATGGACGGTGACGCTATGGCAGCTTGGATGGAAGAAGTGCTGACGGCCTGATAACCCACAGCATTCTTCTCGAAAAAAAGCCCTGTGCTATTGGCACAGGGCTTTTTGTTTCATTCTTTAGGAGCCAACGCCGCACACATCGCCAGGCCTCAGCAAGCAACGGCACGGTTCTACTTTTCAACACTTCCAGTCACCGCCCCGCCCCCGTTACCACAGTTCATCTACACAGCTGTCCGGCAATGCATGCCACAGTGCATCGCGCAGTGGCTCTGGGTGCGTTTCATGCGCCCGTATCAGAATAATATCCAGCAGTACTTGCTCATCACCCAGCGTGACCAGTGTGCCCGCTTCCAGCTCGTCATCAATCAGTAGTTCTGGTAGCCACCCCGCCCCGATGCCCTGCATGATCATCGCTTTCAACACATTGGCACTTTCCGCGCAGTGTGTGGGCTGACGCTCCTGATCACCATGTTGCATCTCCGTGACCGGCAACAGTGACGTCATATGGCCCAGCAACGTTCCCTGCGCATACCCCAGCCAGCGATGTTCTGCACCGGCGGCGCGCTGAACGGGAAGCAAACGGGTGCCACCGAGTCGATGCAGGTCGAAACGTGTTTGCATCTGCTCATCCATCGGCATATTGGCAGGATGGTAGATCAGCCCCAAATCATGGCGATGCAGCATGACCGACATGCCAACCTCGGCAACGTTCATGGCATTAATTTCGACATGGTGCTGCTGGAGCGGGTTATCCGGCTGACACAGCCAGCCCGGATAGAAGGTTGAAGCCAGCGAATGGGCAGCAGCGATGCGCAGCGACAGCAAGGTACCTTCATCAGGTGCCTGCAAGCGCGGCAGACAATCATCCAGTTGCTCGACCAACGCTCTGGCCGTCTGCAGGAACCGTTCTCCAACAGGTGTCAACCGCACCGGTGACGTGGAACGATCGACCAGCGTCCGCCCTATCGTCTGTTCCAGCATGCGGATGCGTCGACTGAAGGCGGGCTGCGTAACGTGCCGCTGCCGTGCTGCTGCCGAGAAGCTGTGTGCATCCGCCAGCGCTACGAAGTCGTCGAGCCATTTCGTTTCAAGGTTCATCGCAGCACGCCTCCGTACGGACTATTGAATGGGAGAAGCCAGGTAAGCCGCCCGAGAGACCAGCTTGCGCCACAGCGGTCGCTGGGTGATTTCGTCAAGCGTAACCTGTCGGCATTGTGCTAGATCGCGCGTCAGCATGGCCTCCACTTCCTGCGCAAAGCCAGAGTCGATGACATAGGCCGTTATTTCGAAGTTGAGCCGAAACGAGCGGTTATCAAGGTTAACGGTGCCGACGGAGGCACTGTGCTGATCGACCAGCATAACTTTCTGATGCAGGAACCCCGGAAGATAACGGTATATCTTGACGCCTGCTCGTATCATATCGCCGAGAAACGAAAAAGCCGACAGGTATACCAACAGGTGATCGGGGCGCTCAGGAATCATGACCCGGACATCGACACCGCGCAATGCGGCAAGCTTGAGCGCATCCTGCACCCCTTCATCCGGCACGAAGTAAGGGCTACTGACCCAGAAGCGTTTCTTCGCCATGTTGATGGCGTTCTGCACCATCAGGCTGGCCGTTGCCTGTCCATCAGCGGGGCCGGTCGGCACAATGATCACCTGTCGATCCTGCGTTTCGGTATGCTGCGGCTGCCACTCCAGTGCCAGAATCTCTTCGGTCGCCCAGTACCAGTCTTCCCAGAACGCCTCTTGCAGCCCCAACACAGCAGGGCCATGCAGGTACAGATGCGTATCGCGCCAAGGGCCTATGCTCGGCTTCTCGCCAAGGTATTCAATGCCTACGTTGAGGCCGCCGACCCAGCCTTCACGCCCGTCTACCACTAGCACCTTGCGATGGTTGCGGAAGTTAACCTGAAAGCGGTGTCGCCAGCCGCGAGAAGACCCAAAACGGTGGATCTCGACACCCGCATCGCGCAGGGTTCGAATGTAGCGCTCTGGCAGCTGATGGCTGCCTAACTCATCGTAAATGAAGCAGACCCGTACGCCCCGCTCAGCACAGTCGATCAAGTGCTGCTGCAACAGCCGCCCTAGGCGGTCATTGCGGACGATAAAGAATTGGATCAGTACGTAATCTTCGGCTCGCTTCAGCCCCTCGAACATGCTGTCGAAGGCATCGGCGCCATCAATCAGCAGATCGACACGATTGCCGGAGGTAAGCGGGGTCATGGAAAGACGTTCGATGGCCTGTATACGGCAATGCGCTTCCTGGAGGGAGGAACGATGGGCATCAAGGTGGCTGCGCACGCGGTGCAGTTCTCGGCGCAGTACATTGTCCCGCTCACCGCGCGCGTTAACGTAACCGTAGAAGCGCGGCCGCCCTAAAAACCAATAGGCGGGCACCGCCAAATAGGGAAAGGTGACCAGCGAAATCAGCCACGCAATGGCCCCTTGTGAGGTACGGCTGGACATCAGCGCCATAACACCGGACAGAACACCCAGTGCGTGAAAGAACAGCACAAATAGCGCGCCGAACAGCGCCAGCATCGAGGTGTCGGATTCAATCACAGTAAGGCGCCTCGTGCGTGAATGGCAGAAAGGCCCAGCTCTGTCAGCGCAATGATGGCAGTGTGGGCATGGCTTCCGGTGATCCCTTTATAACAGCAGAGATCATGGTGTTATAAAGCATAGCGTACAGGCAGAGGATACATGAGGGCACTGGCTTAATCATCCCGCCCACCCTGTGTGAAGCTGAACGACGACTGGCGGGTATGTATTGACGAACGCCCAAAACAACAATGCCCCGCACAAGGCGAGGCATTGTTGTATACCGCCGTTTCATTTAGTGGCGGTTGTCGCTGCTACTATAGATGTTCTCGCGTTCTGCGGGTGTGAACACATCGCATGCATTGCCACCCGCCTCAGCCAATGCGCACTGCTGCTTCGCAATAGCACGACATTTCTTATCGTACTTAGCACGGAAGGCGGCTATGTCCTGTGCGCTAGGATTACGCGGCAGCTCACTTTGCATCGCTCTATAACGGCTGCTCACATCATGGAAAATCTTGCCGCTGTGCAGAATGTCGTCTTCCGGACGGGCCTGTTCATCTTCATAGTTCATCCGACCAGCCCAACTGCTCGCTTCTATTTCGCTCAGGTCCTTAAAATCACCGATCGTGCCTAGCGTGGTGTAGTACGCCGAACATTCCGTACGATCCTGATAGGTATACGTCGCCCCTTTGGCCATAGCGGTCGCAGGCAGCAGTGCGACAGCCGCTGCAATGAACAGTGCCTTCATGAATGTCCCTTAAATGTCATCATTTGTAGCCCCGAAGTGGGACTGTTTTATATTGAAGGAAACGATTATCTACAAAATCAACATGATAATCGACACCCCTCCTTCTTTTTTTTAGTTTGCTTTCTTTTAATGTGTTCTCAATACGGGACGTCAACGCTGGCAGTGGGAACAGTAATAAAGGCGACGCGAGGTAACGTCTTGGCGCTCAATCAACGTACCGCAGGCATGACACGGCTCCCCTGCGCGGTTGAAAACGGCGTGACGCCACTGCGCTCGTTTTAGCCCTGCAGCTTTGAGCGACGTTTGCCAAGCGTCTATGTTGGTCACACCAGCCTGACGCCAAGCACGCTGCGTCACGTCGAGAATAACGTTTGCCAGACGCTCACGCGCCACAGGTGATAGATCGGCCACCTTCCAGTGCGGCATCAGTCCCGCAAAGAACAGAATCTCGGAACGCAGGTAGTTACCGATGCCGGCCAGAAACGCCTGATCCAGCAGCAGGCCGCCAAGCCGCCGCCGAGCGAAGCGTGGCTGTTCAAAACGCTCGAGAATCTGCTCTACCGTTACGCCGTGTGTCAGCACATCAGGCCCGAGTTTTGCCAGAAACGGATGCTCGTGGATCGTATCGCGATGCCATAGCGTGATATCGGTGGCACTGTACAGTTGCGCCACATGGCAATCGGTGGCCAGTGAAACGCGCAATGCGCGCGACAGTGATGGCGGCGCATGCACACGCCCAACGGCCCAGCGCCCATACAGCTGATTGTGGGTATACAGCACATGCCCATCCTCAAACGTCAGCAGCAGCGCTTTCCCCCAACTGTCCACGTGCGTCACCCGCTGCCCAACCAGACGTTTCTCGAACGGTTTGAGATCAGCAAAGGAAAACCAGACGTCTTCCAATGGCGTCGGCGTCAACACCTTGGCAAGGCGATCAGCAATACGGCGTACTTCGGGGCCTTCAGGCATGGTGTCTCCTCCTTTCTTATGGTTGCAATGCTTATAATGGCGAGTCAGCAAGTGACAGCGAATATCGTGCCTACCGCCAGACAGACACGATGGAACGCGCTCGCGCCTCACCATAATCCAGAGCAGCAGAGGCCCGCACCTACGACCAGACCCAGAAAGACAACAGGCCAGCGGTTGCCACCGCCAGCCTGTCGCTGTCGTCATCTAGCGAGCCATGAAGACCACTCAATGAGGCTACTGCAGTTCAAGCTGGCGCTCCTTGAGCATGTGCAGCTGATCGCGCAGCGCCGCCGCCTGCTCGAACTCCAGATTCTTGGCCGCTTTGTGCATCTGATCTTCAACTTGGCCAATGGCCTGCTGCACTTCCGGTCGCGTCATCAATGACAGCGCTTCGCGGTCAATCTGTACGCCAGCCCCCTTCTGCTGCTCGCCACGGCGACGGTTCTTGCGTGCCCCCGGAGCCTGAGCGCCTTCCAAAATATCCTCGACGCTTTTGGTGATGGTCTTCGGTGTGATGCCATGTTCCTTGTTGAAGGCCATCTGCTTTTCACGGCGGCGAGCGGTTTCATCAATGGCGCGACGCATTGAGTCGGTGATGCGATCACCGTACAGGATCGCTTTACCGTGCGCGTTACGTGCCGCACGCCCGATGGTCTGGATCAGCGATCGGGTCGAGCGCAGGAAGCCTTCCTTGTCGGCATCAAGAATCGCCACCAGCGAGGTCTCAGGGATGTCGATCCCCTCGCGCAGCAGGTTGATCCCGACCAGCACATCGAACTTGCCAAGGCGCAGATCGCGAATAATCTCGACACGTTCGACGGTGTCGATATCGGAGTGCAGATAGCGCACCTTCACGCCGTGCTCGTCCAAATACTCGGTCAGATCTTCTGACATACGCTTGGTCAGCGTGGTGACGATCACGCGCTCTTTAACCGCAACCCGCTTGTTGATTTCGGACAACAGATCATCGACCTGCGTCGATGCCGGTCGTACTTCGACCTCGGGGTCGAGTAGCCCTGTCGGACGCACTACCTGCTCGACCACTTGCCCAGAGTGCTCTTCTTCATAGGCACTCGGCGTCGCCGATACGAAGATGGTCTGCGGCACCGCCGCTTCCCATTCCTCGAATTTCATTGGACGGTTATCCAACGCCGAGGGCAGCCGGAAACCGTATTCCACCAGCGTTTCCTTGCGCGAGCGGTCGCCGCGGTACATACCACCGATCTGCGGTACGCTGACGTGCGATTCGTCGATAAACAGCAAAGCATCGGGCGGCATGTAGTCAAAGAACGTAGGCGGCGCTTCACCCGGCGCGTTGCCCGATAGATAGCGAGAGTAGTTCTCGATACCGTTGCAGTACCCCAGTTCGAGCATCATTTCGATGTCATAGCGCGTGCGCTGCTCTAGGCGCTGCGCCTCGACCAGACGATCGTGCTTGCGCAGCCAGTCCAGACGCTCGGCCAGTTCTAACTTGATGCCTTCCACTGCATCGAGGATGGTTTCGCGCGGCGTAACATAGTGGCTTTTCGGGAAGATAGTCATGCGCGACACCTTGCCCTGCACAGCACCGGTAAGCGGATCGAACAAACTGATGGTTTCGATCTCATCATCGAACAGCTCGACGCGAATAGCCTGATCTTCTGCATCCGCAGGAAAGATATCGATCACATCGCCACGCACGCGGTAGGTACCACGGCGGAAATCGGCATCGTTACGGGTGTACTGCATTTCGGCCAGACTACGCAGGAATGAGCGCTGGTCGATCTGTTCACCGACGTTGAAGTGCAAGCGCATCTTCTTCATCAGTTCGGGACTACCCAACCCGTAGATCGCGGATACCGATACCACAATCAGAGCGTCACGACGCTCTATCAGCGCTTTAGTCGCCGACAATCGCATCTGCTCGATATGGTCGTTGATGGACGCATCCTTTTCGATGAAGGTGTCCGAGGAAGGCACATACGCTTCCGGCTGGTAGTAGTCGTAGTACGACACGAAGTATTCGACAGCGTTATCGGGGAAGAACGCTTTGAATTCGCCGTACAGCTGAGCAGCCAGTGTCTTGTTAGGAGCCAGCACGACCGTCGGACGCTGCAGGCGCTCGACGACGTTGGCCATGGTAAAGGTCTTACCCGAGCCCGTGACCCCTAGCAGCGTCTGGTGGGCCAGCCCCGCCTCGACGCCTTTCACTAGGGCATCAATGGCTGCAGGCTGATCACCAGCAGGCGTATACCGGGATACGATCCTGAAGGGCTTGCTCATGAGACGGGCCTCCTCGCTCGACGCGGATGATTCGCTAGTGACAAATGACATACTGCGCTACACAGTATAGCCACTTGGAATACTGTATATATGTTCACTCGAAGCATCTTTCAAGAGCCGGTTTGAAACCCCTTTCGCGGCTCAGGACTTGATGCGGAAACCCGCCTTACGCACCGCGTCTTCGACCGCACGGCGCGCGACACGCCCTTCTACTTCTGCCCAGTGAAGCGCCACTTCGACGTTCTCGACACCGTCGAGTGAGATCAGCGCCGTAGTCAGAGCATTAACGTCGTTGGCGTTCTTCAGCCCTTCCAGTTCCAGTGTGATGGCCATCGAATGGTTCTCTTTGCCTGCGTGAATGAAAAACGGCGCTTCCATGAAAGCGCCTTTACGCCTAAGTGTAACGTTAACGCAGGGGACGTGCCATATCCGCCGACGCCGCCATATATCGTCAATAATCAGGGGGTTGATCAAGAAAACGTATCGCCCAGAAAACCAGGCAACCGTTGCCGATGATGCTTGGCGACGTCGCAGGAGCAGAGGGCCTGCATGCTCTATCCGCGCGAAGAAAAGAAACCGCTCCTCGGCCAGCGGTGCACCACAGCCCTGCTTTTAGCGCATGGTTCATAACCCCGCCCCACTGTCATTGAAGGGGCTTCAGACCACAAAATTGCGGTAGAAAACGTCTATTTTAGAACGGGCAAAAGCAATCACTCAGGTTATGAAACACTCTCTTAGCAGGCCCACTATCTATAGCTATCAGCAACCGTCGCAATCACACACCACCCTATCGCTGTCATTTGCTACGCAGCAGCCTTAGCCCGTTCGCCACAACCAGCAGACTGGTGCCCACATCCGCGAACACGGCCATCCATAGCGTTCCCATTCCTGCAAGCGTCAACGCCATAAATGCCGCCTTGATGCCCAACGCAAGGCTGATGTTCTGGACCAGCACGGCATAAGTCCGCCGGGAAAGCTGGATGAAGGCTGGAATCTTGCGCAGATCATCATCCATCAGCGCCACATCGGCCGTTTCGATGGCGGTATCGGTACCCAGCGCCCCCATGGCAAAACCGATATCCGCGGCCGCCAGCGCGGGCGCATCGTTGATACCATCCCCAACCATGCCGGTCACGCCACGACGCGAGCAACGTTCAACGAAGCGCAGTTTGTCCTGCGGCAGCTGAAGGCCATGCGCGTCGTCGATGCCAACCTGTGCAGCAATGGCACTGGCCGTATGGAGATTGTCCCCACTCAGCATGACTGTTCTGACACCTTGAGCGTGCAGCTGTCGAATGGCGTCGCGGCTGGAATCCTTGACGGTATCAGCGACGGCAAACAGCCCACGCACCTGCTGCCCATCATTCAGCAGAATAACCGTCTTGCCCTGTCGCTCTAGCTGCGCCACGGCCTGCCGAACGTCATCGGAACAGCCCAACGTTTCTTCGGTGAACCGCAGGCTGCCAAGCGCATGGGGCTGCCCTGCCATCATGCCGCGAATACCGCGCCCCACCAGCGCTTCGAAATCCTCGACCTCCTGCAGCGGCAGTTCAGCGGCGGCGGCAACGATGGCCTGCGATACCGGATGATCCGAGTGGCGAGCCAAGCTAGCGGCCAGCGCCTGCACGGCCCGTTCACTGTCGGTGCCGAACACCTTCATATCGGTCTGCACTGGCTTGCCGTGCGTCAGCGTACCGGTCTTGTCTAGCGCCAGCGCCTGTAGCTTACGCCCTTGTTCAAGATAAACGCCCCCTTTGATCAGAATCCCCTTACGAGCCGCGGCAGTCAGCCCACTAACGATGGTGACTGGCGTCGAGATCACCAGCGCACAGGGGCATGCGATCACCAGCATCACTAATGCCCTGTACAGCCATTCCTGCCAACCGCCTATACCCAGCACGGGCGGCAGGATGGCCACGGCTACCGCCACAGCAATGACGACGGGGGTATAAACCTGTGAAAAACGGTCGACGAAACGCTGCGTCGGTGCCTTTGCCCCCTGCGCCTCTTCCACCGCGTGAATGATGCGCGCAAGCGTGGTCGTATTGGCCGCAGCAGTAACGGTGTAGTCTAATGCCCCGGACTGGTTGAGGGTGCCAGCAAAGACCGCATCGCCCACCGCCTTATCGACGGGCATGCTTTCGCCGGTAATCGGGGCCTGATCAATAGAGGTTCGCCCAGCGACGATCTCGCCGTCCAGACCGATCCGCTCACCCGGCTTAACGCGTACGCGGCTGCCCAGCACAACGTCGCCCACAGCCGTGTCCTGCCATGTTCCATCGGCCTGCTGCACACGTGCCGTGTCGGGCGTCAGATTCATCAATGAACTGATGGCATGGCGCGCACTGTCGAGCGATTTTGCTTCGATCAACTCGGCAATGGCAAACAGCACCATGACCATCGCCGCCTCCGGCCACTGCCCGAGCACCAGTGCCCCAGTCACCGCAATGCTCATCAGCGCGTTGATATTCAGATTACCGTTACGAATCGAGATCCAACCCTTTCGGTACGTGGTCAGCCCGCACAGCATGATGGCCAGCAGCGCAGGCACCGCTTCCGCCCACAGCGGGCCCCCTAACCAATGCACGGTTTCCGCGCCCAGCGCTGCTATTCCCGCCAGCTCTAGCGGCCACCACGGCTTGCGCGCTACCGATATCGAGGATTTATCACCATCGTCTTCGGCTATCTCGGGGACGAAGCCAAGCGTGCGGATAGCCGCCAAGATGGATGCCAACGCCTCGGGCTGATGCGTGACCGTCAGTACCCGCTGAATCAGGTTGAATTCAAGCGCCGTCACGGCCGACATACCACCCAGCTTCTTCCGCAATAGCGCTTCTTCGACCGGACAGTCCATTTGCATGATACGGATGTCGGTCCGCCATCCTCCGGCCACGGCCCGAGAGCCGCCGACAGGGGCATAGCTGACGGTAGAAGCCTCGCTAGCGCCGTCATGACAATGCCCATGACCACAGCAGGTAGAAGCATGATGATCGTGCGCGTGGTGTTTTTCCGTGCAATCGTTCATTTCAATCGACTCGTCTATTCACTACACTGCGCCATTAGAAACCCTGATCTAACTACAGGGTCAAGCGAGGGCGGAACGGACATGAAGATTGGTGAACTGGCACGCAAGGCAGGCTGCCCGATCGAAACGGTGCGCTACTACGAAAAGGAGGGGCTGTTGCAGGCTCCGCGCCGCAACACCGAGAACAACTACCGGCACTACGACGCAGCTCATCTAGAGAAGCTACTGTTCATCCGCCGATGCCGCGCACTGGATATGACCCATGAGGAGATCCGCGCCCTGCTGCATGCGATGAACAACCACGGCAAGGATTGTGGCCCCATCGACGCCATCATCAGCGAGCATCTGGCCCACGTCCGCCACCGCATTGCCGAGCTGCAGCAACTGGAGCATCAGCTCAAGGCGCTCAGCACTATCTGCAGTGCCGACCGTGATGTGGATGACTGCGCCATCATTCAGGAACTGACCGCTCCCCGCGAGGATAAAGATCAGGCCGCCTTTCGCACGACCGGCCACTTAGGCGGCGTACACTGAGCTCCTGGTCACCGTCGGCCACGCAACATGGCTTAGGCAATAGCGAAACGCTATCGTGCTGAGCATGCCGCGCTCATGTGAGTGCGTCGGAAAATAGGGTACGCTGCACGCTATCGTCCTTATTGGCACTGCGCCATCGAGAGGGCCTTCGCGGCCGCTCTTGCCTAGAGAAGAGGTTTATCATGTCAGAAGCAGATACCGTCGCCGTTACCGCTCCCCTTGAATCGTTTGCCATTCTCGAAGTGGCTGGCAAGGATGCAGAACGCTTTCTGCAAGGCCAGTGCACAGCGCAGCTTGCACATGCCAACGACGCCTTCGCGCCCTTGGCCGCATTCTGCACACCCAAGGGCCGCATGGTGGCCAATACGCGTATCTTCCGCCCAGAACCCGAGCGCTACTGGCTCATCATGCATCCCTCCATCGTTGATGTGCTGGAACAGCATCTGCGCAAGTACATCGTGTTCTACAAGGCGACGCTGACCGTTCGCACCGATATCATCCTGCAGGGCATCCACGCGTCGTCTACGGCACTGACGGCCTATACCGCAGCGCTGCCCGCCACACTGGCAGGTGCTTGGGTCAACTGTGGCACTGGCTATCTGCTACGCGTAGAAGGCGAAGCGTGCTTGGTGTGGATTGGCACCAGTGAATGCCCCTACCGCGTCGACAGCAGTACGCTGGCACAGGGTGACTGGCAGCGCCTGCAGATTGATGCTGGCATCGCATGGCTGCAGGCCTCGCAAAGCGATGCTTGGCTGCCACAGATGATCAACTGGGAAGCGCTGGGGGGGATCAGCTTCAAAAAAGGCTGCTACACCGGGCAGGAAGTGGTGGCACGCGCACATTTCCGCGGCCAAGTAAAAAGGCGCCTGATGCACCTGTGCGCGGCCGATACGCTGGAAGCTCCATGCGTCGGCGATAGCGTCATCGACAGCACCTCAGAACGCGATATTGGCACCATACTGGCCGTGGCACCGAGCGTCAGCGAAGGCTGGGAGCTGCTGGCCGTCGTTAGCCAGAAAGAAGAGATGCCAGCGCTCAGCGTCCACGGCGACATCGTGACAGCCGTTGCGCTGCCGTACGCCATCGAACGCCGCGACCCTGAAGAGTTGATCGCGTCGATCGCCGCCACGGCATGATCCCCGAACGCTAAGCGCATCAAGCCCAAAGCGCACCTTCCACTCACGAATGATAACCGACGCCTTCATGCCAAGCGTGAAGGCTTTTTATGGCGCGAAGACACCCTCACCCTGCTCCGCACGCTATGACCATGCGATCTCGGGATGCCCTTTGTCTCTCCAGACTATCCTTCACTCTTTTGTGCGCCCAGCCTTTGTTCATCCTCACCAGAACGTTATCAATGCCGAGTTATCGAGATAAGAAAGTCACCCCTATCAGCATTACCAACAGCGAATGCCTTTCTCATCTCAGCCCTATCGAACTCGGCCAAAACGATGCCTTGCGCTATCAAGATGCACAGAACGCAGCGTTCCAACCCACAGCCCATACAGGATATAGCCATTATCGCCCTCACTCGCCACAGCAATGCAGGCCCACAGCGACAGGCTTTTGCACTTATATCAGTCATTTTATTTAGTTACTTTATTATAAAACGATACGTGCAATAACAATCATTATTTCTTTTGACTTATGATTTATTTAATCAAACACAACCTTAAAGTTAATGTATTTAATATCCGAAACAACAACTCATAATTAACTGACACTCATAACTTTTACCATATGATAACAGCGCTTTATACGACGCCTATCTCTGCCTTCCGGTAGTGATGTGGCGACTCATTACAAGTGCAGCACTACGCTACTGCTTATCATAAGGTCAATGTACGATGAGAATAATCACGCTTATCCGTTACCCGTTTCACTGTGCCAGACAGGCTTCTTCGCTAACGATGCGACTGGGGCTATGCATGGGACTGGCTAGCATGGCTTCCCTTGCCCATGCGGCAACGTCATCATGCGTCGATGGTCACTGGGTCGCCAACCCCAACGATACCGATATGCCGTCGGTACGCTACGAAACTGCGCACTTTGCCTTCCGATGGTCGGGTAATGCCGTGACGGCAGCTACGGCTGCCGCGGCCGGTGAACAATTGGAAAAGACCTGGTCTACCTTCATCGAACGTATAGGCTTTCCTACGCCCTATTGTCAGTCGGCCACCAAGTACAAAGTCAGCGTGCATATCGACCCCTCGTTTGGACTGAGCGGTGGCGTTACCAGCAGTGGTGGGATGGGCATGTGGATCGCCGCACCAGCGCTGGCCGATCACTGGGGACTGGCGCATGAGTTCACTCACGCCCTGCAAGGCAGCACGGGCGGCATGCGCAATTCTCCTTATTCAGGCTGGATATGGGAATCACACGCCAACTGGATGGCACACCAGATGGACGAGTTTCACGGCAGTGAGGTTCACTGCTCGGAAATGCTGGTCAACTACCCTCACCTGTATCTGGGGTCGACACGCGATCGTTACTGCAACTGGCAGTTCATGGAATATCTGAAGGATCGCTACGGTTACGGCATCATCAATGATCTATGGGCAAAGGCCCCCAAAGATGGTGATACCCGCACGGCCACGGCCGATCCCTTTTCCGTGATCCGCGACAACATGGGCTGGTCTCAATCGCAACTGAACGATGTGTTCGGTGAATGGGCACGCCATAACGTCAACTGGGACTACCTCAACCCCGACGGCAGCGATCAGGGCGCGCTGTACCGTCAGAAGTACGGCAGCAACCACGCGTTCGATCCTTCGGCCACCGACGACGATGGTAACCTCGACCGCGCCCTGCGCCTGACCTCGCTCGACACCATTGCAAACAGCTCTGGCGGCTATCAAGTACCTTTTGCCTGGGCACCGCAGCGCTGGGGCTACAATTTGGTGCGCTTGATTCCGGCAACAGGTGCCAAGTCGATCGACGTCGATTTTCAGGGGCTGGTACAGACCACCCCTGCCGTATCGAAGCTTGCCGGCCTGACCAATGAGCCAACGAGCATCGCCGCCCCCGATTCGGACTGGCGCTGGGGTCTGGTCGCGATCAGCCAGAGCGGCAAGGCACGCTACAGTGTGCTTCGCCATGGCAGCCGTGCCAGCCTCCACTTCGGGCTTAAATCCGATGAGAAAGAGGTCTATCTAGTAGTGATGGGCACCCCAAGCACGCCACACAAGATCCAATGGGATCAGCCGTATTACAGCGTTTACCGCTACCCGTGGCGCATTACACTGAAGAATGCCTATCCAGAAGGCCACCAACCCAATGCGTCACAGCCTACGTTCAAAGGGCATCGCCATACCAATGGTGGCGGCTGGGTCGCCGAGGGAGCCCGCGTGGACAGCACCGCTTACGTTGGCCCTAATGCCCGCGTGCTCAGCGGCAACGTGCTCGGTCATGCGCGCGTCGAGGATCACGCCACGGTGGCAGGCGGAACGATACAGGACAATGGCGTCATCGGTGCGCTGACAGTGCTGCGCAGCGGTTCAACGGTTAAGGGCAACGCCAAGGCCTACACCGTGTTCAAAGGCATCGGTGCTTTTGCCCCGGTGACGCTGTCAGGAACAGCTCAATTCCGTGGTGATATGGAAGCACAGGCAGGCGCCTCTCCAAGCAAAGGCGTGTTCTACGGCTATGCCGATGCGACCACGATCACCGATGCACACAGCGGCGCCAACCTGACACAGCCCGTGCCGGAGGTCACCCAGCAGCCGTAGGCCGCTAGGGCGAGATAGGCTAACGAGGTCATCGTAGTCTCTCTCGGACAGAGCGCCGGTGCACTACCCATAGCACAGCGGATGTCCTTAGCAACCGGATACCCACCGCGCAATAAAAAGACCGCACCGCATGCGAAGAATGATGCGGTGCGGTCTTTCTTATTTGGCAGGCAGTGACTTATTTAGAGCCTGTTTCATACCCCCTATCCCCATGTCATTGAACGGACTTCAAACCACAAAATTGCGGTAGAAACCTTCTATTGCAGAAAGGGAAAAAGTAATCACCCAGGTTATGAAACCGTCTCTTAACAGCCACCAACGTTTTAGACCTATCGAAGACCTGAGACCTGAAACCTAAGACACAGTGCCTCCGCCTTATCGAGCCTCTGGCAGATCGCCGGTCTGTGCCGCCTCCACGCCATAGCGCTGCAGCAGACGCTGGTATTCCCCACTGGTTCTCAACTGGTTCAACGCACGCTCAATGGCGCTTTTCAATGCGGGCCGCTCTTTGCTGACGGCAATACCCAGCACTTCGGTATAGAGCAGTCTGTCAGAGCTGATAACCACGGCCCCTTTGAGCTGCTCAACTACCCGCTCAGCCATCACACTGTCGATCAGCTGCACATCGACGTTACGCGAGGTCAACGCATGCGTGGCATGAGGATTAGTATCGAAGGTGCGGATCTGGATCGCGTTCTGCCCCTGCTGCACGCACTGACCGGACAGCGCTTCAAGCTGAGGAATCCAAGCGGCCGACTCCAGCACGGCCACGCTATGACCGCACAGGGCATCGGCCTTTGTCGGCGGCGTTGCCATATCATGCCGCACCAGCAACGCCTCCCCCGATTTCAGATAGGGAATGAAGTCCACCGTCTGCAAACGCTCAGGCGTAATGGTGATCACTGATGCCGCCACATCGAAACGCTGGCGACGCACCCCAGGCAGTAGGCTAACGAAACGCGTGTCATGGAAATCCGCTTCTAGATTCAGCTCGCGGGCGATCAATGTCATCAGTTCCGGGTCGATACCCTGAGGCTGGTGGTGCTTATCCACCCAGTCATACGGCGGATAGGTCAGGTCTGAGCCGATCGTGAGCTTTCCCGGTGTCGTCAGCGGCAGTTCGGCCTGCGCCACAGCGGGCAGGCCCAGTAGTGCCACACTCAGCGTGCGGCACAGCGCGGCGCGTAGGCCATTCAGGGTCATAGCATCCTCCTTGAGCAGTAATGACCGTTTGGCTATCAAGCATAGCGCTGGCACAGCGTCCTACCTGCTTTTTTCGACCGTGCACAGTCCCTTGAGGCCTTCGACATCTTCCTACTGGACTTCTATGGTAAAAGCAATGGCAACGCACTCATGATATGACCGTCATACGCCCTATCGACACAAAACGCACCCCGCATCTCGCTTTGAAATGCTCAACGAAAAGGAGTGTTAGAGAATGGCAACGCGCAGGACGATACGCTTCGCCGCCGTCGGCGGCGGACAGATCACCCAAACTGCCTTCATTCCAGCGCTGGCACAACTCGACGATGCCGAGCTGGTCGCACTGGTAACGGGCGATCCGCGTAAGGCTGAGGCGCTGGGGCACCGCTACAACATTCGCTGCTACAGCTACGACGACTATGATGCGCTGCTGGCGTCCGGCACCATCGATGCGGTGTACATCGCGACCCCGAACTTTCTTCATCGCCAGTATGCCGTACCCGCCCTTGAGCGAGGCATTCACGTGCTGCTGGAAAAGCCGATGGCGACCAGTGTCAACGACTGTCTGGCCATCATGCAGGCCCAGCAGGATAGCGGATCGCAACTGATGGTGGCCTATCGCCTTCATCAGGAACCCACCACCGTCGAGATGATCGCGCGCGTTCGCCGCGGCGAGTTGGGCCGCCCCGTCATGTATACAGCAGCGTTTGGGCAGGATGTCGATGAAGACAACCACCGTGCCAAGCACGGCTACTGGTCAGGGCCGGTACCCGATCTGGGCATCTATCCGCTCAACGAAGTGCGTCACCTGTTCGATGAAGAGCCAATCAAGGTCACGGCGCAGGGTGTGCGGACACCGGGCCGCCACTTCAGTTTCGACGATACCGTCACGGTGACGCTGACGTTTCCCAGCCAGCGCATCGCAACCTTCAGTACAACCTTTGCCGGCGCATCGGTCGATACTTTCACACTAGTGGGCACAGAAGGCACTATCAGTGCCTCACCCTGCTTTACCTTCGGCCCCGACGCAATACTGGCCTATCGCCTGACACGCCACGGTCAGAGCTTCGACTACGCTCACGGCCCGCACGACCAGTTCGGTGGCGAGCTCCGTTACTTTATCGACTGCCTACAGCACGGCATCGCGCCGGAGCCAGATGGAGAGGAAGGTCTGTTTGATGTCGTCATACTGGAGGCCATCGAACGCGCCTTGCAGACAGGGCTGCCCCAATCGCTACCGACACGTCAGCGCCGACAGCGCATCCTGTCGACTCAAGCCCGCGCACTGCCGCCCGTACAGCCACCGGAAGCGCTGTACGTCGTCACTCAGGAGAACGAGGGGGTCTAGCCTCATCGCCAGCCTGTAGCACAGCGATCTGTTCTGCCAACCGCGCTACCATGCACGGTTCGTTGCGGTCCCGTCCATTGTGGCTACGCAGCCACTCAGGCCGCTGCGTTTCAGGCCACCACAGCGGCATATCAGGGGCATCGCTTTCCAATGCGATAGCCTCTGCTGGCAGTGCCGCTACCACGCGGCGCAGCCGTTCATTGCGCGGCCATGTAATGGCACCCCCAATGCCCACTCTGAACCCGAGTGCCACGAAGCGCTGGGCCTGCTGCACGCTACCGATGAAACCGTGCACGATCCCCCCTGCGGGTAACTGCAGCTCCCGCAGCCGCTTTGCCACCTCATCGTACAGTCGCACACAATGAATCACGACCGGCAGCCGATAGGCCTTCGCCAGCTGAAGCTGCGCCTCAAATAACGCCCATTGCTGTTCGAGTGTCTCAGGAAAGCGCTTGTCGACACCGCACTCCCCGATGCCTACCAGCGCTTGATCCCGCGGGCGCACCGCCAGTAGATCAGCCAAGGCATCGATATCACGATCGGCTCCCTCTAGGCGGTGTTGATCCATGAAGTAAGGATGCAGGCCTAGCTGATAATCGAAACCGTAGCGATGTGCTGCCTCAATCACCCGCGGCCAGTGCTCCCGCACCGTCGCCGCCAGCGTACAGCGCGTCACGCCTAACGCTCGTGCTCGCGCCACGACATCATCCCGATCATCGTCGAACGCCACCGCATCCAGATGACAGTGATGATCGTGATATGCCGTCATATGACTCTGGTCATCCATACCGTCCTCATCGTTGCCGTGTTCCGGTCTAGCTATAATCTTGTGGAAAATCACCTTTATTCAGACATGAAAAAGCCCGCGTGGGTAGCGGGCTTTTTCATTATGACAAGAGATAGACGTATTGTTATTAGCCTTGTGTGGCTTCGCTATCGGCCATCGTACCGGCAGTGCTACCCAGCTCTGACGTGCATGACGGGCAACGAGTAGCTTTGAGCGGGATGGTCGACGCACAGAACGGGCATTCTTTGGTAGTCGGCGCTTTGACTTCGGTTTCTTCCTTGCGCTGCAGCTTGCCGATCATGCGGACCAGCATGAAGCAGACGAACGCTACAATGATGAAGGAGATCGCCGCATTCAGGAAGTTACCGTAGTTGATGGTGACTGCCCCTGCCTTCTGAGCGATGTCCAGTGACGGATAAGGTCCTGCAATAGCACCCTCGCGAAGCACGACGAACATATTGTCGAAGTTCAGGCCACCGGTGAACAGGCCAATGATGGGCGTCAAAACGTCCTTCACCAGGCTGTTGACGATGCTGGTGAACGCGGCACCGATGATGATACCGATTGCCATATCGACAACGTTGCCCTTGACGGCAAACTTGCGAAAATCCTTCAGAAATTGACTGGCCATAGCTGCTCCTTGCACTCCCTCATAATCCATTGAACGGCCTGCTTATAGGCGCGACAACGCAGACGTACAGGCCGCCTGCGACATTCATACCATAGCATGATCTTGCGATATTGCCCTCAGTATCCCCATGAAGTCACTGACAATTGCACGATAAGATACGGCCAGCATATGCACTAATCACACGCATCGGTATGACGCCAGCGATATACCGGCCACGCCACTACTTCACGCACTGTCGAATAGATATCGCGTGACTCAAAGAAATAGGCGTGGGCGTGATGTACGTCAGAGATACCGGCACGCTGTAAGGCGTCACGGCTACGGGCAATATGAAAGTACTGGCTGATAACCAGTGCACTGCGATAGCCTCGTTGATGCATCAACACTGCACTGTGGCATGCAGTATCGTGGGTGGTATTGCCTGTCGGATCGAGTAGGATGGCCGTGGGCGGTATCTGCCAACGCTGCTCAAGATAACGTGCCATAACCGCCGCTTCATCCCACCCTTCCGGTTCGACACCGCCGCTGACGATCACCACTGGAAACGCACCGGCCTGCCACAGTTCACCGGTACGGTCTAACCGCGCCCGCAAGCGCGGCGAGGGTTCCCCGGCCGCCGTCACGCTAGACCCCAGCACGATGCCGACATCGCTATGGGTAATGTCATCGCGAAATCCCGCCCACAGTAGCGCCGTCAGTTCGCCTAGCACCAACAGCATCAGTGCCCCGATCATACCGAGCGCGACACGGGCCAACACTTTCCCTCTCATTCTCATCACAGCCTCACACTGGCATACACACTATTGCCGTCACAGTATCGTTAAATCAATCGCATAGCGATATCGAATGCGGTAACTATGGCTAGAAAAGCCCACCATGCTGCTGCTCGTTCGACGAGAGAAACAGGTCGTTCAATTGAAGACAGTTACACCTATGTGTATCATTTTAACTCAGGTTAAATTATTAAATAGGAGTGTATTCGTGTCAGGCATATCGGGTCATCAGCGCCAGATCAAAATCCTTCAACCGTCTCTAAGTACCTCAACGTCACGGTTACTGAACGGTCAGCGGCATCGTGTTCCGCTCGATGAAACACCGTTCCCTTCCTTCCTCAGAACGTTCCAAGAACTGTCGACGAACTACTGGATTCCCGATGAAGTGGACATGAAGGACGACGCCAAGGAGTATCACGATCTTCCCGCCAAGGAGCGCTATGCGTTCGATGCCATCATCGGCCTGCTGGCGACGCTGGATTCGCCACAGACGCGCCTGATCTACAACATTAGTGACTATGTCACCGAGCATGCCGCTCACGTGAATGCGTCGATGATCGCTCAGCAGGAAGCTATCCATAACGAGAGCTATTCCTATGTGCTGTCGTCGATCACCGGTCTTGCCGATCAGAAACGCGTATTCGAACTGGCGCGCACGCACCCCACCATCGTGGCACGCAATGCGCCCATCATGGCGGCTTACGATGAATTTCTGTCCGAGAAGACACCGGATACGCTGGTCAAGGCGCTGCTGCAATCGTCGATACTGGAAGGCATCAACTTCTACTCTGGCTTCGCCTTCTTCTATAACCTGGTACGCCAGAACCGCATGACCGGCACAGGCAAGATCATCAGCTTCATCAACCGCGACGAGCTGGCGCACACCAAATTCATCACGGAACTGGTGCGCGCTATTCTGGGTGAACAGCGACACCTGAATACCGACGCACTGGCGGACTATGCGCGCGATGCCTTCCGCCACGCCGTTGATCTCGAAACGCAGTGGTCATCGGAAGTGCTGACGGACATCGACGGCATTGATGTGCAGGAGATGCTGACCTACGTGAAGTACCGCGCTAACAAGATGGCGGGAATGCTGGGTATCGAACCGCTCTACGATGAAGCCACCGACAACGGCATGCCGTGGATTCGGGCCTACGCGGATAACTTCACCGAGATCAAGACCGATTTCTTCGAACAGCGCAACGCCAGCTACAAGAAGACCAACGGACAGAACGATTTCGACAGCCTGTAGGCGTAATGATCCGGCCGCACGCCATCGCACCAACGCTACCGGTAAGGGTGGTCTTATAATTGACCGTTAATAGAAAAAAAGCGGGGGCACAGTGGCTCCCGCTTCCGTCGTTACGCGTTACGCTGCCTGACGGCAAGATAACGGTATATCAGTGTTCGCGCGTGGTGCGGAATGTGATGTCCGGCCAGCGTTCTTCCGTCAGCTGCAGGTTGACGCGCGTCGGCGCCAGATAGGTCAGGTGACCACCACCGTCGATTGCCAGGTTGGTACTGGTCTTGCGCTTCATCTCATCCAGCTTACGTTCATCGCCGTCGAGCCAGCGCGCCGTCGTCACATTGACGGCCTCGTAGATGCAATCGACCTTGTACTCTTCCAGCAGGCGGTGCGCGACTACGTCGAACTGCAGCACCCCAACCGCCCCAACGATAAGGTCATTATTGTCGAGCGGCATGAACACCTGAGTGGCCCCTTCCTCGGACAGCTGCTGCAACCCTTTCTGCAGCTGTTTGGCCTTCAGCGGGTCTTTCAGACGCACGCGGCGGAACAGCTCTGGCGCAAAGTGCGGAATGCCAGTAAAGCGCATATCTTCACCGGCGGTGAAGGTATCCCCGATCTGGATCGTGCCGTGGTTGTGCAGACCGATCACGTCGCCAGGCCACGCCTCTTCGACATGGCTGCGGTCAGCGGCCATGAACGTCATCGCATCAGCGATCTTCACGTCCTTGCCGATGCGCACATGGTGCATCTTCATGTTGCGGTCGTACTTGCCCGAACATACGCGCAGGAACGCCACGCGGTCGCGGTGTTTTGGGTCCATGTTCGCCTGAATCTTGAACACGAAACCGCTGAAACGCTCATCGCCCGCCTCGACGTCACGCGTATCGGTGGTATAGGTCTGAGGCGGCGGAGCGTACTCGACGAAACCATCCAGCATTTCACGAACGCCAAAGTTACCCATGGCCGTACCGAAAAATACGGGGGTCAGATCCCCTGCACGGTAGGCTTCAAGATCGAACTCATGGGAAGCGCCGCGCACCAGTTCGATCTCATCACGCAGCTCCTGAGCCATGCTGTCGCCCAGCACTTTGTCCACTTCGGGATTGTCGATACCGTCAATGCGCTGATCTTCCTGAATGCGGTGCCCCTGACCGGTCTGATACAGGTGGATCGTGTCGTTGATCAGGTGATAGACGCCCTTGAACCGTTTCCCCATCCCAATCGGCCACGTGACCGGCGCACAGGCAATGTTCAGTACCGTCTCGATTTCATCCATGACTTCAATAGGATCGCGGGTTTCACGGTCCATCTTGTTGATGAAGGTCAGGATAGGCGTAGTACGCAGACGACAGACTTCCATCAGCTTGATGGTACGTTCCTCGACACCTTTGGCGGCATCGACCACCATCAGCGCGGAGTCAACCGCCGTCAGCGTGCGGTAGGTATCTTCCGAGAAGTCTTCGTGTCCGGGTGTATCCAGCAGGTTGACGATGCGCCCTTTGTACGGGAACTGCATCACAGACGTGGTCACGGAGATACCACGTTCCTGCTCCATCTTCATCCAGTCAGACGTGGCATGGCGCGCTTCGCGCTTGCTTTTCACTGCACCGGCCACCTGAATCGCATTCCCGAACAGCAGCAGCTTCTCGGTCAGGGTAGTTTTACCGGCATCGGGGTGGGAGATGATGGCAAACGTTCTGCGAATGCTTGCCTCTTGGGCACATTCACTGTCGCCTTGCTTCAAAAATTCGAAATCTGTACTCATGCTTGTGCTCATTATCTGAACTACGCCGGTTCATCCGGCACTGCGTATCGAGAATGCACAGCATTGTACAGGAAGCCAGAAGTGCTCACACAGGTTAATGTCGCTAAGACGTCTAGCCATACGCAGGTTAGCGCCAGCGCGCCCACGTCGCCCTATGGTCGTTTTCTTCCACACACCCACATCGGATGCAAAGAGACTGTTTCATAACCAGGGTGATTACTTTTGCCCTTTTTACAATAGAAGGTTTGTACCGCAATTTTGTGGTTTGAAATCCCTTCTGACGTGGGTATTGGGGTTATGAACCATGCTTTGAATAGCAAACAGTAGCGCGTCAACACCCTATACGCCGAGATGTTCACGTTGGGCGGCCTATGCATAGGATGCGAGTGGCCGCCCTTGAACGTTATGCCCTCACACGGAGTCGGTCTCTGCCAGTGCGCTGACCGTCGCTACCATCGCGTCAATCGCCAGCGCAACGTCTTCTTCCAGCACCGACTCGTCCGGATGATGGCTGATACCGCCTGCACAGCGCAGGAACAGCATGCCAACGTCAGTGAGGTTCGCCATTGCCATTGCATCGTGTCCTGCACCACTAACCAGCCTCAGTGGTTCCTTTTTCCCCGTGACACTGCTAATACCGCGAGCAATCGCGTTTTGTAGTCCGGGGGCGCACTCTACTGCTGCCGCACAGTGCGTTTCTCGGTTTGAAAACGCTACACGGCGGGCCGCGCCAATAGACTCAAAAGCAGCGGTGATCTCGGCCCATGCCTGATCGCGCAGGGTATCGTCCTGAGCACGGATGTCCACGCTAAAACGGACAAGCCCCGGCACTACGTTGACGGCTCCGGCTACGGTATCCAGCTTACCAACGGTAGCGACACAGCCGTGCTTTCTGGCCGCATTCTCAATGGCCAGCACCGCTTCGCTCGCAGCGCACAGGGCATCTTGGCGCATCGTCATTGGGGTGGTGCCAGCATGGCCTGCATGCCCGGCACACTCCACGTCGAAGCGCCGAGCGCCAGCAATGGCCGTGACCACACCCAGCGGCCGCGTTTGCGCTTCCAAATAAGGCCCTTGTTCGATATGCGCTTCCAAGTAGGCAACCAGTGCGTCGGGCCGCCGTGAAGCTTCAGCGATCCGCTCAGGCACAAGCCCAAAGGACGTGAACGCTTCGGCCAGCGTGAGGCCCTCGGCATCCTCCAGCCCCCACCACCTCGCGTTCCAGCCACCGGCGATGGCTTGGCTACCCAACAGCGTGCTGCCGAAACGAACCCCCTCCTCATCGCCGAATCCGACCACTTCAAGCGCGAACGGCAGTGTATGGCGTGCCGCCTTGAAACGTGCCACCACCGCCAACGCGATCATCACACCGAGGATGCCGTCATAGCGACCGGCGCAGGGCACCGTATCAAGGTGTGAGCCTAGCATCACGGCTGGCAGCCCATCGGATGCGCCTTCCATGCGACCACACAGATTGCCCGCCGCATCTTGCCATGTCGTCAGTCCCGCCGCTTCGAACCACGGCGCCACTAGGGCATGGCACCGTGCATGTTCATCGGAAAGATAGACGCGTTCAATGCCATCGCTGCGAGCGGATATCGCCGCCAGCCGATCGCATGCCTGCATCGCGGATGCAGCATCGTGAATCATCTGCGGCCTCCTTGCGCATACACCTCATTGGCACCGCCTACGCCGCCCCCTGCTACCACGCGCGCTCCCGCCTGACGCAGCACCTGCTCCAATACGGCCAGCGTCGTCAATACGGTATCCTTGCGCGCGTTGTAGCCCATGGTACCGATACGCCAGATCTTGCCGTGCAACGGGCCAAACGAGGTCCCGATCTCAATGGCATAGTCGTTCAGCAGTGTCTGGCGCACCGTTTCACCGGGCACGCCGTAAGGAATATAAACGCCAACCACGTTGTTCATTTTGTGATCGAGGTCACCGAACAGTGACAGCCCCAGTCCTTTCAGCCCTTGCACCATGGCATCGCCATGCAGCTGGTGACGATCTACTGCCGCCTCCATGCCCTCTTCGACCAACAACCGCGCACATTCATGGGCACCGTACAACATGCTGGTCGCTTCAGTATGGTGATTGAGGCGTGATGGCCCCCAATAATCGAGAATCATCCCCAGATCGAAGTAGTTCGAGCGAATATGATTAGCGGCGATTGCAGCATCGGCATCACCGCGTAGACCCGCTTCAATGCTGGCGCGCTGACGGATCACCTCGACAGCGCGCGGTGAAATCGAAATTGGCGAGCTACCGGACGGCCCTGCTAGGCATTTCTGCAGACCGGCCGTCGCGACATCCACTTCCCACGCGTCCATCTCAAACGCATTCCCCCCAAGCGATGCAGTCGCGTCCGTATACAGCAGCGCACCGTACTGGTGACACAGCGCACCGATTTCGGCCAGTGGCTGACACATGGTGGTCGACGTATCGCCCTGAACCAACGCCAGCACCTTGGGTCGCGTTTCGCGCAGCATTGCCTCAATCGCGTCAGGCGTGAACACCTGCCCCCACTCGATATCACGGCGAATGACTTCGGCCTGGCAGCGCTCAGCAATCTCGCACAGCAGCAATCCGAAGCGCCCGAACACCGGCACCAGTACGCGGTCACCCGGCTCAATCAGCGACACCAGCGCGGCCTCGATCCCGGCCCGCGAGGTGCCATCCACCAGCATCGTAGCCTCGTTTTGAGTGCGGAACACGTCGCGGTACAACGCCATGGTCTGATTCATGTAGTCCGTCATGACCGGGTCGTACTGGCCAATCAGCGGTGACGACATTGCGCGCAATACGCGAGGATCAGCGTTGATCGGACCGGGGCCCATCAGCAGGCGATGAGGAGGATTGACGGTAGACAGCAGCGTACGGCTCATGAAACACACACTCCTTTTTATTGTTCAGTAAACGTCATCGTTCCGGAAAACACGGGGCTTCAGAAACGACAGAACAGCAGCGCCCCCTCAAGGAGCACTGCTGTCTACACAACGTACGGCACAGCGGTTATTACAGCGCGCTTCCAAGCCGCTGTCGCCGCAGATTTCTTGCCAACAGCGCATACATCCCAGCCGCGGTCAGCGCACCGGCAATCAGCGAGAAATGGTGCAGATCACCAAAGTAAGGCGCAAAGTTGAGTCCCAGTGATACCACGGACGCGGCCACCAATGCACCGATAGCACTCGGATTGACACCCTTGCGGTACCAGTAAGGCTGGTGGGTCTGCATGCTAAACAGTGCATCGACGTCGACCCGGCGATGCTGTACGTGATAGTAATCCACCAGCAATATGCCATAGATCGGGCCAATGACCGCAGCCAGCGCCTCGACCGTATAGTGAATCAACTCGGGGTTGGCGAACATCTTCCACGGCATCAGTGCCACCGACCCGACAGCCGCGATCATCCCGCCCATCCGGAAGCTGATCCAGCGCGGCGCAACGTTGGAAAAATCGAACGCTGGCGAAACGAAGTTGGCCACGATATTGATACCAATCGTCGTCGTCACAAAGGTCAGTGCACCGATGATAACAACGACATCGCTGTCCAAACGTGCCACGGTGGCAATCGGATCGTCGATCATTTCACCAAACACGGGTAGTGTTGCGGATACCATCGCCACGGTGGTTGCCGCGAAGACCAGAAAGTTAACCGGCAACCCCCAGAAATTGCCCTTGCGCACCGCACTCATTGAGCGTGCATAGCGGCTGAAATCACCGAAGTTCAGCGTTGGTCCTGAGAAATAGCCGATGACGATCATGGCCGCGATCACCATCTGCCACAGCTGCTGCTTAGGTGTCAGCACGCGGTCGCCCAGCGTGAAGTGGATGTTCGACCATCCTGCGCGGTAGCACAGCCACCCCGCCATAATGAACATGACGACATAGACGGCCGGACCGCTCCAGTCTATGAAACGACGGATAGTGTCCATACCGCGCCAGAAAACCAGTGCCTGTGCGGCCCACAACGCACCGAAGCACAACCATCCCAGCTGCGACAGGCCCAGAAAGGAAAGGTGTGTCCATTCATTCATCGCAGGAAAGAAGCGCAGCAGCACCATCATCAACGCGCTTGAAGCCAAAAAGGTCTGAATGCCGTACCAGAACACAGCAATGACACCACGCACCAATGCGGGCACGTTCGCACCCAGCACGCCGAAGCTCATCCGACAGATGACTGGGAACGGAACGGCAGCTTTCTGAGAAGGTGCGGCAATGATATTGGCGACCCACTGCACCACAACGATACCGACCAACAGCGACACCATGACCTGCCAACCGCTCAGCCCGAGGGCAAACAGGCTGGCCGCGACCAGATAGCCGCCGACACTGTGCACATCCGACATCCAGAACGCAGCGATGTTGTACGCGCCCCATCGCTGTGCAGCAGGCGCAAGATCCTCGTTATAGAGACGGTCGCTGTGCCGCAAGCTCTGCGGTCGCTCATCGACAGTGCTGCTCCGAGCAGAAGCGGCTATCGACACGGTGTTGGGAGAAGACATGGGAAGTACCTTCGACGAAATGGCATTGTTGTTGGTCTGCGTCGTGGCGGACATCACCTATCGACTGGCCGATGCCCTCGGTTCTTCTTTCAATAACTGTGCCAACTTTCCCCCTTCGCACCATTCCGTACGGTCAGTGCACCGTCATGGCCTGAAACTTGCTTGTATCGCCTGAGCCATTTCTTTGCAGATGCACTTTTTTCATTCAGGCCTCATTTCATGAAACTGCACATCATCAATCCCAACACCAGCCAAGCAATGAGCGACAAGATCCTTCAGGTCGCTCAGCGGGCACGGCGTACGGCCGACGTCGAGGTACTGACGTCGACGCAGGGTCCGGCATCACTGGAAAGCCATGTCGACGATGCATTGGCCATTCCCGGCCTACTGCTGCACGCGCAGGCGCTCGAAACGCACCAGGCGACGGACGGCATTTTGATTGCCTGCTTTGGCGACCCCGGCATCGACGCCGTGCGCGAGCTGAGTAGCGTACCGGTGCTGGGTATCGCCGAATCGGCCATGCGCACGGCGGCCATGCTGGGCGAGCGTTTTTCCGTCGTCACCACGCTGGCGCGTACTCTTCCCACCGCTCAACGTATCGTTCAGCGAATCGGTCTGGCCCAGCAGTGCGCTCGTCTGCGTGCCTGCAACGTACCCGTGCAGTCTCTGGAGCATGCCGACACAGAATGCCGTGCACTGCTTCTGCAGGAATGCCAGCGTGCCGCTAAGGAAGATGACATTGATGCCATCGTGCTGGGCTGTGCGGGCATGGCCGATCTGGCCGCCGAGCTGAGCGATGCCGTCGGCCTGCCCGTGGTCGACGGGGTCAGCGCGGGTATTCAGCTGCTAGAAGGACTGGTTCATCAAGGGCTACGTCCCGTTAAACACCACGATCATGCCTACCCGGCCGCCAAGGCGGCTCTGGGCCCATACGCATCGCTACTTTCCTCCTCCCTTTCGACAGGAGCCGCTGTCCATGACACCTACTAACGCTTCCCGCGATCTGCGCGGCTATGCGGGGCATCCCCCTGATCCCCGCTGGCCTGGCAAGGCCCGTATTGCGGTGCAGTTCGTACTCAATGTCGAAGAAGGCAGCGAGCACTGTGTACTGAACGGCGACACACACAGCGAAACTTTTTTATCAGAAATCATCGGTGCTCAGGCCTACCCCGCCCGCCATATGAGCATGGAATCCATGTATGAATACGGTTCGCGTGCGGGGGTATGGCGTATCCTGCGTGAATTCGAGCGCCGTCAATTGCCGCTGACGGCCTTCGGCGTCGCCATGGCGCTGGAGCGTTGCCCCGAAATTGCGCACGCATTGATCGAACAGGGGCACGAAATCGCCAGTCATGGCTGGCGCTGGTTGCACTATCAGGAACGCAGTATCGAAGAAGAGCGTGTGCACATGGCCCGCGCTGTCGAGGCACTAACGCGACTGGTCGGGCACCCGCCACTGGGCTGGTACACCGGGCGCGATTCACCCCATACGCGCCAGTTGGTCGTCGAACACGGCAGTTTTCTTTACGACAGTGATTACTACGGCGATGACCTGCCACTATGGATGGACGTCACCACCACCGATGGCACTATTCACCCTCATTTAGTCGTGCCATATACACTGAACGTCAACGATATGCGCTTTGCCACTCCGGGCGGCTTCAATTGCGGCGATCAGTTCTTCGCCTTCCTGCGCGATACTTTCGATGTGCTATATGCCGAAGGAGAAGAAGCGCCCAAAATGATGTCGATCGGACTGCACGCACGCCTGGTCGGCCACCCGGGGCGTTTCCGTGCCCTGCAACGCTTCCTTGATCATATCGAAGCCCATGACCGTGTCTGGGTCACGCGCCGGGCCGATATCGCACGCCACTGGATAACGCACCATCCCTATGGAGCGGCCTAATCACACGGCATTCTCTATGAATGCGCGCCTTCCAAGAGCCCCTTCACGAGTAAGGGGCTTTTGCCATGACAGGGTCAGGTCAGCTGACAGGCCGCATTCAACAGGCAGCGGTCATTATCGGGGGCCGCCAGCAGCGATATCCCCCAGGGAGCCTGCTGATCCGTCAGCCACGGAGCAGCCAGTACGGGCGCGCCCCAGAGACCTCCCAGCGCGGTCATGCCCATCAGCGCTTCACGATAGTGCGCCAGAGCATCGCCCTGTAGTGTTAGCAACGGCGCAGCCCCCGGTGTACTGGGCAATGCCAGCATATAGCGTCCACGGCCACTCCACTGCCACAGCTGAGCGATCACGCTGTCAGCCTGCCGCTGCGCCTGCACGCCATCTGCCTCGCTTAGGCTAGCGGCCCACTGAAAGCGAGCCGCGACATCGGGTGCGAAACGTGGTCGGGTAGATGTAATCCAGTCGCCGTGCGTGCGCCATATATCCCGCCCCTGTAGAACCCGAAAGGCCTGACTGGCCCGCGCCATAAACGCGGTGGTCAACGCATGCTGCCCCAGCAATGGCACGTGCATCTGCGCACAACGCGCGTCGATCACACTCAAATCGACCGGAATGCCTTCCGCAGCCAACCAATAGACCCCTTCTGCCGCTGCGGTCGTTTCACTACGCGGCAACAGCACGTCGCCGACCTGCGCCAGCACGCTCGGTGAGCGACACATAACCCCCACCGTATCGAAGCGAGGAGCCAGCGGCACCGTACCGCTGATGTCGATTGCTCCCCAGCTGGGACGCAGACCGTATAGGCCACAGTAGCTGGACGGCACGCGAATCGAACCGCCCGTATCCGTTCCCAGCCCAATATCGGCATCACCACTGGCCACGGCGACGGCCGACCCCGACGATGAACCACCGGGCAGTCGGTCGGGCGCCGCAGGATTCAGGGGAGTACCGTAGTGCACATTGGCACCGTTGAGGCTGTAGGCCAATTCATCGGTCTGGGTCTTGCCCACCAGCAACGCACCCGCTTGACACAGTCGCTCTACGCAGGTGGCCGTCCGCATCGGTATAGCATGGGAAGCGGCCCAGTCCGGGTTGCCCGCGCCGGTCACATGTCCAGCGATATCAAACATATCCTTGACGGCCAGACGCAGCCCGGACAAAGGTCCGTCTCCATGCACCGTCGATACAATTCGCTCAGCCCATACCCGCTTGTCCATGAACGCCTCCATTAGCGCGACGCGGCCAGAAACTGCTGCAACTCTGGCGTCTGTGGATTGTTCATTACCTCTTTGGCCGGTCCTTGCTCGTGGATGCGCCCTTGATGCATGAAGACCACCCGATCGCCAACTTCACGGGCAAAACGCATTTCATGCGTCACCAGAATCAACGTCATGCCTTTCTGCGCCAGCGACTCCATGATATGCAGCACTTCGGTGACGGCTTCAGGATCGAGTGCCGAGGTCACCTCATCACACAGCAACACCTTAGGCGACATCGCCAGCGCCCGGGCAATCGCCACGCGCTGCTGCTGGCCACCCGACAGTAGCCCCGGCCAAGTATCGAACTTCTCACTCAGACCAACCGATGCCAGCAGTTGCCGCGCCAATGGCTCGGTTTCCTGACGCGAGCGCCCTTGTACGACTTCCGGCGCCAGCATCACGTTCTCCCCCACAGTGTAGTGAGGGAACAGGTTGAAACTCTGGAAGATCATGCCCACGTTTTCACTGAGCTGGCGTGGGGTCATGCGCTCTGCATCAAGGCGCTGACCGTTCACTTCGATATTGCCACTGTCGTGCAGCTCCAGCTGGTTCAGACAGCGCAGCAGCGTGCTCTTGCCCGACCCGCTGCGCCCTATGATCGACACCACCTCACCCTCCTCGATGCGCAGATCGACCCCTTTAAGGACTTCGTTTTCTCCATAGGCCTTGTATAAGGCATCAACGCGAACCATTAACATCGAGGCGCTCCTCTAGGTGACGTGCATAGCGCGAAAGCGGATAGCAGAGGCAGAAATAACCGAGCGCCAGCAGCCCGAACAGGGTCAGCGGCTGCAGCGTGGCATTGTTGACGATGGACGCAATACGGGTCATTTCCGCCACGCCGATGGCAGACGCCAGCGCCGTATTCTTGATGACCTGAACTGCCAGTCCCACGGTCGGGGCGATCGCATGGCGAAACGCTTGGCGCACGATGATGTAGCGCACCGTCTGTGCGCGCGTCATGCCCAGAACGCGTGCCGCGTGCCACTGCCCTTTAGAAATGGCGCGAAACGCCGCCCACCAGATATCTGCTAGAAAAGCCCCAGTGAACAGCGTCAACCCTACCGACGCCGCCACCAGCGGCGACAGATTGATCTGCCAAACCGACAGACCGAAAAAAATCAGGAACAGCTGCATCAGCAGTGGCGTTCCTTGGAAGAACGCGATGTAGCCTGAGATCAGCCGATTTACCCAGCGCATGCCGCTCAACCTTCCCCACACGCACAGCACCGTTACGGCACTGCCGCCGACAAAGGCAATCAGCGATAGCAACACGGTCCAGCGCAGCCCCATCAGCAAGTCACGCACGATGTCCCACAGTGTGAACGTCGCCATCAGCGCTCTCCTTCCTTGAAACCAAACCAGCGTCGATCCAACCAGTTGAACCCCTGTCGCATCAGCAGCGCCAGTCCTAGGTAGCAGGCCGAGGCCACCAAATAGGCCTCCATGCTGCGGAAGTTGCGCGACTGAATGAAGCTGGCCGCCGAGGTTAGCTCTTCGACGGAAATCTGCGAAATAACCGCCGACCCCAGCATCACGATGATGCACTGCCCAGACAGCGCCGAAAAAACACGGCTCATAGCGGGGGTGAGAATAACGTAGCGATACACCTGATAGGGCGACATCCCTAGCGCACGAGCGGCTTCACGCTGCCCGCGCGGAATGGAAGCGATGCCGGAACGAATGATTTCCGTAGCGTAAGCCGCCAAGTTCAGCGTCATTGCCACCACCGCGCAGACTGCCGCCGGCAAATGGATGCCGGTCGCCGAAATACCGAAGTAGATGAACAACAGCTGCACCAGAAACGGCGTATTGCGTATCAATTCGATGTAACCCTGAATGCACTGACGTACCGCACGCGGCGACTGCACACGCCACCACGCCAACACCATGGACAGCGCTAATCCCAGAAGAATAGCGATCGCTGTCAACCACAGCGTTGTCAGCAGCCCGTGGGCCAGCAAGGGGGCATAAGGCCACAAGGCCTGAAAATCCAGCATGAGTCCGACCTCGTCAGGGGGCTATGAGCGTATGGGAAGGCTGCATGTCCGCAGGCAAGCCGACACCGAACCAGCGGTGCGACATCGCTTCGAACGTGCCATCGTTGAGGCCCGCTTCGATAGCCGCATTGACACGCTCACGCAGAACGGGAGCATCCTTGCGCAGTCCAACGGCACACGGCGAGTTCTTAAGCAGCAACACGGGATGAGGTACGCGGGCCCCGCCCTGCTGTACCAGCGATGCGGCTATGGGCGTGCCCGTCGCGATGTAGTCCACTTGGCCTGACGTGAACGCTGCCAGCGTGGTGACGTTATCTTCGTAGCGCTTGATCACCGTCGTCGCGGGCGCCATGGTGCTGAGCTGCAACTCCTCAAGCGACCCGCGCGTCGCACCGATGGTCTTGCCCGCCAGCGCATCGGCCGATGCCCACATTCCTTCATCACGCGCAGAGAACACACCGTAGAAAAACGGCGCATAGGGAACGGAAAAGTCGATGGTACGTGCGCGCTCGGCGGTACGTCCCAGTGACGAGATCACCAGATCGACGCGCCCGCTAACCAGATAGGCCACACGGTTGGCACTGGTCACCGGCACGAGTTCCAGCGACAACCCCAGCCGATCAGCCAGATAGTGGGCCGTGTCGATGTCGTAGCCAATAGGAGTGAGATCCGGCGCGATCGTGCCAAAGGGGGGATAGTCCAGCGGCACAGCGACACGAATGACACCTCGACGCTGGATGTCTGCCAGATCGGCGGCGCATGCCTGCGATGACGTTATTGACGCCACCGCCATAGCGCACACCCCCACCACTGCCCAAAAAAGGCGCCAGAACGCCCCGTATTGCCTTATCCGCATGAGGATCCCTCGCATCCGCCTGTTTCACATCACGTGATGTGCCATAGCATGAAGCAAGGAACATGCCAGAATGGTGCAGCCGCCCAAGGCAAGCTGCCTCAAGCCATTCTCTGCCTATAGCGTCCTTCCTATGGGTACCCCGAAGCGGTCACTCTGCCTGACGATGGTGCACTGCTTGACATCGAAAAAATGATACATTATAACATAACAACATTGATGCCTGACCCGACACCGATCTACAGGCCCAGCCCCATTCATCGAGGAGACCGCCATGAAACCCGGCATTCACCCGACCTACCGCACTGTCGTTTTTCACGACACCACCGCCGACGCTTACTTTGTGATCCGTTCGACGATCGAGACCAAGGACACCATCGAGTGGGAAGACGGCAACACCTACCCGCTGGTACACCTCGACGTGTCTTCAGCCTCACACCCTTTCTATACCGGCCAGCAGCGCACCATCAACTCCGAAGGTCGCGCAGCGCGCTTCCAGCGCCGCTTCGGTGACATCAAGGCTCTGCACTGAGTCACGGTTGCGGTTATCGACGGCCCATCCGCACATGGGCCATCGCCTTTATCCGTCAGGAGATCCGTTCATGCAGTATCTCTCATCGTTGAAATCGGCTAAAAAGCGCCATCCCGACTGTCAGGTCGTCAGACGCCGCGGTCGCGTCTTCGTGATCTGCAAGAGCAACCCGCGCTTCAAGGCGGTGCAAGGACGCTCGCACGCTCATCGCTAGTGCCGCTGCACCATCCCCCTTCTTTCCCGCAGTGCTGCTGTACCTTTGTGACATTATGACGAGATTCACCGCTATAAGGCAGGCCACGCCCTATAGCGGTGTTTTTTTATCCTTTCTTGAACCGCTTAAGCGCCCCAGAGAACCAGAAGCGTTTAGGGGCCGGCATTAGGGCCTCGACGTTAGAAGACGTTGCGTTGACAACACCAAAGGGCACGTGCACGGAAGGCACGACCTCACTGGCAGCCTTGAGATGCGCCGGTTGATCATCAAAGAAGATATGCGGCCTCATCACCTCAAGCACCGCCTTCTTCTCGATTCCTCCCAGAAAAAACGCTTCGTTAGCCATGACACCCCAGCTTTTCAGCGACTGAAGCGCTCGTTCATGCGACGGTGCATTACGCGCCGTCACGATCGACACCCGAATCCGGTTCTGATAGCCCGGGTGCTGCTTCTTGTACGCTTCTTCAATCGCCTGAATGCGGGAAATTTTGACGACGAAATCCTGCAAAGGGCCGGGGCTGTGAGGGTGGGCCACGTTCTTCACCTCATGTTCATGAAATGCGTTCAGCCCCGAAGCCTGCATCACCGACTCCGATTCATCGTTGGCCAGAACGCCATCAAAATCGAAGGCAATGCGCAGCGTCTCATCATCGTCATCCGCAAACTTCGAATTTAACACCTGCCCTGCGGGATGCCCTTGTTCAATGGCGTGCCGAACATCCTTTTCGTTAGCGGACAAAAACAGCGAAATATTGAGCGCAGGGATATAAGCACAGGGTGATTTTCCCTGCATGAAGATGGCACGTGTAATACCAAGCCCATGGTGCTCAATGGTCTTCATTACCCTCGCCCCGGTATCCGGATCATTTCTCGACAAGAGAATGACTTCCACCAACGGATCACCAGGGTTGCTTGCAATATGGTTAATGGATAACAAGCGTCGAATAAAAGGAAACGCCATTCCAGGCGCCAGGGGTTCATTGAGATGGTCTTGCTGAAACTTGCGATAGGCTTCTTCACCGCGGTCTTTAAATACAGCATCGGATTCCGTCAGATCAAATACAGCACTTGAGGCTACCCCAACGACCAGCTTATTCTTCAAATCATACGGCATCGTTATTTCCCCTACCTTTATTTGCTTGATTCCCTGCCAGCAGACTACCATGTCACCGTTATCACTTACTTGATAACGGAACTCTACAATAAGTTTATTTTTCGTGAATAGGGATAGATTCATTGAACACGCCCATTTATTTCTATCGTGCCAATGATGAGTACGGCATATTTTCAAACTTTCACCGTTATGGCTTTTGGGAAGGCAAAACGCGCTGGCGCACAGTCGAACATTATTTCCAGGCACAAAAGTTTCTTGATCCGGCTATCCAGCGACAAATTCAACGCTGCTTCAAAGCGAGTGAAGCGGCAGAAATCGGCCGCAACCGCAAGCTGCCACTCAGGAAGGACTGGGAAAGCATCAAGAATGATGTGATGCGCCATGCTGTGCTGCAAAAATTTTCGCAGCATGAGGAAGCCAAAGCGCTGCTGCTCAGTACGGGAGACCGCCTACTGATAGAGCACACGCCCAAGGATGCCTATTGGGGAGATGGTGGTGACGGCTTTGGCAAAAACATGCTCGGCACGATTCTTATGGAAGTGCGCGAACACCTGCGAACAGAACGGGCGTGATTCGGTACCGAAGACCGGTGGCATTGCGCGACCGCTCTTCGGCACAAAGACTCGGCGTTTATACTTTGGCCACCTTGGACCATTTGTCTGCGGGGGCCGTATAGCCCTTCAGACGCGCGACGATTTCATCGGGATCATCCGATACGATCAGCGTTTCAAGGTACTGCGGCTTCATAAACCCTTTATCGACCACTTTCTGTAGGAACGCGATCAGCGGGTCAAAAAAGCCTCCCGTATTGAAGAACACACACGGCTTGGCGTGCAGACCGATCTGGCTCCATGTCCACTGCTCGAAGATCTCTTCAAGAGTACCCACACCGCCGGGCAGTGCGATGAACGCATCCGAACGCTGAGCCATGGCCAGCTTACGCTGGTGCATGTCATCGGTCACAACCAGCTCGGTCAGGCCGGTGTATGCCAGCTCATGATCGACCAAGTGCCGAGGGATGATCCCGGTGACCGACGCGCCATGCTTCAGACCTTCGTCAGCAACGAACCCCATCAGTCCAACTTTGCCTCCCCCGTACACGAACGAGCACTCATGCTGTGCCAGCGTCTCGATGAGCGCGGCAATATCGCGCTGATAAAGGGGATCATTACCCGGAGCGGAACCGCAGAAAAAACAGATCGCCGACATGACGCCTCCCAGACAGGCATGTAGAAAAACACAGGTATGAGTCTAATGTAAAAGCACAGCCGCCCTTCGATAAGCCTCTTTTGTCCGCTCAACAGGCTCTGCGACAACCTGAAACATCCATAGGCTGCCGACCTTGCCCAAGCCGTGCAGACACACTCTTCAGGCAGCCCTGCGCCGCCCGGCATTAAGAACCGCCTAGCACACAACAGCGGCTTCATGGCCTACATGGCAAGCGGCTGGTCTTACCTAGGCATCCCATCACTGACACTTTATAGCTTTTGTTACTCAGCGCACGTCATGCAAAGTCGCCGCCGCGTGTATGGCTCCCCCATGCAATGAACTCACCGCGTAGATACCAAGCCGCCATATTGCTCAAGCACTTAGCGTGCTATTTCATAGCCTGAGTCATTTCTAAAATAGACGGCTTTTACCGTAGGTTTATGGGTTGAAATTTCCTCAATGACATGGGTATTGCAGTTATGAAGCACGCTCTTAGAGACCGCTTCATAACCTGAGGGATTGCTCTTACCCTTTCTAAAATAAACGGCTTCTACCGCAATTTGTGGTTTGAGGTTCCTTCAACGACATGAGCATTGGGGTGATGAAACATGCTCTTACTACTAGTAAGTAAGAGCGTCTCATACCGTCATTGCCTAACGACCACCGTGAAAAACCATTTCATACGGTTTGGCCATACGATGCCACCCTCCATACGAAGGCTAAGCAGTGGCGTGCGCTAGGCGCTTCTCCATCCGCCATGCGGCACCCCCATCCTCATATACGTCATCTTCCCAGCTGTAACGATGATAGCCGCACCGCTGATAAAGACGCAGTGCAGCATGATTGTCGACATGAACATCAAGCCATAGCGTAGCGGCCCCCGCGGCAACGGCCTGCGCCTCGCAGGCCGCCAGCAGCCGCATCGCCTGTCCATGGCGCCGAACCTGGGGGTGAACGCACAGCGAATGCAGCAGTGCACGGCGGCTGTGGGTTCGCAGTAGCACCATGGCATAGCCTTGCAGGCGTTCGTCATCATGCACAGCCTGAGGGTCTTCCAGCACCAGCGTGACAGCATGTGCCTGTGTCAGCAGATAGCGCCAGCGACGGCGCGAAAAGCGATCCGAATCGAAGCAGTCGAACTCCAGTTCTTCCAGAGCGTCCAGATCGGTCAGCACCGCAGGGCGCAGCGTCAGCACATCCGAAGCAGATGACATCACATGCCCCCTATGACACAACGCTGAAGTCAACGTGGTAACCAGCGTACTTGCGCAGGTTGATGACCCCGTTATCGAGGATCAGATACTGCCCTTTCAGCCCCATCAACTGCCCTTCAATGATGGGCTGTCGATCAAGATTGAAAGACTTCACCTTCGCAGGATAGGCCTGCACAGGGTAATGAAAACGGCGTGGTGCATCACTTCGCACACGAATAGCATCGGCTCCCCACTGGGCACGCAGCGCATCCAATTGCGGTTCGAACTGCGCAAGCACACGGGTACGCAAGGCCGCCATATCCAGTTCAGCTGCTTCACCCTTGAGCATGGCCTGCCATGAGGTGCGATCGCTAATCGCCGAGCGCAATGTGTCTTCGACCCAGCCCGACTGCAGACGACTATCAACGTCCAAAATAGGCACCGCTTGGGTGGCACCTTGATCCAGCCAGCGTGTCGGCAGCTGAGACGGTTTAGTGATCCCGACCTTCAACGCCGAGCTGTTGGCCAGATACACCAGATGAGGTGCCATGCAATGCTGCTCACCCCATGCCGGTTCACGGCACGTTCCCTGCGCATAATGGCAACGTTCAGGGCTCATAATGCAGGTATCGCAGCTGGCCAGCCGCTTAAAGCAGGGATAGCAGTGCCCTTGGGCAAAGCTCTTGTTGGTCGAGCGCTGGCAGTGCACGCAACGAATGGCACCCGTCCAAACCAGACGAACCGTTTTACCTACCGCACCGTTGAGCGGCAGCGCACTGTCATCCAGTCTGAGCGCATAGTGTGCCTTGCCTTCCTCATCAGCCGTAATGGCCATTTTGCGCAATGCGCCTTCCATTTGCATACCCACACCGCCACGCGAAAAAGATAGAGATAACCGCTCGTAATGAAGGCCCATAATAGCAGTTCAGGCACAGCGCCAGAACGTTACCCACTATAAACGCCGCCTATCTCCTAATGGGTATCCGATAGATCATGCTGCTTGATGAGCATTGCTTGACCCAACAATTTTCTTGACCCAACAAAAAGCCCCCCACATCAGTGGAGGGCTTTTCGACAAAGCATAGGAACCGACATTAGCGCATCGCACGCCGCCGATCCATAAATCTGTGCCACAACGCCGACATCAGTGCCGTAGCGCAGCCGGCGAACAGTCCACCGAAATGGGCGGCATTGGCCATGTTGCTGACCATCTCAACGTTATGGCTCAACCCCATCGTATTAACCACCCCCCACAGCGCCCACAGCACCGCCATGAACAGCAGCCAGCCGGGCATCACCGGTATACGCCGACGTCCCGTGAGCTGTTCGACCCACAGATACCCCATGATGGCATACACAACGCCCGACATTCCCCCGAAAGCAGGTCCCGCATAGAGAAGCTGCGCCAGATTCGACAGTATCCCCCACAGCAGAACCAGCCCGGCCCAGTAGACAGAACCTTCATCTCGCTCAATGTGACGGCCAAAGACCCACAGCCACAGCATGTTGAATACGAGATGAGCCAAGCTGAAATGAATGAAGATGGGCGTGACCAGACGCCACCACTCCTGCGCCTGCAGAACCGCGGCCAGAGCCGCATGCATATGAAGCGTGTCATCCACGCTGGGCCAAGCATTGGGCGACAGAATGGACAGAGCGTAGTACACCGCATTGCCGTTTATCGTTGCCAGCAGGAAGATGAACACGCATGCCAGCAACAGCACCATGGTCACCGGCTGATGACGCAAGGCCTGCTTGAGGCTTCGCCACTGTCCTTTATCCACCAGCCCTTTGGCCGAAGACATCGACGATAACGGTGGCAATTCGTTGCGCCGCCAGCGCTCCACCAGCACATTGGCCGGGCCCTGCTGTGCATCATTGATCAGGATGATGAGCTGGGCGCCGTCCTGCTGACGATAGTAATGGCTGATGTGTTCGTGCCAGAGCCACTGACGCAGCGTTGCCAGCTCCTCTTCGGCAGAAAATCGATAGACCGTCGACATAGGCGCGAAGCTCCTGGTTGGCGGTGAATCCAGACCATTCCAGGTATGGCGAACACCGGGATACATTCATTAAGCGAGGTCGTTGGCCGACTGCCATACTAGACGGTCCGCCGACAGTGCCTGCTCGCCATCATAACGATATGCAACAAGATGACCACCCTTGACAGCACTGTAATCCAGACAGGCAACATTAGGGGTCAGCAACGAGGGATGACCATTGCGCCAGTAGTGGCCAAAAAACAGAGGGGGCTGATCCGGCGGATAGTATACCAACTGGTTCAGCTCGCGCTCCTGCAAGGGCCGCTCTTCGATGCAGTGCGGCAAAGGATCCGGCTGAAAGACCACATCGCCATACACGTGAGGCTGCGCATGCCAAAAACTGGTACGGAACGCCTTGCGTTGAATGCCATCCCGCCCGTGAATGCACAGATTACCAGGCAAGTTCAACTGCGGACCGCGCGTGGCTCGATCCACCAGATCGAAAAAGAACGACTGAGGATCGAGCGAACGCTGAAGCTGCTCGGGCGTCAGGCGCCCGTCCGGTTGACGCTCCAGAAAGGGGCGCATCAACCGTTCATCCCAGCACGCATGGACAGCACGCATACCGGCCATCTCAAGACACAATGGCAGCTGTGCGAACCAGTCCAGCGCGCTATCCCACTCCTTTTGGTAGCGGGCATACTGCTCCAGCGTCTCCTTTAGCACCTGCCGCTGACGCGAGTGACGCTGCCTAACTTCAAGCCGACAGGCGCGTAGCGCATTGATCTCGTGATTACCCAGGATTGCGTACGCCGCGCCCCCTTCGACCATGCGGCGCACCAGCGCCACGGCCTCGCGTATCTGCGGTCCGCGGTCGATGATGTCGCCAAGAAAGACAACCTTGCGCGTAGGGTGGCGCAATACACCTGCTGCATCAGGACGATATCCCAGCCGATCCAGCAAAGCCTCTAGTAAGGCAGCACAGCCATGTGCATCGCCGATAAGATCCAATGACGACGTTTCGAACATGCGCATAGGCATGCCGATATTACCAGATCGGTCTGACATGAAGGCTACCTAAGGTCATGGACACTCCTGAGTCGAGCTGCTCCAGCCGAGCTTGCTACGACAGCTATCGAAATAATCGTGCGATTGAGGGTGAAGCAGCACCAAACGCTGCGGCTTGCGGATGATATCGATCCTATCTCCCGGCTGCAGAACCAACCGAGTCTGACCATCACAGCTCAACTGCGGAGCAGGATCAGGCCCGTGCTCAATACGCAGCGATACCTTGCTGGCCGCTCCAATCACGAGGGGACGATTCGACAGCACATGAGGAAACATCGGCACCAACACCATTGCCTCCAGCGACGGATGCAACATTGGCCCACCCGCTGACAACGCATAGGCCGTGGAACCTGTTGGCGTTGCCACAATCAAGCCATCCGCCCGCTGGCGATACACAAACTGATCATCAATGAACAGCGTGAATTCTACCATTCGAGCCACCTGCCCCGAATGCAGCACAACATCATTAAGCGCATGCGCACACGACACGACACGGCCTTCACGCATGATGAACGCATCCAGCAGAAAGCGGTGCTCAGCCACATACGTACCGGACAGGATCTCTTCTAGACGCAGCTCAAGGTCAGCGGTTGAAATATCGGTCAGGAAACCGACACGACCGCGATTGATGCCCAGTACGGGCGTACCGGTCAAACAGAGCGTGCGTGCAGCGCCCAACATGCTGCCATCACCACCGATAACGATCACCATGTCGCACAACCGTCCGAGCGTCTCGAGAGCCGCTCTCGGCAGGCGCGAGACATCACAGTCATCACTGACACAGCCGATTTCGGCAGCAAGAATGCGCTCGTCTAATATGATATCGATCTCGTGGCGAGAAAGAATATCCAGCACCTGCCCCAGCGTTTCATCGGAATGATGGCTGCCTGGGCGCATGACAAGTCCAACGGTCTTGAAATGAGGCATTATTCAAATCCATTTCAGAAAGCCTAGCATGGGCATACGCCACGCAGACCATGACAGCAACGCAATGCATTGCGACGGTTCCTCACGCCATAGTGCAATATCATACGCATTTCGCGCCCATATCTCACGACACAGACATTCGGATTTTGCGATGAACGATACACATGGCCCCGAGCACTCTTCTTTCCTTCCACGAACCCCAGAGATGCTTCTGCTGCACTGCCTTGGCTTATAAAGCCCAAATGCCTTTCGCTAAGTGACATAAGCCAAGCGATAAGGCATATCACACAGCCCCACACTGCTTATCAAGGCATGCACATAGCGCATGCTCGTTGCGAGCCTGTCAGCACACCGTCTCTCACTGAGAGACAGCGGTGGTAGCCGAATCACATACAGGAAATCGAGAACAGAAAAGAGTCTCATGCTCTAATAAGCACGCATCCATGCTCGGGTTATCGCAGTACAAGCGTATGCTTTTAAATATGACGTCAGAAAATAAAATGTATAAGGCAATGAAAAAAAATCAGCCTCACCCTGTACTTTATTACAGCCAATATAACGAACAATAATTCTTACCTGCCCGCCTCCAAAGCGACATATCCTCCCAAGCAGTCAATGCACCTCAACTGCGAGAAGATAGAGACTTCTTACGAGGAATCTAACAGACATAGAAGCAATGCTATTTTAGCGATGAACGCTCAATAATGACACACAAAAAGCACCCAATAAACAACCCTACACCGTAAAATTAGACATTAGTGTTATGGTATTAAAAGAGCGTTTTAGTAGGAATACCTTAAAGGTAAATTCCTTTCCAAATAAACAATTACACTCAAAATAAAGAGTTAGATAACACCAGTACCAACGCACAATCATAGCTTATAACATTTAAAAAACTGAAAATAATACTACACATTGATTCGCGAGCACAAACAACTTTAAAAAGCAAATTAAAGGCAGGTTAAAAATACACAAATAGCAGATTTTTATAATTAAAAATCACGCCACTACCAATCAACGAACCATTAAAAATAAAAACCATGAATACCAGCACAAAACAACAAATATAAAGACACATTATTGCCCTACCACCATAAAAAAGATGAATATTACAACTTACAATAAAAACTTTTATTATATTACTGACTGGCTATAGAAACAACAATTTTAAATCATCAACAATAATAAATTATAAATTATAAATTATAAGTATTAAAGTATATATTGTGCACTATATCTTGAGCGACAAATCGGCCTACCAATAGACTATTTCATAAACTGAGTGGTTACTTTTGTCTTTACTAAAATAGACAGTTTTTACCACAATTTTGTGGTTCAAAGTCCCTTCAATGACCATGGGTATTGGGGTTATGAAGCATGCTTTAAATACATCAGGCATCAGGCATCAGGCATCAGGCATCAGGCATCAGGCATCAGGCATCAGGCATCAGGCATCAGGCATCAGGCATCAGGCATCAGGCATCAGGCATCAGGCATCAGGCATCAGGCATCAGGCATCAGGCATCAGGCATCAGGCATCAGGCATCAGGCATCAGGCATCAGGCATCAGGCATCAGGCATCAGGCATCAGGCAAACCTAAAAAGCCTCACACCTTCAATTCAAGCCATTTATGATATTTTCATATTTATTCATATATTGAAAAGCCCTACACACTTACTATAAATAACTATGCTAATAATAGGACGATTATGTTCAATAGGCTGTCAGCGAGAAGAGTGCCCATGCAATAAGCTCCCTCTTCTGTGAAAAAATCATTATTAGACGTCTATGATGCGTATAGCCAATGCTTCAAGAGTGCATCTACCTATAAAAATGAAGGCCAAGTACGTGACTTAGCCTTCATCTTCTATGCACAGCATTCACGCATCACTGCAGCGCAAATTTGGATAATGTTAGCGGTTACGAGTGACCAAGCTAACAATCCACTGCAGAATTACAGCACCGATGATAGCTGTGATCAGTGAGCCGAAAAAGCTACCACTGTGGGGGTCGACAGGCAGAATCCAGCCACCGAACCAACCACCGACAACACCAACGATGATGTTACCGAACAGCCCGAAGCCTTCTCCACGCATCAGCTTGCCTGAGATGAGACCGGCAAGACCACCAACGATCAGCCACAGAATCCAACCTAGTCCAGACATGATAGACCTCCTGTCATTCATGAGATGTTATTGCTCAGACAAGGGCATGAGCATCCAGCCCTTCCCTTGCTCACCAGAATAGCAGTAGCTGCCAGGATTATTCCAGCTCTCATTCCAAGGCGGACACAAAAATGCACGACTGGTGTCTATAGCAAAGTAACGGTGCACATCAGACATCTAAACTTGTCTATGTATCTATGCAGGAGCCCTGCTGATTTGCAGGAAAAGGACGGTTCTTCTCTTATTTATAGGTCTTTTTGCACAGATAGAAGAATCTACCGCATTAAAATAGCAGAATAGCTAAGACTACATTCAGCATATAGATGCTGCAAATCAAAGCACACTGTTAAAATAAAAAGTAGGATAACTATATTCAATCATCAATACTATTTGATCATCCTCTCCCATATGGAATTTATGCCGTAACAGTATGATTCCGTGAGAGAAAATACAGACGAGATGTCTTATAGCATATAGTATGAGGGAGACGAGAGAAGGAGTGGCATAAAACCGGCAAGGATCCCATCTTTCACATATAAAAAAAGCAGAACACCTGAAAGTGTTCTGCTTTTCAAAATATGGTCGGAGCGACAGGATTCGAACCTGCGACCTCTGCAACCCCATTGCAGCGCGCTACCAAGCTGCGCCACGCTCCGAAATACAACAGGGAGGACTCCCTGAGTACGGAACGTACTATACACCACTGTTCCTGCAAAAGAAAGCCCTAAAGGTGTGCTTCTACTTGGTCTGCCCCAGCAGTGCCGCATGCTGTTTGCGACTAGGGGCAGAAGAACCAAAGTAGAAGCCAACGATAGCCATCACAACGGACTGCAAGAAACCGAGCACATAGAAACGCATGCTATCATTGATGGTCGCCGCCCCATGCAGCAACATGACGCCGATCATAGCGAAGCATGACAGGAAAACGATAACAGCAAACCAGTTTGCGAAATCGCCCTTTCCCTTATGCAAGGCTTCTATCTGCATGTCACGCGCCGAAGCTACATCCGAGCGGCTGGCATCCGAATTGTCCTTAGGCTCTGTCACTTGGTCCAGCTGAGCCGCTATATCATATACCTTGAGTTTTTGGACAGCAGCAACCATATCCGCATCCAATGCCTTACAGATAGCGTCTGGCTCAGGAGATACCCCAAGCACAGTGGCTATCACAAAGGCCGCCATGGCCGCTCGCGTTCCCCCTAACAAAGCGGCAATATCCGGCAAATTGCCCTCAAGGCGGCAAGCAATATCTTTATAGTCCATCATCTTATCCTTTAAGAAAAATTATTATAGATAAGAGTGGCATATACATTCCAAAATATGAACAGCCTAAAGGTGTGGCATGAAACTACAGAAATAATGCATACTCTCTCAACAAGTGGAGGATGATATGATAAATTTATCGCCACATCATATATAACATAGATGATTAAGTATCACACTTTGCATTCGTCCACCCCATACTAAGAGTGTGTTTCATAACCCCCATACCCATGTCATTGAAGGAAACGTCAAACCACAAAATTGCGGTAAAAGCCGTCTATTTTGGAAAGGGTAAACGTAATCGCTCAGGTTATGAAACAGTCTCTAAGAGCGTGTTTCGTAACCCAATGCCTCTGTCACTGAGGAGGTTTCAAACCACAAACTGTGGTAAAAGTCGTCTATTTTAAAGAAATAAATTACTCAGGTTATGAAACAGTCTCTAAATTAACGAGTTATGCATTATAGAGTGCCATTCAAAAAAAAGGCCAAACCCCTAGAACACAAGGCTTGACCTCTACTATATCTACAATCTACATCAAGGACGACCGTGGTACCCGCCCGGGCCACCGCCGCCGTGATGAGGACCACCATCAGGAGGAGGTCCCATCCACCAAGGGCATCCAGAAAGGGTCAGTACCGTAGCGATACCTCCCAGCAACATAGCGAATTTTTTCATAGCAACTCCTTTATCCCATGGCAGTCATCAGGAATGTCTGATTCTCATTCTACGCCCAAACAGCATAGTGATCGTCCCCTGACCATGCTAAATAAAATGGAAAAAATCTAGAATATGCATGCATTTCAAGAGCAGAATCCGTAATTTTTGCCCATTCACCATAAGCCTACAGCCATACAAACAATATTTGGAGAAATAAACTAATTATCCATAGCTATGCGGGAGATAAATAATTATTTTGCACTACTGGCTATAATGGGTTATTACAATAAAAACATCCACACAATAAATTAAAGCCCAAACATATTTAAAATCAGAAATTTTTTAAAAGTAAGGAGATGAAGAAGTGCATTGCTACCAATTGCTTTTATCATGTTGACCTTCTACCTTTATCAACGTCGCCTGACGCATTATACTCTCGACAGGATTTACCATTATCAAACAGGGAAGAAAGAAGATGACTCTCGCACTTGCCGCCTACTATGAAAAGCGCGCAGAAATCGAGCGTTTGCAGGCGGAACTCGAGCAAATTGAGCAGAATCCAGCCATTGCTCTTGATCAAGAGTTTGCCACGCGCCTGCATGCATTGGTGAAAGAGTACGATCAAGATATTGAAAACGTTATCAGAATGGTAATGCCAGGAGATATCAGTTCGCTTGTTGCCGAATATACAGCGTCGACCCGCCGTCGCCCAGTCAAGTCATACCTGAACCCCTATACGCAAGAACGTATCGAAACTCGAGGAGCCAACCACCGCACCTTGAAAGAATGGAAAGCCCAGTATGGGGCCAATATCGTTGAGACTTGGCGCCACTGACCAGCGCTTCTCATCGCAAGCTGCTCATACACCATATCGAACATATCCTAAAGCACGCCATGCCACACAACAAAAAAATGAGGCATGGCCGCTGTTCTCTTCCGTGACATCGCAATACATAGATCACTGCGTATTTTAGTCAGTTTCCTTTGTTATAGCCGAAAGCAGACAAGCCGATACATAGAGGGGCAAGGTTGATCTAAAATAATGCTTAATGGAACACCATGGAAATTTATACTGAGATACGCCACGAGCACCGTCGACTCATCAAGGGCACCCTTCCGCCCCAAGAAGCAGACCAGTACATTGACGGGAGTATCACGCATGCCGCTGGTGCCTACCTATCTGCAGCGACAACAAGCTTTTACCCATTAGAGCTACGCGAAATCTTGCAGAGGGATGCTAAAGAACTATGGCCATGGAACGAAGACGGCTGGCATCCCTCAACAAGCCCTCGTCGCAACCTGATCAGAGCAGCAGCTTACATCGTTGCAGAGATAGAGCGACTGGAACGTGATACCTGAATGAAGACTACCGCCGCATTTTAGTGCGGCTGTTTAACATTCCTGACCACACAGCCATAATTTCGTAACTAAATACGATCGTCAAGTTATAGCGATCTACACATAGCAAAAAGCGTTATACCTACCACACAAAAGCGGCTTCCTGTCTTCGCACCTATTATCTTTACATTTGCTCTCTTCAAATTTTATATTGATTAAGCTACCAATATGTATTCAGTAGGTTGTCTATATTCTGCAAAAATTAGATAATTTTTTGTGACTTAAATGCTAGGTAGAGAGGACTAAGAGTTAGCTTTTACTGATGCCACCATAATTTAACGCTGAAAGTATAAAAGAAGAGCTAAAAAGGCGTGCAATTTACTTAAGCTGTATCTTAACCATATCCGGGTACGCCTCAGCCAAATATCATAAAAAACCAGTACAGAATCATAACGTTTGGTGAATACTTTCCAAAAATCCGGCGGTTAGCCGGTCACCATCGGTGGTACTGAAAAAATGAAAAGCAATAGTGTCGACCCACCGTCACTGATCAAGCGCTTTGACTCAGAGACCATACGTCTGTTCATGATGTTTGTAGCACCGCCCGAACAGTTTGAGCAGTTGCTAGAAGAGCCAACGATAGCTCAAGCACTGCATAAAAAGGCATAAGAGATCACTGAAGAATTCATGCTACAGATAAGATGAATGCGCGAGAGTAAGTTAGGGTAATGTCGGCGCAGGATTTAGGATAGATAGTAGGTGGTCAACCAGCACACAACGCTGGGGTGGGGAGGACGGTGGGCTACTGACGCGTCTGTCGTCTTCGGCAGCAGGGGCTTAGCGGCTGCGCTACCGCCCTTTTTCTCTTTTTTCTCTTTTGCTCATCTGCCGCTGTTGAGTGACGGCTCAGGATCTAGGGGCTGGCACGGCCGTTATTTGCCTTCGGCCTGCGCTTGCCTACCCTACCCCTCAAAGCAAATACCCCCGACCATTGCTGGCCGGGGGTATTCAGTAGAGATGCTTGACGATGACCTACTCTCACATGGGGAAGCCCCACACTACCATCGGCGCTGAGCGGTTTCACTTCTGAGTTCGGCATGGGATCAGGTGGTACCCGCTCGCTATGGTCGTCAAGCGTATTCGGTTCGGTCTCGATGCCTAAGGCACCGCTACCTAAATCTGTAAATCATGCTGGGCCGAGATCGTCTCGTCGCGTATCCGTTATTTTCGGATCGTGTCTATAACCCTTTGGGGTTATATGGTCAAGCCTCACGGACCATTAGTACACGTTAGCTCAACGCATTGACTGCGCTTCCACACCGTGCCTATCAACCTCGTAGTCTTCGAGGGTCCTTTAGGGGGCTCAAGGCCCCAGGGAAGTCTCATCTTGAAGGGGGCTTCCCGCTTAGATGCTTTCAGCGGTTATCCCGTCCGAACATAGCTACCCGGCAATGCCACTGGCGTGACAACCGGAACACCAGAGGTTCGTCCACTCCGGTCCTCTCGTACTAGGAGCAGCTCTTCTCAAACTTCCAACGCCCACGGCAGATAGGGACCGAACTGTCTCACGACGTTCTAAACCCAGCTCGCGTACCACTTTAAATGGCGAACAGCCATACCCTTGGGACCGACTTCAGCCCCAGGATGTGATGAGCCGACATCGAGGTGCCAAACACCGCCGTCGATGTGAACTCTTGGGCGGTATCAGCCTGTTATCCCCGGAGTACCTTTTATCCGTTGAGCGATGGCCCTTCCATACAGAACCACCGGATCACTAGAACCTACTTTCGTACCTGCTCGACGTGTCTGTCTCGCAGTCAAGCACCCTTATGCTCTTGCACTCACTGCACGGTTTCCAACCGTACTGAGGGTACCTTCGTGCTCCTCCGTTACTCTTTGGGAGGAGACCGCCCCAGTCAAACTACCCACCACACACTGTCCTTCTACCGGATAACGGTAGCAAGTTAGAACGCCAATGATGTCAGGCTGGTATTTCAAGGTTGGCTCCACTGCAACTGGCGTCACAGTTTCAAAGCCTCCCAGCTATCCTACACAGACAACATCAGCATCCAGTGTGAAGCTATAGTAAAGGTTCACGGGGTCTTTCCGTCTAGCCGCGGGAACACTGCATCTTCACAGCGATTTCAATTTCACTGAGTCTCGGGTGGAGACAGTGTGGCCATCATTACGCCATTCGTGCAGGTCGGAACTTACCCGACAAGGAATTTCGCTACCTTAGGACCGTTATAGTTACGGCCGCCGTTTACCGGGGCTTCGATCAGGAGCTTCGGACGAGTCCTAACACCATCAATTAACCTTCCGGCACCGGGCAGGCGTCACACCCTATACGTCCGCTCACGCGTTAGCAGAGTGCTGTGTTTTTAATAAACAGTTGCAGCCACCTGGTATCTTCGACCGGTTGGGGCTCTGAGAGCGAGTCTCTTCACCTTACGCCGGCGCACCTTCTCCCGAAGTTACGGTGCCATTTTGCCTAGTTCCTTCACCCGAGTTCTCTCAAGCGCCTTGGTATTCTCTACCTGACCACCTGTGTCGGTTTGGGGTACGGTCACACAGTACCTGAAGCTTAGAGGTTTTTCCTGGAAGCGTGGCATCAATGACTTCCTGAGTCCGAGGAATCAGTTCGTCTCGTATCTCGACCTTAAGCAAGCGGATTTGCCTACTTGCTCAGCCTACATACTTTCACCAGGACAACCGTCGCCTGGCTCACCTAGCCTTCTCCGTCACCCCATCGCAGTACTGTCTGGTACAGGAATATTAACCTGTTTCCCATCGACTACGCCTTTCGGCCTCGCCTTAGGGGCCGACTCACTCTGCTCCGATTAACGTCGAACAGAAAACCTTGGTCTTCCGGCGAGGGAGGTTTTCACTCCCTTTATCGTTACTCATGTCAGCATTCGCACTTGTGATACCTCCAGCATGCCTTACAGCACACCTTCGCAGGCTTACACAACGCTCCTCTACCGCTCAACACTTAAGTGTTGAACCCGTAGCTTCGGTACTTGGTTTGAGCCCCGTTACATCTTCCGCGCAGGCCGACTCGACTAGTGAGCTATTACGCTTTCTTTAAAGGGTGGCTGCTTCTAAGCCAACCTCCTAGCTGTCTGAGCCTTCCCACATCGTTTCCCACTTAACCAAGATTTTGGGACCTTAGCTGACGGTCTGGGTTGTTTCCCTTTTCACGACGGACGTTAGCACCCGCCGTGTGTCTCCCATGCTGCACTCACCGGTATTCGGAGTTTGCCTCGGGTTGGTAAGTCGGGATGACCCCCTAGCCGAAACAGTGCTCTACCCCCGGCGGTGATACATGAGGCGCTACCTAAATAGCTTTCGAGGAGAACCAGCTATCTCCGAGCTTGATTAGCCTTTCACTCCGATCCACAAGTCATCCGAATCTTTTTCAACAGATCCCGGTTCGGTCCTCCAGTTGATGTTACTCAACCTTCAACCTGCTCATGGATAGATCGCCCGGTTTCGGGTCTATTCCCAGCAACTATGTCGCCCATTTAAGACTCGGTTTCCCTACGCCTCCCCTATACGGTTAAGCTCGCTACTGAGAATAAGTCGCTGACCCATTATACAAAAGGTACGCAGTCACAGAACAAGTCTGCTCCCACTGCTTGTACGCACACGGTTTCAGGATCTATTTCACTCCCCTCACTGGGGTTCTTTTCGCCTTTCCCTCACGGTACTAGTTCACTATCGGTCAGCCAGGAGTATTTAGCCTTGGAGGATGGTCCCCCCATGTTCAGTCAAAGTTTCACGTGCTCCGACCTACTCGATTTCACCTTAATTGCATTTTCGCGTACGGGGCTATCACCCACTATGGCGTGCATTTCCAAACACTTCCGCTAATACAACTAAGACTTAAGGGCTAGTCCCCGGTCGCTCGCCGCTACTGGGGGAATCTCGGTTGATTTCTTTTCCTCGGGGTACTTAGATGTTTCAGTTCTCCCGGTTTGCCTCCATACCCTATGTATTCAGGTAAGGATACCCGTCTTATGACGGGTGGGTTTCCCCATTCAGAGATCACCGGATCAAAGGTCATTTGCCACCTCCCCGATGCTTATCGCAGGCTATCACGTCTTTCATCGCCTCTGGCTGCCTAGGCATCCACCGTGTGCGCTTAATCGCTTGACCATATAACCCGAAAGAGTCATAGATCACGATTCAAACGAAAACAATTTTCGCCGGATACGCTTGAGACGTATCTCATTTGCCAATGTCACGGCCTATCGGATAATGCTTCCGAGGAAGTAAAATCTGATCGCGTTCCATTGGACTTGGCATCAGCATGATTTACATTGTTAAAGAGCAATACTGCGAGCAAGAAGCTTGCAGTCAGGAAACAACATTCATCACACGCTGTATCGTTGACTATTAAGACATCTAATAATCAATCATAACGCGATGAAGATTGGTTCGTGACTAGAAGCTAGATCACTAAACTAAGTACTGGAGAACCGGCCATCAAGACAGTCAGATGGTGGAGCCAAGGAGGATCGAACTCCTGACCTCCTGCGTGCAAGGCAGGCGCTCTCCCAGCTGAGCTATGGCCCCATATAATAATGGTGGGTCTGGGCAGACTCGAACTGCCGACCTCACCCTTATCAGGGGTGCGCTCTAACCAACTGAGCTACAGACCCGGCAACTGCTTGCGCACGGCCAGGGAATATCCCCTGCAGTACTTCGCTCTACTACGATCAGGCAATTTGTTGTGGACACTTGAGATCACGAGGTGATCATTTTACGTTTAAGGAGGTGATCCAGCCGCAGGTTCCCCTACGGCTACCTTGTTACGACTTCACCCCAGTCATGAACCACACCGTGGTAACCGTTTTCCCGAAGGTTAAACTAGCCACTTCTGGTGCAATCCACTCCCATGGTGTGACGGGCGGTGTGTACAAGGCCCGGGAACGTATTCACCGCGACATTCTGATTCGCGATTACTAGCGATTCCGACTTCACGGAGTCGAGTTGCAGACTCCGATCCGGACTGAGGCGAGCTTTCTGGGATTAGCTTCACGTCGCCGCTTCGCAACCCTCTGTACTCGCCATTGTAGCACGTGTGTAGCCCTACTCGTAAGGGCCATGATGACTTGACGTCGTCCCCACCTTCCTCCGGTTTGTCACCGGCAGTCTCCTTAGAGTTCCCGACCGAATCGCTGGCAAATAAGGATAGGGGTTGCGCTCGTTACGGGACTTAACCCAACATTTCACAACACGAGCTGACGACAGCCATGCAGCACCTGTCTCAGAGTTCCCGAAGGCACCAATCCATCTCTGGAAAGTTCTCTGGATGTCAAGAGTAGGTAAGGTTCTTCGCGTTGCATCGAATTAAACCACATGCTCCACCGCTTGTGCGGGCCCCCGTCAATTCATTTGAGTTTTAGTCTTGCGACCGTACTCCCCAGGCGGTCAACTTAGTGCGTTAGCTGCGCCACTAAATCCTCAAGGGATCCAACGGCTAGTTGACATCGTTTACGGCGTGGACTACCAGGGTATCTAATCCTGTTTGCTACCCACGCTTTCGCGCCTCAGCGTCAGTGTCAGTCCAGAAGGCCGCCTTCGCCACTGGTATTCCTCCAGATCTCTACGCATTTCACCGCTACACCTGGAATTCTACCTTCCTCTCCTGCACTCAAGTCTGCCAGTTCCAAATGCTGTTCCCAGGTTAAGCCCGGGGCTTTCACATCTGGCTTAACAGACCGCCTACGCGCCCTTTACGCCCAGTAATTCCGATTAACGCTCGCACCCTCCGTATTACCGCGGCTGCTGGCACGGAGTTAGCCGGTGCTTCTTCTGTGGGTGATGTCCTTCCTGAAACGTATTAGGCCTCAGGCTTTCTTCCCCACTGAAAGTGCTTTACAACCCTAAGGCCTTCTTCACACACGCGGCATGGCTGGATCAGGCTTTCGCCCATTGTCCAATATTCCCCACTGCTGCCTCCCGTAGGAGTCTGGGCCGTGTCTCAGTCCCAGTGTGGCTGATCATCCTCTCAGACCAGCTATGGATCGTTGCCTTGGTGAGCCATTACCTCACCAACTAGCTAATCCAACATGGGCTCATCCGATAGCGAAAGGTCCGAAGATCCCCTCCTTTCTCCCGTAGGACGTATGCGGTATTAGCGTGCGTTTCCACACGTTATCCCCCACTATCGGGCAGATTCCCATGCATTACTCACCCGTCCGCCGCTCGCCACCAGGAAGCAAGCTTCCCGTGCTGCCGCTCGACTTGCATGTGTTAGGCCTGCCGCCAGCGTTCAATCTGAGCCATGATCAAACTCTTCAGTTTAAATCTTTCATTGGTCATTAGGTGACCAATCCGGCTCGAGTATCGAAACAACTCATTGAATTGATGAGTTACTTGATGCTCGAAATGATGATCCACTTCGAAAACCTCAAGCACCCACACAAATTGCCTGATCATCTTGTTAAAGAGCGTCTTGCGAGCGGCGTTCGCTGCTCAGCAAGTGGAAGCACATTCTACATTTTCTGAGGATTTTGTCAACCGCCGATTTGGCGATCGCTTCAGGAGATCACACAACCCTCTCAACTGAAACATCTTCAAGAAAAAGCGAAGACCTACAAGAGGTTAGCTTCCGTGCCACCCGGCGTTTGCCCTGGCAGCGAGGGCGTACCTTACAGAGATCACCCCGGGTTGGCAAGGGCTTTTGCCGATAAAGATATATTTATGTGCGCCTTCCTGACATTGGCATGCGATTGCATTCTCAATCAGGCTAAAAACCAAAGAACATAATCCGCTATCAAGAAGAGATTTCTTCGCTGGTTAACTCTTCTCCCTCTCTATTAGAGAGGCCATTATTTAGTTCATTCGAGGATCAAGACCAAGAAAGGCTGGGCATGCCTCCTTTTGCCTTATCTGTAGGCCGATGCCCTGAGCGCATCACGTACATCAACGCACTGTCTTAGAAATACATTTTGTCGGGTAGCAAGGACACACCGCCTATCCCATACTTCAGCCAGAACGCTAAGCGATACCGAGCAACGCATGTAAGAGCAGCCAATGACGGATACATCCTATACCTAGGGTGTGGTGTGTGGTGTGTGGTGTGTGGTGTGTGGTGTGTGGTGTGTGGTGTGTGGTGTGTGGTGTGTGGTGTGTGGTGTGTGGTGTGTGGTGTGTGGTGTGTGGTGTGTGGTGTGTGGTGTGTGGTGTGTGGTGTGTGGTGTGTGGTTGTGAGCTTATCGCTATAGGCAGTAAGGGCAAGGATTTCTCCTTGCCCTTGGGCAGCGCTAGCGTTCAGCGATTACCATTGCAGACCTGATTTCAGGGTATTCAGACCCACCTGACGGCGTGCGTACTGCTGCCCTTGGAAAGATGCAGGATCGTAGGGGTTGTTAGCATTCTGGTAAACAACCAGCACTTTGTTGTCACGGGTTGCAACGACCTGACCACTCGGCATTTCCGTGCCCACTTCGGACATCAGGCGATCGTAAGTGGCTTTGTCATAGGTCGCCAGTGCCAGCAGCGGCTTGGACTGGTTGCCATTGTCGATTTCAAGGTAGCTGAAAACAACGACGTTTTCAGCGTCCAGCAGTGCTTTGCCCTGCCAAACGTTCGTATCTTGGGGCTGTACACGGGTGTTCCAGCTGGCCGGGTAGGTCAGTGTGTACTGCTCGGCATCGTTGTGATACGCCTGCTGAGCGGGGGCAGCAATGGCAGACTGGCCTTGCTGGGCGGTTTTTTCTTGCTTGGACTGACCTGCACAGCCGCTGATGACCGCTACGGAAGCGAAAGCGGCGATGGCCAGTCGCATGGGAGTAACGCGCATTGAAAATCTCCTGATGCTAGTTGGTTAAAAGGCCGTCATGACGATCAGACCTCTGCTTTCTGCAGACGGCACGATAGGTGCAATCCACAAAATACCGACATAAATACGTCGATATTCAGGCATTTTCCACGGTCGACATGATATTGCAAACGCATTGCAACTCTTGTTGATGAATATAGGTCACTATTTCTACGTTAGCCATGTGTATCCTTACTTCGTAGCCAGCCTGAGACGTGACGTCAGGCGATGCATCGTTTCCGATGCTCGTTTTCCATCCATTTATCATGGAATTAACGCATTACTCGGCTGAATCACCCCGCAAGGCCTTGGATGCATCACGCCCTACCCTTCCGTTCAAGCCCCACACATCGATCCATCTTCTTCCCCACGTAAGCCGCCACTCCATCACGCCTCTCGTGCGTCGCTTTTCTCTTGGTTCATCTTCACCTTTGTCTTCAGCAGAACGCACAGGCACATCATTCATGCCTTCAGAATTCTCCAAATGGACAGAGATGCCTTACTGAAAACAGCCTCTGCCTCGGGATAGGCGTCAGATTGATGTACAGTGATGCCACTCAAATGAAATGGAGCATCGCACACGCTGTGCTAAAAAAGGCGTAGGGCTCTTCATTTCATATGGAAAAGATCACTCAATGTGTTAGGAGCATGGCATGTCGGCATTGTCCTCTGAGCGACCTCCCGTTTTCCCGTTTACTGCTGTAGTAGGGCAGGCACCGTTGAAGACGGCGCTATTGCTGGCGGTCATCGAGCCTCGTTTGGGAGGCGTATTGCTCAGTGGTCCTCGCGGCATTGCTAAAACGACACTGGCACGTGCCCTTTCTGCGCTGCTTCCTCGTGGGGGCGATGCGTTCGTGGAACTGCCGTTGGGGTGCAGTACGGCTCAGTTGACCGGTTCGCTCGACATTGATAGCGCGCTATCGCGACAGGAGGTGCGCTTTCGCCCCGGCCTGTTGGCAAAAGCACACCGTGGCATTCTATATGTCGATGAGGTCAATCTGCTGCCGGACGTACTGGTGGATCAGCTGCTTGACGCCGCGGCCTCTGGGCACCATCGGGTGGAACGAGATGGCATCAGTCACGTTCACCCCGCTAGCTTTATTCTGATCGGGTCGATGAATCCGGAAGAAGGTGAGCTGAGACCGCAGTTGAGTGATCGCTTTGGGTTGGCGGTACAGCTGAGCGACATACCATCATGCGAAGAGCGGGTGGCCATCGTGCGAGCACGTCGCCGGTTCGATGCGGACCCAGAAGGGTTTTGTCAGCGGCATGAAGAAGCCATGCAGGCTCTTTCACAGCGACTAGAGCAAGCGCGCCAACGACTGCCCTATGTTCATCTTCCTGAGCAGATCGAATATGCCATCGCGGAACGTTGCGCCAACGCGGGGATAGAAGGCGTCCGCGCAGATATTGCCTGGCAACGCGCCGCGCTGGCTCATGCCGCACTGCAACAGCAAGAGGCGGTCACCGAAGACGACCTTGCCACCGTTGAAGCACTGGTACTAAACCATCGCCAAACGGCGCCGCATGAACCGTGCGCGTCGCCAGCATCATCTTCTGACTCTGCGCCCACCTTTATGCCTCCCTCGCCGTTCTCTGGTTCAACAACTTGCCCGGCACCGGCGAGCGGGACAGCCCAAGAATTATTTCCGTCATCACCGAACGCGCCCACGTCAGATTCCGCCTCGGCTCCAATCGGCGACTCAGGTGATATTCCGCCCCCCTTGCCGGCTTCCGCAATCGCTCAGCCTTCCTCCTCTCTCAGCAGTGACCATCAGCTGCTAAAGAGGCCAGAGCCGCCTTCATCGAAAGCATCCGCGACTGAGATGCCTGCCATCGCACAGGGCAGAACATGGCTTTCCGCATCCACACATGGACGATGCTGCGGTCAAGGTCAGCACACTGCTGACGACATTGATTGGGAGCGCTCTTTATCTCTCGCTGAAAACCTGACACCTCAGGGGCTCAAAAAAGTGCTGCGACGCACGTTGCACCCAAGCGCTCATGATGCGGTATTGATTCTGCTGGATTCATCAGCATCACAACGCCAGCCAGAGGCGTTCCATCAGACGCGGCAAGTGGTGCAGCAGCTGATTGCCCAAGCTCAGCAGGAACAGCGCTACGTCGCGCTACTGTATTTTCAAGGCAACAGTGCCAAGTGGCTACTACGAGGCAAGGAAAAGATCCGCAATGTGACGCGAACACTGGAAAGCCTTCAGCCGGGAGGTGGCACCCCACTGTCACTGGCCTTGCAGGAAGGCCGTCGCTGGATCGCTCGCTGGCGACGCAATTTTCCTGCCGCACACATTGATAGCTGGTTGATTACGGATGCACGCTGTCAGTGGAATTCAGCGGATCCGTGGCCATCACCGCTTACCGTAGTCGACAGTGAAGTGGGCGAGCAGCGATTGGGGCGCAGCCATCTGCTTGCCACACAGCTTGGCGGTGAGCATGTCGCTGCGACAGCGCTGCATACGTACGCCGCAGGCTAAATTTAAGCGGGCATCGTGAACGCTATGGCACAATTACCATTCTGTTTACTCAAGTTATTGGAATGCGCAACGATGCGGGGCAGCAATACGCTATGACGGCACCAGAAGAGTCTTATCAACGTCGCATGCTGAAGAAGAAGCAGATCATTGATGAGCGCATCGCTCAGGCCGCTACCGAGCGTGGCGTACTGATCCTGCTGAAAGGCAACGGCAAGGGTAAAAGCAGTTCAGCGTTCGGCACCATGGCGCGGGCACTGGGCCACGGCCAGCGGGCAGCCGTCATCCAGTTCATCAAGGGGACACGGGAAACGGGGGAACATCTGTTCTTCAAGGATCACCCGAACGTCGATTTCCACGTAATGGGCCATGGGTTCAGCTGGGAGACGCGAGATCCAGAGCGTGAAGCCGAAGCAGCTCGGCAGGCATGGCAGATGGCCTGCCGCTATCTGATCCCGTCAACGGCTTCCGATGCGCCATATCCGGTGCAGCTCATCATACTTGATGAGCTGTCGTATATGCTCAAGTACGGCTATCTGGACGCTCAGGAAGTGGCCGATGTCCTGGCAGCACGCCCTCCCACCCTCAACGTCATCGTCACGGGACGTACCATGGCGCTTCCGCTGCAGGAGATAGCCGATACTATTAGCGTCATTCAGGATGAGCGCCACGCCTTTAGGCTCGGTGTGAAGGCACAGGCAGGGATTGAGTTTTGATGACAACAACGCGCGAATGTCCGGCACTGATGATTTCCGCTTTAGCATCAGGTCAGGGCAAGACGACGGTAACCGCCGCACTGGCAGCTTGGCATCGGCGCCAAGGCAAGCGAGTGACGGTTTTCAAGACCGGTCCTGACTACCTTGACCCTCTTCTGCTGGCCCGCGCCAGCGGCGGATCAGCCGAACCACTCGACCTATGGATGATGGGTGAGGAAGCCTGCCGCCGCGCCCTATACGAAGCAGCGGCTGAATCCGACCTGATTCTTGTCGAAGGGGCAATGGGGCTGTTTGACGGTGATCCTTCCAGCGCGGATCTGGCCGAGCACTTCGGTTTGCCCGTCGTCACGGTTATTCACGCCCGCGGCATGGCCCAGACCGTGGCCGCAGTGGCACTCGGACTCGCGCACTACCGTCCCTCCCTAAACACGCTGGGCATCGTAGCCAATGCGCTCGGTAGCGAGCGCCACCGCCAGCTGATCGACTCCGCATTGGCGCCCGAAACACCCTTATTGGCATCGCTACTGCGCAAGGACGACATGGCACTGCCCAGCCGCCACCTAGGGCTGGTCATGCCGGATGAACAGCAAGATGTAGACGAACGCATCGCCCTAGCTGCAGATCAGCTTGAAGGAAGCACGCTGTCCACATTGCTGCCCAACGTCAGCTTTCCGGCGCCCGAGTACGATACAGCACCGATAGCGACGCTGGAGGGCTGTAGGATTGCTGTTGCTCGTGATGCCGCCTTCAGCTTTATCTATTCCGCCAACCTTCGGCTATTGGAAGCTCTGGGCGCTGACATCGCGTTCTTCTCTCCGCTGACGGACAGTACGCTGCCCGAGGGCTATACCGCCGTATGGCTGCCGGGCGGCTATCCCGAGCTTCACGCCGACACACTGGCATGCAATACCGCCATGCATCAGGCGCTGCGCAATGCCCATGATCGTGGCTGCCCGATTCTGGCCGAGTGCGGAGGCATGCTGTACCTGATGGCCTCGTTAGTCTCACTAGAGGGCGATACCTTCCCCATGGCTAGCGTGCTGCCGGGGCAAGGACGCATGCAGGGACGTTCGGGGTGTCAGGGCATGCAGAGCGTCGAGCTGCCAGAAGGCACACTACGCGGCCACTCTCATCATCATTCGCGTGCGTTTGATACACTGCCGCCGCTGACTCATTGCCAGCGTGCGCGCCACTCGGCGCCGGGCGAGGCCGTCTATCGGCAGGGCAATACCACCGCGAGCTATCTGCACCTGTATTTTCCTTCGAACCCCAGTGCCTGCGCAGCGTTGTTCACTGCACCGCGCAAAGCAACATTGCCGGTACAGCCATGAGAGGCTTCGTAATGGGAATCGGCTGCAAAGCCGCGTGTTCACTCGACACCCTACTCTCGCTGTTTCGCCAGATGGAACAGAGGCTCGCCCCCCCTGTCGGGCCTCTGTGCGCCATTGCGTGCTGGGCCCCTCGCCAGCATCATGCAGCGCTTACAGCCTTTGCGCACACATTGAATGTGCCGCTTGAGGCATGGTCGACGACAGCGCTGGTAGCTTACGCCCCAGACCTGAGCCACCGTTCAGCGTCGCTCTACGAACGCACGGGACTTTGGGGCATCGCGGAAGCCGCAGCCTTGGCCAGCGCACAAGTACGATCAGCGCAGCCGCCACGCCTATGGATTAGTCGCTGCGTATCGTCAATGCACGATGCCACCGGGGCCATCGCGCGATGCTGACCTGACCCATCGGGCCCTTTCATCTGCTCACGCAGGCGCTACCATGGCCGCATCGCAGGCCCGATTTCTGCACACCATCATCACACTGACGATTAAGGAGTGTCCGAATGACCCTTCGCTCACCCGCTCTGGACAAGATTCCGGCTACGGTTGTGACCGGCTTTCTCGGCAGCGGCAAGACCACTCTCATTTCAAGCCTGCTGCGTCAGGCCAATGGCAAACGGATCGCTGTTATCGTCAATGAGTTTGGAGATCTAGACGTTGATGCCGAACTGATCAGAGGCTGCGCACTAGAAAACTGCCCTGCCGATGAAAACAATGGCATCTATGAGCTGGCCAACGGCTGCATCTGCTGCACCGTCGAGGAAGAGTTTCTGCCGGTGATGAAAGAGCTCGTCAAGCGACGCCATGAGCTGGATCATATCCTCATCGAAACGTCAGGGCTGGCACTGCCCAAGCCGCTAGTGCAAGCCTTCAACTGGCCTGAGATTAAGCAGTTCTGTACCGTGGATGCGGTGATCACCGTTGTCGATGGCCCGGCACTGGCCGTTGGCGAAGTTGCCCAGTCTACAGCGCGCATCGAGGCACAACGTCAAGCGGACAGTAGCCTTGATCATGATCCCTCGCTGCATGAACTGCTGGAAGACCAGCTGGCGGCGGCAGATATGGTTGTCGTCAGCAAGGCCGATCAGATGAGCGAAGAGGACCGACTGCGCGTCAGCGATCAGCTACACGCCGTACTGCCGTCCAGCGTTCAAACCCTGTTTGTGCGCCAAGGAGGCGCGGAGGCGTCGCTACTGATGGGACTGGGGCTTGAGTCCGAACAGCGCGTCGATCACGTGCATACGCACCATGACCATCATCATGCCGCTGGCCGAGAGCATCATCACGCCCACGATGACTTCGATCACTACGTAGCGACGCTGGGCGTAGTGGATACGCTGCAGCTGTTGGACGCACTGCGCCATCTGGTAGCGACTCAAGGCATCTTCCGCATCAAAGGCTTCGCAGACACCGGCAAACCCATGCGTCAGGTACTTCACGTGGTCGGTGACCGCGTTGGGCTCCACTTTGATCGACTGTGGCATGCCGATGAACCGCGCCAGACTCGGCTGATCTTCATCGGTCGTCAACTGGATACCCAAGCGATCGCCTCACGTCTGTCGCAGGCCCATTTGCCACACTGACGCCCCATGCATCTTTTCGCCGCTCAACCCGGTGCCGCATTCGACGACGGCGCGGGCATCATCGACCTTGACCAGACGCCCGCCGAGCTGATCATTATGTCGGGAGCCGATAGTGTGCTGAGCTTGCTGGCTCACACCAGCGATCGACTGCCCGAGGGGTATCCGTCTCTGCGCTTGGTCAATACGCTGCATCTGAACAAGCCTGCGGCATTTGACCTATGGCAGGACAAGGTACTCGACCGCACGTCGCCCTCTCTGCCGCACGGCACCAAAGTGGTGGTGGTGTCGCTACTGGGAGGAATCCGTTACTGGCGCTATGGACTGGAAGCCCTACAGCAATGGGCCGCGCGCAAACGCGCCACGCTTGTTGTGGTACCCGGTGAGGATGTCGAAGATCAGGACGTTCTGTCTTCGGGCACGGTGAGTGCAGAAGATGCCCATCGTCTATGGCGCTATCTGCGTGAAGGTGGCCCGTGCAACGCGCAGCGGCTGTTTGACTATGTGCTGCATCGCTGGCTGCGTCCCGACAATGACGCTGCGCAGGCGGTAGGCCATGCCCAAGTAGTGCCTAGTGCCATACGTCATGCCGATCGCCCTGCCGCCCAACACTCTTCTCTTGTCTGTGGGCAAAGCGCTGCGGCCACGCTGATACTGGTGATCTATCGCAGCCATGTGCAGGCCGCTAATAGCGCAGTATTCGATCATTTTGCAGAGGTACTTGCAGCGGTGGGGTTCCGCGTCATCACACTAGCGGTGACCTCTCTCAAGCAGCCCGACTGTCTAACCTTACTGGAGCGGGCCATAGAGGAAGAAGCGGCGTCACTGGTCATCAATATGACCGGGTTTGCCATCGCCCGCAGCGCCAACGATGCCCTTTCCTCTCGCCCAACGATACCCTCATGGCCTCTGCGCCAGCGCATTCCTGTCCTGCAAGCAACGCTGGCCAGCACCCGCGAAGAAGACTGGCAGGCCAACGACATGGGGTTATGCGCGCGCGATATTGCCATGCAGGTCGCACTGCCAGAGCTGGATGGGCGCATCATTACACGTGCGGTGGGTTTCAAGGCGGCTCTGCAACGTCATGAACGCAGCCAGTACGACAGCGTACGTTTCGAACTGCAACCCGATCGAGCGCAGTTCGTAGCCGAGCTGGCGGCGCATTGGCATCGTCTGCAACAAACGCCTCGCTGCGAGCGTCGCCTAATGCTGGTGCTGGCCAACTATCCTGCCGACGAGGCATCACTGGGCAATGGCATTGGACTGGATACACCCGCATCGACGGTCAGTGTGATGAAGGTACTGGCAGCGGCGGGCTACCAGATCGACGATGTTCCCGCTGATGGCGATACGCTAATGGCTTTGCTGCGCGCAGGCGTGACCAATACCGCCAGCAGCCTGTTTAATCCCGTCGTCCACGGGTTGCTGCTCAGCGATTACCTTCGCCATTACGCTCGACTGCCGTTGACTGCACGTGAAGCCCTTGAAGAACGCTGGGGACAGCCTGCACAGGACCCTCGCCTGCTGATGACACCGCAAGGCCCCGCATTCCCGATAGCGGGGCTGCCTTTTGGACACCTATTCATCGGCATCCAGCCCATGCGCGGCTACGACATTGATCAGGCTGCGCTGTACCACGATGCCGCCCTGGTGCCGACGCACAGCTATCTAGCATTTCATTTCTGGATGCGCCATCACTGGCAGGCCGATGCGGTCATCCATATGGGGACCCACGGCAATCTTGAATGGCTGCCGGGCAAAAGCCTCGCGCTATCGCAACATTGCTGGCCGGAAATCGCACTGGGACCGCTGCCCAATATCTACTCATTCATCGTCAACGATCCCGGCGAAGGCGCGCAGGCTAAGCGGCGGGCACAGGCCGTCTTGATCAGCCATCTGACGCCACCATTGATGCAGGCCGACATTCACGGTCATCTGGCTGAGCTTGAGCAGTTGATGGATGAATACTATCAAGCGATGAACGTCGATCAGCAGCGTGAACGCTATCTACGCCAGCAGATACTGACGCGTGCGCGTGAAACACATGTCTTGGAAGAACTGACGACAGCACGTGCGCTGGCGGGCAGCGATGACGATACGCTGCTGCAAGCCTTGGACGCATGGCTGTGCGACATCAAGGAAAGTCAGGTACGCAGCGGTCTGCATGTTCTGGGTGAGCTGCCGTGCGGTACGCTGCTGGTCGATCAACTGCTCTCACTGCTGCGCATTCCCCGCACGCTAGCGGCGACCCGCGGCAGTGTGCCGTATGATGAGGCTGCCAACGATCAGGGGCTGCTGCATGCCATGGCCGATGATCTGGGGCTGCCTCAGGAATTCGATCCGCTGGCCCACGGTACGGCCGCATGGACAGGCCCGTTTCCCACCACTCTAAACGCGTGTTCATCCGCACTTTGGCGTACGGAAGCCGATACACGAGAGCGCCTCGAACAGTGCGCGCGCCAGCTCATCCGTCACCACGTCATTGAGGGCCACCCTGAATCGCTGTCAGGATGGCCTGCAACACGCGCCGTGCTCACGCTGGCACATGACACACTGCTACCCTCGCTGCGGGACAGCGTCCGGTGTGAACATCTTTCGATTCTGGATGCACTGGACGGCCGTGCCGTGCCCGCCGGTGCGAGCGGCTCCCCCGCCCGCGGGCGCTGGGACATTCTGCCCACCGGACGCAACATGCACACTCTCGACAGCCGCGCCATTCCATCGCCTACGGCATGGGTGCTTGGCCAGCAGGCCGCCGAGCAGGTCATCGAACGCCACCTGCAGGAACACGGGGATTACCCGCAGTGGATCGGCATGACGCTGTGGGGATCGGCCACGCTGCGCACGGGTGGAGACGACGTGGCGCAGGCCTTGGCGCTAATGGGCGTTCGCCCTCGCTGGGCCCCGGGCTCCTCTCGGGTGGCGGATATCGAGATCATCCCCGCATTCCGTCTGGGACGGCCGCGCGTCGATGTGACCTTGCGCGTTTCCGGCTTCTTTCGCGATGCCTTTCCCAATCTGATCCTACTGTTCAACAAGGCCGTCCACGCACTGGCCCACTATGAAGAGCCGGGGAATGGCAACACCATCCGCCAGCACGTTATGACGCGACAGCAGACGTTACTCGACGAAGGACATTCGGATGCCTCAGCGCTGCAACAGGCCTGTCAGCGCGTATTTGGCAGTGCTGCCGGCCAGTATGGTAGCGGGTTGGCCCCCTTGCTGGAGCACGGCCACTGGCAGGACCGTGAGGCGCTGGCCGAAGCCTATGTGCGCTGGGGTGGACATGCTTGGCAAGCCTCGGGCGACGATCAGCTAGAGCAGCACGACGCCCATGCGGGGTTTGCCGATCAGCTGTGCCAGCTGGATGCGGTGCTTCACAACCGTGACCTGATCGAGCAGGACCTACTAGATGCCACTGACCACGCACAGTTTCAGGGCGGCATGGCCAATGCCACCTATGTGTTACGTCAGGCAATGCCCGCGCTCTACGTTGGCGATCATACCCAACCGACTGCACTGCGTATTCAAAGTCTCAGCGAGTCGCTCGTACAGAGCCTGCACGCCCGCGTGCTCAATCCTCGCTGGCAACAGGCCATGCGCGTTCACGGCTATAAAGGGGCCAGCGAGATGACACGCAGCATCGACAGCATGATTGCCTACGATGCTACGACCCGCGTGATGGCCGACCATCACTATGCACAAGTCGGCGCATCGCTGCTCCAGCCCGAGAATCAGCAGTTTATGCAACAGCATAATCCCGATGCACTGAAGCGGTTGGTTCAGCAACTGATGACCGCCATTCAGCAGGGCCTCTGGCAGGCTTCCCCTGAATGGACAACCTACCTTGAATCGCTACTGATTCATCTTGAACAACAGCAGGAAGAACGGACATGACGACAGCCACCGACTTCGACCCGCGCCTGTTGATGGTGCAAGGCACGACGTCAGATGCAGGCAAGAGCGCACTGATCACCGCACTGTGTCGTTTACTTGCGCGCCAAGGCCATGCTGTGGCCCCCTTCAAGTCGCAAAACATGGCACTCAACAGCGCCGTTAGTGTGGAAGGCGGTGAAATCGGTCGCGCGCAGGCCGTGCAGGCACTGGCATGCGGCCTCGCTCCCTCGGTCCGCTTCAATCCCATTCTGCTCAAACCCACCGGGGAACGCTGCTCGCAGGTCATCGTGGACGGTCAACCGATCAGCCATATGAGCGCGCGCGATTACCATGCACTCAAACCACGACTGCGCCAGCAGGTCGTCGACCGCCTGCAACAGCTGGCCGACGATATGAAGTTCGTGATGATCGAGGGAGCGGGAAGCCCAGCAGAAATCAATCTACGCCAGCACGATCTGGTCAACATGGGGCTGGCCCTTCCGGCCCGCGCGCCGGTCATTCTGATCGCCGATATCGATCGCGGTGGCGTGTTCGCGCACCTAGTCGGCACACTAGAACTGCTAAGCGCCCAAGAACGACAGCAAGTGATCGGGCTGGTTATTAATCGCTTTCGAGGCGACCCCGCCTTGCTGCAGCCCGGTATCGACTGGCTGGAGGCGCGCACCGGGCTGCCTGTGCTGGCCGTTATTCCATGGATTGAGCGGCTATACCTTGATGCCGAAGACAGCCTGTCATCGGGCCAATCCTCGACCGCGCAATCCTCAGCCCCCGCCAACATCCACGTCACGGTCATCCAGCTGCCCGGTATCAGCAACCAGACCGACATTGACGCGCTGCGCCTGCACCCCGATGTTGCTCTGACACTTGCCCGTACGCCTGCCGAGGCCGGTCCTAGCGACCTGTGCATCCTTCCCGGCAGCAAGCGCACCCTCGACGACCTTGACTGGCTACGCCAACAAGGCTGGCCAGCGTGGCTGACGCGCCACCTACGCTATGGCGGCAAGGTGCTGGGTATTTGTGGGGGGTACCAGATGTTGGGGACCTGGCTCGAAGACCCCGACGGGCACGACAGCCCTCGCCGCCCAGAGCGAGCCGCACGCGTTGCCGGGCTGGGCTGGCTCAGCCACACCACACGCTACACCGCACACAAGACGCTGCGCCAGAGCAAGTGTCGCGGCAGCTTTACGGGAGAGCTATCGCTAACGCTGTCGGGTTACGAAATTCACATGGGAAGCAGTACGCCACCCGATGCTAATCACGGGGAAACACCGCTGGCCATGCGCGCGGAGGCAGAACACGCTCCGGAAGGCTGCCGCTCAGCGGATGGTCACATCATCGGTACCTATCTACACGGCTTACTAGACAATGCGGAGGCGCTCGACGACCTGCTGCGCTGGGTAATGCCATCTCGCAAAAAGCACGAAGAAGCACCCTTCGATATGGCAACGTTTCGACTGAAGGAAATGGATCGATTGGCGGAGGGTGTGGCGCGTGCGCTGCGCTTCGAGCGCTGGCCGGATGGCCCGCTAAAAGAGGCGCTGCGCACAGCGGCGGACACCATCAAAGGCAGGCAGAACTAACGAAGGCTAGCAGGCAGAAAGAAAAACGATTGAGGCGGCACGAACGCTATACCGCCTCGCATAACATCGGGTGATGCCGTGTTCAGGAGGAACGCATGCGCGCATCGCGCCCCGACGTTGCAGAACGCTGCTGCGCCTCGGCGTTCACTAAGCACGACTGAATGGCGTTGGTCTTTTCTACCAGCGCACTGTGCAGCGCTTTCGGCTGCTGATGATCCCAGGCAGGCACCGGTGTCCACATTTCTTGCCCCTGCGCATCGCGATGCGGCTGCCCCAGCTGATCGAACAGGTAGTAGTTCTGATCTTTCAGGCGCTGCAGAGACAGACGGTAATGCACGGTCTGTCCATCGACGTCCAGCTCGCCGGGGCGCTGCCAGACTGACGCTTCCGGCTGCACGATATCCGTGGCCGGCTCACTACTGGCCGGTACGACATTGCTCAACAGACAATCACGCAGCGCCAGATCGTTCACGCGAGTAGCATCGCGACGCATGGTGATGATGTCGACGACATTGCCCTGCGCCGTGCGCACGACATTGATGCCCGGCGCCACTTCAATCGAATGTGAAATGACATGTGGCAATGTCGAGGCACACCCAGCCAACAGTGCGCACCCGACAATACTTCCCATCCAGCGAATCCCAGCCATGGTGTCACGACTCCTTGGTTATTCTTTATGCCGATGCGTTGGCATCGTGGGCAATCAGGCTACACATTCAATGCCATAGAGAATTCAGTATAGCCCGCCCCTCCAAAGTTGCCGCATGAGGGCAGCCCTGTGAATCGTCACTTATCTTCCGTCATCACGCCTTCACGATGAACGCTATTCGTTGTGCCCGTTACGCCGTGTCGAGCCGGCGGCAGTACGCCCACGCACACCGAGAAGGAGGCCCGCGGCATGCTGCTCTGGTGGAAGACCAGCGTGTGATACTCAATGCGCTGGCGCAGCAATGCACTCAGCGACGGGTCAAGCTCCAGCACATTTGGCGCGCTACACGGCGAATTGGCCTCACCGACCCACATAGCGCCATCACGCGATAGCTGCTCGTCAGTCAGCCCTGGCGTGTAGATGTTCGGATAGGGCGAATGATCAACCGGGGTCAGCGCCCGCACGGCAGCCGAGGGCCAACGTGTCGGTACGCGGGGATGATCAGGAGCGTAGATTCCCATCCAGTCACCCATCCGGCTTCCTCCGGCATAGACCAGCGGCTGCTCATAGCGTTCCCGCCACCAGCTGTTGAGTGCGGCTGACAGTGCCGCCACGTGCTCGCGCGGTCGCTCCGAATACATCGCCTGCCATGCCTTTGATGCGCCAAATCCACACAGCATTAGCACGGCCAAAACATAACTACAGTAGAGCGGCAACCGATAGCGTCCGCACTCGCCCGGCACCATGCACATCACCACAGCTAACCCTAGCGGCACAGCAAACGGCATCATCCATTCTGTGCGCACGCCTCCACGCAATGCGAAGTAGCCCCCCAATAACACGACCGGCACCACCGCCATGATCACGAATGCCTGTGTTTCGGGTCGCTCAGGCATCTTCCAGCGCCAGCGGGCCAGCAGCAGTATGCCTACCATCAACAGCGCATTGTAGAAGACGGCCAGGTAGACCCGCACAACGTCCCATGCACTATTACCGCCCACCCGCGTACTGAACCAACGGAAGGCGGCATAGTCATGCTGAGAAAGCCAATACAGGTTAGGCGCGATCAGCGCCAGTCCTACCAGCACACCACCCCATAGCCAAGGCTGAGTCAGCGTGGCCCTGAGTCGCCCTTGCACAAGGACGATCGCAAGCATAAACGGCAGATACAACACGGTGGTGTATTTAGCCATACCGGCTAAAGCCATGACGGCGCCCAGCATCAGCCAGTAACGCCCATCGTCATACAGTGCACGAATAAAGCCGTACCACATCCACGGCCACAGCATCATCAACAGGTAATTGTCGTTGTACGGCAACATATCGATGCTGATGGTGGCGGAAAAGCTCATCATCAGTACCGCTAACACGGCACGGCGGGTATCAGGGATGAGCCGTTCACACAGTTTCCAGCAGCCCCACGCGCCTATTACTACCGCTACAACATGGCTGGCATACCAGAACGCAGGCCATGACAGCGGCCAGAAGCGCCCCAGCGCCGCCACGCTGCCTACGAGCCAAGGGTTCTTGGGCGATCCGGCTTCCAGCCCTTGTCCCCAGTGCCACGCTTCCACCGCGTCATAAGGCACGATGGGCGACAGCAGTACGGTCAACAGGATCCACAGCGCACCGTAGATCCCGATAACCCGCGCCACGGTACGCCAGGGTGATTCGGTATCGAGCAGCGTCAGCTCATCATGAATATCCGCCGGAGGCGTTTGGGCCGTTCTTGAATCGGGCATCGTCACGTTTCGTCCTCACTACATGTACAGCACACGGGGGCCGCCACTTCTATACGGTGTCCTAACGCGCTAGGTACGTCACACAATAGACATCCCTGCACCTGGAACCTTCCAGCGTAGACATTGCACTGGCGTTTGGCTGGCTTTTTGCCCATCATGACAACACTTCAATATTCACAGGGAGTTAAGTGATGTCCACGAAGACCAGTCCCGACAGCCTTCTGCAACACTACAAGCACTGGCAACGCTTTCTGCGCCAAGATCGTCTTGACCGCGAACACAAAGGCGCAGTGCAAAAAATGGCCGCGGCCGGCGTCAGTGCCAATAAGGTCGTCGAGGCCTACCGCAGCATGGCCACGCGCGGCGCAACGGAAGGCGCGTGCTACCGCACCTTGTTCGATCGCCGCTACGACGATCAGACCACACTGGCCTGCGAAGGTTGGCTGTTCATTCGCCGCATCATTCAGGAAGGTGGTTCGACACGCGTACGCGCCAGTCTGGTGGAGTCCTTCACCCTTACAGACGGAATCATCACGCCGGAACAGATGGCACCTCAGGACGTTACGCTGGAGCTATTCGATGAAATCGCCGTCGACCGCGGCATGGCCGTCAGCTGCCGCGTTGACCGCCGCGATGACGACGCCGACAGTCGCTTTGTGACCTTTACCGATGCTGTCCGCAACTACCGTACGCTGCTGAACAAAGATTGAACCATGACGCGTAGACTGCTGATTCTCTATACCGGAGGCACGCTGGGCATGGTGCCTAGCCCTGACGGGCTGGTGCCGGGTCACCAACTGGATGAACGCCTTCGCACACAGCTGGCATGCCTGCCCCACCCGCGCCGGAGTGCCCTGCCCGAGTGGCAGCTGGAGGCAACAGGCACCCCTATCGACTCCAGCAGTGCCACGCCACACGACTGGCTGCGCCTCGTCACTCAGATACGCGATCACGCCCATGACGATGACCTGAGCGGCATTGTCGTGCTGCACGGCACGGATACCATGGCGTGGTGCAGCGCCATGCTGAGCGTCTGGCTGGGCGATACATGCCGCTGCCCTGTGGTCGTGACCGGCGCGCAGCTGCCGCTAGAAACCGATGGCAGCGATGCCGCGCACAATATCGAGCTGGCCATGCGCTATGCCGCTGCCCCCAACGCACAGGGCGTGATGCTGGCCTTCGGCGGACGACTACTGCAGGGCGATGCCGCGCGCAAGTGGTATACCGAAGATCATCAAGGTTTCGAAACACCCAACGCTCCGTTGCTCGCCTACTGGCCTATCAACCAGCGTGACGATCATCCACTGCCCGCACTGCATCACTTGCCGCTGCCTAATAATGATGCCCGCCAGCGAGTAATGAGGGCGCTGCATATTGCGGCAGCCCCACTTGCTGTGCCGGAAACACTGCCGCGGCTTGCACGCATCGTACTCTGGCCAGGCATTGCGGCGACACAGGTGAGCGCACAACTGGCGCTCGCCGATGTGGCCGTGCTGGAAGTCTGGGGAAGCGGCAACCTGCCCGATGACACCGATCTACATCAGGTACTGGAACAGGCGGCCCGTCAGGGCAAGCGCCTGATCGCCATCAGTCAGTGCCCTCATGGCAGCACTCATATTGGGGTATACGCGGCGGGCAAGGCACTGAAAGATGCGGGCATCATCGAAGGTGAAACGCTGACGCCCGAACTGGCCTCAGCGCTGCTGCTTGCCTCATCCGCACAGGGGTGACATAAACGTCATTGCAGCCATCAACACTGCGCTGCAATGACGCGTCACGACAGTAACGATCGCCATGCCTTTCGCCGCCATCACGCACAGCGTTCATGGATATATCCCATCACGCCCTCGACACCGCGTGAGGAATGGTGCCGCTCATTCAACCGAACAAGAAGAGAACGCAAGATGACACTACACACGTGGTGGATGTTCATTGGTGCTGTATTTCTACTGTCGGCCATCCCGGGTCCCAACATGCTGCTGATTCTCTCACGCAGTATAGAAGCGGGCTTTACCCGCAGCATTGCCGCAATGATGGGCAGCCTGTCTGCCGTTATTATCGTTCTGCTGGCGGCCATGGCCGGGCTGACAACCCTCTTCATGGCAATCCCCGGCGCATTCGAAACGCTTCGCTATGTGGGCGTGGCCTATCTGTTCTACCTCGGCCTTAAGGCATGGCGTACCGCCCCAGCAGCAACTGATGGCGAAGACCCACTGCATGCAGCCAAGGCGGTGCAGTCGCTACCGCGCCTGTTCCGCAGCGGGTTCGTCACCAGCATCAGCAATCCCAAGCTGATTCTGTTTACCGCCGCCTTCTTCCCTCAGTTCATCGCACCGGAACAGCCTCAGCTGCCCCAGTTCGCGATCCTGATCACCACTTTTGCGGTTATCGAAACCTTCTGGTATTTCATGTATGCGCTGGGGGGCCGCACACTGGCCAGCTACCTGCGCCGCCCAACCATTAAGACACTGTTCAACCGTGCCACGGGGATCATTTTCTGGGGGTTCGGTGTGATGCTGCTGCGCGTCAGCGCAAAATAGCGCGCTGCCAAACGCTGTCACCCTGCGCGTTCGTCTCTGCAGACTTGTATACACGAAAGGCCTCTATTCCATTACGAATAGAGGCCTTTCCATTATGCACACCACTGCCAGACAGGGTGCCTACAGCGTCCCCATCTCGTTGGCTGTCGGCGGTAGGTTCTCAGGCTGGCTGTAGAGTGTCGTACGGCGTGCATCACGGTAATCGTTCAGCAGCTGCTCATAGCGCTTCGGCAGATCGATATCCTGTCGCGTGACCAGATACAGCTCCTCGTACACGCTGCGCGGCAGGATCAGTTCACGTACCTGACGCTGCCACGGCGAACTTTCCAAAATCGTTGTCGGCACCACCGTGAAGCCCATGCCACGCGCGACGGGGTCAAGCACCTGCGTAACTTCGCTGATATAGCCCTTCTGAGGAATGCTGTTCATCGAGCGAAATTCACCGGGGAAGTTTTCACGCAGCAGCTGGTTGGCATGACTTACGCCATCGAAATAGTTGATGAAGCCCAGCATCTGCAGCTCACCGAGCGAGCTGCCGTGGAAATCGGCAGGCACCACCAGACTAAGCGGCTCGTGGTGCCATAGCTCGGAGCGCAGCTCGCTGTGACGCGACGTTTCGGTCACGATACCCAAGTCGTAGCGGCCCGCTTCAACATCCTTGATGATGTCACTGCTGTAGGCAAAGCGATAGTGGATCGACAGCCCTAAGTGAAGCTGCTGATAGCCCAGCACAAACGGATAGAACATCACCCCGACACTGGCAGGACTGGCGATACGGCACTCACCGCTGTGCTCGGCATCGTTGTCGAGCGAGTGGCGGAACTGCTCATGTTCGGTGAAAAGCTTCAGCGCATAGTCATAGGCCCGTCGCCCTGCTTCCGTCAGCGCAAAGCGGCGCCCCTGGCGATGCAGCAGCTCGTGGCCCAGATAGTGTTCGAGCTTTCGAACGTGCTGGCTGACGCCCGGCTGCGTCATATCCAATCGTCGAGCGGTCTGAGTGAAACTGCCGGTTTCCACCAGAGTGATGAAGGTACGGAAATACAGTGCATTGAACATGAGGCAGTGATGGTCCAGCTGAGGCCAGAAGAAAGGCGCTATCATAGCAAAGCTACACCGCTGTGGCATTGCGCCTTTGCCACCAGCGCATGATAGGATCGTCGCCAAGCGCACAGTGAACCGCTTTCGAGCGACACCGTTTCGGCATTCAATACAGCCCGTTAGCGTTGAAGACGCCGTCTCCTTTCACCCTCGTCACGGATATACCATGTCAGACCCTTTCATCGCCCGCGGAGAAACACTGCGCCAACGCCTGCTCAATCGAGAGCTGAACGCTGACGATCACGAACTGTTTCCGCTAGGCTACTTGATTCCGCAGGTCGAGCTAGTACTCGACCGCGCCGAATACGACCCCGCCACCATTACCGCCGAGGCGTTCGATGCCACCTGCTGGCAGCTGATCGAATGCTCGATTGGTGAAGATGCGATGAGCGTTGATGACATTAATGCCATCACCGCCCTATGGACGTCGATCTGCGCCGATAACGCCGTATGATGCCCACATCCTCGGCCCACTGAATGGCTGCCGAGCGCTGTCCATAAGGAGCCTGAAGGCACGCAGCGCTTGATCCCTCTGGCAAGAATGCCGTAGTAAAGAGTAAGCATTTATCGCTGAGAGATGAGCTTGTCGACATTCTGGCCCTTTAAAAGGGAATCGACTATTTGTGTCTTCTTTCAACAGCCGTCTTCAATACGAGGAATTCTGATGAGTAGTTCGTCCACTTCGGCGCGATCACTGCCCCACACGTCTACACACGAGGGTGCCGCCTACCCCACCGTATCGACCATGATCTCTCCCGAAGGCAGCCTTGAGGTCCTTTCCCAGTTCGAAGTGAACCGGCTGCGCGACACCTCATCGACAGGGCTTCATGAAACGCTGCGCTGCTGTGCATTGGCCATCCTGACCGCCGGGGCGCTGTCAGACAATGCCGCCAGCATGCAGGCCTGCTATCCCGACTTTGATATCGAGCTGCAGCAGGAAGATAAAGGGCTGCGCCTGAAGCTGGACAATGCTCCTGCAAACGCTTTCGTCGATGGTGAAATGATCCACGGCATACGGGAGCAGCTCTCGGCCATGCTGCGCGATCTGGCGTATGTTTCCAATGAGCTAATTTCACAGGGCGTTGAGTCGATGGGTCCCAGCGAAGCCATCACCAATACGGTCTTCCAGATCCTGCGCAACGCCAATGCACTGAATGCTCACCGTCCACCCAATATGGTGGTGTGCTGGGGCGGCCACTCGATCTCTCGCGTTGAATACGACTATTCCAAGGTCGTCGGCTACCGGCTGGGGCTGCGCAAGCGCGATATCTGCACCGGCTGTGGCCCAGGTGCCATGAAAGGCCCTATGAAAGGAGCCAATGTCGCACACGCAAAACAGCGCTACGACAACAGTCGTTACGTCGGCATTTCAGAACCCGGCATTATCGCGGCCGAATCACCGAACCCGATCGTCAACGAACTGATCATCATGCCGGATATCGAAAAGCGCCTCGAAGCTTTCGTGCGCCTTGGACACGGCATCATCGTCTTTCCGGGCGGCGTAGGCACCGCAGAGGAAATTCTGTATTTGCTGGGTATTCTGCTGCACCCCGCCAACCAGCACATTCCATTCCCGGTCATTCTGACCGGCCCAGAAGAAAGCGCTGACTACTTCCGTCAGTTGGACGACTTCATCGCCGTCACACTGGGTGAAACCGCACAGCAGCGTTATCAGATCATCATCGACGACCCGGAAGCCGTCGCCAAGGCCATGCAGAAAGGGGTTGATGCCGTCGCACGGTTCCGTCACGAGAATCACGACGCCTCTTACTTCAATTGGCGCCTGCATATTCCCTATGATTTCCAGCAGCCGTTCGAGCCAACGCACGAGGCGATGGCATCTCTTGCGCTGCACGCCAACCAGCCCGTCCACGAATTGGCAGCCAATCTGCGCCGAGCGTTCTCGGGCATCGTAGCGGGCAACGTCAAGCCGAACAGCATGGCGGCCATTGCCGAAAGAGGTCGCTTCAAACTGCACGCAGCGCCGGACATCATGACGCATCTCGACGCACTGCTGAATGCCTTCGTTGAACAGCAACGCATGAAGCTGCCCGGCACCGCCTACGAACCGTGCTACACGCTGGCCTGATCCTCGCAGAGTATCGCCCACGGCATGGCGCAGTATCACCGCGCCATGCCATGCATCCCCCCTAACCGCCCAGCTTCTGCCAAAAGCGTGTAGAGGCACCTGGCCTATTCCTACAGACCTTTTCCGCTGGCAGTGCCTCTCGATGAACGGCTAAAAAAGCCAGCCAGTCACCGTATACTTCGACAGCGCAATGGGGCAACCGTCTGCCCGCATTACGTGCTTCGCCATAACCGTACCTCATGTTCGATACTCACCGGTCGTCATTCACTCCCCCGTATCGTTGCCCCACCGATAAAGACAGCACTCAAAGAACTCGCTCTCACATTGCTCACCGAGGGGGCACTATGCGCTGTTATAAGAATGTTTCGTTCCGTTTAAATAAAAACACCCTCTCTTATTTACTTATGTAAACAGCGTTCACCAAGGTAATAACGTCTGAAAGTGTGCATCCAGCGAACCAATATGCACCATGGCAAAGCGTGCAATCCCCGCGATCTCACATCACGGCGCTTTATTGATCCAGCACCGATATAAGACTGCGATTTATTATCATTAATAAACACACCAATTATTTGATTTTAAAAACAAAAATATAAAATGGACTCGGACTTGCCCTGTATGACGTACTGCCTCACGAATAATGTGCATGGCCATTATTCTCGGTGTGATTATATGGAGTCACTATGTCAGCCCACCCCGTTCATCTGCGTAACTTTATCGACGGCCGCTATATCGATGCTCACGGCCAGAACACTTTTGAATGCATCAATCCAGCCAATGAACACGTCGTCGCGCTGTCCCCTGTTTCAGATCAACACGATGTCGAAGCCGCCTATGCCGCAGCAGGACGCGCTTTTCTTGACTGGCGCAAAAGCACGCCCGCCCAGCGCCAGCAGGCCCTGCTGGCTATCGCCAATGCACTGGAAGAGCATGCGGATCGCTTAGTAGAGGCGCAGTGCCGCAACACCGGCCAGCCCAAGCATCTGATCAAAGCGGAAGAAGTTAATGTCTGCGCCGATCAACTGCGCTTCTTTGCTGGAGCCGCTCGCCTATTAGAGGGCAAGGCGGCGATGGAATATGTCGAAGGCATGACATCGACCATTCGCCGCGAGCCACTGGGCGTCGTAGGTCAGGTCGCACCGTGGAACTTCCCCTTGATGATGGCCGTATGGAAGATCGCGCCCGCACTGGCCGCCGGCAACACCATTGTGCTGAAGCCCAGCGATACCACACCGGAAAGTACCCTGCTGCTGGCCGAACTTGCCGCGCCATTCCTGCCGACAGGAGCCTTCAATGTTGTGCTGGGCGATGCCAGCACGGGCAACCTGATCGTCAGTCATCCTGATGCATCGCTGGTGTCCATTACCGGCTCCGTTGCAGCGGGCATTGAAGTCGCCAAGAGCGCGGCAGAGAACGTCACTCGCGCTCACCTCGAACTGGGCGGCAAAGCCCCCGTGCTGGTGTTTGCCGATGCCGATCTCGAACGGGCGGCCGAGCACATTGCGCTGGCCGGTCTGTTCAACGCGGGCCAAGACTGCACATCGGCGACACGCATTCTGGTCGATGCCCTCGTGCACGACGACTTTGTGGCCTTGCTGACCGCAGCCGTGAAAGCGACGCGCTACGGTGACCCCGACGACAAGGATATCCTGTTTGGGCCACTCAATAATGCGAAGCAGCTTGCACGTATGCAGGACATCATCGCTCACCTTCCCCCTCACGCGCGTGTCGAAACGGGAGGCAAGCGGGCACCACGCCCCGGCTTCTTCTTCGAGCCAACGGTGGTCTCTCAGTTGCAGCAGGAAGACGACATCGTCCAGAACGAGACCTTCGGCCCGATCCTGACCGTACAGTCGTTCCAAAATGAAGAGGATGCGCTTCATAAGGCCAACGACGTCCAGTACGGCCTGGCCTCCAGCGTTTGGACGTGCGATCACGGTCGCGCTCAGCGCCTTAGCGCCGCGCTCGATTTCGGCACAGTGTGGGTCAACACGCACATCATACTGACCGCCGAAATGCCGCACGGTGGATTCAAGTATTCGGGCTATGGCAAGGACCTATCGGCCTACAGCCTCGAAGACTACACGCGCGTCAAACATGTTATGAGCGCACACGCCTGAGCGGCTCATCCCAATGCGCGTCGCTTCTAGCACGCCAAGGTCCTCGCCAGAATAAGGCCTGCACTATGGCGCATCATTCGACATTATTGCACCTGCAGATCTTGTCTTTATCTTGAGCGAAGGCCATGCTGGAAAGCAGCGTTATGCTATTGCCGAACGGTGACGGACACCCGCTAACATGCGGCGATCACACCCCATCATAAGCGGGCATCGGAACGTCCCATCAATGGTAGGGGTGCGCCCGACATCGTTGGGCCCAGGCTTCTGACTCGGCTTTAAGCACTATCTTGTTTGTCTTTGGAAAAGGATGACATTCTTCATGAATAACAATGAACTTGAAGAGCTCAAGCAACGCTATGTCGTACGTGGAGCTGCCAGCAGTGCCAAACAATTTGCAGCCCGCGCAGAAAATGCAGAGATATGGGATGAAGATGGCCAGCGCCTGATCGATTTCGCTGGCGGGATCGGCGTGCTCAATCTTGGGCATCGCCACCCTGACGTCGTTAAGGCGGTCAAGGATCAGCTGGACAAGGTGATGCACACCGCTGCCGGTGTCATCACCTATGCGCCGTACGTGAAGCTAGCAGAACGGCTGTGCCAGTTGACCCCGACACGCGGGCCAGATCGCAAAGCGCTGTTGGTCAACTCTGGTGCAGAAGCGCTGGAAAACGCGGTCAAGATTGCACGTGCCGCCACTGGCCGTAGCGGCGTCATCACCTTCGAAGGTGGCTTCCACGGCCGTACGCTGCTGACACTGGCCATGACCGGCAAGGTGTGGCCCTACAAGGGCGAATTCGGCCCGATGCCGGGTGAGGTATTCCACGTACCGTTCCCCAATGCGTGGTACGGCGTCAGCGAAGACGACGCTATCGCGGCCATTAACGCTCGCTTCCGCACTGACATTCCTGCCGAACGCGTAGCGGCCATTGTCATCGAACCGGTACAAGGGGAAGGTGGCTTCTATCCAGCCCCGGCGACGTTCCTGCGCAAACTGCGTGAGCTGTGCGACCAGCACGGCATCATGATGATCGTCGACGAAGTCCAATCCGGCTTCGCGCGCACCGGTCGCCTGTTCGCTATCGAACACAGTGGCGTTCAGCCCGATATCATGACGATGGCCAAAAGTCTTGCCGATGGCATGCCACTGGCTGCCGTCGTGGGCAGTGCCAAGGTCATGGATGCTTCCGGCCCGGGATCGCTGGGCGGCACATACGGCGGCAACCCGCTGTCCTGCGCGGCCGCACTGGCGGTGTTGGACGTCATCCAGCGTGACGGCATCCTTGAGAAGAGCGTTCTGCTGGGCGATGCCTTGATCGCTCGTTTCCGCGAATGGGAAAACCGATTTACCTGCGTAGCACACGGCCGCCACCTCGGGGCCATGGCCGCCTTCGAACTGGTCGACGATAACGGCAAACCCTGTGCCGAACGAGCCAAGGCCCTAACGGCCTACGCTCGTGAGCACGGCCTGATCCTGCTGTCGTGCGGGGTATTCGCCAACACTATTCGCATTCTGGTACCGCTGACCGTACAGAAAGAGGTACTGGAAGAAGGCTTGACCATTATCGAAAACGGGCTTGCTACCCTCGGGTAATTCGCCTTATCGGAGCAGGCACACGCCTGCTCCACCCCCTCGCCAGCACTGCACGGCCCTCGGACCACCATCAGGTCTTACATATATAAGTGCTAAGAGCATGTTTCATAATCCTGATACCCTTGTCATTGAAGGAGCTTCAAACCTCAAAATTGCAGTAGAAACCGTCTATTTTAGAATGGGCAAAAAATCACTCAGGTTATTAAACAATCTCCTAATACCTTACCGTTAGCCATTATTAACTCCTGAAACAACACTTCATGCAGAAGGTGAATTCAACGTCCAGCTCACCGCAAATAATTAGCTCAACGTTATCTCTGTCGCCAGTTTTTTTCAACTTCCAAAGACGTTTACGAGGATGAGTTATTCAGCATTCGTTACTATCAAAAAAGCACCGCGCACTTGACCTTCAAATTCCTGGAGTTGATTGAGTGCATAAACAACATCATTGCGAAGCACTATCCAGTAATATTGGGACAATAGCAGTAATTTTAAAGCCGTTGAAAGTCGAGCTGAGCATTTTGTAGAGTAACTTACTAAATTTATTGAAACACCTTTAACTCATTTTTTGTTGAATTCTCTGAACAGTTAGTGACTAAATTAAGATTAATCCGATAAGATGCAGGTATCCCATTTCTAAATCGCCTTACACACGGAGTATGTGATGGTTCAGGATTCCTCCGCATTAGCCCTTTTCTTTCATTCTCATATCGCAAAAAATAATCAATACAACCCTGACTGGGGCAAACACTATCATCAGCTTGTAGAACAGATTCAAGCCGAAAAACCTAACTTTTCTACGGATACAATTCGACAGATTTGGTACGAGCGCAGCAATGGCATCTCCAGCCTCCGACAGGGCGGTATGTCGCTGTTTGAATTCGAAACGGCGCAAAAACAGCTGCTCGCTCTCACTCGCATGATGGCAGAAGAGTGTACGCAGGAGAATTACGACCGGGTGATTAATCGCCTCATTCAACTTAAAACGGATGGAATATTGAACAAGGCGTACAGGGCTCTCTGCCATCGCGCCTTTGCCGCTCTCTATCCGTCTAAAATTACGAATGTCGTAAATATCAGCAATTTTTTTAGCAGTTATAACTACTGTAATAACCGTTTTCAACTTGGTCTTTCAGAGGATCAGAAGTGGTTCGCTCGCAACCTTGATCTTAAGAAAACATTGCACCGCGCACTAGGTGATGATGTCGATCCTATCGAACTGAATATGTCACTCTGGCATCTTTATACGCAGGTTATTCAGAAGAAGAACGATATTGGATTAATTGGGAACGAGTCTACCTGGCCGGAAGACGATCAAGACGAGGAAATTACCACTCCGCAACTGCCAAAAAATACTATCCTCTATGGTCCGCCAGGCACTGGTAAAACTTACCGCACAATAGATCTGGCCGTACGCGCTTGTGAACCGGCAGCCTACTTGCTTCAAGAAGGTAAGGTGGAGCATGAAAAACGCCGTGAGCTGAAAAAAATTTATGACCGCCTGATTGCTGAAAAGCGGGTGCGCTTTATCACCTTCCATCAGAGTGTTGGCTATGAAGAGTTCATCGAAGGGCTAAGAGCAGAGACCACCGACGATGGTGGTGTGCACTACGAAATCAAAGCGGGCATTTTTAAGCAAATTTGTGAAGATGCTGCTTTTGGTAACGCAGGTGTCCAGCAGAAGCTAGACGAGGCACTTGCCCGCCTGCAAGAACGTTTATCTGAAACTGGAAGCATTACCCTTGAAACGCGACAAGGCAAAGCCTTCCAACTGGCTTACAAGAGCCAGACCACCTTTAGTATCTTCCCGTCACAATCGAAAAAAGAGGATTTAGAACAGGGTTACAATGCTTATCTCAAGAATATCAGTCTGGCTTACCAAAACCCTCAGGCGAAGGTACATAATCCGTCATATGTGCGTAGCATCCTTAATCACTTGATTAAACAGGAAGGTTTGCCTCCCAGTCCACAGGATTCTATATCTGAAAAACGGCAAAACTACGTTTTGATTATTGACGAAATTAACCGAGGCAATATCTCCAAAATCTTTGGCGAACTGATCACCCTGATAGAAACCTCTAAACGTGCCGGAGAACCGGAGGCTCTTAGTGTAATGCTTCCCTATTCTTCCACCCCATTTAGCGTGCCGAATAATCTCTATTTAATTGGCACCATGAATACCGCTGATCATTCGCTCACGGCATTGGATACTGCCTTGCGCCGCAGATTCGAGTTTGAAGCGATGCTGCCGGATATCGATGTCTTGAACGATACGGTAATCAAAGGGATTGATTTGCCACGTCTTCTGCAGACTTTGAATGACCGCATTCAGGTGCTGTACGATAGAGAACATACATTAGGCCATGCCTTTTTCATCCCAGTTGTTCAGGTAAAAAAGGACGAAGAGCTTGCCTTTGAAAGGCTCAAGCGGATTATGCGAAACAAGGTGCTGCCACTGCTGGAGGAGTACTTCTACAACGACTGGCAAAAAATCCGTATGGTGCTGGGCGACAATCAAAAAAGCGGAAACCCGCACCTACAATTCGTGCGTGAGGTGAAAGACCAGAAACAGTTTGCGGATCTTTTTGGCAATAGTGGAACTGAAGATCTGCATGATATCGGTGCCAGTTTCCATTTGGCCTCTGAGATCGACGATGTCTGGAATAATCCACTCGCCTGGCAACAAATTTATGCGCCCAAAAATAGTAATCCTGGGAGCAGGGAATGACGTCTCATCAAAACTTTACCGTCTTCGAATACGGGCTTCTGGTTGATGAGAAAGATAGGGGCCGCATAAATAATGCGGTCGTTCTGCCCTCCAAGCTGTTTGAGTGGCTTGAGCAACGGTGCCTGAAAGATGACGCGGATAACACTCATCGTCTGCTAACTCTGCGCAGTCGGGGGAATGTAAAAACTCTACAAGTAAAAAATTATGCGGGCGTTATCTCTCTTCCGGGAAATGCGTTTATTGAAGTGTTGCCAAAAACGGGGCGGCGTAATGAGAACATTGATATTGCACGTCAGCAGCTTTTGATGATGCTACGTACGCTAAAATCTTTTCGCCATATTGCCACTTCAGCATCCAGAGTTCGAACCTCGAAGATGCCGCTGATGGATATATTTATTCAGCAATTTATCGATAGCGTACAGCTGATTGTGCGCCAAGGTCTAAAGCGTGACTATCTACGTCAACAGGACAATTTGTCCTGGATGAAAGGAAAGTTACGGGTCTCTGCTCAATTAAGCAAAAACTGCGTGCGTCGGGATCGCTTTCAAGTGGAATTTGACGCTTACAGCGCTGAACATCCGGAAAACCGGATACTGAGAACTGCTATCGATAAAATTCGCCGTCAGATCAGCAATCCGCAGCTACAACTACAAGTCAATGCGTTACAGGCTCACTTTGACGATATTGCGCCCGTCGGTGATTTTCGCATCGCCTTCGACCTAGTGTGTCTCGACCGGCATATGCGTCACTATGAACGTGCCTTGGCGTGGGCGCGACTGATTTTGATGGGGCAGTCTCCCCACTGTATGCAGGGTGACACCAACGCGATTTCACTGCTTTTCCCAATGGAAGCTGTGTTTGAATCATTCGTGACTGCATGGATGCGTCATCGTTATAACGATAACTGGCACGTGAAGGCACAGGTGGATTCGCACACCTTGGTTCGTCTCAATGGCAAAGGAGTATTTAAGCTTAGGCCCGATATCTGTCTACAACCTCGTGGGAAGTATGGGAAGCAGACGATGATTTGTGATGTTAAATGGAAAATGGTGGAGGGTGGAAAGGCAACACTCGAACAGTCGCAGGCTGACCTTTATCAGATGCTAGCCTACGGTGTGAACTATCAGGAGGGAACAGGGGATATGCTGCTGATTTATCCTTCACATGAGGGTTTTAGTCAGCCATTACCTCATCCCTATGAATTCAGCCATCAAAAGGAAAACCCACTGCGTTTATGGGTTGTGCCATTTTTCATTGGTGACAGTTTGCAAAGTTCTGGCCTGCATTTCCCTGATGGGAAAAAATTGATTTAAAATCCCTACTATTCTCTTTCCCACGGTTAGCCATATCATTGATGGGTAATCCCCTCCCAACACCAAAGCGATGTTCACTTTTTGATTAAGTGGACATCGCTGTGCATTTCTTGTTTACTTTTTGGTTTCCACCTGTGGTAACTTTTCAAGTGTAAGCAGTTCCTGATTCTTTACCCTACGGCATTGAGAAACTGCATCCTGAAGTTTGCCACGAACGCTATTATCATAGTCAGTATCCAATAGTTGGTATTGAAGACTATCTTTATATGATTGAATGATATTGAGTGGGCAGATAAGACGTATATCTCCGAGTGAATAAATTTTTACTGCCTTAAGTAAATAGTATTTGTCATCTGAAGAGCGTACGCCCTGCCAGGCTGAGTCTCTAAAATATTCAGCAGGATATGAGGCGGTCGGCACTCCATAAACATAAGGAGTCAGGTCCATTATTCCTGACATCTTAAGGAACATCGTCAGTATCAGAGCCGGCACCATATGCACAAACGTAAAAATGATAAATACTATTCCAGCCATAATTCCACCAGTCATAGTCACCTGATTTAACAAGCTGGTTTGGGTTCTTAACCTGAGGAAAACAATGCTTGGAATAAGTGAAAAAATAATCAGAAACATTGATAGTGCTATAACAGTCAATACCTGCCTGATCTCGCCGGTTCCTTCCGGAAACTTCAATGTACGAAGAAATAAATCAAGAGGAAAAATATATATGCAGGCTGCCAGGGAGAGGAACGTTGGCTGTAAAACATGCATGGAAAGAATATTTTTTATCTTCTTCCCCTCTGTGCTTATCTGTTTACAAGTAATAGATCTATTGAACCACAGGGCAAGTGTAAAACTACAAAGCCAGATAATACTTAATTGAAGTAACACATTCTGTGCAACTTCTTTTCCTGCGTTGTGCACGAGGAAAAAATAACCAAAAAATATCAATGTTGATAATAGCGAGGTCAGAAAAACGATTTTGATATTGTTTTCTATCAACTCGTCCCGAAAACTATTTTCCCTTTTATAGTTAAAAAGAAAGAGTCCCGTCAGTAGAGATGGCATAAACAGCACAATGCAAAAAAGGAGCATGCTGACACAAGCAAAGACCATCAGATAACTGAAAAATGATGAAAAGGAGATACTGTCAAGAAAAAGTCCTGTTTGTCCAATACGCGCAAGATGCGACCATACAAACAATACTGCAATAGAAGTTGACGCGAACGCAGGTGTAAAAATTGTTAAAAACCAAGTCTGTAGTTTTATAAAGCGTTTATTTATCTCTTTATTTCCCATATTCTAGTATCCATCCCAAGTTTGACACATGGTCTAGCTAATGACTTTATTTTAGGTTATGGCTCACCAACTACTACCTTTCTGATGATTACGTTCAGTTGTTGTCCTTGAGGAAAGTAGCTCTTCCTACCAGAATCTTACATTCAAACCTATGTAGGTGTTCTATCAATGTGGCCTTATGCCCACTTTAAATGTCTATTTTTTGTACGAATTTTAACTTGTGGGTACAAGTGCGGGTATAACCCTTTATCCCTAATTTTAAACAACATTGATATCAGTCTATTGGGTGTGAAATTCGAATCCGGCCTTCGCCTCGCTCGAACAGGTCAGCGATACCGGATATCAAATAACACAGTGATCACGAGGCCTTTGTGATCAGCCGAACAGTCGACGGTGCATACCGCTGATGATCTCGCGCTCTTCTTCGAATGATAGATCCAGTGCCATCTGTACCAGAGCCATCTGACGCATTTTCATATAACCAATGTTCTGGTCCTGCGGGATGCCGAAGCTGGTATCGTTGGGGTCATCGTTGGAACGCTTGCACAGCGAATCATCGCATGAGTTGTAACCAGCACAGGACATGGGGCGCACCGGATAGATGCTGCACTGGCTGTCGATCAGGAAAGGACAGCGAACGTTGATGCTGCGCTGTTCCTGATCCCCGAGATCCTTCACGATCGGATAACGCTCGACGATAGCCTCTTTGATCTTCGCCTGCTGCTCACTGTTCAACTCACGCAGGTAGTAGGCATGGATACTATCCAGTTCGAACTCGTAGGCTTCGATACGCAGGTGGCAACAGTGATCGCAGCCCTTGCAGCACGCGATCATCTTCGAGTCACTGGCTTCGTCTTCAATAGGCTCCAGCAGCATGCGACTCAGTTCGAAGCGGGCGTCATAGTCCTGCTGCCCGGCCTCTGCCAACGCACATACCTCGTCAACCTCTTCTCTGTCGATCGTATCCATCGCTTGTCCTGTCCATTTACAGTGGGAAATGACCCTGACCAACCAACAAGCGCCGCGCTGGGGCAAATCCAACGTGGCGCTTGGCGTCAATGCAGTAGAATGGCGGCAGTATACGACCGACGACCCCAGCCGCGGTGCAGGTGCTGCGTTACGACGCACCCTACCGCGCATTTCAGTGCGGCATCCTCCTGCTGCTGCTACAAGCGTGTCACTTCCTCATGGGCACCTAATCTGCGAGACAAGAATATCTATTCGGTTAAATCAGAACAGTGATATCAGTGAAACAGGCCAAGATAAACAACTTTGGCCACCGTCCGGGTCTTATTGAGAGCATCCCGCGTGTACGGCATCGTGAAAATGTGGGTTGATTTTGCCCTGATGCACAACCAACCTGTCATTTTGCAAAGAACCCTTTATTTATCACCCTTTCAGAGTGACGACATCACTTCAAAGCTACTCGCTTGATATTGGAACCAAAGGTAATCCACCCCCATCTTTGATAGCATCCTATCGGTTATTCTTCTCTTAGATCTACGCAGTTCCCCCCTTCTTTCTAGGTGCTATAGTCAAAGGATAAGCCTTCCTTTACAGGCATAGGGCCACCCTGTTTCCCCCACTTTCTGCGACTACAGGAGTCACCATGTCCACTCCCGTACTATTCCAGCCCAACCGCATTGGCGCGCTAGCGCTCGACAACCGTATCGTCATTCCCCCCATGTGCCAGTACTCCGCCCATGACGGTAAGCCCACCGACTGGCACACCCAGCACTGGGGCAACATGCTGCAGTCAGGTGCAGGCCTGTTCATCGTTGAGGGCACCGCGGTCAGCCCCGAGGGCCGTATCAGCGCTCACGATCTTGGGCTGTGGGACGATCATACCGAAGCGGCGTTCGCTGATATCCTCGGTCGCGTGCGCCGCTACAGTGAGATGCCCGTAGGTATCCAGCTGGCCCATGCGGGCCGCAAGGCGTCCTGCCATCGTTCATGGGTCAAGAAAGGCGCGCAGATTGCCCCGCATCAGCCCGAGGGCTGGCAGACCATCGCACCGTCTGCACTGCCTTATGCCGAGGGGTATCAGACACCGCGTGAAATGAGCCTGGACGACATTGGTCACATCAAGCAGGCCTTTGTCGATGCCGCACGACGCGCGGTCAATCTGGGCTTCAACCTGATCGAACTGCACGCCGCACACGGTTACTTGCTGCACGAGTTCCTGTCCCCCTTGTCCAACCAGCGCACCGATCAGTACGGCGGCAATTTGCAGAAACGTATGCGCTTTCCACTGGAAGTCTTCGCCGCCGTGCGTGACGTTGTACCGTCGAACATTCCGGTAGGTGTGCGCATTTCCGCCACAGACTGGGTAGAAGGTGGCTGGGACATCGAACAGTCTCAGGCATTCTGCCGCGAGATCGAAGCCCACAAGGGCAGCTTTATCGACGTCACCTCAGGCGGGTTGGACCCACGCCAAGCGCTGGACGACTATCCGGCCTATCAGATCCCATTGGCACGCGCGATAAAGGCCGCCATTGATGACATTCCGGTGATGGGCGTAGGTCTGATTACGACGCCCGAACTGGCCGAAGCCACCGTGGCGGTCGGCGATGTCGACCTGGTCGGTATCGGGCGCGGCATGCTGTATGACCCCCGCTGGCCGTGGCATGCCGCTGCTAAGCTCGGCGCCACCATCGAAGTAAGCCCGCAGTACTGGCGTGGCCGCCCATCGGCATTGAACGACACATTTAAGATGCGTGGGCAGCGCTGAAGGCAAATGCGAAAGGTCGCTAAAACCTCACAGGAAAGCCTGCGCAAGAGCACAGACAGGTCATTACGACCATAGGAGTGAAACCTATAGCCGCAGCATGCACATCATGCGGCAATGCGGTTGGATGAAGGGTCTTTAGCAAAAAAGACGCAATAAGCGTCAGCGCCCTTCTCTTTGTGCCGAGGATGACCAAGAAACAAGCTCATAGGTCATCGCTTTTTCACAGCGGCATTGTTGCCAGCGCTACTGCACGCTACAGAGGCGCTCCCCACCATAAGAAAAGGCCCCGAAGGGCCTTTTCTCAATCACATCTCTACCGGTACGGTCACCGTTGATCCGTCGGATACGGCAACGTTACCGCTTATAGCGATTCGTCAGTAGCAACGCCACTCTCTTTGGGCTGCTTCTCGACGATATACTTTGGCAGTTCGTAACCCATAGTGTTGAGGAAGTTGCTGGTCAGCGGTACGGAGCCGACGTAGTCCTTCAGCAGGCTCGTCAGCGCCCCACTGCCTTCCTTCTCGCCATTGCCGCCGCCCAATACGTTCAGGCTGTCGATCTTGAGGTTCTTGATCGCTTCCGCCTGAATGGCCGCCAGTGATTCGGACTTGTCCAGCAACAGCAACTGAATGACCTTCTCGCTGTCACCACCGAACGCATCCACCAGCTTGGCGATACCTTCAGAGCGAGCACGGTACTGCTGCTCAATGCTGTAGGCTTCTGCTTCGGCCTTGATGCGAATGCCTTCGGCTTCACCTTGGGCGGCAATGCGAACCTGAGCTGCCGACGCTTCGGATGCGATTTCCAGCTTGCGCTTGTCAACGTTGGCCGTCGGAATCGCTTCCTTCTCAATGCGTGCCTGCTCCGCTTTCTGGCGCTCCATGGCTACACGCGTATCGGCTTCGGCCGCGGCAATCTCACTGATGCGACGTGCATCGGCCATCTTGACCGCCAGCTCGGACTCGGACTGAGCAATCAGGCTCTTCGATTCGTTTTCTTTGGAAACCTGTTCCGCCTGAATTTCAGCCTGACGGATGGTCGAGTCGCGGTGCGCTTCCTGAACCCCGATGGTCTTCTGCGCTTCAGCACGCGCGATACCAATCTCACGCTCTTTCTCGTTCTCAGCGATGCCCATCGCACTAATGCGCTGCTGCTGCGACACGTCGATACGCGCGCTTTCGATGGTACGCGCCGTCTCACGCTGCCCCAGCGAGTTGATCACGTCGTTGTTATCAAGGATGTCCTTGATGTTGACGTTGATGATGGTCAGACCGATTTTGTTCAGCTCAAGCTCAACGCTCTCGTTGACCAGCTCCAAGAACTTATCGCGGTCGCTGATAATATCGTCGATCTTCATGCGCGAAATGACATGGCGCAGCTGACCGATGATGATGTTGTTACCCTGCTCAATGATCTGCGCACTGGTCATGCCCAGCAGACGATTGATGGCATTGTTCAGAATCGACGGCTTGTCGGTCGGAATCGCGACGGTGAAGGTCGCCGGAATATCAACACGCGTCTTCTGGATGGTCAGCGCTTCTTTCAGATCAACGGAGACCGTCAGCGGCGCTAGACTCATCTGACGGTAGTCCTGCAGGAACGGAATGACGAAAATACCGCCACCCTGACATACTTTCTGCGGTGCTTGGCCCACACTGTCGACGTTCTTGTTCTTCTTGCGTCCGAAAACACCGTACACAACCATCAATACGTTGTTGGGGACCTTCTTATAGGACTTGGAAATGAAAAGGCAGATCGACAGCAACAGTACCACGCAGATAGCGGGGATCATCATTGCCGACAATGAGGGTGTATCCATTGAAACGTTTCCCTTATGAATGTGTTTTTACTTTGATGATGGGGTTGTCCGATGCCTCACCGATAACATCCACCACGGTAACACGCGTGGATGACGGTATAGGCTGATCTTCTTCTGTAATCGCATCGAACGTACGACGCTGATGATGCTTATCGAAGTAAGCCTGGCCCCCTTTCTGTCCATTGGCGTGGACCCTGATATATACCACCCCTACATCCCCCCTTTCGACGATGAGGGCTTCAGGCACACCCGGCCTATCAAGCTGTCTTATCCATTTTCGCAGACCACCATATACCACGAACGTGGCTACACCGGCCGCCAGTGCGATCAGCATGGCGCGATAGGAAGCATCATCAAACAGCAGATAAGTCCAGAGCGTAATGGAAATACCGGAAAGCAGTCCGGAGAGCGTGAACAGCGAGAAGATGGAAAATCCTCCGGCCATGGAATCTAGACTCTCCAGCCCCGCTGACACGGCATCGTCATGTCCATCGCCAAGGAACAGGCTCACGATGAAATGCAGGAAGAACAAGGCAGTGCACACCAACGCGAATACCAGCAGGGTGCTGCAATGCAGATTGGCCAAGCGCTATTTCCTCCTCTGAAAACAGAGCGCTCATCTTAAGGAAAATCCATACATCGCACAAGAAAACCATAATATTATCATGACCCAATGTTTACCATTGCGTCGCTCTCTTTTATTGCCCTTTCTAATAAATAATTTACAACCAATAATAAATAACACCCATATTATTATATATAAAGTATATGTATGTGCACGGCGGAAGATGTTTAGTTTAGAAACGACACCTCTTCATTTTAACAGTGCGCTTATTATTTCTTCTAGAAGTCGCTTGTATGGCGTAGTTGTTGCATGAACCATTCAAGCGAATTCTAGCCGCTACATTGCGTATGCATGGTCCTTGGCACAAGCGCGCCTTTTACTCATCTGCCTATCATGAAGAGGTCCTCTGATGCATGACACTGTCAATCTATGGCCGCTGATCGGTATCGCGGTCATTTCGCTCGGCTTCCTGCTGAAATTCAACCCCGTGCTGGTGGTGGTGACCTCTGGGGTCGTCACGGGGCTGGCCGCTCACATGTCGCTGGCGGATATCCTCGATAAGCTGGGCTCAGGCTTTCTGAGCACACGAAATCTGGCGCTGATCCTGCTGCTGCCGCTGGTCGTCATCGGCCTACTGGAGCGCTACGGGCTGAAGGAACGCTCACAGGACTGGATTGCCGGTATCCGCAGCGCCACTGCTGGGCGACTACTGATCATCTATCTACTGGCTCGCCAGATGACCGCGGCGCTGGGGCTGACCAGCCTTGGCGGACACCCACAGATGGTGCGTCCGCTGCTGGCCCCAATGGCAGAAGGTGCTGCCGAAAGCCGCTACGAGGCGCTCTCGGACACGGTACGTTTTAAGCTGCGCGCCATGGCTGCCGCCACGGACAACGTGGGCGTGTTCTTCGGTGAAGATATCTTCGTGGCCTTCGGTGCGATCATGTTCATGCACAACTTCATCCAGCAGGCCAGTGGCATCACGCTGGAACCGCTGCACATTGCGCTGTGGGGCATTCCGACCGCGCTCTGTGCATTTGTGATCCATGCATGGCGCCTGCACCGTCTTGACCATACGCTTGCACCACTGCGGACCACGAGGGAGGGATAGGCATGTTCAAGCAACAGTATCTCTTTACCCTAGCGGGCTTGCTGCTACTCGTCATCGCCGTCATGTCGTGCCGCGACAAAGGCAACCCGCGCCGCTGGTTCACCGGCCTGTTCTGGGGACTGTACGGACTGATATTCCTCGTCGATGACTGGGCGATTCCGCTGTTGGAACCCATCGCACCGCTTGGCTCGACCGGGGTACGAACGCTGCATGTCGGCGTGGGTGTGGTGGTGGTCGTGATGGCACTGATCGCTGGCTTCGGCGGTGTGCGACTGGGTCGCTATCATGCCCGCAGCGACGCACAGCGCCAGCAGAGTGCGCGAACGCTCAAGAACCGTCTGTTCATTCCCACGCTGATGATTCCCGTGATGACAGCCGGCGGCGTAGTGGCCTTCACCTATGTGCCGGGGCTACAGCGGGCCGTGTTTGGCGAAGGCAACCATTCTACGCTGATCACCCTGACGTCCATGACGCTGGGCTGCTTACTGGGCTGGCTAATCGCGCTGCGCATGACCCGCGAAAAACCGCAGCAATCGCTGCAGGAAGCAAGGCGTCTGCTGGATTCGATCGGCTGGGCCTTCATTCTGCCCCAGATACTGGCAACGCTAGGACTGGTGTTCGTTGCCGCGGGCATCGACACCGATATCGCCTACCTGACCCAGCACTATCTGGCCCTGGACAGCCGTTTTGCGATGGTGGCGCTGTATGCCGTTGCCATGGCCCTGCTGTCTATGATCATGGGCAACGCCTTTGCGGCCTTCCCGATTGCCACGGCAGGCATCGGCCTACCGATTCTGGTCGGCCACTACGGTGGTGATCCCTCCGTCATGGCGGCAATCGGGATGTTCTGCGGCTACTGCGGCACACTGATGACCCCCATGGCCGCTAACTACAACATCGTGCCCGCTGCCCTGCTGGAGCTGCCGGATAGGAATGGGGTTATCAAGGCACAGCTGCCCACCGGCATCGTGCTGCTCGGGGTGAACATCCTGCTGCTGTACTACCTGATGTTCCTGTAACCCTCGCATTTCGCCGACGCCATGATGAAAAGGGATGGACACTATCGTGCCATCCCTTTCTATTAAGTTAGTGAACCAGCACGAGCATCAAGACCCTTCGGCTATTTGCCTCGCAACGCGCCGCATAGCCATGACGCCGCCCTCAGAGCATGTTTCATAACCCCAATACCCATGTCATTGAAGGGACGTCAAACCCCAAATTGCGGTAGAAGCCTTCTATTGTAGAAAGGGTAAAAGCCCATCACTCAGGTTATAAAACTGTCTCCTAAGAGGCACGTAGATACTTTTCGATAGCAGCCACCCCATGCGCCATCGGTACGTCGATATCATCGTCCTCGAATACCGCGCCAAGCGCACGGCGTGCATAGGCCTTGCGCTGCTCACTGACGATACGTGTACCGACCAGCCCGTCGGCGGCACCTGAAACCACGACCTCCCGCAATGCCTGAGCAAAGGCGGCCACCGCATGATCCTTTTCGCGCTCACCGAACGCGAAGTTGATCATATGCGTGCCGTTGCACTCCAGAAACAGTCCATGCTCGTAACAAGCCTGACCTACGGCGTCTCCCAGAGACTCGCTGCCAAATACCGTCTTGAACATCAGCGGGGCTCCCGTCACCCAGAGCGGGATACCCGCTTCATCGGCTTGCTGCTGCAGCTCGTTCATAAGCGCGGTTCCTATCGCCTGCGCGGATCGGTGCAGGGTTCCGTCTTCCAGCAGGTCGAGCGCTGTTAATGCCGCCGCCATCGGTGTGACCTCCTTATTGTATGTACCGGCCAACCCCGCAGAGTCATAGGCGTCGATGATATCGGCTTTCCCTGCCACGCTCGACAGCGCCATTCCATTAGCGAGCCCTTTGCAAATCACCAACAGGTCGGCCGGAACACCGGCACCGTTGAGGCCCGCGGGCCCATAGCGCAGCCCCGACATCACTTCGTCCAGAATGAACGGCACGCCCGCCCGCGCACAGAGCCGTGACATCGCCCTGAAATCGTCTGCGGAATACCAACCCGGTTCAGGCGTCACGATGACACCCGCAATCGCACCGCGGCCCTGTTCGAGCAAGTAAGCCAGCGCCTCAAGGCTATAGCCGAAGTGGAACACCTCGTTTTGAGCATCCCAGCACACCTGCCGGAACCCCCGATGCCAATCGTGCCAACCGTGATAGCCGCTGGAGAGAATGACACGCCGCCCGGTATAGGCCCGTACCAGCCTAATGGCCGCGCTGGTGCCTTCTGAACCCGTGCGGAAAAACAGCGCCTTTTCTGCTGAGGCATAGCGGTCGACAAGACGCTCAGCCAGCGCGATGCGCTGTGGGGACAGCGTGGTCGGAAACATAAGGCCACGCTGGGTAACCTGCTCCTCAATCGCTTTGTCGATCTCGGCTCGGCGATAACCGAACAGCGTTGTACCGTTCGACGAAGTCATATCCAGCAGCGTGCGCCCGTCACAATCTTCCAGCCAGGCCCCCTGCGCTTTCTGCACGATGAACGGCGGCCGGGCGTCGATATCATAGTGGCGTGCGGCCGTAACGGCTTCCGCCTTCACCAACAGACTACGGTTATCCATAACGGTTCTCCCTAGTGATGATGCTTCGCGCGGTCAGCGCAGTGCCAGTGCCATGCGTCGTGCATTGGCCATGATGGTGTGGGTCGGGTTCCAGTTGCCGGCAAAGTTCATTACCGATGCGTCCATGACATAGACGTTGTCATAACCGTGTACCTTGCCCAGCGGGTCAACGACCGACTGAGTGGGGTCAACACCCGCACGCGCCGTGCCATGCAGGTGCGAAGCGCCTTTCCTGTGCATGGGGCGGTCATGCCGGATCGTCACCGCTCCCGCCTCACGCAAGATCTCGTCGGCCCGCGCGGTGAGATAGGCCAAGCGCGCTTCGTCGTTAGCCGTGTTGCGGTACTGAACGCGGAGAATCGGCATACCGAACTCATCTTCCTTGTCCTCTAGGGTGATGCGGTTGTGGGACCACGGTTCGTCACCTGCCAGGTAGTGGATTCTCAGATGACCGATGTTCTCTTCGGGGACCGGCGATGCCACTTCGTAGATCAGTCCGCCAAAGCGGGTCGGCATGTCCGGGGCCTGATAGAAATCATCGGTATAGACCGTAGCGGGTGCGCCTCGATGAGGCGCAGCAAGATCTGCCTCTTTCAACCAGCGCCGATTCGACCCAATGGAATACCCACTGACCTTGAGCGACAGCCCCCGCCCGACCAGATCATGCTCGTTGCCGATACCACGTGGGGCGAAAGACGATCGGGAACGCAGCAGCAAGGCGCTGGACTGAATGGCATTGCTACAGCACACGACCTTCGCCACCGGTATGCGCAGCCGCTGGGACGAGAACGGGATATAGCACTCCACACCGCTGGCCTGCCCTTCGCTTTCTTGCAGGATGCGCTTGACCAGACAGCCGTACAGCACCGTGATACTGCCCGGCAGACCGTCATCATTGATGACCGAGCGCGTGATGACCGATGCCTTGGCCCCCATTGGGCAGCAGCGACTGTCACAGGCGGCACAGTAGCCACACCCGTGTGGGTGTTGTGGAGGAAGAATGGCCAGCGGCATGGGATGCGGGTGGTAACCCAACGAGGACATGGCGGCGGCTATGCGGGTCGCACGGGCACTCAGCGGGTAATCCCCCATATGCTCAATACCAAGCAGCGCTTCGATATACGCATAGTGTTCGTTCAGTTCCTGAATCTCGATCGGCCAGTCAATGGCCATGTCAGATTCTAGAAACTGACTGGCGCGCAGGTCCGCGGCCCGGTAGCGAAAGGTAATGGCGGAATAGAACTGCATGCCACCCCCAACACAGCAGGCGGTCCACGGGTTGCCATCCATTTGCTCGGTGTAGGTCACGGCCTTGGTGAACGTAGCTTGGTGAGGTGTTAGTGCTGCCCCAGGGGATGGCAGACCTCCGAACTCTAGAATCAGTACAGCCTTGCCTTGCTCGGCAAGGGTGCGCGCTACCGTGGCTCCGGAAGGACCGGATCCCACAACCACAACATCGAAGGCATCCAGCGGTTTTTTATAGGCCGCAATATGCTGAATGGTTGTCATTGCACGACTCCTTTATATAAGGAATACCGATACGTTGCGGTATATCAAACGTCATTTGAATGACCGCAGGCACGCTATAATGTGGGTTTGAAATCCTTGGTTTAAGGTCGCTGATTCAACGTTGTTGGTTTAAACACACTGGTTTAAAAACGTCTCCCTTAAACACAGGGATACAAATCCTCTCAGTTAAAGACAGAGTTAAGTCGCATTGCTTAAAGTCTCTGCGCATCACCATAACGAGCATGCAAGAACTGTGCGTGATGGTAATTTCAGCGCCAGCGTTACCCTCCCGAGCTATATTGCAGGAATAATCAAACGTATTTTTTTCTCTATCGTTGATATTGTTCAACGCATATTGGCGTGCGCCAGATGAGCGATATTGAGATCGGAAAGAAAACGCGAGTGCCAACGATCAATCGTGGTCCTGTTCAAGGCCACCATCATTGCGCGATGGCGCTCTTGGCGTTCTTCCAAGGGCATGGTCAATGCCCGATTCAATGCCGCCGATACGTCGCTGCGATCGTAGGGATTGACGATCAATGCAGCACTCAATTCATGGGCCGCGCCTGCAAAGCTAGACAGAATCAATACGCCAGGATCCTGTTCAGACTGAGCGGCAACATATTCCTTGGCGACAAGATTCATGCCGTCTCTCAGTGGCGTGACAAAACCAACACGCGCCTGTCGCATTAGCCCCGCCAGACTGTCGCGTGTGTAGTCTTGATTGATGTAGCGCAGAGGCAACCAATCAAGGTCGCCGAAACGGCCGTTGATCCTGCCGGTGAGCGTATTGAGTCGCTCGTGGATATGGCGGTAATAGTCGATGTCTTGACGGGTGATGGGCGCAATCTGAATGAACTGGACGTGGCGGTGATGCTTAGGATACCGATCGAGCAGCTGCTCATAGGCCTGAAAGCGCTCGTGAAGGCCTTTTGAGTAGTCGAGTCGGTCGATGCCCAGAATCGCCTGTCGCCCGTGATGACGATCCGCACTGTTGAGCAGTGACCGCTCAGCCACGTGTGCTTCAGCCATCTTCGTAAACGCTTGCGGCTGAATGCCGATGGGATAGACACCGGTCGTCGGCGTCGCGCCGGGGCTGCCGAAACGGCGGGCATGATCCAGAAAGGCCTGCTGATCGCCTGCGGTTTGAAACCCCACCAGATCATAGTCGGCCAGACAACCAAAGAGCGCTTGGTGCATGGGGATGGTGCGTGCCACTTCCACACAGGGAAAAGGAATATGCAGAAAGAAGCCGATACGGTTGTGCACACCCAGCTGGCGGCACGCCGTGGCGAACGGGATAAGGTGGTAGTCCTGCACCCACAGCACGTCATCGTCTCGTAGTAGCGGCTTCAGCTTCAGCGCCAGCATCTCGTTGACACGCCGATACCCTTCATAATCCTGTCGATCATAATGAGCAAGATCAGTGCGATAGTGAAAGCTCGGCCACAGTACGCCGTTGGCAAAGCGGCAGTAGTACTGCTGATACTGTCGAGGAGTGAACGACGTGGTCACGAAGGTGATATTGCCTGCTTGTTGCCGCTCTAGGGCCGCTGTGCTCTCGTCTACCTTGCCGTTCCAACCGAACCAGATGCCCCCAACCTGATGCAGGGCATCCAACAGGCCACTGGCCAGCCCGCCGGGACAGGCCGCCGCCGAAGGCGCCATGACGCGGTTGGATACGATGATCAGCCTGCTCATGATGCGTCCTCCCATTCGTTGGCACATGCCCGCACACCCTGCGGCGTGATCAGGCGCTTAAGCCACGCTTCTACTGCATCGGGGTTCGCCAGACGATAGTCGGCCCGAGTATGCCCCTCGCCCACCCGGATACCTTTTCCACCCAGCGCCTGCGCAGCAGCAAAACCGGCTTCATCGGAAAGATCGTCCCCAATGAACAGCGGCCGCCGTCCGGCAAAGCAGGGGGCCTGCATCAGCACCTGCAGTGCTTTGCCCTTATCAACCGCTGCAGGCCTGACTTCTACGACGCACTTACCGTGCTGCAAGGCCCAGCGCGCATCGGCCCTGATGAGCGCCTCGACGCGCTTCGTCACTTCTGCTTCATACTGAGGACAAGCGCGGTAGTGCACCGCTACCGCCACCTCTCCCTTCTGCTCCAGAAATATACCGGGCAAGGTGGCTACAGCGTTCTGTAACTGCCGTAAAAGCGTACTCGGCAATGGCATCAGTGCGGTGTCCATGGACTGATGGGGATCTGCACGCATCTGCGCCCCATGCACGCCAGCGGCGGGGACGCGCAGTGGGAATAACAGTGCGTCAATTTCCGCCAAAGGGCGCCCAGACACGACACCCCATGCGCCACCGGCATCCGCCAAGCCGGATAGCACGCTCAGGCGTGCAGGAGGGATACGAACCTTGTCCGGTCGGGAACATATGTCCGCCAGCGTACCGTCGATATCAAAGAAAAAAGCATAGTGCTGAAGCGTGATGCCTATCGGGATGTCGTCCGTCTCCATACCTTCTCTCCTCTGCACAGGAATCGCTACACGCTTGGGGCATCCCATACCGCTATTGCATCGATTGATGCCCAGCCAATGTCAGAGACAATATCGCTGTAGTGATGCATCGTTAAATGCATCAGCGTCATCTTATTTGCCTAATAAGACAGGGCATGATAATGAACACGAGACAATAAATTTCATCTTGTTATTTATCTCTACCTGTCCATTTGGATAGGATATAGGAATATTCAATAAGTCAATAAACAACCTCTATCAACCGTGGTTTCTTTTAGGTTAAGACCATATTTGAAAGCCTGCCAAGTTATACTTTAGTTTTTTCGTATAGATTCATTATTATTGTCATTTCCACACTTCTTGACCCATTGAATTAAATTTCAATATTTACACGTATTGCTTGTCAAGAAAGGTGGTGATAGAGGTATAACAGCATTTCAAATGCAACGGTTACTTTCTCATAACGATACGCCTCGACTTCTCTATCATCGATTCTTATTTATTCGCATAACCTGGTGTTTTCCATAAGTAATGCCATAACCAGTGCGAGGAAGATATATGTCCAACCCTGCCGATAAGTTCAGTCCTTTATTATCATCACCTGTACTTCTGGGTGGTGAAAACCGCTCGGGCACGACGCTACTGAGCGTGGTATTGGATTCACACCCCTCACTGGTCGTGGGACCGGAAATCGACTTTACCGAGCCGGTCAATCTGGGCCCGCACATCCTAGACGCCTGCGATTTCATGGACGGTCATGAGGAGGATCTGAAAGGAGCCACCAAGGCCTCAATACCAGAACAATGGTTCGATGGCGTGCACTTTGTCGCCCAGTGCGAACGCTTCGGCCTTCACCGCGATGATGTTAGGCATCTAGTAAGCATGCTGATGGCGGAATGTGGCAGTGAACTGGTCTCGCTGATGGATCGCTGTCGGTTGGTCGATGCCATCGGCACACTGCGCTGCCAACAAACGGGAGCCCAGCGCTGGGGCTTGAAACTTCAGCGCAAGATCAAGGATGTCGCTGCCTATGCGGCCTTCTGGCCCAACGCGCGGTTCATCCACATTATCCGTGATGGGCGCGATCTGGCCGCCTCCCACCTGAAGACCGTGCCGGACTGGGGCTATCCCACCGTGACCGATGCAGCCCACGGTTGGCTGGAGATCGTTGCACATACGCATCAGGCCGCTCCGGCCGAACGCTATCTGGAAATCAGGTACGAAGATCTGGTGACTCGCCCGCGCGATACGGCACAGCGCATGCTGTCGCTGCTTGATCTCCCTTGGGACGATGCGCTGCTTCACCATGCTGACCAAGGCCATTCGCTGTTTGATACCCCGTGGGGACACCCCGCCGCGGACGCGGCCAGCCAGCCGCTCTACACCGGACGCAATGGTCGCTACCTGCAGGACCTGACGCCACAGCAGATTGCGGAGTTCGAACGCATTGCCGGCGATGAACTGGTGCGTCTGGGCTATGGCCTCAGCGGGCAATAACTCATCGAAAGAGAGGTGCACGCATGCCAAGCGAACACCGCGCATCCCGCACGCTACCGTTCGGGTTTCATCTGCTGCTGGCGGGACAGTCCGTTTCACTGATGGGCACGCAGGTGTCGACGCTTGCCCTGCCGCTGACGGCGATTGCCGCCAGCGGTGCCAATGCGTTCACCACCGGCATGCTGCTGGCCTGTGCGCGGCTTCCCTATCTGCTCGTGGGGCTGTTTGCGGGTCTGCTCGTCGATCGAATCTCGCATCGACGACTACTGATGGCCGCCAACGTCATGATGGCCCTCGTCTTCATCACCATTCCTCTAGTAGCACTGTCAAGCGGCCATATTCGAGTGGAACAGCTGTATGCCGTGGCGCTATTGACCGGTACGGCACTGGTAGTTGCCGATATCACCTTTCTTTCCTGGGTGCCCGCACTGGTACAGCCCTCACTGCGGACTGCCGCCCAGAACCGCATTGAGCTGGCCCAGTCAGTCGCCGTCGTGATGGGGTTGCCCATGGCCGGCTGGCTGATCGGAGCGCTAACGGCTCCCATCGCCATTCTGACCGACGCGCTATCGCTGTTGATCATGACCGCACTACTGCTGTTCGTTCCCACCCGCGCCACCTCGACCCTTGCGCCCTCCACACCCACCGAGGGCCCTCCACCCCACTGGCGGACAGAAGCGCTCGAAGGCGCACGCTTCGTCATGCACACCCCACTGCTTCGCACAGCGACACTGGCAACCGTAACCCTCGTCTTCTTCCAGAGCGCCTATGCCGCGGTATTCATCCTGCACCTGTCCACACGACTGCACATGAATGCAACTGAGATCGGGCTGGTAACGAGCGTGGCGGCCATCGGCAGCCTGTGTGGCGCAGTGCTGGCGCGTTCCATTGCCCAGCGGCTTGGGGTTGGGCGCACGCTGGCACTGGCACTCACGATCAGCGCAGTGGGCGCGCTGCTCTGCCCACTCTTTCCAAACAAAGCGATGGTCGCCATATCGCAGTGCACGCTGTGGCTCGGCATGCAGGTCTACAACGTGCATCAAGTACCGATCCGTTCCGTACTGGCCCCCGAGCGCCTGCACGGACGCGTCAATGCCAGCATTCGTACGCTGGTCTGGGGGCTAGCCCCACTGGGGGCCGTGCTAGGAGGGATCAGCGGCAATGCCCTCGGCACCTCCGCCACGCTGACGATTGCAGCGTGCCTGATGGCCAGCGCCAGCTTATGGATCATCGCCTCACCCCTCTGGGCGGTGCGCACCCCCTACCTGCTGACGCTGCACGGCACCCAGCAATAGGTTCGGTCGTGCTCGTCGTCATCGAAACAAGGAGAGCCCATGAAATTCGTCGATACCGCATCGCTTTCACTGCCTTCTGGCGTGCTTACCTTATGGCGTCCTATCGCCCCACCATTGAGCGATGAACGGTGGCGCAAGGACACACGCCGTGCGTCCTGCCTTCAAGAGGCTAGCCTGTTGAGCACGTTTGAGGCACTCGACAGCGGCGCCACCCCCCCCCTTCGTGGCTCGGCTGCACCTTCGAGATGCCCGCCGATCTTGATGCCGATACTTTCGCCGCCGCGCTCCGCCTCTGGATCAATCGGCATGACACCCTGCGCAGCATGCTCGTGCCGCTCGACGCGCCGATGGCAAACAGCCATCTCCAGCGCTTCACCCTTGATCCTGGCACTGTCGATATCGAGCACGTAACGGTGGATACTGCGGCGGCCATCGCAAGACATGAGCCGCTATCAACCGTGATTGAATATCTGTTCGACGAGCAGGTGGGGCCTTGCCGCTGGCCGGGCTATCTGCTGCTGACGATCTCGCACAGCCGCGCCACTACGGTCTGTCTAGCGGTGGATCACTCCCTAATCGACGGCTATGGGCTGCTCAAACTGCCCAGAGAGCTGCACATGCTCTATGCCGTGGCACAAGGCACGCAAGCGTCCTTGCCCCCAGTGGAGAGCTATCCGGACTTTGCGGAAGCCGAGCGCTGCGAGGCCGAGGCACTGACCGCTAGCGATGAGACTGTCCAGCGCTGGCGGCGCTGCCTTGAAGCGTTCGGCGGTACGCTTCCTCCGTTCCCGATTAATGTTCATCATCCCGACACCACGGCACCCCCTCAGCGCGGTGGCTACCTCGAACTGCTGGATGACGCGACCACCCGTGCCTTTACTCAGCAGTGCCGAACAGCGGGCGGTGACATCTTCTCAGGGCTGTTTGCCTGCCTCGCCAAAGCTGCCCGCGAACTGACGGGCAACCCAGCCTTTCACACCATGGCCCCCTTTCAGACCCAGCCCAGCCAATGGTCCTCCTCTCTGGGATGGTACGTGGGCATGGCACCGGTCACCTTTCCTTTGGGTGAAGAAGAAACGTTCGAGACCGCGATAGCGCATGCCACTCAGGGGCTTCAGGCCCTCAAAACGCTCGCGCTGGTGCCGATCACACGGGTAGCCGAGCTACTGGGGCAACCACTACGCGATACCTTCATGGTGTCGTTCATGGACCTGCGCCGCGTGCCCGGTGCACGCGAGTGGGAAAAGTGGCGGGTTGTCTCCTTTCGCAGCCGCAGCAACGACCCTGACGAAGTCTGTCTGTGGTTCATGCGCACGCATAATGGGCTGATCGTCGACTACCGCCACCCGGCTACGGCAGCTGCTGACCGCGTGGTCGCGGACTATATCACCCGAACCAAACGCCAGCTCAACGCTATTGCCAGTACCGCGAAATGGTATGCCCCCTCATCGTGAGGCTGCCCAGACGTACACTCCACTCGACCAAGCATCAAAGAGCGCTTTTTCCGCAGCTTAGACGGGGAGGCAACGAAGCCAGAAGCCAGAAGCCAGAAGCCAGAAGCCAGAAGCCAGAAGCCAGAAGCCAGAAGCCAGAAGCCAGAAGCCAGAAGCCAGAAGCCAGAAGCCAGAAGCCAGAAGCCAGAAGCCAGAAGCCAGAAGCCAGAAGCCAGAAGCCAGAAGCCAGAAGAGACTACCCGGCACCCTTATGGCGTCAAGCGGTAAAAGGTGAAAGAAAAGCATATTCCCCACGGGGTATGCGCGGCACATCCGATACCCCTTTTTATTCGGTGCGTGCTAGCCTCCAGCGCCGCCTTTCCTGTTGAAAGGCGGGAATTTTTCGATCGTTAGCGCGATATCATCACCTTCACTTTGAGGCAGTATCTACGGCGCCAAGACCGCCATTATTACCAAAAAGAAACACTTTTTCACCGCTCATCAGCATTGCCTGCACCACCACACCAATCCATCACAAAATCGCATCCTCGATCCCCGATCTTTGCACTCGGCCAAGTGTTTACAAGTGATAACCTCCGCCTTATGGAAGCGGAAAAATCGTTCTTTCTGCTGCCATATCCCAACGTTACGTTCCTCGCACGCTCTTTTCTCAGCATGAATTTCATCATTGAAAGAGGATTCCAGAATGACGTTTCAGGCCGAACAACCCCGCCCGTATGCTCCGCAAACATCTCCCGTGCAGGTCTACACCGAATGGGACCCCCTTGAAGAAGTGATCGTCGGTGTCATTGACGATATTCGCATCCCCGACTGGGATCCGAACATGAATGCCGTCATCCCGAAGCCCTACCGTGACTATTTCAGGACGAATGCCGGGCAGCGTTTCCCGCAGTCGCTGGTGGATAAGGCCCGTGAAGAGGTCAATACGCTGGCCGACATCCTGACCAGTGAGGGGATCAAGGTGAAACGCCCGAACGAGGTCGACCATCATCAGCCCGTCGTCACGCCCCATTTCTCAACCGGTGGCGCGTTTTATTCCGCGATGCCGCGCGACTGCCTGCTGGCCATCGGTACCACGCTAATCGAAGTGCCAATGGCGTGGCGCAGCCGTTATTTCGAGACCTTCGCCTTCCGCGATCTGCTTAATGACTACTTCAAGCGGGGTGCCGACTGGGTTGCGGCCCCCAAACCCATGCTGAAGGACAGCCTGTGGGACGAAGAACACGACTTCGATCAGGAATTTCCTTTCCGCTCCATCATCAAGGACGACGAGCCGCTGTTTGATGCCGCCGACTTTATGAAAATCGGGCGCGACATCATCGGCCAGCGCAGTCATGTCACCAATGATCTGGGGATCGAGTGGCTGCGCCGTACGCTGGGCGACGACTACCACATCCATATCTACGAATTCGACGAACCCGACCCGATGCATATCGATACCACGATTCTGCCGATTGCTCCGGGGCGCGTAATCGTCAACAAGGGTTGGGTACCAGAGTTGCCCGATATCTTCCGCGACTGGGAGATCCTGACACCTCCCGCCTCCAATTTGCCTGACGACCACCCGCTGTTCATCACGTCCAAGTGGATCCATACCAACGTGTTGATGCTCGATGAACGTACCGTCATCGTCGAAAAGGACGAAGAGCGCCTCATCCACGCGTTCCATGCGTGGGGCATCAAAACCATTCTCTGCCCCTTCAAGCATTTCCAGACTTTTGGTGGTTCCTTCCACTGCGCCACGCTGGACGTGCGCCGTTCCGGCAGCCTGAAACGCTATATCTAGCGGTGCGTCACCTAACTTCCCCTATGCCCTGTTCCCTATTCGAGGACAATGCGATGACGATTCCCCATCGTGACACGGTGCTGATCATTTCGTCAGAATTGGACATCGACACTACGGTCGACGCCATCAAGACTCAGTGTGCACTGGACAACACCCAATTCATCTATCTGCTAGAAGACCTGCTGGAAAAGGCGGATACCACGCTCAAGGCGCGCGATGATGTCTATCTGGTACGCGATTTCGCCATACATCAGGAGGTCGAAGACACCTTCGAGCGGATTGCGGCACACCATACGGTCACCCGTGTTGTGCCCAGCGACGAATTCGCACTGTACATTGCGGCGTGGGCCAACGACCGCTGGCAACTGTCGGGCATCGACTACGACACAGCGCTCAGGTTCCGCGACAAAAAACGGATGAAGGCCATCGCTCAGCAGGCAGGCATCGCCACGGCTCGCGAAATCACCCCAGATGACATTTCTTCGGGCTGCATTCCGTTTCCGATCATCATGAAGCCCCGTTCGCTTGCCGGTTCCGTCGGCGCACGGGTACTCCATGATGTATCGGCGTTTGGTGCGCTTGCTCTGGATCGGCAGGACGACTACCGCGATATGGATGAGAAACAATTCTTTCTGGAAACCTACAACCCCAATACCATCTATCACCTTGACGCCATCGTCATCGACAAGGCGCTGAGCTTCCTATCGGTCGGTGAGTATCAAGGCAAGCCGATCGACTTTCTGCGCGAAGAAGCACTCGGTTCGCTGAATGAATCCGATGACGATGTCTCGCGCGTATGGCGACCTTTCGTTGAGGCCATTGTCGAGGCGTTCGAAGCCCCTGACGGTGTTTATCATATTGAAGCGTTCAAGGACGATGACGACCACGTCGAGCTGCTGGAAATCGCTTACCGCCCCGGTGGCGGTCCCATTGTCGAGCTACTGCAAGAAGCCCACGGCGTCGATCTGCGACGGTTGCACGTCGCATTGCAGATGGGGCTGATGCGCTCGCTGGCCCCGCACGCCAGCAAAAGGGGCTATGGCTGGATCATGTTCCCGAAACGCCATATGTCACGCCGCGATCTGTATGTCAGCCATATCGACATGCCACCCGCCGACGAGCTGCCTTCGCTGGTCAGCCACTCGGTGCTTTCCCCCGGCGAACTGGCCAGTGGCGAGTTCTTCTGCCACTCCGACTGTCTGGCAACGTTCGTCTTCCACGGCGATCGCCAGCAGGTGATGCTTGATCAGCAGCGTGTCTATAGAACCTTCAAGGCCGCACTGACCTCCAAGCGCCCCGCCGTACACTGATGCCAAGCGAGTCATTCACGCCTCGTTTCGCTCTTTTATGACACAAAAAAAGGCATGCCCATGGGCATGCCTTTTCGCTTGAATCACCGAACACTCTCTCACCGAATACTCACTGATTCACCTGACACGATAGCGATCACCCAATGCTAATGATGAGGTGATGCGGTGCTGCAGCGGCTAATGACGACCACGCCGATCAAAATCATCGCAATCCCGATCAGATGCTGAACCTTAAACGCTTCATGCAGGATCGGTGTGACCACCGCCACCGCATATACTGTCACGTAACTAATGCTCAACAGCGGGTAGGCACGGCTCAGCGGCAGGTGCCGCAGCGCATTCAGCCAACACCACATTGAGATACCGTACGCCAGAATGCCGCCGCCGATCAGAGCCAGCCACGGCCAGTAGCCCAGCAGGACATTCACGGCCAGCGCCTGCACATCACTCCAGATCGCCATCAGGTTCGGCAGATGGCTCATGCCGATCTTCATCCCCAGCTGCGCCAGCGTGACCAGTACGATGCTGCCACCGATCCAGGCATAGCCCAGCCGATAGCGCCCCGTTACAGCAGTTGACATACAGGCTCCTCACTCAATGAAGAAAGCGGCGGCTTCCCTGACGGAAAGCAGCCGCGTATCGGTAATGCCACTGTTGGCTACCACTCTGACCCCAGCACGACGATGCCCGCCATGATCAACGCCAGACCGCCCAGATAGCGCCATGAGAGCGTTTCTCCGAACAGCCAGCGTGCCGCAACGGCCACCAGCACGAAATTCAGGCTAAGCATGGGATACGCCAGGCTAAGCGGCACTGTATGCAACACACCAAGCCAGCACAGCATGCCGCAGCCCAGTGCACCGATACCTGCAATCAACCAAGGGTTAAGCAGCCGACGCAGCAGACCGGCCTGTTGCAGTTCGGGGCGAGCCGCCCACCAATGCACGGCCTGCTTCTGCATCAACTGACCACTACAGGCCAGCAGACTGGACACCACCAGCAATATCAGACTCAGCATACGTTCTCTCTTGAGGCTCGATGCCACACCAGCGACCTGCCAACGGCCTGTAAAGAAAAGAATGGGGACGGCCCTACCACCGCACGGTCGTGAGACAACAAAGCCGTCCAGCGTCATTCTTTTCAGAAACGCGACCTTCTCTGGAAACCCTACAGGCCGCGACCCACCCAGCCTTCACGCCCGGGCAACGGCCCAGTCGTCAGATGCCCGGTCGGCAACGTCGATAGATCATCCGGCAGCAACGCACTCTGCGGCACAAAATCCATGCCGTTCTGACGCATAGAATGGATCAACGCCGAAAACTCGCTGGCCATCAGGATGCCTTCCACTTCAGCATGGATCGTGTAGACCCCCAGTGCCGAACTGCGCAATTTCTCAAGGATATAGCCATTGAAATTGGCCGCATCCGTTTCGCGCCCGATCACCTCGTCAAACGTCGGCAGATCAACGGGAATCTGCGGCGTGCCGATCGTACCGTCAGTCAGCAGCGGCCGGAACATGCGCCCGCCGCGGCAATCACTGTTATAGCGAAAACCGAAGCGTTCCTTGGCATCCACCGTCGCCTGACTGCCCCGCCAGCCGGGCACGGCCGAACAGGTGATCCTTTCTCCGATGATCTGCTCCAGAACATCGACACCACGCTTGATCTCGTGATACTGGCGCTCAACGTCCCAATGTCCCGACCACGCCTGCCACGCATGGTGATCCCACGCGTGCAGACCGACTTCATGCCCCGCCTCAACGATGCGTCGCATCACGGGTGCCAGCCCTTTTCCCATCTGACGCCCGGGCCATGCCGTACCTGCAAACAGGATGTCCCAGCCGTACAGACTGGCGGCGTTGGACCGCAGCATTTTCATCAGGAATTTGGGCTTGAGCAGGCGCCAGAGATGACGCCCCATATTGTCGGGTCCGACAGAGAGAAAGAACGTCGCGCGAATGCCTTCGCGCGCCAGAATATCGAGCAGACGGGGCACGCCTTCACGCGTGCCCCGGTAGGTGTCGACGTCAATGCGAAGAGCGATGGGCTTCATGCCATCAAGAGCGAGACCACGTCGTTGCAGAGCAACTCCTTCGCACATGCCGCGTTCCTCACTCAGGATTCAAGTGCATCGACCGCCTGCTGCAGGAAGAAGTCGAGGGTGTCCTCGATCGTCTTCTCCATCGGAATGGACGGCGTCCAGTCCAGCAGGCGCTTGGCGTTTTCGATGCTCGGACGACGATGGCTGACATCCTGATAGCCTTCGCCGTAGAACGCACGGTTATCGACAACCTTGAAGCCTGCAAACGCCGGGAAGTGCTTACGCAGCGGATGTTTCTCGAATTTTTCGAGCAGCACTTCCGCCATGTGCTTGATGCTGGCTTCGTTATCGGGATTACCAATGTTGATGATCTGCTTGTGGCACGTGTGATTCTTGTCTTCCACGATGCGGAACAGCGCGTCGGCCCCTTCATCGATGTCGGTGAAGCAGCGTTTCTGCTCGCCACCGTCGATCAGCTTGATCGGCGTACCTTCCACCAAGTTGAGGATCAGCTGGGTGATGGCGCGCGAGCTACCGATGCGTGCGGAATCGAGGCTGTCGAGACGCGGGCCCATCCAGTTGAACGGACGGAACAGCGTGAAGTCCAGCTCGCCACGCATGCCGTAGGCCCAGATGACGCGGTCCAGCAGCTGCTTGGAAGACGAGTAGATCCAGCGCGGCTTGTTGATCGGACCTACGATCAAGCGCGATGTTTCTTCGTCGAAGTAATCGTCATCGCACATGCCGTACACTTCAGACGTGGACGGGAAAATCACGCGTTTGTTGTACTTCACGCAGTAGCGAATGATGCGCAGGTTTTCTTCGAAGTCGAGCTCGAAGACGCGCAGCGGGTTGCGGGTGTACTCGATCGGCGTCGCGATGGCGACCAGCGGCAGCACCACGTCGCATTTCTTGACGTGATATTCGATCCATTCGGCGTGAATAGAGATGTCGCCTTCCACGAAGTGGAAATCAGGATTGCTGATGAACGGCTGGATGGCATCGGTGCTGATGTCGAGACCGTAAACTTCATAGCCACCATCTTCGAGCAGACGCTTGGACAGGTGGTAGCCGATGAAACCATTGACCCCCAGAATCAGCACGCGCGTTTTGCGTTGCTTGCCTTTCGGCATGTTGCCCAGACGCAGACCGCTGACCAATCCCATTTCCTGCACGACTTGGCGCGCCGGTGCGATCAGGCCGGTTTCGGTCTGTGCGGTCAGGATGCGCAGCGCACCTTCACCACAGGCCACTTCAAGCGGCTCAGCAGACAGCACCGTGCCCGGTGCCGCATTCGTATCCGTGGAAGCTACCGGTTCGGATGACCAGATCGTGACGCGACGCGTACCGCTGTGCGTGAAGGCCCCCGGATAAGGCTGGGTCAGCGCGCGCACCATGTTGTGGACATCACGGGCCGGTTTGCTCCAGTCCAGCTCGCCGTCTGCTGGCGTGCGGCGACCAAAGTAGCTCGCCTGAGATTCGTCCTGCGGCGTCGCCTTGGCCTGACCGTTCTTGATCATCGGCAGAGCGCGGTCCAGCAACGTGCGGGCCGCCTGAACCATGCGCGGATGCATGGTGCCTGCGGTGTCCTCATCCGCGATGGCGACTTTTTCAGCGTCGATGATGTCGCCCGCATCAGCCTTGGCCACCATCGTATGCAGTGTCAGTCCGGCTTCCTTCTCACCGTGGATGATCGCCCAGTTGAGCGGTGCACGACCACGGTAGCGCGGCAGCAGCGAGCCGTGCAGGTTGTAGGCACCCTTCGGCGGAATGTCGAGGATCGCCTGACTCAACAGCTTGCGGTAATAGAACGAGAAGATGACATCAGGGGCCATGGCGCGCATACGGCCGACCCAGAGAGGATCATTGACATCTTCCGGTGCGAATACCGCAATGCCGTGCTGAGCACACAGGGCAGCGACGGAACCGAAGAACTGCTGCTCGTTGGGGTCATCACGCAGCGTGAACACTGCTTCGATCTGATAACCCGCTGCCAGCAGGGCTTCGATGCCCTGACATCCGAAGTCCTGGTACGCAAAGACTATGGCTTTCATTGTGTGCAATCTCCAGCATCCTTGGAAATAGTGGAAGTCGATGCGTCTTCGGTAGGCGCATCGGAAGAAGTCGGCGCTGAGGCCGCGTCAGAACGCAGCAAAGCGCTCTCATAGGTGTCTTCGACGAAATAGCGTGGACGGGCGCGTACATCGTTGTACATGCGGCCAAGGTATTCCCCGACCAGCCCGATACCAATCATCTGTACACCGATGAAAATAAATAGGATCGCAAACAGCGGAAATACGCCGTTGAGCCCCCATGCGGATCCCAAAGCAATGCGCAGCACGATCAGCAGCAGTGCGAATACAAAACCGGCGGCCGCGATCAACGCCCCAGCCAGACTGGCCAGCCGCAGCGGCTGCGTCGTCATGCAGGTGACCAGATCAAACATCAGGCTGATCAGACGCATCAGGCTGTAACGAGATTCACCGTGCTCGCGTTCGGCGTGATCCACTTCGAACTCGATGGTGTTGCGCGCGAAGCTGTTAGCCAGAATCGGAATGAAGGTGCTGCGCTCATGGCACTGCAGCATCGCGTCGATGATGCGACGATGATAACCGCGCAGCATACAGCCGTAGTCGGTCATCATAACGCCCGTCGCGCGGCGCACGGCACCGTTGATCAGCCGTGACGATAGGCGACGGAAGAAGGAGTCCTGACGGTTGCGACGCACGGTGGCAACGACGTCATACCCTTTCAGCCCCGCCTCAACCAAACGCGGAATCTCTTCCGGCGGGTTCTGAAGGTCGGCATCCAGCGTGATCACGAAATCGCCGCGCGAGGCTTCGAACCCCGCCATGATGGCCGCATGCTGTCCATAGTTGCGATTCAGCACGACAACGCGGATCGCACTGCCTTCACGGTCGGCGGCCTGTTTCAGCAGCGCCACACTGTCATCGTGGCTGCCATCGTCGACGAAAATGATTTCATAGGGCCTGTCCAACTGACGGCAGGCCTTGTCGGTACGTTCGAGCAGCTCCGGCAGACTGGCCTGCTCGTTGAAAACAGGAATAACGATGGAGATCAAAGCAAAGGAAGTGGGTGTCACCCGTCAGTCCTCCAGGATTCGGGTCAGGGATGCCACCACACGGTCGACATCGTCAAAAGAAAGGTCGGGGAACAGCGGCAGGCTGAACAGCCGGTCATTGTTCCACTCGGTGTTGGGCAGCGCGTGCGGTAGCGTGCCGGCTGGGAAGCGTTCGCGGTAGTATTTCTGCTGATGGATGGCCTTGAAGTGAATGCCACTGCCGATGTCATCGTCTTTCAGCTTCTGCATGATGGCATCACGCGTCAGCGATGTACGGGTATCGTCTACGCGCACGATGAACAGATGGTGAGCATGGCGGTGATCCCATTCGGGGGCCGAAAGCGGAATGAGCGGCAGCCCTTTCAACCCATCGCGATAGCGCTCGCACAGTACACGGCGACGCTCGTTGATCTCGACAAGGCGCGGCCACTGGGTCAACGCGATGACGGCGTTCATATCGGCTAGGTTGCACTTGAAGCCCGGCGACAACACCTCGGCCTGTGGGCGACGCCCATTGGCTTGGCGATCGAAAGCGTCGACACCCAGCCCGTGGAACTTGAGCATGGCCAGTGTTTCAGCCAACGCATCGTCATCGGTCACGATCATGCCGCCTTCGGCCGACGTGATGTTCTTGATCGCATGCAGCGAGAAGATGGCCGTGCCTTCACGTCCTACCGGAACACCCTTGTACAGCGTGCCCACGGCATGCGCAGCGTCTTCAATCAACGTCACATCGTGACGACGGGCAACGGCACGGACCGCGTCTAGGTCGATGGGCGCGCCCGCATAGTGCACGGGGATGATCGCTTTGGTACGCGGTGTAATGGCCGCCTCGATGGCATCGGGCGTCACCATCAGCGTATCGCGGTCGACATCAATGAATACCGGTGTCGCACCGGCCAGCATGATCAGGTTGACGGTCGACACCCAGGTCTGGGACGGCGTGATAACTTCATCGCCCGGCCCAATACCCAGTGCTTGCAGCATGATGTGCATGCCGGCCGTCGCCGAACTGACTGCAATGGCGTGTTTGCATCCGAGCGTGTCGCAGAATGCCTGCTCTAGCTCATGGCACTTCGCGCCGGTCGTAATCCAGCCCGAACGCAGCACCTCGACAACGGCGTCGATTTCACGCTCACCAATGGCGGGACGGCACAACGGAATAAACGCAGACATTTGACTTAACTCCTTCCATTGCATATGACGCAATAATGGACAGACGCCGAATCGTTGCTGACACATGCAAGGGATGCGCCGACACCCCGTCATGCGGTTATAGCCTTGTGCAACGCGTCTCGACGCGCGGATTTGCACAATGTTAGGCCTCAACTTCCAGCAATACAGCACTGAATTGTAGGGATAAGTAGCGATGCCGTATCCACGCGTTACGGCGTCCATACTCTATGCCGCATCGCCACTACTTTCCACTTGGATAGCCGCAGTAAACACCTACTGCCGTAGCAAAACTACTGCACTTTCAAGCGTTTTACCTCGTGCACAACTATATGATATGTGCAGGTGCCGAAGGTTCATTCCGTGCACAATTTCACTCGCAACGTATCGCTATCCATTACGCGGGCAGAATGAAGCAAGGCGGGCCTTTGAGCGCGTCACTGCGGCTTCTGTCGCGCCACAGGACAACGTTCATCCGTTCCCGGGCGTGCGGCAAAACTCAGCAGGCTATAGGTGCCCCGCGTATCGATGATGTCGGGGTTAAGCGCCAGTGTGGGTGCGAAGCTGTCCTGATCATTGTCCAGCATCATGGTCACGCGTCCGCAGTGTCTCGCCTGCTCAAGCCAGCCAGGAAGCGCATCAACGCTCACCCAGCGCTCGGGGTGATCCTGAAGCCCGAACGCCAGCTCACCCACCGCATCGTAGATCACAATGTCATCGCGTCGTGTCAGCCAGCTCAGCGCCGCAGCATCACTGATGCCATTACTGACCAGTACAGCGCTGCGTGCCACCAGATCATCATGCTGCTGAGCGAACACCACTGGGGCCTTGTCATAGAGGCGCTCTACGGGCATACAGAACGGTATACCCCAAGCCAATGCGGTAGGAATAAGCGCCAGCGACATGACCCAGCGAGGCCGCCACACCACGCCTAATCCCAACAGGGTAACAGCACTCAGCATGGCAATGGCCGTTACATAAGCGAACATATCAACACGCAAATCGAAGTGATGACCGCTGCCGCAAAGCAGTAGCATCAGCCCTGCCGCGCCCCCCAGTGCGGCCCACAGGCCGTGCCACCGTAGCGCGCTTAAATACAGCGCATAGAGTGTATAGCCCACCAACAGCGCCACTGCAGGAAAACACGGCAGAATATAGGGTGCCAATTTGCCGCGGGCACAGCTGAAAAACAGAAACGGCATCACGCACCACAGCAGCAGATAGCGTCGAGTGGCGGGGGCCATGCCCCGTGACTGGTCGCGCATGTGGAACACGCTGCCCCACCAAGGGAAGAGTCCCAGCAGCGCGATGGGCACAAAGAAATAGCAAGGGGCGGCATGCTGAGCCTCCGTCTGACTGAAGAAACGCTGGATATGTTCATGCCAGAAGAAGAAAGACCAGAACTGCGGGTCACGCTGATGAACGATCAGCCCCCACGGCAGTACCGTCAGCACGGCCGCCAGTACGGCCAGCGGCCCGTATGTCCATAAATGACGCGTCCGCTGTGTTACCATCAGCCACGGCACCATCACCAGCACCGGAATCGCCAGCGCCAGGAAGCCTTTGGTCATGACCCCTGCCCCACTGGCCACCCCAATCCACAGATACCCCCAAACACGCGATGAACGGCTATCACGGGTATAAGCCCATACACCGCTCAGCATGATCGCGGTCATCCACAGCGACAGCGGCGCGTCGATGGAAATGTAGGTTCCCGTACAGAACACCATCAGCATCGACAGGTATACCAGCGCGCAACAGGCTGCACAGCGCGCGTCGCGCCACAGCAGCTGCGCCATCCGATACACCATGAGCCCACTTGCCCCCGCGGCCAGCGCACAGCTGAGACGTGCTGAGAAATTGCTGCTGCCAAACAGCCACTGTGCACCGGCATTAAGCCAATAACCTAAAATGGGCTTTTCGAAGTAACGCAGACCCAGAAAATGCGGCACGACCAGATCGCCCGAACGCATCATCAGGCTGCCGATCTGCGCATAGCGGGTTTCATCCGGGGCCAGCAACGGCCGCCAGCCCAGTGGTACGATATAGGTTACGAGATAGAACAGCACGATGCCCCAGCCATAGCGCCGAGCACCGCGCCGTGCGGCATCGCGAGTTAAGCAATCGTTTGTGAAACAGTGAAGAGCGGCCATGCCATTGCGGACTCCGTCAGCATTGCCACGGGGTGCCCCACGATCCAAGGCGAAGTCTATCCACACCATGAATCAACGATCACCCTGCGAGGGTTAAGGACACACCCATGGCTGCACCCACAGGCACAGCATCAATGCATATAAAGGAATAATCAGGCGGAGAGATACCGCTACTGAAGGTTACCGATAGGACTATGCCGCTGCCGTCTACAGCCCATATTAATGAATGTTGAAGATAGGATTAACAAAGATTTTAACGGGGAATCTACAGCGCGCACATAAAAATAAAAATCCACAAATACAGTGCATTACACGGCATTAATGTAAAAAACCGATATCCAATCAAGAATAACGTTGCAGTTGATATGAAAATAACGCGCGTTCTACGTATTCAATAAAGCACATCGCACTACCCCACCCTATTCATATACTCAACGTTGCAGTGCTGACCTGATTACGGTCAAGAATGGATAAAAGAAAGCGTTATCGCCGTCTACCAAAATATGCCGTAGTGCATACGGTGATGATTTGAGTCCTGCCTACCGCCAGCAAACCCTTCTGCAAGGCGCCCTACCCGTGCCGCATTACGCATCGGCTCGCATAGCGCGCCTCTTTCATGCTCGCTCGAAGCGGCATGCCCGCTTGATTACGTTAAGTGAAACAGCACTGTCTTTATTATCGTGGCGAATGCTCGGTCTGCGCTTGAATGGTCGCCAGTGCCCTTGCGGCCTGTGCGATCTGCTCGGGGCTGTCGGCAAGCTCAGGCCAGATCAGTGGCCAGTCCTGCGGGCGCAGCTGCTGCCGCGTGACGGCCCCTTCTGTGGCCCGCTCAATACCTGCCGCCACCGAGGCCGAGGGGTGCTTGTGACCATAGGCGATCAGGCGCAGGTAGCTGCGCGAGGCCCCGGCCATATTGACCTGTTCATCGGTCGCGGTCTTGATCCAGTTCAACAGCTGCGTGTTTCTTTTCTTTGTCATGCTTCTGTTCCTCTTACTCCATATTAGTGCAGGTCGACATAGAAGGTGAGCACGGCTCCTCCCGTTGCTGTTACCATAAAGGTCACGCCCATTATGACCTCAAGGTTATTTTAACATCAACACCCTGCGGTTATTTACCCGAAGGAAACGTTACGCGATGATAGCGTCATGGATATCAACACGCTATACGATCGGCGACGCATTCACCTGCAACGCTTGATTCGCGAACGGTTCAAGGGAAATCAGACTGCCCTCGCAAAGGCGGTCGAACGCAGTGCAGGTGAAATATCCCGTTGGCTATCACCGCCGCGGGATGGCAAGTCGTGGACGCGCAATATGAGTGAGATCAGTGCGCGTCGTATCGAAAACCATCTTGGTCTGGAAACGGGTTATCTGGACCGCCCTCTTTCCGATGGTGCCGCCCAAACCGTCGGCGAGCCGATGGAGGCCTACGACACGACGCGTGATGATTCTGGTCGAACACCGACTTCTCCGTCCTCTACCCCGGGCTGCTGTCACGGTGATACTGAGACACAATGTCGCCATTGTGCGCGTATCCAATACATCATGAATATGCTGCCTTTCATGTCCTTGGAGGAGGTCGAAACCCTAAGCAAGGTAATAGACGTACTCCGTGCTCACAAGTGAGCGTCGTTCGCGGTAGACACCGCATGACATAATGACCTTAAAGGCATATCCGAATTATCCCGCGGGAAATTTATCTTTGAATAAGCTCCCGCGATGATAGCGGTATGACGATCTATGACATCCGCCGTAAGAACTTACGTAATCTGATGAACGACCTGTTCGAGGGTAGGCAGGTAGAACTCGCCAATGCGTTGGAGCGTTCGCCCAGCTATATCTCCCGGATACTGTCGACGCACGGTTCCACTTCATCACAGTCCAATCGCAATATCGGCGAGGAACTGGCACGCGACATCGAAGCGCGCCTTAATCTACCTCGCTATTCGCTGGACTATGAACCTAACCAGCCGCAGCCGGTTGGGATCGAAGAGCCGCGTCGTGCCTATCAGACTCGCGTCTACGAGAATGCCTCAGAAGAGCATCGCCGCTGCGTGGACAGCGTGGCGAATACCTTGTTGCAACTCGATGCCGATCAAGCACATATCATCGAGCGTGCGTTGCGCATGCTATTGCGCGTACGCAAGGACAGGGACTAGCGATACCTTTCGAGCGGCCATTCAGGATGTCTGCCGCTCGAATCCGCTTCCTTTATAAACAGAACCTATAAACAGAACCGTCATGAACAGGGCGGTGGCAGACAGGACAGCATACCGTCATGTCATCTGTCGACCTCCTTAAGGTAAACCCGCGCACTGACCCTCGTCGTCGTTATCACACCCAGCGTATCCTTGCGCTCCTCTCCTTTCATGCTTTTCCATTTGCTGTTTTGCGCTATCACGTCCCTCCAGAGCGTATGGTTAGCACGCATCAAGATAACGGTATACTTGTACTTCGTGAGCACCGATAGCCACCGGAGCCGTCTCTAGCCTACCGGAAAGTGGTGCGGGAAGGTGGGATTGCGGTATCTTTTGTGACAAGGCCCTGTACCGAAGGCCATTTCATTCATGATTGCGATTACCGCTTGGTTTGATATTCAGGAGCGCTCCGATGCCGACTTCCCTTTCCTCTCTCCCTGAAGGGTATGACGTTTACATGCTGTTGACCTCGGTCAACAAGGAAGAGCTCAATCACAAGGTGTGCGCGGCGCTGCGGATGGGGTATCGGCTCCAAGGGTCGCCCGTTATCAATCAGTCAACGAACCGTCGTGTCTATTTCGCGCAGGCCGTGTACTGGCCCGGCGTCTACGACGCATTCGCCGCGGACAATGCCTAACCACGAAGCACAGGCCTAACGACCGACATCCTCTTAAAGCGATCAGCTTACGGTATCCGCGATGCCGTTTTATCGTCTTTATGGGCATAGGCCGCACCTAACCGTCATCGGAAATGCAAAGGCCCCCGTCGATATCGCTATCGGCGGGGGCCTTTTGTCGTTATATCAAAGCAGTGATGAGCACATAAAGGGCGAGCGCGAGGTATTCACTGCACAGCACCCTGTCACGAACATGGCCGCATCAGCACCTTTTGCTTCTGGTGCCAACGTGGCCATGGTGCATGTCATGCGGTCAGTGCACGGCAGAGCACCTCGACATAGGGGGATTTCAGCATCTGTACATGGTTGCCTTGGCTGCGTACCACCTCCACCTGCGGCCAACGCTGCTGCCAGCGATGTGTCGCAGTGGCATCAGTATCCGCCGCAACGACCAGTGTTGCAGGAGCCTGTGGCAGCTGCGTCGGACAATAGCCCGAGCGCAGGTTGATGGCGAGCACACGCAGGATGCTGTGTAGCGACTCTAGCGGTGTTCGCGCCGACATGATACCGGCCGATGTGACCGCTCCGTGCAGAGCCGTCAGCCGCTGGCGTGGCGTCATACGGGCTAGACGCTCTCGTTCCAGCGTCAACGGCACGCCCTGCATCTCCAGCAGGTCGATCAGCTTCTGCAACGCCCCCAGCGACGAGATTTCCTTACGCTCGCACTCGGGTACCCGGCTGTCAGCGATGACCACACGCGCAAGCGCTATACCCTCTGCTTCCAGCTGCTGGGCCAGTGCTAGGGCGACCCAGCCACCAAACGAATGCCCAACAATATACAGTGGCCCGGCAGGCAACTGCCCCTCCAGCGATCGCCGATAGAAGGCGGCCGCCGAGGTCGCATCGCTGTGTGGTACCTCCTGTCCCCACAGTCCGCGGGGCTGAAGACCGATGACATGCCAGTCGGACGGCAGGCTGCGCACCAGCGGCATGAACGAGAACACGTTGTCGCCCGCCCCGGGAATGCACAGTACGGTCGGAGCCCCAATTTGGCCACTTTGAAGCGTCATAGCTGGCATATAGCGAGACGACGGTACGGCGGCCCGACGCGTTTTGAGCGTTTCGGAAATCGCTTCGCCCAGTGTATGCACATAGGGTTCGGACACCATGCGGGCATGGGTACCGGGTACGGCAGTGCACACAACCTGCGCCTCCGGCAGCACGCGATGCCAGCCCAACCCCTCTTCGGCCTGCTCGGGTTCATCGGCAGCCACAAACAGGTCGATCACGATCGGCAGTCGCGGCACGTCATATTCGGCGCTCAGCAGCGCCAAACGGTGCGTCAGCCAGCCGTGGTAGTACTCAGGCGACCATCCTGCCGGCAGCATATCGAGGGACTGCCCCAGCGTGTAGTGCACTTCCCACAGAGGCAGCGTGCGGGATAGCGCTTCCGCCTGTGCACGCAGCGCATCAGTGGTCGCCAGCGCGTCGATATCCCCTTTGACGAGGTAGTTCATGCGCTGTTCGTCATCCGGCAACGCGAACAGCTCATCCATGGCAACGACGCGCCCATCGTCGCGATCGGGCAAGCGGGTGTCGAGCATGCCGACGAACTCAACACTCTGATCCTGCCCCATTAACTGGGCCGCCACTTCGTAGGCCATCACGCCGCCGAACGACCAACCCAGCAAGCGATACGGCCCTGCCGGCTGCACCTCACGTATCATCCCTACCAGGCGTGCTGCGGCCCCCTCCACTGTCTGTAAGGCGGGCTGACGGCGATCCGGCGCGGGAAGGCCATACACAGGAATATCACTGTCGATACAGGAGGTCAGCAACGGTCCGTAGAACAGCTCTCCGCTGGCCTCGGGCACGATAAACAGCGGACGCTCGCTGCCCGTACTACGGAACGCAATGGGAGCATCGGCATTCTGTGCTAGCGGTAGCGCCTCACCTAGACGCTCGGCCAGCTCGCTCAGGCGCGACGCGGAAAATAGCGTCGCAAGCGGTATTTCAATGCCCTGCTGCTGCGCTTCATTGACCAAGCGCACGGCCATCAGTGAATGCCCCCCCAGCGCGAAGAAGTCGTCGTGACGACCGACCTGTTCCACGCCCAGCAGACGTTGCCACAGTGCAGCCAGCTGGCATTCTAACTCACCTTGTGGGGCTTCATAGGCGGCCTGCAGATAGGTCGCTGCGTCCGGTTCGGGCAGCGCACGGCGATCCACCTTGCCATTGGCAGTGAGCGGAATCTCCGCCAACGGCATCCACGCAGAAGGCACCATGTAGTCCGGCAGGCGCAGACTTAGCCGCTGATTCAATGTCTCAGGGTCAATGTGGTGCCGTTCATGGCAGGTGTAGTACGCCACCAAGCGTTTCTCACTGGCCTCAGTGCCACGCGCTTCGACCACGGCATGCTGCACTTCGGGGCAGGCCAGCAGTGCGGCTTCGATTTCACCCAGTTCGATACGGAATCCACGCAGTTTGACTTGGAAGTCGTTGCGGCCTTGGAACATCAGTGTGCCATCCGCCAGCCAGTAGCCCAGGTCGCCAGTGCGGTAGAGACGCGCGTTGGGCGCGGCGGGCATTGCTGTAAAGGGATCAGGCACGAAACGTTCGGCCGTTTGTTCTGGCAGGTTCAGGTACCCTTCCGCGACCCCGTCACCGCCGATATACAGCTCGCCCGTCACACCGATCGGCACCGGCTGCTGGAAGGCATCCATCACGTAGACCGTGGTATTGCTGATCGGGCGACCAATGGGCATCTGTGGTACGTCGGGATTGGCATCGTTCATGCGATAGGCCGTCGCAAAGGTCGTGGTTTCAGTCGGCCCATAGACGTGCAGAAAATGCTGTGGCGGCCCTTCACGCAACGCACGACGAACGAAGGCGGGATCCAACGATTCCCCCCCGACCATCAGATAGCGCAGCGCAGGCAGATAGCGCTGTAGAGCGTCGGCATGCTGGTTAAACAACGCGATAGTCATGAACATCACGGTGACACGGTGATGTTCCAGCGCCGCAGTGAACGCCTGTGCATCCATCACGGTATCGTGATCAAACACCACCAGACAGCCACCGCACAGCAGTGCGCCCCACAGTTCCATAGTGCTGGCGTCGAAGGCGGGATTGGCCAGACACGCCACGCGGTCATGCGCATCAAAGGCCGCATAGCCATTGGAGAAGATCAGGCGCAGTACGCTGCGCTGGCTGACCATCACCCCTTTGGGGCGTCCCGTCGAGCCGGAGGTGTACATGATATAGGCCAGTGCGGGACTGGCCGGATCATGTGCGCGCCCGGGGTTGATGCATGGCTCGCTCAATGGCGCGGCCAGACACTGCTCGGGATCAAGCACGGTCAGCCCCAGCGGCCAGGGTGCAAACGCCGCACTGGCGTCTGCCGAGGCCAGCAACAGGCGCGGCGCGCTATCGGCTAGCATGAACTGCGCACGCGATGCGGGATAGTGCGGGTCGATCGGCACGTAGCAGCCCCCAGCCTTCAGAATCGCCAACAGGGCCGTGACCAGCAGCTCGCCCCGTGGCAAGGCTACCGCTACGCGATCGTGGGGTTGCAACCCTTCTCGCAGCAGTCGATGCGCCAATCGGTTGGCACGCTCGTTTAGCTCGCGATAGCAACAGGTGTGCGTTCCTTCAACTACAGCAATGGCCTCGGGCGTTGCCGCCACCTGCGCTTCGAACATCGCCGCGAGGGAGGCATAGCGTGGGTAGTCGCGCTGGGTCGCATTGAAGGTACCGGTGACCGTTTCGTATTCCACCGGCGAAAGGATAGACAGTGACATCACGGGACGTTCTGGCGTCGCCGCCATGCCTTCCAGCAAACGTGCCCAGTATCCTTGCCAGCGGTTGACCGTTGCTTCGTCAAACAACGCGGTGGCGTAGCGCAGCACACCTCGTACCTCACCCTCCTGTTCGTTCAGCTCAAGGCTGAGATCACACTGAGCGGTGTGCAGGTCGATGGGAAGCACGGTCGCGGAAAGACCGCTCAGCGTCGGTTGTTCTCCCCCCTGCGCCTGCCAGCCCAGCATCACCTGAAAGACTGGGCTATGAGCAAGGCTGCGGCGCGGCGATACCGCTTCGACGATCTGCTCGAATGGGATGTCTGCGTGCTGCTGGGCGTTCAGCACGGTCTCGCGCACGGCGGCCAACAGTCGCACGCTATCCACGTCACCCGGCACGCCAACGCGCAGTGCCTGTGTGTTGACGAACATGCCAATCAGCGGTTCCAGCTCGTAACGCTGGCGACCCGCCGTCGGCGTTCCAATCACGATATCGTCCTGCCCCGATAGACGGGCCATCAGCGCTGCCCACGCCGCCACTAGGGTCATGTAGAGCGTGCACCCCTGCGCACGACTCAGCGCATGCAGTCGCGCCACCAGCGGTGCCGGTAACACAACGTCGAGCTGGGCACCACGGTAGTCCTGCCGTTCAGGACGCGGACGATCGAGCGGCAGGCTGAGGCATTCCGGCGCGTGCTGCAGCTGCTCAACCCAGTACTGCTGTTGATGCTGAAGGCGCTCGCTGGTGAGGTAGCGCTGCTGCCAGACGGCGTAGTCGCGGTACTGCAGCGCCAGCGGCGGCAGTGGGTCGGGCCGTTCAGCCGCGAAGGCATCATACAGGGTACTCAGTTCCTGCATCAGCACACCCATCGACCATCCATCAGCGATGACGTGATGCAGAGCCAGCCTCAGAAGATGATCGTCGTCGCGGTAACGGACCAGCTGTGCCTGGACCAACGGGCCGCAGCCCAGATCAAAGGTGGGCGCAAACGGTGGCAAGGTGTCATCGGGTGACCCCAGCGACACGTATTGGAGCGGGAAGCCCACCTGCGGCGCGCTGACGATCTGCTGCGGTTCGCCCTCCACAGTTGCCATGTGCGTGCGCAGACTTTCGTGACGCGCCACGATGGCATCCAACGCACGCGTCAGCGCTGCCGCGTTCAACGGACCACGCAACCGCAGACCGCCTGCGATCACATAGCTGGCACTCGCGGCGTCATCCATCCGTGACAGGAACCACAAACGTTGCTGAGCCAGCGACAGCGGAATGGGGCCATCGGCGTGCTGCGCCGTGATGGCTGGAAGCACGTCATCAGGGTCAGCTTCGTCCAGCTGTGTCGCCAGTTCAGCCAGCGTCGGAAAGGCAAACAGTGCGGTCAGCGATAGTGCGCACTTGAGCTGCGCCCGAACACGCGATACCAGCTGTACGCCCAACAGCGAATGGCCGCCCAGCGCAAAGAAATCATCGTGACGACCGACGCGCTCGACCCCAAGCAGCGCTGACCAGATGTCCGCCAGAGCGGTTTCATGCGCGCCCTGCGGAGCCTCGTAGGCCCGCTGAACACGTGCAGCATCGTCCGGCTCGGGCAGCGCGCGGCGATCCACTTTGCCGTTCGCGGTCAGCGGCAGTGCGTCCAGTGGCACCCACGCCGACGGCACCATGTAGGCCGGAAGCCGCTCCGCCAGTTGGCCCTGAAGCGCTTCTGGCGTGACACCGCTCCCAGTGACCGTATAGTAAGCGGTCAGATACGGCTGCTGATCGCCTCCTTTCGTGACCACGATGGCACTATCAATGCCTTCACAGGCCGCTATCGCGGCTTCGATTTCACCCAGTTCAATGCGGAAACCGCGCAGCTTGACCTGAAAGTCATTGCGGCCGTGATATTCCAGTGTCCCATCTGCACGCCAGCGGGCCAGATCTCCCGTACGGTACATACGTGCACCGAGTTCTGTTGCAAAGGGATCGGGCAGGAAGCGTTCTGCAGTCAGCTCTGGGCGGTCAAGATAGCCACGCGCAACCTGAGCGCCGCCCACATACAGCTCGCCAACCACACCCAGCGGCACCGGCTGCCCTTGTTCATCCAATAGATACACGCTGGCATTGTCGATCGGTCGCCCGATATGCAACGCCTCGTCATCAGCAGCAATCGCGCCGGAAGTCGCAACCACCGCGTTCTCGGTCGGCCCGTAGTTATTCACCAAGGTGAAGCCGATATCAGTGGCTGGCCGATGAGTCAGGCGGTCCCCGCCTACCAGCAACGTGCGCAGCGTGGGGTGCGTCATCCCCCGCGAGAAGGCCCACTCGGCCACGGGTGTCGGCAGAAAACTGATCTGCAACGGCTGGGCCTGCCACCAGGCCAGCAACCCCTCGGGGTCACGCGCCACCTCAGGGGCAGGCATAAGCACACGACCACCGGCACACAGCGCGGGCCAGAGCTCCCAGACGGCTGCATCGAAACCCAGCCCCGCCACACAGGACACGGGGGTTCCTTCGCGCAGCTGGAACTGCTGGCAGTGCCAATGCACCAGATTCGCGACATGACGATGTTCGACCATCACCCCTTTGGGATGACCAGTAGAACCAGAGGTATAGATCACATAGGCCAGATGATCGGGCTGCACGACAATCTCTGGTGCAGAATCCGGCTGCGATGCCCATGAGGATTCGTCGATGACAACCGTCGTGACCTGCGGCGCCACAGTGCTCAACCGAGCCGCCAACGCTGACGAAGTGAGCACCATGACGGGCGAGCAGTCGTTCACGAGATAGCCGAGACGCTCATCGGGGTAGGCGGCATCCAGCGGCACGTAGGCCCCACCCGCCTTCAGCACCGCCAGCAGGGCCAGTGGCAAGGCTCGACCACGTTCCAGCAGCACTGCCACGCGACGCTCGGCGCCCACCCCGTGCGAAATCAACCAATGGGCGAGCTGATTGGCACTGCGATCAAGCTCGCCATACTGCCAGTCGCCTTCGTGAGTGCACACCGCCAGCGCCTCAGGCTGCTGCAACGCCTGCTGCGCGAACATTTGAGGCAATGGGGCTTGAAGAGGATAGTCTGCTGCAGTCTGATTCATGCCATGTATAAGCTGACAATGCTCGTCTTCTGATAGCATCGGCAGTGCCATGACCGGCTGTTCAGGTGTAGCGGTCATGCCTTCCAACAGTCGCACCCAGTAGCCGATCCAGCGTGCGATCGTCTGTTCGTCGAACAGCGCCGTTGCAAAGTGCACAGCCCCTATCAATCGCCCTTCTTCTTCACGCAGCAGCAAGCTGAGGTCGCACTGAGACGATACCGTTTCGTCTTCGCGTGGTGTGAGGGTCAGCCCTGGCAATGTCAGCGAAGCTTCGGGCGTGTTTTGTAGCGCCAGCATCGTCTGGAAGACTGGGCTGTACGCTAGGCTACGTTCCGGCGCGACGGCTTCCACCATATGTTCGAACGGCACCTGCGCGTGCTGCTGGGCGGCCAACGTCGTGGCCTTCACCTGCGCCAGCAGGGCTTCAACGGAAGGCGATGCGTCAAGATTGAGGCGCAGCGGCAGCGTATTGACGAACATACCTATCAAATGCTCGATGTCGGGATGATCACGCCCAGCGACTGGTGTCCCCACCACGATATCGCGCTGCCCCGACAGACGCGCCATCAGCGTTCCCCATGCAGCCAGCAGTGTCATGAACACGGTACCGCCATGACGTCGGGACAACGCGTGCAGGCGCTCGGTCAGCGCGCGATCCAGCACAACGGGCACAGCTGCACCATCGTAACGCTGCACTGCCGGACGCGGTCGGTCGGTCGGCAATGACAGGCAGGCGGGCGCATCGTTAAGCTGTTCGACCCAGAACTGACACTGCGCTGCCATGCGTTCATCATTCAAAACGTCCTGCTGCCAGATCGCCACGTCGCCGTACTGTACCCGCAGCGGCAGCAGTTTGGCCTCACGGCCCTCATGCGCCGCCGCATAGCCTTCGCTCAGTTCGCGCAGAAAGATACCGATCGACCACCCATCGGCGATCACGTGATGAAACGCGAGCTGCAGCACATGGTGATCTGTCCCGAGGCGCACTAGACGACCGCAGGCCAGCGGGCCCTCATCCATCACCATTGCTGGCGTGAACGGCGGTACGGTGTCGCCGTGAGTCAATGTCAGCGTGGTCAATGAAAACCCGCTGTCCGCTGCCGCCACCCGCTGCCACGGCACATCGTCGACGTCGATAATATGAGTGCGTAGTGCCTCATGGCGCGCCGCAATGGCATCCAGTGCCTGCCGCAGCGCGCGCTCATCCAGTTCACCCTTCAGGTCGACGCTGCCGTGCAGCTGGTAGGCGCGGCTCAGGCTGCTGTCCATGCGCGACAGAAACCAAATCCGGCGCTGGGCCGGTGACAGTGGCGCATCCTCACCCGCTGCTCGCGGCAGCATATCCGGCAGCGCTTCTTGCGCCGCAGGCACCAGCCTCGTCGCCATGGCCGCCAGCGTGGGATGAGCAAACAGGGCTTCCAGGTTCAAGGTATGCTGCAGGCGCTGCTGTACGCGTGTCATCAACTGCACGGCCAGCAGCGAATGACCACCCAGTGCGAAGAAGTGATCCTGCCGCCCAACGCGCTCGACACCGAGCACCTCGCGCCACAGGGCGGCCAGCCCTTCTTCCAACGGGCCATACGGAGCTTCGTACTGCTGGCGCACGAACGCACTTTCGTCGGGTGCAGGGAGTGCCTGCCGATCCAGCTTGCCATTGGGCGTCAGCGGCAATCGTTCCAGCACCATGAACGCCGCCGGCACCATATAGCCCGGCATGATCGCCGCCAGTGCGGCTTTGAGCTGTGCGGCCTCAAGCACCACATCACTGCTGGGCGTGCAGTACGCCACTAGCTGCGGTTCTCCGCCGGTATGGGAGTGTGCGACGACAATGGCATCCTGCACACCGTCACAGGCCTGCAGCGCGGCTTCAATTTCGCCCAATTCGATGCGGAAGCCGCGAATCTTGACCTGGAAGTCGTTGCGCCCCAGGTAATCCAGCGTGCCGTCCCTACGCCAGCGCACTAAGTCGCCGGTGCGGTACATACGCGCCTGTTCGTCCGCCACGAATGGATCGGGCAGGAAACGTTCAGCCGTCAGTTCGGGTCGGCCGAGATAGCCGTGGGTCACGCCTGCGCCAGCAATATACAACTCACCCACGACGCCAACCGGCACCGGGTGCTGCTGCTCGTCCAGCACGTAGACACGGGTATTGGCGATCGGGCGTCCGATAGACACCTGTGCCTCCCGCGCCGATAGCGGCTGCATGGTCGACCACACCGTCGTTTCGGTAGGGCCGTACATGTTCCACAGTGTACTGACCCGAGCAGCGATATCGTGGGCCAACGCCAGTGGGCAAGCCTCACCACCGATCAGTCCGGTCAGATGCGGTGCACCCTGCCACTGGTTCGCCAGCAGCAGTTTCCATGTTGCAGGGGTGGCTTGGAACAGTGTGATATTTTCATCACGCAGATAATCGGCCAGCGCCGCACCGTCGAGGCGGAGCGCATCGCTGGCAATATGAAGCTGTGCCCCGCTGATCAGCGGCAGAAAGAGTTCCAGTACATGAATATCGAACGACAGCGTGGTGATAGCCAACAGGCGATCACGCTCATCAACACCCAGCTGACGCTGCTGATGGCAGAGGAAGTTGACCACGGCGCGATGCGGCACCATGACCCCCTTGGGCTGCCCCGTAGAACCCGAGGTATAGATGAGATAGGCCAGATTGTCTGGCGCACCGTTCGGCAATGCCACTTCTGATTCCGGGGTATGCGACCATGGCGCCGTATCACTCTCCATCAGCGCCAGCGTCAGCGCGTCGGGCAACGGTGCCATGCGTGCAGGAAAGTCGGGCGTGGTGATCAGGACAGCGGGACGGCTGTCCTCAAGAATGTAACGCAGACGGTCGTCAGGATAGGCGGGATCAAGCGGGACATACGCCCCGCCCGCTTTCAGCACGGCCAACACGGCAACGACCATCGACAGCCCCCGCGGCAGCGCAATGGCCACACGCTGGTCTGCAGCTACCCCTTGCGCCACCAGCCAGTGCGCCAGCCGGTCGGCTTGATCGTTCAGCTCGGCATAGGTCAGCGAGGTGCCAGCGTACACCACGGCCACAGCATCCGGTGTCTGCGCGACCTGTCGCTCCATCAAGGCATGAATGCTTGCCTCGCGGGGATAGTCATGTGCCGTGGCATTGAAGCCCTCAATCACCTGATCACGCAGGTCATCGGACAGCATTGGCAGCGCACTCACCGCGGTAGCGGGCTGATGCACCATGCCGCTCAGCAACTGCGTCCACGCCGATAGCCACTGGGTCAGCGTATCGGCATCGAACAGTGCCGTGGCATAGAACAGCGAACCGACCAACTCACCGTCAATTTCTTCCAGTGCCACACTCAGATCAAACGGTGCCTTGGCATCTTCACTGGTCAGCGCCTCCAGCGCGATGCCCGGCAGGGTCAGCTGCCCTTGTGGGGTGTTCTGGAGCGTGAACATCGTCTGAAACAGCGGGCTGTAAGCCAGGCTACGGCTGGGTGCGACCGCTTCCACGACCTGTTCGAAGGGAATGTCGGCGTGCTGCTGCGCCTCCAGTGCTATTCGCCGCACTTGAGCCAGCACACTGGCCGTATCAGGGGCTGCCGATAAATCGACCCGCAGTGCCTGTGTATTGACGAACATTCCCAGCATCGTTTCCAGCGCCTGCTGCCCGCGCCCGGCGATGGGAATACCGGTCACGATATCGTCCTGCCCGGACAGCCGGGCCATAAGCACCGACCAGCTGGCCAGCAGCACCATGAACGGCGTACAGCGGTGCTGCTGACCGAGCGCCTTGACCGCCTGCGTCAGCGTGGCATCGAAGCGGATCGGCAAACGTCCGCCCGCCATTGCCTGTCGCTCGGGACGCGGGTGATCCGTCGGCAGCGTCAGGCGCTCGGGCGCACCGCGCAGCCGGTCGACCCAATACTGCTGCTGGTGAGTCAGCGTACCGTCTTCAAGCAATCCCTGCTGCCACTGCACGTAGTCGGTATATTGCAGTGCGGGACGCGGCAACGCGGCTTCCCCCGACTGCGCGCGGGCGTAATAGGCCGACAGAGCATCCATGAACAGCGCCAGCGACCACCCATCGGCGATCAGATGGTGCAGTGCCAGTTTCAGTACGGCGACATCTTCTGATACCCGCAGCAACTGCACCCGCCACAGCGGGCTTTGCGACAGTACGAAAGTCGGCAACAACGGCTGATCTTCTTCATTCATATGATGAAGATCACGCACTTCCAGTACTTGGTCTACATCGACCTCGGTCACCTGCTGACGCGGCTCGCCGTCTACGGTGACGATGCGCATCCGCAGCACATCGTGATGCGCCAGCAGTGCACGCAGCGCTTCACGCAGCGCCTCTTCGTCGACGCGGCCTTGCAGACGGAAGCCGCCGCTCAGCACATAGGCATCGGCACTGTCGCCCCCCATCTGCGCCAGAATCCATAACCGCCGCTGAGCCAAGCTCAGCGGCACACCTTCTTGAGTACAGGGCTGCGGCGTCAGGGGACGCACGGTACTTACGCTCTTGCGCGCCGCCCCCTGCTGGCGCGCTCGGGCCAGCAAGCGCACCTTGTCTTCCCGACTCATCCGCTTCAATGCATCACGTTGCGGGCCAGCGTTACTCATGATCATCCCCTTCGGCTTCTACGTCCGTCATGTTCAACAGTTCATCGAGATCGAACTGCGCAATACTGATGTCCACCACACGCTCGGTGAACGCGGCCAGGGTCGAATGCTCGAACAGCTCGGCCACTGGCACCTCGACCTGTTGGGTCTGCTGAATGTCCGCCACTACCCTGACGGCCAGCAGTGAATGGCCACCCAGCGCAAAGAAGTCGTCGTGACGACCGATACGCTCGACGCCCAGCAATCGCTGCCACAGCATCGCCATGGCCTGCTCTTCATCGTCAACTGGCGGCTCAAAAGCCGTCGCGGCCATCTGCATGTCCGGCTCGGGCAGCGCACGGCGATCCACCTTGCCATTGCGCGTCAGAGGGAAGGCCGCCATCACCACCCATGCCGACGGCACCATGTAGTCCGGCAGATGTGCTATCGCGTAGGCCTGCAAAGCGGCCAGTGCGATATCGTCGCCCTGCAGATAGGCGGTCAGTTGAGGTTCACCGCCAGCATTCGTGCGCAGCATCACCAGTGCATCGCTGACGCCCGGGCGGCCTCGCAATAGGCTTTCGATGTCGCCCGGTTCGATGCGGTAGCCTCGCAGCGTGATCTGATGGTCACAGCGTCCCAGATACTCCAGCTGACCATCGCTGCGCTGGCGCACCATATCGCCCGTGCGGTATAGGCGAGCGCCCTCTTGCCCAACAAACACATCGGGCAGGAAGCGTTCAGCCGTCTGCGCAGGCAATCCGACATACCCGCGTGACAGCGAATGCCCGCCGATGTACAGCTCGCCACTGATGCCCGGAGGCACCGGTTGGCCGTCGGCGTCCAGCACATAGAGAATGGCACCCGGTATGGGATGCCCGATGGGAGGAAGGTCAGGCCACTGTGCTGAGTCTTCCGGGCAGCGCGCGGCACAGACAACATGGCTCTCGGCGGGACCGTACTGATTGAAGAGCTGCAGCTGAGGTGCCCGCGCAAACAGCGTGCGGATATCATCGTTGATGCGCAGTGCTTCACCGCTGCAGATCACCTCACGCAGCGCCGGTGTCCAGCCGCGTTCACGGCCCGCCTGCGCCAATGCGCGCAACAGTGCGGGCGGCAAAAAGGCCCGCTCGACACGCTGCTGATCAAAGAAGGCCATCAAGCGCGGCATGTCGAGCCTTACGGCTTCCGGTACGATGGCCAGCGTGCCACCGCTCGTCAGCGCGCTGAGCAGTTCTTGGCTGGCAACATCGAACCCGAATGCCGCAAACTGCGACGTGACCGTCGCGGGGTGCCGGTTCTGCCAGCGCATCAGATTGACCAGCGGAGCATGGGGCATCGCGATGCCTTTCGGCTGTCCAGTAGACCCGGAGGTGTAGATCACATACGCCAGCTGATCAGGCGTTGCCGTGACCGCAATGGGGACAGAAGATGCGGCGCGATAGCAGCACTCCTCGCCGCTCAGCGACAGCGTGTCCGCCCCACGGCCCAGAATTTGCTCACCCACGGCATCGACCAGCACCAGCGCCGCACCGCTGTCAGCGCGCATGGTAATCAGGCGCTCACGAGGATAACGCGTATCGAACGGCACATAAGCCGCCCCCGCCTTGAGTATCCCCAGTACCCCAATAGCCATGGCTTGGCTGCGCTCGACACACAGCGCCACACGGTCTTCACGACCAATGCCGTGCGCCAGTAGCGTGCTGGCCAGCTGGTTGGACTGCGCGTCCAGTTCGGCATACGTCAGCGACCCGTTCTCATCGACCACAGCCAGTGCCTCTGGATGTGCGGCCGCCTGGGCTGTAAATAACGCGTGCAGCGTGCTGTCGTCTATAGGTGCCGCATCTTCAGAGACCAAGCCTGCACGGCCAGCGGCGCTAGCGCCCTCAAGCAACGGCAATGCCGTCACTGTTTGCTGAGGCGACATCACCATGCCTTCCAATATCCGCACCCAGTACGCCGCCCAGCGTTCGATGGTGGTGCGTTCAAACAGCGCCGCGGCGTAATAAAGCGTGCCGTTGAGCTGACCACCCTGTTCATGCAGCTCAAGGTTGAGGTCGAACTGCGAGGTTTCGATATCGTTTTCCAGCGCTGACGTACGCACCCCGTCCAGCGCCGGCGTTGCATCTGGCAGGTTGTGCAGCGCCAGCATCACTTGGAACAGCGGGCTGTAGGCCAGGCTGCGGCGTGGAGCCACTGCCTCAACGACCTGCTCGAATGGCACGTCGGCATGCTGCTGAGCCGCCAACGCGGCTTCTTTCAGCTGCTCCAGCAGTGCAGGAGTATCCGGGGCATCGCTCAGATCGACGCGCAGCGCCAACGTATTGACAAACATGCCGATAAGCGGCTCGATTTCACGATGATGACGTGCCGCCACGGGCGTACCGATCACGATATCGTGCTGCCCGGACAGACGGCTCATCAGTACCGCCCATCCGGCCATCAGCGTCATGAATAAGGTGCAACCGCGCTGCTGACTAAGATGCTTGAGGCTATCGAGCAGCACCCCATTGACGGTGAAGGCCACATGGCCACCGTCATAGCACTGGCGAGGAGGACGCGGGTGATCGGTCGGCAGGGTCAGGCGATCCGGCGCATTGCGCAGCTGTTCCACCCAGTACTGCTGCTGATGCAGCAAGGCATCGCCACTCAGATGATTTTGCTGCCAAGCGGCATAGTCGATGTACTGCACGCTCAGCGGCGGCAGTGGGTCGGGCTGTCCGGCCACGAAAGCGTTGTAGAGCGCGCTCAGCTCTTTCACCAACAGACTGACCGACCAGCCATCGGCGATCACATGGTGCAGAGCCAAACGCAGCCAATGATGATCATCGGCAAAGCGCACCAGCTGACCACAGGCCAGCGGCCCTCGAGTCAGATCAAAGCTCGGAGAGAAAGGCGCCAGTCCAGCCGCCTCTGTGACCGTGATACGCGCCAGTGGGAAGCCGTGGCACGCTGACGCCACGACCTGCACCGGGCCATCGACACGCGGTTCGATATGCGTCCGCAACGCCGCCTGACGTGCAACGATAGCGTCCAGTGCTTGCTGCAACGCATTGACGTTCAGCTCACCTTCCAAACACAACCCACCGGAAATCACATAGGCGGCCTTAGCCCCTTCATCCATTTGGGACAGGAACCACAGACGCTGCTGCGCCAGCGATAGCGGTGCTTCGTTGCCCGAGGACAGCGGCAAAATCGGCGGCAGCGAAATCTGATCGGCCTGCGGCAGATGTTCGGCCAGCGCACGCAGCTCAGAATGAGCAAACAGCAGCGCCAGTGGCAGGTCACGGTGCAGTTCATCGCGAACGCGTGAAATCAGCTGTACTGCCAGCAGCGAATGACCGCCCAGCGCGAAGAAGTCGTCATGACGCCCGACTCGCTCGACGCCCAGCAGCGCACACCACTGTTCGGCCAGAATTTCCTCAACCGGCCCTTGCGGTGCTTCATAGGCTCGATGAGGGAAAGCCTCTTCTCCTGGCTCAGGCAGCGCGCGGCGATCCACCTTGCCATTGGCGGTCAACGGTAGTGCAGGCAACGTGACATAGGCTGCGGGCACCATGTAGTCCGGTAGGCGATCAGCCAGCGCCTTGCGCAGCACATCGGGCGACGCATCATCAAGAGACGTGGCCGTCACATAGGCCACAAGGCGGATAATGCCGCCCTGCGCCTGGGATACTACCGCGGCCTCTTCTATGCCGTGACAGTTCATCAGTGCGGCTTCGATTTCACCCAGCTCAATGCGGAAACCGCGAATTTTGACCTGAAAATCGTTGCGCCCGACGTATTCCAGCGTGCCATCTGTACGCCAGCGGGCCAGATCGCCCGTACGGTACATGCGGGCCCCTTCGTCAGCCACGAACGGATCGGGCAAAAAGCGTTCGGCTGTCAGCTCGGGCTGATGCAGATAACCACGAGCCACCTGCGCCCCGCCGACGTACAGCTCGCCCACGACACCCATCGGCACCGGTGCGCCATGGGCATCCAGCAGATAAGCACGGGTATTGGCGATTGGCCGCCCGATATGCAACGCATCATCGTCACTGCACACCGTGCCCGACGTCGCCACGACCGCGTTCTCAGTAGGGCCGTAATTGTTCACCAGCGTAAAGCGAGCAGATACAGGAGGATAACGGTTAAGACGATCGCCACCGACCAACAGCGTGCTCAGCGTGTCGTGGGTCATACCGCGCGCAAAGGCCAGCTCAGCAATCGGAGTCGGCAAGAAGCTCACGTCCAGCGGCTGAGCCTGCCACCATGCCAGCAAACGCTCAGGGTCACGCGCTTCGTCGGGCGCAGGCATCAACAGCTGAGCGCCCGTTGCCAACGGCGGCCAGATTTCCCACGCCGAAGCATCAAATCCGACCCCCGCCACGCAGGAAGCACGCTGCCCCGCCGACAGGCCAAAGGCATGGTTGTGCCAGTACACCAGGTTGATGACCTGACGATGTTCGACCATGACCCCCTTCGGTTGACCGGTTGAACCCGAGGTGTAGATCACATAGGCCAGATGATGCGCCCCCAGCCCCAGCGCGACAGGATCAGGGTCCTGCGTGGAACACTCCAGCCACGGCAGTTGCTGCGCGTCGATAACGGCCTGCGGTACGCGCTCCGCGAACGCCCCCAGTCGAGGCAGCACATCACTGGCCGTGATGATGGCCTGCGGTGCACAGTCTTGAAGCATGAAGTGCAGGCGTGCCTGCGAGTAGGCCGGATCGAATGGCACATAGGCACCCCCTGCCTTCAGTACGGCTAGCAGTGCAACCACCAGATCGGGACCACGCTCAAGCGCCACGGCCACACGACTGTCCGGCACGACGCCCTGCTTGATAAGCCAATGAGCCAGCTGGTTGGCGGCCTGATTGAGGGTTTCGTAGGTGTAATAGCCTTCTGCTGTCGCCACCGCGATCGCATCGGGTGTCTGACGCGCCTGCGCTTCGAACAGCCCGTGTAGCAGCGCCGACGACGGCACCATCAGGGTCGCTTGGTTCGGCCACGTCAGCATGTGATGACGCTCATCTGCCGACATAAGCGGCAGCGCACTCACCGAACGGCGCTCGTTCTCGACCATGCCTTCAAGCAATACGCGCCAATAGCCCATCCAGCGCTCGACCGTGTCGCGCGTGAACAGTGAAGCGGCATAGTGCACTGCGCCTTCAAGCGCCCCCTCTACCGGTGTCAGTTCTACGGAAAGGTCGAAATGCGCGGCGATTCGGGGAGAAGGCAGCAACTCCGTATCCAGTCCTGGCAACGTCAGTGACCGCTCCGGCGTATTGTGCAGCGCCAGCAGGGTTTGGAAGAGCGGGCTGTACGCGGTATCGCGCACCGGAGCGGTCGCCTCGACCACCTGCTCGAACGGCAGGTCCGCATGCTGCTGCGCCGCTAGCGCCGTAGCACGCACCTGTGCCAACAGCGCTGCCGTATCCATGTCATCGTCCAGCGTGACACGCAGCGCCAGCGTATTGATGAACATGCCAATCAACGGTTCCAGCGCTTGGTGCGACCGCCCAGCAATGGGCGTTCCAGTGACGATATCGGACTGTCCCGACAGCCGCCCCATCAGCACGGACCAACTGGCCAACAGGGTCATGAACAGTGTGCAGCCATGGCGACGACTCAAAGCCTCCAGCGACGCCACAAGCGAAGCATCAAACGTAACGTTCAGATGGCCGCCATCGAACTGCTGCACCGCCGGGCGAGGAAAATCCGTAGGCAGCGTCAGGCAATCGGGTACCTGCGCCAGCTGCGTCTCCCAATACTGCTGCTGATGACTCAGAACATCTCCGCTCAGATGCTCGCGCTGCCAGAGCGCGTAGTCACCAAACTGAATGGGCAGCACTGGAAGCGTTGCCGGTTGGCCCGCCAGCGCCCCACGATAGAGTGCTCCCAGCTCCTGCAGGAATATGCCAATCGACCAGCCATCAGCAATCACATGATGGAAGGCGATCTGCAGCACATGGTGTTGCGGTGCCAGCTGTACCAGACGCCCTTTCACCAACGGCCCGGTACTCAAATCGAATGACGGCATGAAATCAGGCAGCGCTTCGGCGCTCAACCGCATCAGCGGGAAACCGCCCTGATCATCACGGACGACCTGCACCGGCTGACCGTCCTGCTCCACGATGACGGTGCGCAGACAGGCGTGACGCACCATCAGCACATCAAGGGCCTGCCGGAGCGCCTCGACGTTCAGCTCACCGCGCAGCACCAAGTCACCGGAAATGGTATAGGCCGCCATCGCCGCATCACTCATGCGGCTCAGCAACCAGAGACGCTGCTGCGACAGCGATAGCGGTGCACGATCGCTATGGTGCGCCACGATAGGCGGCAACACAGTCGCACGTTGTCCCTCTAGGGCTGTAGCCAACGCCTGCAGAACCGGAGCATCAAACAATGTGCCCAGCGGTAGCGCTACCTGCAACGTGCTCTGTACACGCGACACCAACTGCACAGCCAGTAGCGAATGACCACCGAGGGCGAAGAAATCGTCATGACGCCCGACCCGCTCAACGCCCAACAACGTCTGCCACATCTCGGCCAACGTTTCTTCGATCGCTCCTTGCGGCGCTTCATATGCCTGAGTCACCAGCGCTGACGCGTCGGGGGCTGGCAGTGCGCGTTCATCCAGCTTGCCATTAGCGGTCAACGGCAACGCTTCGATCATCACGAAGGCGGACGGCAGCATGTAATCCGGCAAGGTCTTAGCCAGATGCAGGCGCAGTTCGGCCACATCGGGCGCTTTTGCCACGGGCACCACGTAGGCCACCAGCGTTTTGTTCTGCTGCGCATCGTCACGCGCCACCACAACCGCATCACGCACATCTGCGTGTTCGGCCAGTCGCGCGGCGATTTCACCCAGCTCGATACGGAAGCCCCGGATTTTGACCTGATGATCGTTGCGGCCCAGATAGTCCAGTGTGCCGTCAGCGTTCCAGCGCCCCACGTCCCCAGTACGGTACATGCGCGCGTCGGCATCATCCGCAAATGGATCGGGCAGAAAGCGTTCAGCGGTCAATTGCGGGCGGTTCAGATAGCCACGCGTTACCCCCGCACCGCCCACGTACAGCTCACCGACCACGCCGATCGGCACCGGCTCACCGGCGTCATCCAGCAGATAGAGGCTCAGATCATTGAGCGGCTGACCGATCGGGCTGTGCCCGTGCAGCTCGGCATCGCGAGCGGTCAACGCTTGGAAGGTAACGTGAACGGTGGTTTCGGTGATGCCGTACATATTGACCAGCTGCGTGCGCTCGCCATTACGGGCGTACCACGGCTGCAGCGCGGCGGTATCAAGCGCTTCACCCCCAAAGACGATCCATTTCAGCGTGTGCTGCAACTCACCGTCTGGCAACGCCGCTACCAGCTGTCGGAAAGCACTCGGAGTCTGATTAAGCACCGTGACCTGCTGATCGCACAGCAGCTGATAGAACGCATCAGGTGAACGCGCGGTCAGGGCCGGCACAACCACTAGACGGCCACCGTAGGCCAGCGCGCCCCACAGTTCCCATACCGAGAAATCAAACGCATAGGAGTGGAACAGCGTCCACACTTCGTCAGAGCCGAAAGCGAACGTTTCTTCAGTCGATGCCAGTAAGCGGGTGACGTTGCGGTGTTCGACCATCACGCCTTTCGGCTGCCCGGTCGATCCAGAGGTATAGATGACGTAGGCCAGATGATGAGGCGTCAGACCCAGCGTCGCCGGATCAAGATTCTCGGACGGTTGATGCTGCCATGCCTCGTCATCCAGCAGTATGACGGTCAGCGCATCATCAAGATCACCCAGCTGCGGCAGCAGATCACGGGTGGTAATCAGCACCTCGGGGGCACTGTCATCCAGGATATAGCGCAGGCGTTGCTGCGGATAATGAGGATCAAGCGGCACGTAGCCACCGCCCGCCTTGAGGGTCGCCAGAATCGCCAGCGGCAGCGTGGTACCGCGCTCTAGGGCAATCGCCACCCGACTGTCGGGCGTCACCCCCTGAGCCACCAACGCATGCGCCAACCGATTGGCCTGCGCATTCAGCTCCGCATAGCGCAGTGAGTCACCCTCACAACAGACCGCGATGGCCTCAGGGCGCTCTGCCACTTGCTGCTCGAACAACTCGTGCAGACACAACGCACGATCATGGTTTGCCCGCGTAGCGCCCCACGCTAGTACGGTCTGACGTTCTTCTGGAAGCCGCATATCACAGCGAGACAGCGGCGTATGCCACCATTGAGCAGCGTTATCCAACAGACGATTGAGTCGGCGTAGATGCCAATGCAATGAAGCACGATCATGCACCATCGCATTGGCACTCAGACATATCTCGATACCACCGGATTCACCGCGATCCATCAACGTGATTAGCAAGTCATCCACTGGCCCCAGCGCCAGATTGAGCACCTTGGCAGGTGCGTCCCCAAAGCGAATATCGTCATACTGAAAGGGGTGAATATTGACCAGCGTAAGATAGAGAGGGTCGCTTGAACCACGTATACCCAGCGCAGCACGAATATCTTCCGTACGGTAGCGTTGATGACGCATTACGCCGTACATCCCCTGGGTGACACTGGCAAGGTTGTCGGCCAGCGAACCGTTGCCATCCACCGCAAGACGCAGAGGTACACCGTTGCTGGCCATCCCCGCGAACTGGCGCATCACCTTGCCGTTACGTGCCATGACCGGCATACCCAACAGCAGATCCTCTTGCTGCGTCATGCCATACACATAGCCGACCACCAGCGTGCTGAGCACCTGCGGCAGCGTCTTTCCTTCCTGCTCGGCCAGCGCGCGAAGCGCTCGGTTGGTCTCTTCTGACACATACTGCTGCTGACGAACAACATCCAGACAGGGCGACTGCCGCCCTACCAGACTGGCAGGTACTGGATGCCCTTGCAGCAGCTCGACCCAATAGTCCCGATCCTTACCCGCCCGCGCCGACGACGCATACTCCTGCTCTGCCTCAAGTACCTCCTGCACACTGCTGAAATCGGATTCAGAAGACACGCGTCCGGCCACCCTATCGGAATAGCGCTCAGCAAGCCGACGCATGAACAGCGAAGCGGCCAGCCCATCCATGACCATATGGTGGTAGCAGTGGTAAAAAATCCACTGGGCGTCACCCAGCTTCAGAAGCGCATGCGAGAAAAGCGGCCCATCCGCAAGCGGGAAAGGCCCATCAATATCCGCCTGCATCCATGCCAGCGCAGCATCACGGGGTGAAGGCTGGTCGCTGACATCAACGTACCGGAAAGTGTCAGGCACATCCTCGGCAAAATACTGCGCAGGGCCATTATCGGTGGGCACCATGATCAGGCGCAGCACCTCGGTTTCGGCCACTACTGCACCAAGGGCCTCGGCCAACAGATCGGGCTGGATGATCCCGTCCAGTTCGACACATTCCGCCACCTTGTACACGCATGGCTGAGCTTCAGGGTTAAGGTAGTGGCTAAACCACAACCCTCGCTGGGCAACCGTTAAGGGGATAAGGTCATGGTGCGAAGAGGGCAATGAAGCAGAGGTCGTCATATATCATCCTAGATATTTCCCCACGCCCCGACACCGCTGCCTTTCGGCGACAATATCACCCCATATAATACGGATGGAGCCGTATTATATTTATTGAACACGGACACAGATAAGCCGGGTTCGCTCACAGGGAGTGATAAAAATAAGGCAATAGAAAATTGCCCTCTTTATCCCTGAGACAGAGGAATAAAGTGATAGGGTCGCCGCAGGGTATCGAAAACGTTACAGGACAGTTGAAAGTGTTATCAGGAGTATATGGATATCGCGTTCTTTGGCAACCTTTCTTTAGTTGAGCAGTGTTATTTAAAGAACATTTTACCCACAAATACACGCAGCCGTATATTTACGATACGATTCGTTTTTATAAAAAAGAAACAATGCTTTACAATGAGTAAAAAATACCCCGCTGTTCTGTTTCAAATGTAGGCCTTATTGACCTCATCAGCCTCATTTCGCCGTGTTAAATGTCAAACAATGAGTATATTGCACATCGGGGATAATCATACCCTTAGCGGGCAACAATGCTCCGCCTAAACGATGCATTCACGGCCAGTAGACACCTGAATCATTGGCTTTTTTTCGACACGTATCATCACCAAAAAACCAAGCAATTCCAACATATAAAGTCAAGCTGTCCTAACATTCAGGATATACCACTAAAAATGAGGGGTTAAGGGGATAGCGTATGCCATAAAAAGATGGCCTCTACTCAATGACGTGATGCATGTAAAAAAGGCAGTTCATCTCTCACGCAGACCATACTAATCTATCGGTGACCACACCACTTTTCCTTACCTGTCTTCCCGAACAGTACCTCCCTTTCTGCACCAGATTCGGGTTACCCGATAAATTACAGTAAAGTATTAAAGCATCATCCCTTAACTTCGCCGCATATAGTGGATAATATCATGGCGTTATATCTTATAGGATTATTACGTAAAAGCATGAAGAAAATTCTCATATTATATTTTCATTCCTGGAGAATGGAATAACAGCGATCAGCCACTACGCTTATATAGCGGTTTGAACAGAATTGCCATATTAGTGTAAGTGCTCGATTTAATTGAAGGAGAAACATCATGCCGACGGTAACTACGGAAAAAGGCATAACGCTGGGGTATGAAACGCTCGGGGATGCGCAGGCATCGTGCGACATCGTGATGGTCACGGGGCTTGGCATACAACTGACCCGCTGGCCAAAACCGCTGCGTCAGAAACTGGCGGATAAAGGCTATCGCGTCACCTGTTTCGATAATCGTGACAGCGGGCTGTCCACGCACTACCCCAACATCGTGCTGCCAAGGCAAGGCGTGCTGGCTGATGCGCACGGCATCGCACCGGAAGACTATCAGGCACCCTATACATTAAATGATATGGCGGAAGATACAGTCGGCCTGCTGGACGCGCTGGGAATTGGCCAGGCTCATCTGGTCGGCTATTCAATGGGCAGTACCATTGCACAACTGACAGCGTGTCTTTACCCCGAACATATCCGCACAGTCACTTCTGTTATGACCAGCAGCATGAACCCGGCATTGCCCCCTTCCTCTCCCGGACTGGCCGAGGTCATGGAGCGGCATACCCCAGATCCGGTGACGGAAAGAGCGTTATATCTTGACTACAGAATGACGCTGAATAGGGCGCTTGCAGGCAATGGATGCCCTTTCGATGAAGAGTTTCACTGGGGTATCGTGCAGGATGAGCTGGAGAGAGGCTATATGAGAGGCAGCGCACGCCGGCAGTTTGCGGCCTTCGCTTCGATGGGCGATTTTAGATCATGGCTGTCTTCCATACACTGCCCCGCCTTGGTTATGCATGGCACATGCGATCCGCTGTGGCCTATCGCCTGTGCTCAGGACGTTGCTGATACGATTCCTGGCGCAATATTCAAGCCCCTCAACGGTATGGGACACGATGTGCCTTCTGTCTTTTACGGCGACGTCATTGATGAAATAGATCACTTCGTACGCCGTTACAAAGCGTAAAACCGTATTACACCACCCCAATAGAAAGCATGTTTAAGCAGCAACTCATAGCTGTACCATGCGATGTGGCATCATTGTTAAGTACTTGAGGTGCGGCTAATACCCTTAGTCTCGGAAACACTATTGTGCACCGTAGCCCGCCTCTTTCCCCTTATTTGAGTCAGCCCTTATTCAAAATATGAAGACGGATATTAGCGAGGCCCAACCCGCTCAATTATTGATCATGCCAATGACAACCGTTATCTAAGCGTCATAGACCGTGTCTTCATCATTCTTGGTCACAAATAACGACACGCCGTCCTCCTCATTCTTATCCTTGAGCGGCTTACACCAGGTTCGCCCCCTACCCCATCGCCAGTTTTCAGTGTGAAGGCCGCCCTGCTCATTGCACGGCTTCAGGAACAGCATCTCGCATCCAAAAACGACACCATGGTCATAGTCGTACAGCAGCCAAACCGTACGTCCCAATCGCTCTCAATGCAGAAACCGATGTCGCGACTACCTGCCACGAGGTAAAGAAAGCATATGGCGGACAAGGTACACCACAAACAAAACGAGCCTTCCCGAAGGAAGGCTCGCTGGACACAACGGGTACTCGAAGTGGCCCACACAGGGAGATTTTCATTCCCCTGTGGGGACACTTGGTATCCCCACAGCCACCACAAGTAATGCTCTGTATTACTTGAGCAGAGACAGTACGTTCTGCGGTACAGAGTTGGCCTGGGACAGAACGTTCTGACCAGCCTGCTGCAGGATCTGCGCGGTGCTCATTGCAGATACTTCAGATGCGTAGTCGGCATCAGAGATCTGAGATTTAGCAGCAGACAGGTTAGTAGCAGTAGCAGAGTTGCTTTCTACTGTGGATTCCAGACGGTTCTGCTGCGCACCCAGCGTACTACGAGTGCTGTCGATCGCTTTGATCTGAGCATCAAGTGTGGACAGAGCGGAATCAGAAACTTTACCGGTGCTGTCGATCAGAGCGTTACCAGCAACAGTCTGATCGTTGCCGCCTTTCAGCGTAGCAGCAGTAGAGCGAACGTCTGTCAGCGTCAGGCTGATGGTCTGACCATCGAAAGCACCGATCTGCAGTTTGGTAGTCAGCTGGTCAGAAGTCTGAGCAGTACCGGAGTAAGTGGTATCGCTGCTACCCAGCAGCTGCTTGCCGTTGAACGTGGTGTCTTTACCGATACGGTCCACTTCCTGCAGGCGAGCGTCGATTTCGTTGTTGATGCTCTGACGGTCTTCATCAGTGTAAGTACCGTTCTTCGCCTGTACGACCAGCTCACGTACACGCTGAAGGTTGTCGGTAACTGCACTCAGAGCGCTTTCAGCAGTCTGAGCCATGGACATACCATCGTTGGCGTTACGGTTAGCCTGTTTCAGACCGTTAACCTGAGAGGTCATGCGGTCAGAGATTGCCAGACCAGCAGCGTCGTCTTTGGCGCTGTTGATGCGCTGACCAGAAGACAGACGTTCGATCGCCTGGTTCTGTGCTTTCTGGGATTTGTCCAGGTTGTTCTGGGTCAGCTGGGAAAGCGTGTTGGTAGCAATTACCTGTGCCATTTTCGTGTCCTTTAAAACGCTGATATCTACACACCGGGGCTATCTATGCCTCTTGTGGTGTGGTAACGGTGACTACCGTTGCTCCAAAATTATCGGCCCGCCCTTGGGTATCTTTAAGCCAATTTCCATTCGCAATGTTGAGATATAGCTATAAGAAATGACCCACCTCGAAACTATGTTTTGCTCAAGTGCTTATAGCCCTACTAAATAGCCAGAGCATTCAGCATATTACAGGTAAGGAAACACCCACTACCTTAGCTATCCCATTGATTACTCTGCGGTACATCTTTTTTATATTGCCCCGAAAATTATCGTCTTCCGCCTGTTATATCGTGCTGAAAACCGCCCGATCGGTTACAAAAGCGGTTGAATAAGCACACTTTCATCAAGGCCAAGGCACCACACATGCCGCTATGCACCCTCGCCCTCCCTTCGAGCCCATGAAAGTGCTCAAACGTGCATTCGAGTACCCACCTTTATAAGTGATGGGGTGCGGACGCATTGTCTTTCATCACAGAACAGCGTTGGGAGTACGCCGTTCTGCCGGCCGGCTCCCCCACGGCCACCACCAAAATCGCGCTTGTCAGCGCAGATACAAAACCCAGTGACAGAACCTCTCCCCCCAGTGGGTTGGTGGGTTGGTGGGTTGGTGGGTTGGTGGGTTGGTGGGTTGGTGGGTTGGTGGGTTGGTGGGTTGGTGGGTTGGTGGGTTGGTGGGTTGGTGGGTTGGTGGGTTGGTGGGTTGGTGGGTTGGTGGGTGGCAGGTGGCAGGTGGCAGGTGGCAGGTGGCAGGTGGCAGGTGGCAGGTGGCAGGTGGCAGGTGGCAGGTGGCAGGTGGCAGGTGGCAGGTGGCAGGTGGCAGGTGGCAGGTGGCAGGTGGCAGGTGGCAGGTGGCAGGTGGGCGAATAGGAAATGGCATCCAAGCCGTTTATACAAGCGCTACCGTGCAATGCCCTACAGATAGGAGGCGCGGAATGTCCACCTCTGTGTTATGGGCATCTTTGATGCAAGAAGAAAGAGGACATGCGCTAACAAGTATAGCTAGAACGGCATGACGTATCTTTCCTGCTCGCGAAGACGATCACCGATAAATAGCCACCGAGAAGACAGAGCACACTGAATGTGTACTTGCCCTGCTTCTCTTTGCTTCTTTTTCTTCAGCTTATATTTCCTAGTGCTCATGCAAAACGGGCCTTCCCGAAGGAAGGCCCGTTGGACACAATGGATACGCGTTATGCTTCACAATGAACACGCCGCTGCGATTCATGCGGCAACACGCGGTATCTCCCTAGCCACCACAAAAAGGCTTGGCCTTATTTGAGCAGAGACAGAACGTTCTGCGGCACAGAGTTCGCCTGAGACAGCACGTTCTGACCCGCTTGCTGCAGGATCTGCGCAGTGCTCATAGCAGAAACTTCGGCAGCGTAGTCAGCGTCAGAGATCTGGGATTTAGCAGCGGACAGGTTGGTAGCCGTCGCGGCGTTGCTTTCCACTGTAGATTCCAGACGGTTCTGCTGCGCCCCCAGCGTGCTGCGAGTGCTGTCGACCGCTTTGATCTGTGCGTCGATGGTCGCCAGTGCACCATCCTGCACTTTACCCGTACTGTCGATCAGTTTGTTGCCCGCAGCCGTGTAGTCAGAGCCGTTTTTTAGCGTGCTGGCGACGGTACGGACGTCGGTCAGTTTCAGGTCGATAGTTTGACCGTCGAAGGCACCGATCTGCAGTTTGGTGGTCAGCTCCGTATCCGTCAGCGCTGTAGCGGTAGTCCCCGTGCTACCCAACAGCTGCTTCTGGTTGAAGGTGGTGTCTTTGCCGATGCGATCCACTTCTTGAAGACGCGCATCGATTTCGTTGTTGATGCTCTGACGGTCTTCATCGGTGTAGGTACCGTTAGCGGCCTGTACGACCAGCTCACGTACACGTTGAAGGTTATCCGTCACCGCCCCCAAAGCGCTTTCAGCAGTCTGCGCCATAGACATACCGTCGTTGGCGTTGCGGTTAGCCTGTTTCAGGCCGTTGACCTGCGACGTCATGCGGTCGGAAATGGCCAGACCCGCTGCATCATCTTTAGCACTGTTGATACGCTGACCTGAAGACAGACGCTCGATCGCCTGGTTCTGTGCTTTCTGAGATTTATCCAGGTTGTTCTGAGTCAGCTGAGAAAGTGTATTAGTAGCAATTACCTGTGCCATTTATTCGTTTCCTTTAAAACTGTGATGTATACACGCCACGTTTTATGGGTTGCCTTTCTATTCTTTCTTCTATGGCGCGGTAGCGATCTTCGCCGCTGCCCAAAAAGTATCGGCACCACCTTGCGAAGCTTTATCCCGTCAGATTGAAGAATATGGCATGTAAAAGCCCCCCTTTTCCGACCCTCATTATCGGAGGTGCCACCGGATAATGCGTGCCTGTGCGAATCCGTTTTGCAGAATAGAAGAAGGCTTCCATGTCATCATCAATAGGGACAGCAGATATATATACGGCCTCTGGCCGACGCGAACGTGCCGGCCTGATCTCTCAGTATCTGCCGATGGTTCGTCGACAGGCTCTGGCTTTGCAGGTACGCCTGCCCGCCAGCGTCGAGGTCGACGATCTGATCCAGGCCGGCATTGTAGGACTGATCGATGCCTATGACCGTTTCGATGCGACACAGGGGGCATCCTTTTCTACCTACGCAAGCCAACGCGTACATGGTGCGATGATCGACGAACTGCGCAGCCGCGACTGGCTACCCCGCAGTGTTCGCCGCTCCTATCGCCGTGTCGAACAGGCCATGCGCTCGCTGGAGCAGATTCTGGGTCGCTCCCCCTCTGAACGTGAGGTGGCAGATCATCTGGAAATGTCGATCAACGAGTACCGCAAGTTGATGGGCGATGCCAACGATGGGCTGTTCAGTTCTTATCAGGAAGAAAGTGACGATGAGACACTGGCCAGTGCGATTGATCCGGACCTATCGCCATACGATACGCCGGAGCAGGCCGCGACAGAGTCCGCGACGAAACAGCGTTTGATGGAAATGATCGGTCAACTGCCCGAGCGAGAACAGATGCTGTTGGCGCTTTACTACCAGGAAGAGCTCAACCTCAAGGAAATCGGAGCGGTCATGGGAATCAGTGAATCCCGTGTCAGTCAGCTTCATTCCCAGGCCGTTGCCCGCCTGCGCGTAAAGCTGAGCTGGTAACCGTTTCTCTTTCGTGATGTCGGTTCAGCGGGCCATGGGCCTGTTGGCCGAATGCAGTTGCAGGATGATGCCTCCATGGCTACGGCCAACCACCAAAAGGTGGACATGTCTCTCGTAGAGTGTCTGCCTTTTCTCCGTTCCTCTTCTGGGTAGCGACGATTCCTCTCGCCCGACCAGTTCCCCTCTTGTCTCTTCTATCCATGAAGAACGCCATGCACGACGGAAGGTGACGGCACTTTTATCAACACTCGCCCGGCACGTTGGCCACTATCCTGCACAGTAGCGATATTCCCCCCCGCCATGCCGCTTGCCGTTCACCGCTGACCTTTCTGATATGAAGCACCACCGCTACCGTGGCGATGACCGCGCACTCGCAACAGCGGTATCTTCGATTCAGCAGAGCAGCGGGGTGATACTATTCAGACCGGCATGCGTCTCGGTCGGGATGGTCAATACAGTGCTACCCCCTTTTCCCATCGCTCGGGCCTAACAATCGCTCACCTACCTACTGACAGTATTGCGCTCACTACATCAGCGGACCGTCATCTATTTCATCCTAACGCCAGGCCCAATGGACGTGCCGCCTTCCCAGCCGCCCTTTGCTTTCTGCGTGCAAATAGCCGCCACTCACTGAATCGTCGTCAGCGGCGACTTGGCCGAGCCATGGAAAGCGTTATACGGTAAACTCTACGAAACACATTGTTATAACTAAGAGCATGTTTCATAACCTCAATCCCCATATCATTGAAGGGATTTCAAACCCCAAAATTGCGGTAGACACCTTTTATTATGGAAAGAGCAAAAGTAGTTACTCAGGTTATGAAACCATCTCTAAATAAAATCATCATGAAGGGATAATATGCGCGTCATCCGATGCTGCCTGTTGAGTGCCTTTATCGGCATGTCGTCATCTGCCGAAGCGACATCGCTGAAACACACTGTGCGCCAGCCAATGAACCTGACCACCAGCGTTGTCCCAGCATCGCTCAACGGCCAACCTCATACAGAATTTGCGGAGGTCGTGACCGCCATCATAGAGGAAGACAGTTCGCCCTGGTCGCGCGATTGGCAGCCTCATTTGCCGCTGATCTGGCAGACGCGCGTCACACCGTCCCATGCACAGTCCAGAGAAATACGCATGGGCTATCTCCGCATGGACATAGCGGGCAAAACCGCGACCTTGCGTCACGATGTCCACCAAGAGCTGGGCTGGCAATTGGCACTAATGACGGATAACCCCACCGCCGATGTGCCCGGGTGGATTCGGCTTCGGGCTGACGGTTGCTATGGCGATGCTGACACCAACTGTACCTTCGACCCATTACCGTCGCTGGACAGAAAAGGCATTCGCCATTATCTGCTCTGTGCCGCCGCGCCTGACTATGACGGCGGAACGCTTTCCTATCTGCTTCAGTCTGATCATCATGCCGATGTACTGATGACCATCAGCAACGATATCGTCAACAATGGCGTGAGCCATACACTGACCTTCAGTCGCCGCCGCATGGACATGCCGTGTGGCCCATCGGCAGAGGAAGGCTCGGAACTGTCGCTCGACGATGGCGCCGATACGGAAAGCAGCGACCGCGCCATGAAGCCTTACGCAGCCGTCGCCAAACGCGCTTTCCAGAACATCACGCCGCAGCGCACGCCGGCAGCACATCGCTGCCAGATCGACCTGTACGTCGACCGTGATGGCTCGTTTGCGACAGCACTGGCCCAGCGTGAAGATGACAACGCTGAGCTGTGTGGCCGCGGTATTGAAGCATTGCGGGCCGCTCGCTACCCCACCAATCCCTCGGGCAAGATCATCCACCTCAAGACGATGATTACTCGGCAATAGAGGCATGGATATATCATGAGGTTGCCGCCGTGCGGCGCTGACACCTTATGCAACAATGTCTATCGTAAAGGCGTTATATATAAGAGCATGTCTCATAACCCCAATACCCATGTCATTGAAGGCACTTCACACCCCAAAATTGCGGTAGACACCTTTTATTGTACAAAGGGCAAAAGCAATCACTCAGGCGATGAAACAGTCTCTAAGTAACGGGGCCAAGCCTATATAGCACTCTTTAAATAGCCCCCCACAACGCGCATAGCCCCGGCAGTCTTGAGACCGCAGGGGCTATGGGGGATTCACTGCCGCCAAGGGATCATCCTTGTCTTTGCTCATGGCGCCGGACATGTTCCCGCAACGCCAAGGCCTGCCTTTCCATCAAGCGTGTTCGCTCCTGGAAACGCAGGATGCCGATATCGCGCTCATCATGCAGGCCCCTCAGGGGATCACACCTGCATGTTCATGATTTCCTTGTACGACGTCACTACCTTGTTGCGCACTTCAACGCCCATCTGCAGCGCCAGACTGCCTTTCTGCATATCGACCATCACATCGTTGAGCTGGACGTTCTTGTCGCCACGCGCATAGGCCTGTCCCTTGGCATCGGCGCTCTTGCGCATGCCGTCAATACGGTCCAGTGAGTTCTTGAGGGTATCGGAAAAGCTCAGCCCTTCCTGCGCGTTGCTGATCTGTGCCGCACTGTTCTGTGCTGACCCGATCGTGTTGCCTGCCTGCAGCGATGTCGACTCCAACATCTGCAGTACGTTCTGCATGCCTACGCCTGAAATGGCCATGGCCTCGTCTCCTGTTTCTTCGATCGACTGATGACGGAATGAATGAAACGCAAAGGCCGGAATCGACCGCCACACGCGGTCTCCGGAGGTCGGGGCAAGCCTAGCATTCTCAAGGTATCGCTAAAGAACGGAATAAAGTTCAAATCACGGCCTATTCAGCCCATCACTGCCTGCGTAAGCACGAATAATAGTCACCATCCGATCTTGCCTTGTGCATATGTACTGATGGCGCACAGGGACAATCAATAAAGAAATACAGACCTCGGAGTGGCATGTCTTTCACCATCGCCGTTTCATTGACGCCAGGAGCAGACGCATGAGCAGCACGACGGCCTCAGCCAGAACTGCTTTGACGCAACGGGCAGAAGAACTGCTCAAGCGTATTCGCCAGATCCCTTACCTATCCTTAGTGATGGCCGTTGCAGCTGCTGCCGCGGTCTTGTTGGTCATTTTGCTGTGGGCCAGAAGCCCCGACTACAAGACCCTGTTCAGCAATCTGTCGGACACAGATGGCAGTGCCATCGTCACTCAACTCGATCAGATGAAGGTGCCTTATCGGTTAGCCGCTAACGGTTCGACCATCATGATCCCTTCCGGCCAGGTGGATGAAGTTCGCCTTGCGCTGGCGGGTCAAGGCTTGCCCAAGGCCAGCGGCGTCGGGTTCGAGCTGATGGACAAGCAGGCTTTCGGTATCAGTCAGTTCGCCGAACACGTTAACTACCAGCGTGCGCTGGAAGGTGAGCTGGCGCGCTCCATCGAAACGGTTGATGCCGTAGAGAAGGCGCGTGTGCATCTGGCCATTCCCGCCCCGTCCGTGTTCGTACGCGACCGCCGCAAGCCCAGCGCGTCCATCGTCGTACACCTGCGTTCAGGCCGTACGCTGGATCAGAGCCAAGTGGCTGCCATCACGCACTTGGTCTCCAGCAGCGTCAGCGAAATGCCCAACGATGCGATCAGCATCGTGGACCAGCGCGGTGAACTACTGACCAAGAACGGCAACCCCGACAGCATCGATGATGCCCAGTTCAAGTACACCCAGCAGATCGAGCGTGAATATCAGAAGCGCCTCGAATCTATTCTGGGCGCCATGATGGGGCCGGAGAACGTTCGTGCCGTGGTCACTGCCGATGTCGACTTCTCGCGCGCCGAGCATACGCAGGAACTCTACGATCCCAACAGCGATCCGAAACGTACCGCACTGCGCAGCCAGCAGACCAGCGAATCCCGCCAGGTCGGCAGCACGGCCGTTGGCGGCGTTCCGGGCGCGATCAGCAATCAGCCTCCCGGCACAGCGGCTTCTCCGATCAACGCACAGGATCAGCAGACCACCCGCATTGAGCCGCCGAACAGCACGCGCCGCGATCAGACCAGCAACTACGAAGTCAACCGCACGATCCGTCACGTACAGGAACAGCGCGGTGTCGTAAAACGCCTGTCCGTCGCCGTTGTCGTCAACTACCGCCCTGCTCCGGCCAAACCGGCCACGGCAGACGCGCCTGCTGCACCGACCGAACAGAAGGACGGCAACACAGCGCAGCCTCAGCAGACGACACCCGCGACCGAAGCGGCACCTGAAGAAGGTCAGCCGATCGCACTCGACGCCGCAACGATGGACCGCATCAAGCGCGTGGCACGTGAAACCATGGGCTACTCCGAAGCCCGCGGCGACAGTCTCGAAATCGTCAATGCACCGCTGACACCGACCGTCGATGAAGACACGACACCGTGGTGGGAAAACCCGCTGCTCGCAGGCTTCCTGAGCAACTATGGCCGCTACATCGTGTACGCCATCATCGCTTGGCTGCTGTGGCGCAAACTGGTTCGCCCGCACTGGCTGCGCTACCGCGATCGCCTCGAACAGCAGCGCCGTCTGCAGGAGCTGACCGCTCAGGAAGAAGAAGAGGAAGAGGACGACGATACCGAATTCGAACGCGAAGTCGCCCAGATCAAACGTCAGCAGCATGAGAACCGTATTCGTGACGTTCGTGAACGTGCACGCCAGGATCCAAGCCTGATTGCCATGATTCTGAAAGGATGGATGCATGAAAGCGAAGACAAAAAATAAGTCCATTGACATGACGCCTGGACTTGAGCGCAGCGCCATCCTGATGCTGACGCTCGAAGAAGATACCGTCGTCGAGGTGTTCAAGCACCTCGGCATCAAGGACATGCAGTTGCTGAGCCGTGCCATGGTGCAGATCGGCCAGATATCGAACGAGAAGGTCGGCGAAGCGCTGCACATGTTCAACGACGAAGTGGATCAGTACAGCGCACTCAGCATCAACTCGTCGGACCATGTGCGCACGATCCTGCTCAAAACCTTGGGCGAAGACCGTGCCAACAGCCTCATGGAAGAGATCTTCGATCCAGAGGAAGAAGAAGAAAGTGGCGTTCAGGCGCTCGACAGCATGGAACCGGCCATGGTGGCCGAAATCATCCGCGACGAACATCCGCAGATCATCGCCACCATCATCATTCATCTGTCGCGCGGTCAAGCGGCCGACGTACTGGCGCTGTTCGACAGCGCGCTGCGTAACGATATCTTGCTGCGCATCGCGACCTTCAACAGCGTTCAGCCGGCCGCCATGGCAGAACTCAACGAGGTACTGGGCGGCATGCTGAGCGGCAAGCAGATCAAGCGTGGTCGTATCGGCGGTATCCATCCGACGGCCGAGATCCTCAACATGATGAACGGCTCCGACGAAGAGGAAGCCCTCGACGCGCTGCGCAACTACAACGAAGAGTTGGCCCAGCAGATCGTCGACGAAATGTTCGTCTTCGCCAACCTGTTGGATATCGACGGCCACTCTATCCAGCGCCTGCTGCAGGACATCGACAGCAACACGCTGGTCATCGCGCTCAAGGGCGCCGCCGACGACCTCAAGGAACACTTCCTTGGCAACATGTCGTCCCGTGCTGGCGAGCTGCTGCGTGAAGAGATGGAAATGCGCGGCCCGATCCGCCTGTCTCAGGTAGAGGCCGAGCAGAAGAAAATCGTCGATCTGGCCCGTCGTCTTGCAGACAACGGCGAGATCGTGATCAGCAAAGGCGAAGAAGCGTATGTCTGAATCTGCTCGCATACTCGCCCAGCACGCTCAGAAAGACAGCCTGACGACGTCATGGCATCGCTGGGACATGAAACCCCTCGATCTGGCCGAAGAAGAGAAGGAACGGCATTCACGGACAAACCGCGCCAGCAACAATGGCGCGGCTTCCGATACGCCGCCTGATCAGACGCCGGCACCGACGACACTGGCCGACCGCATTCCCGATCCCAATGAGGAACGGGCCATTGATATGCGCCGCCAGCTGTTCGAGATCGCCAAGAAGGAAGCCGAAGACCGCGCGTGGAAGGCCGCCTACGAAGCGGGCTATCAGGCGGGCTTCGACAGCGGTGAACAGGACGCTCGCTCTCGCGCGGAAGCGGCGCTCGACGCACGTCTGGCCGGTCATATCGAACATATTGAGGTGCTGATCCGTCAGTTCCGCCATGCCCTGCACGACTACAGCCAGCGCCAGACGCAGGCCGTTACCGAGCTGGCACTGGAAACTGGACGCCAACTGGCCGGTGAAGCGCTCACTCTTCGCCCCGAGCAGATCGTCGCGGATGTCGACGCAATGCTGGAGGAAGAAGGCCACACCGCCGATGTACTGCGTATCTACCTGCATCCGGACGATTACACGCTAGTGCACGATCACTTGCAGGACACGTTGAAACAAACAGGCTGGCAGCTGCGCAGCGATCACCAGCTGGCCCGCGGCGACTGCCGTCTGGAAACCGAACAGCAGACGACGCTGAGCACCCATGCAGAACGCTGGCAACGCCTGATGCACGCCGTTCATCTCAAGGAGGACTGGAGTCCATGTCAGTAGCGGATCACCCCTCCTCGACGGCTATCGAGGACGCCGATGCGCACGATGCGCTCTGGCAGACGGCCTATCCCGACGATGCGCGCTTCATGCAATCGCTGTTCGAAGAACGACTGACCTCGCTTGCTGCTACCACTTCCGCCGTTCACGCCCTGCCCCGCACCACCACCACAGGCCGCCTGCTGCGCGCGACCGGTCTCGTGCTGGAAGCTGCTGGGCTCAAGCTGCCGCTGGGATCGACCTGCATGGTCGAGCTAGCGGATGGTGCGGGCATGGCCGAAACCGAAGTGGTGGGTTTTACTCGCGATACGCTGTACCTGATGCCGTATGAAGAAACGGCCGGGCTGGTGCCCGGTGCTCGCGTCTGGACCAACGACTCCTATCACGGCCGCCAGAAGGTGCTGCCCGTCGGCACCAATATGCTCGGTCGCGTCGTCGATGCCCGCGGCGAACCACTGGACGGCAAAGGTCCGCTGGTCGATGTGCGTCGTGTATCGCTCAACTCCCCCATTCTTAACCCGCTGCAGCGTGCCCCTATCAAACAGGTGCTCGATGTAGGCGTGCGCGCCATCAACGGCATGCTGACCGTCGGCAAAGGCCAACGGCTTGGTCTGTTCGCAGGCTCCGGTGTCGGCAAGAGCGTACTGCTCGGCATGATGGCCCGCTTCACACAGGCCGATGTCATCGTGGTCGGGCTAATCGGTGAGCGTGGCCGAGAGGTGAAGGATTTCATCGAAGAAGTGCTGGGGACGGAAGGTCTGGAACGCTCAGTCGTGGTTGCGGCACCGGCCGACAACTCACCACTGCTGCGCCTGCAAGGGGCGGCCTATGCTACCCGCCTTGCCGAAGACTACCGCGATCAGGGGCTGGACGTGCTGCTGATTATGGATTCCCTGACCCGCTATGCCATGGCCGTGCGTGAAATCGCGCTGGCTATCGGCGAACCACCGGCCACCAAAGGGTATCCACCATCCGTCTTCGCACGCCTGCCGGCTCTGGTCGAGCGCGCCGGTAACGATGCGCCCGGCAAAGGCACCATGACGGCGTTCTATACGGTACTGACCGAAGGGGATGACCAGCAGGATCCGATCGCCGACTCGGCGCGCGCGATCCTCGACGGCCACTTCGTCCTCAACCGCAGTCTGGCGGAAGCCGGCCACTATCCGGCGATCGACATTGAAGCCTCGATAAGCCGTGCCATGACGGCCCTGATCGACGATCAGCACTTCAGCAATGTGCAGTATATAAAACAACTGATGTCGCGCTATCAGCGTAACCGCGACCTGATCAACGTCGGTGCCTATGCCGCTGGCAGCGACCCGATGCTCGATCAGGCGATCCAGAAATACCCTCAAATAGAGGCGTATCTCAAACAAGGCATCAACGAGCGAGCCGATGTGGCGTCGTCCATTCAGGGACTGGCGACACTGCGCGCCTCGTGATGCGGCGCGACTTGACACTGGGAGAAGATCGACATGGCCAAGGCCACTTCATCACTTGATGTGCTGATCGATCTGGCCGAGGAACGGCTGGATATCGCCAGCCGCACGCTCGGCCACTGCCGCGCCGAACAGCAGCGCTGTGAAACGCAGCTGCAGCAGATCGAGCACTACCTGACGCAGTACCGTCAGGGACTCAATCAGCTGGGCATGGCCGGTGCACCGGCCAAACGCTTTGCACAGCAGCAGGCATTCATCGAATCGCTCGACTCGACACGCAAGCAGCAGCTGATCCAGCTGGATGCGGCGTGCCAACGCGTCGAACGCGCCCTGACCCACTGGCAGGAAGTGAAGCGCGAGACCAACGCCTATGACGTGCTGCGCAAGCGACGCGAACAGGCGGCGCTGGCCCGCGAGAAACGCCTCGATCAGCGCCTGATGGATGAATATGCCAGCCGTGCGCGCAGTGTCATGAGCGGCACCTGATACCTCTTCTGCGTCATGACTACCGGCCGCAAGGCCGGTAGTGCCTTTATATCCACTGCATTTGCAACAGAGAGCCTTCCATGTCTACCGGTTCGTTTTCCATTACGTCGGTACTGCCTGCTGCATCTACGCCCCCATCGGCGTCCGCCCCGGTATCTGCCGGGGAGTCGAACGGCTTCAGCACGCTGTACCAGAACACCCTGAACGACGCATCGACCACGCAGGAAAAGGCGTCGACATCAGCATCGAACGCGCCTGCTGCCGCGACCACGCACGAAGAAGACCGTGCAAAAGCGATCACGCTGGCCAGCGCCGACAGCAAGACCAACGCACAGCACGCCGCAGCACAGCGTCGCGACAAGCACCTGACAACAGCGGATTCCGAAGCGGCCTCGACTCAAGCCGCACGCCGTCGTTCGACACAGCAGGCGGACACCACCGACGACGAAGCGGCCAATGACATTCTGGCGTCGATGGCCGTCGAGCAGATGATGACGGGCGACACGCAGCAGGCAGTGCAAAGCACGCTGACCGCTCAGACAACGGCACCGCAGAAAGGGCTTGAGCCGGTGACCGCGGCAGCCACGACCGTCACGTCGACCACTACACAGGCCAGCGATGCCCGCAATGAAGCATTGCAGCAGGCACTGGCCCTTCAGCAGCTGGTCGATCAGAAGCGCAGCGATCAGACCAGTGCCGCAGGCAGCGCCGAAGCCCTGAAGGCAACGGCTCAGAGCACTACCGTTCAGGAAGGCAGTACAGCAGAACGCCGCACGGCAACACCCTTCTCGCTGGACAATGCCAGTTCATCCGACCGTACGCGTACCCGTACACCGGTCACAACATCGCAGAACGCAACGTCCGCACTCAACCAGACCGCCCAAGCCGCGGCGCAACTGGCCAATGACGAACGCGACGTCGATGCATCGTCGTCACGCTCGCAGGCGGACTTCGGACTCCAGAACGCCATCAGCCAGACAACCAGCGGCAACGGTAGCGCTGCCCAGGCAGCCAGTGCCGCCGCCACGATGCCATCCATTGATAGCGATCACTGGAATCAGGCTCTGGCCTCTCATATTTCGACCATGAGCCGTCTGGATCAAGGGCAGACCACGCTGACACTGGCACCGGCTTCGCTGGGATCACTCGAAGTCAGCCTGCAGATGGATCGCGGCCAAGCCGACATCCAGTTCGTGACTCACTCCCGTCAGGCACATGATGCGCTGACCTCGTCGGTCAACGCACTGCACCACGCACTGGCCGACCAGGGCATCCAGCTGCAAAACGTCAGTGTCGTCGAGCACAACCCAGATGCGGGCCAGCAGACGTCCCAGCAACAGCACGCGTTCAGTGGCATGGCCTCCGACCAGCAGCCATCACAGCAGTCGTCCTATCAGACGCACGAACAGGCCGCTGCACCCGACACGGCCGCACTCTCTACACATGAAGAACCTGCCGATGCCGCCACGGCATCCAGCACGTCAACGAGCACCGCTCACGGCCTTCGCGCGACGGCCTGAGCCTGTACGGGCAGCGTCTGCTGCCCGGCTGCACTGCCCTGCTAACTGGGGTGGTGCAGCGTTCAACACGCCGCAGAGACGGCGCGCATAAAACGCTGATCTGGCTATATATCGCCGTGCTGTTCAGCTCATGCCGAACAGACAAGATTGCCTAGTATTGAACCAACTCTTCAGGGTAGAGAGCACCATGTCCAACGAATCCGTCAACACCACGCCTGCACGTCGCGGCTTCATTTCGACCCTTATGCTGGCGCTTGTGATCATCATCATAGCGGCTGGCGCAGGTGCCGGTGGCTACTGGTACCTCTTCGGTCGGCACACTGCCGCTGCTCCTCAGCAGCATGTCGTCGTCGAACAGCCTTCCGTCGTTCAGGTGAAACCACCGGTATACACCGAGTTGAAACCGTTCACTGTCAATTTGAATGATACCGAAGGCCGTATGCTGTATGTCGGGTTGTCGCTTCAGGTCAGTGATGATGAAGCTGTCAAGGCGCTGACCCAGCATCTGCCTGAAGTGCGCAATCGCATCCTGATGTTGCTGTCCAGTCAGAAAGCCGACAACCTGAGCACGCCTCAGGACAAGGAACGACTGGCCAACGAGATCCGCGAAGCCCTCATGGCACCCTTCGACACCTCGGCGATCGCCATCAACGTCCGCCAGGTCCTTTTCACCGACTTCATAGTCCAGTGATCCCATGAACGACGACTTGCTTTCGCAGGAGGAGATCGACGCGCTGCTCAATGACGTGAGCGGCGAAGAAAAGTCGAACTCCAACGAGCCTGAACGCTTCAACGGCAAGCTCATTCGTCGGTTCGATCCTTCCACGCAGCAGCGTACGATCCGTACCCGTCTGCAGGACATGGATACGATCAACGAAAGCTTTGCCCGTCGATTACGCCTGACATTGGAAGATCTGCTGCGCCGTGGTGGTGATATTTCCGTCAAGCCGCAGCAGCTCATCCAACTCAAGAAATACAGCGATTTCACTCGCTCGCTGCCGGTGCCTTCCAGCATCAACCTGATCAGCATGGCACCGCTGGTAGGGAACACGGTTATCGTGTTTCCTCCCGAGCTGATCCTGATGACGGTCGACAGCCTGTTCGGCGGTGATGGACGACTGGCGCTGCGTGCGGAAGGACGCGACTTCACCCGTACCGAACAGCGCATCATCAACCGTATCGTCGAGAGCGTGCTGGAAACGTACCAAGAAGCGTGGGAAGGGTTCTTCCCAATCACCCCCACGCATCAGCGATCGGAAACACAGGCGCGCTTCGCCAACATCGTCGATACGCCCAGTGAACTGGTCGTCGACTCGATCTTTCGACTGGAGTTCGGCAACTTCGAATGTGATTTCCACATTTGCATGCCCTACTCCATGATCGAACCGATCAGCGGCAGCAATACCAACAATGAAGACGAGCAGGCCCGCCTGAAACGTCTGAGCCAAGAAGTGACCCAGTCCGACGTCGAGCTGGTGGCCCACTTCGTGGACATCGAGACCACTATCGGTCGTCTGATGAATCTCAGGGAAGGCGACATTCTGCCCATCGAACTGCCCACGGACATTTCGGTGGAAGTCGACGGTGTAGCGGTGATGACCAGCGAATACGGCACCATCGAAGACCGTAAGGCATTGCGCGTCAACCATCTTATTGACCACCATGCCCCCGCTGGCGAAGACCTGGCTCACCTTGGCGGCCGCAAGCGCAAGGCGAAGGGCGAACGATTGTCATCGATTGTCGAGAAGGACTCCATTCATGAGTGACGAACAGAACCAAGACGCCCAGGAACAGTCGGAACTCGACGATATCTGGGGTGCTGCCATGGCAGAACAGGGCGCCACTGGCGACGCTTCTGCCGAAGAAGAAACTACGGAAGCGGCGGCCGAACCTGCTGAGCCGTCCGAAGAAGCGGCTTCAGCTCCGGCTGCGACGCCCGCCGATGCCGACGTATTCCGCCCGCTGAGCGAAAGCAAAGGCAGCGAGCCGTCTCTGAACGCGGCACCGCGCGAGCTGGAAATGGTGATGGAAATTCCCGTCACGCTTTCCGTCGAGCTGGGGCGTACACGTCTAAGCATCCGCGAGCTGCTGGATCTGGCGAAAGGCTCCATCGTAGAGCTTGAAGGTCTGGCCGGTGAGCCGATGGACATCATGATCAATGGCTACCTCATCGCTCAAGGTGAAGTCGTCGTGATCGAAGACAGCTACGGTATCCGCGTTTCCGACATCATTACTCCGGCCGAACGCCTGCAGCGCCTCAACAAGCGCTGATGCACCGTCAGGACACTGCGAGCCCATGACTCAGCCATCTGTCGTACCGTCTCAGACATCGTCCGAGACGCTCACAACGCCTGCCACCTCTGTGGCAGGCGCTGCCGTAGTAGCCCCCAAAGCGAACGGCTCCTTGAATGCCCACACTACCCAGCCTTCCCCCGCCCTCGACTGGTCAACCTCAACGGCCAGTACGCCGGGACTGAGCGACACCCTTCATGTTGCCGGGGGACTGGCCATCGTCATCGCCTTTATCTTCGGATTGGGGCTGCTGGTGAAACGCCTGTCCTCCGGCTCAATGCGCCGCGGCGGACAGCGGGTGCTGAAGACCATTGATACACAGGCGGTCGGCAACAAGGAACGCATCGCCGTAATGGAAATCAACGACACTTGGCTGGTCGTCGGCATTTCACCGCAAGGCATCACCGCGCTGCACTCAATGCCGCGCCCCGATGAACCTCAAGCGGATGTTGCCGCTACTGATGCAGCACCGCGCACCGGCATGCCCTTCTCGCAAGCGCTGCGCGAAGCGGCACGCCAGACCTTCGGTCGCAAGGATGCCCGCGGCCGCACCACCACCGATCGTGATTCTCATGATGACAGGAACGATCATGCCTAGCCTTCGTATGCCCCGTCTCCTTTCCTTTGCTGTGGCCCAGCGCAGCAGCCTCTGGACGCTGGCCATCGCCACTGCCCTGCTGCTGGTGATGATCGCCATACCGGCCCATGCCGCTGGCACCTCGCCGGCCAGCATCGTTAGCCACCCGACCGGCAACGGTGGACAGTCGTGGTCGGTTCCGATTCAAACACTGGTCATCCTCACCTCGATGACCTTTATCCCCATTGCCCTGCTGATGATGACCTCGTTCACGCGCATCGTGATCGTCTTCAGCCTGCTGCGTACGGCGATGGGGACCAACAGCTCGCCGCCCAACCAAGTGCTGATCGGGCTGTCGCTGTTCTTGACCTTCTTCATCATGTCGCCCGTATTTTCTCAAGTCTACGATCAGGCCTATGCACCGCTGGCCGCCGACAAGATCACCTTCCAAGAAGCGATCGAACGCGGCGCGGGCCCTGTACGTACCTTCATGCTGCACCAGACCCGCGAATCGGACATTGCCATGCTGGCCCGCATCGCCGACATGCCTGAGTTTCATTCCCCGGATGATGTGCCGATGCGTGTTCTGATGCCAGCCTTCGCCCTTAGCGAGCTGAAAAGCGCCTTCCAGATCGGCTTCATGATCTTCATTCCGTTTTTGGTCATCGACCTAGTCGTGGCCAGTGTACTAATGGCGTTGGGGATGATGATGGTGCCGCCTACCACCATATCGCTGCCCTTCAAGCTGATGCTGTTCGTGCTGGTCGACGGGTGGAGCCTGCTGGTGGGGTCACTGGCCCAAAGCTTTTATATGTAGATACCGCGGCCGGGTAGACCGTAAGACGATGCTGATGTGAACCTCTTTCGCACCAGCTCACGGCAGAGCACCTTTGCGTGCTCTGCCTTTGCAATAAGGAATTCGTAGCGATGACGCCGGAAACCGTAATACACCTTGGCTACCAAGCCATGAAACTGACCCTGATCGTTTCGGCCCCGATTCTGCTGACGGCCTTGGCCGTGGGTCTGCTGGTGAGCCTGTTCCAGGCCGCCACTCAGATCAACGAAATGACGCTGTCGTTTATTCCCAAGATCCTGGCAATCGTGGCCATCATCATTCTGACCGGACCGTGGATACTGGGCACACTGGGCGATTTCACCCGCAATCTGTTCCACGAAATTCCGCAGATGATCGGGTAAGCCAGTCATGATTGAGGTTACCGAAGCCCAGCTGTATGGCTGGATCATTATGTACGTCTGGCCGTTCTTTCGACTGGTAGCGATGTTCAGCGTGGCCCCCTTGTTCGGTGAGCGCAGCGTACCGGTCAAGTTCAAAGTCGGGCTGGCGGCCATCCTCGCCATCCTGATTGCCCCCGTGCTTCCTCCTGCGCCCACGGTCGGCCCCACTTCCTTTGCCGGCCTGCTGATCATCGTGCAGCAAGTACTGATTGGTCTGGCACTGGGCTTCGTGATGAAGATGGTCTTCCTGGCCATTCAGACCGCAGGGGAAATGATCGGTCTGCAGATGGGGCTGTCGTTCGCCTCGTTCTTCAGCCCAGACGTAGGCAGCAGTAACGTGCTGTCACGCTTTCTGAACGTGACCGCCATCCTGATGTTCTTGAGCTTCAACGTGCATCTGATGGTGCTGGAAATGCTGGTCGAATCGTTCCAATGGATTCCCATCGGCTCACCGCTGATGAGTAGTGGCGGCTGGTGGCAATTGGCAACCTTCGGCGGTTTCCTGTTTTCAGCGGGCCTGACACTGGCCCTGCCGATCATGACCGCACTGCTGATGATCAACTTGGCCATGGCCGTACTCAACCGCGTTGCCCCACAGTTTTCCATCTACTCCGTGGGATTTGCCATCACTCTACTATCAGGATTGGTGCTGATGACCGCCATGCACGCCGGCTTCGGCCCCTTGTTCGCTCGCTTCTTCGAAGCCGGACTGCACACCATGCGCGACGTCTCGATACTGATGGCACCGTAGACTCACCCAGCGTCCGCACGCGATATGGGCATGCCCCACACCCCGCCGCATCAACGATTTTTTAATGAAAAGGCCCGCCTTCACTCCTATGAAGCGGGCCTTTTCATTTCAGGCTTATCGTACTAATAACGTGTTTCATACCCTCAACACCCATGTTATTGAAGGGACTTCAAACCACAAAATTGCGGTAAAAACCTTCTGTTGTAGAAAAGTATAAAAAGGGCAAAAGAAGCAATCACTCAGGTTATGAAACAGCCTCTAGCAAGGCGGTAACGACCACTATTATCCCTCGAGACTAAGGCCCTACCGCAAAAGACAAACACGGATAACGACGCGCTTTTCCCGACGAGAGGCAAAATCCTTTTTATAACTCACGAGGAAAGGACTCATTGCCCCACGGCGGCAGGCGGCAGGCGGCAGGCGGCAGGCGGCAGGCGGCAGGCGGCAGGCGGCAGGCGGCAGGCGGCAGGCGGCAGGCGGCAGGCGGCAGGCGGCAGGCGGCAGGCGGCAGGCGGCAGGATGATATTCAATGCCCTGTCCCGAGCAACACTCACCCTCTCCCATTAGCACCGCTGCTTAACCGAGGTGCTCCCTTGCCAGCAGCTGTTGAATCACGCTGACTGCCGTACGATCGCCCCCTGCTGCCGCCAACACTTCTACCGCAAAGCTGGCAGGTGCGGGAGCTGGAGCAGTAATGATCGCGCCATCACGTACGGCCTGAGGCTGATCGACATAGCGAACCGTTCCAGAATAAGCGGGCGCATGCTGATCCAGATACCCGGGAGCATTCGACGTATGCTGCACATATTGCAGCAGTCCTGCATGGGCCAGCGCCAGAGTGCCTCCACAGATGCCCGCTATGACGCACCCTTGTGCATGGGCAGCCTGAAGCTGACGGGTCAACACCACAGACTCACCCTGTTCGAGTGCCGGACCGCCACAAACCACTACCACGCCGCGATCGGGTGCCTGAAAGCGTGCGGTATCGGCAATAGGCAGACCGGCCGCCGAGCGCAATGCCCCGCCCTCCGGAGATGCAAAATGAATGGGCGCTCCAAAGAACGCTCGTCCAAGACCACTCAATGGCGCAATTTCCCAATCCGAAAAGCCATCCGTAATCACAATGGTAATAGGCAGCATGAAAGTTCCAGTTATAGTAATGATAATCAACAATATATAAATGACGCTTCCGCTCTTCTTTTTTCTTGCCCGCGAAAATCATATGCCATTATCTTCACCTCTGTAACGCTACATCCGTGCAGAGGGGAACACGAGAGGCCTGACCGTAGGCATAGGGCTACCGTGTTACCTATTGAGGGCTGAATCCCCACAGCCTCTTGGCTTTCATAACGCTGGGACTTGGCACCACACTACAAACCTCACAAGGATCACCATGAACCTCATCGACACCCATATTCATAAGGTCGAAAGCGCTTTGAACGAGGAAGAGCGCTCGGCGTGGGCAGCCATTCAAGGGGCTTCAGAAGCAGAGCTGGCACGTCTGCTTGAGGCATACCCACAGTGTCCCACCATGCTGGTGGATCTGCTGCGCAAAATCGGTGGCACTTACCATCGCCGCTATCCCGAGGGCTACGTCGCACAGCCCATTTTCGGCAGCGATGTGGGGGAAGATTTCGGCTATTACCTGCTGTCCTGCGCTGACATGCTCGACGAGCGCCGCTATGCCGATACTATTGCCGAACGCTATGGCGAGTTCATGGGCCAGTCCGACATCATCGACGTTGCCCCAGAGATCGACATCCATGCTCCCATGAACCAGTGGCTCTGCTTTGCGCACTGCATCAACAATGGCGGCACTTCAATGCTGTACATCGATTTTACGCCGACCAATAAAGGTACCGTGGGTCAGGTCGTGCGCTACCTTCATGATCCCGACAGTTATATCGTGCTGGCCCCATCGTTTTCGGCCTATATCGCCCAACTGATCGAAGGCGACTACGGCTACGTCAGCGACGACGAGTGACGGCGGTAAGATACATCCGGCCTTGCTCACCGATGAGCGGGCAAGTCATCCCTCCTTTCAGCAACACCCTACCGCCACTAGATTGCGCGCGTTGAGCGGTTCATATGCCTGACCGAGGCATCACTCACGTGTACGAGAGGCAAGTCAGCCAGCGCGACATGCCCTAAACAAAACGCGCCGTCAGACAAGGCTAACGGCGCGCATAAGGTCGGGGTGAAACGCTGTCTGTCAGGCCAACTGATAGGCAAAGGCACCGGCCCAGCCAAAGCGACGCTGTACGTGCACGGCATTTTCCAGCACGTCCACTAATTCAAGGTACTGCTCATCGCCGAGCGCAGCGCGGGAAGTCGCGGCGGAGGCCCACACCAACGTGGTGGCCTTCGGCAGGCCGGTCACCAACAGTTCGTGGAAACCATCAAGGTCGTGGCGCCACGTCACCTCGTCCCCCAAGGCGGTGGCACACTGTTGAAAGAAATCATCGAAAGAATGGATCTGCTGACCGTCAATAGGAATCTGCATAAGTGTCAAAGCGTCTCTGTAGGCGGTGGCAAACGGATGCAAGGCATCCTAAAACGACAAGGGCGAGTGATAATCACCCGCCCTTGAAGGGGCCGTATATTAACCGCTTATGCCATGACATGCGACCCTAAGGACCGCGGCCTGCGTCACGCTGCGCTGCAAAGCGCCTACTCTGCCACTCTGATTTCGATCAGCAATGCCGTTTCTGCTGGTAATGTCGGCAACCGCAATCCTGCGTTCATCAACCACTGCCCGCTGATACGCGCCGTTGGTTCCTTCATCCACGGCACCTGCTGATAGTCGACCTCTTCCGGCGCATCCAGCACACGAATGTGGTAGTTCTGTTCGGGATCAAGCCCCGGGATACGAATGACCTCGTTGACGGCATACCGTGACGGCTGTAACTGAGCAACGCCAATCACTGCATGGCGCACGCCAAAGATACCCCCGGCAAGGCTGCTAGCAGGATCCAGCGTTTCGATGCGCAGACTGCGCCCAACGTGCAGCAGTCCACGCAGCTGTTTATACAGCGCGACGTAACGTGCCACGGCCTCCTGCTGTTCACGGGTCAGCGCCAACATATCGAAAGCCAGCCCCATGTGACCGAACAACGCCGTCAACCCCGATATCGTCAGGCTCTGGCGACGCGCACGGGTATGCGTTGCTCCCACGTGTGTACCGATGACCTCCGGTGGGAAGAAATAGGACAGCCCATACTGAATACGCTGCTGATCAAGCGCATCGCTGGCACTGGACGCCCAGAAACGGCGAATGTAGCGCAGCAACCCATAGTCGATGCGCCCGCCCCCGATCACGCACGGCTCGAAGGCCGTCTCGGGATGGCGCGTACGCAGCAGATCCAGCATTGCCGTCGCCCGCTCCATCTGAGCCTGCGCTAACGCTTCATGGCTAGACTGCACCAGTTCGCGGCAGAACTCCCACTTCACGAAGTTGATATGGTAGTCGGACAGCATGCGGTCCATCTGCTCGAACAACCAGTTCCACGCCTCGCTATGGGTAAGATTGAGCACGTACTGCGCCTGCTGTTCAGGCACATCGTCTTTACTGAGCCGCAGCACCCACTCGGGATGACGCTTACGGCACGTTTCGTCGGCCATCAGGCGCTCAGGTGCCAACCAGATGCCAAACTGCATGCTGTGATCCTGCACATAGTCGATCAGCTGACGCACATCCTTCGCCGAGACCTGACCGTCCGACAGCTCGAAGGTGGAATCCTGCGAAGGGTTGCGGGCATGACAGGTACGGCCAATCTCCATGATGAAACGCTCGATGCCCAGCCGCGCCGCACGAGCGGCCATGCGCCGTAGCTCTTCACGGGAATGGGCCTCCCATACCGAACGCGTCAGGTTGAGCTGTACGGGGCGCTGGGCAGCACCGCGTCGAGCCCCAAGGTGCTGACGCACATAGAGGTGGAAAGCTTGGCTCATGGTATTGAGCCCATGCGGTCCATAGGCTGCATAGAGCCACGGCGTATCGCAAGACTTGCCCGGATCTAGGCGCAACTCAGCCTGCTGATGCAGTGCTTCAGCCTGCAGAAAGCGTCGGCCGTCCGCCCGCGTATCGACGCGCAAGCGATGGTCCCCACCCCATGCCAGATGCGCTCCCCATACTTCACCGTGCTGTTCGGAGAAGTGTGCCGTCCCCACTACAATACCGGGGAACTGATCGTGCTGGCGCGCATGGCGGTATTCCTGCAGGTAGCCACCGTACTGCGGCTGGATCCGATGAGTATGAAATGCCTGCAGCCACTGACCATGGAACCCCATTACTTCGACCGCACGCTCGGCCAGTGGTAACACCAGCCCGAAGCGCCGCACACGGAACGCCACATCGCCCTGGTTGGTCAACCGCTGCCAGAGCCCAAGCACACCGGTTTCAGCATCCAGCGACAACCGGATTTCCAACTCCAGTTCTGCGGCGCGATCCACGCAGCACAGTCGCACTTGCTCGTCTTCGCAGTCATAGCTAAGGGTTTCGAAAGACAGTGGTGCCAACGAATGGCGATCGCGATATCCCTCAATTGCCAACCCCGCAGCCGACTGCCATTGGCCCGCACCCTCTATTGCAGAAGGCCGCACCTGCTGATCCGCCGCCGCCGGCATGGCTAGCGTCAGCGCATCATCGCTTGAGGCTGCCGATAGACGCGGCCCCCAGTACAGCAGTCGCGGATAAGGGCTCACCTGCAGCAGTAGCGAACTGTTACCACCCTCCAGACGTACGGTGTCGTTGTCCATGACCTATCACTCCTTCACCACTTTGACGAAAAAGTAACTGCTTTGGTTAGCATATGCCGAAGCGGCAGGGTTGTCAGTGCCTACTCTTGTCGACCTTGCATGAGTCCTAGCCGCCTTTCCAACAGACGTAGATAGCGTCTTTTTGACGATATTCAACTCATAATAACGTTTTTTTCCACGCCCGCCTGACGTAGTGGAACGGCGACGCTTTTTGCCTGAAAAGCGATGATTCACGCCGACCTATCGCTCATCGCCCTGCCCAAGAAAAAGCACGACCAATGCCAGCTGCAGAGTACCGTTAAGCCTTCACCGCTTACTCATGTCAAACCGCCTGCCATGCCGCCATCGTATTTGCGCCGTGCTCTAAGAGCATGTTTCATCGCTTCAATACCCATGTCATTAAAGGGGCTTCACACCACAAAATTGCGCTAGAAATCGTCTATTTCAGAAAAGGAAAAAACACTCGAAACAGTCTCCAAACAGGACCACTGGCCCCTATTCGCTAGGCGCGCGAGTGCCATCGTCATTATGTCAGTACGATAACCGGCACTGACACTGCCTTCAGCTCATGTCATTTACATGTAAAACGGGCCATACGACGCTCGGTCATATGGCCCGCTCTTCAGTGCGTGGTGATCGTCATAGCACGCATTGCCATGGCGACCAGACGGCACCGATCATTAGAGGTCAGCGTCGATGTCGACTTCATTGACCAGCTTGAAGTTGACGAACTCCTTGAGCCCCAGCTCGGTCAACTCGCGGCCATACCCAGAGCGACGAACGCCGCCAAACGGCAGGTCGGCATGCGTCACGGTCGGATGGTTGATATGCACCATCCCAGTCGAGAATTGCCGAGCCACACGCTGCGCCCGTTCGGAATCGGCACTGAACACGGAACCACCCAGCCCAAAAGGCGAGTCGTTGGCAATGCGCAGCGCGTCTTCATCATCCTTGGCGCGATAGAGCTGAGTCACCGGCCCAAAGAACTCCCAGCGATAGGCAGGGTTGTCCGGCGTGACGTTTTCCAGCAGGCGCGGTTGAGCAAAGAAACCTTGGGACGGCACTTTCGGCCCCAGCTCAGTGAGCTTAGCCCCGTGCGCCACAGCATCACTGACCTGTTTTTCCAACCTGTCCAGCGCTTCCTGGGACGATAGCGGTGCCAGCGATGTATCGGACTGCTCCGGATCACCCGCTTTCAGCTCACTGACCGCCTTGGAATAGGCCTCGACGAAACGGTCATAGAGGCTGTCGGCAATCACTAGGCGTTTGGAGGCCGAGCACACCTGACCCGCATTGGTATGGCGCCCTTTCACGGCCCACGCCACGGTTTTGTCGAGCGGCGCATCGTCCAGCACGATGAAAGCATCTGAGCCGCCCAGCTCCAGCGTTGATTTCTTCAGTGCCTTACCTGCCATCTCGGCAACCACACTGCCCGCGCGTTCAGACCCCGTCAGCGCAACCCCCTGAATGCGAGGATCTTCAATCAGCGTTTGCAGCTGCTCACGGGTGGCAAACAGGTTCTGATACACCCCTTCAGGCGCTCCCGCATCCTCCATCAGCTTCTCAAATGCCAACGCGCACTGCGGCACATTGGAGGCATGTTTCAGCACAATGGTGTTTCCTACCGCCAGCTGGGGCGCCAAGATGCGCGCGATCTGATAAAACGGGAAGTTCCACGGCTCAATGGCCAGCAGCACACCCAGCGGCTCTTGGTAAAGCACCGGCTTGCCCTGCGAGGCATGGGTGACAGGCAAAGGTTGAGGTGCCAGCAGGCGCTCAGCGTGGGTCACGTAATAGTCGATGATGCGCGCGGACAGATCTATTTCCGCACGCGCTTCCCGCGCCAGCTTGCCCATTTCCAACGTGATCAGGTGCGCATACTGCTCCTCGCGCTCACGCAGCAGACGCGCGGCCCGAGCCAGCACCTGCACACGTTCGGCGACAGAGCGCTCGCGCCACGACTCGAATGCCTCTTGAGCAGAGTCCAACGCTAGAGCGACGTCCTGATCCGTCGTTTCGGGAAATTCAGCCACCGTTTCACCCGTGAACGGATTGATAGTGACATAGGCCATGCTGCACCTCCTTGTTCAAGAAGAAGAACCAGACACCCTATCGGTCCTCCGCTAAGCCGAGCACACCGCTTTGATAAAGGGACAAGAGGTATGCACACACTTACATTGCGTCTGTATTTGACACTAGTACTAGGACTCTTAGCTTGTCCAGAGGTTCAGCTGTACACAAGGGGGAGAACACCATCCTTCATGCGCTAATGAACGTAACCCCGCGCATGAAAAGCGGTTATGGCGTCAAAGAAAAATGACAGAATGTTGGAAGTGAGACGCCATACGTATGGCGCATTTTGAGAAGGAACCCGCGAGGGCATTGCAAGGCGAGAAAAAGACAAAAGAGGAAACAAAAAAAGAAGAAAGAACAGTCGGCCACGAATACCGCCATGAGGGAGAAAGCCATTCCCCATCGACAACGTAACGATAAAAGCGCCAGAAAACGCTGCTCAAGCCGCTTCTGGCGCTTTTTCATCATGCCATCGGAGTCACTACAGTTCGATAGCCCCTGACGCGTTGCTGCCGCGTCCCTGTGTCGGACAGGCCTTGGGCTCACCTGTCGGCAACTCAGTCGGCGTCACATTCATAGACGCGGGACCATCGAATACATGCTGAGCGCCCTTGATGTCGATAGAGCCCGGAGCATGGATCATGATGTTGCCGCCTTCGATCTGAATATAGCCACCACCGCTGGACAACAGGATACCGGTGGACGCATCGATCTGAACCTTGCCGTTGGTCGAGCTGATATGCAGGTCCTGCTTGGCCGTCAGTGCCATTTCATCCGACTGGGCCTGTATCTCGACCTTGCCTTTACCGGCGAACAGCTTGATGCCCGCGTTGTAGACGAACAGCGACAGTTTCTCGGTGATCGACGCGAGCAGACTCTTGCCCGTCGCAATGGTCGTGTCCTGACCACTGGTCAGCGTCAGGTTTTCACCCTGAGCGATATGGGTCGACTGCGGCGTAGTCAAGCTGATCCCCGCCGGCGAAGCCGCATGCAGCCACGGTGCACTCATCCGGCGCGACTGTCCCGTACCGCCTGCCGCGCTGGCCTGTGCCGCTGCCGAGGAAGTATCGGTCGCTGTCGAACTCGCCGCACTGCCAAAGGCCACCGTCGCTTCTTCTGCCGCCTGCTGCAGTGGCGCTGCGCTGCTCAGTGGCTCGGCCTTGTGCTGATTGGCCAGATCACTCAGGCGATCATTGAGACGCTGGGCACTGGTCAGCTGCTGACGCGCAGGATCGACATCCAGCTGGTCACCGCTCGCATGAGGCTGTCCCCAGCTCGACAGGTACAGCCCTTCATTAGCACGAACCGCACCGTAAGCATCGCTGCGCAGCTCGAAGCCAAGGCCACGGAAGGCCCCGCGCTCATTGCCTTCTTGATGGATCAGATAGCCGAGGTTCAACTGGGAATGCTGTTGATCGGTACCCAAGCGGACACGGCTTTGGCCAGTCGCATCGTCGAACACCAGCTCGTTGTAACCGCCCCCACGATAATTCTGGGTATGAAAGCCCGATAGCAGACCGTTGCTGTGCCACAGCGGCGTGCGTTCGCCGTTGTAGACCCGACCGGTGATGATCGGCCGATCAGGGTCACCTTCTAGAAAGCTGATAATGACTTCCTGCCCGACTCGCGGCACGAACACCGCTCCCCAGCCACCGTCAGCATTGGCCTGCGACACACGCAGCCAACAACTGGAGCGCTCGTTGTACTGACCGCTGCGGTCCCAATGGAACTGCACCTTGACACGATTGAGGCTGTCGGTATGAATCTGCTCGTTGGCCGGCCCGACCACGATGGCCGTCTGCGGGCCGCCCAGCTCCGGTTTAGTATGTAGGATTGGCGTACGATACGGCACATTGCGATACTGCGCTTCCAGCTGAACGTGGAAGAACGCCGTGCTACTCGTCTGCTGCTCAGAGGCCCCTTCCACTTCATGCCCCGTGGCATCGCGCAGCGCCTTGAGCTGCGGCTCAAGACTGCCCGGCATCTGGCGCCGCGTAGCCGCCATCGGCAGATTGTTTTCCGCCGCCCAGTCCAGCCCTACCAGCAGAAACGTGCGCTTTTCGAGACCGCCACCGTCGTGATTGGGGTGCTGACTCAGAATGAAACCGTGACCCACGCTGAGCTGACGTGTTCCCCCAGCCCCTGTGAAGCGCTCAACCCTCGACTCATGGCCTTCCATCAGCGTCTCACCCAGCTGATGACCGCGATCGTAGCGGTTGAATGCGTATTCTCCGGGATAATCGTACTGCTCCATCACCGGCAGGTTGCCCTGATTGTCGACCGTATCGAGCTGCACGCGTAGAGGAGCCGCTGGCGCCTTATAATCGAACGAGCCGAGGCTCACGCGCGTCGACTGCAACTGGCGACGCTGTCCCCAATCGGTCAGACTATCGAACTGTTCGGTAGCCGACTGGCGATGGAAGCGGATGGTGTCGGGCGACATATTGGGGCAAGTATCGTTGTCATCGGTAAACACAACGACGTGCTTATCGCCTTCCTGTACCACATACCACCAGATACCTTCCTCTTCCAGAAGACGACTGATGAAGTGATAGGTGGTTTCGCGGTACTGCACACAGTAGCTGCGTTTTGGATAACGTTCCTGATGACGCAGTTCGAACCGGAAACCGCCCTCACTGAACGCGTGTCCCTCAAGTACCTGCGTGACGATCTCGACAGCTGTCAGGTCTTGGAAAATGCGACTATCGGTGATGTGCTCCAGCAGCGTAATCCACGGTTTGAGCACCAGCTGATAGTCACTGACACCGCCATCGCCTCCCAACAGAGCGGCATCACTGACGATGGCATGCAAATCACGATAGGAACCGTCAGCCTGAAGGATCGACAGCGTGACGGGCTGAGCCAGCAACTGACGTAGATCAAGGTCATGCTGCTGCGACAGACAGTCCACGGTAAAAGTAAAGGGAGCACTCAGATTTTCTCGGGCCACAACACGCTGAACCAGCAGTGCATTGCCCCCAAGCGGCGTAGATAACTTCAGTAGACGCTGAGCATCAGACAGCGTGACAGCAAACAGCTGCCGCAGTGACGCAAGCATATTCATGATAATGTCCCTGCATCTTTATCAGGCTTGTTTTAGGTAATAAACGCCATGCACTGCACAGCCCTTTTCCTGCCCTGTTCGCTAGCCAAAAGCGTAACATACCGATAATACACGACTCCCTTACACATCAAAAGTGACCTATCTGTCATATCGACAGGTGTAATAACAATGCGCTATCGGTCATACCCACCACCGTTTCCTTATGGTTAAAGAGCCTCTGGCGCGATAGATAGAAAAACAGGTAAGCCACCGCTTTCCGTCAAGACGAAATAAATAGGCAAAAGCGTCGCCAAAAAACAGGATAGCGATGGCCATTAGGCTTTCACAAACAGACAACTACAGGCACTGTAACTAACGGAACAGACAAGAGCCTATTTTATAACCTGAGCAATTGATTTCACTCTTTCCAAAACAGAGGGCTTTTACCGAGCTTTATGGTTTGAAGCCTTTTCAATGTCATGGGTATTAGGGTTATGAAACACGCTCTAAATGCCCTTCTCGCAGCGAATCCGATATTTAAAGAGGTGAGCCATAGCCTATTTTCATCCATTATCAACCAGATATTGATATTTCAAAAAACAATACCCATTATTTTTTATAGACAATAATGTGTATTATAGGAATTACGCGTCCATAGCACTGAATATTATTTGTCGCTGAATATCTGACAACCCACAGGCACTCTTTTCGCCAATAACCCCCTATGAAATCCCCATTTTTTACTTAAAAGGTACTTACGTTCGCTTTATGTATTACTGTATTTTAGTGCAGTAGCTATCGTTTCCGTCAGTTCCTTACAGTAACAAGATGTTAATCAGCCGCCAGGAGGGTGCGACAAAATGAACAATCAATGGCAAATCGACTTTTTCACCGGGCTGGATAATGCCGTAGATATGCAGGACGTTCTGGACATTACACAGAAGACGATCAAACCCTTCGGTTTCGATTTCTGCGGATGGCGCTCTAAAATACCCCTACCTTTATCCAACAACCGCAGGTTCTCTACCCTTCGCGCCAACGAGGATAGAGTGAGCGAGCAGGAAGAGAACGGTTTCTATGATGAGGCCCCTGTCGCCAAGCACTGTGCCTTATCGACAGAACCCATATCCTGGCGCGGAACGACTGAAGACCCCACCTTCCTGCAAGCACCAGATTTGATATCAGAATATTACAGCTCCGGTCACTACGGTGGCTGGGCGCAATCGATGATCGAGAGCAAGAATGTCTTCAGCATGCTGTTGGTCGATAGCGTCAACATACTGGATCAGAAGGATATCGACCACGTAGACCTGCAAATGCAATGGGTAGCCACTGCCGTCCTGAGCAAGATGACAAAATTCCGCTTGAAGCCCAGTGTAAGACTGAGTGAAAGGGAAAAAGAGGTATTGAGGTGGTCCGGAGATGGCAAAACGGCATGGGAAATTAGCCAGATATTGAACTTAAGCCAAAGCACCGTGAACTTCCATATGCGCAGTGCAATGTACAAACTGGATGCCCCGAACAAGACGAATGCCCTTGTTAAGGCAATCTATCTTGGCCTTCTCTACTGAAGGCAATTATGACCCGTCGATAAGAGAGTGTTCCAAAACCCTGGCATCAGCGTTTTAAAACAGATCATGGCACATCGTAGCAATGTAAAGGCGCAGTAGATATCGAGCAGGCATTCGTACCGAACGGCTAGCTGCCTAGCGTAATTGAGCTATGCAAAAGTGCGTTCTACCACCCAACGATGCCGGCCTAGCGTAGTGTTACTGCCGTTGCCTCGGCGTGCCATGCGTGGCGTCATGCATCGAACAACAAAGGCTCCCCCAACAACGTGTGTAGCCATAAGACTTGTCAGGGTGCAACGGGTTTGGACGATGCCCAGGGTGGCTGCAAGCACCAGGCAACTTAGGCACCGCCTCCAGTAAGGCCATGAGCAGAACGCTATCATGCATGTCGGCTCCGGAAAAAAGACCACCAACAATACATCATTGCCATCCGTCAGCGGAGTTGGGCACTACGGCCCCCCCTCTTAAGATGCGCCATCAACACAAGCACGTTCCCAGTCGACGCGATCCTCCAAATGCAGGCGTTGTAACAGGAATTGCTGCCAAACACCTGCCTCATACCACTCTTTCAAACGTCGCCAACTGGTGGGGCCAGAGCCAAAGCTTAGAGGTAGGTAGGTAGATGTCACCAAGGAATGCCCATCATCAGTACGAACAAGATGCCAGACAGCGCTTGTCGGTCAGATACACGAGGTCTTCCCCGCGAGGGCCTGGGGTGTGCTCGGGGAGAAGAGAAAGAGGCTGGATGATATACCAGCGTTCGTCAGGAAGTAGTGAAGTAGCCATGCAGTGATATTTTGGGGCAACATGGTTTTTTAAAGGGGTTTTGCCCCCTCCTCTTAGCGGGACATTTAAGAAGCACAGTCACGTTTGACGTGTATACGAGCGTTGATCAGAAAAAAGAAGCGATAGAAACGCTAAAATTCGATATCAAAAAATTAAGATGCTGTTTTGTATACAAATTGGGCTAATGAGTGGGGATTTATAATTGAGTGCATGCTAGACTACGGAACACTATCTGCTGATGAAAAAAAGCTAAAACTTGTATGTCATGGCCTTGGCACATACGACATTGCTTCAGGACTGTATGCGTTTCATAATGAGGTGAACTACTATTTTAAGGATGAAGCACTATCCTCTAGAACTCTACTACATAACAAAAAGAGAATACGACGGCACACAAAAAACAATACAAAACAAGGAGTTATAAAAATATCGTTCAGCTTATTGAGCTGCAAACGATAAGTCATAATGGTTCTCATTGATTAGCGAAAAAAGCAAAGCAGACACTGTATACATTAATAATTCGTCGAGAGGATCGTTTAGGTTTCATCAACCAAACAGTGATGGTTCAGGCTGTTCTGCTGGTTGTGTTAATTTTTACAGCTACAGTGCTTTTCATTATATGAATAACTCACTGTTAGAAATATGGAATACAATAGCATTGAATCAAAAGAATATTTATAACGTCGTGACGTACTGAATATTAAGGGTTATCGGCAATCCTTATTATGTAAAATTAAATATTTTTCCAAGCCCAAAGGATATGTAATATGAAGAAAGTAGCAAAATGGATTATACATATCTTAACAACATTTGCGGTAACTTTTATTATTCCATTTCCAGCATTATCTGATTTTGTAGCAGAACACAGCATTTGGATGAACATTGGTGATGGAGAAGAAGCTTATGACAACATAGATATGATAACTATAGTTTTTCAAATAGCTATAAGTGCTTTTATTGTCTATGTCGCTGTAAAAATAATTAAATCCATAGTGCTAACATTAAGAAAATGACTATATGCTTTAAGTTTTTGTAGCCCTATGTTTCGTTAGAAGCCATATTAAAGTTAGTAGAAGAAACGCGCTTCTTCTACTCATCTAAATTAACTTGATTAAGAAGCTGATGTCAGGTTGAAGCACTCTCTAGTATAGTTATGTGATTTTTGAAGAGCTGGCAGAAGGAAAGCGGGCAACACTGCTATCAGAAGCGGACACCGTGATCCAGTCCATGCTCGGGTATGCCGTCTCCGGCATACTGTCGAATGACGAGAAGGCGAAATTCAAAGCATGGAACGAGTACCGAAAGGCACTTGAAGACGTGGACGTGACGGCCGCTGACATTGAGTGGCCTACCAAGCCAGAATGACCGCCCCGCTCTGTCGGGGCTTTTTTATATCTAGCCACAAAATCAGTATTTATATTTCAAGTATAAGAGTTAGGCAATGAAAATTCATAGCCTAACTCTTATACTTGCCAATAAAGTTGTTTATTTTTTATTTACAAGTTTCGAGGCTTTAGCAAGGCCAGATATAGTTAGGGATACTGTTACTTCTGGCATATTTGCCAACTTGGGCATATTTTCCCTAGTAGTATGAGAAGACATAAGCACAGTATTTGTGCGACATGATACTTGCACATATCTATGGTCTTCCAGCTCTTTTAGGTAATCGACTCCATACTCTGACTCAAGTGCTTTATACCCAATATGGTTTGAGTAATTATCGTCAACGTGGGCTTCATAAAGGGCACAGAGTAAATTTTTAGCTTTGGGTGATAAATGCATTATTTAATCCTTTTGATGATAATGCCATCCAATGGCTAGTTTTTTTCTATAAAAATTACCCACATGCTATTGCATAAACTCTCGGTGCTGCTTAAGGATGCCGATCGAGATTTAGAACATGCTCTGTAGCAGTGTAGGCCATACATGTCATCTTGTTTATAAAACGGCCTTTTAACGGTGCTCTTAACCTTCTAATCTCGGCTGGAGAAGCGCTAATTGCCCTATCTTCAATGACATTAACTCCGCGCCAGTCACAGCACAGGGCTTTGGTCTAACAAAACCAAAATGCGGTTAGACTTTAGTCTACTTCTACCGCAACCCTTGCCGGTCTACTCCTCGCTGCCGCTGTATAACGGCTACCGTTATACACGTTATACTTTTGGGCGTTTTTCCTTCCAGAAACGAAAAAAGGGAACCAGCTAAGTAGCTGATTCCCTTAATGTTCTGGCGGAGGGACAGGGATTCGAACCCTGGAAGGGCTATTAACCCTTGCCGGTTTTCAAGACCGTAATCTTAACCATATAAAAAACATTAAAAACAATGAGTTGCAACCGCGCTGTATAACGGCAATGCGTTATACTTTCCAATTATGCCGCGTTACCCTGCCACTTTGCAGCGTTTACCGTTACCCATCAGCGCCAACAAAACGATCCAGACTGAGTGCCTGAATGGAGGCAACTTTCTTCGACCGAATATAGATCTCGGTCGTCCGGCGATCACTATGCTGTAGGTTAGCTTGAACATCAATCCCCTGCTGCTCGGCATCGGTTGCATGCTTTGCCCTTATGTCGTGCTCAGTGAACCGCTCAATGCCCGCTTCCCTGATGGCCAACCGCATTCCGTACTGCCAACGGCTATGAAACTGGTCCTTGTTATAAGGCTCCCCATCGCGCTTGCAGAACAGCGTTGCACCTTGCCTGCCTCGTGCCAAGTTATCAGCTTTGATCTCCCGCACCAGCTGATGCAGCTCATCATCCCAAGGGATGAGCGCCAGCTTCCCGGTCTTACTGCTGCGAAGCGCTATCCCCTCCTGCGTGAGTTGATCCAGCCGCAGTGAAAGCATGTCGCGCTGCCGAAGCCCGGTCTTATATTTGAAGAAGGCATATCGTTTAACCCATGGCGATGTGTGGCGCAGAAACAAACTGAACTCATGGTCAGTCACATATCGGTCACGAGGCTTGAGCTTGAACTTCGTGACAGGATCAGCGGGGTTGTGCTCGACGATACCCCAGCGCTGCGCATAACGAAAGATATGCTTGAGTAACGCCAGCTCATGATTAGCCTGATTCTTCGACTGTACGCCACGAGCATCCATGTACTGATAAATATCATGCACGGTAATATCTTCTGGCTCGCACTCCCCAAACACCAATCGAAGCCGCTTTAGCTCCATCAGGTTTGATCGGCGTGTGGCTTCCGACGGCTTGGCAGGAATGATCTCGCCCTCATACCGATCAAAGATGCGTCCCATCCCCGCTCTGGGAAAGAGGCGGCCTTCCCACATCTTCATTTCTTCTCGGGCTTCAGCAGCACCTACCCCCAGCTTAATCCAGCTTTTCCCTACTAATGCCTTTTGACGATCATTGCACTTGTACCGCCAAGCGCCACTTTTCCAATACACGCGCGGTAGGCCTGGGTTATCTTTCTTCATGCTGACAATGCCTGTAAGTTCGGTTTCTGGCGTTCTTTCGGTGTCGATATCTCCCCAGACAGCACCCGCTCTACATGTTTACGACCGACAATTAAACTGCCTGCTGCATTGATTTGCCAACGAATTCCCATCTGCGTGAGTACCTTGCTTTGCTCTTTGCCACGCTTGCGCCCGGTGATTTCTTCAATTTCTTCTGCTGTCAGAATCAAGGCAGACATATCTCCCTCCTACAGATACAAAAAAGCCCGCATGGGCGGACTACAGACATAAAAAAAGACGCCTAAGGCGTCTTATGTAGATGCGGCCCCAAAACTGGGGCCATAGAAGATCATTTGTAGAGTGGCTGTAACCGCGGATCTATAGCGTCCATCAGTACGTGCTTCTGTTTCAGGCACGGCATCTTGGTTAGCTTGGCCTTGTAAACATCAAGCTGGTCTTCTGGCACATCAAAACGAGACAGCCAAGCTGATCTAGCCTCCTTCGTGGCAATGAGCGGCGTTAGGCCTGTATTCAAATGTATGGTGCAATCCTCTGCTCTAAACGGTTTGAGGAGCATATTAAGGAGCACATACGTTGGGGGCAGCGGGTTAGAGATTAAAGGAGCGGGATCTGGAGCAGGTCCTGCCTGCACAATCACACCTGTCCCGTATTCGTAAAAGGTAAACCAGCTAGGAGGCAGTTCTGACCTTAGCCACTGATAGTCTGCCTTAGGTATTATGTCCTGACCAATAATGGTCAGCCATGAAACCGTTTTTATCCTTGTAGTAGCGAGCCGCCCTGATGCCAAAAAGTCGTCGCCTACAGACATACCATTCCAGCGTTGAGCTTGCCATGCTTCGGTAGGTTCTTCTGTTAGCTGATCGGGCGATAATTCTGTGCTCAGCCCTGCGAAACCATGCAATGCATCCAAGCCATCTGCCAATTCAAGCACCATCTCTTGGAACACCTTAGGGTGTTGCACTAAAGCAGGAAGTGGTACAGAGAAGCGAACAACATCCATGCCTATTTCGCCCGCTCTCTCAAACTTGTCTGACTTCCATTTCCGTCTAGAGCCTATTAGGAACGAATAGGGGCTTGCGTCATCAAATGTGCTCCCTCCTTTGTATTTTCGATATACAAGAACATTGTCATCCCACTTTTTGTATAATTTTCTAAGGGGTTTAGTCTTTTTGTATTCTTGCTTATTTCCCTTACCCGGTTCTTCATCAGAAAAAACCCATTTTATTTCCGAACCAAAGCAAGACATATATTTATCTAAGGCTTTACAGATAGCTTCTTTTTTCTCTTCCTGCCATCCCCATCTAAAGAAAATAGTGCAAGATACACTCAAAGCCATCCCCACATAATCTTGCGGGCTTCCACTTAATAGTCTTCCCGGAAACTCCATTCTATTTCCGTAGAGCTCCAATAACTTAGTATCCATAATATATTTTCCCTTTACGCAAGGAGCGCAAGCCAAGAATACGCAACAATAGTAGCCAAGGCTGCCAAAGCCATACCAGATGATTCTGCAAGAACTTGCTGCTCCGCAGGCGATAAGTAGAAGAATTTCCCAAGGTTATATGATGATGAATTCTCATTATCGTCAATGGGAGAAGCTACGACATGCATAACATTATCTCCATCATAGTATGCATACGAGTCATCAGCTTCCTGTTGAACCTCTGCCCGAGCTTGGGAGGAGTGAGCGGATGTTTCTTCAGCAGGAGCAACTGCCGGTTCAGGCACCGGTTCACGCTCACGCTCTTTGTCAGAGCATCCACAATCCTCTGTTAAAAGGACTGCAACTTTATCTTCGCTTCCTGCTATTTCTATATAATCTTCTATTTGGTCTTTTCCAAATGTATCGTTTGGAAATTTAACCTCAACTACAGTTTTTATATTAGACTGCACTGGAGATTTTAATGGATCATGTACAATTATTACGTCAGGTCTTTTTATGTATCCACATCCGCTCTGCCACGAAGGCCGTCCTTTCGCAGGGTCATTCCAATATTTGGTTATCCAGCCGGGAAGATAAGGGTGCCTTTGAGGCTCTATTCCGGGTGCAGGACAGCTTTCCAATACCGGCTCAGGCGGGGCCTGAGTCATATCATAGTTTACCTCTGCTTTGTAGAAAGAAGATTTCGGAGATGCTTTTGCCAAAGCATTTATTCTCATGCTCATACAATCTTGCTTTCTTTCGGAGCCATCTTTAGCTATAAGCGGTGTCTTTTCACATTGACATGCGGCGCTGCATAAAAATACCTTGTCTTCATAATCTAAATTCCCGCTAAATCTATTACCAATATATTCTTTATTTTCTCCCCCACCCAACCTAAGCCTTCCCATTAATTACTCCATAATCTTTATAGAAATTGTTGACGGACGGTCACTGCTTATAACGGGTGTATAGCCCTGCTCATCTGTTGTGCATTTAATAACTTGTCCATCAGAGCATGTCACTTCTACTGGCTTCATCAAATAGGGTCTCCCGCTACTTCGGTCAACCACCTTGAAGCGCCCTGAGTATGGCCTTGAATTAGGCTCGTCTCTCCCTTGCATGCGTTGACCGATGACTTGCTGTTCCGCCAAGGCTGCTGACGTTTCATGCTGCACTGACGCTGAGCCACCAGAGGGGACCCGATGAATAAACGTTGCATTCTCTTTTAGGATTAACTGAGCACCGCATGCTGTTCGGCATCCCTCATAGGCTATCGGCTTACCGTTACTGGTCAGCCCCGGGTTGCCTTCAATGATCGGATAGACCCCCAGACATACCGGACAAGCGACAAGATCTCCAACCCTGGCCGCCGCTCGGCCATTGATGATCATCGTGGGGTCCCCTTCAATGACGGTTCCCCCATGGGTCGTCATATCCCCCACTCGAATGACTCTTCCACCTGCCATGATGTTCTCTCTTTTTATCAAGATGGAAGCATAGATTATCATATTGATAACCTTGTCAAATAAGTGCCCAGTTTTTCCTATTTCGAAGAAGTTAGATGCTTGTTTTCTGCAGCTGTATTACCCGTTGCGGATGCTACGCATGACCATCATCTAACATATCCCTCATATCTAGCCACCTCCTCCGGCACGTCGACCTCATCCCCCAACATGTACGTTATGACCACGCGGCAAATCGCTATCAGCGGCGTATCACCGAAAGATATAGCCAGTGGGTTACAGTCCTCACCCAGTACAGAGGCACCCCATAACCCTCCTTCCCTAGGTACTAGAGCAATTCGAAAGCGTTCGATATATTGGCCACAAAAAAGCCAGTTGATTGAGGGAACGTAAAGCAGGCGGTTCTCTACGTCCTTACCCAGTGACTTGGCCACACAAAAATCAAGGGCAGCCCCCTCTAGCTCGCTTGTTTTGATCCTCATGCCATTACCCTGCTTGTTTGAGACTTTGCGTTTCGACCAATCGCTCGCTGATCACATCGACAATACGCCCCTCTTTGGCAACTGATCGACGATTCAACATGTCGCCGATCAGCACAGCCCAGTCCTCCTGCGGGTAGCGCGTGCGAATGCGTACGGTGATTTCGTGCTCTGCTGTTTGTTTCATTGCTTGCTCCAGATATGAGTTTTTAGAAAGGAGAACGATGATGACGGTTCGTGCAAATGACGCTACAATTCGTCAATCAATATTTTAATGGCTAGCAAATATTTCGGAAGAAAGAGATGCCAACATTATCTTCAAATTTAAAATTAGAATATTTATTGCTAATAGATATGTCCAATGATTTTTGTTGCAATATAAAAAGCTTGATCAACTTTATAAATTCTCACGAAGAAATATCACTACAAGACAACACTATAAGATATAAAAAAACAAAGTACAAAATACATATAGACACATCTAAAACTTATAACGACAATATCGTATGCCATCACATAACGGTGAAATTTCAAGAAAAAGACATCGATAATATTCCGAGTCTACAAAGAAACTTAAGTAAGGTTCTACACACTATACCCTCCGCAAAGCTACAGCTAGTGTGGGATGACATAAGTCTTTTTTATTCTCAAAAAAGCTACCCCTATATATACACAATAGAAAATTTGATGCGTAAACTTATAACAAAGTTTATGATAGTGAATGTAGGCCATGACTGGCACTCGACCACCCTACCGGAAGAAATGAAGGAGTCTTCCAAAAATAAAGACAGCAATTTTCTATATAATGTAGATTTCATCCAGCTATCTATTTTTCTTTTTACAGAATGGTCTAACGTTGACTCAACAGATTTCTTTAAAAAATTATTAAACCATCCAGAAGAAAAAATCTCTGTATCAGAGATAAAAAAATTTGCACCAAAATCAAACTGGGATAGGTATTTTAAAGGTCAAATATCGCAGGATGGAAGTTACATAAAAGCGAAATGGAGCAAACTATATTCCTTAAGATGCAACATAGCACATAACAATAAATTTTCTAAAAAAGATTTTGAAGAACTAACTTCAATTTATAATTCGCTTGAAAGCATAATACAAACTGCCATCAAAAACTTAGAAAAAATGGAAATTACGGAAGATGAAAGAAATAAAATAACAAAAGAAGATGCAAATAATCAACAATCATCCGCCAATCAATTTACTAAACCTTTCTCATCCTCAAGATCCCCAATCGACCAAGCTTTAGCCCTACAGAGTAAGGCGTCTAATCTTGATGAAGCCATGGCTCTTAGAAATCAAATGCCAGATTGGTTCCATGAAGCCATGGCTTTTAGAAATCAAATGCCAGATCGGTTTCACGAAGCCATGGCTTTTAGAAATCAAATGCCGGATTGGTTCCATGAAGCCATGGCTTTTAGAAATCAAATGCCGGATTGGTTCCACGAAGCCATGGCTTTTAGAAATCAAATACCAGCTGGCACCAATGAAGTCATAGACCTCAGCAAAAAAGTCTATACTAAAAATAATTCGATCCCAAATATTCTATATAATGACAATATAGAAAATAATGATGATAGTTAGAAAGCCTCTATTATCTATTAAGAGCGTGTTTCATAACCCCAATACCCATGTCATTGACGGGACGTCAAACCACAAAATTGCGCGAGAAACCGGCTATTTTAGAAAGGGTAGGAGCCATCGCTCCGGTTATGAAACAGTCTCTAACTGAAAAAACCGGCTAGAGCCGGTTTAGAAAGGAATCTCATCGTCGAAGTCGTCGAACCCGCCGGGAGGTGGTGCGCCCCGTTGCCGTAAATACGTTCATGCTTGCTCCTTATGCTGCGTGTTCAATGATGGCCTGCTCGCGCTGCGCCATCTCGTCATAAAAGCGATGCACGCCGTCGGCCAGCGCGTCGATAACCTTCTCATCCCGATAGACCCGCTGCACGAACAGCGGCATGCCGGGCCAATAGCCAACGAAGTCGAGCCATTCACGCTCACTGACCCACAGGCCGCCTTGTATCTGTGCCATGTGCTCTTTCGGCACCACGCCGTCATAGAGCATGGCGGCCATCTTGCTGGGCAGCTTCGTCTTGATCTCGATCAGACCGTTATCGCCTACCAGCCCATCGGGTGAGTACCCGACACCGTGGTTCAAAATGATGCCCGTCTCTTCAACGGGCAGCCCTGTCACTTCGGTGTAGAGGTCGCGGGCGATTGGCTCCAGTGCGTGGCCGCGCTCGGTGTGAACGTTGCCCGCGAAGCTGTCGCTAATCTCACCTGTAAAGCGCTCAGCGATCAGTTGGAACATGTAGGTGATGGCATCAGCGCCCAAGCCATTTGGCCCTTTTCCTTTGACCAACAGGCACTGTGCCCGCGACATGGTAACGATGCCCAAACGGGCCTCCAGCCATTCAGGTGTGCCCTGCTCGACATCAACTATCTGCATGGTCAGCCTCCTGCACAGCCTTATCCGCACAGGCACTGGCTTTTGCTTTCTCCCGTGCGGCATTTAGGTTCGCCATCAGACGATCAAACGCATCCTTATGAACGTTAGCCGGATCGCCCCAGTTGCTATCAAACCATTCATTCGTGTGCTCGCTGCACTGCGCCAGTATTCGACCGATCTGGCCGGCCTGCATCGCCGTTACCGTAGGCTTACGTGCGGCTGACGCACCGTTGTCATCCTCGCCTCGGGTGGCAATGTTGAGCATGGCACACATGACATAGCGCTTGCCGTAGGATACTGATGATCCAACCGCCTGCACCGCATTCTTGCTGCCAGTCGTGTCCAGCGGCAGCATCACACTGGTTTCTTCGCGATGCCCTGCGGTATGCATCAGCACGCCCGTAATCTCTACCGCCCCTTGCAGATTCTTGATCCGGAAGGTCAGACCGAACCCGTGCCGCTTCATGATCGGCTTAACCGTATCGTTGATATCCTCGAAGGTCGCGTACTTCATGTTGTGCGCCTGGCCACGCTCCGCAATGGCAGGTATCTCCGCCTGCATCTCGGCCATCGCGCTATTGAACTGCTCTTGTGCGGCGCGGTTCATGATCCGCTCCTGCATATCTAGCATGCGTTCCAGCTTGTCGATCGGAAGCTCCGGCATGCTGGCCATTTTTTCAATGATCGGCATGATCGACTGCGCTTGATTGGCCGGCATCTGCTGCATGCCCTGCTGTTCCACCTGTTGCACTTCATTCGTCATGATGTATCCTCTTCGTGATTCTTGCTTTCCAAGGTCTGAATCAGGCGGCTACCGCAAATAGCCGCCATCTCATTTCTGTTCGTCTTCCCCTGCTCCTTCTCGCCGCTTGCGGCGCACCTCTTCTTCCCGCTGCCGACGCTTTCCAGCATGTGCGCCTGAATTGAACATCAGGATCGCTATCAACAGCGGTAGCCAAACGGCAATCACGATCTGCGGCCATGTCATACTTCTTCACCTCGCGCCATCGTCAACAGCTCATCAATGGCTTCTACTGAGTGGCCCAGCTGAGTCATGACGCAGGCGATGGTCTCCAGCATCACGTACATGGCAGGGGCAACAGCAATCAGATAGCCATTGGCACGCTGCTCTTCGGTCACGTCGGGAAGAAAGCTGTCATGCAGAGTGGCAATGACCTCGTTCTCGCTATCGGTGACCTCTCCCGTCACCGCACAGTAACTCCACACCCCAGTGGTAAATCGCGCTTCACCCATCACATCCCCTTAACCCAGAAAAGAACCACCAGCACGGCTATCAGCCATGCGATCCAAAACATCCGACTCACAGAATGCCCAGCTCCCGCTGTGCGTCCTCGCAGATGGCGTCATATATGTGCTGATCGAGCAGCTTTAGCACCCGTGCGCGCCGCGCCAGCCCCTGCTGTGGCCGACCTGCGTCGATCTCCAGCTGACTGATGCGAAGCTCCGCCAGCAGTGGAAACAGCAATGCAGGATCAGAGTTATCATCCAGAGCGCTGGCAATGCGTCCTTGGCAGGCATCCACATCACTGATCCGCTCGAAGTTAGCGATATGCTGGGCGCGATCAATCAGGCGATCGACCTGCTCGCCCTGACGCTCCAAGGCCCGTTCGTTTAGCTCGAAGCGCCCGCGTTGTAGGTCGTGGTAGGCTTCGTATGATCGTGCGACGTTCATCTCATCTGCTCCCTATCCGAATAACTGGCAGTGCCCATGCCTTCTCGTAGTAGCCACGCAGCTGGCAAGCTTTCCTAAAGTTGATGTCGTTGAGTGCGTTTGATGGCATGCCCGGGCGGCGCCACTTGAGCACCTTGCCGCTAGGAATAAGTGACGGCAGATCAACCACCCGCGTGTTTCTGTCTATCTCCACAGCTCCCTCCGGACATAAAAAAACCGCCAGATGGCGGTGGTAGTTGCTTCGCTTGGGTCAGGCGCTCATCACGCCACACTGCACGACCAGATCAATTGGCCCCATGACAGGCCCATCAACCTTGCAGCCCTTCCAGCGGGTTGCCAGTGCGTGAGCAACGTAGTCCAGACAAGCATCGTTATCGTCGATGCCAAAGTACTTAGCGTTGACTGCTTTCAGTACGTCAAAGTCATTCGGCGTAGCATCCACGAGGTACATATCAGCCGTGGCCGGTACGTCTTCCCAGAGGATCAGTGCTTTCATCTATTTCTCCAATAAAAAAGCCCACACAGAGGTGGGCACAAGCAGGGAATTAGGTGCCTCTATTCTCAGCCGAGGCAAGGCGTTGGTCCCACTATCGCAGCTGGCGCGTTGATTAGGCCTAAAACCTAACAAAACCTTACTTCGTGAAACGCCGATCCGACGCTTCCGAATGCACCCTCATCGAAGGCGCTGGCCGCTGTTACCTTCCCCACCTGCGGCTGGGGTATTCATTCACGCCAGCCCCTCACTCTCTCAAAGCCTACGGGATGACGTGGTAATCCATTGTTAAAGAGCTGCCGATGGGTAGCCCCCAAGCGACGGTTTAACTTTAAACTGGTTGATGTTCAATTTCAAGGTTTAACTTCAACCCCATCCAGGCAAAAAAAACCCCTTGTCGATCAAGGGGGGCTTTCTTCATGATTTTTTTGTATTTTTACTCTTCAAGTTTTTTTCCATGATACGGTCCAACGCACTTGCCCAACGCTCAGCAGCGCTATCATTGGCATTCTTTTTCATCTCCCTGCCCTATAACATGTACATACGTACAGTGTATTACTGTAAAACCGTTCTGACAACGCCAAAAATTCAACCGAAATGCAAAAAATTCAACCGCCCAAAGTGGGGCATGCACATAAGTGCATAAAAAAGCTTCACTGCCAAATCATCCTCAAGAATAAAATATGCTTGAGAACTATTTAGTAGTGAAGCTTTTGTGTTTTCTAAAAAAGGGAAGTCTGTTGGTTAGAAAAATTGGCTAAAATTTGAGCAGCTTAGAAACAACACTGCCTGTAACAGCCTCATCATTTTCCCCTGCCAATATCATGAGATAGGCAGTTTCAATGACTTCTTCAATTTGCTCTTGCTGAGCATCCGGCTTAAGGCGTGAAATCAAAGGAAATACCAGCTTTGCAGCACGCGTTACTTGTGCGACCTGCTCCTTATTATAATCAATGCCTTCTGGCGTCTCATGGCTAGCTCCAGCAAGCCACGATGCACTTACATTGAGATGAGCTGCGATTTCCCCCCACCGATGAGCATCAGGCACAGCTTTGCCACTAAGCCACTTTGAGGCAGCCTGCACACTTACATCCATCATCTTAGCCAGCATCGAAGCTATCCCATGAGTCTTGCCACCATTTTTGGCAATACTCGCTTGCTTAAGCCTCTCAGCAAAAAGAGCTTTTTTTTCAGGACTCAAGTTCATTTTATAGATCCACATCGAAAGTATATGAACCTTACCATTTAAATTTAAACCCCTCAATGCCGCCCGTCACGGTTGAACTTCCCCTCAATATGGTTTAACTTCAACCAAACGGTTGGAGATTACTAATGAATGCATTTTCAGAGCTTCTTGACACTCTGGGCACAAGAAAAGTTGCTCGTGCTACAGGAGTAACAGATGCAGCGGTTTGCAAATGGAAATCGCTAGGCAGACTTCCCACACGATTAGGTGCTCTTCAAAAACGTACAGCTGCATATGAGCAGGCTATCGCGGAGTTGGCAGGCATTACGGTAGTGCAGCTTCGTGCTTTATCTTGCTGAGATAAATAGCACTCGACATTCAAAAAGCAAAAACGCCCGGCCAGTCTGGGGAGACGGAGTACCGGGCGCTTTCACTAACTGAGATTAGGTAATGATGAATCACATGAACGGTTTTGTCCAGCGGGGTGCGGCGTGAGCATTGAGGCGATGAACTGGGCGCTGAAACAGCAGCTCGTGAAAGACTCTGGCGCGTGCTGGGTGCTGATGGGGTTGGCTAACCATGCCCGTGAGGATGGCACGGCGGCATTCCCGTCTATCGCCACGCTGATGGAGTACACCAAGCTTTCCGATCGCACCATTCAGCAGAAGCTCAAAAAGCTGCTGGAGATGGGCATCATCAAGCTGGGCAATCAGAAGGTGGCACAGGCGTTGGGCTTCCGTGCCGATCGCTGCCCTACCGTCTATGACCTATGCCTTGAGCTGGGCTTTGGGGACGTCAAACCGCGGGGCGAGAAATCTTCGGGTCGTAGATCACGGGGTGAAATTCACGACACCACGGGGCGAAATCTACAGCAGAACGGGGTGAAATCTACGACATCACGGGGCGAAGAATCTTCGGGGGAAACGTACTTAGAACCATCCATTAAACCGTCCATAGAACCACCCCGTGTTGCACCGGGGGCTGACGCCTCCGCTGCGGGGCCTGTTTCCGGTGAGGTCATCCCTGCCGAACAGGTCGAACCGAAACGCCCTCGGGTCGACATCCCTGCTGACATGCCGGGACCAAAGGATCACAACGCGAAAACATTCCGCGCTTGGGCCAACTACGCCATGGCCTACCGCCACCGCTACGACGCATGGCCGATCTGGAACGCACGTACTGCCGGACAGCTCAGCCAACTCGTCGACCGTGTGGGTCATGACCTCGCCCCAGCCGTAGCGGCGTGGTACCTGCGGACGAATAACCAGTTCTACGTCACCAAGGGCCACCCTGTCAGCCTGATGCTGACCGACTGCGAAACTCTCGCGGTGCAGTGCCAGACAGGCCGTCAGGTCACCGCGACCAAGGCCCGCCAAACCGATCGTACCCAGTCCAACCTCAGCGCCGTCGAAGAAGCCAAGGCGATGATGCGTGCCCGCCGTGAGCAAGCTGGAGGTACAGCATGCTGACCGCTGACGAACAAGACCACCTGTTCGAAGTGCTGGGCGCCACGATGGAAGTCATGGGGCAGGAATATACGCCAGCAGCGCTGATGCTGATGGTCAGTGACCTGTCAGCTTATCCGCTTAACGAAACACAGCATGCGCTGGCGCGCTGCCGATCGGAGGTCAAGGGCCGCCTGACGCTGGCCAGCATCGTCGAACGTATCCCGTCGGCCAACGCGCACCTTCCAGCAGCCGAAGCATGGGCATTGGCGCTGTCAGGGCAGGACGAGTCGGAAACGATCATCTGGAATGGCGAGGTTGCAGGAGCCATGGCCGATGCCCGCCCGATTCTCGCACTTGGTGACAAGGTCGGTGCCCGTATGGCGTTCATGTCGTCCTACGAGCGTCGCGTTGAGCAGGCCAAATCCGAAGGTCGCCAGCCCAACTGGACCGCATCACTTGGCTCTGATCCGGCACGTCGCCAAGACGTCATCGAACAAGCCGTGGAGCAAGGCAAGATCGCGCCGGAGCAAGCCAAGGGACTACTGCCCTCACCCGATCGCCTTGAGGCCAAACTGGCGCTACCGCCCTCGCCCGAGGAGCAGGAACGCCGCCGCCGCAACGCCAACCGAATGATTCAGGAAATCCGGCACGCCCTGTCGCGCGAGTCGAGAAACGATCTGATGGCGCAGAAACGTCAACGTGAACGAGAGCAGCAAGAACAGCGTCGCCAGCAGCTACTGGCGCAGGCAGAACAGATGGCAGGGAGCATGGCATGAGCAAACAGCAGCCCGTCTACATGCGTGCAGTGCGATTGGTCGATCCGACCACGGGGGCCGAGGTATCGGCCTTCATCCCTGCTAGCGCCACCGATGCCAGCATCGTGCGTGAGCGTGGCGTGAAGATCGGCACCACCCTGCGTTGCGATATGAAGCAGCCACGCAACCTGCAGTTTCATCGACTGGCACATGCGCTCGGCCGGTTGGTGGCGCAGAACATCGACGACTTCACTGGCAAGAACGCGCATGACGCGCTTAAGAAGCTACAGACCGACTCAGGCGTTGAGTGCGATATCACCCACACCGATGTGCCAGGGTTCGGCGTACTGGTCAGCAAACAGCCCCGCTCCATTGCTTTCGACCGGATGGACCAAGGGCGCTTCTTCCAGCTAATGAGCGAGCTGTGCACCTATATCGCCAAGACCTACTGGCCCCAGTGCACGGCAGAACAGATCGAGGAAATGGCGCTGGCCATGATTCAGGAGCGAGCAGCATGAGGATCGTATCAAAGGCTATGCGCGCATCCGCACGCGACGAGCGCTGCACGCTGGGCATTCTAGGCATCTGCAATGAGCGTACGGACACCACCGTGCTGTGCCACCTGCCCAATGAGTCACACGGACTGGCACGCAAGAGCGATGACCTGTCGGCCTGCTATGGCTGTGCAGCCTGTCATGACGTGATTGATGGACGCATACAGTGGCCGTCCGAAGAGAAGGCCCACGCGGAGTGGTATATGCGCCGCGCACAAATCCGCACGCTGGTACGCATGGTGGAAAAAGGCATCATCACCATCAAGGGAGTAGCGGCGTGATTCAGGTCTTCGTGCCCTATCTCGGACCGTCACTCAACAGCATCTATGCAGGCGTCCACTGGGCGACCCGTAGAAAGCACGCCGATGCCGCCCATAGAGCGACACAGATCGCCGTCCGCGGCATGGCTCCGCTTACTCGCCCAGTACGCCTGACGTTGCAACCCGTGCTGGGCAAGGGGAAGCGCCGCCTCGACTGCTCCAACTATGGCTACACCCTCAAGTTGATCGAGGATGGCTTGGTACGGTCGGGGCTACTCAAAGACGACACGCCTGACTACGTGGTCAGCGTACAGACATTGGCACCGATCCGTGACCCTAAGCGCGGCTCCGGTGTGTGGGTAATGATTCAAGAAGTAGCCGAGGGGGCTGCATGATTACACGAGATCCAAGACTTGCTTGGCAGCTCGCCTTTGACGACGGACAGCGAAGCCAGCTTGAGGTCATTATTGGCCGCCTGGAAACAGGATGCGATGTGCAGACCGGTTGCAAGAGAAACGAGCCCGCCTCACGAACAGCCGACTATCGCCACGTTGTGAATTGCATCGACTCTCTTGCACCGCCCGTCCAATGGGTAGGCCATTACATGAATCGGCAAGGTGCCATGTCAGAACGCACAGCATCTAAGGTCGAAACAATGGCAGCCTTGTCCGTGGCACAGCTTGCCCAGCGCAGTCTGCCGGGCTTTTCGCAGTGGTCAGAAGAACGACAACAATTGCTCTATTACGTCGCTATGGCTGCCCTGCGTCGCACATGGATACTCAATTTTGACCAGCCAGAGGTCACTGACAGCAAAGGCCGCAGCATGGGCGCTAGGCTTGATAAGCAGGCCTTTGTGTCTCGCTACGTTGAATGGCGAGCTGGTCGCAAGTTAAATAAAAAGAACTGGGCTCGCGAATGGTCGGGAGTGTGGGAATTATTACTTAGGATCGTCGATATGCTAGATGAAGAAGGTTTCAATGCGGTTTCAGAGTCTCTAGGGCTAACTCCAAAGCCCGTAATCAGTTGAAGGGTGAGGAAAAATGGGGTAGTATATTCCTATAATAGCTATTACTGAGTAAAATTTTTGATAACTAAGCACAGCGTCGTATCTGCTAGACAAATTGCCTCGTCTTGCCAAAGCGTACACCCCCTACATCTTAATGATGAAAGTAAATTGGCGCTTTTGGATATTGGCTACAATCTAGCCATGCAGCTTGAAATTAATGGTGATGGAGACCTTGATCGTGCAGGGAAAGAGGTAATCGCCATGCATCCACACTCAGGCCTAGATTTAAGACTTGCTAGACTGGCATATTCTTTTTTGATTATAAATGAACGTAAAGATAGACCAATTTCAGACATAGAAGAATTTTGAGAAACACTAAACATAAATAAATTTGTTATCTCCGTACCCTTTAGGAATTTAGCAATCAATTGTTTGATTTTGTTAATTTTTAAAATGGTTCTCTATCATTATTTTTTGCTGATGCCCCTCAGATTTTACAGTCACCTTTAGAATATTAAATTCTATTTGAATATATTTAGCACCTCACTTAGCGAAAGTATATTCTTCATTTTTCTAAATATTCGGTGATGATCAACATTGACACTCGCCGTTACTGCTTCAAATTTTATCAGTCTGAAAGCATCATACTTTTCGGCACTGGGAGCTCCTTGCAGTTATAAACTCATGCCAACTGTGCAACTCGATTGAGTACCTAATAAATCCATCCAGAGTAAACGTCATGCCTCAAAATGACCCCGGTCTCTGGCGCATGATCGTCGATGCGCTGGAGCATATTCGTATGTCACTATGGCAAGAAAACATCCGGCCGCACGTCATGGCCACAGTGCTTTCCTTCCTAATCGCCCTGCTGCGCGCACTGGTCGGTGGCAGTAAGTTCTGGCACTCGCTTCTCGAAGCCTGCCTATGCGGGACACTCACCCTCGCTGTCTTCCCCTTGCTCGATTACTTCGGCATGAACCTGTATCTCGCGGTGTCGATTGGCGCGGGGGTTTCGTTCCTAGGTGTCGACTGGTTGCGCACATATCTTGTCAAGGTTTCAGAAAAATTGATCAGTCACTGTTTTTTTAAATAGCCTAATATTTTTTCCATAGAATTTATTAAGCATCTTTTTAAAAAGTTTTTAACTATCGCTGGTCTATGAAAAATAGTTCCTGTTTTTTTAGCACAAACTTTAAACCATAATCCTTCTTTTATCGTATATATTTCCTCTTTCGTTATTACCGCTAACAACCCTTGCTCTTGTATGTAACTTGTATAGTGTTCAACTTCAACATCTGGATCAAAACCTCCTTCAATAAAATCTTTTATCATGTAATCAAAATCACTTTCGTTGTTGTTATTATTTTCTAACAATTTTTTTAAAAATGATTTAACGCATTTTTCATAGTTGCCGTACAGACTTAACTCTAGCTTATACTTACTCTTTATGATCAAAAAAACCTCATTTTTTAGGGCGATATAATTTGCTCTAAACAAATTTATTTCAGCATCGCTCCACTCAAAACAATCGTCAGGATTGTAATATTTTCTCAAAGCGCTGTCAGATTTATCTTTTATTTCTTCTATTACTGATAGCCTGTCAGAAAGCTCACGAAGAAGCTCTTCACCACCATTAAAACATTCTTTTAAATATGGGAAAATGCATAATCCAATAACAGATCCGATAAAAGAAAGAAATCCGCTAACAAACAACCCTAATAAAGACATTATTTACTCCCTACATATATAAAATAAGAGTATAGAACACGCAGCATCAGGCTGCTTGTCACCCGCTCCCGAGCGGGTGTTTTTGTATCTGTGCAATGAGATGCATATGAACACCAAGACCAATAAGACCAAACAGATTCACACTAGCCACTGGACGGTAAAAAATGCTCGCGGCATTCGCGCCACCAATGGCAACACCTTCCCCGCATTTGATCCGGATAAGCTGAAACAGCTCATGCCGGGCTACCAGGCGTGGGACAACTGGCTCGTGCGTGACGAAGATGGCTTCGTGGCGGATGTGAACGGCTTTCGCGTACTAATCGCGCTGGTGCGTCCGGTCGGTGCCGAATTCAGTAATGGCGAGCGCATCGCGTACTTCTACAGCGCTGACGGTGAGCACTATGTGCCGGGCGGCTTCCTGTACGGTGACCACAAGCTGTACGACGATATTCGCGAGTGGTCCGGTTCTACGATCCTGCGCGCTGACGGCAAGCTTCAGACGTTCTATACCTGTGCCTACGGTGCCGATATCGACGGCGTGTGGCAGACCGTTCAGCGTCTTGCTACGGCAATTCAGGAATTCGCCGTCGAAGGCGACAAGCTGACGATCAATGCTCCGTCTCACCATGCTCTAATGGGTGGTGCCTGCGAACCGGATGGCTACTTCTACGAAACGCCTGCGCAGGCATCTGAGCGTGAAGCCAAGTGGCCGACACGCCATCGCGTCAGCGTTGGTTCCGATCAGACCGAAAACAACTGCATGCGCGACCCGTTCTTCTACAAGGACAAGCGCACAGGCAAGCGTTATCTGGCGTTCGAAGCGAACACCGGTGCCGGCTTCCATGCTCCCGGCCACGTTCGTGCTGAGTACGTCAGCGCCAATGGGCTGCCAAAGGATGGTTTCGCACCGACCGAGGATATGCTCAAGGCCAACGGCTGCATCGGCGTCATCGAGCTGACCGACGATGAAGGCACCTTCGGCCAGTTCCAGGCACCGTGGCTCACCGCCAACCTCGTCACAGATGAGATTGAGCGCGTCAACGTTGTTGATCACGACGGCCATGTCTACCTGTTTTGCGTCGGTCACGGCAACAAGAACGCCCTCGACATGGAAAACGCTGACCTGATCAACCGCGACTACATGCTGGGCTTCCGCGCACCCTACTTCGGTGGCCCGCTGACACCGCTTAATGGTTCCGGTGTCGTGGTACAACAGAAGTCCTATGGCGATGCCTACGCAGGCCAAGCCCAGAACCAGCAGTACGTCTACAGCTGGCTGATCACGCCGACCCGCGATCAGAAGCTGGGCGTGTTCCCGTGCGTGTCCTATGCCAACTACTGCAACACTGGCAAGGGCGTTGAAGCGGTGATGAACGCTGGCCCGTCTGTTCGCATCGAGATCGACGGTCTCAAAACCCGCATTGTGGGCATGATGTACGACATTCATCCTGCACAGGTCGATGCCCGTCGTGAGGCTGACAAGGGATCAACTGCGGAGCATGGCTATGCATGAAGAAGGCGCCACTATAGGCGACTTCTAAGGCATAACCTGCTAATGAAAGTGCTATACCCACGTGAGTGAATATAGCAAGGTATTGCGCCTCGACTTCACTTCGGTCGAGGCGTTTTTGTTTCTGCGGGATGCCATTTTTGCAGTGCAAAGCACTGTAGTTAACCTTGAGACAAACCACCGAAGAAATTGAGCAGATTAATGGCGCAACATATATTGCTCTGCCCTCATGTCTTCACGCTTGGCATCTTCTAGCCACGACGCAGCAATAAGATTGAGCATTGCATGGGTACGTACAAACCTCAATGAGGCTTGCGCCCACTTTTGTACTTGTTCTGCTAATACTCGCTCTTGGTCGCCACCTTCTTCAGGCATTTTGGTAAACGCGCCACGCATGTTGTACTTTTCAATACGAAGCCCTGTCTCTACCTGCAAGGATGCTAGTTCCTCAATGACAAACCGGACAGCCTCATGCGGCCAAGCGCCATCTGTAGGATCAGCAGGGGCATGAGCCAGCACTTTGCCAATCAACTGATCGATAATGTCTTGGCGATGCAGCTCACCCCCTAAGCGCCGGAGCTCAACGCACCATCCAAGCAAGACGTCATAATCAATCTCTTCGCCCGTCTGACCAGGTAGGCATTTCAAGCTGCCTAGTAGCCCATAAGCAATAGAAGCCCTGTTTCTCTGCTCGTCAGACAGCGGTTCTGGTTCCGTATCTTGGCTCTCAAATACCAAACATACTATTTGCATGAAAAAGCTTGGTTGCTCAAGCAGCATTTGATGCAATATCTCGGGATCTTGGCGCAATAAAGGAAAGTAGACAAATTCTAGACCCGCCACTTTCTCCTTAGTCGCATCCGGCCTTTTAGCTAAATCTTTTATTAATTTATCAACATCGAATAACACACCTATCGACCGGTCACTAGAATTAACGTTTTGTTCTGTAATTTTTTCTTCCAAAAGTGACATTATTTTTTGTGTAGGAATCTCACTAAGCCGGCGAAGTACAGCGTACAAGGCAGCAGAAGGACGACCGACTTCTCGATATTTTTCCACTGCATAGAGCAGCTCCTCGACGTCTCCACTTAAAGGGTATGGTGATTTTTTAATCCAGTAGCCTTGGGCTATCGCATCCCCAAAGGTTTCCACGTATGACCATGTCTGCTTACTATCTGGGATAAGCTTAAGCACACTAGCAATATGATCAGCAGTTAGAGCACTGTGCTGAAGAGCAGTGCGCGCCGCCTCTTGCCATTTACCCTCAAAACGTGTAATCCCATTCGCCATCACTATCCCGGCGGTAACTTCAGGTGCTTGATCGATATTTTCTAGCAAGTCGGTAAATAGCGTAAAGCTCTCTTCATAAGACAGATCAATACTCAATGCAGAGGAAATCACCAAGTTTGGAATCTTGACACAGCCCACTAATTGCAAAATCCCCCGAATACCAAGCTCGTTATATACTGCATATATAGCTTGCAAACGGGCATTTTCAATAAGCTCACTAAGATCTGAACAGTTTCTTTCTATTCCTTCTACAGGTGGCATATTATCATCGAATAGCCACGTATAGTTTTCTACTAGCAGTTCGGGTGCATACTTATTGATTATCGGCACTAAATGATCAATTCGATCTTTCGACATTGCCCAACCCATGCTCGAGTACTTCTGGTGACGTTTAACTGCCACATTCAAGGCTTTCCAGATTTGCGTTCGAGTATCAGTGTTGGCGGCGCTCAGTACTGAGCTAAGTCGTTCCACAACAACTTCAAAAATATCCTGCTGAATATTATTTAATGCATCGATTAATGTACCCCAGCGTTCTGGCACCGAGCCAGCAGCCTCAATTGCTAGCCTAATAATTTTTGCCTCACTCTCCCATATCAAACCATATGTCAGCTGCTCACCGTGATCTTGCTCATACTCCCGAAATTTTGGTTTTTGGGTTGTAGAAGTAGTATCGTTTGAACGGGGGAACAAGCTAGCAAGAAGTGGCCAAGCAATGCTTGGAACAGCGCTCAAAGTAGATTGCAAAACGGCTAACCGATGCACCGTCTTGACAGAAGTACATGGTGCCCACGAAAGAAATATAGTACGCAAGCTATTGATGGGGCGATTGTCTAACTTACCTCCCGGATCAAGTGCTGCTAACTTTGCAAGGCACAGCACAGCTCTATCAAAGTACTTGGCATCCCAAGCAATCACTTCCAGCGCCCACAGCAAACCAGAATGATACGTTACAGGTATAAGCATTCCGGGGTGCTCATCGAAAATGGGCAAAATACTCGGTGATGTGCCCTCAAGCTGACACTCAAGGGCTTCTAGAAAAGGCTCAGGGGATGCCTCTGCTAGCAACATAAGATCCTTATTGAGACTCGCCATTAACCTAGGATCACTGGCCAGACCAGGAATCGATCTTACTATTTCATCTACAAAGGTTTGCGGATCACTACCGGCCACGGTGAAACACGCTGGCTCGTGCAACACTGCCATTTGCAGTAGCGTTGTCATTAACCCATTTCTGAGATGTTCACTATGTGAGGTTTGCTGATCGTGCTTGCTAGGTATTACGAAAGGCTGGTCTGCAGTGGGTGGCTTATGCGACGACGCCGCGGCTTGAAAAACTTCTTTTAGAACATACTTAAACTGTTTTAGATGGTTGCGTCCGACGTAAGGAGCGAGGTGCAAAAACGCATCAACAGGAGCTCTAGTCGCCCACAAACCACCGACGTGTTCGATAGGCGAATCAGGCATAACCAAAAACTCATGCAAGGCATCTTCGGTTTCTTCATAAGATTTCTGGCTGAGTGAGCTGAGAATTTTCTGGTCATACTCTATATTGCAATTCCATGCCCCCGCCAACATGGCCGGTATCAGCATATTCCTATTATCTCTATCATCGACCCACTTCGGCAGCTCAGCATTACCACTTGGTTTTTGTCGAGCGAGGACTGCCAAGCTACGGCCGCATTTGCGAGCGGCTTCGTATCCTTCGCTTTCAGACATGCCCATACCAATAAATGCATTACCAAGCTGGGTACTGGTAGGGCGCACTAAAACGACATGATCACTCTTTTTTATCTCTACTCCAGCGCTTATCACTGTTGGGCCCGAATCTTTGAGCATACCTATGCAGTTGCATGCTTTCAGTCGAGGCAAATAGATAAAGGAACCTTTTCGAACAATTTGCCGAGCGGCTTCCTCCGTATCAATAATCAGGGTGTGCGCTTCCAGCTTTTTACGCACCACCTCTGGCGCCTTACGAATTGCAGCAACGACGAAAGCAATAACCTCATCGGTAGTATCAGCGGCGAATGCCAGTCGCCCACTACTGTTTTGATCTAACAAATTTTTCAGCAAATCTTCAGCCTGCGACTCGCGGCCAGCAAGCAAAACATCTTCGACTAACGCAGGATAAAAACGACTGGAAAAAGTTTCCCAGAATTCATCAGTGCTGAGAACGCCGTATGAAAAGGTTTTATCGAATTCAAATCGCGCCCAATATGAGGAAATGGCAGGACATTGTTCAAGCCAACTTTCTAGCAGAGGGCCATCAAGATAAACGACTTTCTTCCATTCACCTTGGCTATTCTTTTCATTAAGCCAGTCTTCAACTTTTACTGTTGGCGTATCCCATGTTCTGGGCGAGACAATGACTAGAGTATGCTTAATACGCTCTTCTTCATCGATCTCTTCTGTGCGCTTTTTATAGTCCGCTTCAGCTTTGCTTTTACCGGCGCCACTGGCTCCAAACTCCCAAATGGACGTTCCTTCGGGTACAAACGGAGATGCTGCATCAGCATCAACAAAGCCATCAAAACCTCGAATTTGTCCGTTGTCTCCGTGCAAAAACCTAAGCCTCCGTATCTTAGTGGCAGTAGCCCATATCAGATTTTCCACTAGCTTAGGAAGGTTATCTCTGCATTGGTGAGTATCCGCCCACAGCCTTAAATCCAGAGCATTTATCCACTTCAATGTCTTATCCTTTTTTGAAAAATAACGACAATTTACGAGATATCGCGGCACATAGCGTACATGCATTATTAACATAGCTCGCCGATCCACTGGAAATCCCATACAGCGGTCAAGGCTGGAGACACCTCTATTCGAAAGATAGCAGAGAAGTATGACATGTCAGACAGCACTACTCGCGAATGATGGAGCACCGATCTTCAGGAACACCTTTGTTTGCTCCAACCACCGCCACCCGGCGGTATTTTTTGACCAAAGATAAGGAATCAGCCATGCGCTGGACATGTCCTGATTGCGGCGAGTCATGCCGTATCCGTAGCAGTAAGCAGCCCATAGATAACCTTCGCATCGCATACCTACAATGCAATGACATCCAATGCGGATGGCGGGGCAAAGGCACCTTTGAGATCGTCGAGTCGTATTCGGCCAAGAAGATCGCATAAGGAGAGAGAAATGAGCGAAGAAAAAGAAGACATAAAGCAGGAAGACCAAACGCCTTCCGAACGCAAAAAAGTTTTACAGGTGACGCTGCGAGACCAGCAAAAAATCACTATCGCCGACAATGATCGGGACCTATTGGTATCTGAAAGCGAGGGAATGATCGTCATCTATCGCAAATCAGATGAAAGTGCGACCAAGCAAGTAGCTTACATTGCAAAGGATCAAGTGCTTTGCATCGTGTGGGGAACAATTGAAGCCAAACCGACCGAAGATAGCCCAGCATGACCGAATCGATAAAAGCACAGCTTGAAGCTATGGCTGAAGACTGGGCATCGGGATTGCACGTTTCTATACGCCGCTTGCCATCAGGAAAGGTACTAACGCGCAACATTGGGAATGGCAACGCCGAAGAAGTCGAGTGCAATAAGCCCATCAAACAGGGGGATGTGCTTTTTGAACGGGAACGAATTATCCCCTCCCCGCATGGACATCAAGAAATCAAGATCAAGTGTTCAAAAGTGCGCATCGTATGAATTAGGAGAATGACATGGAAGAGCCGGACTGGGAGGCCATACGCCAGGCCTACGAGGCCGGTATGCCCAACCGCAAGATATCCGATCAGTATGGAGTGCCTGAGAGCACCCTACGCAAGTATGCCAAGCGTGAGGGGTGGGAGAAGCCTTCCAAGCCCTCTAAGAAAAGCGTGCGCAAGAGCCGTGCGCAAAGTGTGCGCAAAACACCCGATGAGCACGCATGCGCACACCCTGATATTCCCGCCGTGATGGAAGCCGCTCACGATATTGAGACAGCCTACGGATTAACGCCACGGGCCGCGTCATTCGTGATTGAGTACCTAGTCGATCGTAATGCTACCCAAGCGGCTATACGGGCAGGCTATTCAGAGAAGGCAGCCAGACAGCAAGGCAGCACATTACTGTCACATCCGAACGTCAGGAAGGCGCTCAATGAGCAGATACAGGCTCAGACGGCACGGACGCTCATCACCAAGGATTGGCTGATCGGTCAGCTGGCAACGATTGCGACGGCTGACGTATCCGAGCTGATGCAGCTGCGCAAGGGCTGCTGCCGTCACTGCCACGGCTTCGACCATGGCTATCAGTACATTGACGAGCAGGAGCATCAGGTCGTCGAGCAGCACGCCGAGGCCAAGGGTATTGAACCACCCGCGTTTGGTGGCTATGGGTACGTGCAACATGTCGAAGCCAATCCCGACTGCCCAGTCTGCGGTGGTGAAGGCATCCCCCGCGTGCATATGACTGACACGCGCCAGCTATCCCCTGCTGCTCGTTTGCTCTTCAATGGCGTAGAGATGACCAAGAACGGTATCAAGGTGTCTGTGCGTGATCGCGACGCGGCGCTGGACAAAATCGCACGCTGCCTGAGCGCCTATCAGGATCGGCTCGACCACACCTCAAGCGATGGCAGCATGACACCAGCGGGACTAGGACACTTCTATGGCGGACAAACCGACTCTGAACCCAGCCCTTCGTGACTTCTGGCTGACGCCTGCTCGCGTGCGGGTGCTGTACGGCGGCCGTGCTTCGTCAAAGTCATGGGACGCGGCGGGCTTTGCGATCTACTTGGCGGATAGCTACAGGCTCCGCATCCTCTGCGCTCGCCAGTTTCAGAACAAGATCAGTGAATCGGTCTACACCCTGCTCAAAATTCAGATTGAGCGCTTCGGGCTACAGCATCGTTTCGAGATCCAGCGCGATCGCATCATCAACCGCTATACCGGCACCGAGTTCCTGTTCTACGGGCTGTGGCGGCATATTGATGAAGTGAAGTCACTTGAAGGCATCGACATCTGCTGGCTGGAGGAAGCGCACAACATCACGCAGGAACAGTGGGAGATATTGGAACCAACAATCCGTAAGGACCATTCGCAGTTCTGGATCATCTTCAACCCGCGCCTAGTGACTGACTTCGTGTACCGTCGCTTCGTCACTCGCCCGCCTGCTAACGCGATCACCCGCAAGATCAACTACACCGATAACCCGTTCCTTTCCAACACCATGCTGGAGGTCATTCAGCACGCCAAGGAAGAAGACGAGGAAGAGTATCGGCACATCTATCTGGGCGAGCCTCGCGAAGACGATGACGCGGTCATCATCAAACGCTCGTGGATCATGGCAGCGATCGACGCTCACAAGCAGTTGGGCATTGAGCCCTCGGGTGCCAAGCGCCTTGGCTTCGACGTGGCCGACAGCGGCGCTGATAAGTGCGCCACTACCCTCGCCCACGGCATTGTTGCGCGGGATATTGATGAATGGTCAGGGCGTGAGGATGAGCTGCTTAAGAGCTGCTCCCGCGTGTACCGTGCTGCCGTCGAGCACGACGCACAGGTCATTTACGACAGCATCGGCGTTGGGGCTTCTGTCGGCGCAAAACTAGGTGAGCTGAACGATGAGCACCTGACCCGCATCAGCTACAGCAAGTTCAACGCAGGGGCGGCCGTCTGGCATCCAGATGCGCGCTACTCCGATGGCGTGTCGAATAAGGACATGTTCTCGAACCTCAAAGCCCAAGCATGGTGGCTGGTCGCCGATCGCTTCCGCAACACATACAACGCTATCCATCGCGGCATGCAATTCGAGGAAGACGAGATGATCAGCATATCGTCCGAATGCTCGAACCTTGACCGCCTGATTGATGAGCTATCGACGCCCCGCCGTGACTTTGACCGTTCCGGCAAGGTGAAGGTAGAGAGTAAGCAGGATCTAGCGAAACGCGACATCCCCTCTCCTAACCTCGCCGATTCATTCGTCATGGCCTACACGCCAACGGTTAGCCAGCCAATGACGTTCACTGATGAAGCAATGGATCTCATCTACTCACTCGATATCGACTAACCCAGGAGGCTGACATGTGGCCATTCCGCAAAACACAGCATGATCCGGCCCCTGTTGTCGATCGTGTTGAGAAAGACCGCGGCATTCCGATCGGGCAGCTGATGGACATGCTGGATAACGATGATGCCGTGGCTGCCGCATCTAGCGTGCTTAAGCCGTATGAGCCGCCCGCAGGCGTAGTGCCTGAGGGCAAGCGTGATCGTGCCGTAGCGATGGCCGCTGATGCCCTGCCGATGGATGCGCGCATGCTGTACACGGGGGTGCATGCCTTCCGCGGCTATGACTGGCTAGGTCAGAAGGCGCAAGAGCCTGAATATCGCTACATGGCCGAGACCAACGCCAACGATATGACCCGCAAGTGGATCAAGGTCAAGGCAATGGAAGGCGGCGACTACGCCGAGAAGATCAAAGCCATTGAGGAAGAGCTGCGCCGTTTAGATGTTCGCGCCATGTTCCGCCAAGCGCTGGAGCACGACGATTACTTCGGCCGTGGCACGCTGTACATCGAGGTCAAGACCCCGAAAGGCTCGAATGCCTCGCGCGTTGATGGCGAGTGCGCCACCGAGCTGTTCCTCGATCCGCGCAAGATCCCTCGTGACAGCATAGTATCCCTGCGCGTGATTGAGCCGCGCTGGCTGTTCCCCGGGCCATACAACACGGACAGTCCGCTTAAGGGCAACTTCTACCAGCCGCAGCTGTGGTATTGCCAGGGCGATGAAGTGCACGACTCACGCTTACTGACGTTTATCAGTCGCCCTGTGCCGGACATTCTCAAGCCCGTGTACAACTTCGGCGGTCTGTCGCTGACGCAGCTGGCCCATGACTACGTGACCAACTGGCAGCGCACCCGCGACTACGTGGCGAAGATGCTGCGCTCCTACAGCTGCACCGTGCTGAAAACTGAGATGGGCACGGGCATACAGGGGCTGGTTAACCACAAACTAATAGACCGTTTGCGAGCCTTTGCGCGCCTCCGTGATAACAATGGCGTTTTCGCGCTTAACAAAGACTCGGAAGAGCTTGAGCAAATCAATACTCCTCTGGCTGGCCTAAAGGATCTAAAAGAGCAGGCGCTCGAAGAGCTGTGCGTCGTTGCTCGCCAGCCCCGCGTGAAGCTATTGCGCAAAGGTGCTGCGGGTCTGAATGCGTCGTCCGAAGGCGAGATTCGCATGTACTACGACGACGTGCATGCAACGCAAGAAGACGTGATGCGCAAGCCGCTCAAGCGCTTGATTGAAATCATCCAGCTGTCACTGTTCGGCAAGATCGACGACGCGATCGACTTCGAGTTCGTGCCGCTGTATCAGTTGAGCGAGAAAGAGCGCTCGGACGTACGGGCACAGGATGCGAAGACGCGCCAGACCGATATCCAGTCCGGTGTGGTTACCGCTGAGGAGGCGCGCCAGTCACTGGCTGCTGATGAAGGCTGCCCTTACCCCTTGGACAAGGACGGTAACGGCGAGATTGACCCGATAGCGCTGGAGGATATGGATGATGACGAAACGACCCAAGACCCTGCCCAGCGTGACACCGAACGCGGGCGTTGAATCGGCGTACAGGAAAGAGCTGGTCGGTATGGTCGATGACCTGCACCGCAGCATGGCAACCGAGGTGCTGCGCGGCATGAAAAACACGGGCCTCGCTCAAGACGGCCCCGTCGATATTCTGAACGGCATCATCAACCGCGTAGCCGATAGCCTGCTGTCTCGTCTTAATCGCGTTGCGGAAAGAATGGCCGAACGCTTCATCTCGTCTGTCATGCAGAATGCTGACGTATCGCTATTCGCCTCGATGAGAGAGGCTGGCCTGATCGTCAAGATGACCATGACCGAAGAGATGGCCGATGCCTACGATGCCGTGCGCGCTGAAAACGTAGCGCTCATCAAGTCGATCCCCGAGCAGTATCACCGACAGGTTGAGGTGCTGGTCAATGAATCAGTGGCCCGAGGCCGTGACCTCAAGTATCTGGCCGACGAGCTGCACAAGCGTTATGACATCACCCGCCGCCGCGCCGAGTTCATTGCACGCGATCAGAATGACAAGGCCACCAGTACGCTGACCGCTGCACGGCAACGCCAGCAGGGCTTCACCCATGGCGAATGGATGCACAGCCACGCGGGCAAAGAGCCCCGGCAATCGCACGTTCGCGCTAACGGTAAGACGTTTGAGCTGGCCAAAGGCATGAAGATCAATGATGAATGGATCATGCCCGGCCAGCTCATCAACTGCCGCTGTACGTGGCAGCCGATTATTCCCTTTTAGTGATGCTGAGCAACGGGCTCAAGCGTAACGCGATAACCAAGCGCGCCTGCTAGTTTGGATATCGTTGCAAAACTAGGGTTCCCTTGTCCGGACAAGGCTCGATAGACACCTTCACGGCTCATATGTGTATCTCGTGCCAGCTGGCTGATGTTCCGTGCGCGGGCAATATTTCCCAGCGCTTGTGCGATTATCGAAGGATCACCATCTTCGATAGCCGCTTCGAGATAAGCCTGAATATCTTCTTCAGAGCAAAGGTAGTCAGCCGTGTCATAACGACTAAACGTCACTTTATCGGTAGTCATTGTTTCTCTCTCCACGCTTTGGCAATTTCCTTAGCTTTAGCTATATCGCTACTTTGCGTGCTTTTGTCTCCACCACACAGGAGAAGAATCACGATAGGCCCTTTCTGTTGGTAATAGACACGGTAACCGGGGCCATAATCAATACGCATTTCTGAAATACCGTCACCGACGGGCTTTACATCGCCAGCATTGTCAGCTTGCAGGCGGTCAAGCCTAAGCGAGATTCGGGCACGTGCACGACGATCACGAAGTCTAGTGAACCACCGCTTAAACACTGAGGTTTGGATGATCTCTTTCATATGCCAACTATAGTTGACAAACATCCAAATCGTCAACCACACCTGACAATTTTAAGGCTCGCCACGGCGGGCCTTTTTCATATCTACGAGACATCACCATGAATCGAAACGACGTGCTCGCTTTCGATGCCCAGTCGCAGCGCGAGTACACCCCTGACGGCCAGCTGCGCATCAAGATGACGCCTATTAGCAAGGCCAACGTCTGCACCTATTACGGTCGCGAGATTCCCGACGGCCCTACACTCGGGCTTGATCCCAACAAAGGCTATCGCTTGTACCGCGATCCTGACGAGCTACGCAAAGGCGCATCGACGTTTGACGGCGTACAGCTGCTTTCCCAGCACGTCCCCGTCTGCGCGGCTGACCATAAGCCCGAGCTGATCGTCGGCGCTGTAGGCAGTGGCGTTGCCTTTGATGGCACCTTTCTCAAGGCCCCGCTATCGGTCTGGTCGAATGACGCCATCCTCGGCATCGAACGCAATACCAAGCGCGAGCTGTCCAGTGCCTACCGCTACCGCGCTGACATGACCCCCGGCACTACCCCCGACGGCGAACCGTATGACGGTGTCATGCGCGACATCATCGGCAACCACGTTGCACTCGTTACCCGAGGCCGCGCAGGCCCCGAGGTAATGGCTGAAGACGCAAACCCCACGGAGTACCTCCCTATGAAACGCACCCCCGCAATGGTGGCTATGCGTGCGGCACTGACTGGCTTCGCTAGCGCGACCATGGCTGCCGACGCTGCGCCGCTGGATATCAACAAACTGACCCAAGGCGAACGCACTGCCGAGCAGATCGCGCAGGACGCCGCCGCACAAGACAGCAGCATCGACGCCGAGAAGCTGACTGGCGTGCTGAAAGCTGCCGAAGAATCTGCCGGTCAGGACTTCGACGAACCGAAGCCTTCTGATCCAAAGCCAGAGCCGACCAAGCCCGTACAGGAGCCCGCCAAGGTGGCCCAAGATCAGAAGCCGCAAGCGCCTGCAGGCTTTGCGATGGATGAAGCGACGTTCCGTCGTGAGCTGCAGCTAGCACAAGACGCCGCAGTACAGCGCGTTCGCGCCGAAGAGCAGGCCCGCAATGAAGTGCGCCCGATCGTCGGTGAAGTCGCTGCGATGGACAGCGCCGAAGCGGTCTACAAGTTCGCCCTCGACAGCGCAGGCATCCCGACCGAAGGCGTCCACCCGTCAGCGTTCCCTGCAATGGTCGCCATGCTCAAGCAGCAGAAAACAATCGCGCAGGACGCTGCACCGCGTGCTGTATCCCAGAGCGAGCAGAAAGAGCTCGCCGCCATCTTCGGCGAAGGAGCATAACCCATGGCTTTCCAGACTCACGTTAACCGCTATCAAGCGCCCGGTATTCCCGGCACGTTTGCATCCAACAACCCGAGCTACAGCGCCGTCGGTGGTGAGAACCAGTACGTCGCCTGCGAGAACGGCGTACTGATCGGCCGCTTTGGCTGGACAGATGCTAACGGCCGCATTGCGAACGCTGGTGGCGCTGCCCCGCTGGGCTTCATCCTGCACAGCGACCTGAAAGGCATCATGTACGACATCCGTGATCGCGCCTCTATGGCTGTTCCGGCTGGCCGTCCGGTCACCCTGATGCAGATGGGCGACTTCTGGGCAGTCACTGGTACTGCTGCGACGGTCGGCCAGAAAGTCTTCGCGAAGCTTGCTGACGGCACATTAGTCACTGGCAATGCTGGCGCCACTGTCGATGGCGCTATCGAAACCAAGTTCCACGTCGCTACCGCTGGCGCTGCTGGCGAGACCATCAAAATCACCACAGGAGGCCTGTGATATGGCTGTCACTATCGACCAAGTGCTGCGCGAAGCCGCCGCGCGAGGCATTCACTACCAAGACGGCGTTCGTCCGACCATGCTGGCCAGCGACTCCGTGCCGAGCATGATCACCACGCCTAACGGCGGTGTTCCTGCGGCATTCACGACTTACCTTGACCCTCAAGTTGTCCGTATTGCCCTCGCGCCACTCAAATCCGAAGCTATTTTGCCCGCGACTCAGAAAGGCAGTTGGACTAAAACCGACCTGCTCTTCCCTATCGTTGAAGCTACAGGCGAAGCCACGGCTTATGGCGATTACGATAACAACGGCATTGTCAATGCGAACGTCAACTGGGAGCGCCGTCAGGCGTATGTCTTCCAGACCCACGTCAAGGTCGGCGACATGGAAGTTGAACGCGGCGCAGAAATGAACTTCAACGTCGTGGGCGAGAAACAGCAATCGGGAATCATGACCCTCAACCGCCTGCGCAATAAGATCAACTTCTATGGTGTTGAAGGCCTTGAAGTGCGCGGCATCCTCAATGACAAGGACCTGCCATCCCCGAGCACTCCGGCAGGCGGCACCAAGTGGTCGTCGAAGGCTCCCGAGGACATCGTAGCCGACGTGCTAAGCCTGTTCGCTGACGCTCAGAAACGCTCCGAGGGCACCCTTGAAATGGACAGTCCGATGGTGCTGGCGATCTCGCCGAACCTTGAGCCTGTGCTGGGCCGCACCAACTCCTACGGCTTGGAAATCAAGGCACAGCTGCAGAAGAAATTCTCGAAGCTGCGCATTGAGACCGCGCCGGAATACGCGACGGCCAACGGCGAGCTGGTACAGCTGATCCCTGATCGCGTGATGGGTTACGAAGTCGGTAACACGGTCTTCACCGAGCGCCTGCGCTTCCACCGCACCGAGATTCGCACCTCCAGCTACGCGCAGAAACTGTCCGCCGGTACCGCTGGTGCTGTCATTAAATACCCTTACGGGATCGCACAAATGTTGGGAGTGTAAGACATGGCTAAAGTAGTAATCGGCTGCAAGCTGCCGCACGGCTTGCGCATGAACATTGAAGGCACGGAAGTCCACCTCAAGGGAGCGAACAGCTCCCTTATTTTTGGCGGCTACGGCATGACTGAGGTCGATAGCGATCTGGCCGACAAGCTGTTCGATCAGTACGCCGATGCCGAGTACATCAAGCGCGAAATGATCTTCAAGCAGGCTAACGCCAAGTCTGCTCAGTCCGCAGCCGAAGAGCGCAAGGATGAGAAGACGGGCCTCGAAGGTCTCAACAAAGATGCTCCAATGCCTGGCATCACGCCCACCGACGAGCAGAAGACCAATAACCAGAAAGCCAAGGGCAAGGAGTAAGCCATGACCGCCGTCACGTTCGACCCGGCGGCATTCAAGGGCCGCTATCCGGAGTTCTTGGCAGTGGCTGATGCCACGCTAACAGACGTGTTCGACGAAGCCTGCCTGCTGATCGACAACAGCGATGCTAGCCCAGTGTCTGACGTGACGCGCCGCAAGATCATGCTATGGCTGGCCGTGGCTCACCTCGCCAAGCTGGGTGGACTAGCCGAACAAGCGGAAGGTGTTGCCTCAGGCACGCCCGCTGGGCGCATTACAAACGCCCGCGAAGGCTCGGTATCAGTGTCGTTTAGCGTTGGCCCTGAGACAGATGAGAACGCGTTCTGGCTGCAAACAGCCTACGGCCAGCAGCTGTGGAAGCTGATGGCACCGTACCGCCAAGCCGTCTACGTGCCGGGTACCGCTTACCCGCCGTCATGGGAGGATGATTATGGCTTCACTCAAGGGTGGTGACGCGCTAAAGCGCCGCCTTGCCAACATCGCTAAGCGACTAGATGGCGCACAGGAACTGCGCGTCGGCTTTCTTGAAGGTGCGGCCTACCCCGATGGAACGCCAGTTGCCACGGTAGCCGCTACTAACGAGTTCGGACGGCCGGACAAAGGCCAACCTCCCCGCCCATTCTTCCGCACAATGATCGATGAGAACTCCCCGAACTGGGGCCGTCAGATCGGCAAGCTGCTCAAGGCTAACGGTGGCGACTCTGCGGCAGCACTGGACGCTATGGGATCGGTGATCAAAGGGCAGCTACAGCGCTCAATCAACCAATTCACGTCCCCGCCGCTGGCACCGTCGACTGTGGCTGCCAAGGGCTTCGATAAGCCGTTGATCGACACCGCCCACATGCTGCGCAGCGTTGATTACGAAGTCGTGGGCAATGGAGGCAACGATGAATCTGCATAGCATCGCGTCAGGCGCTATTGGCGCAATCAATCCGCATCAGAAAGCATCTGTCATCGTTCAAAGTGGCTATCAGACACTGCCCTCGGGCAAGACGGTACCCAAGCATTCTGAGCCTGTTGAAGTGTTGCTGCAACGTCAGGAGCTGTCACAGAAAGACCTTGCCCATATCGCTGGACTGAACGTGCAGGGCCAACTGTGCGCGGTGTACCTCAACGGCCAGCACAGTGGCATCGTGCGGCCCGACGGCAAAGGTGGCGAGCAGTTCACCCTCGCTGACGGCACGGTCTGGAAAGTGATCGCGGTGCCCGAGCAGTGGCCCGACTGGTCGAAGGTGATCCTATGCCGACAAACGTGACCGTTAGCCTGACCATTGACGACCTAATGACCGCCTTGCGCGGTTTTTTGCTATCTGCGACCGGGGTAAGCGAGGTCATTCAGGCGCTTGGTAACAACGTACCGATGCCTAAGGGCGAGTGCATCATTCTGTCAGATATCGGCACTCGTGGCCTGTCGACGGATATCACCGAGTACGACGGAGCCAATGGTACCGCCCAGCACTCGAGATCCACGCAGTGGCGCTGCCAAGTGGACATCTACGGCGAACGCGCCCACGACCTCGCCACGATCATCGCGACGCTCTGGCGCTCGACCTACGGCTGTGACGACCTTGCTCAACGCTTGCCAGGCTTCCAACCGCTCTACTCGTCCGAACCGCGTCAGATGAACTTCATCAGTGGCGAGGCCAACTACGAGCCGCGCTACACGCTCGATCTGATCAGCAACTTCCGCCCGATCGTCACCGTCCCTCAAGCCTTTGCCCAACGCCTTGAACTCTCTACCACCAAGGCCGACACCCACGAATAAGGAGCAGCCATGTCTATCCCCATGAGTAACATCATCAGCATGTTGCCCGGCGTCATCGCGGCGGCCGGTAACGCGCTGAACCTGAACGGCGTCTTTCTGACCCAATCCACCAAGGTGCCCGCCCGTACCGCGCCGTACTTTGGCTCCGCCGATGCCGTCGGCGACTACTTCGGCTATGACGCTGATGAGTATGCCGCTGCTGTGGCGTACTTCACTGCCGACGACAACAAACAGGCCGTGCCGGGACGCGTATACTTCTTTCACTACGCGACGGCGTCCACTGCGGCGAGTCTCTCTAGCGGCAGCCTCGCCGATATGACCGTCGACAAACTCAAAGAGGTCAACGGATTTATCAGCGTTCTTGTCGATGGCACTGAGAAGCGCGTCGAGAATCTTGATTTATCCGCGGCCACCTCATTTATCAACGCTGCCGCCCTGCTCTCCGATGCCCTGAAAGCCAACGTCAGCTACGACACCACCCGTAAGTGCTTCGTGGTTACATCTGGCACTACAGGTACCAAATCCACACTGGCCTATGCCATGGGAGCGGGTGCCGACACTCTGAAACTCAGTTCTGGCTCGGGGGCGGTACTGGCCGCACAGGGTACCGACGCCGACACGCCGAACACGGCGATGACTGCGCTCGGACATATCACTCAAGCATGGGCCACCTTCACCACCATGTGGGAGCCCACCAAGGAAGAGAAACTCGGCTTTACAGCATGGTCGGGTGCGCAAAACAACCGCTTCCTGTATGTGGCGTGGGATACAGATGCCAATGCGTTCGTTGCCAACGATACGAGCTGCTTCGGTGCCCAGATCAAGGCCAACAAAGCGGCAGGCGTTGTTGCGCTGGCAGGTGAAGCCTCTCAGCTGGCCCAGCTGCGCAAGGTGGCGGCCTTCTTGATGGGTGCGATCGCATCCACTGACTACGACCGTACCAACGGCCGCAAATCGCTGGCCTTCAAGTCCCAGTCCGGTCTTGCTGCCATCGTCACTGACGCTTCTAAGGCAGCCACAGCGATTGCCAATGGCTACAACATCTATGGCGCATACGCCACCGCGCAAGACAGCTTCAATTGGCTATATCCCGGCACAATCCCCGGCAAGTTCAACACTATTTCCGCTTACGTGAACCAGATCTGGCTCAACGCTCAGATCCAGTACGCGCTGGCGGTGCTGATTAGCCAGGTCAACAGCGTGCCGTTCAATACTGACGGCGATGGCCTGATCGAAGCGGCGGTGCTTGATGCCCTCAATACGGGCGTGAACGCAGGCGTGATTCGTAAAGGTGTGTCGCTGAGCGAGTCGCAGAAGCAGCAGTTGTTCAATGCGATCGGCCGCGACGTATCGAGCGCGATGGAAGCCAAAGGCTACATCTTCATCCCGGGCTGCTCCACGGCCTCGGCGGCCCAGCGCACCGACGGCATCATCAAGCCCGCGCTCTACTATAACGATGGCGGCGAAGTGCGCTCCATCTCCATGACCTCTACAGCCGTGCTCTAAGGAGTCATTTATGGCGAGCAAGACCCTGACCTCAGCGAACTGCACGTTCTACCTGACGGTCGAGAATCTCTACACCACTCCGCGCAAGCTGGAAGGCTACGGCGCGGACAATATTTTCAGCACCGACGCCGTGGACTTGGCCGAAACCGTCATGGGGGCCGATGGCGTCCTGCACGCCGGTAAAATCTTTGTCGAGACGCCGCAAGAGTTTCAGCTGATGCCCGACAGCAACGGCTGCACGATCATGGAGAACTGGGTGCAGGCGCAGGAGACGGCCCGCGAGGTCTATCAGGCCAGTGCCACGTTCACGATCCCGTCGATCGGCAAAAAATACACCTGCACCAATGGCTTTCTGGTGCGTGCGCCCAAATTCCCTACCGCAGGTAAGATCCTGCAGGCGATGCCGTTCTCTATCAAATGGGGCAGCGTTACCGTGGAGGACGTGTAAATGGCACGCCGACAGACAACCTACACGATTGAAGGCGGCCGCGATAACGGCAAGACCTTCCTGTTGACGGAGATGGCCGCCGATCAGGCAGAACAGTTCGCGTGGAAAGTCGCATGTGCCGCCTACAATGGCGGCATGGGCATTCCCTACGACTTACTGAAATCCGGCTGGGCAGGCTTGGCGCACATTGGCCCGGGGCTACTGACGGCGATTCCGTACGAGGTACTGAAACCGCTACTTGATGACATGCTCCAATGCGTGAAGATCATCCCCGAGCCTAGCCGTCCCGGCACAACGCGGCCTTTTGACTACGCCGATATCGAAGAGGCCACGACGCTGCTGGCCCTACGTGCGGAGGTGTTCAAGCTGCACGTAAATTTTTCCAACGCCGCCGAGAACTCGACCTCCGCCTGATCCCGCCCGCCCCCTACGCTAGCCAGCTTGCCGCTTACGAAAACGTACTGCCCAGCATTGCGGCGGTCGTCTCCGCACGTCTAGCGACCAAGGCGGAGCTCTCGACCACACTGGGCGTGCATGATCTGTATGAGCTGCTCGAGATTCTGCAGGTGGACAGCCATAACGCCTATGTGGCCAACGATTACGCAAGGAGCCGCTCATGAGCGACAACAACAACCAAATCGATTCGCTAACCGTTGGTCTTGGCCTTGACTCCAGTGACTTCAAACGCGGCCAGCGAGAAATTGATGCAGGTCTTGAGCAGCTGGAACAAAGCGCTGACGATGCCGCCCATAGCGTAGATAACCTCGGCGATAAGGCGGGCGAAGCAGGTAACGCACTGAATGATCTTGGCGGCCAATCCGGTAATGCCACCAAAGGTGTCGAGGGCCTCGGTCAGTCTGCAGACAATACCTCTGATAGCGTCGAAGACTTGGGTGATGCCGCCAAAGATACGGCCGAGAGCGTCGACGATATGGGCGACGCCGCTGGGGGTGCAGCTGACGACATCGAGGAGCTGGGTGACACCGCCCTAACGACGGCTGAAAAGATTGAGGAACTCCAAGAGCAAATCAAGGCACTTCAGGAAGATGCGGAAGACGCTGCCGATGAAATCGCCGATCTACAGGACGAGTTGGACAACCTCAACCAGTCCAGCGGCAGAACCGGCCGCACGGTAGGCAGCCACTTCGATCAAGTCACCCGCTCGGTACGTGGGCTCGCCAACGAAGTGATGGGCCTGATGGCGCTCAACAAGATGGCTGGCGGCGGCTATGGAAACGCCGCCGGACAGGCCATTGAGAAAGACACGGCGATCAATCGTCAGGCGGAAAGCATCGGTATCGCCCCTTCACGGTTAAATGCATGGGGCAACGCGACCGAGCTTGAAGGGGGAACCGCCGAAGAAGGTCGCAATTTCCTGCAACGCATCAACGACGCCTTTGTCGGGCATACGATAGATGCACGCCAGATACCCGAGCTTTTGCTCAAGAACGTGAACTCCCGCAATCCTGACGGCTCACAACGCGCTGTCAACGATATGGCGATCGATACCCTCGACGTTCTGTTCAACAAAGCTGACGAGCGACAGCGCTCGCTGATCATTCGCGACTTTTTTGGGGGCGGTGCAGGACTGACTCGCCTAGCGGGTATGGGGCACGCTGGTGTTGAGCAGGCCCTCTTGAAGGCAGAGCATCGTGCCAACCTGTCCAATCAAGATTTCCAGAACATTGATCAGTTCTCGCGTGCCCTTCGAGAGGCGCGTCAGAATGTCGAGGGTTTTGGTAACGGCCTGCTGTCGTGGACGGCAAAGGTCTTCGGCCCGTTCCTTGAAAACCTGAACAAAAACCACCCCGAGCTTGTCGGCGCAGGGGGGGCCGCACTGTCTGTGGGTGTACCGCTAGCAGGCATGGCCGTACTCAGAAAGTGGCTACCCGGCGCAAGAGCTGCGGGAGCGGGAGCCGGTGCTGGAGCAGGCGCTGCAGAGATTGCAGGGGGTGGCGCTCTGACGGGGGCAGCAGTAGCAGGAATAGCGACGGCCGGCCTTTTTTTGCCAGGCAACTTCTTTGAAGACAAGATCGAAAGTGACGACGAATTAATCAAGAATATCGGCGATATAGATGATGACGGCACGCCTATAACAAGGCACGTATCACGCCCCAATGATACCTCTTGGAACAGCATCCCTCTGCAACGGCGCAAAGACATAATCGCCCAGCTGGATAAGTATGCCGCACAAGGCCTAGACGTAGAGCAACAGATACGCACACTGCCCACCATAGCAGAGCAGCAAGCCGTTACAGACCACTATCGACGAATTCTATGGTCAAAAACAGGTGGACAATCTGAGCTTGAGAATCAGCGTGAATTTGATCGTCAGCTAAAAGCTGCAGCACAACCCAAACCCTTAGAAGCTCCAGCGACAACACCGCCTACACCACAAGCCAATATAACCACCACCGCACCCCATTCTTTCGAAGAAATGCAACAGCGCATCGTCTATCAGGAGTCGCGCGGGCAGGATTACTGGCGCAGCGGCAAGAAAAAGGGCCAACCGGTCGTAAGCAAGGCGGGAGCCCGCTATAGCCGACAGGTCATGCCTGCAACGGCGCATGATCCGGGGTTTGGTATTCCTGCTGCACGCGATGAATCGCCGGAGGAATACAACCGTGTCGGCGACGCTCTAATGAAGGCACTTTACAGCTACTACAACGGTGACACCGACAAAGCGATGGCGGCCTACCACTCCGGCATGGGACGCGTGAATAAGTTGGTCGCCAATGCGGGCCGTAATGGCACTGATTGGCGGCAAGGCCTCGGGCCTAAAGGACGCGCCTATATTGGCTTCGATCCGCAGCAAATACCACAGCACCTGCTTAGCATGAACGACCCCGCCAATTACCCCGGCGTCCAGCAGGCCATGATCCGCAACGACAACCGTCGAATCACCAACACCACACATATCGACACCTTGCAGGTCACCACCGCAGGCGGTAGCCCCGAAGCGATGGCGCGCGGTGCGCAGTCAGCGCTCCAGCGTCATCCGCTGGCGCTGAATGGATCAGACTATGCCTAAGATCAACTTTCCCAACGTCCCTATCGCAGAAGGCGTGCCAAATCTAGCGCGCTCTGCCTATGGCATCGCTCAGACATCAGGCACGACTGGCCGTGTGACAGGGCTGACAGGCGGGATGGCCGGTACGTTTCTAGGCCACTACCTGAATGCCATGCTGGCCCCCACCTATGCCTTGCTCAATCAGCAGGACGAAAAGGTCATCGTGCCGGACGGGCCTGCGGAGTTTGAGATGAAAGGCGATGCCAGCGTATCGACCTACCCTGTCGAGCAAGGCGGCTTCCAGTCTTATAACAAGGTGGTCAATCCCGAAGACCTTAGCCTATCGCTGCTGTGCAACGGCCAAGGCCCGATGTCACACAAGGACTTCCTGAACACCTGTCATGAGCTGAAAAATGGCACCGACGTGATCAAACTGGTCACGCCGAAGTACGTGTACCCCTATGTCACCTGCATTGGGATGAGCCATCAAACAACCGCCCGTAATGGCGTCACGCTGTTGAAGGTAAACCTCACGTTCAAAGAAGTACGCGTAACGGGAACGACCTCTTTTCCGAATGCCAAAAAGGACAGCGGCACGCCGATGCGTGAGGGTGGACAGAGTTCAGCACAAACGGTAGACACCAGCAGCCTCCCGCTGATCTTCGACGGCTTCACATCACAGAATGGTGTCGTCACCAGCACAACAGTGAACGCCAACTGGCTTGACACGCTCACCAGCGGCTACGACCAGCTGAGCAAGTTTGACGACACGGCTCAGCGCTTCTTCGGCAAACTGGGGATAGGATGAACGTACAGATCATACCGCTACAGCAAGTGCCCTCTCAGCAGTTCAGCATCAACCTCAACAACCAACCCTGCACAATCAAAGTCCATCAGCGCGACGACCACGTCTACGTCGACCTGTACGCGAATGGTAAGGCTGTCGTGCTGGGCGCACTGGCACGGGACCGCGTCGGCCTAACGCGGCATGCATACCTCCCCTTCAACGGAGAGCTACTGTTTGTTGATACGCGGGAGCGCGATGATCCGCGCTACACGGATTTCAGTGCAAGGTGGTCTCTGTTATATCTCTATGACAGCTAACGCACGCCTTACCTGTCTTTTAAGACAGCTACCTCTATCGCTTACCCACATGATAAAAAAGCCTAAAAATACCAATCATGACAATAAGTTGTCTTTTAAAAAGAGGGTGGGCTATGAACATAAAGGGATGGGTGCGTTTGGGAGATAAAGCTGCCTGCGGAGGTGCGGTGGTTGAAGGGTGCCAAAATGTTATCAGTCATGGTCGACCGTTGGCACATGTGGGATCAGCCATGGCCTGCCCCTTCGGATGTCGCATCATCGAAGGCGATGCCACAACAACCTTACCTAACCGCAGGAATGCCGTGCTTCACGGTCACCGTACGTCTATGGGTTGCCCTATCGTATCATCTCTCAACAACGTCAATGGGCAAGGCACTTTGCCGGGAGAACCAATCGTCAATACATTCTATTCTGACCCCGGTAATCCACCGTCAGAAAAGACCGCTGGCGGCTGGCTGCCCGCGACACACGATGATCATTTCGTGATAGCCAACCCACATGGAGAGCCCATTCCCCACGTGCCCTATCGCATTCAGTTGGCAGATGGGCACATCGAAGAAGGCATCTCTGATATGGAAGGCAAAACGCATATACTGGCCCAGACTCTCAGCGCCCAAGAGTTTCGCGTTTGGATCAAGGCACCGACGACATGAACTCTATAGAACATAGTGAAGGTCAAGATACCTGGCGCTTAGTCGCCACAGGCACAACTACGCCTATCGAAGATAACACACCTAAAATCATTAACGTTTGTAACTGCCTAGAGCTAGGCTATTGGTGTGCTGAATATATCACGGGAGAAATGAAGAAAAATCCATTTACCCCAGAGGCCCAAAAAATCCGACGTCATTTAGAGAAATCAACTTTTACATCAACATACAATCGATTGTCTTGGTGGAAAAAAGCACTTTATGCCGCATTTCCTAAAACAGGCTATCTTTCTACATCAGGAAAACACTATTCATATGCTTGTTATCTATGGTATGAACAAGTTAGTTATAAAAAACCATGGGATCACAAAGTTTACTTGGGACAAGAGTTAAAAAGAATAACTATCGAAAAAAATATAAAAATATATAAAGATTCATGGGCGTGGAATAAAATAAACGGTCATGATTATTACTTTGACATCTGGTCTAATATTCATTATGGATATGTCGGGTATCTTGTAGGTTTTAGTGAAGATGCTTTGAGACGCGGCGCCGCCCTAGCACAAGCCAGAAATGATATTTTTTCGAAAAAACACTATATTCAATATCATAAGGAAAACGAAGATATAATTGCCAGCATGGATGATGTTAATGATCAAATATCCATTAATATAGGCATTGAGCTTGCAAAAACAAAGCCGCCAGAAGAACTGCAGCTTTTTGATTTGCTTTTTAAAATAGAGTCTATTCCTGTTCCATGGGGAGGAACAAACGAAAACGATTCTAAATCTAAAAGGGTTCATGAATGTCAACCAAAAAACTAGCCCTCTCCATGTGTGGAATAGTAATATTTATATTTTTATTATCTTATGGAATATATGGATTATTTTGTTTTTCTGGCGCAGAAATAAAAATCAACTCTCCAAAAGACGGTGAAAGCGTTTTTATCAGATTATATGTTGATGGGAACTACTATGACAAAATGGGAGTATCTTCTGGAGAAATTCGTAGTTTAGGAATCGATAATGAGGAACTGGGAAAATGCTCCCATGAGGGAATAATGATTGTTATAGAAAAAAATAGCAGAGCAATATCAGGCCTAGAAAGAGACTGTAATTTTAGATATCTTGAGATACAATTAAACAAAAATGGAGAAATAATAGAAAATGAAACAAAAATAATAAAATAATTTTCATTAAAACCCTGCCGAGGGCGGGGGCTTTTATTATCTGGAATTCCTATGCTCAAAAAACGTAAAATCGTCACTCGCATCAGTCTATCTACTGAGAGTGGTGAGTTCGACGGTGGCAAGGGGCGCGATGTGATCTTGGAGGGCTATCGTACGATGGCCGAGATCACCGATATCTCATGGTATTCCGGCGGCACCCTCTCCATGCGTATCTATGGCGTACAACCCGAGGTCATGAACAAGCTGTCGACACTGGGCATACGCACCGACATCGTGGCCAAGAACACCATTTCCATTCTTGCCGGATACGAGGCAGGCAGCGGTGAACCGGGCAGACTGGATGAGATCTATTCAGGCTCGATACACACTGCCTACGCTGACTATTCAGCTCAGCCCAACGTTTCACTCTCGCTTGAGGCTACGGCCGGTTTCTTCGAAGGCCTGCAACGGGTGCCGCCAACGGCTCATCGAGGTGACACCAAGGTGGCACCGCTGATTGAGGCCCTTGCCAACGAAATCGGCTGGGCATTCGTCAACGATGGCGTCACCACGGTATTGCGCGATGTCTGTGTGGAAGGCTCTGCTATCGAGCAGATTCAAGACTTGGCTCGCGCGGCGGGCATTGCCTGCATCATGAGCTCGAACACCGTCACTATCTCCCCCTATAACGGCATCACCTCATCGACACCCGTTGAGGTATCCCCCGAGACAGGACTGATTGGCTACCCTGCCTTTGCTTCAGGTGGTATTGCCGCGAATACCCTTTTCAACCCGGCCATCAAGGCAGGCGGCAAGGTCAATCTCTCGACGTTCGTACCGCAAGCCAACGGTGAGTTCAACGTTCACACCGTACAGCACCGCATCTCGTGCGAGGCCCCCGATGGGGAGTGGTCGACGCACTTTTATGCCAACAAAGAAGGCCTACACCTGAACGGACGCCATGACTAACACCGCTCCCTACGGCCGCCCCGAAGCGGCACGTGCCTCTATGAAGGCCGACTTCGATTTCATCATCGACCGTATTATTGGCAAGCACCGCACTGTAACGCTGGTACAGGTAGTCGCCGTAAGAGATGAGAACGGCAACGGCGAACCCGATGTGGGCTGCGTCGACCTCAAGCCGCTGGTGATGGCGAAAGACCCACACGGCAAGCTCTACTCCCACGGCACGCTGTATAACGTGCCTTTTTTTCGTCTGCAGGGCGGCAGCAATGCGATCATCATCGACCCGCAGGTGGGCGATATTGGCATTGCGGTGATTGCCGACCGCGATATTTCCAATGTGAAGAGCACCAAGGCCGAAGCGCCGCCCGGGTCAGATCGTCGCTACTCGCTCGACCAAGCGCTGTACATCGGCGGCCTGCTCAACGGCGAGCCGCAGCAGTACATCACGTTCACGTCGAAAGGTATCAACATCACCTCGCCCACTGCCGTGACCATCAACGCCCCTACCCTGACGTTCAACGGCAACGAGATGATCGTCAACGCGAAGCAGTCAGTCAGCGTTCAGACCCAGACCGTCAATCTGACGGCCACGCAGGCATTCAACATCGTCAGCCCGCAGTCGGCCTATACCGGCAAGGTCATCATCAACGGTATCGACTTCGACACCCACAAGCATCAGGACGTACAGCCAGGCAAAGGCTTGACCGGTCTACCCTCGGCATAAGGAGACGCCCATGGTGAACAATAAGTGCGTGGCGTTTGATAACCCCGATACCCAAATGCGTGAGGTTTATATCGGTGGTCGGCTGGTCTTCAACGCCTACCGCGCAGAAATTCCCGAACTGGGCGGATCGTGGGGACGTCAGGTGTCGTGGTACCTGTATAACGCAGGGCCATGGCGTGACAACATCTTCTGGCCGCCGCATGAACGCTACCGCGATGCGCTGCCGGAACAGTACCAACGGCAGGCGATTCCCTGCGATCAAGTCCCGATTCCAGACGATGCCCCGCCCATGCATGCCTGACATGCCCACCGCCGACCATGAGTCGGTTTTTTTGTATCTGAATATTGGAATGAGATATGGCGAAGACGCTACTGCTTGATCAGGACGCGTGGGATTTGGTGCTGGATGCGTCAGGCAATATCGCCGTGGCAGATGCGCCCTATGCCGCCGCACAGGACGTGGCCAGTGCTCAGCGCACGCTCCGCAATGACTGCTGGTACGACACCGACCGCGGCATTCCCTACCGCGAGATGGTGCTCGGCCAGCTTCCCCCACAGGCGCTGTTTCAGCATTGGCTTGAACAGGAAGCCTTGCGCGTGCCACTGGTGAAGTCAGCCAGTGCCGTCATCACATCCTTTGCCGATGGCGCGATCGGCGGGGTCACGAATATCACGCTCACCACTGGGCAAACAATCACCACGACCGTGTGAGGTTTATATGGCCACCACTAACGTGCCTGCGGTCACCTTTTCGACTGCGGGCGTATCCCTTCCCAACGAAACCGATATTCTGTCGGGCCTAATGGCCGATATCGACGCCGCTTTTGGGGGCGGCATGAACCCCGATATCACCACGCCGCAGGGCCAGCTGGCGCAGAGCTTGGCGGCCATCATCGGCAACGTGTACAACAACACCGCGTGGCTGGCCAATAACCTTGATCCCGACGTGGCCAGCGGCCGAATGCAAGACGCGATCGGACGCATCTACTACCTCGATCGTAACCCCGGCACCGGCACTGTCGTCACGGCCACCTGCCGTGGTCGCTCTAATACGGTGATTCCGGCGGGCAGTCTAGCGCAGGACGCCAACGGTTATTTGTACGTCAGTACGCACGCGGGCACGATTCCGCGCAATGGCCAAGTCGATATCCAGTTTCAGTGCCAAACCATCGGCCCGATCGCTTGTCCCGCGGGTAACTTATCGCGTATCTACCGCAACATTGACGGCTGGGAGTCGATCACCAATCAAGCGGCGGGTACCGAAGGCGGTTATACCGAATCCCGATCGGCCTTTGAGCTGCGCCGCAAGGAAAGCGTGGCGATCAACAGCCGCTCAACGACGCATGCCATCCGCGCCCAGCTGCTCTCTACTACGGGCATTGTTGACGCTTACGTGTGGGACAACATCGAAGGCGCGACCGTCGAGCACGGGGCCAGCAAGTACCCGGTCCCGGCAGGCTATCAGTATATCTGCGTCGCTGGCGGCAACGCCGCTGACATTGCCAAGGCGATCTTCCAGAAGCGCAACGCGGGCATCCCGATGGTCGGTGATACCGAATACACGGTCGAAGACGAGCAGTATCTGGAGCCTCGCCCGACCTACACCCTTAAATGGGTGACCGCCAAACCGAAGCCCGTCTACTTCAAGATCAAGATCGCCAAGAACAACCGCATTCCCGGCAATGCCGAGGAGCTGATTCGCGCGGCCGTAGTCGATGCCTTCTACGGCACCGATGGCACCTCCCGCGCCCGCATTGGTGCCCGTATTCTGCCCGGCAAGTTCTACGGCCCCGTGAGCAATATCGACTCCAGCATCGAAGTGCAGTCGATTACGTTGGGCTTTGATAGCAAGGCCGACCAGACCGCTGTCACGGCTGGCGCGGACGAACGGCCCACGATTGAGACCGCTAACGTCAGCGTGGAGATGATCTGATGCTGACCTCGACGATTGGCTGGAAAGAGACCCTGCTCACCCAGTACGCCAACAGCCCCACCCTCTGCGAACTGATTGAGCGCTTCCACGCGGCCATCGCGCTATCGACGCAACAAGCCATTCAGCAGTTCTTCAACATGATCTGGAACATCGACACCGCGGTGGGCTATGGGCTAGACGTGTGGGGCAAGATCATCGGGGTATCCCGCCAGCTGCAAGTGTCTGGCAACGTCGCCTATCTGGGCTTTGTGGAGCAGTACGCCAAGGCCACTCAGAACATCGGCCCGCAGCCTTTTAACGTGGCCCCCATGCGCCCTTCGACCACCGATAACGGGGTCTACCGCCTTGATGACAGCGCTTACCGCCTGCTGATCATGACCAAGGCGATGAGCAATATCACCGATGGCACAGTCCCCAGCATCAACCGCCTGATCTCGTATCTGTTCAAGGACCGCGGTCGGGCGTGGGTCGTTGATCACCTCGATCACACCATCGGCCTGCACTTCGATTTTCTGCTCACGACCATCGACCTCGCCATTCTCGCTAATTCTGACGTCATGCCGCGCCCGGCAGGCGTGTCTATTTCACTGGAGTAACGTCATGAAGATCACTGACGCCCCCGCCCCCATTGCGACACCGTTCGCTCAAAGCGGCACCCGTAACGACATCCCTGATACTGATCCCGGCTTCACAGGTGACACCGCAGGGCGGGCGGCCTTTGCCACTGGCTTTCCTGAGATCACCATGCGCCCGATTGCAGCGGGAGGTGTGCCGCCTTTCGGTGCGGACTTCAATGGCATCTTGTACGCACTGAGCAATGCCGTACGCTTCTACGGCGCAGGGGGCCACTACAAATTCAACGCAGACTTTGCGTCGAAGATTGGCGGCTACCCGATGGGCGCTACGGTGCAAGCCACCGACAACATGGGCCACTGGCTCAACGTGGTTGAGTCGAACAGCACCGATCCGGAAAGCAGCCTGTCTACAGGCTGGTTGCCACTCGCCGATCATAACGGCACCGCCACCGTCAATTTGACGGCCAGCACCGCCCTAACCCCGCTACAAGCCGCCAAGGCCAATCTGCGCTTCACAGGCACACCTACGGGTAACGTTACCGTCACCTTTCCCGCATGGACCAAACGCTACTCCATCATCAATGACTGCGCAGGCGATGGTGCCATCATCTGCACCACAGGCAACGGTGAGTCAATCAGCATCAAGAACGGCGCCAAGTACGAGGTCGGCTGTGACGGCAAGAACCTGACCATTTCCACGGTCAACGCCTCGCAAGTCTTCGCCGAGGCCAACAAGAACATCAGCGCCCTTGATGCGCCGACCGTACAGCAACTGCTCAACGCACTGGGCAGTGCAGCAGCTCATGCGGCAAGCGATTTCGATGCAGCTGGGAGTGCCAAGGCGGCGGCGGATGCGCTCGCACAGTCGCTCGCAAAGATCGCTACTACCGGCAATATGGCCGACGCCCTCGGCATACTGGCCATTGAGCATGGCGGCACCGGGGCCACTGATGCAGCAAAGGCTCGCGACAACCTTGGTTTGAAAGCGGGCGCCACGATGACCAAGTCGGACGCCAATGTTACGCAGCTGTCCGGCAACGCCAATGAAGCCGCCACGACCGAACAGCTTGTTCAATTGCGGGAACGCTGCCCAATAGGCGATTCAACTAGGCAGCTGGGCTTTGTCAATGGGGACAAGACCCGTCCTTATATGCTCTCCAACACGGGCGAAATCATCGAGCTGGAGCGCCGTGTCGTGACTTATGGTGATCAATACGCAGGCAGACGAGTTTATGCCGACGGCTATTGTGAGCAATGGGGACGCGTGGGATATGGCGATATTTCACCCGTACCCACTACCGTTACCGTCACGTTTCCCATCACCTTTTCAACGGTGCTTGGGGCTGTGGGCACGCCCGATACAACCCAAAAAGTCACTATGTCGAGAGTCAACCTAAGAACAAACTCGGTGTTATTTAATATGTATGAGTTCGACGGGGCAAACGTCGGCGGAAGCGTTGTATGGCGCGCATGGGGGTACTTGTAATGTATTACGTTGACGTTATTTCGAAAGGCATCTTTCTTTCGCATGACCACTTCAAACGTGCACAGGGTAGCGATGCCGACACCGCACAACTGATTGCCATCAGCGATGAAGAGCATGAAGCGCTTATCTCTGCCTTTTCCCAAGGCCATGCCCTGCACGCAGAAGATGGGGCTGTAACGACCCTAGCGCCTGATGGTCCCACCATTGAAGAACGGCGGACACGAGCAATCAATGCCATTGACGCAGCAGCAGATACGGCCCGTACTCGCGACAACTCTATTGGTCAGCTACTGGACGTGGAATACCAGCAGGTTATCGAAGCTCACAGCCGATGGTACGCAGAAGGGTATGATGAGGCGAAGTGCCCCGAAGAAATCACAGCCTGGGCGAATGCCGAAGGCATCAGCGCGCTACAGGCAGCGATGGGTATTGCAGAAGCGGCAGCCCACCGCGAGGGAGTGATTCGCCAGATACGGACGATCCGACTGGAAGGGAAAGCGGCTGTGCGTGGTGCTGGCGACGATACCGACTTCGCTGCTATCGCCCAGCCGTTCATAGAGCAACTAGGAAGCATTAGTAACCAATGACAGAAATAACCACCAAGCCAGAATGACCGCCCCGCTCTGCCGGGGCTTTTTTGTGCCAAGGCGCTTTCGAGTTTCGGCTCGGGAGCCTTGGCCTAGGCCATTTAGAGACTGTTTCATAACCCGAGCAATTGCCTTTGTCCCTGCTAGAACAGGCGGATTCTGCCGCGCTGCTGTAATTTAAATCCCATTAAGAAGTATTGAGGTTATGAAACACGCTCTTAATCAGCATTCAAGCCCAGACAAAATGTTTTCTTTCACCTCTTCAGAAAATAAAGCAAGCTCTGGGTAAATAAAACTTCTTTTAATACCATAGCGCGAAAGTTCTTTCATTATTTTTTTTGCAAATATCCTTCGTATATTAATTTTAACAACACCGCTTTCTTTTACATCATCATTGATTTCATCAATTGAATTGATAGAGTTTTTTCCATCCACAAAATAGTTAGATTCGAATTCAGGAGCACCACACTTTTTAGAAAACAAGAAAAAACCTTGTTGATTTTTAATCCTATTATTTATAGGAAGAGGCTCTATTATCAAGTGATTTTTGCCATAGATATCAACTCCTGCCGGACCGTTAATATGATTAAACGAGGTTTTACGCAGGGTTTCAATTATGTCCCCAATCTCTCTCTCAAAGGTTTCAAAGTTATCATTTCTAACTAAATCAATAGCCAAGTCAGACAGCTTTATTATTATGCTATTAGACAATTCTATGAAATTATTTAGTTCTGAATTTTGAAAGCAAATTCTTCCTTTAAACCCATCTAAAAAAATTTTTTTATCACGTTCATTTTTAATTTTAACAATTACATCGCTAATTATTTTTATACATTCTTTCGACCTATCTTTTTTTTCAATAAAGACATTTCTGATTAAAACCAGACCTTCTATAATATAAGCCATGGAATTGTTAACTGCAGAACGATCACATTTAATTTCATTGGTAACAAAGCGGCTACTTGATACTATAAGATCAGATTCTTCTGTGGATTTAAAAATAAAAACCGACATATATTCGGCATCATTTTCGGTTTCAGCGGCGAAATAAAGTGCAACAAGAGGATTATTCGAAAGGTCAATCAACCTTGTTGGCATGCCATAATGTTGCGCTGTCATCAATATATCAATTGTATCATTTGAGTGGTTTTTTAAACAAGATGATTCGGAATAAGCGGGTATTCTTTCCTCAAAACGTTCAAAAACTTTTGATGAAAAAATACCAGGGTTATTGTATATTTCGGCTCTACCGCATCTAGAAATGAATCTAAAAACAGACGAGCTAATATCAAAGTCACTTGATGATTGCCCTCTGAAAAATACATATCCATATTCTGGATATAATTTATCGATTACATTTAAAAAATCACCCACGCTTTCTATCATAATAATTTTCTCAAAGTTGCCTAATATATTTCCAACTAATTAGCATGTTACCGCGTCATTTTTCGACACTGCTCAAAGTGTATTGCTTGATTGTATATCCCGGCTACGCTGGGCCCCTTATGCGCCAGCAGGGCCTCTCCATAATCGCGATCCCAGCCATGTTTTCGTAACAGTGTAGACGCTGTATGACGAGCGCCATGCCCTACCAGCCTACCTTTATACCCAATGGCAACTAGGGCTCGGTTGATCGTGTTCTCGCTCATCATTGAGTTTCGGTGAAGGAAGCGTGCATCGCCTTCTTCTCAATAACGTTCATTTGGCACCAGTTACGACCTAAAACTTTAGTCTAACAATACTCCAAAACTAGTTAGACTTTAGTCTATTTTTGCCCCAACCCTTGCCGGTCTACTCCTAGCTGTATAACGGCTACCGTTATACACGTTATACTTTTGGGCGTTTTTCCTTCCAGAAACGAAAAAAGGGAACCAGCTAAGTAGCTGATTCCCTTAATGTTCTGGCGGAGGGACAGGGATTCGAACCCTGGAAGGGCTATTAACCCTTGCCGGTTTTCAAGACCGGTGCATTCAACCGCTCTGCCATCCCTCCGACGGGTGTAAATACTACTCTCTTACCCCTTTGGGGTCAACCAATTTCTTACTTAATCAGCAAGTTGATCTACCTGACAAGACCACTGAGATGGCCCTACTTCCGTAGTGCTGGCCACGCAATCAAGCCGTTCGGGATAGGTTATGGAATCTCTTCAGCCCTGCCCCAAAAATGACGACAGCGGCACTAAACCGCTGTCGCCGTGACTTACAGCAGATCCATCAGTGAGGTGCCATTCAGCATTGCATAGGAGCGGATGGCCGCTTCGTAGCCCACCTGACTCAGGGAGTAGTTGGAGATGGCTTCCGCCATATCCGTTACGCCCAATTTGTCGATGCTGTCCTGCAGGTTGACTTTGTTGTCTGCCCACTGGGTATCCAGCGCGCTGATTTCATTCATTCGTGTCCCGCCTTCGGCGCGCACAATGGAAATGTTGTCCATTCCGCTATCGAGCTTCTTGAGGCCCGCCGACAGTGTTTCCTGAATGCTGCTAACGTTCGTGGTACCGTCTTCCGTAGGCGTTTCCAGCGCGTTAACCATGTCCTTGATGACGTTGAACAGGTTTTCGCCATCGCTTGTCTTAAAGGCGCTGTCTGCGGTCACTACACCACTCACCGTACGGCTAGCGTCCACACGGTAGCTCATGCGATCGCCGCCCTGATAGTCCTGACCGCTGGCCGTCTGGGTGATGGTCATGGTCGACTCATCAATATTGAATGGTGCCTGATCGCTCTTGTAACCCGAGAACAGATAGTTGCCGCTACCATCGCGTGTGTTGGCTACGCTCGCCAGTGTTTCATACCCACCGCGCAAGTCCTTGGCCAATGCACTGCGGTTCTCATCGGTCAGCGTGCCGTTGAGTGCCTGAACCACACGCGTACGCACGTCCTGCAATGCATCCGTTGCACTACCGAGTGCCGTTTCCTGCAGTTTGAGCTGATTGTTCATCTCTGTACGTGTGCTGCTGTACTGACCATTCTTGGACATTTCATTGTCCAGCCCTACCAGGCGTGCCGACCCGTAAGCGTCATCCGACGGGTTGGTAATGCGCTGGTTGGTGATGACCTTGGTGTACGCCTCTTCCATCGTTGTCTGCTGCTTCTGCATGCCTGTCAGGCTACGACTCTGCAGCAAGGAACTACTGATCCGCATGATGTACTCCTAAATGACGTTCGATAACCTATATCGTTGATAACTGCCCGAATCAGTTCAGCTGCAGGATGGTATCCATCAGTGTCATGGCAGTAGACAGGATTTTGGAGTTGGCCTTGTAGTAGGTCTGGAACTGCATCAGATTTGAAAATTCTTCGTCAGTGTTGACCCCAGACAGGGACTGCTGCTTTTCTTCGAGCTGGGCTGTGACTTTGCCCTGCGCTGTCACGCGGTTGTTGATGTCCGTGACCGCAGTACCTACAGCGCTGACGTTGCTGGCATACGCTTCGCTGAAGCTCATTTCGGTGTTGCCGATCTGGAAGCGCTGGTTTTGCAGGTCTGCCAGCAGCAGAGCGTTGCGGTTATCCTTTTCACCGGAATCAGAAGCGGACGCAGCGGCCAGTTTGCGCGGATCCGTGAGGGCGACCTTGATACCTGCCGCAACATCCGGTGCGTTTGCCTCTATTTCGAACAGGGCGCTGCCCTGCTGACCATCCATATCGTAACCCTGGGTCTGGATGGCGTTGACCTGTGTCACTACCGTCTGTGCCAGGTTGCTGAGGTTGGTACGCGCGTTGGCCAGATCACCATTGCGGAATTCAGCGGTGCCGCCCAGCGTCCCACCCGTCAGCGTTTGTGCACGGGTTTCATCGAGCTTGAAGTAATCGCTACCGGCTACCAGTGTGGAACCATCGCTCAGGCTGATGTTGAGCTGAGTGCCGTCCTGCGCGATCACATCGACACCGACGATCTTGCTCAGCTCGGCTACGGCCTGATCACGAGCATCCAGCAGTTCGTTGGGCTCGGCGTTGGTCTCTGCACGAACCTTGGAAATCTTTTCATTCAGCTGGCTGATCTGTTCGCCGTACTTGTTCACCTGCTCGACGTTGGTTTTGATCGTGGCATCGGCGGTCGATTCGTACGTTTGCAGCTGGCTGGACAGCGAGTTGAACAGGTTGGCCATTGACTGACCGTTGCTCAGCACGGTCTGGCGTGCAGCCGTTGACGTCGGGTCCTGAGCCAGCGTAGAGGTCGCGGAAAAGAATTCATTGATGCGCTTGTCGAGCGACGTGCTGTCCGTCGATGAATAGGTATACAGCTTGTCCAGCTTGTTCAAGCCGTCCTGTTGTGCCGTGTAATCAGCCTGAGAGCTATAGGAGCTGTTGCGCTGATTGTTGAGCGTCGAATCGTAGTAGCGCTCGGCATTGCTGGTGAAGACACCACTCCCTACGCGAATCACCCCACCACTCTGCGGAGCTTCCGTCGAGGTGACGTACTGGCGAGAGTAGTTTTTATTCGTGTAGTTATCGAGGTTGTTGCTTGTCGTTGCCAATTGAGCGTTGGCATTGCGCAGGCCGCTGGTCGCAATACTAAACAAGTTACTCATGTTGGGTTTGCCCTTGAGATATTGCCATTGGAGTGGTGAAAAAGGTCTTGCGAATGATTGGCGTACAAAGATGTTTCTTATGATGTCTGACTATGCCCTGACTATCGGCGCAATGTACGAAAACTTGAGTAGCTGCTAGCGCTACAGGCCGCGCCATAGCTAAAGAAAAGCGCACGTAAATGTGCGCTTTTCTCGTAAGCAGGGTGATTACCGCTAGAAGATGCGGGAAGGGTCATCGTCCAGACTGGCATATTGCCGGACGGCGCTACGCGAGGCTGCTGATACGGTACGCTGCTGCCGTTCTTGGGCCGTCACTTCCAGTGACTCAGGCAGCAGATCAATGATGGAATGAAGCTTCTCGGCATAGTGCGGGTCAGTGGCATAGCCGCGCTTCTGGAGCAGTGAAGCCCCTTCATGCGCCGTACTGCCGGCAATTCCGCTGTAGCGCGGATGCGAGGTCAGCATGCGTGCATAGTCTCGCATGGCGTGCTCGTCGGACTCGTAGGCGCGGAAGCGCTCCTGTCGCTGCGAAGCCACGCCGTTTTCATACTCAGTCGTGGTGGTCGCACGGCTGGCCTCGGCATAGCGCCCAACGGCCTTGATACCGAACAGGTTGTGTCCGTCCCGCCCATCCTGATGCTTCACATCGTGGCGACCCCAACCGGTTTCCAGTGCAGCCTGTGCCACGATAAGGCGTACAGGAATACCGCTTTCCGCACTGATGCGACGGGCGCTATCACCGATACGTGCCAAGAAATTGGCCACATGAGGTGCGGCCTGCAGCTTCTCGCGCGCGATCTCCCACAGCGATGAGACAGAAGAAGAGCTGTCGGTCGCTGATTCCTGATGCTGATGCCCTGCCGACACCATCTGACCGGCCGCCACATGTTCGGTCGGTGCACTGTGCACGCCAAACTGACGCTGGGCCTGTGCCTCGGCCGCGATATCGTTGATGGCGCGCGGCTGGCCCATCGGGATACCTGCCAGCGTTGCCAGAGTGGCACTGTCAGCAGCGCCCCCCTGGGCCGTTGTCCGTCCGCCGCCAAGCTGCTGCTGCATCATGTCAGCGATACCAATGCCGCGCGACGACATGGCCTGCGCCAGCTGCATGTCACGCATCTGGCCCATGGTCTTCATCGCCTCGCTGTTATAAAGGCTGCTTTCCGGCACCGAGGCACGCATCGTCTTCAACATCATGTTGAGGAAGATCGCTTCAAACTGCTGCGTGACCGGCTTGAGCCCAGAACCCGCCTGCTGGCGCTCGGCGCGCGAGATGCTGGACAGACCGTTAACGTCCAGAGCGAATCCGCGAGAGGCATCAATCGTCATCAGATGATCTCCAGATCCGCCTGCAGAGAACCGGCAGCCTTAAGCGCTTCCAGAATCGAGATCAGATCCTGCGTTGATGCGCCCAGAGAGTTCAGGCTGTTGACCACATCCACCAGATCCGTGCTGGCCGGAATAACCTGCAAGGCACCGCTTTCAGACTGCACCGAGATATTGGCGCGCGGTGTGGTACGGGTCTCGCCGTTGCTCAGCGGGCCTGGCTGGCTGACTTCATCCTGACGGTCAATCGTGATCGACAGGTTGCCATGCGCTACGGCGGCACGACGCAACTTCACGTCGGAGTTCATGACCACCGATCCGGTACGCGAGTTGATGGTGACCTTGGCGGGCGGTGCGGCTTCGTTGACCTGAACATTCTGCACCTGTGCCAAGAAACCAACCCGCTCTGCCGGGTCCATCGGGGCAATCAGCTGAATGTTGCGGGCATCCATGGCGGTTGCGATCGGGCGCTTGAAGTAGCGGTTGATCGCCGTCATGGTAGCGGCTGCCGTGTTGAAGTCGGCACGCTTGAGGTCAAGGCTGACGATACCGTTGCGGCTCATATCCAGCGCCACCGAGCGCTCGATCGTCGCCCCGGCAGGAATGCGTCCTGACGACAGCTGGTTGATGGTGACACTGGAGCCACCGGATTCGGCACCGGCACCACCGATGACCACGTTCCCCTGCGCCAGCGCATAAACCTGCCCATCAGCCCCTTTCAATGGCGTCATCAGCAGCGTACCGCCGCGCAGGTTCTTGGCCGTTCCGACCGAGGAAACGGTCACGTCGATCTGCTGCCCAGGGCTGGCGAACGGCGGAATGTTGGCCGTCACCATGACGGCGGCCACGTTGCGCAGCTGCATGTTGGTACCGGAAGGCACCGTGATGCCCAATTCCGACAGCATGTTATTCAATGTCTGTGTCGTAAACGGGGTCTGTGTGGTCTGGTCACCACTGCCATCCAGCCCGACAACCAGTCCATAACCGATGACCGCGTTGTCACGAATCCCCTGGATCGTGGCGATGTCGCGAATCCTGTCGGCGCTGGCCAGCGGAACAACTGCTGGACTCAGCGTCAGCAAGGTACCCAGTGCAAGTGACAGTGCGCGGCGCGCAGTAATTGAACGTGGCATAATCAGGTATCAGAACGGTGAAATGTTAAGGAAGACGCGCTGCAGCCAGCCCATGCGCTGTGCTTCATCAATGAAGCCATCGCCGTAGTATTCGAGACGGGCATCCGCAATCTGCGTCGACTGAATCGTATTCTGTGCGGTGATGAAGCGCGGGTTGACGATCCCGGACAGGCGGATGTACTCGGTGCCCTGGTTGATGCCAATCTGACGTTCACCGATGACCGACAGATTGCCATTGGGCAGCACATCACGCACGGTCACAGAAATGGTGCCCGTTACGCTGTTGTTCGCGGCCGCAGCCCCTTTGCCGCTGAAGTCGTTCTTGCCCGACATATCCATGTTCTGCGATGCGTCGACAAGACCACCCGTCAGCTTCGGCACGGCCGTTACGGTCAGACTGCCCGAGCCTTCGCGACTCGCCGAGGCGGAAGAGTTCTTGGCGGCATTGACCTTCTCGTTTAGAACGACGGTCAGGATGTCACCAATCCCGCGTGGACGACGGTCTTCGAACAGCGGACGAACGTAGTTCGCCTGATAGATCGAGCCGTTGGCGACGGCAACCGGTGCCGGCTGGGGCGGCGAGCTGGTCGGCCCGTTGACGATGTTCTGGCGCGGAACGTACGCACAGCCTTCGAGCACCGCCAGCAGCACCATGCCCAGCACGCCCGGCAGCCATGATGAGGAACGCGTGCGGCAGCGCGTACGCGCTGCCTGTTTGTCATTGTGCGTACTCATGATCACAGCTGCGCCAGTTTGCTAAGCATCTGGTCTGCCGTGGACACAGCCTTGGAGTTGATTTCGTAAGAGCGCTGGGTCTCGATCATGTTCACCATTTCCTGCACCACGTTGACGTTGGATTTTTCCACGTAGCCTTGGTACAGGCTGCCCGCACCGTTGGTGCCCGGCTGGGAATCATTGCGCGTACCGGACGCATCGGTTTCCATGTACAGGTTGTCACCGAGGCTCTGCAGCCCGGTCGGGTTGATGAACATCGACAGCTGGATCTGTCCGACCTGCTGAGCGGCCGAGTTCCCCGCCTGCGTCACGGATACAACCCCATCCTTGCCTACCGTAAAGGAGGTGGCGTCGGACGGAATGGTGATCGTCGGGTCGACCGGATAGCCCAGCGAAGTTACCAGCTGGCCGTTCTGATCCACCTGGAAGGCGCCGTCACGGGTATAGGCCGTGTTGCCATCGGGCAGCTGTACAGCAAAGAAACCGTTGCCGTTGATCGCCAGATCCTTGGAGTTGCCGGTCTGCTCCAGGCCGCCCTGCGTATGCAGGCGTTCGGTGGCCATCACGCGTACCCCGGTCCCCATCTGCAGGCCTGACGGCAGGTTGGTCTGCGCAGAGGACATCGCCCCCGGCTGACGTTCGTTCTGATAAAGAAGATCTTGGAAAACAGCGTTGGAACGTTTGAACCCGTTGGTCGAGACGTTCGCCAGGTTGTTGGACGTGACGTCCAGCTGAACCTGCTGAGCTTCGAGCCCAGTCTTAGCGGTAGAAAGTGCACGCAACATGCGAGTGCTCCTCGGATATCCTGAATAGCATGAATAAAGGAAAGGCCTGCGTGCCCTATGGCCGATCGCTCACGTATCCGGCGCAAGCAGACCCTCACAAGAATCAGTTCACTCCCAGCAGAGAATTGGCTTTCTGCTCGTTCTCATCAGCGGTGCTGAGCGTCTTCATGTTCATCTCGAAACGGCGAGCCACGTCGATCATGGACACCATCGCATCGACGGCTGACACGTTGCTGGTTTCGATCGCACCGCTCACCACGCGAACGGTGTTGTCCGGCTGCGCGGGGGCGGCGGCAGAGCCGTCCGGATTGGCGCGCTGCGCGAACAGGCCATCATCGCCGCGTTCCAGCGATGACAGGGCGGGTTTCACCAGCTTGAGCTGCCCGATCTCATCCATGCGCTTGCCATCGTTCGAACGCACCATCACGGTGCCTTCACCGTTGATGTTGACATCGCCTTCGGTAGGCAGCACCAGCGGCTCGCCACCGGTACTGCGGACAGGATGACCGTGGGACAGCAGCATGCCGTTGCCGTCGACCTGTAGGCCGCCGTTACGGGTGTACCCTTCAGAACCGTCCGCTCGAGTGACGGCCAGCCAGCCTTCCCCTTTGATGGCGACATCCAGCGGGCGACCGGTCGTTTCGACCGTACCCTCTTTCGTTTCCATCCCCGGGGTTGTCTGCACGGCGGAAACGCGCGTGCCCTCACCGTCACCCTGTACCGGTACGGCACGGGTAGCGGCCAGCTGCGCGCGGAACCCTGGGGTACTGACGTTGGCCATGTTGTTGGCCACGATCGTCTGGCGATCCAGCGACTGCTTGGCTCCAGACATCGCGGTATAAATCATCCTGTCCATAACGATTCCTGCTCAGGTAGTGCCTCTATTCACCGCCACCGCTAACCGGTGGCGGTGCTCAGGCCTTCATGACGTCATCAGGACTTCATGCTCATGACCGTCTGCAGGATCTGGTCCTGCGTCTTGATGGTCTGAGAGTTGGCCTGATAGTTACGCTGCGCAACGATCATGTTGACCAGCTCGGAAGAGGTATCAACGTTCGATGCCTCGCGAGCGCTGGACTGCAAATTGCCAAGAGCGCCGGTACCCGGAGTACCCAGCAGCGCCTGACCGGATTCGGTCGTTTCGACATATGCGGTATCGCCGATCGGTGACAGCCCGTTCATGTTGCTGAACGTTCCCATCACGATAGTGCCCAGCGTCTGTTTCTGGTCGTTGGAGTACTTGGCAATTATCTGCCCAGTTGAATCGATCGAAAGGCTGGAATAGTCACCGGCCTTGTAACCGTCCTGGGAAATAGAGATGTTGCTGAAGTCGCGCGCGTACTGCGTAGAGCCGGTGAAATCGAGCGTTGCATTGAACGCTGAGGTACCGTTGTTCAGATCGCCAAAGTTCAGCGCCATCGTCTGACCGGAGGTCAGCTGGCCGTTGCTATCGAAGACCAGAGAAGACGACTGGACATTGTCCGTGCGGCCGTCAATGGCGGCTTTGGCATCCCACGTGTTGCTGGCCGTTTTGGTGAACGTGACCTGTACGCTGTGGGAGTTACCCTGAGAGTCGTACACGGTCAGGCTACGGCTGCTGCCCTGGCCCACTTCGGTATTGGAGTTGAGGTTGTAGCTGGCCGCTGCACTGGTGGTTGCCTTGGCCGCCATCGCATTGCGGTTGACCTGAATAGCCGCAGGCTCACCACCGGTCGTAGTACCGGTATAGCCGGTCAGCTGGCCGCCCGTGGAGTTGACCAGATAGCCATCCTTGTCCAGCGTGAACTGACCATTGCGGGAGTAGACAGTCTGGTTGCCTTGGGTCAGACGGAAGAAGCCGCTACCGTTGATCGCCAGATCGAGTTCGCGCGATGACTGCTCGATGGAACCAGAGCTGAAGTCCTGGCTCGTGCCCGTTACGCGGGTACCGATACCCGTTGCACCGGCGTAGATGTCAGCGAACTCGGTACGTGCGCCCTTGAAGCCCACGGTCTGAGAGTTTGAAATGTTGTTACCGATGGTATCCAGGCTGCTGGAGGCGGCCTTGAGACCACTGACGCCCTGTGTGAAGCTCATGGTTCACCCTTATTCAATGTCTGTTTCAATTGATTGAGAATGGCCCTTGGCATACACCCATGCAGGCAGGGCCATAGGTTATGCACAGATCAGAAGATCTGATAAACGTCGTTCAGCGTGGTGTTGCCACTCGTCCCCAGATCAAGCTGGACAGTGCCGCTCGTGCCGGTATTAAGCACACCGTTGACCAGTGCATAGTTAAGCGCCGTCACGTTAACCGCACTTCCCTGCGAGGAAGCGGAAACGACAGCGTGATAGTTGCCCGAAGCGACCGCGTTGCCGGACTCATCCAGGCCGTCCCACGTCATCGACTGCATACCAGCGTTCTGGGCGCCCAGATCGAAGCTCTTGATCACTTCGCCGGAGCTGTTGGTGATCTTGAGCTTGACGCTGTCTGCGGCGGCCGCAAGGTTGAAGCCGAACGGCGTCGTTACCACACCGTCAGACGTGCTGGATACGGAAATGCGATCACCGCTGACCAGTACGCCATGCCCCGTCAGCGAGCTGGCCTGCAGCTGCTGCGAGGTGTCGATCTGGCTGGTAATGCCTTTCAGCGTGGTGTTCAGGCTTTCGATACCGCTAACGGTATTGATCTGAGCCAGCTGTGCGGTGGTTTCTGTGTTGCTGGCCGGATCAGTCGGATCCTGGTTCTGCAACTGCGCCATCAGCAGCGTCATGAACTGCTGTTGCAGGTCGGTGCTGGCGGACGTTGTTGAAGAATCACTGCTGGACGATGACGAACTCTTGTTTACCGGAATGGTCGAGATCGACGTCGACGAGGCACCAATTACACTGCTCATATCATGCTCTCCTTGCGGTTCGGGTCTGCCGATTCAGGCCTACTGCCCCATCGACAGCGTCTTGCTCATCAGGCTCTTGTGCGTACTCAGCACTTCGAGGTTGGCCTGATAGGAGCGTGACGCTGAAATCATGTTGACCATTTCTTCAGTCGGATCGACGTTCGGCATGGTGATATAGCCCTGCGCATCCGCCATGGGATGGCCCGGCGAATACTCGCGGCGCAGCGGCCGCTGGTTTTCGACAACTTGGGAAACCGTGACGCCGCCAACGGCCTCGCCCGGCTGGATGTCGGCCTGAAACACGACTTCGCGTGCCCGGTAAGGCTGTCCGTGCGGGTCAGCAACGCTGTCGGCGTTGGCCAAGTTGCTCGACACGGCGTTCATGCGCTGCGACTGGGCAGTCAGCGCGGAGCCCGAAATATCAAAGATGGACGGCATAAAACGTGTATTCCTTCTTTATCCTGATCTCACGCGCCACACCCTGAGTCAGAAACGACAGCGCAGTGGCCCGCGCGGCTGAGGTTCAGACCGCTTCGTGGCGCACTGCCGGAAGGCGCGCTCACTCGGAACCGCGCATCACCGTCGTCATGCTCTGGATATGGTTGGTGATCATCTGAAGATCCGCCTGATAATGCAGACTGTTCTCAGCGAAGTTGACGCGCTCCATGTCCATATCCACGGTGTTGCCGTCGAGACTGGACTGCGCGGGAATGCGATACCCTAGCTGCGGATCATCCAGCGCACCGGAGGCCGTGCCTGCCATGTGCCCCGGTGACGTCACCGCTAGCGTACGGGCGCTGCTCATGCCCGCCTGAGAATCCTGAAGCGCCGCATCGAGCTGACTGCTGAAGTCGAAATCGCGCGCCTTATAGTTGGGGGTGTCCGCATTGGCGATATTGGCAGACAGCACTTCCTGTCGCTGCGCGTGCAACGACAGCGACTGCTGCATGAAATTGAAGGATGCGTTCAGCTGGTCAAGCATGAGTCCTACCCTGATGCAATTTCCGATGGCAGCAGGATAGAAAGAAATCACCGTTTTCCATCGGGCGAATAACCTCGGGTTTTCGGGCTATTTCCCCTCTTCTTCACTCAAGTGAATACGTACACTTGCTACACACCGAGGTGGTAGGCGGGCTCGTCATTCGATGCATAGAGATGGCACACGGGATGCCGATATCGCGCGCCCTTGCGACAACCACGGCGAGTCGATACTGCGGGTCAAGCAGACCGTCAGCGTTTAACAGGTGGCATACGGGTCAGTTACGAACAGAGGGGAAGTCATGAAGCGACGTGCATTGGGACTTGCAGCAGTGCTGCTGATATCAGCGAATGCAGCGGCCAGCGAAGAGCAGAGCGACCCACTCGTTTCAGTCGTCCAGCACTATGTTGAGCGCGTCGTGGCACAGCAGGAAACCTCTGGAAAGATCGTCGTAGACGTGGTCCCTGCTCTCACGAATGCAGGGCTCTGTCAGATGCCCTGCCCGTTCATGCCAGCAGGACAGCGCATGCGGGGCAACATTACGGTGGGCGTGAAATGCGTCAACGAACAGGGCCATGACATGCCGCGCTACTATCGCGCACGTATCGGCATCGAAGATGATTACATCGTGGCCGCGCGCGACATGATGCCGGGCACCTTACTGTCCGCTTCCGATATCGACACGCAGCACGGCGATATCACGCGCCTGACCACCGGCAATGCACCGCTGGCACGTGCCGCGGATGTCGTCGGTCAGCGCCTAACACGCCGCGTCGTGGCAGGCGCACCGCTGCAGACCACCATGGTCAAAGCTCCGCTCGTGATCACGCGCAATTCCCGCGTTACCGTCATCGCACGTCAGGCCGGTTTCACGATCACTGCGCAGGGTACGGCTATGGACGAAGCGCCTTCAGAGGGACAGTTGCGGGTGCGGATGGATTCGAAGAAGATCATCATGGCGAGGGCAACCGCCCCCGGCGAAGCGGTTGCTATCCATTAAAGTTAGATATGGGATAGCCTCTAGAGAAAGTGTTTACTCGCTTTTTTAATAAAAAGACTAAAGCCGTCTGCCCGAGTGCCGATATCACCCGTGCAGGTCCGGAGAATACCTGCTTTGCCTTTTGAACACATGTCTAATAAATGCTGGATGCCTTTGGCATCTTTCAAGGATACGCCACTATGAAAATCAACCAGATCAATGGCGCTGTTGCCACGTTGAGCAGCTCGAATACGGCCGCTTCCGAGCGGGCCGACGACACTCGCACGGCGTCCACTTCCCGCGCACCGGAAAGTTCTGCCACGTGGCAGTCCACGGTATCCGAAACCGTGTCCGACAACAGCCAAGACATCGACACTGCACGCGTGAGCAAGATTCGAGAAGCCATTCAGAACGGTGAGTTCAAAATCGACGTTGAAAAGATCGCTGACGGTCTGATCGACGACACCCGTCGCTATCTCGATCAGGATTAGGCCATACCCGGCCTGCCAGGCCGTCTGAAGGCGGCCTGATTGTCCATTCCTGCTGCAACACGGAGACTCCATGACGACAGCTCGTACCCTTTCACACGCCCTGGAGCAGATGAGCAACGCCCTTGCCGAGCTCAGAGTGCTTATGCGCCGCGAACACGAACTGTTTGCTCATGCAAACATCGACATCGCCGCACTCAGTGAGATTACACAGCAAAAAGCACAGCTGCTCGGACAGCTCGAAACGTTCGAACAGCAGCGTCGTGAAGTCATCGAACAACAGGGATTCAACGGCCGCGACCGCGATGCCAGCCTGGCAGCCGCCGATGCCATCGGTGAAGGCGAACGCTGGCAGGATATTCTGGAAATAGCCCGCCAAGTGAAGTCGATGAATGCCGTCAGTGCGACCATCATCGAAGAACGCTCTCGTATCGAGCGTCAGCTGATGAAGGCTATTCGCCCGGAAGAAAGCGAACCGCTCTACGGTGCCAGCGGCCGCCCGCAACGCCACCGTGCTTCGCGGTACCGCGTCGTCGGCTAAGTCCGCACAAAATTACTGCGGAACGTCTTCGACCGGCTTTACGCAGCATGAACACGCCGGCAGCGCAGGCCATGCTGACGTCAGAAGCCTTGCCCGAACAAAAAAAGCGGAGCACCGATGGCAGGGTGCTCCGCTAAACGCGCCATTGCGTCTATCGGTATGACCTCTCTTCTTTCGTACTTGTACCCTCACCTCCTTTACTCTTAGGTTGCATCAGTACCGCTGACGGCGGCCGGTTTCTCTCCGGTGCTGTATGACGTCGCGCCCTCACACTAAGCGTCACTCATTGCGTGGCATGAGCGGCAACCCTCATCGTCTCCTCGCGATCGCGCCACTCTCTTTCCAAGTCACACGCATCACAGCGTAAAGCTCATACCATCCCGCGCGACCTGCACGCCTTGCGGCAGCACGTGTGTCTGCAGGTAAACATCCAACGCGTGTCCGATATGCGTCAGGTAGGTCTCCTGCGGACGCAGACGGACATGGATATGCAACGCACTTGTCAGATCATTATGGTTGCGCGGCATGACCGCGGCAGGCGGCTCTGTGCAGTCGATGATCAGCCGATCCAATGTGCCCTGCTGCTCAAGAAACTGCAGGGTTTCGTCGGGCAACCCCACCGTATCGGTCAGATAGGCGATACGGCACTCCGAGGTTTCGATCAGATACCCCAGCGTCGGACGCGAGTGGTTCAGCGGCACCGGGGGGATCCTAAGCCGATTGAGGTGCAGCGGCTGAAAGGCCGTCAGCGGCGGCTTGAAATCCAGCATGCCCGGGTGCTTGAACAGATCATCGCACCCCGCCGGATCGGGCGGCCCATAGACGGGAATCGGCTTGCCGACACCCCAGCGCAGCGGAAAGAGCCCCTGCACATGATCCATATGATAATGGGTCAACAGGATGCAACGCTGCGTATACATGGACAGCCACGGCGCCAGCGACGGCAACCCCGCGTCGATCAGCAGAATGCCCTCAGGACTGTAAAGCGCGGCACAGCAGGAGTGCCGTCGCCAGCGAGATTCAAGCTGAGCGCGATGGCAGACGTCGCTCAGCAGTCTATGTGCGCCACAGCCGTTTGTTGTTGTGGGCGGGGAATTCGCGCCATCAGACGCTAGCGCACAACACATCCATACTCAGGTATGGCCGGAACAAAAAAGCTCCGCCGTAGCGAAGCTTTTTCATCCCGAACCCTATAAAAGAGGGTTGGAGGGGTAGATCAGTGGCTGCCGATAATGGTGGCGTAACGCACGATACGATCGTCCGGAATTTCTGCTTGGGACAGAATGCCCAGCTGCGGTATACGGCGCAGCAGGAAATGCGCCAGCAGTGGTCGCAGCAGCGGCGGCACAATCAGTACGATCGGCTCACCGGCATTCTGCTGAGTTGCAACCGCGGCCTCTGCCCGCTCGATCAGCATATCGGCCAGCCCCGGTTCGAGGGCACTGCCGTTCTGCATGGCCTGGCTTAGGATGTGCTCCAACTGCCCGTCCAGACCGATCACGTTTAGCGTCTTGTCACTGCCGAACCAGTACTGGGTAATGGCACCACCCAGCGCGGCACGTACCACCACCGTGAGTTCGTTGGGGTCTTTGGTCTGCGCACTGTGCACCGCCAGCGTTTCAAGAAGAGTACGCATATCGCGAATCGGTACTTCTTCACGCAGCAGGTTCTTCAGAATCTGCATCAGAATATCCAGCGTGATCGGTTTAGGCACAACATCCTTGACCAGCTCGGGAGCCGCTTCGCTGACGCGGTCCAGCAGCGCCTGTGTCTCGGTGCGGCCTAACAGATCACCGGCATGGCGACGCATCAGATCGTTGAGGTGTGTTGCGATAACCGTGCTGGCATCGACCACCGTATAACCGAGCAGCTGCGCGCGGTTCTGTTCCTTCTCGGAGACCCATGTGGCAGGCAATCCGAAGGCGGGGTCTTCCGTCGTCCGCCCTTCTACGCTACCGACAACACCACCTGGGTCGATTGCCAGCCATTCGCCCGGCCACGCTTCACCCTCGCCCTTCTCGACACCGTTGAGTGAGATGCGGTACCCCTGCGGGGTCAGGTTAAGATCATCCTTGATATGCACGACCGGCGGCAGGAACCCGATTTCCTGAGCGAACTTCTTGCGCACGTTGCGGATGCGGTTCAGCAGCTCATTGCCTTGGTTCTTATCCACCAGCGTGATCAGGCGATAGCCGATCTCCAGCGACAGCGGCTCAATGATCGACACGTCCTTCCAACTGGCTTCGACATTCTCGGGCGCCTTGGTGGCATTGGCCACTGCATCACGCACCTCTTTCTTCTCTTCGGTAGGCGTGCGATGGGACAGCCACCACGCCATGCCACACAGCATCGCAGTAAACAGCAGGAAGACCAGCGTCGGCATACCCGGTACGATCCCCAGCAGCCCCATCACCCCCCCGGCCAGATACAGCACCTTGGGGTTAGTGAATAGCTGAGACAGCAACTGCTGACCAACGTCCTGTTCGGTGCGCACGCGCGATACCGTGACACCCGCAGCGGTCGAAATGACCAGTGCCGGAATCTGGGCCACCAGACCATCACCGATGGTCAACAGCGTATAGGTATGCGCGGCGGAACCTAAGTCCAGCGAGTGCTGCCCGACCCCAATCACCAAACCACCGATGATATTGATGATCATGATCATGATACCGGCAATGGCATCACCGCGGACGAACTTACTCGCACCGTCCATGGAACCGAAGAAGTCGGCTTCCTGACCGATTTCCTCGCGCCGCTTGCGCGCTTCCTTCTCGTTGATCAGGCCCGCATTCAGATCGGCGTCGATAGCCATCTGCTTACCCGGCATCGCATCCAATACGAAACGCGCTCCGACCTCGGCAATACGTTCCGAACCCTTGGTGATAACCATGAAGTTGATGACGACCAGAATGATGAACACCACCATACCGACGGCGAAGTTACCACCGACGAGGAATTCGGCGAAGGCCTCGACCACTCGCCCGGCAGCGTCTTCACCCTCATGTCCATGCATCAGGATGACACGCGTCGACGCCACGTTGAGCGACAGTCGCAGCAGTGTGGAGAACAGCAGCACGGCCGGAAACGCCGCAAACTCCAGCGGCTTGGTCGTGAACATGCTGACCAACAGCACCATCACCGACAGCGTGATGTTGAAGGTAAAGAAGAGGTCCAGCACGAAAGGCGGCAGCGGCAGGATCATCATTGACAGGATCATGATGATCAACACCGGGCCGGCCAGCAGCTTCATCTGGCCGCCCGCCAGTGCAGAACCTCCGAGGAAGCGGTTCATGGTGATCATGCGTACTCAGCCTTCAGCATAATGATTGACAGGTTCATGAGGTCTGACTCCTGGTTTGAGGGTCCACCAGCTCTTCAGGAATATCGAAGTCCTGTGGCTCGTCTGGCATCTCGGTGCCATTGAGACGCGCCTGATCGAGGCGATAGACCCACGCCAACACTTCCGCGACGGCGGCATACAGCCCCTGCGGGATCTCATGCTCGAGATCGCAGTAGTGATAGAGAGAACGCGCCAGAGGCGGCGCTTCCAATACGGGAATGTCATGTTCGGCCGCGACTTCGCGGATACGGAACGCCACCTCATCGCTCCCTTTCGCCACCAGTATCGGGGCAGGCATGCCCTCCTGATAGCGCAGCGCCGCCGCATAGTGCGTCGGGTTGGTCACGATGACGTTGGCCGTCGGCACTTCCGCCATCATGCGCCGGCGTGCCATCGCCTGCTGCTGCTGACGGATCTTGCCTTTGATATGGGGGTCCCCTTCGGACTCTTTGTGCTCGCGCTTGATCTCTTCCTTCGACATCTTCAGCTTCTTGAAATGGCTGTACAGCTGATACGGCACGTCTACGGCTACGACCGCGATGAAGGCCAGTACGCTCAGCACTACGCCCTGCGCGATCATCGACATCGCGTCGATACAGGCACTGCCCACCGACAGACTGGACAATGCCAGCAGCCGATCACGGTGCGCGCGAATGAAGTACCACACCACCAGTCCGATCAACCCCGTTTTCAGTACGGCCTTGATCATCTCGGATAGCCCATGCATTGAGAACATGCGCTTGAGGCCGCTCAGCGGATTAAGCTTGGTGATATCAGGCGTCAGGGATTTAGTCGTGAACACCCAGCCCCCCAGCAGCATGGGGGCTAGCAGTGCCGTCAGAGTCAGTGCGATCATGACGGGCATCATCGCCAGAGCACCGCCTACTAATAAGGAAGCGCAATGCTGGAGTGATGCCGGCAAATCGAACAGCAACTGATGATCAAACTGCAAGCCCTTCATCATGACGTCGAACAGATAACGGCTCATCCAGCCACTGCCGATCCAGAGGGTCGCGATACCAACGACCAACATGACAAAGCTGGACAGCTCCCTTGACCGGGCAATCTGTCCTTCCTCCCGCGCCTTTTCTATTCGTCGGGCTGTCGGGGCTTCTGTCTTGTCCTGTGCGCTGTTATCAGACATGCATATCCCTGGATCGCTGGACGAAATACGCAGCATGCGCTTTCGACCGTCAGCTCAAAGCGGATGGCCCGATACGTCAGAGGGAGACCGGAGTAATCCGTGGCTAGAGAGGCTGCTCTGCGCTCGCGAGGGAAGGAGCGCCAGAGAGCAATGGGGATATGGTAGAGAGGTAAAAGAAGGAAGGAAGATAGAAAAAGATCGGAGTAACGTCGGCTGTTCCGACGATTACTCCGATGAACATCGTTTCCAACACGAGAAAGTATCAGAAACCCAGACTGTCCAGCAGGTCGTCCACCTGCTGCTGGTTGGCCACGACTTCCTTGCCGTCCGCCTTGATAGCGGGACCGTTGAGCAGCTCGCTGCCATCCTTCTGCTCTTGTTCCTTCGCCTGCTGGCGTGCACGAACAAACTGTTCGCTCTTTTCAGGCGGGAGATAATCGAGCAGTGCTTCGATCAGCTCTTTTTCCAGGGAGGTCATGGTCTCGATCATTTTCTTGACCAGCTGACCCGTGATGTCCTGGAACTCCTGCGCCATGATCACTTCCAGCAGCTTGGCATTGATCTCTTCTGACGCCGGAGGTACCTGCTGTAGGAACGCACGCGTTTCCTTCACCAAGTTCATGACCTGCGGGGTGTCGAAAGGACCATCGAACCAAGACTGCCAGCGTAATTCGAGTTCACGGGCTTCCTCACCCATCTTCTCCTGCATCGGACGCGCGACTTCGATCGCCGACAGAGAACGGTTGGCAGCGCTTTCCGTCATGTTGGCGATATAGTTCAAGCGGTCGCACACATCGGGAATGGATTCAGAAGCGCGTCGCACCTCTTCCTCCAGCCCCAGCTCGCGCATGCTTTCGTTCAGCAGGCGCGCCATGCGTCCAATGCGGCCCAGAAGCTCTGCAGCCTCTTTGTCACGCTCGTGAAGAGGTTTGTGCTCGTCGGCCATTGTTATCTCCGTATTGCCAAGGGCTGATCTCGCAACGATGTGCCGATCATCTGCTCATTCGGGCGAACAGTCCCGGCGAGCGGGCCCGCATTTCCCGACGTGGGACTACTTTCCGAGTTTCTCGAAAATCTTGTTCAGCTTTTCTTCCAGCGTGCCGGCCGTAAACGGTTTGACGACATAGCCGCTGGCGCCTGCCTGAGCCGCTTCGATGATGTTTTCCTTCTTGGCTTCCGCCGTCACCATCAATACGGGCAGGTGCTTAAGTTGATCGTCCTGACGGATCTGCTTGAGCATTTCCAGACCATCCAGGTTCGGCATGTTCCAGTCGGATACGACAAAGTCGAAGCTGCCTTCACGCAGCTTGTTCAGTGCATCCACACCGTCTTCCGCTTCCTCAACGTTCGCGTAGCCCAGCTCTTTGAGCAGGTTACGCACGATACGACGCATGGTGGGGAAATCGTCGATAACCAGAAACTTCATGTTCTTGTCAGACATAGTGATCTCACATTGATCAGAGAATCCATGATCGATCCGCACCATTCATGACGCTGCTCCGCAGTCATCCACGATGGGCAGACCTGTCCATCAGATGCGGGGTTTATGCGCATTGCGCTCGAAATGACGCGCGATAGCATCTGTCATATCGTCCAATGCGACGATTTCATCAGCTGCGCCGATCACGGCCGCCTCACGAGGCATGCCATAGACGATGCAACTTTCTTCATCTTGAGCGAAGGTGTAGGCACCGGCCTGCTTCATGCGCAGAAGTCCCTGTGCCCCATCCTTGCCCATTCCTGTAAGAATGACACCGCAAGCGTTGCGGCCAGCGAACTGGGCTGCCGAGTCGAACAGTACATCGACCGAAGGACGATGACGGTTGACCGGTTCGCCTTCATCGAGATGAGCGATATAGTTGGCACCCGACTTCGCCAGTTTGAGGTGCGCATGCCCGGGCGCGATATACGCATGACCCGGCAGGATGCGCTCACCGTGCGTTGCTTCCGACACGGTCACTTCACACAGCCGATCCAAACGATCAGCAAAGGACCGCGTGAAGCCCGGCGGCATGTGCTGTGCAATCAGGATCCCCGGCGAGTTGCGCGGCATCAGCCGCAGCACGCTGAGGATGGCCTCAGTACCGCCCGTGGAAGCACCTATGAACAGCAGCTTCTCACTGGAAATCATCGGCACCGTGCGAGTCTTGGGTGCCGCCGCTTGGCTACCACCGTGCGCCAGTGCCTGAGGGCGAGACAGACGAGCCTGCGATGCCGCACGGATCTTCTCGGCCAGAAGCTCGCTATATTCCTGCATGCCTTCGCGGATACCGACGGTCGGTTTGGGCAGGAAATCGACGGCGCCCAGTTCAAGCGCCTTCAGCGTGATCTCGGAACCTCGCTGGGTCAGAGAAGACACCATGACTACCGGCATCGGGCGCAGACGCATCAAGCGCTCGAGGAAATCGAGCCCATCCATGCGCGGCATTTCGACGTCCAGCGTCAGGACATCCGGGTCCAGCCGCTTGATCATTTCACGGGCAATCAGTGGATCAGGGGCGGCCCCTACTACTTCCATATCCGGCTGTTCATTGATCTGTGCGGTCAACAGCTGGCGCATCAGCGCCGAATCATCGACGCACAGTACGCGTATCTTCTTGCGGCCGGAAGCCGCGCTGGCTACTAAGTTCATCCTTCCTTCTTCCTGAAATGACAAAAAGATTCGAAGCCATTACCTGCCTTCGTCCGACTGCCGTTGGGTATGTACCATCCTTAGCATCTTCACTTGCCCAGAATCACTGAAGAAGAGCAGGCGGCGGGCATCTCGCCCGCCAACATCCTTGGCCTGACAGTTCAGGCCTTGTTCGGCCAGAAAACGGTTTGCCGATGCAATGTTCATCTCACCGACGCGTAGCGTGGATGAGGCTCTGAACCCTTGAGCACCACCGAACACTTTGGCCACCAGACGGCTCTTGACGGCCCCTGCGTTCAGCAGGCCTTCCAACACACAGGTCATGGCGGGCCAGCCATAACGTGTGAAGATGGGTTCGTTGTCCTTAGGATGATCGGGCAGCATGAAATGGTTCATGCCGCCAATCTTCAAGACGGGGTCGAACAGACACAGCGATACGCAGGATCCCAATACCGTCGCTAGCAGTTCCTGTTCCAATGCGATGTAGTATTCGCCCGGCAGGAGCTTGATAACGTGGCGTTCATAACGGTTATCAAAAAAGGATGTCGAGGCCTTGCGGTATTCACCGACCACCATGTTATTTATCCAATTTGCGATAGACCGTATTGCGAATGAGCTTCATCTTGCGGGTCTGCGCACTGAAGTTCTCGGAATGCCCAGCAAAGAAAAGCCCACCTGGGGCCAATAGATCCGCAATGCGATCCAGCAACTGTGTCTGTGTCTCATGATCGAAATAGATCATGATGTTGCGACAAAAAATGATGTCGAACGGGCCTTTCATGTTCCACTGCGCGTCCAGCAGGTTCAGCCGCTTGAACTCGATCAGTTCGGTCAGCTCACGTGAAACACGAACCAGTCCCGCCTTGTCGCCTTTACCCCGTAGGAAAAAGCGACGAAGTCGGGCCTCCCCCACGCTACGGGCCCCCTCTAGCGGGTAGACCCCTTGGCGCGCTTTAGTCAGCACCTGCGTGTCGATATCCGTCCCGATCACCGTGGCCTGTGCCGCTGCCGGACCCAACGTCTCGTACAGCGTCATACCGATGGAGTACAGCTCTTCCCCTGTCGATGCTGCGCAGCTCCAGATGCGCGGAGCATGCTTCAGCGTCTTCACGTATTCCGCCATGACATCGAAATGCTGCGCTTCGCGAAAGAAGGACGTCAGGTTCGTTGTCAGTGCGTTGGTAAAGGCTTCCCATTCATCACTATTGGGACGTTGAAGGAGCGCAAGATAATCCTTGAATCGCGTCATGCCATAATGACGAAGACGACGAGCCAGCCGTGAATACACCATTTCTTTCTTATGCGGTGCTAATGCAATCCCCGCATGGCGATGGATCAGCGCACAGATAGTCTGAAAATCTTGATCCGTCATCTGCAGATCGCGATTTGCCACACCCCCTGTGCCGGCCTCTGCCGCCTGTGCAACGGCGCTCTTAAGCATGCTTAACGCTCCATGTTCGTTGATATGCACTGTATGAGGGTGCTGATGCCTTCAGCACCCATGTTGCGTCACACAGCCAGATCTCTACCTTCTTCTACGATGTTTTCGACGAGTGCCATTTCACGGCTGCTCATCAGCTTCTCAATATCCAGCAGCACCAGCATGCGTTCTTCCACGCTTGCCAGACCGTGGATGAACTCAGTGGACATGGCACCGCCGAAATCCGGTGCTGGGCGCACGTCGTTGATGTCGATCATCAGTACGTCGCTGACGTCATCGACCACCGCACCCACGATGCGCTTGCCGATGTTGAGCACGATAACGACGGTGCGGTGATCGTATTCCGCCTTCTGCAGTGCGAATTTGATGCGCAGATCGACGATGGGGACGATGATCCCGCGCAGGTTGGTCACCCCTTTAATAAAGTCGGGAGCACCCGCAATACGCGTGATGTTGTTGTAGCCACGAATTTCCTGCACGCGCAGGATATCGATGGCATATTCTTCATCACCAAGCCGAAAACTCAGATATTCACGATGCCTGTCTTCACCGCCGTTCTCCAACAGATGATTGACAGAGGCGTTGTTCAGATCTACGGACTGATCGCTCACGATCCTTGACTCCATTAGTGATTGGGATCGACCCGACAAGCCAGGCCGATCTCAGGGGATTGAGTGGCCCTATGGGCGACCTTCACTTTGATTGAGCGCTTCGAGCTCTTGGGCAATGGTCGCAATCCCGAGGCGGGACAGCGCCACCAGATCAAGGATCAGGGCGACACGACCATCCCCCAGAATCGTGGCGGCCGATACGCCTTCAACGCGGCGATAGTGCGTTTCAAGGTTCTTGACCACGACCTGGCGTTGACCCAGCAGCTGATCGACCAGCAACACGAAGTTGGTGCGGTCAGCCTGAACGACGATACCGATGGTTTCTTTGATATCGTGCTGGGCATCTGAAATTTCGAAGATATCGGCCAGATTAAGCAGCGGCAGATACTCGCCGCGAATCTTGATGACCTGTTTACCACCGGCCATCATCTTCACGTCTTCGGACGCAATCTGGATCGATTCGGCGATAGCGTTGAGCGGCAGGATGAAGGTTTCTTCACCGCTCTGGATCAGCATGCCGTCAAGAATGGCAAGGGTCAGCGGCAGCAGGATGCGTGTCGTGGTGCCTTGGCCTTGCTTGGACGAGATGCTGACGTGACCACCCATGTTGGTGATGTTACGACGCACCACGTCCATGCCGACCCCGCGGCCCGACAGGTCAGTGATCTTCTCAGCCGTCGAGAAACCGGACGCAAAGATCAGCTGCCAAACATCGTCATCGGGCATGTTGTCGTTGACATCCATGCCGTTGCTGCGTGCCTTGTCGAGAATCTTCTCGCGGTTAAGGCCTGCACCGTCATCGCTGATTTCGATGACGATGTGCCCCGCCTTGTGATAAGCCGCCAGCTTCAAATGACCGGCCGGCGATTTGCCCGCTTCGATACGTTTTTCGGGCGTTTCGATACCGTGGTCGAGACTGTTACGCACCAAGTGAGTCAGAGGATCGACGATACCTTCGATCAGCCCCTTATCCAGCTCGGTGGAATGCCCAACGGTTTCCAGCTCGACTTCCTTGCCCAGTTTCTTGGCGTTGTCGCGAACCAGACGCGGGAAACGGTTGAAGACCGAGTCCATTGGCATCATGCGCACGGACATCACGGCTTCCTGCAGATCGCGTACGTTGCGCTGCAGCAGGCTTGCGCCGTTGACCAGCTGGGAATGTTCCATCTGATCGAGATGACTGGCCGACTGTTCGAGCATGGCCTGCGTGATAACCAGCTCACCGACCAGGTTGAGAATTTGGTCGATCTTGTCGGTGGCGACCCTAAGCGTCGAGCTTTCAGTGCGCTTACCGCCATCCTTCTTGCCGCCCGCGGCCGGTGCCGCTTTGGGTGCAGCAACGACAGCGGCGGCCGGTGCTTCTTCTTTCTTAGTCTCGACAGCCGGCGCTTCCGCCTGGCCCTCAGCCACGACCTCCATCTGAGCCGCATCAAGAATGAAGCCCAGTACCGCTTCGATGTCATCGGCAGAAGACGTGGTGACCAACTGCAGTACCAGCTGCTGCTCTGACGCGTCGCGCACGGAGACATCGCCAAAGAGCGCTAGCTCTTCCTGCAGCGACGCACGGTCTTTTTCCGCCACGTCCTTCAGCGTGATGGCGAACTGAGTCATGCCGCTGGCCACTGCCGGAGCAGGTGCCGAGGCATCCTGAGACGCAGGCTCGGACGCCAGCGGTGCCAGAACGTCACCCTTGACGTCGCCACCGGCCATGCGTGCGGCCAGTTCCTTGAGTTCGCTGCGCACGCTGGCTACTTCTTCGGCATCGGGCGCTTCTTCATTGGCGTAGCAGTCCAGCAGCATAGCCAAGTGGTCACGGACCGACAGGATGGTGTCCACGGCTTCGCGATCCAGGAACATCTCCGCGTGGCGAACCCCATCCAGCAGGTTCTCCAGTAGGTGAGTCGTGACCTGAAGGTCTTCGAAACCGAACGTGGACGCACCACCCTTGATGGAGTGAGCGGCACGGAAGATAGCTGCCAGCGCTTCAGGATCGGGAGCATCAACATCAAGCTCCATCAGCAGCGTTTCCATTTCATCCAGAAGCTCTCGAGCCTCATCGAAGAAGGTCTCGTGAAATGCTGAAAAATCCATCGGCATACCTGTAGCAAACGAGTGAGCAGATTCAGAGTGCGGGACACCCCGCACCTGCCATGAGTTGTATATCGGAAAGAGTGTGAAAAACTGTCAGGTTTTATTGAGGCTTGACAGGTGTGGGCTGTGCTTCGGGGGCCTTGGCCGCGTCACTGGCCGCAGAGTGCTGCTCGGCATTAAGCACCGACATGGCCGTCGTGCCACCACCGTTGTCCTGAATAACCTTGTTTTCACTGTCGATCGAACGACGCGCCGACTCGCTCAGCAGTACGATGCTGATGCGACGGTTCATGGGATCGTTGGCCTTGTCGCCCAAGTTCATGGTGGCCGCATGCCCCGTTACACGAATGAGCTGGTCAGCACTGAACCCGGCCTTAACCAGTTCTCGACGGGCCGCGTTGGCGCGATCGCTGGACAGTTCCCAGTTGCTGTAGCCACCAAGCCCCGTCACGAAGGGCATATTGTCGGTATGGCCTGAAATGGTGACCCCATAGGGCGCCTTGTTGAGAAACGGTGCCAGTTCATCCAGTACATGGGCCAGACGCGGCACGACATCGGCACTGCCAATACGGAACATTGACTGCTGCGAGTCGTCCAGAATCTGGATGCGCAGCCCCTCTTCCGTCATATCCACCTTGAGCTGAGCACCGAGTGCGGCCAGCGTCGGGTTCTGACGCACCAACGACTGCAGTTGATCACGCGCAGCGCGCAGCCTTGACGTCGATGCAGTAGCGGAAAAGACCTTTTCGCCCGCAGCACGGCGTACTTCGCCATCCGCATGACGAGGGTCATCGCCCCCGCCAGGAATGGCGCTATCACTTGCCGACATCTTGTCGCCGGAGGCGAAGGATATGGACGTCGGATGGCGAAAGTATTCCGTGATGCCTTCCAACTGAGCCTTACTGGTCCCGGCCAACAACCACATGACCAGGAAGAAGGCCATCATGGCGGTCATGAAGTCAGCGTAAGCGATCTTCCAGCTGCCGTGGGCGCCATGCCCACCCTTCTGGACCTTCTTGATGACGACTGGACGGGAGGATTTGCTCATGACCGTTTACTCTTCGCTTCACGAACGTGTTCTTCCATCTCTTCGAAACCAGGACGTTCCGTTTCAAAGAGCACCTTACGGCCGAACTCGATAGCGATCTGCGGCGCATAACCATTGAGGTTGGCCAGCAACGTCACCTTGATGCACTCAAGGATCTTGGCGGCTTCATGCGCTTGCTGCTGAGCACGCGAAGACAGCGGCGTCAGGAAGCCATACGAGATCAGAATCCCGAGGAAGGTCCCCACCATGGCGCTTGCCACTAGCGGCCCTACCTGTTCGGGGGTCAGACCTTCGGCACTGAGTGCGTGAACCACACCCATGACGGCCGCGACAATACCGAATGCCGGCATGCCATCCCCCATGGCCGCCAGACTATGCGCGGGCTCTTCCGCTTCCTTGAGAAACGTTTCGATCTCAAGATCCATCAGCGACTGCATCTCGAAGGCATCCATGTTGCCGGTTACCATCATGCGCAGGTAATCGACGATGAATTCCATGATGAGGTGATCGTTGAGGATATCGGGATAGTGACGAAACACTTCGCTATCCTTGGGAGACTCGATGTCCTTTTCGATCGACATCATGCCTTCCTGACGCGCCTTGGCCAGCAGCAGAAACATCAGTGCCAGCACATCCTTGAACATCGCCTTGCTGTAACGCGTACTCTTGCGCAGCATCGGCAATGCCGCCAGCGTTGCCTTGATGGAGTTACCACTGTTGGCGGCCACGAACGCCCCCACCCCTGCCCCAAAGATGATGAGAAACTCTGTGGGTTGAACAAGGATCGCCAGATGACCGCCGGCGAGCGAGTACCCGCCTAAAACACACCCTAGAATGATGATATAACCGACCAGTATGAGCACGAGGAACCCTGCCTGCTTGGTTGTTGATGACTGGTATTTGTAACGGCTCACCGCATCAAAACTTGAACAGGCATACGGATTAAAAAATCAGGGCGGGCAAGGCAAGAAGGCCTTGTGATTCGAGGCTCTACGCCAGCTGTCACGGCGCAGTGCGGATGTTACACAGCAAGTTCTCTACAGAAACACTCACAAACATTTTGTAACGATAGAAACATATCAAGCCCCATCCCAAATATGCAATCACGCTCTCCAGCGCCTCAATGATTCGCCTAAAGTAGCGTAGTTACGGGGCCTTTAGCCCTACAAACTGGTCATAAAAACAGTACCAAAAAGAGGCACTAGCACACCTGGCCAAGCTTTCCAGACAACTACTCATCGAATAGCGCCTTTTTTCAGCGCTTTTTCATCTTGCACTTTTCACATATTTAAAAAAGGAAAACCCCTTTTTACCCCAATATCACCTCATTATCGTCAACTAAACCAACACCTTTAGCCCTACCTGTCCAAAACGACATAAACTCATAACTAAATGAAAATTAATGAATAATACAGAAAGTCTTCATTGTTAATCTAATGAAAACGGTAGGTTTTTGCCATCTATACACTGTCAAGTTGACCTAAAGTCAAAACGTGCACAATTTACACGATTCGTGCACAAACTAGCATTGATGCCATAACATCGCATATTCGTGCCTGTTCCATTCTTTTTTAAAACCCCCTAGAATGCGATCCATGTAAAGCATGTTTCCAAAAAGTGGATTTTCTTTACATTAATTAACAAAAGAGCCGTCGGGGCTGACACCCCACGACAGCCAGAAGCACGGAACCACAAGAACGCTGATGGTGCTGACGACAAAGCACCGCGCTCCACGAAAGTGGCGCTGACACATCAAGGGTAAATTGACATGACACACGGCATTACCGACGACGAACTACTCGGAGAAATCCGCAGCCTCAACCTTTCTTACCTGCTCCTCGTGCAGCGCCTGCTGCAAGCGGATGAATCCATGGCGATGTTAAGGCTGAAGATCGATGCCGACATGGCAGAAGCACTGGGCAAGGCACCGGTATCTCGCCTTGCGAAGCTCGCAAATTCAAACCAGCTGCTGTGCCAACTGTCACTGCACAATGCACAGACCTTCTCACAACTGACGGATGACACGCTTCACGAAGACGTACAGCGTGCTCATGCCGCCATCCTGCTGGCAGCACAGAAAACCTCTGCTATCACTCCATCTGTTGTTCAGGGACGCAGCAAACAGCATGGCTAAGGAAAAGAGCTTGCTGGATGAAATGCGCCAGATCCAGCTAGCTATCGAACTGATCGAACTAGGTGCGCGCTTACAGGTGTTGGAAACAGAAACCAACATCAGTCGTGGTCGACTTATCCGACTGTACAAAGAGATTCACGGAGCATCACCGCCCAAAGGGATGCTGCCGTTCTCGACCGACTGGTTCGTGACCTGGCTACCCAACATCCATTCGTCACTGTTCTACAATTTTTATCGCGCTATCCGAGAACAGTCAGGACTGGAACGCATGCCGGCTATCGTGAAGAGCTACAAAATGTATCTCGAACAGATATCCCTGCTTGAAGATTCCACTCCCGTGTTGGGACTGACGCGTGCATGGACACTCGTGCGTTTCTTCGAAAACGACATGATGCAGATGTCAACATGTACGCGCTGCAATGGCCATTTTGTGGCACATGCACACAGCCTAGATCACAACTATGTCTGTGGCATCTGCAACCCGCCCTCGCGTGCCGGCAAAACACGCCGTGCCGCAGAGCGCGCCCGCCGCAAAGCCGCGGGCGACACGATGCATAAGGCTGTCGCGAGCGAAAGCGCTTCCCGACTCAACTAGAACAGTCGGCTAATGAAGAACCCCAGCGTTTGCTATTTCCCATAGTGAATCCTGGGGTTCTTGCTTTCCGCTTTCCGCTTTCCGCTTTCCGCTTTCCGCTTTCCGCTTTCCGCTTTCCGCTTTCCGCTTTCCGCTTTCCGCTTTCCGCTTTCCGCTTTCCGCTTTCCGCTTTCCGCTTTCCGCTTTCCGCTTTCCGCTTTCCGCTTTCCGCTTTCCGCTTTCCGCTTTCCGCTTTCCGCTTTCCGCTTTCCGCTTTCCGCTTTCCGCTTTCCGCTTTCGTCAGCAGTATAAAAAACGCCCTCTCCCCTGCTGCAAGCAAGTTACACTCTCTCAATCACACCGACTTTTCTGGCACTCGGAAACTACTGCCTTTCCTTATCAATCACCATGTGGCATCCACAAATTTTAGCTGGGTCATGCGATGCTTGAGCACGCCATGCAGAAAGTGCTTGTGCATAGCGCTATAAATTCTTTTCACGAAGAATTATCTCAGCGCATTTCTCTATAAAATCAATGTGATGAACACAGATGTTCGTTTTTGAACGAGAAGTACACGCTCTCGCCTATATGTGCTACTGTCTTACGAACGCGATATTTTAAATAATAAGGCATAAGGAATGAATAATAATGGCCACCACTAATTCCAATGCAGCCTCACTGGCACAGGCCGTCCAGTTTCTTAAATCTTGCAAGTGGGTCGATCTAACTCATGAAGTGACAAGCTCAACGCCCATATTTGCCGCCTTCAATCCGCCACAAAGAAAGACACTATTTACCGTAGAAAAAGATGGTTTTCTGGCCTATGAAATTTCTCTCTGCACACCGACAGGCACTCATGTCGATGCACCCGCGCATTTTATAAATAACGCGCCATTACTCAATGAACTGAATATAAAAGACCTGCTGTTACCAATGCACGTTATTCATAAGGAAGCGCAGGTTATAAATAACCACGATTATAAATTATCGGTAGACGATATCATTGAGTATGAAACACAGCATGGTCGAATTCAGGAAGGGTCTTTCGTTGCCTTTTCAAGCGGCTGGTCTCAACGCTGGGACACACCCAAAGCGTTCTATAACATCGACGAAAACGGACATGCGCATACGCCCGGCTGGTCGATAGAAGCCCTCGAATTTCTGGTAAAAGAGCGCAAAATAGCCGCTATTGGCCATGAAACACTCGATACAGATGCAGCAGAGGATGCTCAAGAGAAAGGTTTTCTGTTCGCGGAACACTATGTCTTGCAGCAACATTTATGGCAGGCAGAAGTGCTCAACCACTTGGATCAGGTACCGGCAGCGGGTGCCTTTATCCACGTCAATTTTCCCAACTTTGAAGCGCTGCCCAGCTTCCCCGCTCGCATTGTAGCGTACCTGCCTTAAAGCACACTCAGACAGCATCTTAAGGCGATACACCATATATAAAAAGAATATCGTATCGCCTTTTTAGGACCATATAAAACCATCTAATATATTAACCACACAAATAATTAATAACCTTAATCAAAATAAGATCCATAGCAATAACACTATAAATACACCAATTAACGAAAATAGATAGAAATAAAAAAGACCCAGCACATAAATAATGTACTGGGTCTTTTTTACGTTATTGAGTCAGTTTGACCACATAGGGCATGCAAAATACTAGGGATGATTATTTTGCAGAGGGCATGCCTTCCCCATTCTGCTCTTCCAGTTTCTGCAGCCATACCATCAATGAGGCCACAGCGTTGCAGAGTGCCGGTGGAATCTGCTGGTCGGGGGCAATCGTGGACAGTAGCGCCATCAATTCAGGAGAATGATGCACACTACCAACGCCGTGCTGGCGCGCCGTCTCAACGATCTGGGCGATATCGCTTTCCTGCTGATCACTCAACACCCCCGAGTTCGTCGCCTGTGGCTGACCATAGCGCTTGGCCAGTTCACGGCGCCGCCGCGCAAGTAGCTGCTCATGAGTTTCAGGCATGCGGTTTCTCCTGTTCAGCGGCCACCTGTGCGCCCTGTTCCCTTAGCGAATCGCCATTGATCTCGACGGCACGGCCATCTTGATGGCCATCATTCAACAGTTGCTCCAGCTCTTCACGGGCATCGGCCAGCACCTCTCGAGTGGCCTTATGCTCGGCTCCCAGCGTCACCGACAGCGCTTCACCGTCCCACTGTATCCCCGCCGTCACGGTTCCCAAAACGGGCAGTTCAAAGGTCAGGGTCAGCATCCACACCCGACGCTGATCGGGAAAGGCCGGGAACCGTCGCTCGGCACCGCCCTCGCCACCGCGCCCATCGGACAGATAAGGCTCAGTCCTGAAAGACATCAGCATCATCGCCCCTGCCCACAGCTCGCTCTGAAAGTGGATCGACTGCCCCGCCATCATTTGTAGCTGCTGTCGAATCACGGCATCGCCGAATTCGGGCGCGGCAGGCAATACCGATAGCAACTGCTGACGCTGGCGCGCACTCTGCTCAACGATTTCCAAAGGCAGATGCCCTCCGGCCCACTGAGCCAGCAATGCTTCGTGGAACAGACCACTCGTCTTCAATGCAGAGGCAAGATAGCCTGATAGCGTATCGCGCTGGGCCTCTAGCGGTACCGACTGCCCCATCGTGTCCATGATCAGTGCCGAAGAAAGCACATTCAGCGGCATGGGGTCCGGCGATGTCGTAGCAAGCAGCGACTGCCAGTCCTGACCGGACAGTACGGCTGTCCACTGACTCATCTCTCTGGCCGCACGGCTGACATCGATAAAAGCAGAATCCGATGATGACAGCGTCGGTGCCCAGGCCGGCACATCGCTTCTGCTCGCCGCAGACGCCGCTGCACGATCCTGAAAGGCGACCTGCGGATCCTGTTCGGTCAGCGGCAGCAGCATGGTCGGCTGAGCAGATGGCGTGGAGGATACGGGCTTGTCCTGCGGTGTGGCCTGCGAAGCAACATGCGTCAGCGGAGCCTGAGGCGACGATTCGGCAAGAATATCGGTCGAGATATCGGACAGCAGCGTCTGCTGCGCAGCCAGACGTGCCTGCTCGCTCAATACGCGAGCCGTATCACTCAATGCCAGCTGCGCGGAAGCGGCGGATGGAGGATTGGACGGTGGAGTAGCAACATCGGACGGCAGCGCCGAACGACGCAGAGATGAAGCCGTGGAACTGGCCTCTGCACTCTGCTGACGCGACTGTGCCGTTGAGATGTTCTCCGCGAAATCAGCCTCTTCTGAACTGCCGCTTTCAGAAGCGGGAGCATCATCGGAAGACTGAGCGGCATCATCAACGGCACTGTCACGAATTACGGCGGATACGGCAGCGGGGCCGATAGGCTGGCGTGCATGAGCATCTAGGGACAGCTGACGCCCGAGCACCTGATGCAAGAGGGTGTCGAGCAAGGGCGTGATAGAGCCCATGATAGGTTAGCTCCCGGAGAAGCGCTGGTAGGCATTGGAGACTTTGTGGGTACGAATGCGCTGCTCTTCTTCTGCCATCAGCGTGCCAAGCTCCTTAAGACGCACATCAAGCTGTTCACGAATCTTGCGGTCATTATCCAGCAGGCGCTGTAGATAGACCTGACGTTCGCGACGCTGAGAGAAGCTCAGCTGCGTATCGCCTACCGAAGACAGCTGCTCGGCCTGTACCAAGTACTCCATGCCTTCGTTGACGAGCGCGTCCCACTCACCCTCCTGAGCCTTGCGCACCATACGCTCAGAATGTTCGATGATCTTGCGGTATTCATCCATGAGGCCGTCGACCTGCATGCCGGAATCCACAGGACCATCCTGCATGGAATCAATCATGATAAGCCCTTTCCATTGTCGCCAATGCTGCGCCATGCGGTTGCAATGTCATTGACCATGTCAGCAACATGCTCAATGGACTTACGATCCACCTTGATATTGGCCTTCAAGAGCGTTCTCGACATGTAGCCGTAGAGGTTGTGGAGGTTCTCTGAAAGCTCTCCCCCCTTCTCCATGTCGAGTGCTGCATCCAGCCCGTTATCAAGAATAGTAATGGCTTTGGAAATTGCCATCCCACGCTCAGCGACCTTGCCTTCATCCAATGCCCACAGTGCGCGACTCAGCGCTTTCTCTAGGCCATCGTACAGCAACACAATCAACTGATGCGGACTGGCCCCCATGACGGCCGTTTCGAGCCCCACCGTGGCGTATGCCTGTGCACCTTTTCGAGTCAACATGCCTACTCTCTTCATTGCCAAGGGATTACACGTCGAAAGCACATCATAGCCAAATTTTTAACAGTGAGATGCGCGAATAAACGGGCTATTTATCTAGGTATTTCTACCGGAAAGGCATAAACGATCGCTGCCGCCATCAGAACGGAATGCTCGATGGACGGCAGCGACCGGCAGGGTTATCAGCTCGATTTCTTCAGGGCTTCAAACTGCGCTTTGATGCTTTCGATCTGGGTGTCCATCGTGGTCTTGAACTGCACCAGCTTAGTAAAGCTCTGCTTGTACATTTTCAGACGGTATTCGCTGGCCGTGGTAGCACGTTCCTTCTGGGAGGTGATGGCCGTAACCTTATCGTTCAGCGTCTTGGTATTGGTGGTCAGAATACCGGTCTTGCTGTTCTCGATTTCGTCGACCTTGGCCACGATCTGGTTCATGATCCCGCTCTTGCCGTCCGTCGCCGCCAGCGTAGTCTTGAAGCCTTCCGGGTTGCTCTTCATCGCCTGCTGCAGCTTGGTGCTATCAACCTGTAGCGTTCCCGCCGGCTTGGTGCTGCTGGTCTTGTCCAGACTGATAGCGGTGATACCGTAATCTTTAAGCTTCGCAAGGTTCTCGTTACTCAACAGCGTCTTGATCTGACTACGGATCGTACGTGCACCAGAGTCGCCTACCAGCGCCCCAGTATCACTGGAGTCGGTAGAGTTGTACTGGGTCAGGCTGCTCATCGTGCTCAGGAAGCTGTTATAGGACGACACAAAGTTCGTCACACCCGTTTCCCAGTCAGAGGTGTTGGTCGCGACCGTCGTTGTTTCAGGCGATGTGGACACGGAAGACAGCGTCAGTTCAAGACCAGGTACGGCATCAGTCACCTTATTGGAGCTTGCTTCCAAATCAACGCCGTTGACCGAGAACTGTGCGTTGGTGGCTTCGCGCTTCACTGACATGTTGGAAACAACGTCCGTCAGGCCAGAGTCGCCTGTCGCACTGATAGTGAAGGCGTTCGCCGAACCGGTCGTGGTGGACGATACGGTCAGATAGGAGCTGCCATCCGAGTTGGAAATGACCGCCGCTGAAATGTTCAGCTTGTTACCTTTGCTGTCCTTGGCCGAGTTGATGGCATCGCGCACGCCTACCAGCGATGCATCAGTCACGGAAATGGAAAGCGCATCGCCCGTGCCTTGCTGCAGCGTAATGGTACCGCTACCCAGCGTACTGGTCTTGTCCGACACCTTCGCGCTCGCGTTGGACTGCGTCGTTGCCAGCTGATTGACCTGGATGTCGTACGTACCCGAAATGGAGTTGTCCGTAGCCGTCGCCAGATAAGCAACAGCACTGGTGGTCGCCGTAGCGGATTTCTGGAAGTTGTCGGCTGTCAGTGCTTCCGCCTGGCTTTTCAAGGCATCCAGCGAGCTTTGGATCGTAGAGTAAGCCGATATCTTCGTTTCAACGCTGGTTTTCTGCGTGTCATACGTTGCCAGCTTGCTCTGCTCTGCTGCTTCCAACTGCGAGTAGTACTTGTCCAGATCAAGGGATGCACCACTCCCGAAGTTCAAGCTACCCAGACCCGATGATGTCGACGTACTACTTGTAGTTGATGATGTCGTTGCCATGAAATACATCTCCCATGCTTGGTGAAGTGCAGCTTATATCGGCCGCATAGAGGCACAGGTTTAGGAATGAAAGTATTCACTGACTTACATAAAAGCCCTTGCCAGCCGCTACGCTCGGCAAAAAGTGCATCACTCCCAGCCCTGATATCATGCCCAACGGGATCATGCGACAGGTCTCAGCCCTGAAACGGCCCATTTTCCCATCGGCGGGTTAGGATTAAAGCCGCGAAACACGACGAAAACATCCGCCTGTCTCAGCCACCTCAATTGACGCAGCAATAGGCCGAATTAAGGCCATCTTGCGGCCTTCACTGCACCATGAAAAAAACCTCCGACTACCGCTAATAGGCAGCCGAAGGCTTTTTCCAGCACCGTGGACCACGGTCACCGAGAAAGAGAAACGGTCAGTGGAACCACTGAACGACCATCGCCGCCAGCGTATCCCCCAACAGCAGCTTGATCGACATCGCAATCGAGACCACAACCATCAGTATGCGGATCAGACGCTGCCCCTTACTGATGGCAATGCGCGCGCCCAGATTGCCACCGACGAGCTGTCCCGCCAGCATCACAAGGCCAATTTCCCAGAATATCTGGCCGTGCACGATGAAGAACAGCAATGCAGCGATGTTGCTGGTGGCATTCAGCACCTTCGTTGTAGCGGTCGCCTTCAACATGCTGAAGCCCTGCAGCATGACGCAGGCCACGACCATCAGCGTTCCCGTACCCGGCCCACAAAAACCATCGTAGAACCCCAGCAGCGGACAGATGAAACCGATGAACATCGGCGCACTTAATCGCGCCTGTTCCTCCCTTACCCCAAGATTGGGGGAAAACAGAAAGAACACGGCAAAACCGATCAGCATGAAGGGAATCATCAGCATCAGAATGCGTGCCGACAGGAAGGACACCACCACCGCTCCCAGCACAGCGCCGACGAAGACGCAGAGAATATGAGGAATGAGATCCCTCAACCTGACATGCCCTTTTCTTATGAAATGCAACGCGGCGGAAAAGGAACCGCCCACCGCCCCGACCTTATTGGTCGCGACCGCAACAGCGGGCAGCATGCCTGTCGCCAGCAGTGCGGGCAGCATGATCAGCCCCCCACCGCCAGCAATGGCGTCGATGATGGCCGCAACCAATGCGATGAAGAAGAACAGCAAGAGTATTTCGGGGCTGAAGCTCATTGTGGGAATACCTCGTGAGGAGCCTGTCAACGGATGCCGCCCGCACCTTTATTATCGTTGGAAGTGCAGCGGCATAGGTAAGAACACACCGGCCCAGCTTAATCGGTTGCCTGATATAAAAGAAGCCGCTTGTTTCAAGCGGCTTCTTCACAGCAATAGAAGAACATATCAATACAGCGCAAGCAGCGGATTACCCATTGACGGTCGGGATACGGGCCGGCGTGCTGGTGCGGGAAGCCAGCTGCGGGTTCTCGATGGGACGACGTGCCTGCACATAGCGGCGCGCCCAATAGTGATTGTCCAGCTGAGAGATCATTACACCCTGAGAGGAAGAGGCATGCATGAACAGACCATCGCCGAGATATACCCCAACGTGATTGAGACGGCGTGTTGGTTTGAAGAAGACAAGATCACCGGGTTTGAGTGCCGCGCGAGAAACGCGACGGCCTTGCTTCATCTGCTCGCCTGCCGTGCGCGGTAAGGCGTAGTTGAATCGTTCTTTGAAGATGCGCTGCGTGAGTGCCGAACAGTCTATGCCATCACGACTTTCACCACCGAAGCGATAAGGGGTGCCCGCCCACTCTCGATACTCGCTCATCAACGTGTCGTGAACGCCGATTGGACGATGCTGCCTTCCCGTGTATTCGATATCGACGTTATCACCAGAAGTCTGATAGCCGCCTATGATGGGGTAAGGTGCTGCAGAAGAACGAAGGGGGGCGGTAGAAGCAGAAGTGGCCGGTTGATCAACACCGTTTGCAGCACAGCCCGCGAGACTAAGAAGAAGAAAGCAAAAACCTGTCACTTTTTTATACATGAGCGGCATCTCAATTCGATCGACAAGAAGAAAAGAACATCAACAAAAACAGGAAAGCGTACAGATGCAACAAAAGGAAACAAACCGCTACGGTACGCAGGGCACACGCACCACTACATGCATGATATCAGCCAACATCTGGCTCTGCCCGACGAAGACTATCAGCACGATTGAATTTCTCAATTTGTCCACATTCAAGCATTGTATATCAAAAAAGAAGAACCCTCTTTACGCATTTAACGGGATACGTAAAAAATGTCCTCTTGCCTGATAGCGATCACACACAACCCCGCTTTCAAGCACGTACGTTTTGGCGACAATCCCCCGCGGCATCGCTCACTGCGTGCATTGCCCGCCAATACTCCGATCGTATTCTCATGAAAAAGGAAGCCCATAAAAAAGGCGAAAAGCCGACTAAAATGCCCGCTTTTCGCCCTCTCCGCCATTTCCTCATTACATCAATTAGATAGAGAATGAGCACCTGTCATTTTTTGAGCAATAGCCGCTGAATAACCCCGCGTACCCGTAACACGAACTGTTCCTGAAACAGGATACAGAACATCACCGTCAGCAATAAAAAGACGGGGTACCAAGCAAACGAAATCGTGCCCGCCTGTGCACTGCACTGGGTGACGGAAGAAAGGCACTGTGATGGCTGCGAACCAGAAAGCGCCATTTCTGTACGCGAAAAGATCAGGTACAGCGGAACATGCAGAGCAAACATCGGCAGTGAAGCACCGCCCAGACGTGCAGCGATGCGCTGCCAAAACGCACTGTCCGGTGCCTTCGCAAACAGGCAGAGATAGATCAGCGCCAGCTGGCCCGGCATCATCAGTCCGTTGTGCAGCACGTAGTGCCAACCAGCACTGTGGCCGGGCAGCAGAAGCCACTCGCCCAGTGCGATCGAACCGACCAGCAGCGCCACAGCCATCATCCCTCTCGACAAGGACAGCGTGTCCGTCTTCTGCCGGTGGTACCAGACACACAGCAGAATGCCCGCAGCGAACTCAGGCAACCGGATTAACGGGTTGCGATGCAGCATTCCGGTTTCCGGCGCTCCCCATGAGGTCAGTAGGATGACAAGCACTGGCGGAACCAGATACAGCAGGTTGACGACGCACAGCCAGCGCATGGGATGACGCCGACGCCATAACCATACGGCCAGCCACGGAAACGTCAGATAGAAGAAGAATAGGGTCGAGATCGACCAAGTTGGAGGATTGAACGTCAGGTAATACGGATTCCAAGCCTGCAGTAATGCGATGTTCTCAAAGGCCGCCCACAGTAGCTCTCGATTGCTCATGGTGTGCCATACGGCTTCGCCATTATTGACGTCCATCATGACGGCTCGGATCGACGCCGATGCATCTTCAGGCGTCAGCTGAAGTACAGGCAACACCGCCATTACAGCGATGGTAATGATCATGGCCCCAATATGAATCGGGTACAGATTGGCCAGCCGACGAACCAGAAAGCTGCGCTTCGATTCCCGCAGTCCATACTGTCCATCAGGGGGTTGCGGGCGCAGATAGACATGCGTCAGCAAGAAGCCCGACAGAATGAAGAAAGTGCTGGTCGAGAAAAACCCTAAGCCAGTGATATAACCCGACCATCCGTTTATCGAGGGATAATAGTGAAGGGTATGAAAGACGACGATATACAGTCCAAGAATGAAGCGTAGCCATTCAAGTGCAATGAATCGTCTTGTCCGGTGGTGTACTGTCGAAGCGGGGACAGACGAAGCGCTATGCATCAATAGTTCCTCTGATCATGCCTCATGCCAATGCACGCTACGAGGCGACAAACACATGTTATTTTAAGTACGAACATATCTGCATCTTCAAGATAATGTGCTGCTATTGCAGAGTCATGAAATTAAAGCTCATAGACAATGCCATAAGTGTTATCAATAGCCTATGCAACAATGTGTAATCAGTAATGAAATCATTCTGATAATGAGAAGATTATAGACGATGATAATAAAGGCTCCACCGAAGTGGAACCTTTCCAAAATTTACTTTTAGATAACCAAGCGGCGTATTATTGCTAATCTCGCCGCGGCTAAGCGGCGACCGAAGCCACCTTGTCGTCACGCGACCACACGCGATGCTGCGATAGCGCTTTGACGAAACCCTCCAGCCCCTCAGCCGTTCTCCCGTCGGTCAACACACCGTCTTCTGCCGTCGGCAAGCGGGCAGCCTGCAGCAGCGTAGCACCATCTCCCAGCGCCATAATGACCTTGAGATGCTTGTAGGCTTCGAGCAGGTAATAACGTCCGGCCCCCAGTGCAGCTAGTCGACTAGCAGCGCCAGCAATCACGATGACGGCATCCATCGTAACTGAGGGCTGACCGTCTAGTGTTGCGACGGGTGTGACTTGCTGGCCATCATCCAGCGTTACCGGCGCCATTGACGGCGCAATCACTACGGGCGTCGCGCCTTCTTGCTGAAGGCGATCGGCCACCTGCGTCAGCTGTGCATGGCAGGCCCCATCGGCGACCAGCACGGCGACCTGCCGATAGCGGATGCCCTGTGGCGGGCGCGCCATCAGGCTCAGCGATGGAGCTTTCGCTAACGAACACTGGCCCAAAGCTTCGGGTGAAGCCGTCGGTGCTGTCGGTACCGGCATACCATGGGCCTTGGCAACGGCCTCAGCCAAGGCCAGAGAAATGTTGGGCAGGATCTGCTCGATCACTCGCTGGCGTATATAAGGCCGCGTGACCTTGGACAGCTCGAACGTAAACGCTTCAATGATGTGCTGCTGCTCAACGGGTGTCTGGCTGTCCCAGAACAGGCGCGCCTGAGAATAGTGATCGTTGAAGGAAGGACTACGTGCGCGCACCTTGTGTGCATCAATGCGTTCATAGGTACTTTCGAAACCGCCCTGCTCCTCCTGCGGCGGCGTGGTAGTCGGCCAGCCACCCTCAATAGAATTCGGCTCGTAGGAAGCCTGCCCTTTATTGATCGTTAGGCGGTGAAAGCTGTCACGCTGATGGTTATGAAATGGGCAAACAGGCTGATTGATGGGAATTTCATGAAAATTGGGGCCGCCCAGACGCAGCATCTGAGTATCTAGGTAGGAGAAGACACGCCCCTGCAGCAAAGGATCGTTCGAAAAGTCGATGCCAGGCACGATATTGCCCGGATTGAACGCAACCTGTTCGGTTTCGGCAAAGTAGTTATCCGGATTGCGGTTCAGCACCATCTTGCCGATCGGTGTCACCGGTACACATTCCTCAGGAATCAGCTTGGTCGGATCGAGAATGTCGAAATCGAAAGCGTGCTCGTCCTTTTCTTCGATCACCTGCACACCCAGCTCCCATTCAAACGGCTGGCCACTGTCGATCTGTTGCCACATATCCCGTCGGTGAAAGTCGGGATCTCGTGCCCACAGCTTCTGCGCCTCATCCCAGCACAGCGACCATGTTCCCGCCAGCGGCTTCCAGTGAAAACGCACAAAGCGAGAAACGCCCTGCCGGTCGATCAATCGGAATGTATGGATGCCGAACCCTTCCATCGAGCGAAATGAACGCGGCAGCGCGCGATCCGACATGGCCCACATTACGTTGTGTGCGGTTTCTGGTACCAGTGAAACGAAATCCCAAAACGTATCGTGTGCCGACTGTCCTTGCGGAATGTCATTGTGTGGCTCAGGTTTTACCGCATGCACGAAATCAGGAAACTTGATCGCATCCTGAATGAAGAAGATCGGGGTATTGTTGCCCACCAGATCCCAGTTGCCTTCTTCGGTATAAAATTTGACGGCAAAGCCTCGGATATCGCGCACGGTATCATTAGAGCCCCGAGCCCCTTGGACAGTCGAAAAGCGCGTGAAGACAGGCGTTCTGGCCTCGGGATCACGAAATACAGCGGCCTTTGACAGCTCGGCTGCCCGAGGATACGGCTGAAAATAGCCGTGAGCGGCCGCCCCACGGGCGTGCACGATACGCTCGGGAATGCGCTCATGGTCAAAGTGATTGATCTTTTCGCGGAGAATGAAATCCTCCAGCAGTGTTGGTCCACGTTCACCGGCTTTCAGCGAATTCTCGTTATCGGCAATACGTACACCCTGATTGGTGCGCAAGTCGTGCCCCTTCGCATCGCTTCGATACGTCTCAAGCGCCTCGTCCTTACGGTGCTCATCCGTACCCCGCTGGGTGTCGTGCGCTTCATCGTGATTCGTAGCCGTATAGGAATGCTGTGTCATCGTAGATCGCTCCTTGATCAAGTCGTTGCACATATGCCTATTGCATGTCACCGCGGCATCGTGGAGAAAGCCCCCACAATACGCAGTGTCATTTACCACCCTAGTGACGACCACCACTTCACGCCAGCCGCGGCGAAAGAATTCCTTTCTTGCCCTCCATCACGCACGAAAAAGGCCAGCCTGAACAGGCTGGCCTTTCATTGGGTCAATGCGAAAACGCCAACAGCCGCTTTACGCCGATCGCCTTATGCGTCGCGCAAGGCCGTATAGCGAGCTTCCACACGACGACCATAGTCTTCGTCTGCGGCATAGCAGTGCTCAATGACCTTGCTCACGATGGGAGCCGTCACGCCCTGCAGCGTAGTGGCAAAGACGTTGGCGATACGATCACGCTGTCCGTCATCGAAGCTGCGGTACAGATTGCCCGCCTGCTCGTAGTTATCATCACCGCGGTTATTGTGATAACCCACCCATGCCTCTTCTTCGAGTGGCATCGGCGGTTCGGAGAATTCAGGTGACGGTACTGGCGCCCCCTGATCGGCACGTGCGTTCGGATAGAAGTTGGTGTCGCCGTACTGGCCGCCTTCCTTCGACTGCCCCGTCACGGGGCACGTACCGGCCATCAAACCGTCGCGCTGGTAATGATTGACCGGGCAGCGTGGCTGGTTGATCGGGATCTGCTGGTAGTTTGCCGACAGGCGATAGCGCTGCGCATCAGCATAGGCCAGCAATCGAGACTGCAGTACCTTGTCAGGGGAACCACTGATACCGGGCACGAAATTGGAAGGGCTGAACGCCAGCTGCTCGACTTCCGCAAAATAGTTATCTGGGTTCTTGTTCAGCTCCATCTGACCGATCTCGATCAGCGGTACGTCACCGTGCGGCCAGACCTTAGTCAGATCGAACGGGTTGATGCGGAATTCACGAGCCTGCTTTTCGCTCATTACTTGGATCTTGACGGTCCAACTAGGGAACTCACCACGATCAATGGCCTCAACCATATCGCGCTGGTTGTGATCGTGAGGAATCGTTGCCGCTTCCTCGTCCGTCACGTTGCGAATGCCCTGATTGGTCTTGAAGTGCCATTTGACCCAATGACGCTCCCCCTTTTCATTGAAGAAGCTCAGCGTATGAGAGCTAAAGCCGTGCATATGGCGCAGGCTTGCCGGAATGCCACGGTCCGACAGCAGGATGGTGACCTGGTGGAAGGATTCCGGGTGCAGCGCCCAGAACTCCCAGCGGTTCTGCCAGTTCACCAGGTTGGTGCGCGGGTCTTTCTTTTGCGTATGAATAAAATCAGGAAACTTGCTGGGTTCACGAATGAAGAATACCGGCGTGTTGTTACCCACCATGTCCCAGTTACCCTGCTCCGTGTAGAACTTCACGGAAAATCCTCGGACATCGCGCTCCATATCGTTGCTGTCCTGCCCCCCCGCAACGGTCGAGAAACGCGCTGCCACTGGCGTTTCCTTGCCCACACCTTGCAGAAAATCGGCAATGGTCAGGTCAGACAAATCGCGCGTCAGGCGGAAAACGCCCTGCGCAGAGGTGCCTCGTGCGTGCACGACGCGCTCAGGAATGCGTTCGCGGTTGAAGTGCGCCAGCTTTTCAAACAGACGCCAGTTATCAAATGTTAACGGGCCGCGCTCACCTGCAGTAATGCTGGTATCATCCTGAGGGACTGGGGCACCGTTAGCCGTAGTGTAGCGAGTCGGATTCATGGTGTATCTGCTCCTTGGCAAGTCCAGCGTTTCTTTGAGAAATCAGACATAGCATAGCCACCTCTGCGAAGGCCGCTAAATTGAACCACCTCATGTGATTGATAAAGATAATCAATTTTCGACTTTAGATAGCCATGACCCACGGGCATGTGACCAAAACGTAACACCATGTCACTTAGTGCGATATATACCTTCATATTTCACAAGGAATAATAGTAAGGTTACCAACAAACAATAAAAAGACACGATTAGAAACATATAGAAAAGCCGTCTATCAATTTGAACATTATTATTACCATTTTATAGAAAATATGGGTCGAAACTTTTGAATGTGAGTGTTAACTTCTCACTCTGATCACAAATGGCGCTACTTCAAGCTTTCGACATACTGCTCACACACTATGTAAGATGCCCCGCCACGCCCCTTTTACGTGCCTTAAGCACTCATAGACTTTTATTACCCGACATCAAGGAACGATAATGGCACGAGAACATATGGAGAAGGCTGCTGATCATCCATTGTCCACAGAATTGGCCGACCGGCTGCAGTATTTCATTCAAAAAAAAATGACGCTAAAGCAGCTGCGCATTATCGTGACATTGCATCGACACAAAACGATGGTGGCTGCATCGCGTGAACTTTCGATGACATCAGCCAACATTTCGCTGTGCGTACGTGATATAGAGACGCTGCTCGAATGCAAGATATTCCTGCGACGCAATGGGTTCTATGTGCCTACGCTGTGCGGTCGCATGCTGATCGAGCTGGGCACTCGTCTGGCCGAAAGCTGTGAATACACTATCCGCAAGGCTCACCATCTGTCCGGCATCAGCGTGCCCGACGAGTTGACGATTGGGTACATTGGACCGATTACGGCCTGCTATGCCTACGAGCTGTGGTCGAACCTGCTGGCCTACAATACAGGGCTCAATGTCAACGTCATCGACCTTTCCGCACTGGAACAGCAGTCATCGCTAACCTTGGAACAACTGCAAGCCGATGTGATCTTTTCTTCCCGCGGCCCCAATACGCTGGGCTTTCACGACCGCTGGGAGTCTCGTGCCTTCTATATCCGCCACTTCCATTTTCTAGTGGCCTGTGGCGAGAATCAGCCGCCTCCTCAGCCCGATGACGTCGACGCTTTTCTGCTGCCCACTCGCTCGGACAACATCGTATCGGCCATTCATGACCATATCGCCGCGCATTTTCCCGGTACGCACACTGTCAGCTACTGCGATGCCATCACAGGGATGGCGTTTGCCCAGCTGCCACACAACACCGTGCTTGTCGTATCGGACAAGGAAAAGCAGATTATTGAGCGCAATACACATTTCCACACGCTATCAGTGATGGATAATCAGCAGATTGCCAGCAGCCTACACATTCAGCGCGAACGATTGTTACAGCTTGAATCGCCGGTCTATAGCATTCTCAACGACATGACCTTCTGAAATGTAAGGAATTATGCGTTTTAGGAAAGTGCTTTTAGGTATGATTTACCTATAAAAGCCAAAGAAAAGAACATCTTGATCTGTTCTTGTTGATTAGCAGGGCGTTGCATAGATACACAAAATACATTAGATACTCACCGCTATTTCGTGTAATACGCAACGCCTTTTAACATTATCCTTGTAATTCAATAAGATAGAGATATTGTTTTCAACAAGAGAACAGTAATTCACAAAGATAACGCCAAATTACATTTCTATTCATTCTTTGCCTCAACTGAAATAAATAATATGACAGATAGGACAAATCGTTGAAGATTATCGTTGATTCATACATGAAAAATTAATTACAATCCCTTCCGCGCAGAATCATTCGCACAATTTCCTTTATCAGTTCTCATAAAAATAAGCCTTTTCAAGACAAGGCTTTAGGTAAGAACAACCGATAAAGATCTTGAATTCTGCGCACTTGCCTTTTGACTATTTGGGGTTATAAGCCATGAAAAAAATCATCGTCGCAATGGCCGCTGCAAGCGCCATGCTGGGCGTTTCAGCTGCACAAGCAGAAAGCAGCCACGTATTCTTCAAAGGTCAGGTCACTGACTCCACCTGCGAAATCAATGCCGAATCTAAAGACCAGACAGTTCAGCTGCCGACCGTCATCGCTAGTGCGCTGGCTGCAGACGGCCAGACTGCTGGTACTCGCGAATTCACCATCGGCATGTCCAAATGCCCGGGCAACCAGAAGCTCGCTATCCGCTTCGAACCGGGCGCTACCGTTGACACCAAAACAGGCTGGCTGAAAAACAGCCTCAACGATGGTGCCAAAAACGTGGCTATCGAACTGCTGAACGAAAACGCACTGCCGATCCGTGTCACTGGCCACCAGGCTGAAGATCAGTACGCTGCCAAAGCAGACGAAAACGGTAACTACACTCAGCGTTACTTCGCTCGCTACCACGCTACTGGCAAAGCAGAAGCCGGTGCGGTCGAATCCAGCGTTGCATACTCTGTCATCTATCAGTAATTCCTACCCCGGATGACACTGGCGACCGGACATTATGTCCGGTCGCTACCTTTTCCCTGCGCCATGGTCCATCACATGAAGTGCATACTGAAAACTCTGGCAGCCTTCTGCACGGCGGCGGCCTTCAGCACGTCAGCCGACGCCAGCATCGTCATCGGTGGCACACGTGTCGTCTATAACGAAGGCGCACGTGAAGTTTCCGTACAGCTCGACAACAACGGTGATTTACCGTCGCTGGTACAGTCTTGGATTGATGCCGGCAACTTGGATTCTTCCCCGGAAGACTCCGATGCTCCTTTCGTACTGACACCGCCGATCGCGCGTGTCAATGCGCACTCAGGGCAAGCTCTGCGCATCTCCTTCACAGGATCGACGCAGCCGCTTCCTCACGACCACGAGTCCGTCTTCTGGCTCAACGTTCTGGATATTCCGCCGGAACCCACAGCTGCACCGGGTTCGAACAAGAACTTCATCCAGCTGGCCTTCCGCTCCAGAATAAAACTGTTTTATCGCCCTAAAGGGCTGCCCGGCACGGCCAACGATGCGCCCGACGCCCTGCAGTGGAAACAGGGCCGCACGGATAAGGGTGCGCTGGCCATTGTTGCAAGCAACCCGACGCCCTATCACGTCTCCATGATTGCCGTAAACGCCGTTTACGGTCAGAAGAGCACGGACCTAGCGCCTCAGGGCTACATGCTAGCTCCCGGTGAGCAGCACGCCTTCGAACTGCCCAAGGACAGCGGTACCGCGCCTTCGTCAGTCAACTTCTCTGCGATCAATGACTTTGGCGGTCACATTCAGCGGACCAAGCCCATTGCTCAATAGTGACAATGCTAACAATACGCCTTTGATCATCAATGACTCGCCTGTGAGCCATATCACAGGCTTTTCCCGCGCGTTGCTGGGGGATGCATGAACACCAACAAGGCAATGTTTCCTCTGTCTCGGACAGATAGAGCCGAGGCACAGCAGTATCGTACTGCTGGTTACTCTCGCTACTGCTCCATGGGTCTGTTAGGGCTGATGATTCCCCTTGCGCCCGTTCATGCCGCACAGCAGGATTCTGCCGCCACGCCAACCGACACCGAAGCCAGCTTCAACAGCCGCTTCCTGAACGGGAAATCCCGTGGGGAAGACCTGTCCCGCTTTGCTTACGACAACCCTATTCTGGCGGGAACCTACTCGTCCGATACCTATGTCAACGGTCGCTGGCAAGGAACGCACGACTACGTCTTCCGCAACGTGGCAGGCCAGACAAATGCCGAAACCTGCTTCTCGATGACCTTCCTCGAGCAGCTCGGCGTCGACACCACGCTGCTGCACCCTGCTGCGCTCAATGGCAAGCTGCCAGCACCAGACACCTGCCTCACTATGTCCCAGTGGCTGCCTTCAGCAACAGCCCACTTTGACAGTAGCACATTCCGTATGGACATCAATGTGCCGCAAGCGTTCATGCACCACAACGCACGCGGCTACGTCAATCCCAAGGTCTGGGATCACGGAATCACGGCCGGTAAGGTGACGTACAACTTCAACGCCTACCAGTCCGACATGACCTCGGCAGGCCAGAAGGAGCGCCAACAGGCCGCCTATCTCAGCCTGAATACCGGCTTTAACGTGGGCGACTGGCAGTTCCGCCATGACTCCAGCCTAAGCTGGCAGAACCATGACGGCGCGCACTGGCAGAAAACCGCGACCTATGCCCGTTATCCCGTTCAGCGCCTGCGCGGTCAGCTGACCCTCGGGGATAGCTATACGTCCGGTGAACTGTTCGATTCCGTCGGTTTCCGCGGATTGCAGCTGGCCACCGACGACCGCATGCTGCCAGATTCCCTCAATGGCTATGCGCCGACTATTCGAGGGGCTGCCGATACCAACGCGCTGGTCGAGGTATACCAGAACGGCCAGCTGATCTATCAGACCAACGTGTCACAAGGGCCGTTCATCATCGAAGACCTCTACCCCACAGGGTATGGTGGCGACCTTCAGGTCATCATCAACGAGGCTAACGGCCAGAAACGAAGCTTCCGCGTGCCTTACGCTTCCGTTTCCCAGATGCTGCGCCCCGGGATTGGCCGCTACAACGTGACAGTGGGCCAGGTTCGCAACCTGAACAATGTCGACTACCACCCGAACATCATTCAGGCCACGTTCCAGCGCGGCTTGACGAACACGCTGACGGGCTACACCGGCGCCGTCGTCAGTGAAGAATATTCCGCCATTCTGGGCGGTGCTGGTGTTGCGACGCCCATCGGGGCGTTTTCGCTCGACATCATCCAGTCCAATGCCCGCTTTCTTCACAATGACAACATGACGGGCCAAAGCTACAAGCTGGGCTACAACAAGTACGTCCCGAGCACCAACACGAGCTTCACGTTTGCCGCCTATCGCTATTCGACCAGCGGCTATATGAGCCTGAACAACAGCTTTCTGGCTCACGACTACGATCGTCGCCGCCAGAGTACCGATGAAATTGCGCGCCAGCGCAACGAGCTCCAGATCAGTCTCAGCCAAGGGCTGGCAGAGGGCTGGGGATCGCTTTATCTGTCGTCATCGGTCAGCGATTACTGGAATCAGAGCAATCGCACCAAGGAATACCAAGTCGGTTACAACAACAGTATCGGCAACATCAGCTATAGTCTTTCGGCTTTACGCACCCGGGATTCGCTGTCCGAAACGAACACCCATTACTACGTCACCGCCTCAATGCCGATCGGCAACGGTGGCAGCAGCACCTCCATTAACACCACGCTGTCGTACAACGAAGATCAGTACGAAAGCAGTCAGGTGGGCCTGAACGGCACGGCCGGTCGTGACGGCGAATACAGCTACGCCATTACGGCATCCGATTACCGCACCGGCGGTCAAACGGGCGCCCTGAACGGCCAGTACAACTCGCGCTATTCCAACCTGAATGCGTCTTATAGCCAGGGACGCAACTATCATCAGGCCAGTGTAGGCGCATCAGGCACCATCGTTGCCCACTCGCACGGACTGACGCTGACGCCGCAGCGCGGCGATACTGTCGCCTTGATCGAAGCGCCCGGCGCGACCGGTGCAATCGTAGGCAACACTAGCGGTATCCGCATCAACGATAGCGGCTATGCGGTAGTGCCCTACGTCACGCCGTATCGCTTGAATACGGTCACGCTTGACCCACGCGACATGTCGAACGACGTCGAACTCCAGACCACAACGCGTCAGGTCGCGCCTTACGCAGGGGCCATCGTTAAGGTCAACTATCCGACCCAGACAGGTACGCCCATGCTGATCAAAGTGCATCGCGCTAATGGCGAGAAACTGCCTTTTGGCACAACGGTCGTCGATGAGCAGAACCAGAACGTCGGTATCGTCGGCCAGGGCAGCCGCGTATTCCTGCGCAGCAGCAAGACGCACGACAGATTGAACGCACGCTGGGGCGACAGCAACAGCGAAACATGCACCTTCGAGTTCTCGACCGATAACGCTACATCATCGGCAGGCGGGTATAAGATATTGGAGGCACAGTGTGAAGAGTAATCGACACATAACGGCAGCGCCGTCTCACGTCAACGCCGTATTTCGTGCCCCGGGCCACGTGTTGAAATATGTTTCATGCATCGGGGCTGCTGCAGCCCTGTGCACCTTGATGTCCCCTTCTCCGGCGCAGGCACGTCCGGGCCAGAGTTACGGCTACGGCTGCAACGCCACGCTGGATCAGCCTCAAGACATCAAGATGAACCTCGGGCGCATCGTACTGCGCCCCGATATGGCACCGGGTACGGTCATCAGCTCAAAGCAGTTTCCCATTGCCTATGAATGGGTGGCTGAATGCGCGGGACGAGGCTCAATGATCGGTGTGCTGTCCAGCAACTATTCGGCAAGCGAGCTGGGCAACAATATCTACAAGACCAATATCCCAGGAATCGGCTTGCGCCTGTATCGTGAAAGCAGAAGTGGGCTGATAAAGACCTATTACCCCCACAGCATTCCCTATTCAGGACGCTCGACTCTGTATCTGGACCCAGGGTTCTTCAGTGTTGAAGTTATCCGCCTGCCAGGACCAACCGGCGCGGGTACGCTGAACCCTGGCCTGTACTCCGTCTACTACGCCAATAACACCGGCCCATCTAAGCCGGTGCTAACCTCGCACGTCTACGGTGACGGTATTACCATCATCAACTCCACGTGCTCGATAGATGCGGGTTCACGCGATATCACCGTCGATATGGGCACCGTATCACGCAAGGAATTCACGGGGGTAGGCAGTACCCTCAATGAAAGAAACTTCAACATTCGCCTGAACTGCGTTGGTGGTAATGAATCACAGTGGTCTCAGAAACGCGGCGATGTGAGCCTTGCTTTCAGCTACTCGCCCAATTCGACGTGGGGCAATCAAGGTGTTATACAACCCGAGCAGGGCCAGAGCGCTGCACAGGGAGTGGGCATTCAGCTACTAACCGACAAGGAGAACATGCCGGTCAAGAACGGCGACTATGTGTATGCCGGTCGTCTCTCTGCTTTCGCTAATGCCACGATCGATGTCCCCATGAAGGCCCGCTACTATCAGACGGACAACAAGGTAAGCGGCGGCAGCGTATCGGCACTGGCCACGTTTAACGTTGTATATCAATAAGCACGTGCAACCCCTGGAAGCCTATATGGCATTAATAAAGGCGCTATGGGCATCCAGGGCTTCTTTTTTTAATCTTTCACTATCCTGCTACCGATGATTTTTTCTACCGTAATGAATCATCACGTACAGGCCTCTCTTTCTATATCCCCTTTCGGAAACCCAATAGTAAGGCCACCGGCGATTACTATCATGGCGGTTATGCCGCATTTCTCTCCGTATTCAAATAACCCACACGGCAGGAATGACACGAATACAGTCGGCAGAATTACACCTTAATACAGGTGCGACATTGTTACCCTATTGCCGCTAATTCCCTACAAAATGCCCAAGAATATACCTGTATACATATCTATATTTCTAAATTTCCACACTTTCTAAAGGGTGACGAGCAGTAACCCTTTACATACCTCACATCTTCGATATGCTCTGCGGCCGCATGGCAACCTGTTGTTTTGAAGTCACTTATTGATACGCCGCGCAACGTTACGCAATGTAACATTAATATAAAGTTAGCCTAGCGATCGCCGTTACAACCTGCTCATCCCCTACATTATCAACGGCGTGCAATGTTATGAAAAACATCAGACTCAGCCACTTAATCGGTGTAGCCCTCTCCGTTATCCTGCTCCTGTTTATCGGTATGGTTACGCTCTCCATCTCCAACTTCAGCAATCTCAACGAGTCTCGCAAAGCAAGCGAGTACGAGTCGGATATGCTTCAGCAGCTCACCGAGGGCGTATCGCAGCTGCGCTACTCTCGCGGCATGATCTCAAGAGCAGACGCCTCCTTGCGCCGAGGCGACAAGGTCGCTTTCGAACGCGACTATCAGTTCGCCAATGATGCGCTTCACACCTACGAACAGAAGATTGAGGTCTATCTTGGCCGAGCGCAACGTAGCGCAGAAGCCGCCACGCTTGATGAAGCCATGATGCAGACCTTCAACGAGTATGTGGAAAACGTCATCAATCAAGGACTGCTGGCAGCACGCAGTGGCGACGAAAATCTGATGACGAAGGTGTCTGAAAGCGAAAATGCCATCAACAAACGCGCTGAAGTCGCGTTCATCAAGGTCATGGACTACCGCAACAGAATGGTCCAAGAACGCAATGATCATGTGAATTCGCAGATCAACCATGCGCTGTTCATCACAATTTCCGCGTTGGTACTGGCCGCTATCATCGTCGGTCTGATCTATTTCATCTTCCGCCGCTCCGTGCTGTCTCCACTGCTACGTGCACGTCAGCACTTCGAGCGTATCGCTGAAGGTAATCTTGCCGCGCCTATTGAGGATATGGGCAAGAACGAGATCGGTGCTCTCTTCCATACGCTTAAGAATATGCAGGAAGAACTGAAGGTCATCGTTGCTCGCGTTCGTGACGGTGGTTTGGTCATTCTTGACGGTGCTCGTGAAATCGCACGAGGCAACACCGACCTGTCCAGCCGCACCGAACAGCAAGCCGCCGCGCTTGAAGAAACGGCGTCCAGCATCGAAGAGTTCACCTCAACGGTGCGCCAGAACGCGTCCAATGCAGATAGAGCGCGAGAAATCACGCGAGAGGCCTCATGCATCACGGAACGAGGCGGCAAAGAAATGCAGGATGTGGTCAGCAGCATGAAAGAGATTTCAGCGACCGCAAACGAAATTTTCTCCATCATTGAGCTGATTGACGGCATTGCCTTCCAGACCAATATCCTCGCACTGAACGCTTCCGTAGAAGCCGCACGTGCAGGCGAACATGGACGTGGCTTTGCGGTGGTCGCTGGCGAAGTACGCAGTCTGGCGAACCGCTCGGCCAATGCGTCTGGCGAGATCAAAGGATTAATCGAAAGCGTCAGCAAACGCATTCATCAGGGCAGCGATGTTGCTACCCATGCAGGCAAGACCATCCAGGATGCCGTAGTGCGCATTCGTGAAGCCGACCAGTTTGTCGATGAAATCGCCACGGCGTCCATTGAGCAGCGCCAAGGCATCGAACAAATCAACACGGCCATCACAGAAATGGATGCGGTGACCCAGCAGAACGCAGCACTGGTAGAAGAATCTGCCGCATCGGCCACCTCTCTCGAAGGTCAGTCCAACAATCTTGTGGCTCTGGTAGAACGCTTCAACGTAGGCAGCCAGTCTTCTCGTCGCCACAGCAGCGCTCCCACAGCAGGCACATCAAGTACTCGCGCGCAGCCGACCAACACTCGAAAAGAACGCACCGTATCGGTGTCATCACGCCCCGATGCTTCACAGAGCGATGATTGGGAAACGTTCTGATCCATATCCGTAAATGAAAGGCACTAAAAAAGCCGCCCCGAAGGGCGGCTTTTTTTGATGCATCACACAGAACAATCAGACGATTTTCGGCTGACCGTTGGATGCAGTAGCCCCACCATCGGTAGCGATGTTAGCGCCGTTGATGAAACTTGCGAGCGGGCTGGACAGGAAGACGATAACGTTTGCGATCTCTTCCGGTTCAGCAGCACGACCCAGTGCGATACGTTCGTTGAACTTGTCACGAACTTCCTGCGGCCAACCATTGGTCATGTTGGTTTTGATCAGACTCGGGCATACCGCGTTGATGCGTACGCCTTCGCCACCGTGGTCAAGCGCCATAGCACGTGTCAGGTTGACAACGGCACCTTTGGCCGCGCAGTAGAACGCAGCACCCCAGTCACCGCCCAGACCAGAAACGGAAGCCGTATTGACGATGTTGCCTTTACTTTTCAGCAGGTACGGCATAGCGAATTTGGAGCAGAACACAACGCCGTCGATATCGACACCAGCGATCTTGCGCCAATCTTCAATAGTGCAGTCCAGCACAGTGCCCGGAACGTGTACACCTGCGTTATTGACCAGCACGTCGATGCGACCATAGCGTTTTGCGATGTCATCCATCATCGCTTTGACAGCGTCGGGATTGGATACGTCGATATGAACGGCTTCGGCACGGTCACGGCCCAAAGACTCTGCCACTTTGTCAGCAGATTTATCGTCCCAGTCCGCAAGGATGACACGAGCACCGCATTCAACATAACGACGCGCGGTGGCTGCACCCACACCGTTGCCACCGCCAGTAACGATAACGACTTTATCTTTAAGATCCATTGTTGTAGGCCTTTAGTCTAGTAATTAAGTATGTCTATTCTCTTTCGTTAAGAACCGAGAATCCCTGTAGAGTTCAATTACAATACTATCCTACTACGCTAAAAGAACAAGTATTACCGTCAAGGAACAATCTAATATACTAATCGGAAATTAAAAATAACCACATATAACAGTAAATCATAAAAAATTTCCGTATAAGTTTAATGATCCTTTAAGGACTATGCTGTTGTTTTGTCATCATATAGCCTAATTATCACCTTATTTAGCCGCTTTTAGCTGCAAGATTTGTCTTTCTTACTGTTCAAGTGAGTTTTAACAAGGCCGATATAGCCAACTGTGCTTGTGCACCTTTGGCACGCCTTCGCCCCAGAGCTGGCCCCCGGTGCATCCCTTCTCATTCTTGTCCTGAGGTCACTTACCCCATGTCATTCTCGACCAAAGCAACTGCACTAGCGGGCCTATCCCTGCTGATGGCCCTGTCTGGCTGCTCCTCCGCTCCACTGAAAGGCTGGACCACGGAAAAGAGCGTCGACTCGTTCTATGGCAACACAGCATGCAATATCCGTTACCTAGATCCTTACCGTAATCCCGAGCTGAGCATGGGAACTCGGTACTATCCCTTCATTATTCGTACTGCGGATGGAAAAATGCTGTTCGGCATCGAAAACAACAAGAACGAGCCCGTCGGTGACGTTCTGGTAAAAATCGACAGCAACCCCCCTATCCGCATCAGTCAGTCGGAAACAGAAGTGCAGGAAGGCGTGTCCTACCAAATGCCGCTGGCCGCTGCGCGACAGAATGCCGATACGCAAGAGCTGCTTCGCTACGCCCGAGTACTGCAAAGCCCCATTACCACGGCTTCGGAAGAGAGCTCTCGCCGCATCATCAACCAGATCCGTATCGGTGATGTATTGCGCATCCGCGTTATCGGTCTGGGCGTCAATGGATCATCCAGCATCGCCGAGGGCGAGTACCCCATTGATACCAATCTGATTCGCTCCTATGGACGCTGCGGTCTGTGATACCCAAAGGGGTTGCCAAAGCGCGGTCAAATCGCCATAATGCGGTTCGCGTCACAGGTCGCTAGTCATTATCGGCCTGTCTGAGCTGCCGCCGAGCTGGTGGAATTGGTAGACACGCAGGTTTTAGGTACCTGTGCCTATGGTGTGTGGGTTCGAGTCCCACGCTCGGCACCAATACGAAAAAAGCCCCGTAAATCAACAGTTTACGGGGCTTTTCTTGTTCGGCTTTGTAGCAATGTTTTGTAGCAAAATATGTAGCAGTTTTTGTAGCAAAACAGTTTGTCCAACTTCCCCTCCTTTCTTTTTTATTACACATTCCTCCAACACCTCCCTCCCCTTTCTTTTTCAAACAAGCCTACATGCTATTTGTCCACATAACATGCACCTTCGTACAGCTCTTTATCTGGTGACAACAGCACTACGGTGTTGCAAAATTGTAGGGGCTGGTTTGCACACAAATTCGAGTAAAAGAGTGGGGATTTTATGATTGAATGCACGTTGGATTACGGAAGTGTTTCAGCAGACGGACAAAAACTAAAATTAGTGTGTCATGGTATTGGCACCTTTGACGTTGTGACTGGCATGTATGCTTTCGAGAATGACCCTCACTGCTCAGATCGCACAAATGCTCCTATTCCTGTAGGCACGTACTATATTGTCGAAAGGGAAGCAGGATCATTGAGAAACCGGTTTAATAACTGGTCTTTAGAGACATACAGAAATATTATAAAAGGGATTACAAATGAAAAAAGCAACTGGTTTTCTCTAATTAGCGCAAAAACATTAAGTAATTCCATTACTGTTAATGGTCATGAACGTGGTGGTTTGAAACTACATCCTTTAAATTCTGATGGTTCAGGATACTCTGATGGCTGTGTCACACTATACAGCTATAATGAATACCTGAGTCTAAGAAGAGAGATATTGAAACAAAGCACGTCAATGTTAAATCTGAGAAATGGGTCTTCCGTTAAATGTTATGGAACCATAAGAGTCATTGGTAATCCTGATAGCTTTAACTGCTCAGTGAATGTAGACAGCACTGGCACAATAACATCTAGAAATGTTAGCAAAGCCAAAGGAAGCTATAGATGAAGCTGGTTTTTAAATTTTTGATTGTGGTAATACTAGCGCTATTGCTAACAAGATTCGTCATTCCACATCAGCCTTTTCTTATGTTTTTCGCTGATAATTTACTGTATAGAGATTTTATGCAGAAAATGTCAGGAGATAATGCAGAGAATTTGGTAGAATTTTTAGCGATATCTTCTGAGCTTTTGGCATCTATGTTTTTTAGCATAGTTATATTAAAAACTTTCCGAAGAACATTTAATTTTTTAAAAAAAACCATATGATGAGTTAATAACTTCATGACAAATTACATTCTTGATAAATCTTTTCTTTTAGGCCACTCGGCGAATGAAATAAAAGAAACGGAAAATTTAATATTATGCCCAGCTCTCTTGTATGAAGTAATAAAAGAAACAAAAAAGGAAGCCAAGACAAATCGCCAAAAAAACAAAAAAGACAAAAATATAAAAGCATTAGAAAAATTATGTCAAAGGGGAAATTATCAGATGTGCAAAAGTATAAGGAAAATACTTAAATTTGAAATGTCACACCTTGAACCCATTAGAAAAGATAAATTAATGAGCTCTTTAGTAATAAAAAATAAAGAGAAATTTTATACCAGCTTAAAAATTAATAACGCAATTAAAGACGAAGAAACGCATGTTCGAACATTAGCTTGTTTTGCTATTGGAATAGCTTCAGATGAAAGTCTTTCAAGTATATTTGGGAAAAAAGTAAGCGAAATTGATAATATTTCAATAGATGATATTTCACCTCAAAAAATAAATCAATGTTTTAAGTATATTTGTGATAACAATCGAATAAGTCCAAACAAATGTTTATTTATTGATGAAAACTGGGGTAGTTATTTTTATTGCAAGGCACTTATAACTTTAGCATTATACATCCGAAGAAAATATTCCAAAAACATAAGCGAAATAAAAAATTTATCTAAGGATATCAGTATAATTATAAAAAAACATACCTCAAATTTTTGTCTAAATAAGACAGCAATGGCTCCATTAAAAAAAATAAAAATTTACAATAGTATTGTGCACGATATGTTAGATCACTTATATTTAATTTATGCTGGATTGATAGGGGGAATAAAAACAGAAGACACAAACATTAAAGAGACAGCAGTAGCTTGGAGGCTATCATTAGAATAATATAAAGCCCCCTCAAAAGTTGGGCTTACTTTGTCCAACTTTTGGGGGCAGTTCGCAACGGTAGTTTGTCATTATTTATTTCAACTAGTGCAACCAACGCCCTAGCCTTTGTTCTCCATAGCAATTTCTGCTCTTTGAATAAGAGTAGAAATACTTACATCTAGTCGCACACAAATCTTCTCAAGCACATCAATCGTGATGTTTCTCTCCCCTCTCTCTATCCCTCCAAGATACGTTCTATGTATCTCAAGGTGGTCGGCAAATTCATCTTGAGGACAACCAAGACGCTTACGTTCTTCACGTATTACAGCACCTAAGGCCTTACGAAACGGGGTTTTGCGATCTGCTAGTGTCTTTTTCATTGACACAGCAGAACGTCATACCTAAGATTTTGCGACAGACTATGAGTATCATTTTTCCATGAGAAATGGCAGTCGTGGTTTTTCGCAAAAATTAGGGATGTTATGCATGAAAACTAAGCTTCTTACAGCTGTTGCCGTCGCTTGCTCTGCTACTGCCGTACCTGCCTTTGCCCAAAATGTTACGGATCTGGGGGCTGTAACTACAGTTGGTGCATCAAGTGCACATGACAAAGTGGTTACAGAAAGAATTCACAAGCCAACTACATACGGTATGTTTGTGGATCATGGCAACAAAATGACTGCGCCCTCCGGTGTTATCTACAGCTTTGGGGCTGATTTTAATCGCGGAAAAGTCGACGGTCTGAAATACAGCAACATCGGTATATATGGACAAGTAGGTTATCGTGTATCAGTTGCAGACAATGTTTCTGTTGATGCTTTAGGTGGACTTGGACATAGCAAATTTATATTTAAAACAAACATTGGTGACGGAATCTATAAAACACCTAGTGTAAAAGCTGGAATAGGTGCTAATTACTTTGCATCACAAGATACCTCATTGAGAGCAGAAGCAGGCTATGCCTATAATTTTGACGGAACTTTAAATGACAAATCTCTTAATAAAAATTATGACCTGAAAGGTGCTGGTAATCCCTATGTAGAACTAAGCATTTTAAATACATCTACTGGTCTTCCAGTTTTTGCCTCTATTTATCATACCAAATCAACTTATAAATTCGATTATAAAGAATCCACCGCAAAAGATTCTCAATCAATCACTGGTTTAAAAGTTGGCTTAGCATTTTAATATTCTAAAATAGGGATTGATTATGAAGAAGATTATAGCTGTAGGCATTATTGCAATGTCATTGGTTTCTGGCTGTGCCACTGTTGTTAACGGCCCGAGACAAGACATGCGCATTGATACAAAAGATGCCAAGGGTAAGCTAATAACTACCTCTGTTTGCTACCTGAACGATGAAACTGAAGGTCATAAAGCCGGAGAAAAATTCAAAACTAGCGGGTCATTCAATACGATGAGGGTCACTTGTCGTGATAAAAGCCAGCCGTTGCCAGCAAAAGCAATTTTGACCTCGTCTTTTGACTATTGGATGTTCGGCAACATCTTCATCGGTGGTGGCTTGGGCACGATCGTTGACGTAGCAACGGGCGCAGGTTGGCCATATCCAGAATGGGTTCAGCTGGTTTACGGCCAAGATCTCATATTTGATCGCACATACGGCACTGGTAAGAATGCTCCGGTTGAGCCGTCTACTCGCATAACAGATTCGGCTTTTAATAGCTATGCCCACTAAATATGGAAGCGCGCTTTTATGAAAAATATTCTTGCGATAAGCCTCATCGTGATTACTGCTCTATTATCGGGTTGCTCAGGGGCTAAAGGTGACATTCAAAAAACACTGGGTAGCTTTTTCAATGGAATTAAAAACCAAAATTCTACACAAGTTGTTAATGCTATCGACGTCCCTGCTTCGTTGCAATCGGATGCTGGAAGTGTAGTACAAAATCATATGAGACAGTTTAGTAAAGTAGAAGATTATGAAGTGGAAAATGTAATCTTTTCAGATGATAGTGAAAGCGCGAATGTTAATGTGAAGATCAAGTTTCACTCTCGAGAGTCTACTTTGCCAGTCAATATGCATAAGACAGCCGATGGCTGGAAGCTAGATATCAATCAACGCTTTTAATTCACCTGCAATTTAGCTAAGGAAGTATGATATGAATCAGTTAAACAAAGATCAAAAACGCAAAAGTAATCACCTTCGCAATGGCCTAATTATAGGCGCTGTCATGGGGGCTATCGTGTATTTTTTCATGAATGCTATGACACCATCTATGCCAGCCAATATGCCTCCTGATTTCGCTCCTGCGCAGATGGCTTATGGGTTTAGCAAAGGAATGAAATTGTTGGCAACCGTACTAACATTTTTAAGTGCAACTTTTGGTGGATATCTGCTCTCTTTATTCATCAGTTTCCTTAAAAAGAATCAGTAACAAAAATTGGAGTCAGTATATAAAAGAAGAAGCCCGCGTGAGCGGGCTTCTTCTTTAAGCACTCCTCTTATATATGTCATATATTTTCTCATAAGCGTCTATTGCTAGATAACAATCCGTGCAATTTATGGTTTCACTATTTTCTTCAGACAATTTTTTGCTGATAGCTTCCTTAAAAACTTCAGGGCTTGCAGGAAATCTTATATCCCATGAAGAATCCAATTTGCAAAATTTATTTACATTCTTAAGTTGAGATTCTAAAAGCTTAATTGAGACCTTATGTATAACTTCTTTTAAATCTTTTGAAAAATCTAATTTTTCCACTTCTTTATATGCAGGTATAAATTTTTCCAATCTGTCATCAAATGGGCGCCCACTTCCATATCCACCATCCGATCTACCACTAGACTCAATCATAAATTTAGCATTTAAAATGCCTAATTTTTTCAAATCAATAATAAGCTTTTCAGCTTCTTCAGTCACTTTCCTTAACTTTATTGTATTGCCAGCTATAACTATTTCATCTAATTTATCTCTTAAATGAACCAAAAATACAGTGGTTATAATCAACGCAAAAAACGTTATAAATTCATTTGCTGAAAACAATCTTTGATATAAAAACAAAACATCAATTAAAAATAAAATAGTTCCAACAATAAAACTTACATTATCCATAATTTTTTTAAACATAAAAACACCCATTTATTGGCAGGCTTTACTGTTTTAACAAGGCTATATTACTCATCTAATTGGATTAATAATAGCAAACAAATTTTCATTTATCAATTATCTGTCAAAAAAATCAGATAAATCAATTTATATGTTATAATATACACATGCAAAATAAAAAAGAGGTATATAAAAATGAAGAAAAAAATAGCTATTGGAATATTATTACTATCAACAATAAGCCCTATTGCTTTTGCTGATATCGCCCCACTACCATCAATTTTTGGGCCAGGAACAGGCCTTCACACACAAATTGGAAATAATGTTGTTATTGAGTTGAATGAATTGAATTCAAAAATAACAACAAAAAGAAGTATTGTGAATTCAATAAATGGGGAATTAGTGCCTACATCTTCTGTATTGATTGATCGTGACGAGCTAATAAATCAAGGTAAATCCTATATGTCTTCGTGCTACAAAATAGAAGACATGGTGTTTGAGAACCCACAGATAGCTCAATTTATGTACACGCATTGTGTCAATACTGGTTATTTCAGTGCTGAAAATGAACTCAAATTTCTGATGCAAAAGTATCAAGCTAAAGATGCTGTGTTTGTGTTCTCTAAGCCAATAAAAATAAAGAACAAGATGATGCAAAGCGGGTATGAGACCAGATTTTTGGAAGCTCGTGTGATGTACAGAAATGGCGATAGTGAAGCGTTCAGGTCAGGAATCATCGTTAGCCCTAGCATGTCATCGAGAAACATCTATGTGAAGTACAAAAACAGTAAGCCACTCGAAATTTTCGGACGCACATATTCTCTAAATTCGAGTGGAATCGCTGAAATTTATACGTTTAAAGGTAACGACCTTACTGCTAGCAACGCTGACTTAAAAAAAGTAGGTGAATTGTCTGGTGGTCGCCTTTCAGCAAGCAATAGGTACGATGCAAAAGTAGACAGCGAAGGAAACGCGGACAAAAGCGGTGTAGAAAGGCTTGTAAAAGACGCTTCACATTTCATGAACGACTATCAATCAGCGTTTATGCTCGTAGACTACGTGAATCCATTAGAACCTGTTTACGACGAAAATGGCGAGATGAAATTCAGTATTTCAACAAAATCACGTACATTTTACAGAAATGAATGCAATGAATCCGAAGGCGTAAAATACACTCAAAACTCATTTCTGCGCTATGAAGTTAATCAAAATATGAGCAGATATGTTGTTAAAAGCTATGATGACGCTGTGAAATTTAGGAACATTGTAATCAATGACGACTATCAAGTTGGATTAAATAGCGATTATGCTGTAGCTGATATGTCATATGAATATTCATATGGATTTAATAATGAATACAGTAAATTCAAGAATGTGTTGCTTGATCCTATAGCTCACAAAAATCAAAACGTTTTTAGCATTGGATCAAAAGATACATATAATGATATTGATTGGAAATTTTATAAAAATGGCGGTGTGAGTGGTTTGACTGATATTTCTGTTAAGAAAGAGCAATGTCAGCCAAAAGTTGAAAAATGTGAGTGGATTAGAAAGGATTACGATATGTACAAATATTATGTATGCGATGGAAAAGTAAAAGAAAAAGTGTGCGTTGGAGTTAGGTGTAAGTGATTCTCCCCTTTTTCCATTAGACCCACTCGAAAAGTGGGTCTAATTTTTGTAGCTGTCTTTTAGTTCAGTATCCATTGACACTCAATTTTCTTTATAGTAACGAGATAAAGAACGTCAAAATAGGGGGTGAAAATGAACAGTCAATGGCAGATAGATTTGTACGACGGCTTAAATAATGCTGTAGATATGCAAGATGTTTTAGATGTTGCATTGAAAACAGTGAAACCGTTAGGTTTTGATTATGCAGGGTGGAGAACACAACTTCCTATTCCAATTTCAAAACATAAAACATTAGCGCTTAATACATCAGAAGATGAAGTGCTCGAAAAAGTATCAGATGGCGGATATGACGAGTCTCAAGGCGTACAGCATTGTTCAAGATCAATTGAACCATTTTATTGGCTTGGAAATAGAAGTGATAGTGTTTTTAATAAAACCCCTGAGCTGTGGGAAGAATACTATAGTTTAGGTAGGTTTGGGGGGTGGGCACAGTCACTAATTGAAAAAAAATCAATGTTTAGTCTTTTTTGGGTGGATACGTCATCAGAAATATTGCAAGAAGATATAGACAATGTATATTTTAAAATGCAATGGATCTCTATATCTGTGTTAAGTAAGATGAATCAATTCAATATAAAACCAAATATTATATTATCAGAAAGAGAAAAAGAAGTGTTGAGATGGTCAGGCGACGGTAAAACAGCAGATGAAATTGGGTTAATATTAAGTCTAAGTCATAGTACTGTGAATTTTCATTTACGAAATGCAATGCATAAGCTAGATGCAAAAAATAAAACATCTGCTGTCGTCAAAGCAATCTACTTAAACCTTCTTCATTGATCCCCTAGCCCGCCATTAGGCGGGCTTCTCTATAAATCAATTGAGCGATTTTATAGTCTCAATAGCTTCATTGAAAGATGCTTCATCTTGTGCTTTTTTTATTTTATTACTAAAACCAGCAAGATTTTTATCAACATTTGACTGTATTTCTGACTCAACGCTGAACCTAGTTTCTTTGTTGTTCTTCTTGTCTTTCAGTGTATAGCTGTAGTCATCATTGATTCTTGCCACATCCAAGACGTAACGCCCCTCCCCATTTGTGTACAAGCCTGCACCCATCAACGAAGCCTGTAGAGCGTTTTTATCACATCCTACGACCTCACCTACAGCTACGCTTTTAACGTAGCTGTGTGCATCATTCTGTACAGTTTGTGCGTGTGATGTTGGTACAACTGACAGTAAAAGTGCTAATATTTTATCCATTTTTTATAATCCTCTTTTTTATTTTATATTTCTAATGATTTTGTTTTTTTTGGTTTTAGAGACATACCACCATCATTATTTTCTTCTAAGCCTTTTTTTAAATCAGAAATTAACTTTAAATAACTTTCTTTATTTATTTTAAAGAAATTGTGCTCTTCATCTTTTTTACAATATTTAAGCATAAAATAAGGAATCATATGAAATGCACTATTTATTAAACAACTGATGTAAGAGCTTTCACTTCTATCAATATCGCTCTTTAAATTGTTAATATAATTCAATTTTTCTTTACTACTTAATTCTTTAATAGTTTTACATTTTAATTTTGAATACTCTTTTTCAAACTCTTCTTTTTGAAAACCAAAGCGAAAATTATATTCAACAAGCTTCATTTCTGCATTCATTTTATTATTTAATAAATTTATGTAATCACTATAAGTGATAATATCATTTTCTTCATTGTTTTTAACTTTAATGTTGTCTTTTATACTTTCCAATAATTTATCTAGTCTTTTTCTTTCTATTAGAAGTGTTCCATCATTTGAAGAGATTTGAATGTATTTGTACACAAAAAAAGGCAACAGATTTATTGTACCAATAACGAAGTTCTCAGCGTTAGCATAAAAATCATCTTCATGAAAAATCGAAGAAAACGTAGTTGATTCTTTTATTTCATTATACTTTTCAAACAAATAATTAGATTGAGATAAATTTAAATCATCTATTTGGATCAATTTTAAATAATCATATTCCCTTTTTAATTCTTTTATCTTAAATTCTTTTGTTGAATCATTTGTGTACAATAAATTGATTTTTTTAATTTCTGATGTTAATTTTTCGTTTAATAGTTCTGTATAGTCTTTATAATTCATTTTATATTCTCCTTATCATTATCTTTTTGGTATTAATTCGCCTGTTTCTTCATTTTCTTCCCAACTGTCACTCATATTTATTTCAAAAGGAAGTGATCTACATTTGAAATGTAGTTCTTTTTGTAGTTCATCTATTATTTTTATAAGATTTTTTTCAGTTATCATATGATATTGATTCTTTTTGCTAACATATTTGTACACAAAAAAGGGTAATAATCTTATTTCTTTTCTATCAAATAATAAGCCTATATTTACACATCTTTCTTTTTCATCGTTTAATTCAAAGTGCGAATGTTTTAATGCATCATTATATCTGTGAAATAAGCGTCTTAGTAATTTTTCTGATAAATCAGTAATTGTCCTACAATTTAGTATTCTTGATTCTATATTATAGATTCTTGTTAGTTCTCTTTTTTCTGTTGAGTTGCTTGTGTACAATAAGTCTAATAGTCTTTTTTCTATTTCTATTTTTGTGTTTGCTAATTCTAAATATTCTTTATAATTCATTTTGTTTGTCCCTCTTTTTTATTATCCTAATAATTCTAAAATATCATTGATTGTTTTGTATTTATATTCAAAGTAATCTTCGTCTTCACTTGCTGATTCTTGCTTAACTTTTAAAGCAGTATTATCAAAGTTGAGATGTTTAAACTCTTCTATTTTTGAAATCAATTTAGAAAATTCTGAATTAATTTCATCTTGTTCAAATTCTAAGTTTGCGTTATCGCTATTATTTGCATTGTTGATCTCAAAAATGTGAATAAGCTCTTTTAATTCCGCAAGCTCATAATGGAGTTTACTTACTGCCTCGTGTAAATCCTCACATTCGCTATCAAAATTATTAAGAGAAGTAAGTTCTTTGCTTCCATTAATTTCTTCGATTTTATTAATCACATCACCAAATTCGTTTGAAAAATACATAATAACTTCTCCTTTGTTTATGTTATATATTATACCATACTTTTTTAAATAATCGCTTTTATTTATTAAAATATTTTTTATAAAGTTGTTATTTAATTGTTTTAGCTGTAAAACTGCTAACAAAATATTTTATAATTGTTGAACTGCTTTTATACCATCTTCAAAATTTTGCTTATATGCTTTTTCACCAGCAGGTCTTTCACTGAGATAGTAGAAGTAACCCATACTTGCATGCGTCTTACTCTCAACAGTTTTATCCAACACTTTTGCATTATCTTGTTGTTTATCTTTCACAACATATTGAGCAATCATGTCTCTGTTTGTACCGCCCCAGTTTGTCCCGAAGATCGATTTATGTTCTCCAGTATCCTTCATGTCAACATCTAGCACATACCTACCCTGCCCTTTTTGAGCCAGCATTTCAGCACTTCCTAACGACTTTTCTAGTGCTACGCGTGCTTCAGCGTTGTTCAAGTTTGCGTAGTGACTGAACATCCCCATACCTACAAACCCCTTCACACTACCCAATTCGACGTTATGAGCGACGTTTTGCGACGTAGCAGAAGACTGTACATTTGGCATAAAATGTTCAGGTCTTGGACTTCCAGTAACAGCACAACCGCTTAATGATAATGAAGCTATTGCAAAAACTGATACTGCTAATTGTTTAATATTCATGTTGTATTTCCTCTCTTCAATATAATTATTATAACACACTTTTTAAAATAACTACTTTTATTTATTAAAAATAATGTTTATGAAGTAGTTATTTTGTGATTTGTACTGCAATACTGCTTACTTTGTATATTTTTTTAATTCGTTTTCGATTGATTTAATTTTGTATTCCATAAATATTTTTTCTTTCTCATGATTTTTAATAAATTCATCAAGCTTTATAAGCATATCATTTTTTTGTGATTCTAGTTGTTTTGTGATATCAAAATCTTTGTTTTCAATTCTATTTAATAAACGTTTTAGAAAAATCCCTTTCTTTGAATTTGGATAACTTTTTAAAAAAGCATCATCTAACGTTTTTTCTCTAAATTGAAGATGTTTATATTGTTCAGTTAACAGTAATTGTCCATTTTCTTTATCATAAACTTTTACTTTTGCTGTTGATCCACTTCTTCTTAATTTTAAATCTACCAACGAATTTATTTTTTTATAGTCTTCGTTTTCTTTTGATACCCTGCTTTTCATTTTCTATTGCTCCTTTTAGTTGTTTGTTCTTTTTCTTTATATTTGTCGCTTACATCTCTCAAAACTATACTGTTTACTTTTTTATTTTCAGAGCTAAAATGCTCTTTTTTAAACATTATAGGCTTTGAGATTACACTGTTGTTTGATTTTTCAACTTTAAAAACGACGTATTTTTTTACGTCAGGTTTGTTTTCGTTGATTTCTTCTTCTACAGCATTTGTTAAAGAAGCTAGCCACCTGCAATTATCTCTTATTGCTGAGCTACCTCTGAATCCACCTTCTTTATTGACGTGATGTAAAAAGATAATGGAGCAATCAGCTTTGTCTTTTATTAGCTCCAATTTTTTTATAACTTCTGACATTTCACCAGCATCATTTTCATTTGAAGAATGTACACGAATAAATGTATCAATAAATAACAAATCAAAATTTGAAGCTATTTTTATTAAGTCATCGACAGCTTTCTTCGAATCCATTTTTATTTCTTTGCTAAACTTATCACTACTAATGTCTATACTGCTTTTATTAAAAACAGTAGCGAACCTTCTACTTATTTCATATTTTTCAGAGTCAGAAAAATTATTTATAGGACTATTTATCAATGCATGAAGTCTGTGTGATACAACTATTTTGTTATCTTCAAGTGATAAATAACCAATGTTTATGTTTTCTTTTATTTTAAATTTTGGATCTAATTTTGCTAATGAGTTTCTACCGCACGCATAATTTAGAGCCAGATTTAGTGCAAAAAAGCTTTTACCCGTGCCACCCTCTGACACTAAACACCCCAATGTTTTTGTTGGGAATGTTGGAAATAAGTAATTAAATTCTTGTAAATTATTTTCGTTTATGTAGTCATTCTGCTCTAAAGTGTCAAAATTAGATAACTCTTTTAATGTTTCAAAATTTATAAATGGTTTTTGTTCTTTCATTTTTATTCTCCTTTTGTTTTTTATTACCAGCATCAATATCTGATGCTGGTTTTTTAGGTTTATGAATAACTTTATATTTCTTCTAGTAATCTAGCAAAGGTAAAAACATCAATATCTACATCATTTGTACTATAAAAACAATTAGTTCCATCAATGCTATAACTATAATTAAGCATGCCATTTATTTCAGCAAATGTTGAATCATCGACAGTTATGTCTTCTTCTATAATTTCTTCTCCTTTATAATTATTATATTTATTAAGCTTTTCAACTACTTTGTATGCATGATCTGATATTTTAGATACCTTATCACTAATATTTTCAGCTATTTTGATAATAAAAGATATACAAAAGCTTGATGCACATCTTTTTTCAATATCTAATGCTTTATTTTTTAATTCTCTATTATTTTGATTTACGTTTTCATATAAAGAGAAAAAGTAATTTACTTTTTCTGATAACTTTTTAGCTTCAGAATATTCACGATCTGCAAAAAAATAATTATTAGCTGTAAAATACAATAAGTCTTTGGCATGATCATTAAATTCAATAGCTGATTTTAGATCAACACAATTATCATCTGTTAAATATTTAAATTTTAAACATTCTGATTCAAAATATTCTAAATAGCTATAAAAATCAGCTATAGCATTTTCATAACCATCACAAATATTTTCAAAATCATCAAAACATTCTATTACATCATAATAAGCATCTCTTACTTCATCATATTTTTTCATTTTTATTTCCTCTTATTTATATTAATATTATACCACACTTATTTAAAATAACAACTATTATTTATAAAATATTTTTAATAAAGCTGTTTTTTTATTATTTTAAACGCAAAACTTCATAATGTATTAAGATTTAACTTTTAATCTTTTTATTATATAAAAAGAATCTTTTCCTTTTCCATTAATTTCTGATATTTCAAAACTTCGAGTTTTATCGTTAATTAATTTAAGATCTTTTTTTATTCTCTCTCTAAACTTTGATAGTTGTTTAGAATTTAAACTGTCATATTTTTCTTCACTCCCACAAAATATTTTCTTGATAATAGAATCTGTCTTTATTTTTTTGCTTGTATTCTCATTTATAAATGAACAAAAATAATCGTTTATTTTTAAAGAAGTACTATTTTTTAATCCAATTCTAATTCTATCATCTAGATTTATAACATTAAAATTCTTTTCAAAACTTTCTACAAAACTTTCAAAGAGGTGAATTTTTATTTTATTTTTTGAAATACAATAGTCTATAAAACCACCTGAACTTTCATTTCCATCTTCATCATATACTTTGTACATTATTCTTTGAATCTTGCTTAATGATTCTTTTATTTTTTTAATATAACTATCTTTATTGATACAGCTTATTTTTAAGATATCATAGAATGTTGTTTCTGTTATGATTTTTTTACAGTTAAAAACTGACGTTTGGTTAAAATTATTTTCTTCAAAACAACTAAAATCATCATTGTTTTTTGATTTATTGTAGTTTATATGTGATAAATATAAAATTGTAAAAAAAATAGTTTGATCAAATACATTTAATTTTTTCTTTGAATCGTAACTAATTTCTCTTGTTAAATTTCTGTCAGACTTTTTATACAGAAATGAACCATCACTTGTTATATATAACTCATTGAAATTATTGAATATATTGCTTGTTACATTTTTATCACATTTTATAAATCCAATATCTTTCCTCATGTCTTTATTAACCTCTTATTTATGCCATATATTATAACACACTTTTATAAATTAACGACTAATAAATATAAATAAATTTTTATAAAGTGGGTATTTTATTAATGTTTCAGTAAATTAGCTTAATAAAATATTTTAATTTTTGAGATAATAACTTAAAACCATCATGTAACAATAAAACAAATGGGGTTAAAGGGATTTATCCCTTTTGTTTCATTAAAAGGTTTTGCTTTTTACAAGCTTGCTTGATTTTAAAATCAATTTAAAACGAAGTTTTACAATTTATTTTAAAATAATAAAAAATAAATGTTGTGAGTTATAGCGAACAACTTTTATTTATAATTAGTATTCTTTAGAATACTTTAGGTTAATTTCTTAGAGTTTAAAAAATAGTCGAATAAGAAGTGTTTTTGCTGATATTTTCCAATATCTGATTTTTTGGCTTACCCCTCTCAACATACCTTTTTACCCCATCGAACATACCTATATACCCCTCTCAACATACCTTTTTACCCCCTTAAACATACCTCTCATAAAAACTCATAGTTAAAAAACTTGACTTTTGAAAAAAAACAGAAGAGTAATAAGACGAAATGGACATTATCACAATTAACGCCTATATGTCAAGCAAAAATAGAAAAACCCTTTAGATGCCAAGTCTAAAGGGTTTTGGTTAACATACTAATTACTTTTAAAAATCAACAGGCTTCCAAATTTCATCAAAATCTCGCTCTGATTTCTTCACTTGTCTTTTTACAGCAGTATTTTTGTCAGAATTTCCTGTTGTTTGATCGCGAACTTCATTTTTCCATTTCGTACCAAATTCATCATAGTTATCTAAACTTCTCACTTTAGAAATTCCAGTAACATCCCCAAAATTTCCGCTCACAGGATTTTCAAGATTCGTGTTTCCTGATAAAACAGCAGAACCAACCATAATCCCACCTCCAACAAGGCCTCCTGAAACCGCTGTCAGCGTACCTACAAGCCCCAGTCCACCGGTTAGAGCACCGATAGCAATGCCTGTAATGACTAACGCAATCCCCGTCCAGCTTTTTTTAGTCATCGAATCTGTGTAAACTTCATCAACATCGTAATCAAAATTCGAAGCAAATTTACTACTTTCATAAAATTTCGTAGCTCCTACAACTGTTTTCCCATTTTTAAGTTTATAGTAACTACTAATTCCTGCTTCTCCCGATCCTTCACCTATATTTTTTGGCAAACCAATAAAATATGAAGGAGTTTGTTTAACTCGAATAGTGTAAGTGATTTTTTTTCTTATCTTGCCTCCCCCCTTTTTTTTCTCAAGCGACGGCTCATTATTTCCTACAGCTAAAATGCTATTTATTGCGTTGTTTTGCAGAGAAGATAAAGAAACAATTGTCATGAATGCGTTTATATCAATGTTAATGAACGCATGCTTGTACTTATTATCACCTGTTTTGAATGAATTAAAAGGATTTTGACCGTATTTTTCTTCTATTTCACTGAACGCATTATTACTTAATCTGCCCCCTTCAGAAATTTTATCAAAATCGAAAGGCGTAAAATATCTTTGAGTTAATCGTACATTTCCACTTGAATCTCTTTGAGCTTGTACAATTTGAATGACACCAATAGCATTTGTGCTGTCATATTGAGCTGTGACAAAAGTACTAGGTTTTGTAAAAAGCGTCTCACCATTTTCTAATCTTTCAACACGCTCTTTTTCAATTATATATTCAGCACTTCCATCATCATCATTCATGTTCAACGTACCATTTCTAAGCAAATCCTCAACGAAATTCTTATCAGAAATCATATGGTTATGTTGAGAAATCACGCTTGAATCGAACTTTGAAGTATCTGCTAACGCTTGAAACGACGTGAATATTGATATTGCAGACATACCTATAACAATAATTTTTCTAAACTTTTTATTCATTATTTTAATCCTCTTTTTTTGTTTTTGTGTTATAATACTTACAATCTATTTAAGCAACACCTCTTTATTATTTTTGTATAAAAGCCCCTTTTTTAGGGGCTTATTTTATGGAATAAGTAAAAAGATATTGCTCTTAACTTCTTTTATAAACGCTTTTAATTTAACTCTTTTATTATTTATCATGATGAATTTTAAATAAGATAAAGAAAATGATAGAGTCGATAAAATCATAAATAATGGTAAATATGATAATATATTACTGAAAATATTTGAATCTGTATTCAATAATATTGATATCAAATAAACCAACATTACAAAAATAGCTATAATATTTAATGTTTTAACTTTACCAATATCTTTCTTACTAAAAGATAGTTTTTCTTTTTCATCAATATCATTGATATCAATATTTTTATTTTCTTCATACTTATTTCTACTTTCTCTATAAAAATAAATAAGCGATTTCCAAACATTCACTATACTCTTATAATTAATAGCAGGAATTAATATAAACCCTGCCCCCCTCCTAATCTTTTTAAATGTCCCTTTTTTCTTTTCCATTTATTATTCCTCTTATTTTTATATAACAAAATGAACCCATTATATATAATGCTATTACTTTAAAAAATGAAGCATATATAATTAACAATAACTGACTGTCTTTAAATACACTTGTTAATATAAATATTGAAAATATAGATACTATAAAAACAGTCATCATATTTCCTGTACAATAAACACTTTTAAATATACTCTTATTTTTCATTTTTATTTACTCCCCTTTTTACTAACAGTTCGAATGCTTCTTTTGCTGTATTTGTTCTAATTCTTTCATAAATGTATTCTTCTAATTGCTTTAAACTCATACTTTCAATGAACTTTTTACTTATCTTCATATAGTATCTCCTTTTTTTATTATATGTATTATTATAACACACTTTTGTCTTATTTAACAAAAATGACAAATAAATATTTTAAATAATTTATTAAATAATATAATTAATTTGTACATTTTACCGCCCTACCCCTCAAAACTGCCCTTCTATTTTGCTCTGTAAGCTCTTTTCTTATTGTTAGCAATGCAGTTGCATACCTAAAGCGTAGCGTTGCTTACAACAAAAAATAGAGCGTTTTAGCAAAAACCTGTGCAAAAGTGCAGGTAAAACCCAGCCTTTATGGCTTGTTGGCTTGTTGGCTTGTTGGCTTGTTGGCTTGTTGGCTTGTTGGCTTGTTGGCTTGTTGGCTTGTTGGCTTGTTGGCTTGTTGGCTTGTTGGCTTGTTGGCTTGTTGGCTTGTTGGCTTGTTGGCTTGTTGGCTTGTTGGCTTGTTGGCTTGTTGGCTTGTTGGCTTGTTGTGGGATGTGGGATGTGGGATGTGGGATGTGGGATGTGGGATGTGGGATGTGGGATGTGGGATGTGGGATGTGGGATGTGGGATGTGGGATGTGGGATGTGGGTTGTGGGATGTGGGATGTGGGATGTGGGATGTGGGATGTGGGATGTGGGATGTGGGATGTGGGATGTGGGATGTGGGATGTGGGATGTGGGATGTGGGATGTGGGATGTGGGATGTGGGATGTGGGATGTGGGATGTGGGATGTGGGATGTGGGATGTGGGATGTGGGATAGACTGCTATTGTTGTTTCTAGCAGTCTATCTATTATCCAAAAATTATGTGATAAATAATTTTAGTGAACGAAAAACTATAAATAGCATCTATAACTAAAAGTGGTACAAAAACAGAAATTAATGGTTCAAGAATCATTCTTTTTTTACTATACATAATATGTTCTCCTTTTTGATATACAAATAATAGCACAACTATAATAATTGTGCTACTGGTTACTTATAATTATTTTGTATCTTCTTTCGCTTTTTGATATGCAATATTAAATATAAATGAGTGATAGAATAGATTGAATTTGCTAACTTTATCAAAAATAATCTCTAATGACTTTTTAGTTATTTCTCTATCCGAAAAATAAACTATTTCATCAATCATTTCGAATAACATTATTTTGTTTATTGTGTTTAATTTATATTCTAAAATTTTATCAAGCATTCTATTTCTAATTCTAACGTGTATTTCTACCAATAAATCTTCACACAATTCATTGCCATTAACCATTTCTTCTATTTTATCTTTGAATTGTGAAACATAAAGACCTTGTAATACTTTATCTTCGCTATAATAACTTTGAAAATATGACTCTTTAAAAACTTTATCTACATTCATTATAATCACCTCTTTTTTATTATATGCATATTATAACACACTTTTCTATTTATGTGTCATATTTGACAAATAAAATAAGTTTAATAAATACAATTACATGATGTTTTAGCAGTTAATCAACATCACTTTTATTTATTATTTTTAATAAAAAATGAAAGTGATTACACTCATAACCACCAACGCAAAAAAAAGCCCGCCGGGGGATGGCGGGCATAAGCAGGGATGTGGGAGATTTGTATACAACATACGTGTTTCTTATCATAAACTCAACCCATTATTTTTGTTTCTTTTTTGTTTTAATTCTCTTAATTGTTTAGCTTGTGTTGCATATGAATTACTTAATTTTTCGAAAGTTGTTGCAATCCTGCTAGGATTGATTCGTTCTCCTCTTTCAATGTTTCTATCTCTTCGAGCGCTAATTCTAGCTTGTTGTTGAGTAATAACATCACGTCTTTCATTTCTTTCAACTGTTTTAGTAAATAATAGTTCTCTATATTCTCCGATTTCTCTTCTAAATTTACCATCATTGATGAATTTCTCATCGTATTCTGAAGCTCTTCTTGCAATAAATTTTGTATCATAGTTGTAGTATCCATTTTCATCTCCATTTTTTTCTTGTTCTATGGTTTTAACTTCTTCATCTTTTAATGTTTCCAGCATCTCATTTAAATTTTTGACTTTAAAAAAGTTTTTTAGTTCTTGTTGCTTCTCTTTATCAACATTTACAAGCTCATTTGTTTTGTAATTTTCTCTGCTATTTAATATTGTTATGTAAGTCTTTTTCTTTTGTTCATCAAAGTTTGAGTACAAAACACCAACATGCTTTTCACTACCCAGTAGCGTTTTCTGAGACTGAGCTAAGATCATTTGATAGTCATTTGTTTTTAGCTGTTGGCTTGTACTCAATGTCAGTGATGAAACAGTCATTTTTCCAGCATTTTCGCAGTAGCTAATGTAGTCCTTAAAGCCCTCTTCGTTGCCTACAGCAAGCGCTTGTCCTTTGCCTTTGGCTTTGTCTATGTTCTCGTTGATTCGAGTCTGTACAAGCTTATGTTTCGCTTCATTAGCTTCGATTTTAAGTATTTTTGTTAACTCTTCTGCATGCAAACGTTGTACAGATTGATCTCGTATTTGTTGATACCAGTCCTGCATCTGCATTCTTTCTTTTTCTACTTGACTTGCTATATTTTTTAGAAGCGTTGATACTTTTCTTTTTCTGACAGAGTTAAATACTATCTTATCTCTTACCAAATTTTTGATTTGTTTTTTATCCAATAGTTGCTGTTTATATTCCTGTTTTTTTGCTTCAATGAATTTTTCACGATAATTAATTTCTTCTTTTGTTTGCTGACGTACAGACATTGTTCCAATACGCCCTTCAAATTGAATATTATTTTCTAAATTTTTTAAAGGTTTTGAATATCGAGAAATGATAAATTCAGATTTTTTAGCATATAGTTTCTCATATTCATCTTTTGCTATATTGTATCTTTCTTCTCTTTTGCTTTGATATTCTTGAGACAATTTTTCTATAAAATCAGATGTATAATTTTCGCCATTAAAATCTTTGTTGAATAATCCATCGAATCCTTTTAATCTAATATTCTGACCGTCTTTTTTGATTTTATTTTCGATTGTAATTGATTCATTTCTACTATTGTCTAATACTTTTATCTTCAAACCAGTTTCAATAAATTTTATAACATCATCACGATTCTTCAATAAATCATTTGAATCTAATTTTCTTTTTATAGCTATAGCTATATTCTGTACAAACTCTTCTTTGTTTTTGTGATACATGCGTGTAAAAGGATGCTTATCATTTTCACGCGGGTTAAGAGTAAAAGCGATATTAGCAGGGTCGTTAGGATCACTTTTAAAATCATATTGAGCATTTATCATTCTTTTCCAACTGTCTACTCTTTTCATATCAACTTTATGATAATAAGCATCAAGTTTTCTGCTAGTTATCGGATCTTCTTTTGCAATAGCTATATGCATATGTTCATTATTGTGCATAACTGCTAAAAAAGCGGGTCTTTGCTCTTTGTTTAGAGACGGAAATGAGCAATCCAAAAATGATTCTAAGACGTCTCGTTCTTGTTGTTTTGTTAATCTATCATTTCCAAAATTTAGTACGAGCGATACGTATTGGTCTTGAAAACGTCCAGAATTTAAAGCTAATCTTAAGTTCTTAGCGTCTCCACCAACCGTCCTAACGCTTTCTCTTTTTTCGTTTTTGTGATCAGTATCTTTTAAAAGATAATCAATCATTTGATCACCTGAACCACTATTTTTTGACACACTGCCGTTTTTAGTATATTCGACTATCATCGCTTTCCCCCCCTTCACTATTATCATTTTCTTCTTCTATAGGTCTTTCATTTTTTGTCTTTTGATATTTTGACACTTTCATTAATTCAATTATTTCTTTGTTCTGATTTTCAATTTCGAGAAGATGACTTAAAATCTCATATGCATCAATTTTTTCATTATAGCGAATAGCTTTATTTACTGAATAAGCAATCTGATTTAAGTTGTTTCCTGTTCTTATGATCTGATTTAATAATTTAGGGTCAATTTGTGGAACAGTTACATGTTTCTTATTTTGCTTTCTTGCAATTTTTTCTAACTGTCGCTGTTCTCTAAAACGATCAATTTTATTATATATCTCTTCTTCAGAATAAAAATCTATGTCCCTATTTTTTAATTCTTGTCTCACTAGATCTGCGATAAATATTGTTGCTCTGATATAATCTGAATTATTTTTGAATTTTGTTTTTTTTACTCGATCTCTTAAACATGCTAATTCAAAATCACTCAATCTAATTTCTAATCTGTTTTCTCTTTTTTCTTTTGCCATAATTTTAGTCTCCTTTTTTATTTTTATGTGTACTACAAATCACTTTCAATACATTTCTAATCCACTTCTAATAGATGTTTAGTACACTTGTAATACACTTGTAATACACTTGTAGTCTACTTGTAATACACTTGTAGTCTACTTCTAATACACTTTTTTTATTGCTTTCAACATAGTGAAGTGATGCGTTAGCTATCACTTCTTAGGGGTTAAACAGACTGCGTTAGCTGTCTGTTTTGAGCTACACAAGTAGCTCATGTGACGCCTGTAGGCGTCACAAATGGGTCAAGGGTGGAACCCTTGCGAGCATCCATACGTCAATGAAGCGGAGCGAAATTGTACGTATGGATTATGCTCGCTTATATAACTTTTATTAATAATATTATATCACAGAAATTAAAAAAAACAGATTTATATGTTATAATATATATGTCAAAAATGATAAATAAAATAATAATAGAGGGGTGTAAATATGAGTGATATGAGTTCTACATTATCTAATAGTAATGATATATTTTCATTCAACATTGATAATATAACAAATGATCCTGTAGGTGGATTTAAAAAGACTCTCGAGCTAATGTTCGGGAATTGGATTTATGGCGGGAGTGACGTTAGTCTATTCACAGAAATTGGAAGCTATTTTAATTCAATAGCCATGATTTTGATTTCTGTAATAGCTTCTTATTATGTTATTTTTAATGTAGTTAAAGTAATGCAAAAAGGAAGTATAAACGACACTCTAACTTACTTAGTGATGAAATTTTTAATAATGTCAGTGTTATTAGCTCCGATACCTTTTAACAACAAAACAGGGATTTCTGTTATACAATATAGTGTTGTTAATCTTGCAAAAATGGGGAGCAACATTGCTGATAAACTGGGTTATAAAATATCATCAAATTTAACTCAGATTAGTTTCGATAGTGCTTCAGCATCTGCTAGTTTTGATAATTCAAGAAAATTATTAAATATAGCATATTGCAATTCTGGTTTAGATAAAAATAACGAACAAAGAAAGAGTATGTTTTATTATTATAAAAGCAATGTGTATACAAACTCATCTAGTTTAATGAGTGTGTATGATGGATCAGGAACAGTCCAATTTGGCTTATCCGGTGGAATTTGTGGAAGCTTTTCGGCTAACAAATCTGATTTAGAAACTACAGATGATATTAAAAATGTTAATAAAGGAATTCTAGAATTAAACACACGATACTTAGACAGAATTTATAATGACATTATTATAAAATCATGGGATTATTCTAAAGACGATTTTGAAAATGCATTAATGCAATTAGATAAAGGAAATAATACAGGGTCGTTAAAAGTTTTAGATAACTCAAAAAATGCGTTCTTAAAAATAATCAATGATTACAATCGCGATTATAATACAAAAGTTGTTAACTCATTAAATTCTAAAGCATCTAATAAAGAATCACCAATGATTTTTTCAATAAAAGATGGTGAAATTGTAGGTCAAATGAAAGAAGATTTTTATAAAAAAAGCGGTTGGATGTATTTATCAAGCGAATATAAAAACATGTCGTCTTCTTTTGCACAAAAACAAAAAATATCTGACAGCTTTATAAATTCTCTTATTTTTGCTAATCCAAATGGTTGTCGTGACGAACAAGGTTTATTCGCATATTTGTTCAGTGATGGAAAAAGTTGTAGGTATGATCATGAATTTAAAAAAGCGGAAATCATCATAGATGAAACAAACAAATTGGTTTTACAATCAAATTCAGCGAATGACGTTAAAATGTCGGCAAGTTGTAACAACAAAAATTGCGATAAAAATGTACTAGGCTCTTCTACAACTGACTTTATCAGAACATCTTTTTTATCGGCTTCTTCTTCTGACGCTGACAGCTCACTAGGCAGAAAAGCGTTATCTGCTTTGTCATGGGGAAAAGGCGATGTGTTCATGATGAACGATACAAATAAAGCCCTAGATGGAAAATCGCTACAATTTACTGACGCGATCGGCACAATTTCAACAATGGGGTTTAGGTTAAAAAGTACAACTTATATCGTAGATGCAATGCTACAGCTTAGTTATGGTGGGGCCTCCTTAGTGGGTGCAATTCCATATGTTGGGCCAGCTGGAGAAACGCTCATAAAATACACATTAGACCCAATAAGAATTCTAAACTCGTTTCTCGCAACAACAGCTAACGTCGCTTACATTTCAATACCTTTAATGCCTGTGATCATTTTTGTTTTTGCAGTAATTTCATATGTTTTAATAGTGCTAGAAGCGTTTATATGCGCTCCTATAGCGTGTGCTTTAGGGTGTGTTGACTCAGGTGAAACAATCATAAATCAGAGCTTCCAACGCTTCTTAAACCTCATAATTGCAGTAGTTCTACGCCCATCTCTCACAGTCGTAGCGCTACTGATTTCGATTATGATGTCGAACTGGGCGTTCACGTATTTCAACCAAATGTATTGGTTCGTGATGAGTGACATAGTGAGCAATATTGATCTAGGTGGACTTGTTTTCAGCATTATTATGTGGTTTTTATTAAGTTATTCAATATTAAATAGCTGTTTCAAAATCATGATTAACTTTCCGGACAATTGTTTGGAATGGATCGCAGGGGGCTTGAACAGAAAATTTGGCAACGATTTAGACAACGAAATGCTTTCTTCTATTCAGCAGAATGTTAGCGGAACAGCGATAGAAAAAGGCATTGTACAGAAAGCAGGATCAATTAGAGAAAATAGAATTAAAAAGAAAGATGAGAGCAATAGCTCAAAAATCAGAAAACATTGATCACAACCAAAAGAAACCCCAAACCCAGCCCTTAGGGCTGGGTTTTTTGTGAGCAATACAAACGTTGTCATTTACTCGTACGAAATCATATCTAAGTATTTTTTCTTGCTTTTGGGCGTCGGCCCTGCGCTATAAACATCATACGTCAAGTCACCTCTTTCATGCCCAATGATGGATTTTAATGTAGTCGACGGGCAGTCTAGACGCTCTAACAAGGTAGTAACTGTTTTTCGTATCGAGTGAAATGTATGTTCTCTTCCAAAGCCCATCTCTTTTTTCATACGTCCAAATTTTTTAGATAGATTATCTGAACGTCTGTTATATTTATTTTTACTGTTGCTTTTTATCAGATATTCATCTTTTGATTCTTTTATCATTCTATCAATGTGTTCTTCAAGATTTTTGTGGATAGGAGTTTTTCGAATACCAGCATCGGTTTTCGACTCATCTATATCGAAGCATTTAACACCATCTTCAATAATTATTGAATTTTTATCAAGTCTACAAACTTCTTCTATCCTACAACCTGTATACATTGCTATTAAAATCATATCTCTAACATCATAAAAACCTTTTTCTTCTGATTTCTCTAAAAGTTTCACTACATCATCTTTATCTAACGCTTTATAACTCATTTTCTTACTTTTGAATGAAAGCTCATGATTTAAAAAAGGGTTAGGTTCTTTTTTAAACTTTTTGATAAAATCTTTATCATATTTAAATAAATATTTGTAAATAGAACTACATGCCAATAAATATTGCTGTTGTGTTTTTGCTGTTTTATCACTCATACTTTCAATATATTTAACGACATTATGAAAGTTTAAATCTAAGTCTTCCTTTTTTATAAAAGAGTTGAAATGTTGTATTTTTGACAACATGGAATCAATCGATCTATCTTTTAGTTCCTTTACCTCTGTTAAGAATTTTTTATATTTTTTTATTCTCGAATCAGTGAATTCTATTTTAGTTTTGATAAAGTCTTTATTACCATATGATTCATTTATTGATTTTGTTGCTTTTTCAACAAGTTCTTTATTTTTATCTCTTTGAAATTCTTTCAAAAGCTCATCTTTCATTAAATCAACAGGCAGTACATGTTTTAATGTATATAATTCATTTACTTTTTCAGCGCTTAATTCATTGTTTTCATTAAGGTTTTCTTTGATATTATTATGGAATAGATCTAATTTTTTCATGTTTTCATGATACTTATCTTCTGATTTATCAAATTTTTCTTCTATTTTATCTTTTAGTTCACACATAATGTCAATTGCTTCTGATAGTGTTATTCTTTTATTTTTTGAAATAATTTCATCTACTATCTCTTTATTTCTACGTTTTTTAGATGCAATAAGCATCTCGTTTAAAGCAGATTTTATAAATATAAAACTTTCATTCTTATCTAACTCAAAACAAGCTATATTTGCCTTTTCACGTTCTTCTTCTATTTTTTTCTTAATTTCAATTAAATATTCAAGCTTTAACGTTTCAGCAGTAGATTTTTTTCTTGTTTTTAATGATTTTTGAATTTCACGCTTTCCGTTAAAAATGTGACGTACATCTCTTGGTATTGCTATTCTCACATGCCATATCTCATTTCTCTTGATCAGATTTTTAGCCACTTTGCAACCCTTGTATAGCAAATATGTCATTTTCTATGAGCAGTTGAAAGTACAATACCAGTTTGTAGCATATTTTTGTAGCAAAACAGCTCTACAGCCCGCTAGATACCGTGTTTTCTAGCCTACAGACGAATGGAAAACGAGTCCCACGCTCGGCACCATTTTCTATCCTCTGGATAGCCCTGATTAAGCCCGAAGTCGCTAACCATGCAGACTTCGGGCTTTTTTCATTCCTCCACATTGCCCCTCACTGCCCCCATTACCCTTCCCGTTTATGTATACCCACGTGTACACTTGTACAGACATACAGGGGTAGGTGTACATGAAACGATCTCAAATCAAACGACGCCCTTTGGCCGACACAGTTCTTGCCTCTCTCGAACCCGAAGAGAGGGACTACCGAGAGCTGGACGGGAACGGTCTGTATTTCCGGGTCAAAAAGAATGGCGCAAAGAGCTGGAACCTTCGATATAAAAAAGCTGATGGGAAATGGTCTTGGCTAGGTCTCGGGGGATTTCCTGCCGTATCAGGTAAAGCCGCTCGGCAGAAAGCACAAGAGCTTCAACAGCTGGCAAGCGATGGCATCGACCTGTCAAGCTATCGACAGGAACAGAACGCATCGGCCAAACAGGTGTACACGTTCGCCCAGTCAGCAGAAACATGGTTCGAGCGTAAACAACAAAGCGGTCTATCTAAAGGCACCCTCCGGCAGATGCGCTTGTATCTTGATCGCGACATCTTGCCAGCGCTAGGAAACAAAGACATCACAGCCATTACTCGTGGTGACTGCGCGGGTGTACAAGCAGCCATCGAATCACGCAATGCTCACGTGATTGCAGGAAAGGTTCGACGATGGGTCTCTCAAATATTCTCTGAGGCAATCGCACGTGGCCGATGCGAGCTGAACCCCGCATCAGAACTACGCCATATTGCAGAATCAGGGCCACGCACACAGAACTACCCTCACCTGCTGGAGCACGAACTGCCAGACTTTTTGAAAGAACTCCGGAATGGCACTGCAAGGATGAGATTTCTGACTACTGCTGCGTTACGCATGGTGCTGATGACGGCTAGTCGCCCCGGAATGGTCCGGCATGCGGAATGGAAGGAGATAGACCTTTCTCGAGGCCTATGGACGATAGATAAGCAGAAAATGAAAATGAGGAGGGACTTCGTATGCCCCCTGCCACGTCAGATAGTTGAAACGCTGCGGGAGGTGTACGAATTAAGCAATCGATCGCGCTACGTCTTTCCAGGCATTGGCCACGTTAACTCAATGATGAGCGAAAACACGATCAACAAAGCCATCGCGACGATCGGCTACAAGGGAAGGATGGTGGGACACGGCTCCAGACATACCGCATCGACACTGCTGCGGGAGCATGGCTGGAACCGTGATTATGTGGAGATGCAGCTGGCTCACGTTGAGCCCGGCACTGCTGGCGTCTACAACAAGGCTGCATACGTAGATCAGCGCACGGCAATGATGCAGTGGTACGCAGACTATTTAGACGCTTTAGAGGAAGGGTTGTCAGAGGCAAGAAAAAGAAGGTTTGACGATGCGGTGAACGTAGCGCCCTATCCACTGTGAGAAAGAGCTCGTTCCATAATCGCTTCGCTATACGCATAGATATCAGCCAAGCGAAAACGCACAGGAGCCGTACGTCCGGGACTTTCCTTGAAGCCCTTTGGGCAATCAGGGTCACTGCTCCTACGCCTGTCGAACTCCGAGATACTCAGGCCGCAGATAGACGCGGCCTCTTTCTTGCTCACCTGCACATATCGCGGGTCAATCCACTGATTAGCTTTCATGTCGCCTCTTCCAAAAAATTGCCCGCATGGGCGGGCCACAGACATAAAAAAAGACGCTCAAGGCGTCTGGCGTTAGAACAGGTCTTCTATTGGCACGACGGCCATTTTCCCGTTGAACACGCCCCCAAGATCGAGATACCGGACATTGCCTAACCACTCAATGCACTTCGTTGGCGTGTGCCCCACGATCACGATGTCGATCCCCTCAACGAGTGATGTGTCACGTCGATCAATTCGTGAGCGCCCCCAGATAACCTGCATACGTTCGTGATCAGTAAGGCCGTCTGTTTTCCATTCGCTTAGCGGGTCGGCGTGCATGATGCCAGCCGCTCCCTTTGAGGTTTCCACCTCAATGAACAGCGGCAGGCTGCCGGCAGCGTCGTTAATGAGGTTTCGGCACTCAGTTGGGTCGTCATCAACCAATGCCCACAGCCCGCCATTCCCGATCCAGCAGTCGGCGGCCGGACCATTCCCTTTAAGCGCTCCGAGCGCCATCGACTCATGATTGCCCATCACAGCGTGAAACCAAGGCTCATATACCAGCTGCAGGCACTCTTTAGAGTTGGGGCCGCGATCAATCAGGTCGCCCACGCTGAATAGCCGGTCCTTCTCTTTATTGAACCCGACCTTTTCCAAGCAGGCGTTGAGCATGTCTAGGCAGCCGTGGATGTCGCCGACAACGTAATCGGTTCCGTCGTGATTGATGCCGAACTTCTTGACGCTAGTTATGGCAGGTTTATCGGATTTCGATAAACTCCCTACATCTGGCCGTTGCTGCTTGGTCATTACACTATCCTTTGTTGGTTTTGGCGGCGGGGGCTTAAATGAATGACGCTCCCGCCTCTTTCGCCTAAGCACTTCTTTTTCTAGGTCAGCCGCTGCTTTCGGCTTCCCTTCAACGGCAGCCGCAAATGCGAAGGAGGCGGCCAAGGAAAGCGCGGCGTACCCGACCACCTTCAGGGCTTCAATCATGCTTGCGCCCCTCTTCTCAGCATTCTTGCTGCACTCATAGCCTCTCCAGCCTCCATGCCGCCGCCCTGCATTCTTCTAAGCTCTTGCTATCAAATAGCGCCACAGCCTCGCCGTTGTGCCGCCGTGCATAGACGCTGTAGAACTCCCGCTGCACATCGTCCGGCATACAGCCCAGCGGCCATGACTCGACGCCGCCTACAAGCCCTATCGTCGATGGCTCCATAGCGCACTCGCGTATCTCGAATCGCACGGCTCGGTGACGACCAAATACCCGTCGGTATATGCGCTCTGCTCGCTTCATGCCGCTGGGCTGCCGATGCCTCATAAGACTGTCGATCTGCGGCCGCCAGTAATCGCTCTCGAATATGATCACGCTCACCTCCTGCCAATAAAAAAGCGCCACCCTATTGGATGACGCTATGCGAACATGTCTTGCTGCCGTTGGTGTATAGCCGTTCTTGGCGATAGCCATAAACACTCTGTTCTAGATACCGTCCCTGCGTTTGACGAGGCCTGCACATCCAGCGTCGCAAGACTCCACCCTTTTAGGATGTCCCTGTAAAGCTCACTGTCATACCCGCTTAGCACCACATAACCATCCAATCTAGTCAGTGCCTCTAGCAGATCCTCATGATCATGATCGGCCATCTCATGCCGGTATGTTGAGCCAGCGGTGTTCCTTGTCTCGTGTACGTAGGGCGGATCAACGTAGTGCAAAGCCTTTTCGCGATCATGGCGCTGCAGGATCTCGAGTGCCGGACGGTTCTCGATGAGCACACCCTGCAGGCGATCCGTGAACTCAGAAATGGCGCTCTGGTAGCCAACCCATGTGCCAGCAATACGGCCTCGGGGGCAGTTCTCGCCGGTAAAGGTTCGAAAGCCACACGTCTTGGCCGTTGCTGCCGCCGACCCGAATCCCGATGCTGCACGAAAGAGAGTGCGACGGGCTTGCTCTATAGGGTCGCTGCAGGGCTCGCCCGCCAGCTCGAACTCGTCACGAGCATAAGGGGTAAGGCGGCACTGCCGTGCGAGACGCTGTGCCTGCCATGGGTCGCGCAGCACTCGGAAAACGTTGACGATGCTGCTGTCTAGGTCGTTGTACACCTCATGCTTCACCCGAGGAGCGCGCATAAGCACCCCCGCACTGCCACCAAAGGCCTCGGTATATACCTCGTAGCTCGATACTGGGGGAAAGTGCGAGATTATCCACGGGGCCATGCGCCACTTCCCGCCGTGGTAGCGCATGACAGGTGATGTTACGGCCATGACTATCCCGCTTTAGGAGTAGATGTATGGCTCTCAACGGAAACGATGCGCCGATCGTCTTTGATCGAATGATTATCCAGCATGGCCCTCACCAGCACAGACCAGTCTTCCTGCGGGTAGCGCGTGCGGATGCGTACTGTGATTTCGTGCTCTGTTGTTTGCTTCATTGCTTACTCCAGATATGAAAAAACCGCCGGGCGGCGGTTGGTGTCCATTTATCTAGTTAGAAGAACAAATTTTTCCCTTGCAGAAGAGTTTTCTTAATCTCTCTACGACGCTTGGGGCTTTTTATTACCCTGCGCTTGTCTTTCAGGTACTCTTCAACGCTTTTCTTGTGGCTTTCGTCATCATACATATACCGCTTTACTTCTTCCCATACCGGCGGCCAGTACGGACTAGGCGAATTGCGGTGCATATTTTTTATCATTGTGCGAATTCGCTTGGCATAGCGGTATGCTTCGCTTTTCGAAGGCATTGGATGAACGCCATCGCCATCTTCAACACACCATAGAATTGTGTCAGCCATTGTGTTGTGCTCCCCGTTGTCGTCACCCCGGCGTCAACTCATCAAGACAGGCCTCTATATCAACCATATCCATAGCGGAAATATTTGCCTCTGCTGGCCCTTTTCCTTTATCAGCAAATCGGATTGCTTCTGCGATAGATCCCGCCAGACTATCTAAAAGAGCCAGCTTTCTACTGACGTCTTCCCACGAGGCAAACGGCACTGCATATCCGTCCTTTGAATTTTTCCAAGAGGACATGTGAGAAAATAGCTCGTCTACTACCGCTGACCTTCTGTCACGCTCAAACCAGATTGTTACGGTCAATTTATCAATACTCATTTCGAAGCCTCCATGACAAAAGGCACCTCTACAACGGCAAATGATCGCTGGCTGTCGCTATTTCGCGCTGCTGCAGATCGTGCATTCTCAACATTGCTGTATGCCGCGATGGGAGAATTTAGCAGTCCTTGCTCCATCACTTCGCACACAGCAAATATCTGCCAACATTCGATGCCAGCATCGCGAATGCGCGATTTACTCACTTTTGATATGCCTTTAGCTGATGCGTCAGGCTTCCCGTGCATGCAGTCAATGCAGTTGCAATCAGTCATGGTCTCTGTCCCGGTAGATAAATAGGCTCATAGTCTGGAAGGTGCGGCATCAGCGGCACCTTAGATGGGTAGTTGCCAACCATCAGAATGGAATTTCGTCGTCAAAATCGTCGAAACCCTGCGGTGCGCCATGCTGGGGCGCTGTGGTGCCGCCACTCTGCTGTGCGTACTGATTCGGCTGCTGGGGCTGATATTGCTGCGGTTGTTGGGCTTGCTGGGGCCGCTGCTGATTCTGCTGCGCGGGCTGCTGAGGTTGGTAGCCGCTCTGTTGTCCCTGCTGCTGGCCACCGTTCCGGCCATCCAGCATCTGCAGATCGTTGATGACCACCTCTGTCGAGTATCGATCCGTGCCGTCTTGCGCCTGCCACTTGCGCGTCTGTAGCTTGCCTTCGACGTAAACCTTGCTGCCTTTGTGGACGTACTGCTGGATGATCTCGGCGAGCTTGTTGAAGGCGACACACTTGATCCACTCGGTGCGCTCCTGCTTCTGACCAGTATTCTTGTCTGTCCACGACTCGCTTACCGCGATTGAGAAGTTCGCCACCGGATTACCCGATGGCAAGAACCGGATGTCGGGGTCTTGCCCGACGTTGCCAATGATGATGACCTTATTTACACCGCGTGCCATGCCTTAGTCCTCTGGATATGCTTCACGAAAATCGTTCATTGCGTCGTCATACCAATCCCAGTTATCTACCCCGCCATTGCGCAGGCAGTTGAGCATGTACTGGTCGCGCATCAGTTCCTCATACTCTTTGCGTGGGATGGTCACTGTGTCAGTCTCGACGGGGGATTTTTGCTGTTCATAACGGGCAGCGGCAGCAGCAATCTTGCTAGTGCCGATCGCTGACTGGGCGGGCACTTCTTCTTTCTGCTGGACCTGTTGTTCTTGCTGTTGCGCTGCCCGCGCCTCTTCTTCCTGACGGATATGGGCACGCTCTGCCTCCAACCGCTGGCGCTCAGCTTCTTTGTGCTCGGCGATACGTGCCTTAATCGTTGCCAGCAGATCATCGGCGGCTTTGCTCAACAGGTTCTGCTTGTCAGCGAACAGGAATTCATAGCCTTCCGACTGTTCGGCCAACAGCTTTGCATTGATGCTGATGCGATCGGCTTCTTGGCGTGCGTCAACTTGAGCGCGGGCTACTTCGCTACTCGCTGCATCCTGAAGGGATGTAATCGTTTTCTTCCCTTTCATGGCACCAACGACATCAAGCGTGGTGAGGATTGGAACAGGCAGGTCAAGAGAAGAAAGCCAGTTTGAAAACCACTCTTCCGCTTCACGCTGAATGGCAAAGCGCCGATTGTCTTTCTCGGTCTTGACCAGCTTATCTAGCTGCAAGCGCTTCTGGCGCATTGACTCTTTCAAGGTGTCCATCGCGCGGAATAGCTCATCAATGGATGCCGTCTTCTCAAGCGCTGCTTTCTTGCTTGTGTCGATCCGCTTCTCGCCATCTTTGAGCCACTTCACTGCGCGCTCAGCATCAGCGAAGTCCTGATCGGTGGACAGCTCAGTCTTGATGCCTTCGATCAGTGCCTGTGCTGACGCTTGGAACGCAGGAAGGTTGCTCGACTTAACTCCACCGCTGATCAGAATGTCGAGGCGCGGCAACTCACCTACTTCTGCCCCAACGGCCTGAGTTTGCTGCTGTTCTGGCTGATAGGCTTTCAGATCGCTTTCGAACTGATCCCATCCGGCGATTAGCTGCTTAATACGCTGCTCATCGCGCTCGTACCACATATGAACGCAGTTCTCACGAGTGCCGTCTGACGCCATGAACAGACAACGCTCGGCACCCGTCACGTACAGCTGCTGATCCATCTGCACTTTGTAGTGCTCGGCCAAATTGCCAGCAGGGACACAGGAGCGAAGATCATCGTTGATATGCTTGTGCTCCCAGATGGCATCTTCGAGCATCGTGCAGCCGTCCATGCTTGCCAGTAGACGTGGATCGTCATCGCTAATGCCGGTGACGGGGAACAGCTCTTCACCGATGATTTCTTCGGCAATGGGCCGCGCCGCCGCCTCTGCTGCATGCCCCTTATCGAACACCTTTTGCTGTGCTCGCGTTACGTCCGGAGTCACGCCGGTGTGCTTCATCTTGAGCAGCGCTGTGCGTGACTGGTACTTGCTGACACCGGCCATGGCAGGCGCTTCGGATGCCGTAAAGCGTTCTTGGCGCAGCGCATGCCATTCGGGTGTGCCCTGCTGCACTTCGCAAATAATCATGCCTGCACCTCCATAATCTGCTGTTTCTGCTCTTCGGTAAGCGCGCCCTTGCTGCCAACCATCTTCACGATCTGCTCAGGCGTGCGTTTGCCCGCCTCAATGGCGGCCTGCCACTGGGGGAAGTTCTTGTCGAACGATTCTTGCGGGTAGTAGGCGATCTGAGCGGGGGCTGGTTCGTTACGCGGCGGGGTAATATCAATCTCTTCGTCGATATGGGACTTGCCTAGCATTTCTTCGGCAGTAGGCTCGCTGCCAATCTCTGGCCATGCCTTTCGTAGCGCTTGCGCCTCTGCACACTTTGCTAGCTGCCCAAATGGCCGCTTCTTCCACATTGCGTTGGGCGCGTCAGTCTTGCTGCTGGCTGTAGCGTAGTTTTCTAACCAGTACTCTTTAGACGTGAACGCAACACGCTGGCCGCTGATGATTTTATAAACGGTGTACTTACACCATTCTGGGTAGCGAACCGTAATTTGCTGCCCTTGGTTGTATGGGTGGTCAAAGTGCGCCTCTATAGTCGGCCCAAATTCAGGCTCGTCGGCACCAGCGTAGTTTTTAGAGCGATCAGCTTGGATGCGGTACATGCCAATGCCGGGCATCGGGACGTCACGCCACTCTTTTTGCCCTGTCTGGGCATTCTTAACTTGCATCGGGACGAGATGGACAGGCTTGAGCATGAAGTCCAGCTGCCTTGAACGGCAGTAATCAACAGCCAGAAGTACAGACTCGGTCCGCGCCCCCGGATATAGCGTGTTGCACAACGCATTCCACGTTGATTCGTCTATTCCGCGCTGTGCCAGCGATTGGTTTTGGCTGGCCCATGTAGAAACTTCGGTTGTCATGCGATATTCTCCTTTCGATTATGCTTCGCCGTGTAATCACCCGGCGGCTACTTCCAATAGCCGCCATCTCACTTCTGTTTGCGCTGCCATGCCGCTTCCCGCTTTTGCTTATGCTGTTCCTCTTCCCGCTGCCGACGCTTTCCAGCATGTGCGCCTGAATTGAACATCAGGATCGCCACCAGCACCGGAAGCCATAGCGCTATTACCCACTGAAACCACGTCATAACCACCTCACACCCACAAAAGAACGATCACCACTGCGGCTGCCCACAGCGTCCAGAACAGAGCCTCACGCATAGCGGCGCGTCACTTCTTCCTGTGCTTCCTGACTGACCGTGTCGTAGATGAACTGGTCAAGCACGGCCAGTGCCTTGCGTGCCCGCTCGCGCCCATCCGATCGCCCTAGCTGCTCCGCTTTTAATGCAAGGTGCAAGTCAGCCAGCAGCGGCTGTAAATCAGCCGGATCGGTGTGTTCATCCAGCGCTTCGGTGATCGCCTTGCGACTGCGTTCGTGATGATCGACGTTCGTCATCTGGTCGATCGTGTCGTCTACCTGACGCTGCCAGTTGTCCGATGCGATCCACGCAGCCTCTCGCTGCCCTTGCGCTAGATCGCAGTGCGCTTCGTATGATCGCGCGACGTTCATGCCGCCTCCTTACGCTTTCTCAACCAGATACGGGAACAGGATGTTGTCGGCTTCGTGAAGCGCTTTGCGGGCTTTCCATTGACGTGCCCGCACATCGTTGCGTGGCAGCTCAGCAAGCGCCCTCTCCTGCGCCTGCTTCTCCAGCAGCACAGCGGTTCGGTGAACGATGGCCCGCGCCTCAGCACTGCCTGCCAGCTCGGGATCGTTGAGCATATCCATTGGCCTCATGGTTTCCTCCGGACATAAAAAAACCGCCAGATGGCGGTGGTTAACTATTCGACGATGAATGGCGATTCGCCTTTGCGGAACACTTTGCCCATAAATTCTTCTGATGCTTCCTGTAAGATGCTCCAGTGCAATTCCGCGAATGATTTGTGCGGCAGCATTACCGTTGAAAACCCGCACTGATTACAGAAAACAGCCACCTTTCCGCCTTCCCAATTGCAAGCTGGATATCCTCCGCACTTGCATCTAATCCCCTGTGGTGGGCCGTCCAATCTCGGCGCTGGCCTCACTTCCACAACACGATCTGGGCTTAGCTTTCGCAGCGCTCTGTACTCTGCCTCAGCCCCTTTGGCATCTTTGCTCTCGATCGGTACAGCGAAGTTCCATATATCTTTGTCGGTCTTGCATTCGTAGATCGGCATACCTTCACCCTTGAACACATGCTGAGCTCAAGTCATCTCAGCAGCTCATCACGCCGCATTGAATGATCAGTGCTACCGGTTCGGTTACCGGCCCCTCAACCTTGCATGCCTTCCACTTGGTTGCGATTGCATGCGATACGACGTCGAGCGCTTCGCTGTCGTCGTCGAGGCCGTGGTATTTCTGATGCGCCGCCTTGAGCGTTTCGACTTCGCCTGGCGTGGCGTCCACGACGTACATATCAGCCGTGGCCGGTACGTCTTCCCAGAAGATCAGTGCTTTCATTTCCTTGCCTTCTTTTACTTGGTCATCACCCGGGAAGTTAACGCCCAGCGACTGCATGAAACCCCGTGCAGCGCTGCCTTTGAGATGCATCGACGTTCCCGATTTGCGACGCTTAATAGCGATACTGCTAGACGCCTTACCCATAGCTTTCTCCAACAAAAAAGCCCTCACATGGAGGGCACAAGCGGGGGAATGATTGCCGGCATTCTCAGCCCCGGCAGGCTATCAGCTCACTATCGCAGCTAGCGCGTGTTACCCGGTTGCCGACTCAGTGAATCGACAGCCGTGGTAAGTCCCGCTCTTTCGCCACTGGCGCGGGCACCAGCCGATGGTCATCTCGGCTTGCACATTGGCTTGGCCGTGCTGCTACTGGGAGGAGTTCCAGATCATCGCTACACAGGGTTGCGGGCATGTGCCAGACCTATTAATTCGTGGCTATAAATAGCCGTGGCGCCGCTCAAGCTCTTCTACGCGAGCCTCAAGAAGATCGCGCTCTTCTGAAAGATCACTCCAGCCTCCAAAGATGGTTCTGAACTCACCTTTCTGACCCGCTCTGCTGCTCATCGCTGATGTCAGCTGCTGAATGATTGAGGGATTAGCGACATCTTGGTCGTTGAACTCAATTACTGCGGTGAAGCGACGAATTGTCATTTTGGTGCCTCCTATTAATTCGTGAAGAGGTGGCAGGTACTGATCTCCTGCATTGCCGCGGGGGTTGTTCGCCTTTATCCGCACCGAACCTTACCTTGGCAAAGGTGGCACTCGGTTCTGCGTATCAGCCTACGCATTCACCGCTTCCGAATGCGCCCTCTCTCGAAGGCGCTGGCCGCTGTTACCTTCCCCACCTGCGGCTGGGGTATTCATTCACGCCAGCCCCTCACTCTCTAAAAGCCTACGGGATGACGTGGTAATCCATTGTTAAAGAGCTGCCGATGGGTGACTCCCCGATCGACAACGACAGTATCACGATTTGTGTTTTATCTGTCAACCACGTTTTGTGATATTCATAGAGATGCATCCGCATGCCTTTGAAATAAAAAGGGCTGGCTGTATTTTTGAAGCACAAAAAAGCCCAGCGCTTGGCTGGGCTTGGGGAGGGACATCTATTGGCTAGATTCCGCCATACACTTCGTCGATATGCCTGAAGAATTCGGCGCCATCTTTATTGCTGAACAGCAGGGAATCTGAATCAGGAAGCTGCACCTCAATCGGCCGCCCCTGTTTGGCAAGCCCTGTGAGATAGTCCTGTCCAGCGCCAGTGGCTATATGGAAATACACCTCACCGTCACCGCAAAGAGCCTCAGCCCTCACAGGCACACCAGAAACTATAAGAGGAGCCGCCTCAACGGGGCTGTTTGGCTCTTGAGGGTAATGCCTCGCAGCACACTCTTGGTGTCGGCCGCTCTTAATCACAACCGTTGAAATCTCGGGACCGGAACTACCTTCTCTTTCGATAAAGGTAATTGACGCCCTCCCTTTGTCATCGGTGATAATCGTACGATGGGGATTGCTTCTATCCATCTGCCAGTCAGACGCTGACGCAGTTAGCGTGATGGATGCTCCCGCGACCAGCAGGACAAGCCCTTTGATAATTTTCATATCCCTTTCCCCATCCTTGCGATTTCTTGCGCGGCATCGCCCCCCGACCTATTTGCAAAAACGTATTCTCCGACACCTTGCAGCTGCATTTTTATGTCTGCATTTGATCTTATTGCGTCATTAAGAACCTTTTGTCCGGGCTGCGAATCCATCGCGACCAATAAGTCGTTACCCTTGCAAACCGCTCTAGCCCGAACCTTTTTGCCATTGATGAAGATCGAGGGATACGCATCTGAATTAGCCCCCATTACAAGCGGATGCTGCTTTTGGAAACAGCTGTCAACGTCTTTTATCCTGACGAGGCTTTTGCTAAAAAAAGGGATCGTTCGAACCCCTGGTGCAGGCATGAATACTTCAAACGGCGCTCCCTCCGACCTCAAAACTGCGCCATCTTTCTCCATTGTCCAATCGGCACTAGCCCCACCCGCCAGCGCCATCAGCGCCGCACCTACGATCAGTCGTTTCATACTCCCTCCTTTTGGGCCATTGTATCAGGAGGTAAAGGTGGCAAGGGCTGGGCTTTGGTATAGGTATGAAAAAGCCCCGCGCGGTGACGGGGCTGCTTTGCATAATAATTAAATAAATTTAAAATATCATCCTTTCCTTTTGCTATTTGCAACATACAAAGTGTCGGTCAAAGATGATTTATATATATCTTCATCTAAAAATCTAAGTAGATTTTTTAATTCCGTTCTTTCAGTAGGGAATTTTATTTTTTCGTTTCCGTCTTCATCTTTTGAAAACTCTATAGTAACATCAAGCTCTAGAGCCTTTTGTTTTAATATATCGGGACTTAAGTCTTTCACGTTTCCTTCGTTTAGAATATACGATATTTTTTTTCTGCACCAGTCATCAATAATTCCGCCATCGTTTCTTTGTTTATTATCATAGCCAACAAATTTCTCTTCGTTAAAAAATTTATCAACATCTTCTGCTGTTGCTTCCTTGAAATAAATATCCATATCAAAGATACGTCTTGTGTTGTGCAAGTTTCTAAATAGAAGATTTAGGCTTTCTTCTTTATTATTCTTTTGGATTACAGCTGTTAACTTAGAGTCTAAAGAGAAAGCCACTCCCTTAACGTTGATAAAAGAGTCTCGAGCAAAAAGCAAGGTAAACTTCTGGCTCAACACTTGCCTGCGGTCAAATGTTTGGAATCCGACACAGATATCATCATCATGTTCAATACAAAAGAAAAATGCTTTTATTTCAAGAAGGTCTTCGCTTTCTGGAGCCCAAGCATTTATCCCAGCCGGATCTTTTACAGCGTTTATTATTCCATCAATATCTTCAAAATCTTCTATTTTAAAAATCTCGTGAGTATCTGGCTTGTACTGAGCCTCAAGCTCATGACACTCTTCATACCCCAAAAAGTCTGCCATTTGGTCATTTGCATTGTATTCAAGATCTTCTTGAGCACTCCTGTTTATTACAATTTTTCTGATCCTAGGGGCGCTGTTTGTTAATGTAAAAAGTTCCATCGGATATCCTTATCCTATCTAGTTTAAATTTCTTTCTTCTTAGCTTCAACTACTGTATAGGGAGTCGCATATGCAACTCTCTTGACATCTGAAATATTAACAATGTTTTTATTGGTTATCAAAAGAAGGCACCCTCCTGTAGTTATAGTTACTTCATAAAATTTGTACCTACACAAAGATAATATTGGATTTGAATAGAATGATTTTGAAAAATATATAAATATAAAAAAAGAGACAACAAAAAATATACCGATAGGCTTTGAATAAAACGCTTCCGTTGTACTAACAAGAGGCATTAAATAAGAAACAAAGTACCCTGATATTTCTTTATCCGCGGGCTTGAAACTTGTAATATTTATACTTTCTGAATAAGTTTTATATTCCACAAACCGAAGGGTTATTAAGCATGAAACTGCTGTAATTACAGCTGCAATAGCAAATGATGCACATATCAAATAGTCGCCCTGATTTAATGCTATATAACCATAGGTCAAAAACACGGGCGATATGCAAGATAAAGTCAAAAATAATTTTGGTAGCGGCCCGAGAGTATCCATAATCACCTCTAAATATTTAAGTCGAACTGTACAAAAACACAGTGTACGCCATTCGACAGATAAATACTCGCTCAATTAATGTAGATGAGATCTATGCTCATTGCATACAAAAATCCCCCGGCATTGCCGAGGGATATTGTGCTGTTACGAAGCTTAATGCCAGACGGCCGACGACCAGAACACCCTTCCTAGCACCCTAAAGCCGTCGCCCACCTCCACTTCCTCATCGCCGTAGGATGGGTTGGCGCTGCGTAGTAATACTTTGCCGCCCGGCAGCCGCTGGAGAATCTTCACGCGTAGCAGGCCGCCGTGGTCGACCGCATACATCTTGCCATCAACGATAGCCGTCTGATGCGTATTGATGCCCACTGTGGCGCCATTCGGCAGGATCGGCTCCATAGAGTCGCCAGAGATGCGGCAGCACGCTGCAGCGCTAGGCGTAACGTCCGCGCTGCGCAGGATCTGGCGGTGAAAACGGATAGGCGCCTTGGACACTTCTGCAACCACGGTAGTGCCGCTGCCTGCGGACAGTTCGACTTCCCCGAAGAACGGTACGTCCACTTCGTCATCTTCTGGCGCTTCGCCGTCTACCCACTCGCGCACCGTGCCGCTTTTAAGGGGTGTGGCCGCCCCATCTTCGCCGGTCCACAGCCATGATTCAGACACACCAAGTACCGACGCAAGAATGCGCACATCATTGCTTTTAGGTTCGCGTTTGTCTCTTTCGTAGTTAGAGACACGGCCCTGAGAATCCCAACCGCAAGCCTTTGCAAGCTGAGGCTGCGTCATCCCTTTCGCCTTGCGCGCCTGGGCAATTCTTTCGCCGATAGAGCCTTTTGTAGTGTCTGTCATGTCACTGCTTCTAAAGAAAAATTCACTTTAACGTCATCGTGTGTTTAGCCACGAGAATATTACCACAATGCGTGATAAACGCTATCGACGTTTTGTGTTTGTATGGAACACATTTTGTGATAAAGTCGTGTAGAAAACATGGAACAGAGCCACATATGGACATTAAAGCCCTTCGTAATAGAGCGGGAATCACCCAAAAAAAGCTGGGTGACATGTGCGGGCTTAGCCAGACGGCTATCGCTAATTATGAGGCGGGAATTAGAAATATCAGCCTTGGAAACGCCATGAAAATCGTAAGCGCTCTAAGGAAGCGTGGCATCAAGGTCTCAATGCGGGATCTGGAAGAAGTGTCACGAGCAATCAAGTAAACGCAAAAACGCCCGGACATCTGGGGAGATGGGGCCGGGCGTTACTCAAAAGAGCGAGTAACAGTATGAGTAAACAGATACAAGATGTCCAGCGAGGTGCAGCATGAGCATGCTTCTGACGGCCCAAGCCTTTAGGGTCAAGGTAGGAAACGCTGCACGCAAGCTAGTGCTGCTCAAGCTGGCGGACAACGCTAACGATGAGGGCGAGTGCTGGCCTTCGTATCAGCACATTGCTGACCAATGTGAGATCAGTAAGCGTTCGGCAATGAATCACATTCAGGCGCTTTGTGACTGCGGGCTGGTGAAAAAGGTTGTCAGGAAAGGCGGCCCTAAAGGCAATTCTTCAAATATCTATTTGATAACTCTAGGTGGTGAAAATTCTGCATCAGGTAGTGCAACCACTGCACCCCCTAGTGCAAACGATTCACTAGGTAGTGAAACAGATGCACTACCCCCTAGTGAAATGGTTGCACCCAGAATCAGTCACTCTTCTGAATCAGTCATTGAACCTATCAATGAACCTGTTGCACCGGGGGCTGACGCCTCCGCTGCTGGGCCGGTTTCCGGTGAGATCATCCCTGCTGAACCGATCGAACCGAAACGCCCCCGGGTCGACATCCCTGCTGACATGCCGGGACCGAAAGATCAGAGCGCGAAAACGTTTCGTGCTTGGGCCAACTACGCCATGGCCTACCGCCACCGCTACGACGCATGGCCGATCTGGAACGCTCGCACTGCCGGACAGCTCAGCCAGTTGGTCGACCGAGTAGGTCATGACCTCGCCCCTGCCGTGGCGGCGTGGTACCTGCGGACGAACAATCAGTTCTATGTCACCAAGGGCCACCCCGTCAGCCTAATGCTGACCGACTGCGAAACCCTCGCAGTGCAGTGCCAGACAGGCCGTCAGGTCACCGCGACCAAGGCGCGCCAAACCGATCGTACCCAGTCCAACCTCAGCGCCGTCGAGGAAGCCAAGGCGATGATGCGTGCACGCCGTGAGCAAGCCGGAGGCGCTGCATGCTGACCGCTGACGGACAAGACCGCCTGTTTGAATTACTGGGCGCCACGATGGAAGTCATGGGGCAGGAATATACCCCCGCAGCGCTGCTGCTGATGGTCAGCGACCTGTCAGCCTATCCGCTGAACGAAACACAGCATGCGCTGGCGCGCTGCCGATCGGAGATCAAGGGACGCCTGACGCTAGCCAGCATCGTTGAGCGCATCCCGTCGGCCAATGCGCACCTTCCGGCAGCAGAAGCATGGGCACTGGCGCTGTCAGGGCAGGACGAGTCGGAGACGATCATCTGGAATGGCGAGGTTGCAGGGGCTATGGCCGATGCCCGCCCGATTCTCGCTCTCGGCGATAAGGTCGGTGCCCGCATGGCGTTCATGTCGTCTTACGAACGCCGCGTTGAGCAGGCTAAGGCCGAAGGGCGTCAGCCCAACTGGACGGCATCGCTTGGCTCTGATCCAGCACGCCGCCAAGACGTCATTGAGCAGGCCGTGGAGCAAGGCAGGATCGCGCCAGAGCAAGCCAAGGGGCTACTGCCCTCGCCTGATCGCCTTGAGGCCAAGCTGGCGCTGCCGCCGTCACCCGAGGAGCAGGAACGCCGCCGACGCAACGCCAACCGGATGATTCATGAAATGCGACGCGTCTTATCAAGCGACTCAAGAAGCGACCTGATAGCGCAAGAGCGCAAGCACGAACGAGAACAACAAGAGCAACGTCGCCAGCAGTTACTGGCGCAGGCAGAGGGGGCAAACCAATGAACAATCTAATCACTCACCAGCTGACCATGACCAGCCGCGACATTGCCGAGCTGACCGGCAGCCGACACGACAACGTGAAGCGCACCATCGTTCGCCTCGCTGAGCAAGGCGCTATCCAGCTTCCTCCATTGGAGGAAAAGCCCGTCACTGGCGGCCGCCCGGGTGCTTTGTACGTTTTTAGCGGTGACCAAGGGCGCCTTGATTCGATCACCGTTGTTGCACAGCTATGCCCGACGTTTACCTCTGTTCTGGTGCGTCGCTGGGATGAACTGGAGCGTCAGGTTGCTAAGCCCGCCTTGCCTGACTTCTCGAACCCAGTCGCCGCCGCCCGCGCATGGGCAGACGCCGAAGAGCGCCGCCTGCTGGTGCAGCAGCAATTGGAGGAAGCGAAGCCAAAAGCCGAGTTCGTTGATCGTTACGTGAACGTTGGCACTGGCAGTAAGACATTTCGACAGGTGGCGAAGCTACTCGACGCGAAAGAGCGTGACCTGCGCCAGTTCCTGCAAGATCGCCGCGTCATGTACCGCCTCAATGGCGAATGGGTCGCATATCAGCAGCACATCGATGCCGATCGCTTCGAGACACGCACCAGTCAAGCCGAGAACGGCCATGTGTTCAATCAGGCCAAGTTCACGCCCAAGGGTGTCGCATGGATCGCAGAGCTTTGGAACAAACGCAACGAGGTGGCCGCAGCATGAGCATTGAGACACTGGCAATCGACTACATCAACGCCCGTATCGCGCGTCGCGCTGCCAAGGCCGCTTACCGTGATCGCCGCACAGCATTCCTGTTGGCCTGCCCTATTCAGGGCTTCACGTCGGGCTATGACCACCTAGATCACATGAACCCGCGCCACCGTGCAGCGATCGCCGCCACTGATCCGGAATGGGAAGCCTATCAGGAAGCGGTACGCATAGAGCGTCTGGCACACCAGCGCCTTGAGCGCGCAGTACGGAGGGCATCGAAATGAAGACTGACGGGCTGGTTATGACCCCTTTCCTTGATCCGGAAAGCGCCCTTGAGGAAGCCGAATTCCTCTCGCGCACAGAGCAGAAGACGTACTGCATCATCCGCCGTAAGCAGTACATGTTCGTCGTGACGGCTGAGGCCGCACGCATCGGTGCGCATCAGGTAGTCGCTGAGATATCGGCCATGAATCGGGTCAACGAGAAGGCGGTCGCATGAGCAAACAACAGCCCGTCTACATGCGCGCAGTGCGATTGGTCGATCCGACCACAGGTGCGGAGGTGTCGGCCTTCATCCCTGCCAGCGCTACCGATGCCACTATCGTGCGTGAGCGTGGCGTGAAGATCGGCACCACCCTGCGTTGCGACATGAAGCAGCCACGCAACCTGCAGTTTCATCGACTGGCGCATGCACTCGGCCAACTGGTGGCGCAGAACATTGACGACTTCACAGGCAAGAACGCACATGACGCGCTCAAGAAACTACAGACCGACTCAGGCGTTGAGTGCGATATCACCCACACCGACGTACCCGGGTTTGGCGTACTGGTCAGCAAACAGCCCCGCTCCATTGCCTTTGACCGGATGGACCAAGGGCGTTTCTTCCAGCTAATGAGCGAGCTGTGCACCTACATCGCCAAGACCTACTGGCCACAGTGCACGGCAGAACAGATCGAGGAAATGGCACTGGCCATGGTGCAGGAGCGAGCAGCATGAGGATCGTATCAAAGGCCATGCGCGCATCCGCACGCGACGAGCGCTGCACGCTGGGCATTCTAGGCATCTGCAATGAGCGAACGGATACCACCGTGCTGTGCCACTTGCCCAATGAGTCACATGGCCTGGCCCGCAAGAGCGATGACCTGTCGGCCTGCTATGGCTGCTCGGCATGCCATGACGTGATTGATGGACGTGTGCCGTGGCCATCCGAAGAGAAAGCCCACGCCGAGTGGTATATGCGTCGCGCACAAATCCGCACGCTGGTACGCATGGTGGAAAAAGGCATCATCACCATCAAGGGAGTGGCGGCGTGATTCAGGTCTTCGTGCCCTACCTTGGCCCGTCACTCAACAGCATCTATGCGGGCGTTCACTGGGCAACTTGCAAGAAGCATGTTGACGCAGCCCACAAAGCAACACAGATCGCTGCGCGCGGGCTAGAGCCGATCACCTGCCCTGTTCACCTGACACTGCAACCGGTGCTGGGCAAAGGGAAACGCCGCCTCGACTGCTCCAACTACGGCTATACCCTCAAGCTGATTGAGGATGGCTTGGTGCGGTCGGGGCTACTCAAAGACGACACGCCTGACTACGTGGTCAGCGTACAGACATTGGCACCGATCCGTGACCCTAAACGCGGCTCCGGTGTGTAGGTAATAATTCAAGAAGTAGCCGAGGGGGCTGCATGAGCAACTGGGAAGAACTGTACGCGCGTTGCTATCAACGGGCCGTGCAGCCTCGCACACGTTTTCTGACAACCGACCCGCGCACAGCAGTGGCGCTTGCATATGAAGACGGCATGCGTACGCAGTCGATGGCTGACTTGTATGAGGCGGGCAAGAAAGGCAAGAAGTCACGCTCCGTACGAGCGGTTGAGAGCCGCGAGAAACGCGCAGGTACTGGCGCAGATATCCATGCCGAGTATCACAAAATCAGGTGCTACGTTGACGACCTGATGGATACCAATCCGCTACAGTACGCCGTCATCATGACGCTGGCGCCAGTGAAGGAATCGATCCGGCAGGCATGCAAAGGTGAAGTTTACGACGCGCTGCATGATCGTGTGCGCATGGTACTAGCCGAACGTGGGGAGCGTGTACTGAAGAAGCGTGCGGAACGCCTAGTTGCCCTGTCACAGGCGATGGTTGAGCAGTCGATGCGTGGTGCCGAGTGGCCACCGAAACACGTTGCAGCGTGGTGTGAGAGCTGGTGCGGGGTAGGCATTGATGCTTCTCACTGGCAACGCGACTGTAGCGAAGACTGGAAATTGCTTAAAGATGCTCTTTACGACATTGAAGAAAAAGAATTTTTTCATATAAAAGACATGATCAAAAAGATAAATCACAATCTAGCGGCATAAACCACTTGCGGAAATGGCGAGCAAAATGTACGATATTTGTACAGTGCCGCAGTTGCAACTAAAGGCACGGCAGATCAACTAAAGCCTCGCCCTAACCGGCGAGGCTTTTTTCGTTATTCCTCTTCATAATACGCGCGATCATGGGCCAGCACTGTAGGGAATGCGGACAGTTCTAGCTCGTCCGGACAATCATCTAAACGAAGGCCTGAAGGTTCGTACCCAGAGTTAGGAGAAACGTCTACAGACATCCTTACTTCTCCATAATCTGTTTCACCCCGGAATGTTGCTATCACAAGGGCAGGAAATTCTTTAGACACTAGTTCTTCACCAGCGTCTTGCATAAGCACTTTGATGATTTTATTTTCTTTTGATTTTACTCTGAATTCTGCGTGACCTTTTATCCGGATATATCTATGAGGAGTGTTTGCCATACTTATTGCTCCTTTGCTCTATTTATACAATTTCCAAAAAGTAATCTAGTTCATATCTAATCTTTTCGCCCTGACTTTTTGCAAGATGTCTCGCGCTTGGCTCATGTGGCAAACAGCCACTTAAGGCCATTGCCCCTGAACCACTACCAATTCACTCCAGAGTAAACGTCATGCCTCAAAATGACCCCGGTCTCTGGCGCATGATCGTCGATGCGCTGGAGCATATTCGTATGTCCCTATGGCAAGAAAACATCCGGCCGCACGTGATGGCCACCGTGCTTTCCTTCCTAATCGCCCTGCTGCGCGCTCTAGTCAGCGGCAGTAAGTTCTGGCACTCGCTGCTGGAAGCCTGCCTGTGTGGAACACTTACCCTCGCGGTATTTCCACTACTCGATTACTTCGGTATGAACCTGTATCTGGCCGTATCGATCGGCGCGGGCGTGTCGTTCCTAGGTGTCGATTGGCTGCGTAGCATCCTATCTGGTGCTGCATCAAAGATTGTCGAGCGCTGGACAAGCAAATAAGCGCCGCACACCTAACACTGCCCGCCTCTGTGCGGGCTTTTTTGTGTCTAAACGATGAGACTGATATGACGCTCAAGACGAAAAAGACGCCGCACATTCACACCAGTCACTGGACTGTGAAGAATGCTCGCGGCATTCGCGCCACTAACGGCAATACCTTCCCTGCTTTTGATCCGGATAAGCTAGGTCAGCTAATGCCGGGCTATCAGGCATGGGATAACTGGCTTGTACGTGACGAAGATGGCTTCGTAGCCGATGTAAATGGCTTCCGCATCCTGATCGCGCTGGTGCGTCCAGTCGGTGCCGACTTTAGCCAAGGCGAACGCATCGCTTACTTCTACAGCGCTGACGGCGTTAGCTACGTACCGGGCGGCTTCCTGTTCGGCGAGCATAAGCTGTACGACGACATTCGTGAATGGTCTGGCTCTACCATTCTGCGCGCAGACGGCAAATTGCAGACGTTCTATACCTGTGCCTATGGTGCTGACTACAATGGCGTCTGGCAGACCGTGCAGCGTCTGGCCACAGCCATTCAGGACGTGACAGTCGAGGGCGATAAGATGACGATCGAAACGCCGTCATACAATGCCCTGCTGGGCGGTGCATGCGAGCCGGACGGCTTCTTCTACGAGACGGCAGCACAGGCCTCTGAACGTGAAGCGAAGTGGCCGACCCGCCACCGCGTCAGCGTCGGTTCCGACCAGACCGAAAACAACTGCATGCGTGACCCGTTCTTCTATAAGGACCCGCGCACCGGCAAGCGTTATCTGGCATTCGAAGCCAACACGGGCGCAGGCTTCCACGCACCGGGCCACGTTCGCGCTGAGTACGTCAGTGCCAATGGGTTGCCGAAAGAAGGTTTCGCACCGACTGAGGACATGCTCAAGGCCAACGGCTGCATCGGCATCATCGAGCTGACAGACGACGAAGGCACTTTCGGTCAATTCCAGGCACCGTGGCTCACTGCCAACTTGGTGACCGATGAGATCGAACGCATCAACGTCGTTGACCATGATGGTCACGTTTACCTGTTCTGCGTTGGTCATGGCAATAAGAACGCGTTGAACATGGAAAACGCGGATCTGATTAACCGCGACTACATGTTGGGCTTTCGCGCACCGTACTTCGGTGGCCCGCTGACGCCGCTCAATGGTTCTGGCGTAGTGGTACAGCAGAAGTCCTATGGTGATGCTTACGCCGGTCAGGCAGAAAATCATCAGTACGTCTACAGCTGGCTCATTACCCCGCACCGCGATCAGAAGCTCGGCGTGTTCCCCTGCGTCTCCTATGCGAACTACTGCAATACGGGTAAGGGCGTAGAGGCAGTGATGAACGCCGGTCCGTCTGTGCGTATCGAGATCGACGGCCTCAAAACCCGCATCGTCGGCATGATGTACGAAATTCAGCCCGCGCAGGTTGATGCCAGTCGTGAGGCTGACAAAGGCTCTGTCACTGGAGGTCATGACTATGCCTGAAGAAGGCGCCATCACAGGCGGCTGACGAAAACGACGGCTTCTAAGGCATAACCTGCCAACGGTTGCTGTCTAAAACGCCTGAAAGTGACATGCCTACGCGAGTGGGGATAGCAGGATATTGCGCCTCGGCTTCGGTCGAGGCGTTTTCGTATGCGCCATGCCCGGCGCACATCAACACATAGCTTTTCAGAAAGGGCCTTGGAGAACGTCGGCAGTAGCTGGCGAGCTTCTCTGTGGACCGACGTTCTGGGCAACAAGGCTCTTTACTCAAAAGGTACGCAACTCATGAGTAATATCATTCCGTTCCAGTACGGCGACATCACGGTTCAGTTCAATTCAGATGGTTGGATCAACGCCACGGAAATTGCCAGAGCATATGGAAAACGCCTTGACCACTGGCTGGAAAATAAAGAGACACGGAGCTATCTCAGTGCAATCGGGAAGTATCTAAATACCCGTGATTCCGGGGATTTGATTCAGACGCGCCGCGGCAAAGGGGGCGGCACGTGGTTGCACCCCAAGCTGGCGGTCGTGTTCGCTCGCTGGCTGGATGTAGATTTTGCCGTTTGGTGTGACCTGCAGGTCGATGCACTGATACGTGGTGACTCAAGTCTCAAACAACAGTACGACTTGGCTCTCAAGGCACTGCAGGAAGGAAAAGAGGCAGCCAGTTTCTTCGGTAAAGGCCTGAACTCATGGAAACGCACCAAGCCAGAGCTCGAGCATCGCGTTCAAAAGATCATCGATAAGATGCAGATGAACCTGCCTCTCAACCAGTCTGCATAGGGGGCCCCTGAAATGGGGCTCCCTGCTCAAAACAGTACACTGACTTTTTCAAACATATAAAATCAGCACTGGACATTATCCTGGTGCATTAGGTCAAATTCCGAAGCTGATCTTTTGTGAACTTGCGAACAATATCTGCTCGACTTTGCCCATTCTTGGCTCGCGCCACCTCATTATCGATAGCAGTTTTTACTTTTTTGCGAGTGTCCTGTTCGTCCTGCAGTGCAAGCAGAAGTGCAAGGCATTCAATGCAGTCATCCTCATGTTCACCCTGACTATTATCCAATGCAATTATGGCCTGACTAGCTAATGCATTCTCTTTTAGCTTTCCTTTAGGAAAATGATTTGTATCGTAGACAACCATTTTTGGTGACCTGGCACCATTTTCCAGCTTGCTTATGAACGTGGAAAGTATCTCAATTCGCATGCCGCCGGCGATGATCGGATTAGTAAAGTCATTTGGACGCATAAAAAAACCTATATATCAGAAGGCCTGTTAAGGCTCAGGTTGAGTGGGAGGCTATCCGTACAGCCTTCAAGGCTGGCGATGCCTCTATCCATAAGATCACTGAGGAATACGATGTACTAGATAGAAGGTTGAGGTCGCAGTGGTGGAAATCAACCCACTCCAAGGGCGTTTTCATTTGTCCTTATATACACCGACACTTGGCGGTATTTTTTGCCCAAAGATAAGGAATCAGCCATGCGCTGGAAATGCCCTGATTGCGGCGAGTCATGCCGTATCCGTAGCAGCAAACAACCCGTGAAGGATCTGCGCTTCGCGTTCCTTCAGTGCAATGACATTCAATGCGGATGGCGTGGGAAAGGCACATTCGAGATCGTCGAGTCGTACTCGGCCAAGAAGATCGCATAAGGAACAGATATGGCTCGCCAACCCAACTGGGAGGCTATCCGTACAGCCTTCGAGGCTGGCGATACCTCCATTCGCAAGATAGCAGAGAAGTACGGTGTCACTGACGGCGCTATACGCAAGCGTGCCAAGAAGGATGGATGGCAGCGTCATGGTGGTCCGCAGGTAGTACGCGGTACGCAATCTGGTACGCAGGGTGCGTACTCGTCCAAGAAAGGTGGAGCGCCTTCGGTATTCGATGAAGATGTCTGTGCGTATATCTGCGCTAAGGTCGCATCAGGTCAATCGTTGCGCAGTATCTGTAAAGAGCCGGGCATGCCGTCTATGTCGTCGATCCTGCTATGGGTAGTCGATGGAAAGCATAAAGAGTTCTCGGAGCAGTACCGCATGGCTAGGGAGGCGGCGGGCTATGCTCATGCCGATCGGATCATCGACTGCATCGATAAGGTGGGCACTGATCCTGAAGAAGGCGGCCTCGACTACCGCGATGCCAAGGTGATGATGGATGGCCTCAAGTGGGCGGCCGAGCGCATGTCACCCAGAGCATATGGGCCGAAGCAAGATATTAACCACACGTCTGACGACGGCAGCATGACGCCTTCGGGCTTGGGGCATTTCTATGGCGGACAAGGCGACTCTGAACCCAGCCCTTCGTGACTTCTGGCTGACGCCTGCTCGTGTGCGGGTGCTGTACGGTGGCCGTGCTTCGTCGAAGTCATGGGATGCGGCTGGCTTTGCGATCTACTTGGCGGATAACTACAGGCTCCGCATCCTCTGCGCGCGCCAGTTCCAGAACAAGATCAGTGAATCGGTCTACACCTTGCTCAAGATTCAGATTGAGCGTTTTGGGCTACAGCATCGTTTCGAGATCCAGCGCGACCGCATCATCAACCGCTATACGGGTACCGAGTTCCTGTTCTACGGGCTGTGGCGGCATATCGATGAAGTGAAATCGCTCGAAGGCATCGACATCTGCTGGCTGGAGGAAGCGCACAACATCACCCAGGAGCAGTGGGAGATACTGGAACCGACGATTCGTAAGGATCACTCGCAGTTCTGGATCATCTTCAACCCGCGCCTAGTAACCGACTTCGTCTACAGGCGCTTTGTCACACGCCCGCCTGCCAATGCGATCACCCGCAAGATCAACTACACCGATAACCCGTTCCTCTCCAACACCATGCTGGAGGTCATTCAGCACGCCAAGGAAGAAGACGAGGAAGAGTATCGGCATATCTATTTAGGCGAGCCTCGCGAGGATGACGATGCGGTCATCATCAAACGCTCGTGGATCATGGCGGCGATCGACGCTCACAAAAAACTGGGCATTGAGCCATCAGGCACCAAGCGCCTTGGCTTTGACGTCGCCGACAGCGGCGCTGATAAGTGCGCCACTACCCTCGCCCACGGCATCGTGGCACAGGATATCGACGAATGGGCTGGGCGTGAGGATGAACTGCTGAAGAGCTGCTCTCGCGTATACCGTGCCGCCGTTAAACACGACGCTCAGGTCATTTACGACAGCATCGGCGTTGGGGCCTCTGTAGGGGCAAAACTCGGTGAGCTGAACGATGAGCACTTGACCCGCATCAGCTACAGCAAGTTCAACGCAGGGGCCGCGGTCTGGCATCCCGATGCGCGTTACTCCGATGGCGTGTTGAACAAGGACATGTTCTCGAACCTCAAAGCGCAGGCATGGTGGCTGGTCGCCGATCGCTTCCGCAACACTTACAACGCGATACAGCGCGGCATGCCGTTCGAAGAGGATGAGCTGATCAGTATCTCATCGGAGTGCTCGAACCTTGACCGCCTGATTGATGAGCTATCCACGCCCCGCCGCGACTTTGACCGCTCTGGCAAGGTGAAGGTGGAGAGTAAGCAGGATCTAGCGAAACGCGACATCCCCTCGCCTAACTTGGCTGACTGCTTCGTCATGGCCTACACGCCCACCGTTGAGCAAGACGTGGCCGTCTCTGACGACGCGCTGCTGGAAGCCTTTTCACTCGACATCTAACACCACAGGAGGCTGACATGTGGCCGTTCCGCAAAAAGCAACATGATCCGGCCCCTGTTGTCGATCGTGTTGAGAAAGACACCAGCATCCCGATCGGGCGACTGATAGACATGCTCGATAACGATGATGCTGTGGCTGCCGCATCTAGCGTGCTTAAGCCGTATGAGCCCCCCGCAGGCGTAGTGCCCGAGGGTAAGTGTGATCGTGCCGTAGCGATGGCCGCCGATGCCCTGCCGATGGATGCGCGCATGCTGTATGCGGGCGTGCATTGCTTTAAGGGCTATGACTGGCTAGGCCAGAAGGCACAGGAGCCTGAATACCGTTACATGGCCGAGACCAATGCTAATGACATGACCCGCAAATGGATCAAGGTTAAGGCGATGGAAGGCGGTGACTACGCCGAGAAAGTGAAGGCTATTGAGGCTGAGCTGAGGCGCTTAGACGTTCGCGCTATGTTCCGCCAAGCGCTGGAGCACGACGATTACTTCGGCCGTGGCACGCTGTACATCGAGGTGAAGACACCGAAAGGCTCGAATGCCTCGCGTGTAGATGGCGAGTGCGCTACTGAGCTGTTTCTCGATCCGCGCAAAATTCCGCGTGACAGCATCGTGTCGCTGCGCGTGATTGAACCGCGCTGGCTGTTCCCCGGGCCGTACAACACGGACAGTCCACTCAAAGGTAATTTCTATCAGCCTCAACTCTGGTACTGCCAAGGTGATGAAGTGCACGACTCGCGCTTGCTGACATTCATCAGCCGCCCCGTGCCGGACATTCTCAAGCCCGTGTACAACTTTGGCGGGCTGTCGCTCACCCAATTGGCTGACGACTACGTCACGAACTGGCAGCGCACCCGCGACTATGTGGCAAAGATGCTGCGCTCTTATAGCTGCACCATCCTCAAAACCAACATGGGCAGCACGCTACAGGGCAAGGTCAACCAAGGCCTAATGAACCGCCTGAAGCTGTTCGCCCGCTGGCGTGATAACAACGGCATCTTTGCGCTCGATAAGAGCACCGAAGAGCTCGACCAGATCAACACCCCTCTGGCTGGACTGAAAGACCTCAAAGAGCAAGCGCTCGAAGAGCTATGCGTTGTTGCTCGTCAGCCACGCGTGAAGCTGCTGCGCAAGGGTGCAGCGGGTCTGAATGCGTCGTCTGAGGGCGAGATTCGCATGTACTACGACGACGTGCATGCAACGCAAGAAGACGTAATGCGCAAGCCGCTTAAACGCCTGATCGAGATCATCCAGCTGTCGCTGTTTGGTGAGATCGACGATGCGATCGACTTCGAGTTCGTGCCGTTGTATCAGCTGAGCGAGAAAGAACGCAGCGACGTGCGGGCACAGGATGCGAAGACGCGCCAAGTTGACATTCAGTCTGGCGTAGTCACTGCTGAGGAAGCGCGCCAGTCACTGGCTGCTGATGAGTCATGCCCCTACCCCTTGGACAAGGACGGCAACGGTGAGATCGACCCGATAGCGCCGGAGGATATGGACGATGACGAAACGACCCAAGACCCTGCCCAGCGTGACACCGAACGCGGGCGTAGCTAACGCCTATCGCAAAGAGCTGGTCGGTATGGTCGATGACCTGCATCGCCACATGGCTACCGAAGTGCTGCGCGGGATGAAGAATACGGGGCTGGCCCAAGACGGCCCCGTCGATATTCTGAACGGCATCATCAATCGAGTCGCTAACGGCCTGCTGTCTCGCCTCAATCGCGTTGCGGAAAGGATGGCCGAACGCTTCACCTCGTCTGTCATGCAGAACGCCGACGTATCGCTGTTCGCCTCCATGCGGGAAGCCGGATTGACGGTTAAGATGACCATGACCGAAGAGATGGCCGACGCCTACGATGCCGTCAGGGCTGAGAATGTGGCGCTCATCAAGTCGATTCCCGAGCAGTATCACCGCCAAGTGGAAGTACTCGTCAACGAATCAGTGGCCCGAGGCCGTGACCTCAAATACCTAGCCGACGAACTGCATAGACGCTATGGCATTACCCGCCGACGTGCCGAGTTCATTGCACGCGATCAGAATGACAAGGCCACCAGCACGCTGACCGCTGCCCGCCAGAGGCAACAGGGTTTTACTCAGGGCGAGTGGATGCACAGCCACGCAGGCAAAGAGCCCCGACAATCACACGTTCGCGCCAACGGCAAGACGTTCGACCTCGCCAAGGGCATGAAGATCGACGGCGAATACATCATGCCGGGGCAGCTGATCAATTGCAGATGCAGCTGGCTTCCCGTTATCCCTGATCTATGAGGATGCGCTCATGACTCCAACTCATATAAGGCTGCTTTACAGGGGGCTTGCAGTTAAAGACATCCCTATTAGCGGTCGCGATATGTTTTTTCGCGTAGAAGGTACGCGAACAGAGGTATATGAAAGCAAGCGCTTCCCTCGCGCAAAGTTAAGCCCGTTTCGCATCTTCGGCAGCACATACAAAAGATGTGAAATTGTCGGCAGCTTTCACTGTTTCAGCGTTGACGGAGCTGAATACATATAGCTCGCTCACCCACCACTATCAAGGCTCGCCACGGCGGGCCTTTTTCATATCTGCGAGACATCACCATGAATCGAAACGACGTGCTCGCTTTCGATGCCCAGTCGCAGCGCGAGTACACCCCAGACGGCCAGCTGCGCATCAAGATGACGCCCATCAGCAAAGCCAACGTTTGCACGTACTACGGCCATGAAATCCCCGACAGTCAGGCGCTTGGCCTCGACCCGCATAAAGGCTATCGCCTGTACCGCGATCCTGACGAGCTACGCAAAGGCGCGTCGACATTCGACGGCGTACAGCTGCTTTCCCAGCACGTGCCCGTCTGTGCGGCTGACCATAAGCCTGAGCTGATTGTGGGCGCTGTCGGCAGTGGCGTTACCTTCGACGGCACCTTCCTCAAGGCTCCGCTATCAGTCTGGTCGAATGACGCCATCCTTGGCATCGAACGCAACACTAAGCGCGAGCTGTCCAGTGCCTACCGCTACCGCGCTGACATGACCCCAGGCACTACCCCCGACGGTGAACCGTATGACGGCGTCATGCGCGACATCATCGGCAATCACGTTGCACTCGTTACCCGAGGCCGTGCAGGCCCTGAGGTATTCGCAGAAGACGCAAACCCCACGGAGTACATCCCAATGAAACGCACCCCCAAGATGGTGGCCATGCGTGCAGCCCTCGCTGGTTTCGCTAGCGCGACCATGGCTGCCGACGCTGCGCCACTGGATATCGACAAGCTGACCCAAGGCGAACGCACTGCCGAGCAGATCGCGCAAGACGCCGCCACACAGGATGCCAGCATCGATGCTGAGAAGCTGACTGGCGTACTGAAAGCTGCCGAAGAATCTGCCGGTCAGGACTTCGACGAACCGAAGCCTGCTGATCCGAAGCCAGAGACGACCAAGCCCACACAGGAGCCCACTAAGGTGGCCGAAGACCAGCAGCCTGCAGGCTTTGCGATGGACGAAGCAACGTTCCGTCGTGAGATGCAAATGGCATCCGACGCAGCAGTTAAACGCGTACGCGAAGAAGAGAAGGCCCGCAATGAAGTGCGCCCGATCGTCGGTGAAGTAGCCGCGATGGACAGCGCCGAGGCCGTCTATAAGTTCGCCCTCGACAGTGCTGGCATTCCGACCGAGGGCGTCCACGCTTCTGCCTTCCCGGCAATGGTCGCGATGCTTAATCAGCAAAAGACCGCTATCGCGCAGGACGCTGCACCGCGTGCTGTATCCCAGAGCGAGCAGAAAGAACTCGCTGACATCTTCGGCGAAGGAGCATAAGCAATGGCTTTCCAGACCCACGTTAACCGCTATCAGGCCCCGGGCATTCCCGGCACGTTTGCCTCTAACAACCCGTCTTACAGCGCCGTAGGTGGTGAGAACCAGTACGTCGCGTGTGAAAACGGCGTACTGATCGGTCGCTTTGGCTGGACGGACGCTAACGGCCGCATCGCGAACGCCGGTGGCTCTGCTCCGCTGGGCTTCATCCTGCATAGCGACATGAAAGGCGTCATGTACGACATCCGCGATCTCGCAAGCATGGCTGTTCCGGCTGGCCGCCCCGTCACCTTGATGCAAATGGGCGACTTCTGGGCCACTACCGGCACTGCCGCTACTGTCGGTCAAAAGGTCTTCGCCAAGCTGTCCGACGGCACGCTAGTCACTGGCAACGCTGGCGCGACGGTTGAAGGCGCTATCGAAACCAAGTTCAAGGTCGCTACCGCTGGCGCTGCTGGCGAGACCATCAAAATCACCACAGGAGGCCTGTGATATGGCTGTCACTATTGATCAGGTGCTGCGCGAAGCCGCCGCGCGAGGCATTCATTACCAAGACGGCGTGCGGCCGACGATGCTGGCCAGCGACTCTGTGCCAGGCATGATCACCACGCCTAACGGCTCCATTCCTGCTGCGTTCACGACCTACTTTGATCCGCAAGTAGTGCGTGTTGCACTGTCCCCGTTGAAGTCTGAAACGATTATGTCTTCGGTACAGCGCGGCAGCTGGTTAGATACAGATCTGCAATTCATGATCGTCGAGCCAATTGGGCAAGCCTCGGCTTATGGCGACTACGACAATGGCGGTACGGCTGATGCCAACACCGGCTTCGATCGTCGCCAAACGTTCCACTTCCAGACTCACGTCAAGGTTGGCGATTTAGAAGCTGAACGCGCCGCCCGCATGAACCTGAATATCGCGGGCGAGAAGCAGCAGGCTGGAATCATGACCCTTAATCGCCTGCGCAATAAGATCAACTTCTTCGGTATTGAAGGTCTCGACGTGCGCGGCATCCTGAATGACAAGGATCTGCCTGCACCGATCACGCCCGCTGGCGGCACTAAGTGGTCGACGAAGGCTCCAGAGGACATCGTGGCCGACGTGCTGAGCCTGTTCGCTGACGCACAGAAGCGCGCTGACGGCACCCTCGAAATGGACAGCCCGATGGTGCTGGCAATCTCGCCTAACCTTGAGCCGGTGCTTGGCCGTACCAACTCCTACGGCTTGGAAATCAAGGCACAGCTGCAGAAGAAATTCTCGAAGCTACGCATTGAGACCGCGCCGGAATACGCCACTGCTAACGGTGAGCTGGTGCAGCTGATTCCCGATCGCGTAATGGGATACGAAGTCGGTAACACGGTCTTCACCGAGCGCCTTCGCTTCCACCGCACCGAGATTCGCACCTCAAGCTACGCGCAGAAGCTGTCCGCCGGCACCGCTGGTGCTGTCATCAAATACCCGTACGGGATCGCACAGATGTTGGGAGTGTAACGACATGGCTAACGTAGTAATCGGTTGCAAGCTGCCGCACGGCATTCGCCTGAATATCGAAGGCACAGAAGTCCACCTCAAGGGAGCTAATAGCTCCCTTATTTTTGGCGGCTACGGCATGACTGAGGTCGATAGCGATCTGGCTGACAAGCTGTTCGATCAGTACGCCGACGCTGAGTACATCAAGCGCGAAATGGTGTTCAAGCAGTCCAATGCCAAGTCTGCTCAGTCTGCTGCAGAAGAGCGCAAAGACGAGAAGACAGGTCTTGAAGGTCTCAACAAAGATGCTCCGATGTCTGGCATCACGCCAACCGACGAGCAGAAAGACGAGAACAAGAAAGCAAAGGGGTGATCTATGACGGCAGTCACGTTTGATGCGGAAGCGTTCAAGGGCCGCTATCCCGAGTTTGTGGCAGTGGCGGAGGCGACACTGACAGTAGTGTTCGATGAGGCATGCTTACTGATCGACAACGGCGATGCCAGCCCAGTGTCGGACGTGACTCGCCGCAAGATCATGCTGTGGTTGGCGGTGGCTCACTTGGCAAAGCTGGGCCGCTTGACCGAGCAAGCAATGGACATTCAATCCGACGTGCCCACTGGCCGCCTGTCTACCGCGCACGAGGGCTCAGTTACAGCAACGTTCAGCGTCGGCCCTGAGACGGACGAGAACGCCTTCTGGCTGCAAACGGCCTACGGGCAGCAGCTATGGAAGCTGATGGCACCGTATCGTCAGGCCGTTTATGTGCCGGGCACTGCTTATCCGCCAAGCTGGGAGGATGATCCTTATGGCTTCACTAACGGGTGGTGACGCGCTAAGGCGTCGCCTTGGCAACATTGCGAAGCGGCTGGATGGCAAGCAGGAACTGCGCGTCGGCTTTCTTGAAGGGGCTACATACCCCGATGGAACGCCTGTTGCCACGGTAGCCGCTGCTAACGAATTCGGGCGACCGGACAAAGGCCAGCCACCCCGCCCCTTCTTCCGCCAGATGATCGACGAGAACTCGCCCAACTGGGGCCGCCAAATCGGCAAGCTGCTGAAAGCTAATGGCGGTGACTCTGCCGCTGCGCTAGATGCGATGGGATCGGTGATCAAAGGGCAGCTACAGCGCTCGATCAACCAATTCACTTCCCCACCGCTTGCTCCATCGACCATTGAGCGTAAGGGCTTCGACAAACCTTTGATTGAGACAGCTCACATGCTGCGTAGCGTCGATTACGAATTAGTGGGCAATGGAGGTAGTGATGAATCTGCATAGCATGGTGTCGGGCGCTATTGGCGCGATCAATCCGCATCAGAAAGCTACCGTGGTCACGTTCGACGGCTGGCAAACGTCGCCCTCTGGCAAGCGCGAGCCAAAGCAATCTGATCCGGTCACGGTCACCGTGCAGCGCCAGGAGCTGTCGCAGAAAGACCTTGCCCATATCGCAGGACTAAACGTCCAAGGGCAACTGTGCTCTGTCTATCTGAACGGACAGCACAGCGGCATCGTGCGGCCCGACGGCAAAGGTGGCGAGCAGTTCACACTGGCCGATGGCACGACCTGGAAAGTGATCGCGGTGCCGGAACAGTGGCCCGACTGGTCGAAGGTGATTCTATGCCGACAAACGTGACCGTTAGCATCACGATTGACGACCTGATGACAGCCTTGCGCGGTTTTTTGCTATCTGCGACAGGGGTAAGTGAGGTCATTCAGGCATTTGGTAACGACGTACCGATGCCTAAAGGCGAGTGCATCATCCTGTCAGATATCGGCACCAAGGGGCTGTCGACGGATATCACCGAGTACGACGGGCCTGCTAGCGCTGCAAAGCACAGCCGCTCAACTCAGTGGCGCTGCCAGATTGATATCTACGGCGAACGCGCTCACGACCTTGCCACGATCATCGCAACGCTCTGGCGCTCGACATACGGCTGTGACGACCTTGCCCAGCGCTTGCCGGGCTTCCAACCGCTCTACTCGTCCGAGCCTCGTCAGATGAACTTCATCAGCGGTGAAGCCAACTACGAGCCGCGTTACACACTTGATCTGATCAGCAACTTCCGCCCAATCGTCACCGTCCCTCAATCATTCGCAACGCGCTTCGATCTGCAACTGGTCGAAGTCGATTCAACCTATCCACCTGATAAGGATTAGTCATGTCTATCCCTATGGGCAACATCATCAGCATGATCCCCGGCGTTATTGCCGCCACGGGGAACGCGCTGAATCTGAACGGCGTCTTTCTGACGAAATCCGATAAAGTCCCCGCGCGTACTGCGCCGTACTTCGGCTCCGCTGACGCCGTGGGCAGCTACTTCGGTTACGACTCCGACGAGTATGCCGCAGCCGTGGGCTACTTCACTGCTGACGACAACAAGCAGGCGGTACCGGGACGCATCTACTTCTTTCACTATGCCACTGCGGCCACCGCTGCGAGCCTGTCTAGCGCTTCATTGGCCGACATTACGCTCGATAAGCTGAAAGAGATCACGGGCTTTATCAGTGTTTTTGTTGATGGCACTGAGAAGAAAGTCGACAAGCTAGACCTGTCTGCGGCCACGTCCTTTCAAAACGCTGCGGGCATTATGTCTGATGCGCTGAAAGCAACGGTAACGTACGACATTACGCGCAAGTGCTTCGTCATTGCCTCCGGCACCACGGGTACTAAGTCGACTATTGCATACGCCACTGGCGCTGCTGCTGACTCCTTGCGGCTGTCTTCTAACACTGGTGCCATCCTGTCTGCACAGGGCACTGATGCCGACACGCCTAACACGGCAATGACTGCGCTGGGCCATATCACCCAAGCATGGGCGACCTTCACCACCATGTTTGAACCGACGCTCGACGAGAAGCTGGGCTTCAAAACGTGGTCAGCCGCGCAGAACGATCGCTTCCTATACGTTGCATGGGATACCGATGCCAACGCCTTCGTAGCCAACAACACGTCTAGCTTTGGCGCGCAGATCAAGGCTGAGAAAGCCTCTGGCGTTGTCGCATTCGCGGGTGAAGCATCCCAAGCCGCACAGCTGCGCAAAGTCGCTGCATTCGCTATGGGTGCGATCGCCTCCACTGACTACGACCGCACAAACGGCCGCAAATCACTGGCATTCAAATCCCAGTCCGGCCTCGCCGCTATCGTCACTGACGCTACCCGCGCAGCTACTGCAATCGACAACGGCTACAACATCTACGGCGCATATGCGACGGCAATGGATGGTTTCAACTGGCTGTATCCGGGCACCGTGCCGGGTCGCTTCAAGACTATTTCTGCTTACGTCAATCAAATCTGGCTCAACGCGCAGATTCAGTACGCGCTAGCGACACTCGTCAAACAGGTGAACAGCATCCCATTCAATGCTGACGGCGATGGTCTGGTCGAAGCCGCTGTGCTTGATCCAGTCAATACGGGCGTCAATGCTGGCGTGATTCGTAAAGGAGTGTCGCTGAGCGAGTCGCAGAAGCAGCAGTTATTCAACGCGATTGGTCGCGACGTTGCGGGAGCCATGGAAGCCAAGGGCTACATCTTCATCCCAGGCTGCTCCACCGCCTCTGCTGCGCAGCGCACTGATGGCGTGATTAAGCCCTCTCTCTACTACATGGATGGCGGCGAAGTACGCTCCATCTCCATGACCTCTACTGCCGTTCTCTAAGGAGCACAACATGGCTGATAAAACGCTTACTTCGGCGAACAGCACCTTCTACTTGACCGTCAACAACTTGTACCCCACTCCGCGCAAGCTGGAAGGCTACAGCGCTGACAACATTTTCAGCACCGACGCGGTGGACTTGGCCGAAACGGTAATGGGTGCTGATGGCATTTTCCACGGCGGCAAGGTCTTCAATGCCACCCCGCAGGAATTCCAGCTGATGCCCGACTGCAATGGCTGCACGATCATGGCGAACTGGGTGCAAGCGCAGGAAACAGCGCGCGAGGTCTACAAGGCCAGCGCTACATTCACCATCCCATCAATCGGCAAGAAGTTCACCTGTACGGATGGCTTCCTGACCCGTGCGCCGAAATTCCCAACCGCTGGCCGCATTCTTCAGGCCATGCAGTTCACGATCCAGTGGGGCAGCGTTACCGTGGAGGACGTATAAATGGCACGCCGACAAGAGCAATACACGATCAAGGGTGGCCGCGATAACGGCAAGACCTTCCTGCTGACAGAGATGCCCGCAGATCAGGCTGAACAGTTCGCGTGGCGCGCTATTTCTGCTGCTGCGCGTGGCGGCCTTAACGTTCCTGCAGAAATGGCCGGCAGCGGCTTCGCAGGGTTGGCGCAGATGGGCTTCAACATGCTTATGTCGATCAGCTTTGATGATTTGCAGCCGCTGCTCTACGAGATGATGCAGTGCGTCGTGCTGGTCCCTGACACGAGCAAGCCCTCGGTAACGCGCCCTATTGATCGCGAAGACATCGAAGAAGCCAGCACATACTTCAAGCTGCGTGCGGAGGTGTTCAAACTGCACGTGGGTTTTTCGAAAGCCGCCGAGAGCTAAGCCTGACGCTCATCCCTGACCCGCCTTACGTCGATCGACTCGCCCGCTATACCAACGTCCCGCTCACTATCGCTACGGTTGTCTCTGCTCGCCTCGCGACGAAAGCGGAGCTATCGACCGTGCTCGGTGTGTGGGACTTGTACGAGCTGCTCGAGATCCACCAGATCGATAGCCACAACCGGTACGTTGCAGACAAGCACCATGCAAGGAGTAACTCATGAACATCGTTGACGCCCTTGTCGTGACGCTTGGGCTTGATTCGTCTGGCTTTGACCAAGGTCAGAAGAAGGCTTCCGACGACCTTGGCCGCATGTCCCAAGATGCCCATCGCGCACAGCAGTCATTCGACAGCATGGGCAATAGCATGTCGGCATCTGGCCGAGCCATGCAAAACTCAATGGCCGGACTGCCTGTACTGCTCCACGAGATATATGGCGCAATCGTTCGCATGACCGAACAAGTCACCGGGGTTGAGCAGATGACGCTTAGTCTTGAGGACTTCAATGGCCTAGCCGAACAAGCTTCCAAGGATGCGCGTGAAGCAGCTGGCGCCATGGGGGAAATGGGTGACGCTGCCAATGGCGCGGCAGGAAGCATCAACGATGCCGGCGGCTCGATTGATAGCGCAGCAGAAAAAACACGCCGACTTGGCGAAGCTGGCAGCAAGCTAGGTAAAGAGTTTGGTCGCTCAGGTGATCAGATGGCCCGCTCTCTTCGCGGTGTGGCCAATGAGATGCTAGGCGTTCTGGCGCTGTCCAAAGGCGGTAGTTTTCTCAGCGGACAAGTTGTAGATAGCGTCAACTCTCAGGCCGAGGTTGGACGCCAATCCGTCAATTTGGGAATGAGCCCGCGTGATCTCAAAGCGTGGGAGTCGGTATCAGAGCTCTACGGCGGCAGCGCTGATGAAGCGCGGCAGACGATCGGCGGCATCCGCCAATCGGTGTATGACAACATCTACAAAGGCGCAGAAGTCCCTCAGTGGGCCCGCATGCTCAACATCCAGCTGGATAACGGCAACGGCGGCATGCGCGATATGGAAGGTATCATTGCTGATATTTTCGATGGGCTAAAAAACCTTTCTCCCGACGATCAATCGTATGTTTCCCAGCAGCTTGTCGGCCTCTCTCCTTCGTTTGCAAACATGGCACACAAGGGCGGCGCAAACCTTCACGGAGAGTTAGCAGCCGCCCGAGAGCGCTCCGGCTTGACCGACGAAGGCGTCAAGAATGCCCAAGAGTTTCAGCGCCAGTCGATTGAGGCGCTACAAGGTCTTGAGGGCGCATGGAATAAATTCATAGGTGAAAACGCCCCCGCACTCACTCAAGCATTAGCCGGTATTACGAATGAGTTCGCTAAATTTGGCAAAGAGATTTCAGATAGCCTTGAAGACTTCAGTAACTTTAAAAATAAACATGCGAGTGGGGCGTCCCCTGTAGATCAAGCTGGTGACTATCTGGGCGTGCAGATTATCAAGGTTCTTACTGGCAAGGATGACGACGCTGCAGCAGAAACCGTGAAATGGATGAACGAGCTATATTCAGGCAAAAAGCAAGCACCAGACGGCGTCCTATACGATCCATCAGAGCTAGAAGGCGGCCCTACAGACGACCGCTGGAAAGACCTCAATTACTTCAAAAGGAATAGCCTTGAGTCACGAATTCAAGAAAGAGATGCCGGAGGCGAACCCTCTCCATGGAAAGGCAATCCTGAGTTGCGCGCGTATGACGAAGCCATCTGGGCTGAGCATCAGAAGCGGTTGGACTGGGAGAAGAAGCAGACAGAGCTCATCGAAAAGAATGGCTATAAGGCCGTCTACCCCTCGCTCCCCGAAGGCAGTCAGATAAAAACAGGACGCCTATCTAACCACGTCCCCATTGGTAGCTTCTCTACGCAAAGAGCCTCCGAAACTCCTGAAAACCCCAACTTGCTTAAGGATATGGGGCCCGTCAGATACGAAGGCGCGCAGTCAGTCGATGATGTTGCACAGCGCATTCTTTTCAAAGAGTCTCGTGGCCGAAGATATGACCAGAACGGGAATATCAAGGTCAACAAAACATCAGGAGCTACGGGCGAGTACCAAATACTCCCTTCAACTGCGCATGATCCGACACTCTGGAAGCGGTACAGAGTAAAACCGGCAAGGGACGACTCTCCTGATGAGTACGCGCGCGTTGCTCGCGATCTTATAGCTGCCTATCACCGCAAATATAACGGTGACTCCCAAAAGATCATGTCAGCGTATAACGCTGGCGACGGGGCGACCGATAGCGCAATTGCAAAGTGGGGTGCTGAGTGGCGCAAGCACATGCCGGGCGAAACTCGCGGGTACATGGACTTCGATCCGTCCCAAAAGAACTTTGGTGGCTACCCCGCCGAAAGATTAGCCAAGCAGCCATCCCGTGAAGAGCAGCAAGCTGTAGCAGGAATGCAAAAAGTCATGGAAGGCGTGCGTGACGCGCAATCTATGATGGGCAAAGGACAGCATCCCCAGTCTGTCGTTTCGCCGCAGCTGCAGGCACAGACCTCCCCCGCCATGTCCCCAGGCGTTCAGCAAGCAATGAGTAACGATAACCGCACCATCACCAGCACCACAGCCACACACATCGACAACGTCAATGTTCATGTGCCGGGCGGCAACTCGAAAGAGATTGCCGGTGGTATCGGATCGGCATTGCAGCGCCACCCGCTGATCAACGGAGCGAACTATGCCTAAGATCAATTTCCCCAGCGTCCCCATAGCAGAAGGCGTTCCGAGCTTGGCACGCTCTGCCTATGGAATCGCACAGAAGTCAGGCACTACTGGCCGCGCGATGGGGCTGACTGGCGGGCTGGCCGGAACGTTCCTCGGACAGTATCTCAATAGCATGCTGGCACCGACGTACGCCCTGCTCGACCGTAATGGCAACAAGCTGATTCAGCCTGACGGACCGGGTGAATTCGAGATGAAAGGCGATGCCAACATTTCAAACTATCCCGTAGAAGATGGCGGCTTCCAGTCATACAACAAGGTCGTTAACCCAGAAGAGCTGACGATCACTCTACTGTGCGGCGGACAGGGCCCAATGTCCCGTGATCGCTTTTTGGCACGCTGTCGAGAGTTAAAAAACGGCACCGATATTGTGACACTGGTCACTCCTGATCAGGTGTATCGATCAGTGGTGTGTACTGGCATGGGGTACAGCAAAACATCGCGCAACGGTGCAACGCTGTTGACGGTCACTCTTCCCTTCAAAGAAGTGCGCGATGGCGCGTCATCAACGTATGCCAAGGCCAAGCGCGACAGTAGCAACCCCATTCAAGAGTCGGGCAAGGGCGAAACGAAGAGCAAGTTCGAGACAACGATGGACGACTGGGGGGTTACGGACGGGCTCAAAAAAATCAACAACCTAATGAAGGATGTCGGCGATACCGCCAGCGATGCCGCATCATCTGCCAGCGACGCGCTTAGCAAGGCTGGCGAGGGAATAGGAGATGCTGGCCGTTACTTTGGAAAATACGGGATCGGCTGATGAATATCCAAACAATCACTTTGCAGCAGACCCCATCACAACAGCTTGATCTTTCGCTAAATGAGCAAGCATGCACATTGAAAGTGGGCCAGCGCAGCGGGAACGTCTACGTCGATCTGTACGTGAACAACTCCCCCATTGTGACGGGGGCATTGGCACGGGATCGCACGGGGCTGACGCGACATGACTACCTGCCGTTCAAGGGCGAGTTACTTTTCGTCGACACGCACGGTACAGATGATCCGCAGTACACAGGGTTCGGCGATCGCTGGCAGTTGCTATATCTGTACGAATAGCGCTCCGCGCGGCGCCCCGCTCAACAATCCCTATCCATAGACATGCTCGACACCATCACTACGGTGGCGGGCTTTTGCAGGTGAATCATGGAGCTGAGCAAGAAGCGTATAAGCGTGAAGTTCAACCTTGGGCAAGGAGAATTTGGTACCGACCTTGGCCCCGACGTCCTGCTTAAGGGCTATCGGTGCTCGGCAGAGATCAGTAACGTATGCCTCGGAGTCGGATCGAAGCTAGCGCTAAGAATCTATGGCATTCCCCCGTTGATCATGAACAAGCTGTCGACTCTGGGCATGACACAAAGCCTGATGTCCAAGAATAAAGTGTCCGTGCTCGCAGGAGACAGCAACGGAATGCAACAGGTTTTCTCAGGCACCATATTCAGTGCTTACGCAGACTACTCTGCGCAGCCGGATGTTCACCTCGTCGTTGATGCTAACGCAGGGTTCTTTGAGCAAATCTCATACGTTCCGCCAACAATGCTCCCGGGCGATGTTGAGGTGGCAAAAGTCATTGAGAGCATCGCAAATCAGATCGGTTGGACGTTCGTTAACCGCGGCGTCACCACGGTAATCTCTGATGTTTATGCTGACGGCTCGCCGATTGAACAGCTTCGATACCTAGCCAAGGCAGCAAACATCGCATGCTCGCTTGACAACGACTGCGTCACGATCTGGCCAAACGGAGTCAGTCCAACTGACGAGATCATCAGCATCTCTCCAGAAACAGGGATGATCGGCTACCCCGCCTTTAGCTCTGGCGGCATTGTTGTGCGCCACCTGTTCGACCCGCGCATCCATGTTGGCGGGCAGGTGCAGGTAGATACGTCGGTCCCGCAAGCATCCGGCCTATTCAATGTTCACCTCATGCAGCACCAGCTTTCATCTGAGACGCCAGACGGCCCATGGATCACAACTCTATTTATGAATGACTCGAAGATATTCGCCAAGGGGGGATCATTCTGATGTCCGGAGGAGGAATTCCTTACAGCCTCCCTTTCGCCGCAGAGGGAGATAGCCGCGTCAATTTCGACTTCGTGCTGCAGCGCATCATCGGCAAGAACCGCACGGTCACGCTGGTTCAGGTCGTCGCAGTAAAAGACGAGAACGGTAGCGGTCGCCCAAACATGGGTGCGGTTGATGTGCAGCCACTGGTCATGGAGAAAGACGCGCACGGCAAGCTGTACAGCAATGGCACGCTCTATAACGTGCCTTTTTTTCGTCTACAGGGCGGCAGCAACGCGATCGTTATCGACCCGCATGTGGGCGATATCGGCATCGCGGTGATTGCCGACCGCGACATCAGCAACGTGAAGAGCACCAAGGCCGAAGCACCCCCGGGATCGGATCGCCGCTACTCGCTTGACCAAGCACTGTACATCGGCGGTCTGCTCAATGGCGAGCCCCAGCAGTACATCAAGTTCACGTCGAAAGGTATCGACATCACCTCGCCTACTGCCGTGACCATCAACGCCCCCACTCTGACCTTTAACGGCAACGAAATGGTGATCAATGCAGCCAAATCGGTCACGACGCAGACTCAGACGATAACCTCCACTGCCAAGACCATAACCTTTAACGCTCAGCAGGCGTTCAATATTGTCAGCCCGCAGTCGGCCTATACCGGCAAAGTCATCATCAACGGCATCGACTTCGATACTCACAAACATCAGGACGTGCAGCCGGGCAAAGGCTTGACGGGCCTGCCATCGGCATAGGGACAGCATCATGGCAGTGAACAACAAGTGTGTGGCGTTCGATAACCCCGATACACAGATGCGTGAAGTCTATATGGGCGGCCGCCTCATCATGAACGCCTATCGCGATGAGATTCCCCTGCTCGGTGGTGTCTACGGCCGCCAAGTGTCATGGTATCTGTACACGCAAGGGCCGTGGCGCGACAACATCTTCTGGCCGCCGAAGGAGCGCTTCCGCGATGCCCTTCCGCCTGAGTATCAGAAGCAAGCGATACCGAGTAGCGAGGTCGACATCCCCGCAGACTCCCCGCCTATGCACGCATGACCACCGCCGACCTTGAGTCGGTTTTTTTACGCCTGTAGCTCGCCCTGTGCGGGCGTTTTTGTATCGGAGTGAGACATGGCGAAGACGCTGCTACTCGACCAGAAAGCATGGGACCTAGTACTTGACGCCTCGGGCAATATCGCCGTGGCAGACGCGCCCTATGCCACCGCACAAGACGTGGCCTGCGCCCAGCGCACCCTCAAGAATGACTGCTGGTACGACACCGAGCGAGGCATTCCCTACCGCGAGATGGTGCTGGGCGAACTGCCGCCAAAAGCATTGTTCCAGCACTGGCTCGAAGAAGAGGCCAAGCGCGTGCCGCTGGTCGACACGGCTACAGCGGTCATCACCTCTTTTGCTGACGGCAGAGTCGGCGGCTTCACCGAGTGCACGCTGACCACGGGCCAAACAGTCACCACGACCGTCTAAGGACTAACCATGGCAACAACCAACGTACCGGCGGTCACTTTCTCGACTGCCGGAGTATCAGTACCCAACGAAACGGACATTCTGTCGGGCCTGTTGGCCGATATCGACGCCGCTTTTGGCGGCGGCATGGACCCCGATATCACCACGCCGCAGGGACAGCTAGCACAGAGCTTGGCCGCCATCATCGGTCACGTGAACAACAATGCCGCGTGGATGGCCAACAACCTTGACCCAGACGTTGCATCAGGTCGAATGCAGGACGCGATCGGCCGCATCTACTACCTCGACCGCAATCCGGGATCAGGCACTGTGGTCACTGCTACCTGCCGCGGACGCGTCAATACCGTGATTCCGGCAGGCAGCCTCGCGCAAGACACCAACGGCTATATCTACGTGAGTACCCATGCGGGCACCATTCCACGCAGCGGCCAGGTAGACATCCAGTTCCAATGCCAAACGATCGGCCCCGTCGCATGCCCAGCCGGTAACCTGTCGCGTATCTACCGCAACGTCGATGGCTGGGAATCGCTGACGAATGCCGCTGCCGGCACCGAAGGCGCTTACACCGAATCCCGATCGGCTTTCGAGCTGCGCCGCAAAGAGAGCGTCGCGATCAATAGTCGCTCGACTACCCATGCGATACGTGCCCAGCTGCTCTCCACTACTGGCGTCGTTGATGCATACGTGTGGGACAACACCGACAACAAGACCGCTGAGCACGGCGAAACGAAGTACCCCGTCCCGTCCGGCAGCCAGTACATCTGCGTGGCCGGTGGTAACGCGGCTGATATTGCAGCGGCGATCTTCAAGTCCCGCAACACCGGAACGCCCATGGTTGGCGACACCGAGTACACAGTCGAAGATGACCAGTACCTCGACCCACGCCCGAAATACACGATGCGCTGGGTGACGGCCAAGGCCGCGCCGGTCTACTTCAAAGTCACGATCGCAAAGAACAACCGCATCCCGGGCAACTTCGAAGAGCTCATACGCGAGAAGATCGTCGACGCGTTCTACGGCACCGACGGCACCTCGCGCGCCCGTATCGGCAGCCGCATCCTGCCCGGCAAGTTCTACGGCCCAGTGAGTGACATCGACACGAGCATTGAAGTGCAGTCGATAACCCTCGGCTTTGATCATAGCGCTGACAAGACGTCGATCACTGCCGGCGCGGACCAGCGCCCCACCATCGAAACCGCGAATATCACCGTGGAGGCCGTATGACAGAGCCTCTCGTAGCCGATTTCGACTGGCGCAAAACGCTGATGACGCAGTACGCCAATAGCCCGACGATCTGCGAACTGATTGAGCGTTTTCACGGCGCAACGGTGCTAGCCACGCAGCGCGCAGCCGAGCAGTTTTACAGCATGATCTGGAACATCGACACCGCTGTCGGTTACGGGCTGGACGTGTGGGGCAAGATCATCGGCGTATCGCGCCAACTGCAGGTGTCCGGCAACGTCGCATACCTAGGCTTCAAAGAGCAGTATGCCGAGTCAACGCAGAAGATCGGGCCGCAGCCCTTCAACGTTGCCCCCATGCGCCCATCAACCACCGATAACGGCGTCTACAAGCTCAATGATGATGCGTACCGGCTGCTGATCCTCAGCAAAGCCATGAGCAACATCACCGACTGCTCAATTCCCAGCATCAACCGCCTTCTCTCATACCTGTTCAAGGATCGTGGTCGCGCCTACGTCGTCGACTACTTCGACCGCTCGATCGGCCTGCACTTCGATTTTCAGCTTACCGCGATCGACTTGGCCATCCTTTCAAATACCGACGTCATGCCGCGACCGGCAGGCGTCAGCATGTCTCTGGAGTAACTCATGAAGATCACTGACGCTCCTGCGCTGATCACTACGCCTTTCGCACAAAATGGCACCCGCAACGATATCCCTGCCACAGGTGATGGCCTCGGCACAGGCCGCGCATCGCTCGCCACAGGCTTTCCTGACGAAACCATGAAGCCGATCACGGCTGGCGGTGTACCTCCGTTCGGCGCGGACTTTAACGGCATCCTGTATGCGCTCAGCAACGCGGCCCGCTTCTACGGTGCTGGCGGCCACTACAAATTCAATGCTGACTTTGCATCGAAGATCGGCGGTTACCCGATGGGCGCCACGGTTCAGGCCTCTGACAACATGGGCCACTGGCTCAATGTGGTTGAGTCGAACAGCACTGATCCGGAAAGCGGCCTCTCCACGGGTTGGCTGCCGCTGGCGGACCATAACGGCACCGCCACCGTCACGCTGACGGGCAACACCACCCTCACCCCATTGCAGGCAGCCAAAGCCAACCTGCGCTTCACGGGTGCGCCCACGGGCAACGTTACCGTCACATTCCCCGCGTGGACCAAGCGCTACTCGATCATCAATGACTGCACTGGCAATCAGTCAATCATCTGCACCACGGGTAACGGCGAGTCGATCAGCATCAAGAACGGCGCAAAGTATGAGGTCGGCTGCGATGGCAACAATCTGACAATCGCCACAGTCAACGCATCGCAAGTGTTCGCCGAGCCTAATAAGAACGTCAGCGCGCTAGATGCCCCGACAGTGCAGCAGATCATCAATGCCCTCGGCAGTGCAGCGGCACATTCGGCAAGTGACTTTGATGCTGCTGGTAACGCAGATGCTGTTAAAAAATTGTGCGTACTGAAAGACTACATTTCTTACGCTGGATGCGTGGGAGGTGACGGCACTGACCCTTATTTCATGCTAGCTGCCACCGGCGGTCTAATTCGCTTAGCGACACGAGAGTTTGCGCGACAGCAAGCAGATGACCTAAAAGGCTCTTTGGGTTCTGCAGCGTATAAATCTTCAGGAGACTTTGACGCTATCGGTGAAGCCGATAAAGTTAATAAAGAGCTTCAAGATTATAAAACAGAAGTGCAGAACAGCTACGTTAATCGAGACTTTGTAAAGACTTTGGGGCTTTTAAATGGGCGACCGTACGTAAGGGCTCTTGATGATGTTATCACACAGCTAGCTGATACCGATGATCTAGACTGGCTGCGCGCAAACTTAGTATATAGAGATGGGATTGCCGTTTTAGGAAAACTAAGCGACGGCACTCTATATGTGAAAGATTCATCTTCAAATATCGACGTGGTTGTTAAAAAGACCGAACTTTCTGACGGTGCATATATGTGGAAAAGCTCGGCCGGAGTGGATGGTCTGGTCGGCAACGCTAAAGAGGTCATGACAACTGCTCAAGGCGTTGAATTGCGCAATATGACCGTCAGAAAAGTTAGACTCGGCCAGCCGATCTCATATGACATGCAATCAAACACGGTTTATTCGCAATCGGGCCATGTAATCTCTTCTCTACGAATAACCGGGGCGGTTGATGGAAGCATGGATAGCATTACTCTTCGACCAATTCAATATCTTATTAACGGGACATGGTACACGGTAGAACAAGTATGATTACTTTGAAAAACTTTTCTAAATACACACCAATTAACAACCCAATGGCAGGGATGGCGCTTTTTCTCGTTTCTGCTGATGGACAAGACTGGTATGAGTCGCAACGGCAGTTTGGCTTAAACACTTGGAAGATTGAATACGAGAGCGACGGAACTATCGTGGCGGCAACAAAAGACGTCAGCGGGCTAGCCCCCATCGGGCACTCCGTGTCAGAAATAGAAAGCCTTCCAGAAGGATTTTCTGTAAACGGGGCGTGGAGATTTGACGGCGAGAATATTGTGCAAGACGCAGGGAAAATAGCAAAGCGCGAGATGCAATATCGAATATCCGAGGCCGACAAGGTCATTGCTGTTTTGTCTAGCGAGCGCGACGCAGGGATCATCTCTGACGATGATCTGGTTCGCTGGAAAGCATGGGTGGCTTACCGAAAGGTGCTGCGAGAGCTAGACGTGACAGCCGCCGACATTAAGTGGCCTGCCAAGCCAGAATGACCGCCCCGCTCTGTCGGGGTTTTTTGTGCCCGCCTTGGCTAGCGGGCACACTTCGTTTCGCTTTTATTTGCAGTTCTGGTAATGCTCATGAGCGAATACAAGTCCATCTTCTGTTATTCCTATCTCAGCCCTTCCTGGCTTATTCGAGCATCCTTCAGGCCTACCTGCCTTAGCTGCAGAAAGCACAGTTCCCATCCGACCAATGACATCTACACACCCTATTTTTTCAAGATGCTCAAGACCTTTTTCTTCCAATTCATGCAGAGTAACAGTATCAACAACAACTGGTCTATAGCTATTATTTTTACAAAGGCTATAAATTTCACAAAAAACTTCTTTTATTATACTTATACTATACATAACTCTATTAAATCCATCGGGAGTCAAGCGAAAATTTACGTCTCCAAAATTACCGGGGGTAAACATTTCTGTGCTAAAGCTCATTGACGTTTTGTTCTCTGTGCCTGCTATTAATCCTTTTGTTACAAGACTTGACGCAATATACTCTAGCTCCAAGACAGGAAGTTTATAAAAACTTTTTTTTATTTCTTCAAAAGGCACCAATGATTCTATCAACTGCATATCCCTATTATTATTTTTAAATTTTGCTATTTTGTAAATAATAAACAGAAATACGTCCTCATTCGTCATTCGAAACTCCAAAAATTAAATTTATTCACGTAGCGTAGGTAAAAGTATTGAGATTATTCTGGAGTCATTGCATCCTTTCTTGATGCCGCTCTAATGCTCTAAGTAGATCACTTGACTGTAGACCCCAGCAACATTCTCTCTTCTTACGCCATCTGCGCCTTTGCGTAACCGCGATTCCAGCCATGCTCTCGTGACAGTGTAGACAATGTATGATACCAGCCATAGCTTTCGTTTTTCATACAGCGCATTGACCTGCATCTATCACGGTGCCACATTGATATCACGAACAGTCTCTTATGCCGTCTGCCGTCTCAGCAAACAAACTCCTGTACACCCATGTGTACCCCAGAGCAAAAAATAAAACTTAACCAATTGTTTTTATTAAAGAGTCCAATCCCCACGCTCGGCACCAATACGAAGAAAGCCCCGTAAATTTAAAGTTTACGGGGCTTTTGTCTTTTTGGTTTTGTAGCAGTTTTTGTAGCAAAACAGTGTTCTTCCCCCCCCCCCTACTTTCCTTATTTTTTGCACCCATTTTTTAGTCATTTCCTAACTCCTAAAGAAAAAAACATTAGCCTGCTATCATAATCCCTCCAATCAAAACTGCACTTTTGTGCAGTGTCTCTTTGATGACAACTCAATATTAAAGAAGTATTATTAAAAAGCAGTTTTTAATAGAAAAATAGAGGGAGTTAGGTATGTCACGCTTAGAATTTGATGGAATGAAGCATGAAATTACATTGTACAATTCAAAAGAAGAAATTGTAGGAACGTGGGAAGCTCAAAATAATATAGATCACATTGTTAAAGATATGCGTCATTTGCCAGATAAATCTTATATAGTACAAGACCAACATTCGCCACATCGCCACAACACTCCTGGTGTAGATACTGCTGATGGAGAATATGGAACTTGTGGTATCGTAAGATTTTATACACCTAAAACCCCTTACAATGAAAAGCATGAAGGGGTTGGTGTGCATGCAGGTCGAGAACATTATTATCGCAGACCTGGGCCTCAGCATCCGACAAAGGGGTGCATTAGAACAACAGAAGAAGCGATGAAGGCAATAACTAAACTAATGCAATCAGATGCGCTTCAAACTGTGACAGTGAAAAACAATATGTTTAAAGGAAAAAAATGAAAATTTTAATAACTTTTTTTTATATTTTTCTATCTATCATTTCTGTACAAGCTAAAGAATGCGCTCATTCTTTATATGAAAAAGCAGATAATGATGCTGTTAGATTTGAAAATTGGAGACAAGTATATGATTATGAAGAAAAATACAATGGATGTATTGGAAGTGATACATCTGAAATTTTGTCAGAAAGTATTGTACGTATATTAGCAGAAAAATGGGAACAACTTCCTGATTTAAAAAAACTAATTAAGAAAAATAAGAAATTTGAAGAATTTGTGTTTTCAAGTATAGATAGTACGGTTTCAGGAGATGATTTGCTAAAAATAAATGATCTAGCAAAAAAACAATGTCCTAAAAACTCACAAACATTATGTTCAAAAATAGGACGTAAGGCACTAAGAGCATACAAAGAAATGGATGAATTTTGATTAATACTTATTGTTTTTAAGCCCATTAATAAATGGGCTTTTTATTTATCAAAAAAGTATGTTATAATATATACACAAAATAATAAAAATAGGCATATAAAATGAAGAAAAAAATAGTTATAGGTACATTATTATTGTCATCCACCAACCCCGCTTTTGCTGACGACATCGCTCCACTTCCTGTAATAAGTGGCCCTGTTGGTCTGCACACGCAAATCGGAAATAGCGTTATCAAAGCCAGATCGTCGTTATCATAAGCCCCTCTAAATAACATTCAGCATAAATCAAGATATATTGTGCCAACTGACTCTTGGTCCAGTAGCTAGGCCTGTTCATATTTATTTATGGTAATCACTATCCCGAATATCCAATGGACAAGATAAAATGAACAGTTCATGGCAAGTAGATTTATTTAACAGACTTAATGATTCAACAAATATGCAGGATGTTCTAGATTCTGCTTTGAAAACAACGAGAAATTTTGGCTTTGAATTCTGTGGGTGGCGATCAAAGCTGCCAACACCGTTATCTCAACGCCGTTTTTCCGTGATGAACAGCAATGAGGACAGGCTGACTCAGGAAAGAGAAAATGGCTACTATGATGACGCTCCTGCTGTAAGACACTGCGCTACCTCCAATGACCCCTTTTTCTGGAATGGTACAACAGAAGACGAGGCATTTCTGAAAGCCCCTGCATTATTTGAAGAGTATTACTCCACGGGACACTTTGCCGGGTGGGCACAGTCCGTTGTCGAAAATCGCAATATGTTCAGCATGTTCTACGTCGACAGCAAGTTCAGAATGACCACAGAGGACATTCAACACGTTGACTTGAAGTTGCAGTGGGTAGCCACTGCCGTTTTATGCAAAATGTATCAAATACGGCTACAGCCCGATATACAGCTTTCCGAACGTGAAAAGGAAGTACTGCGATGGTCCGGCGATGGAAAGACGGCCTCGGAAATCAGTCAAATACTCAAGTTGAGTAGCAGCACCATAAACTTTCATATGCGCAGCGCAATGTTCAAGCTCAGTGCGCCAAACAAGACCGCAGCGGTTATCAATGCGATCTATCTCGGTCTTTTGAATTGATAAAAGTACGGCGAGACACACTGGTTAATGGGTATCGTCTTATCTGAGATGCTGAGACCGTTTCATGTATACCTGCCCCTGCCTAAGCACCTCGGTGTACAGATGGGTGTACACGGCATATTTCCATGAGTGGGCATAGGATATGTGGCATATGGAGGCAAAGATACCGAAGAGCCCCTTATACAGAGGGGATTACGGCGAGACTAGGAAAGCGTTGGGGAATACATATTGGAGCGGGCAACGAGACTCGAACTCGCGACATTCAGCTTGGGAAGCTGACGCTCTACCAACTGAGCTATGCCCGCTTATAAAAAAGAAGAGGCACTGATGACAGCGCGAGGCAGAGACTACCAGCAAACCCTTACCAGCGCAAACGGTAGGTGGGCCACCTTCCCAAAGGGATAGCCCTCCTACCGCGTACTATCGAGCGTCACTCAGATCATGGTGCTCTACATTAAAATACGTACTCTGCACTGACACCAACATTTCTACCTGGCTGCGAGTAACGTTCTATGCCCGCATAGCTGGATGACAACCCCCTCACGTCATCCCAAACCCAGTAGCGCTTGTCCAGCAGGTTGAAGACACCGCCACGCACCGTCAGGTGCTCGCCGAGCTTCACATGCCCGGTCAGGTCGTAGAGCTGATAAGCCGATGGCGCATACTGCGCACTGCCCGCATCGTACTGGCTGACATGGTTGACGTAAGTGGCTGCCAGTTCACCACCCCAGCGATGACTTGGTGCGTCATAACCAGCGGCTACCACAGCCTGTACGGGTGGAATGGACTGAATGCTCGTACCCTGCTCAAGGTTCTTGCCTTCGATATAGGCAGCGGCCATGCGACCGTACCACCCTTCGCTCGCGCCAAAGGCTCGGTGCAGATCAAGGCGTCCCTTGAACTCAACACCGCGAATAAGTGCACGATCAAGGTTAAGCGAGGTGTATTCACCAAGGGGATAGTTGGCCGTATCAAGGCTTACCGCTGTCTGCGTTTCGATAAAGTTGCGATAATCGGTGTAGAAGCCGGTTACTTCGCTTTCACCGAGTGCCCCATTGAACCTTACCCCCGCCTCCACGAAACGACTGTGCTCAGGTTTCAGATCGGGGTTAGCCACAATACGGTACCCACGACCACTGTCGTAGTCGTAATACAGCTCTTCATAGGAAGGCGCTCGGAAGCCCACTCCGCTCTTGCCGAATAACTGTACGCTGAGGGTCAGGTTCCAGGTTCCACCCAGCTGACCGGTAACGGCACGCCCGTCTGCTCCGCTATAGTCCTGAGAAGTCAATTCATCGCGATGAAGATCGTAGCGATAACGATCAAAGCGAATTGCGGGCGTTAGTGACCCACGGTCATCTGCTAGCGACAAACGGTCCTGTAGATAAAAGCCTACGCGTGTCGCCGCCCCTGGTGGAGAGAAGCGTCCCACTGTATCGGCACCCGTGGTCTTGTTGAGATCGTGGTTCAGGCTATCGTACTGGTCTCGCTTAAGAGTGACACCGTAAGCGATCTGCTGCGGTATGGCCGTATCTAGATGGCGCACCAGATCCAATTTCAGCTGCCAGCTGCGCTGCGTGAAATAACGATCGACCAAACGTGGATAGGCATTTGCGCCACTGCCGTAATTCATTGCGCTATCGTTGACGGTACGCGTTCTTTGCCAGTCAAGACGCCAGTGCGCTTCGTCAAACAGTGCGGTATCCAGCAACACGTCCTGATAAAGCCCCAGCCGTTCGCGCGTGACCGAATCATCTGTCATGTAGTCACGGTAGGTACTGGTTTCCGATGAATACAGATGGCGTTCCGATGAAGAACGGTATTTCTGAGCTACGACACCAACACGCTGCCTGTCCGTGTGTTTCTGGAGCTTAAATAAAACATCGTAGTTACTAATGTCCCCCGTATCGGGTGTCGAGCGAGCGCTGCCGCTGGTGCTGTCACTGCGCCCAGAGCCAGCATGACTTTCAGCAGGATCTCCCTTGCGATGCGTCAATACCAGCATGGACTCCAGATCGCCCCGCCGTCCCGCCAGTGTCGTACTTTCGAAAAACGTACGACTACCGCTGCGGTAACCCCCTTTCACGCTGGCGTAGGTGTCGTCCCCTTCAGGCAACAGTACGTCTTCGGGTGATTTAAGACGCATGCTCACTACACCACCGAACCCTGAACCGGCAACGGCATCGCCCCCTTTCACGATCGAGATATTGGAAAGCGACTCGATATCGGTATTGACGCGCCCACTGCTCAGGTACGTGGAGGTCGGTCCATAGCGCTCGGCCATGTCTAGGCCGTCAAGGTCGATAGCAACCCGGTTGCCATCCAGCCCCCGGACATTAAACCCTTCTTGACCGAAACGGCCTTTGTTTGTCACCAGCACGCCAGGTTCATAACGCGTCACGTCCGCAATTGAGCTGGCGATCTGATCGGCCATCTGTTCTGCACTCATGCTGGCCGTTGCGCTCTGCTCTTTCGATACCTGTTGAACGGGCGAGGTGGAGAGCAATCGTTTGGCCGTCACCAGAAACGTCGCATCACTTTCGCTGGTCGAGGATGCCGAAGTAGGCGATTGATGTGCCGTTTCTGCCGCGCGGGCACCATATAGGGGAAGCGCCACTATCAGCGACGAAAATGTCAGCGGTAGCAAACGGGAGCTTGAGGTCGGCTTGGTCAAGGCTGATCGCGTCATGGGGTTACATTCACTTGTAATGTCGACAGGAAAGGCACGCTAGGCGGCCCGTGCATCTCTTCTAATGAGAAATATTATCATTAGCATTTACACGGTAGCGTAATTCGTTTTCAATGTGTACCGTTTTAGTCAACATTAAATCGGCGGGAAGCATCAGATGAAAAGAACGGCTCGAAGGGTTCCACGCTGGCTGCATGCCAGCGCGTTCGCGATCGCTATGCTCAGTGCTACGGCGCAGGCGGCCACCAGTCGAACGGTAGCCATTGGTGGAGATGTTACAGAAATCACCGCGGCGCTAGGCCAGACCCGCCAGCTGGTCGGGCGTGATGATACGGGGACGTATCCCGCCGAAATAGCAGCGCTGCCTTCAGTAGGCTATATGCGCCAGCTGACATTGGAAGGCGTGCTATCGCTGCACCCTCGCACATTGCTGGTGAGCGAAGCCGCTCAGCCCACAGAGGTAATAGATCAGCTGGAAAGTAGCGGCCTGCGGGTCGTACGCATTCCGGCCCAGCATGACTTGCCTTCAATCGTACGTAAGGTCGAACTGATCGCCGAGGCCCTCGGCGCACAGGTACAAGGGCGGACACTTGCGGCTCATCTGAAAGCGCAGATCCAGCAGATAGAGACATTGCCCAAGCTCTCGGTTCGTCCACTGTATCTCATGAGCCACGGCGGCGGCGCGCCGATGGTAGCAGGCCACGGTACGGCGGCCGAGGCGGCCCTAACACTGGCAGGCGTCAATACGAATGCGCTTCCTGACATTAGCGGCTACCGACGACTGGGCAGTGAATCACTCAGTACGCTGAATCCCAGCGTCATCATCGTTCCCGCCGCAACGCTGAACACCATGGGCGGTGCCGCCGGGCTATGGGCCATTCCCGGAATGAACACGACCGAGGCTGGGCGACATCAACGGCTGGTCGTCGTTGATGAGCAAGCATTGCTAGGGTTCGGTGAGCGAACACCTACTGCCTTACTGACCCTGCATGCGGACCTTGCCCATCAGGCGGCACAATGAAGACAAGCATTCGTGCTCAGCGGGTGATGCTGCTGTTGGGGATTACCCTAGTAGGGGCAGTCGCTATCGGAGCCTGTAGCGGTGCACTAGGGCTACCGCTGTCGCTTGATCTGGGCGCACCACAATGGCGGCTGTGGTGGCAACTGCGCCTACCCCGTGTGCTGCTGGGGCTCTTGATCGGTGCCATGCTGGCAGCGGGAGGAACCGCCATGCAGGGGCTGTTCCGCAATCCGCTGGCTGATCCAACGCTGCTGGGACAAGCCAATGGTGCCGCACTGGCTGTCGCGCTATGGGTCGTGGTATTTGACAGCCTGCAACTCGACCTGCCGCTTCCCATGCAGGCCATTGCCGGGTTCATTGGCGCACTGGCCGTCAGCCTGATCATCTTCCATCGAGGCCATCATCATCAAGGCTCCAGCGCTATGATGATGCTGCTACTAACCGGGATGGCCATCAGTATTCTTGCGGGCGCCATCAGCGGTCTGCTGGCATTTCTGGCCAGCGATGAACAGCTGCGGCAGCTCAGTCTATGGGGCATGGGCAGTCTCGCCCACGCACCGTGGTCAAGCGCCATCGTGGCACTCATCATCATTCCACTGGCGTTGCTCTCTCTGCTGAAGAGCGCCCCCGGCTTGGACCTGATGCAGCTGGGTGAGCATACCGCCTATACCGCAGGACTCGATACCGCTCGCCTCAAGCGCCGTGTCATTCTGGCCACGTCACTGGGTGTCGGTTTGAGCGTCGCACTCGCAGGCATCATCGGCTTTCTGGGATTAATGATTCCTCACGCCCTCAGGCTGGTGCTGGGACCCAGCCATCGCTATCTCATGCCGGCGTCAATGCTGGCCGGAGCGACGCTGCTGGTTATGGCAGATGCGCTGGCCCGTACGCTTATTCTTCCTGCCGAACTGCCGGTCGGCTTGTTGATCAGCCTGCTGGGCGGCCCTTATTTCTTGTGGCAGCTGCGCCCAATAGGAAGAACCACATGATGACACTGGATGCAATCGCACTCGCGGGAACACCTCATCTTGCACCGCTGAGCGATACGCTCAACGCCGGTGAACTGGTGGGCATCATTGGGCCCAACGGTGCGGGCAAAAGCACGCTGCTCAGTCTGCTGTCGGGATACCGAACGCCCACGATGGGCCAAGTCGTGATGGACGGCGTTCCCCTAGCGTCAATACCTCTGGAAGTGCTGGCCCGACAGCGTGCGCTGGTCGCTCAGCGTGAAGCAGAGGGGTTTGACTGGCAGGTACGCGACTACCTGATGCTCGGCAATGCACTTGATGACAGCCATCAATGTAGCGTGCTGGCCGCACAGCTAGGACTCACCGATTTTCTTTCCCGCCACCTGCATACGCTGTCCGGCGGTGAGCGGCAACGGGTCAGCATTGCCAGAGCCTTGTGTCAGCTCCGCCTGCTCGATACACAGGCCCCCACTACGCGCCTGTTGTTGCTGGACGAGCCCACCAGTGCATTGGATATCGGGCAGCAACAGAAACTGATGCGTCTGCTGATCAGGCTGACGCGCCAGTACGGTCTGACGGTCGTCTGCGTGCTGCACGACCTGTCACTGGCGGCTACCTACTGCCACCGACTGTGGCTGATGGACAAGGGCGTGCGCATCGCCGCGGGCCATGTCCATGACGTTATCCAGCCCCACATTATCGCTAATGCCTTCGATGCGGATGTCACGATTGACCCCATCCGCTCGGACATCCTTCACCTCACCCCGTAACAACAGACGCTTGATCCGCGTTTATCAGGAGCTCCCATGTTCATCGCCACCAACCGTTTCAAGGTCCTTCCCAGCGCCGCTCACGATTTCGAACAGCGCTGGCTGTCTCGCGAAGTCTATCTGCATACGCTGCCGGGATTTCAGCGCTTCCAGCTGCTGCGTGGTCCGGCAACCGATGACTATGTGCTCTACGTGTCCAACATCGAATGGGCATCACGCGATGATTTCGAAGCATGGCGCACTTCGGAAGCGTTCCAGAAAGCCCATGCGCCAGACCGTACCCATGCGCATATTGGCATGCATGTCGCTCCGCCCGCCTTCGAAGGGTTCGAGGTCATACAGGCACTGAACGAACAGGGTCAGACGCTGCTGAAGGCGTGATGACCGACTACTGATGTGGCAAGTGCGTCACCCGCGCTGCATCACGGCATACTCATAGGCACTTATATATAACCTCATATATAAAAAGGGGCCGTCTGCATTGGCAGATGGCCCCTTTTCCACGCTCTTTTCGCTATCGCGTGATTACGCTGCTGCGATATACGCGTCCAGTTCGTCGTGCAATGCCTGCTGGCGAGCCGCTGATGCAAACGTGGCATCAATGGCATTGCGCGTCAGCGTTACCCACTGTTCGCGGGACAGCGAGAATGCTTTCTGAACGGCAAGGAAATTATCGTTCATGTAGCCACCGAAATACGCTGGGTCGTCGGAGTTAAGCGTCACCTTCAAACCCGCCGCCAGCAACTGCGGTAACGTATGATCTTCCATACGGTCGATCACTTTCAGATACAGGTTCGACAGCGGGCAAACGGTAAGCGGAATATGCTCTTCCGCTACTCGTTTCATCAGCGCGTCGTCTTCAACGCAGCGCACACCGTGGTCAATACGCTCAATCTTCAACAGATCGAGTGCCTGCTGGATATAATCTGCCGGCCCTTCTTCACCCGCGTGTGCCACCGCATGGAAGCCTTCCGCACGTGCACGTTCAAAGACTCGTACGAATTTCTCCGGCGGGTTGCCCACTTCAGCAGAATCCAAGCCGACACCGATGAAGTGCTCACGATACGGCAATGCCGCTTCGAGCGTGGCCAGCGCAGAGTCTTCTGTCATGTCGCGCAGGAAGCTCAGAATGATGCTGCTGGTGATGCCCAGCTCTTTTTCTGCTTCGTTGCACGCACGGTTCAGTCCGGCGAACTGAACGTCCAACCCAACGCCGCGCTCCAAATGCGCCTGCGGGTCGAAGAAGAACTCGACGTGCCTGAGGTTATCCTGCGCACAGCGAGTGAAGTATGCCCATGCCAGATCGAAGAAATCCTGCTCGGTCTTCAGCACGTTCATGCCCTGATAGTACAGGTCAAGGAATGACTGCAGGTTGTGGAAGTCATACGCGGCACGCAGCTCGTCGATGGTGGCATAGGGCAGCGCCACGCCGTTGCGCTCGGCCAGGGCGAACATCAGTTCCGGCTCCAGTGTGCCTTCGATGTGAAGGTGAAGCTCGATCTTGGGCAGTCCACAGATGAATTCAGTTAGGCTCATTCTCGATCCCGTCATGGCATATTTCAGTTATGACATGACCCTCGCAATGAACCGATATCGAGTTGCGATACCAGGTTGCGAGGGCCATGTCATAGTGTATGGGTAATATTATGGCAATAATTACCATAAGTATGAACCCTTATGCCCTTCTTTCACGCTGGAAATCCGTTCACCAAACCCCTAGACTCTTGGCTTTAAGACAATAAAGGAAACCCGCTTGTCCACCTCACCAGAAGGCCCTCACCGATGTTGGCCATTCACATCTCTTCTGCTGTATACCTCGACAAGCCCGCTGCGGCAGGCGACCTCTACCCATATCCATGTCGCTGAGGGGCTGACAGCACGGTCTGTCCGCGCCGCTTTCAACGCCTTTTCACTTCGCACATCTCACTGTGCATCGTTCATTTATGACGGAGATCTATCGTGATACTTGCCTGGCTCACCGATCCGACAGCCTGGGCGGGTCTACTGACCCTCGTACTTCTCGAACTGGTCCTGGGCATCGACAACCTTGTCTTCGTCGCTATTCTCGCGGACAAGCTGCCTCCTGAGAAACGCGACCGTGCACGCATCACTGGTCTGGCGCTGGCGCTGGTCATGCGCTTGTTGCTGCTCGTCAGCGTGTCGTGGCTCATGAAGCTCACCACCCCGCTGTTCCATATCCTGGATCACGGTGTCAGCATCAGAGGACTGATACTGATCGTCGGGGGGCTTTTCCTCATCTATAAAGCCACCAGCGAACTGCACGAACACATCTCGCCGGGGTCCAGCCATGCCACCGGCAAGCATGTCGAGTACAGCACGTTCGGTATCGTCGTGGCGCAGATCGTCGTGCTGGATGCCATCTTCTCGATCGACTCGGTCATCACCGCTGTCGGTATGGTCGAACACATCCCGGTCATGATGATTGCCGTGGTCATCGCCGTATGCGTGATGATGATCGCCAGCAAGCCGCTGACGCTGTTCGTCAGCAAGCACCCAACGGTGATTCTGCTCTGCCTGTCGTTCCTGCTGATGATCGGTTTCAGCCTGATCTGCGAAGGCTTCGAAGTGCATATCCCGAAAGGCTATGTCTACAGCGCTATCGTGTTCTCAGTGCTGATCGAAATGCTGCAGGAGCTGCGTCGTCGCCGTGTCACTCAGGCGGTCGGCCGTCGTGGTGGACGTCGCGCGCGTACGACTGAAGCCGTTATGCGCCTGATCGGTGGTCCTGAGCTGTCCATCCATACCGTGCCGGCCGAACGCCACGAAGTTTCCGCAGGCTCGGCTGACGTTACCGAGCGCGATCTGGAAGCCGTACCGCTGTTTGACGCTTCCGAGCGCCGCATGGTGATGGGCGTACTGTCGCTGGCTGAAAAGCCGATCGAAACGATCATGACCCTGCGTCAGGATATCGAAACGCTGGACCGCAACGACGATCATGCCACCCAAATCGCCACGATTGAGCACAGCCGTCACTCTCGCCTTGTCGTTGTAGACGGCGGCAATATCGACGAACCGGTGGGTATCCTCGACAAGCGTGAACTGCTGATCCCGCTGATGCACCAGCGCTCGGTGGACATCTCGAACTTGATTCAGCAACCGCTGGTACTGCTCGAAAACGTCTCGGTCATCGAAGCGCTTGAGCACTTCCGTAACTCAGGCCAGAGCATTGCCTTCATCGTCGATGAGTTCGGTACGCTGCAGGGCCTGACGACCATCAAGGACATTCTGCAAGAAATCGCAGGCGAGCTGCCAGAACCGGGCGAAAGCGCCAAAGAGATCGTGGTGGAAGTCGAGCCGGGCATCTTCGATATTGATGCCAGTGAAGACATTCACGACATCAACCAGTACCTGCCCTTGCCTCTTCCTGTCAGCAAGGACTATGCAACGCTTGCAGGACTTGTGCTGGACCGACTGGAATCGCTGCCCTACATCGGTACCGTAGTGGACATCGAAGACTGGCGTCTTGAAGTGCTGGGTGTGGAACGGCACCGTATCACGACCGTACGCTTGATCTTCAAGGACCATACGGCCGAACGCTAGACACAGGTTCGTAAATAACAAAAAGGCTTCCTCAATGAGGAAGCCTTTTTTATTGGTCTAAGGAACCGCTCCTCCCGTTAGAACGGGCGCGCATTCACGCCAACAAACGGGTTATGTAGCCGCTCATGACCCAGCGTCGTAGGTTCACCGTGCCCCGACAGTACCCGCATATCATCCCCCAGCGGCCACAGGCGTCGAATCGACGCTAGCAACTGTTCGGCATTGCCACCGGGCAAATCCGTGCGTCCAATACTGTGCTGGAACAGCACATCGCCTGCCAGCATGCAGCGCGCTTCTCGGTTGATGAACACCACGTGCCCCGGAGCATGACCCGGGCAGTGCATCACTTCAAACGATAATTGGCCCAACGCCAGCGTATCGCCTTCCTCCAGCCAACGCGTCGGCACATAGGTTTCAGGCACTGGCAGGCCAAACATCGCGGCGGCTTGAGGCAGTCCATCAATCAGGACCTGATCGTCTAGATGAGAACCAATGACCGGGATATCAAGGAGGTGCTGAAGTGCTGCAACGCCACCGACATGATCTAAGTGCGCGTGTGTGATCCATATCTGGGTAGGCGTTACCTTCAAGGACTGCACGACGGACAGAATGCGCTCGATATCGCCACCGGGATCGACGATGGCCGCCTCTCGCGTGTTCGAGCAATAGACGATGCGGCAGTTTTGCATGAACGGTGTCACGGGAACGGTTTCGTATTTCATGGCACAGCCTTCTCAGCAACGGGTTGTCAGTAACAGATGAAAGGCACACTGCCTGAGCACGTCCCACCATGCAACACCCCCAATAGGGATGACATGCAAAAAGCGCCCTGGCCCAAAGGACACTGCAAACAAGAGCGATTGCACAGCAGGACGTGTGTCATAGTGCCTTTCACACAAAAAAGCCGCTTACTCCCCTTGAAATCGACGGGTATGATGCCCACTCTCTTATACAAGCGGCATTAGCCGCCATCATGCAGAAACGCCGCGTACGGACAGCATCACTCCGTCGCGACCATGCACTTACCGCTATATAGGCTTTTATCATGCAGATTGCCCAGAACTCAGTCGTCGCTTTCCATTACAAGCTCACCAACGATGCTGGAGAAGTAGTGGACAGCTCCGAAGGCCGTGAGCCGCTGACGTACATCCACGGCGCGGGCAACATCATTCCGGGTCTGGAAAAGCAGCTGGAAGGCCACAAAGCTGGCGATTCACTGACCGCTCACGTCGAAGCCGCCGAAGCATACGGTGAAAAGAACCCGCAGATGATCCAGCAGGTTCCGGCCGCAGCATTCCAGGGCGTTGAAAACGTCGAACCGGGCATGCAGTTCCAGGCACAGACCGAACAGGGCCCGCTGCTGGTTACCGTCGTTGACGTTGAAGGCGACACTGTCACCGTTGACGGCAACCACCCGCTGGCAGGCCAAGCACTGCACTTCGACGTTACCGTCGATTCCGTTCGTGAAGCGTCCGAAGAAGAACTGGCACACGGCCACGTTCACGGTGCAGGTGGCGTACACCACTAAGCTTAACGCTTAGCACGGTACGAATAGGCCCCGCTGGCTTAAAAGTCAGCGGGGCCTATTGCGTTTGTGCACTCATTCAGGCTGAATACAAAACCCGTGGGATTTACATGGGTAAGTAAAATGAAGTCGAAACGTATCGGTACCATATACATTGACCGATATGTCATTGATTAACGCTGGATCGGACAATATAAGCCTGTCGAGACAATGCATTGCGACACGTTTTAATCGCCCTTGTTGCCACTGTGCAGTAAATGCCCACCGTGAAATAGCCGTTATATCAACCGCCGAAAGGCATTATCACAGCGCAAGAGGCGGTAGTCGTCACACCTGCGTCAGTAATCGGGAGATAATGGGCGCGCGACTAATGCACTCTCTACGCTATAAGTAGTTGTGCCTGAAGTTAATACCGGCATGAGCAGATAACTATTTACATTCAGGCAATAAGGTGGCTTTATGCACACCTGCACAAAAGGTCAGTAAAATTTCGACCTGAACATTTTGGATAATTTATCAGGAATACCTACAATTATTGTCAATAATTACCTTGAGAAGACGCCTGTCGCCTCTTTCTTCATATTTAGCAAGCGATCCGGATGACTGTAATGAATAAACGATACGATCCGATCTTGGCCCTATTTAGGAATTCAAGGGCGCTTGCCCCTGTCTCGTCCGTCTCCAAGGGAGCCCTTCTCGAAAGCCATTCGGGAGAAACATTTCATGGCTTTCATGAAGCAGCTCTCAGTCGGGCATCGGCACCACCGTCTTCGTCACACAAGCCGCATCACGGCCATCGCTACCATGCCGCTGTCAATGTACTGCACAAGGCTGGAGAACACTGTCAGGGCGCTACGCTCTACATGACGTCGCCCCCGTGTCTAGAATGCAGTCAAGCGATCCTTGACGCGGGCGTACGCCGTGTCGTGCACCCCGATCACTATGGCGATCAACCCGACTACGAATCTTGCGAACAGGGCAATCTGCTTCTCGGACTAAACGGCGTCGAAGTCGAACTTTGGACGCCTGACCGATACGCTATGAACTAGCCGCTGTACCACACGCTATTCTTTACGCTACACGCCGCAGGCTATCCTTATACTGTGTTCTACTTTTTGAAGGTCAACGCCTCTATCGAGAGAGGAATACAGTTTCTTTCACCAATGAAAGAAATTCTGATTTGCGTCAGTGAAAGTTAGCCTTCAAAATGCGTACGTACCTTGAGCCGTCAACTCAGGTACGTAGCAATTCCGTGTCAAGTTATTTACCCTTGGACCCGCCTTACCCTGCGGGTCTTTTCTTTTTTAAAGCTTATCTGTACTGATCTTATTCGTGCCACTTCCGAGTTAACGACCACTAGCGCATTTTCTTCACTAATTTTTTACGTTTTTTCCTGCCCCATTCAAATCACCTATCCCGCTGTCGTCTAAGAGAAAGCCATTCTCCGTGGAGCCACCACTGTGAGCTTTCATTCTTTTATTGCTGAACTGCAACGACGGCTGATACGCCTCATGCCGGGGCACTGTCCGCTGTGTCAGCGTCCTACCCTGCATGCCAGCGGCTACTGCACGGTCTGCATACATGCTCTGCCCCGTAATAGGCCGTGCTGCTACTGCTGCGCCCTGCCACTCTCATCTGTCGAGGATGGCCTATGCTGCGCCCGCTGCCTGCGTCGTCCCCGCTTTCATCGTGCAACCGCACCTCTTCTGTATACAGGAGATACACCGGCGTTGGTGCACGCCTTTAAGTTTCATGCCGCATTACCAGCAGCATCACTGCTAGCCGAGCTGATGGGCAAGGCTTTTCATCCACCGCAAAAGGCATGGCTGCTGACTGTTCCACAGCACCCTCATCGTGCTCGCCAGCGCGGATTTGATCACATCGACTGGCTGGCCACACTGTGCCCTTCGACTCGTCGCATGCCCCGTATAACCGCTCATCGCCGCTATGACACACCGCCACTGCGCCACCTTGACCGACGCCAGCGATTGAAACTAATGAAGGATGCTTTTTCCATCGAAACCGATGTAACAGGAAAGCATATCGTACTGCTGGATGATGTCATGACCACAGGCGCCACGCTCAATGCGCTAGCCATCCTCTGCCGACAACAAGGTGCCAGACGCGTAGAAGCACTCGCTATTGCCCGCACGCCACCTTCCGCATGGCGTGAACTGCACACCACGTGCTGACAGGCAATGCAGCCACGGTGGTAGGTGGTAGGTGGTAGGTGGTAGGTGGTAGGTGGTAGGTGGTAGGTGGCAAAAAGCAAAAAGCAAAAAGCAAAAAGCAAAAAGCAAAAAGCAAAAAGCAAAAAGCAAAAAGCAAAAAGCAAAAAGCAAAAAGCAAAAAATGATACGGCGCGATAAGCGGGGAGAGTCAACAAAACACAGCAAAGTTGAAAAACGGTAAGGAGGATGGCGGCTACGTCATATGATCACTATCACCGCCATAGCCGTCCAATGAGCGATCAGCTCAATGTCTGCCACTCGATACCGTGCGTCTGCGTTGAGATATGCAGCCGCTCTTCTGCACCGTCCAGCAACGGACGCAACGCGTCGAACGCTAGCTCAGGCAGGTTGTTCTTGTCCGACAGATGGGAAGCCACGATATGCTGGAGCCTGTCGGTTCCCCAGAACGCCAGCAGTTCCTTGGCCTGGGTATTGGCCAAGTGTCCCCAATCACCGCCCACACGGCGCTTCAGCACAAAGGGATATGGCCCTTCAGCCAGCATGCGCAGGTCGTGGTTACACTCAAGAAAAAGCGCGTCGCAGCCTGTAAAGCGCTGACGAATATGAGGTGTGACGTGCCCCAGATCGGTCAACAGGCCAATGCGGTGCTGTCCTGCGGTCACGACAAACTGAACGGGCTCACGTGCGTCGTGCGGCACCGTGACGGGGTCGATATCTAGGTCAGCAATCGAAAACGGCTTCTCGGGCACAATGAAGCGGTAATCGCTGATAGGCTCCAGCTTACCGCCCAGCCACGTACCTGCCGTACCGTATATGGGAATGTCATATCGGCGCGCCAGTGACTTGATGCCCCGGATATGATCACCATGTTCATGCGTCAGCAGGATGGCATCCAGCGCGTCAGGGGCAATACCCAGCCGTGCCATGCGCGCCGTAGCGTCGCGTATGCCCAACCCACAGTCCACCATGATCAGCGCTTCACGGGAAGCGATTAGCGTTGCATTGCCTTTGCTACCGCTTCCCAATGATGCGATGCGTGTTGCCGTTGTATCACTTAGCGACATTATCTGTGCCGGTCAACCCCTGTGGACGCGGAACTTCGAAGTGCCCTTGCGGTGCTTGGAACGTCGTATTGACGGCCGGCACAGGCATTGCGTCATGGTAATTGAAGTTGTTGCGCGTCGCTGGCAATTCCAGCGGAGCCGTCAGTTCGGCATTGACGTATTCGGTGTTACGGTCGTGGTAGTAACCACCACCGCGGCAACCCGTCAGTGCCGCAACCATCGCCAGCGCAGCAATTCCCCATGTCGTCCGTGACAGTTTCATTTAAAGCACCTCAGCCTGCTGCATGGAACCAATGACGGTCGCGTGGTATTTCTCGGACAGCGGTGTCAGCGGCAGGCGGATGCCTTCCTTCGCCAGCCCCATTTGCTGCAGCGCCCATTTAACCGGAATCGGGTTAGCTTCGACGCCCATCGCGTTGTGCAGCGACATCAGGCGCGCATTGATCTGATGCGCGCGTTCGCGATCACCGGCCAGCGCAGCTTCGCACAGCGCATGCATGGCTTTTGGAGCCACGTTAGTGGAGACCGAAATGACACCGTGACCACCGGCCAGCATGAAATCGCAGGCTGTGGAGTCATCACCCGAGTACAGCGCGAAATCGCGCCCCTTAAGCACGTCGAACAGTTCCTGATCACGCTCTAGATCACCGGTAGCTTCTTTCAGACCGACGATATTATCGAGCTCGGCCAAGCGGAAGATAGTGTCGTTGAACAGGTCGACGCCCGTACGTGTCGGTACGTTGTACATGATGACCGGTAGACCGACTTCAGCAATGGCTTTGAAGTGCTGGTACAGCCCTTCCTGAGAAGGACGGTTATAGTACGGCGTGACCGACAGGCAGCAATCTGCACCCGCTTCTTTGGCCCAGCGCGTCAGATTGACGGCTTCCCAAGTAGCGTTGGCGCCTGTGCCTGCGATAACCGGCACTCGGCCGTTCACTTCGTCGATGACCGTACGAATAACGTCAAAGTGCTCTTCCACTGTCATGGTGGAAGGCTCACCGGTGGTTCCTGCCGCGACGATACCGTCAGTGCCGTTTTCCAGATGGAAATTTACCAGACGACGCAGAGCAGGCCAGTCTATGTCGCCATTGGGCATCATGGGGGTCGCCAATGCAACGATACTACCTGTGATCATTCGAAAAGCTCCTTAAGCTGCCCGGCATGCACTACCGGCCTGTTATCGTTTTCTCTATCTTACCGGTTTTCGATCGCTCGTCGGGAGAAACCTTGCCATCAATGGGCACAAAGGCGGCGACTACGACTATCCAGCGCGTCCGGTATACTGATACGAATGGTACTGATACGACAGGTTGCTGTACAGGCTGGAGAAGCAAGGCCATCGCATCCTGACAAGCGTTACCAAATGAAATAGGCTTGCCACTACACAGACTATGACAGGTTTATCCATGACACTCTCCATTGGCGACAAGATTCCCTCCTTCAGTGCTGACATGACCGGCGATCAGCGCTTCGACCTTCAAGAGCATCAGGGCACGCAGATCGTGCTCTATTTCTACCCCAAGGATAGTACGCCAGGCTGCACCACCGAAGGCCTCGATTTCTCACGGCTCAATGCCGAATTCGCCGCTGCCAATACCCGCGTCTTTGGTATATCCCGCGATAGCCTGCGCAAGCATGAGAACTTCAAGACCAAGCAGTGCTTCCCTTTCGATCTAATCAGCGATCCCGATGAAACACTCTGCCGCCTCTTCGATGTAATTCGGCTCAAGAAGCTCTATGGCAAGGAATACGAAGGCATCGAACGCAGCACGTTTCTGATTGATGCAAAGGGGAATCTGGTTCAGGAATGGCGCAAAGTGAAGGTCGCGGGTCACGCGGAAGCTGTGCTGGCCGCAGCACAGGAGTGCCACCAACGCTAAGGGAATACATCGCATGACGATTCGGGGTAAATGGGCCTCATGGCTACTGGTCGGCGCGCTGCTGCCTACCGTGGCGACAGCCAGCCTTCCCGGAGACTACCGCCTGCCCGCACTGGGGGGTGGGTACTCTTCCTATGCCAACCAGCAGGAGATCCGGCTCGGCCGGGCGTGGGCCAGACGCTTCAGGCACTATGTGACCGAATGGCAGGACCCTATCACCCAGCGCTATATCGAGCAGTTGGTCGGTCGGCTACTGCCCTATGCACAGGTGGAAGGCATCCGTCCTCTGGTACTGCTTGTCGAAGACGATCAGCTCAATGCTTTTGCGGTACCGGGTGGGGTTATCGGCGTCAACGGTGGGCTGTTTCTGGAGGCTCCCGATCAGGACATGCTGGCGTCAGTGCTAGCTCATGAGCTGGGGCACCTTGCCCAGCACCACTATGCGCGCCAGCAGGATCAAGCCGATCGGGAAATGCTGCCAACACTCGCGGGATTGCTGGCAGGAGTCGTCATGGCGGCACGCGGCAGCGGCGATGCGGGTATCGCGACGATGGCGGGTAGCCAGGCACTGTTTATTGGTCGTCAGTTGGCCTACTCCCGCCAGTATGAACAGGAAGCGGATCGCGTAGGCCTGACCGCGCTTGCCAAGGCAGGCATGGACCCACAGGCCATGCCACGCATGTTCGATATGCTATTGCGTCAGAGCAGCCTGCAAGGCGATACGCCCCCTGAATTTCTGATGACGCACCCACTGACCGCATCACGCGTAAGCGATACTCGCCTTCGCGCCGCGCAATACCCCATGGTGACGACATCGCGAAGCCTTGAATACGATATGGTGCGCGCCCGGGCCATGCTGCATTTCTTCCCGGATGATCCCGCCTTACTGCGCACCAAGCTACAACAGGACAAGGCGTTGCCGGATGCCCTACGCTATCTCGACGCCCTCCTACTCGCCCGGCAGCACCGCACTCAAGAGGCGCTTCAACAGCTGGACGCTCTCGCGCATCAGCACGACGCACTGCTACTGATCCAGGCATCTGCCGCAGAGATTGCCCTGCAAGCCAACCAGCCTACCGAGGCCTTCAATCGTGCACGCCTGATCCTGCGCCGCGTGCCCGACTATACGCCCGCGCAGCTGACGGCCATTCAAGCAGACTTACGCTTCGATGCCAACGATGCCTACCAACGTGCTACACAGCTGACCCAGCAACAGCCTGAGAATGCTGACGCGTGGCAACTGCTAGCGCAGGCCGCCCACGCCAGTGGTCATGAGGACATCAGCCAGCGCGCCATGATCGAATACCGACAGCTGACAGGCGATCTGCGCGGCGCTCTAGCGCTCTATGATCGGCTGGAGCGGGCAGCAAAGGACCGACACGACGAAGCCGCACTGGACACCCTGTCGGCCATCAAAGCTCGGCTGGATGACTACGTGCGCGATGACATGGACGCGTTCTGATTGCGCCCTGACCGCCCAGATTCCACTGCTGGCTACGCCTCACACCTTCCACTGTCGCGCTTGAGGCTGACACCGGTATCCACCGCCGGTAAGCCTACAATTGCCATACACGGCACCCGATCGTCTGCCTGCCTATGCCGTTCTTTTCATATCCCTTCAACGCAAAGCGCCCGCTCTCTAATGAAAGCGGGCGCTTCGTTATGCTAGGCCTATTGGCGCTAGTCGGTAGTGTCAGACCTTACTCTTCTATTTTGGCCTGATGCTGCAGCTGCTCAACAAGACCACCGAGCACGGCACGACTGTTCGCATTATCCAGCTCTTTGCCGAGTCGCTCATCCAAGCTTGCGCTGGCATCAACACTGGTTTTCTGCAGCATGATGATAACGCCGCGCTCGCCGTTACCCAACGCACGGAAAGCGTACTGCGGCTGATCACCGTTCGGACGCGTGACAGTGAAGGCGGCAGCAAGCACTGCCGGCTCAACGTCAACGCTGCTGCGGCCAGCATCACGTACCTGGCTCCAGCCATCCACGCTACCATTGCCCTGCTGGAGTTGCTGTGCCAACTGACGACCACGTGCATCAATGGCCTGCGCCACTTTCTGCTGCTCGACACGTGCGTGTACCTGATCCCGGACCTCATCAAAGTTCAGCTGCTGAGCAGCACGCGATTCGATGACATGCAGCACCATGGTGCGGTGATCATCAAGGCGAATGACCTGACTGTTATAGCCTTTGTCCTTGACGCTCGGATCGAAGGCTTCCGCCATGACCTTGGGATTATCGAACGGCTTGCGATCCGCCTGCGCCACCCAATCGGAGGTCTGCATCGGAACGCCCAGCGCTTTGGCAACGGCATTGAAGTCGTCGCTTTCATCGACCAGATCACCCAGTTTGCGCACCGCTTTGTCATACGGCCCATCAGACTGCTGCTGGCGAAGTTCGCTGGCCAGCTCCGCTTTCATACTGTCGAAGCTACCGACATCCAGTCCGGTCACCTGCACCAAATGCACGGCACCGTCCAGCACGAACGGCTTGGAGCGCTGACCAACTTTGAGCGGTTGTACCTGGCGATAGAAGTCGTTACCGAAGCTATCGGCATCGACAGAACCAAGATCGCCACCACGCGACGCAGACGCCGAATCATCGGAATAGCGACGCGCCACGGACGCAAAAGATTCACCTTGGTCGAGGCGCTGCTGCGCTTCAGCCATGCGTGCGCGTGCAGCTGCTTCATCACGCGTACTGCTAATAGTGATGATGATGTCGGAAACACGCGGATGAGCCGCCGCCAGTCGGCGTTCGTATGCCTGACGCAGCACCGCATCGTCAACCGGTGCTGACGCTGACATGGCATCGCGATCAAGCAGCACGTAGTTGAAACGCACCTGCTCCGGACGCATGAACGCGGCTTTGTTAGCATCGTAGTACTGCTGCATTTCCTGCTGGCTTACATCAACGCTCTGGCCCAGCTCACGTGAAGACAGCACCTTATAACGGAAGGTGCGCTTCTCCTGCTGCAGTGCCAGCAGGCGTTGACGCTCACTAGGCGTACTCCAGACGGATGCTTTGGTGGCCTCTTCCAGCAGCTGGGACTGCATAAAGCGCTGTTGCATGTCCAGCAGCGCTTCCGGGCTGGCACCGTACTGGCGCGCCAGCTGCTGCAGCTTGGCCCGCGCATCGTCCATATCCTTGGCTTGCAGCTGGAACGCCAGTGCCTGCAGCGCTTCATCGGAGGAAACGCGCAGGCCGCCATTGTTCATATACTGAGTCAGCAGCGTGGAAACCACGAGCTGCTGCTGCAATTCCTTGCGAGCGTCAGCTTCCATGCCTTCGGCAAGCTGCCCGCTCGCTTTCAGCGATGCAATCTGCTTGTCGATGGAAGCACGCGACACGGCCTCGCCATTGATGTGAATGAGCGACTTGTCCTTGCTCGCCCCAAAACCGGTCAAATGGGAGAACAGGCTCTCTAGCCCGAAACTGCACAAGACCACCGCGATGCCCGCGACAACGATCTTGGCTGCCTTTCCCCTTGCGTGTTTCCGTATATCTTGCAGCATGCCGACCTCAGTGGTTCAGTGATTCATCCATGATGAAAGAAAGCGTAGTATACCTGCCAAGACACCTCAGCGGCCAGATAGTGCTTGTCAGCAAAAACGTTACACGCCTTCACAGCTCCCTCAGCGCTCATGCACGCTCTGCCATAAGCACAATCCCGCTCCGCCAACCATTTCTCCCCGTGCCTGATTCGAAGACAGACAAGCGGATCAAACAGCCGCGAGTCTGTGATCGCGACGCCTAGCCAAAGTTCACCACACCGCTCGGGGTGAGCAAAACCCAGTGATCAGGCAAAAGAAAAGGCGCACCCGGGAAGGTGCGCCTTTTCTTATCACATACAGCGAACAATGGCTGCCCGCTGCAGCAACGATCAGTTGACCGCGTCTTTCAGTGCCTTACCGGCTTTGAAGCCAGGCACTTTGGCAGCAGCGATATTGATCGGTGCACCCGTCTGCGGGTTGCGGCCAGTACGAGCGGCACGTTCTTTAACGGAGAAAGTACCAAAACCGACCAGCGCCACAGAACCACCGTCTTTCAGAGTTTCAGTGACAGCATCAATCATCGCATCAAGGGCACGAGTAGCGGCCGCTTTAGGAATATCAGCGGAAGCTGCAATAGCTTCGATCAGTTCGGATTTGTTCACTCTTCACCCCTTGGGTTTACAGAATTGCCAGAAATTCGCGGTGACCATGAATTGAAGCGGCCTTCAGCGGTGCACATGTATAACAATGCTCCGGAATAGCGTCAACCGCCACCGCATGTGAATATGCACTGGCAGCAGGGACGATGCCTACATCCCCCCTGCAACCGTTGCGGACATGCCTCAATGAGTACTGACCACGTGAGCCGGTTCCTCACTGCCGCGATGTTGGGTATCCGGTGTATCTACGGCCTCATCGACCAGTGCTACGTCCAGCATCTCGTCGATCCAGCGTACGGGTCGGATATCGAGTGCCTGCGTGATGGCGTCAGGAATTTCCTTGAGATCGCGCTGGTTTTCGCAGGGAACAAGCACGGTCTTTATACCACCCCGTCTGGCTGCCAGCAATTTCTCCTTTAGGCCACCTATCGGCATGACTTCACCACGCAGATTGATTTCACCTGTCATGGCTACGTCACAGCGAACGGCACGGCCAGTATAGGCAGAGACCATGGCGGTTACCATGCCTATCCCTGCACTCGGGCCGTCCTTCGGTGTCGCACCTTCAGGAAGGTGGATATGGATATCTTCCTTCTCGAAGCGCTCAGGGTCGATTCCCAGCGATGCCGCCCGCGATTTAACCACGGTCCACGCCGCGCTAACAGACTCTTTCATCACATCGCCCAGTGAACCGGTACGATTGAGACGTCCCTTGCCTGGCGTTACGACAGCCTCCAGCGACAGGAGTTCTCCGCCGACGGATGTCCATGCCAGCCCCGTCACCCGACCAATCTGATCCGTCTTATCGGCAAGACCATAGCTATACTTTCGGACTCCGGCATAGCGCTCGATATCATCAGACGTCAGCTCTTGACCCTCTGCGGTCTGTCGCTGCTCTTCCTGCTCGAGACGCTCGCGCAATACCTTGCGCGCTACTTTCGCGATCTGGCGTTCCAGTTCGCGCACACCGGCTTCGCGCGTGTAATAGCGGATCAGCTCCAGCAGGGCGCCGTCATCCAGCCCCAGCTCCGTATCGCGCAGACCATTGGCCTTGAGCTGTTTCGGCAGCAGGTAGCGACGCGCAATGGCCAGCTTTTCGTCTTCGGTATAACCCGGCAACCGGATGATCTCCATGCGGTCGCGCAGCGGCCCAGGAATGTTCATCGAGTTGGCCGTGCAGATGAACATCACGTCCGACAGATCGTAGTCCAACTCCAGATAGTGGTCATTGAACGTATTATTCTGTTCAGGATCAAGCACTTCCAGCAATGCGGAAGCAGGATCGCCGCGATGATCAGTGCCGATTTTGTCGATTTCATCCAGCAGGAACAGCGGGTTCTTGACCCCGACCTTGCTCATGCGTTGGATCAGCTTACCGGGCAGCGCACCGATATAGGTGCGTCGATGACCACGGATTTCAGACTCATCATGTACGCCCCCCAGTGCCAGACGCGTGTACTTACGGCTGGTTGCACGGGCGATAGATTGCCCCAACGAGGTCTTACCCACCCCAGGAGGACCAACCAAGCACAGTACAGACCCTTTCGGTTTCTTGACGCGCTTCTGCACAGCAAGGTATTCAAGGATGCGTTCCTTGACCTCTTCAAGACCGTAATGGTCTTCATCAAGCACTTTGGCGGCATATGACAGATCGTGGCGTACGCGCGTGCGCTTCTTCCACGGCACCGACAGCAGCCAGTCCAGATAGCTGCGCACCACCGTAGCCTCAGCCGACGTGGGCGCCATCATCTGCAGCTTGTTCAGCTCCTGACGGGCTTTATCCAGTGCATCCTGAGGCAGCTCGGCGTCGTCAATCTTCTGCTCGTACTGCTCGATTTCCGTCGATGCGCTATCCAGCTCACCCATTTCTTTCTGGATGGCCTTCATCTGTTCGTTCAGATAATACTCGCGCTGCGACTTCTCCATCTGTTCCTTGACGCGATTGCGGATGCGCTTCTCGACCTGCATCAGGTCGATCTCCGCTTCGATCAGCGCCATCAGATGTTCGATGCGATCACGCACGCGATTGAATTCAAGCAGTGCCTGCTTGTCTTCGATACTCAGCGACATGTGCGCGCAGATGCTGTCGACCAGACGCACGGGATCGTCGATGTCGTTCAGCGTGCCCAGCACTTCCTTAGGCACCTTGCGCGACAGCTTGACGTACTGTTCGAACTGGTTCAGTAGCACGCGCGTCAGAGCATCCTGCTCGCGCTCGGTCAGTGTTTCCGTTTCTCGCGGACTGACCAGCGCTGTAGCGAACTCGCCGCTGTCGTCGATCGACTCGACTGTCGCGCGGGTGCGGCCTTCGACCAGTACTTTGACCGTGCCATCAGGCAGCTTAAGCAGCTGCATGATCTCTGCCACCGTGCCCACTTCGAACAGATCCTGCTGAGCGGGTGCGTCATCGCCAGGATTGCGCTGAGCCAACAACAAGACCTGCTTATCCCCTTCCATTGCCGCTTCGAGCGCCTGAATGGAAGATTTACGTCCGACAAACAGAGGGATCACCATCTGCGGATACACCACAACATCCCGCAACGGGAGAAGCGGTATTCGTTTCGCTTGTTCGGGAGAATGTGTCATCGCAGACAGTCCTCGACAAAAGGTGAAACAAGCCACTCGGCAGAACAGTATCTGACAGGGTGGCTATAGCAATTATGGTGATCAATGAGGGCTAGTGGGTCAGATTGCAACACCCTCATGATATCTGGCAGCACCTTCAACGCCCCACGATCGGCCTGAGAACGGCCACGAACTGCCCCGCCTTGCACTCATGACTACCGTGGACAACGGGAAAAAGAGCCTGTTCAGCCTGCACATACCACACCATGACGGTCTGGCCTGCCTCGTGTCACTCATGCATTAGAGAGTGTAGCCTTCCACAATGCAGCGCCAGTCAATTATTTGCTGGCATATGATGAGGACTCATGGTGACTGAAGAAAAGAACCGTACAGGAGACATGACTCAGAAGTAGTGCTGTATACGCCTGAGCAAACAGCAGGTACCGTCGCCACCATTGAGCGCTTTATTCATCAATGTTTCAACGGCATACATACAAAAAACAAGACCCTCCAAATAGGAGGGTCTTGTATATGTCTGGTGGGTCGTGTAGGGCTCGAACCTACGACCAATTGGTTAAAAGCCAACTGCTCTACCAACTGAGCTAACGACCCATAACTAAACGGCATTGCCGTCACATCAGGGTTGCTGGGTGGTGGGTCGTGTAGGGCTCGAACCTACGACCAATTGGTTAAAAGCCAACTGCTCTACCAACTGAGCTAACGACCCCCAGCAAAATACAGGCGATATCTAAATAGTACCTTTCGCTAGAAAGGATGGTGGGTCGTGTAGGATTCGAACCTACGACCAATTGGTTAAAAGCCAACTGCTCTACCAGCTGAGCTAACGACCCGCATATCGACTGCTATCAGGTTCGGCATTTTCGCTCATCATCCCAGATTAATCAAGGTTGATGGTGGGTCGTGTAGGATTCGAACCTACGACCAATTGGTTAAAAGCCAACTGCTCTACCAGCTGAGCTAACGACCCTTGCCTTGCCCGACGGAGCGAGATAATACGCATACTGGGCCCAACATGCAAGGCTTTGATATGAAGAGTTTCTTTTAAATGTGTCAGCACTCACCGAGCAGGCTGCATTTTCCATGACTTACAGCGCCTATCCGTCTTCACTGAAGACCGCACCATTGCTGGAATACAGCCCGTTTCACATCGCTTATCCGATCAAAAGAAAAGGCACCCGAAGGTGCCTTTACATTGCTTATCGCTGTGGTGACCTGCCACGATTTGGGCCAGGACGACGCGCTGCGCCTTCAGGAGAGCGACGACGATCATCACGGCGTTCGGAGCGCTCACCGTCACGTCGATCGCCTCGAGAAGGCCGAGAAGATGTGTATTCTTCGCCGCGGCCAGCATTACTGTTACGAAGACCTCGTACAGGACGGCGCTTATTTTTGTCTCGGTTCCAGCGGTTCTTCTCATCCGGCGTCAGATCAGGTGCTCGACGCAGGGCCAGACCGGCCAGTGTCGACAGCTCATCGATTTCATCCTGAGAAAGTTCGGTCCACTCCCCTGCCTTGGCACGCTTGTCGAGGAAGATGTTGCCATAGCGGACGCGCTTCAGGCGGCTGACGGTCAGTCCTTGAGACTCCCACAGTCGGCGAACTTCGCGATTGCGTCCTTCAAGGATGACGACGTGGAACCAGGTATTGATCCCTTCACCGCCAAATTCCTGCACGTCGGTGAAGTGCGCCATGCCGTCATCTAGCATCACGCCATCAACCATCGCCTTGATCTGCTCAATCTTTGGCTCACCCATGACACGTACGGCGTATTCACGCTCGATCTGAGTTGACGGGTGCATCAGGCGGTTGGCCAGCTCACCGTCAGTGGTAAACAACAGCAGGCCACTGGTGTTGATATCAAGACGCCCGATCGCAATCCAGCGCTCACCTTTCAGACGCGGCAAGCGATCGAATACGGTACGGCGACCTTCTGGGTCCTTACGCGTGCACAGCTCGCCTTCCGGCTTGTTGTACATGATGACGCGGCGCGGCGTTTCTTCACCGGCTTTGAGCGTAACGGGACGGCTATCAACGTTGACTTGGGCGTTCGTATCAACACGATCGCCCAGCTTGGCAACCTGACCGTTGATGGTCACGCGCCCAGCGGCAATCACCGTTTCCATCTCGCGGCGTGAACCCAGCCCTATGCGCGCCAGTACTTTCTGTAATTTTTCGCCTGCAGCAGGAGTAGTGTTACTCATCGTTCAACGACCTCTCGTCGTGTTGGTGTATCAAGGCGACGCTGGAATCAGACTCCGCTGCTTCCGGCGTTTCCGGCCATTCATCATCCAGAGCCTCATTCAAGTGCTCTGAACCCTCATCCGTTGCAGCACGCCTTGCAGCGGCCGCAGCTTCCACGCGCGCATCGAGTCGCGCCTGAAGCGTTGAGAAATCAAGCGTTTCGCCTGCCAGCGGCGGTGGCACAAGCGCATCAATGTCGTTGTCATCAGGTTCACTGGCAGAGGCGTCATCATCGCCTTCCACCGCGGCATCCTCACTGTCTTGCGGCAGCATGCCGTTCAATACGGCGTCGTTATGCTGCGCGGCGGCATCGCTGTCTTGGTCATCCAGCACCATTTGTGTGCTGATGCCGAAACGCTCTTCGACCTCGTGCAGCGGGGGCAGTTCATCCAATGTCTGAAGATTGAAATCGTCCAGAAAGCGACGCGTCGTGGCATAGACCGAAGGTCGCCCCGGTACATCGCGCTGACCGATCACTCGAATCCATCCTCGATCCAGCAGCGTGCGCATAATCGAGGCACTGACCGCGACCCCGCGCACCTCTTCGATATCACCTCGTGTGACTGGCTGACGATAGGCAATCAGCGCCAACGTTTCCATCAGCGCGCGTGAGTAACGCTGCGGGCGTTCTTCCCACAGGCGAGACAGCCAGGGCGCAAATGTCTTGTTGATCGCCAGCCGGAAACCCGACACCGAACTGTGCAGCGTCATCGCCGTGCCTTCCAGCCGGTGCTCCAGCGTCGTCAGGGCGGCCCGCAGCTCGCCACGGGAAGGCACCTGCCGTCCTTCGAAGAGCTGTTGCAGCGCTTCTAGATCCAGCGGAGCTTCACTGGCCAGCAGCGCCGCTTCCACGATTGCATCCAAAGCGGGTGCGGCTGTCGTCATGGCATCATCATCTTGCTATTGAAAGGTATCAGGTGGCGCCGTTTCGAAAGCGCTCTCTTCTTCGATCTCACGTTCGTCATCCGCAAACGGCGATTCATCGCTGGCAGCCGTGCGCGCCCGAACGTGCAACGGCGACAGCGGTTCATTTTGTACGATTTCGACCAGACGCTCCTTGGCCAGCTCCAGTAGCGCCATGAACGTAACGACGACACCGGCACGTCCTTCTTCCAGCGTGAACAGCGCTTCGAACGGCGTGAACTGCTCCGATGAAAGCCGCGTCATGATCATTGTCATGCGCTCACGTGTAGACAGTGCTTCCCGAGTGACTTGATGGCGTTCGTTCATTGAAGCACGTGCCATCAACTGCCCAAACGCCGACAGCATCTCTTCCAGCGCCACGTCGGGATATACGACGCGAGGTGGTATTTCCGGCAGCGCAGGCTGCGGCGAAAACCAGTCACGGCCGTAGCGCGGCAGTTCATCTAGCGCGGCCGCCGACTGCTTAAGTTGCTCGTAGGCCTGCAGACGCTCGATAAGTTGCGCCGTTGGGTCGTCTTCACCCTCTTCATCGTCACCGCTCTGCTGGCGCGGCAGCAGGCTGCGCGACTTGATCTCAGCCAGCATGGCCGCCATCAACAGATACTCGGCCGCTAGGTCGATACCACTGGCCTTCATCAATTCAACATAAGCAATGTACTGATGTGTCACGGCCGCCACGTTGATGGCCAGAATATCCAGATTATGGCGACGGATCAGATACAACAGTAAGTCGAGCGGTCCTTCGAACGTATCCAAAAACACACGCAGTGCTTCCGGCGGGATATACAGATCCTGAGGCAGCTCAATGACCGGCTTGCCTTCAATACGCGCAATAGCGGCGGGATCAGGTCGATCGGATAGCGCATTCGATGCCTCTTCTGCCGAGGTAGAAGGCATGGTTTCACTCATGGCGGGAGGACTCGAACGGGCAATGGGAAGGAAACGCGAACAGCGACGGTGATAGGCGCTAAGTGTAGCAAGATCAGCTCCGGACGCCTACCAATCCGCACAGGATTCATGATCATTGCGCAGAGGCCGCACGGCGGTAACGCCCACCCTGCAAAGCATAGTCGAACAGCTTCTCGCGAATCTGCCAGTGCCGCCCCACCTTGCGACCAATCACAAAGTCTGGCGCTCGAAGCCGATGCTGGTCGGCGAGCACTTCATTCAGCGATGCAGGCGACCACGGTATACCCGGCGCCGCCATATGGCGACTCAGAAAGACCTCTTGAAACACATGCCGCTGGGCAGACGTTTCGAGCGCAAACCATTCCGACAGCGTTGCCCCATCTTCATCATGGTACGTAACGCGCAGGCGAGGCAGCCCTTTGCCGTTCACGGTCGCCTCCAACTGCATGCCGCTAACGCGCAGCACGAGCGCATCACGCAGCTTCAGCGCTGCCTTGAGCTGATCATCAGGGTCGATCAGGCGCGCTTGGCAGGCGTGGCACTGACGAGCAGCGATATCGTTTTCCTCGCCGCACTGTGGGCAGCTCTTGAAGCGGAAGCGGAACGTACACTGGTGCCCCTCACCGCTATCGTCTTCACACCAGCCCTGACAGCGCCGCCCAAAATGTTCGATGACGAACTCTCCGTCGCGCCGCCCCCAGAAGATATTGGCGAACTCACACTGCGGGCAGATGACCTGTACGGGTTCGGTATCGGGCGCAGGCTTGGCCTCTCCCACCTCCGGCGCGTACAGATCCCAAGGGTTGCCCGCATAGTCAAGGATCACACAATCTTCCTTATCCGGCGCTAGACGCAGCCCTCGTCCCACGATCTGCTGATACAAGCCGATAGAGGCGGTAGGACGCAGAATAGCGATCATATCAACATGAGGTGCATCGAAGCCGGTGGTTAGCACAGCGACATTGACAAGGTAGCGTAGCGACTTCTTCTTGAACCGCTCAATGATGTCGGTGCGCTCACGCAGCGGCGTCTTTCCGGTCACAAGCGCCGCTTCACCCTCAGGCAGCAGCGCCATGATCTCTTCCGCATGCGGTAGGGTCGCCGCGAAGATCATCACCCCTTGGCGACCCTGCGCTCGTGCCACTACCTCGCTGATGATCTCTGGCGTTGCGCGATGGTGATCGACAATGCCCTGCAAGGCTTTCTCGGTATAATCACCCTGCGCTGAGGGCACCAGCCGTGAGAAGTCATAGCCTTCCACTGCGGCGTCGACACGCACGGGTGGACTAAGATACCCCTGCCGCACCATCAGGCGCAGCGGCTGCTCAAACACGCATTGCCTGAAGAAGCAGCCTTCAGCACCACAGACGCGTCCGTGGTAGTGACGATGATATAGAAAGCCCTGCCCCAGACGATAAGGCGTTGCGGTCAGGCCAAGCACCTTGAGGCGTGGATTAGCCTGACGCAGAGCATTGATCACCTCCGCGTACATGCCATCCTTACGTGCCCGTCGCACGCCGCCTTCCGCATTGGGCAGTGTGCGGGCACGCTCATCGGGCAGTGGCACGCGGTGACATTCGTCGATCACCAGCAGCGTGAATTCACCCGTCGTGAAACGAGGTAGCGCCTTGACCACCGACTGCACCGAAGCGAATACGACCTGACGCTCGGACTGACGTGCATTCAACCCAGCGCTGTAGATATCCGCCTTGACCCCATAGGCTTCATACTTAGCATGGTTCTGCTCTACCAGCTCGCGCACATGAGCCAGCACCAGCACACGCCCTTTTGCGCGCCGTGCCAGGTCAGCGATGACCAGCGACTTCCCACTGCCGGTCGGCAAGACGACGACTGCCGGATCATCGCCATGACGAAAATGGCTGATGACGCGCGTAACGGCTTCTTTCTGATAGGGACGAAGCGTGGGCGTGGTAGAAGTCATGACAGGCAACAACCGGATTGAGATAAATGATAGAAAAGACCGTAGAGACAGGCAGGCAAAGTGACAGAGCACAGCACATGCCCTCACCGCTTATTTCCTATGCCTGTACAGAGACGCCTCAGCCTAGCGCACAGCAGCACTATTGGCTAACGCGATCAGGAGCGCTGACGGAAGCCCTATGCCAGCTGGGCGAATTTTCGCTCGATGTAGTTTACGAAGGACGCCTTGAGGCCTGCGAAGAAGACGCTCAGCTGCTGGCCACCACTGCACATACGTCGCTCTGGGTAAGAGACGTGCTACTGCTGGTCGACCGACAGCCACTGGTCTATGCCCATAGCGTGACCCCGTCTATCGCCACCGCGCAAGGCCACGGCTGGGAAGCGCTGCGCGCTCAGGGACAACAGCCACTGGCAACGGTGCTCTATCATGACCCATGCATTCAGCGCTCGGCCTTCGAATGGCAGCAAGTACAGCCGCCACGCGCCCTGAATGATACGCACTGCGCCGATAAAAATAGCGCGCCACTATGGGCGCGCCATTCCTGTTTCATGCGAGAAACTCAGCCGCTGGTGGTCGCAGAAACTTTTCTTGAGGCGTTCTGGCACCACCCTGGCCTTGCCACGCTACGCTGACGGGTCGGCGTCGGGAGATACGGCCGCCCGGCGTTCGGCGAAGAATTGCTTCAACAACCGACGTGCCGGCACTGCTAACACACCACCGTCTACCGTCAGTCGGTGGTTAAACCACGGCTGAGCCGCCAGATTGGCCCTCGACTCCACCATTCCCGTGCGCGGCTCGGCAGCACCGTATACGACACGTGCAATGCGAGCATTGATGATGGCGCCCAAGCACATCATGCACGGCTCCAACGTCACGTACAGCGTGCAGTGTTCAAGGCGGTAGTTGCCGATGCTGCGTGCCGCGGCACGCAGGGCTTCTATCTCCGCATGAGCCGAAGGATCATTATGAGAACAGGGCGCGTTATGCCCCTTCCCGATCACCTCACCCGACGCCGACACAACAACCGCACCGACAGGTACTTCGCCAGCCGCCATTGCGCAACGGGCCTGCTCTAGCGCCCGATGCATGTAATAGTGGTCGCCACGCGGCAATGGCTGCTCCGAGGCCGTATCATTCAGGCGCATACACACCCGTCCTATCCAGCGAACGCTCGCATTTAATGCTCAATCCTGTTTCCACCAGTCATCCAGCGGCGACACCGGCTGCGTGCGTTTATGGCGAGTTGCCAAGAAGATCCGTTCGACTTTGCTTGCCACGTTATCATCGACCGGTTTGCCTTCCAGATAGTCATCGATTTCACGATAGGTCACGCCCAGCGCCTCTTCATCGGGCAGTGCCGGCCGATCGTCTTCCAGATCGGCCGTCGGGACTTTCTGCCACGTGCTGGCGGGTGCACCCAGCGTTTGCAGCAGCGCAGCGCCCTGACGCTTGGTCAATCCGGTCAACGGGGTCATATCGACAGCACCGTCACCGAATTTGGTGAAGAAACCGGTCACAGCTTCTGCCGCATGATCGGTACCGACGACCAGATAGTTGAGCTGACCCGCAATGGCGTACTGCGCCACCATGCGTTCACGTGCTTTGACGTTACCGCGCACGAAATCACGTAGGCGTGTTTCACCCAGTGCCGTCGCAACAACCTGCTCGCCAGCATCGGTAGACGGACGAATATCGACGGCGACCGAGCGGTCCGGCTTAATGAAGGCCAGTGCTGTCTGCGCATCGTCCTCATCCTTCTGTACGCCATAAGGCAGGCGCACGGCGACAAATTCAACGTCTTTGCCTTGTTGACGCAGCCCTTCGACGGCCAGCTGGCACAAACGCCCAGCTAGCGTTGAATCCTGCCCCCCGCTAATCCCCAGCACCAACCCTTTGGCAGGCGTCGCGCAGAGATACTCCTGGATGAAGGCTACGCGCGCCTCGATTTCCTGCAGAGGATCAATGGCGGAACGGACACCCAGTTCACGAATGATACGCTGACGAAGCTGCGTCATCGGCACACCTCTTCTTTGTTGTATGGTGAAATACGTGGCAATCAAGGTGCGTGCGACAGCGCCTGAAGAAAGCACTGCATGTGTGGCCGCACGCCCGGCGTATCTGGCTGATGGCAAAAACAAAGCGGGCCGACAGATACGAACTCCAAGAGTCTACCATCAGGCCCATAAACACGCACACCGCCAGCAGGCGGTGTGTTGTTGCAAAATGAAATTAATTGTCTACATCTGTTGCGTCGCTTGATCGTTGGCCTGTCGCTGCTGCTGGCGCGCTTCCGACTCATGGGCCTTAGCCTCACGCTCACGATCCTGTTCGGTTTCGGTTTCCGAGCGGTCAATGATCATCATGTCGCCCTTGGCTGTGTTGCCCTCATCATCAAGCTCCTCCGTCCATTCTGCAAAGAAGATCGACTCCAAGTCATCGCCATAGCCTTTCTTGTGCAGCTCTTCCCGCAGCCACGCTTCATCGCGCTTGAGAAACGCCAGTCCGTCTTCACTAATCTCGCCATTCTTGACGACCAGCGCCGACAGGCGCTTTTCGTCATACTTGATCACAGTCAGCTGGCTGTTCGGTTCCATCTGGGCATAGCGCACATCGCGGACAGAAAAGATCCCTTGCATGCGCAGCAGCGTTGCAAAGCCGCTGATACTGATATCCAGCTCGTTGAAACGATCAAGCTGGAACTTGCCGTCGATGACCAGCGGGATCTCAGAACCGACCAGCACCTTGCGCGCCGACGTCGAGGCTTGACTGACTTTTTTCACGGTAATAATCAGGGTCTGCCAGATGATCAGAATAATGATGAAGTGATGAATGGTGATGGAATCGCTGTAGATAACCCCACCCAAAATTCCCCCCATCACGAAGTTGCCGATCAGATCCAGCGGTGACATCTGATTGAGCTGCCCCTTACTGGTCGTACGCAGCGCCAGAATGAAGGTGGCCAACCCGATCACCAGTTTGATAGCGACATAAACATAGGGCCATGCAGACGCAACAATTGTTTCCCACAGAGAGTGATCCATTCACCTATCCCCTTTTCATCCGTGAATGATAATGAGCTGATGGACAAGATTCGCAGGGCGTGCCTGCTGGTCTCGCCACGTCGTTATTACTTGCTATTGAATGTAGCAGCTATCGGAAAAGCGTCGCAGGATACAAATAAAGGGGCGTATAAGAAAAGAAAATCATGATGCAGGATTCGTGCCCGTTAACGCCTACTTGGGGGTCATGATGTGACACAAAGTAGCTAAAGTGCAGCATCCTGCCTCGCGCTCTGATAACATACGCGCTCGGTTCACTACCGAGCATTCAACGCCACGCCATTAACAGACCGTTGCCGCTAGCGATTGACGGGAAGCGCCTTTAACCGCGCGCCTCTCGGGCTTTTGTGCAACATGATGAAATGCGCATCTCTTTTTCGGCACGAAATCTGCCTTCGGTATGGACAACGCGCTTGATGCCACTCAAGTGTTCCCCATAGTTATCGTGGAGCCTGTCCCATGAAGTTTGCGGTTGCCATTCTGAGCCTGCTGGTCATCCTCGGCCTGGCTTATGCCTTTAGCAGTGATCGAAAGCAGGTTCGCCCTGGTCCAGTCCTGCTACTGCTGGCCATCCAGATCGTTCTTGCCTTCGTACTACTGAAGACGACCGTGGGTGCTACGGTTATCCAAGGCTTTGCCGGTATGTTCGAAAAGCTGATGTCCTGCGCCCATGAAGGTATTGCCTTCGTTTTCGGCGGCCTTGTTCCCGATCCTAGCAGCAATAGCTACACGTTCATCTTCTTCTTCAATGTACTGCTGCCCATCATTTTCGTTTCGACGCTGATCGGGATCCTGCAACACATCAAACTGTTGCCATTCCTCATGAAAGCGACCGGCAAACTGATTAGCCTGATCAGCGGCCAGGGCAAACTTGAGTCCTACAACAGTATTGCCTCCCCTATTCTCGGTCAGTCCGAAGTCTTCATCTCGATGAAGCGCCAGCTGCCATTTCTATCGCGCCAGCGCTTGTACACGTTGTGCGCCACGGCAATGTCGACGGTATCAATGTCAACGGTCGGCTCCTATATGACCATCATGAACGGTATCACCGATAAGGCCCAAATGGGCGCAACAACGGGGGCAACGTTCGTCGTCGTAGCACTGGTACTCAACCTGTTCGGCAGCATCATCGTGGTGTCGCTCATCAACCCTTACAAGGTGTCTGCTGAAGAGGACAACCTCCAGGTCGAGCTACATCACAACCAGTCTTTGTTTGAAATGCTGGGCGAATACATCATCGATGGTTTTAAGATTGCCATTATCATTGCGGCCATGATGATCGGCTATATTGCCTTGCTTAAGCTGCTTGATCGCTCGGTCTTTTTCTTGCTGAGCCATGCCGATATGCTGCTGCATAGCGCATTCAACGTTGATCCTCGCACGTATATCGATCCACAGACACACATCATCCCGCACATCACCTTCACTCAAATTCTGGGCTACCTGTTCTCGCCGTTAGCGATGCTAGTAGGTGTCGATGTCAACGAGGCGGCAAATGCGGGCAGTATCATGGCCACCAAACTGGTCAGCAATGAATTCACCGCCATGCTGCAACTTCAGAATTCGGGGTCGCTGTCTGCGCATACTATTGGGGTGATTTCCGTCTTCCTGATTTCGTTTGCCAACTTTTCATCGGTAGGGGTTATCGTGGGAGCCATCAAAGCGCTCAATGAAAAGCAGAGCACTGTGGCAGCCCGCTTCGGTCTGAAGCTGTTGTTTGGTGCCACGCTGGTCAGCCTGTTGTCGGCAACTATCGCAGGGCTGTTCATGTAAGTGATCAGCGCTCTCGTGCGGTTAGCGCACGCCCAGCGAAGACAAAGCACGAATGAAGAAATGCATACGGCCAGTTCATCGAACTGGCCGTATGCATTCATCCCCTGTCAGAAACAATGATGACGTACATGCCGCCACCCTGCTTCTGCCTGCTCCTGTCGGCATTGCTCTCATCCCCATAAGAGCATCATCATCCCTGACGCCGACCATGATAGGCCATCTCTCTAAATGCTAAAGAAATGAAAAGCCTTGTCGAACAAGGCTTTTTCCCTCTTTGGTACTCTCGTCTTCTACTACTCGTCTGCTGCAGGTAGACGCAAGCGACTCAGCTCCCGTACCAGACCGGCTCTGTTTCATATTGCCTATTCGACACATTGCGCGCCCTATTGGTATACCCACGATAAAGCCAGGGTATTACAGGCCGATAACATCGGTTTAATTCGATAACCTTGGCGCCCGCATGACACGACACGATATACGACTGACCTACCTGGTCGCTTTTCTATTGGCAGGCATACTGACCCTGTTCACCGTTACGCTGATCATGACGTACCGAAGCAGCCAGTATGCTGATAAAACACGCGATAGACTAGACATCGAACACCAGCTGGGTATTCAGCTGAACGATGCTGTCAGCGACCTACGCCGCGCCCGACTGGCCCTGTATCGCGCCACCGCAACGGCCATTGCTGGAGACCGAGCCACCACCACCAAGGCCATTGACATCGTCAACAGCCTGACACAGCACGCCAACGACAGCGTTAATGCTTTCCGTTCTTTGAACGGTGGTCGCCCCGGTATCGACGAAGCGGCACTCCAACGCGCTTTCAGTGACTATCAGGATCACCTGATCACACCCGCAATAGGTGCCGCCACCGCCGGTGACAGCAAAGGCATCAATGCCGTGGCATCCAAAGGGCTGCCTTACGACCAAGCCCTGACCCAGCAGCTCGCTGCTACACAGGCCACCATCGATGCTCGCCTTGGCGATGCACGCCAACTGATGGACCGACTCAATCACCGCAATGCGCTGATGATGGCACTTTCGTTCGGTGCCATGCTGGGGCTGTGCGGTACGATCTTCATCATCCTGCGCCGCCAGATCATCGCCCCGTTGCGTCGCATGCAGTGGCACTTCGACCGTATCGCTGACAACGACCTCTCCCATGCCATTGCAGACCATGGCAAGAACGAAATAGGCCAGCTGCTCTCTTCACTGGCCCATATGCAGCACAACCTGCGCGATGTGGTGACGCGCGTGCATGACAACAGTCGCGTACTGCACGATAACGTCCAGACCATCCATCAAGACAACACGGCTCTAGCCGAGCGTACTGACCAGCAGTCCGGTGCCATTGCAGAAACGGCCGCGCATATGGATACACTGACGGCCATCGTCAAACAGAACAGCGAGCATGCTGCCCAAGCACAGCAACGCTCCGTAGCCGCCACACATAGTGCAGAACAAGGCGGCGCGGACGTTCAAAGCATGGCGCAGGAAATCAGCGAGATCGCGCGCATGGCAGAACAGATCACGTCCATCACGACTATGATCGACAGCATTGCGTTTCAGACCAATCTGATTGCACTGAATGCTTCGGTGGAAGCCGCTCGCGCAGGCGAGCACGGGCGTGGTTTTGCGGTAGTGGCGGACGAAGTGCGCAATCTGTCCACCCGCTCGACGCAGTCCGCTCACGAGATCGCCACACTGATCACCGCCATCAGCGACAAGATACGCACGGGCAGCCAACGCGCCAGCGATGCTGGCACCACGATGGACAACGTCATTAACGGTGTCCGTGAGGTCAATTCATTGATCGAACATATCACTCAGGCATCACAGGAACAGCACCGCAGCATCCTGCAGACTCACAGCGCCTTCAATGAGATCAACCAGTCGCTGCGTGACAATGCCCGCATGGTTGATGACGTTGCCCGTTCGACGAACGCTTTAAAGGCCCAGTCAGCCGCACTCACCGCACTGGTCGACGACTTTTCATTGACAGAAGAACCCGCATCGACACCGTAGGCGCTTATAGCGCCGCGATTAGAATGCAAAAAGGCCTGAGCAGAGATTGCTCAGGCCTTTCCTTTAACCACAACACGCGCTGTATCGATGCCGTTATGCTTTCTTAACGAACATCGATTTCAGCTGCATGGCACCGATACCCGGCACTTTGCAATCAATGTCGTGATCGCCTTCAACCAGACGAATACCCTTAACGCGCGTACCCACCTTGATGACCTGGGAAGAGCCTTTCAGCTTCAGGTCCTTGATGACAGTGACGGTATCGCCGTCCTGAAGGAGGTTGCCATGAGCGTCATGAACGACCAGACCTTCTTCTTGAGCAGCGCTGTCGCTACCGTCTTTGGCCCACTCATGGGCGCATTCTGGGCAGATGAACAGCGGGCCATCTTCGTAGGTATATTCGGAACCACAGGATGGGCAAGCAGGTAATGCGCTCATCAATTTTCCTTGTCTACGTTCTTCTAATGTCCCACAAGCCCAGCCTTGATAAGGCTTGCGGCGAGGTAATGAGCGAAGCATGTTACCACACATCGCTTTTTCATGCCGGGACGCACAGTCGCGCCTCGAATTCACTGTGATCAAATTGTGACACGGTGTTCTGTGGTTGCTCTCCAACACACCAAGCCGCGAGACAGACTCACGCTCCAAGTATGCTCAGCAAAGTCTTACGGAGACTGCACGGTTTACGCACAGCCCCCTGCAGGCTCAGGGTGTACACATATGCCTGAGCTCAAGCACGCTCTTATCTTCGATACTCCCCCACCCCAGCATGAGCGCTTGCACGAATCGATTCTTCGATGCGATAAAGCCCTCGCCTCTGTATCTTTACCCTATACTCCGCGCGCTCTTTCTGGCCTTCAAAGCCCTACCGGCGATTGCCGTTCAAGTAGGGATCAATGCAGCAGGCCCAAGAATACCGCGCGCACAACAGCCGCCGTCTTATTCGGCGCATCCAGCTTCATCATGGCATTGCGCAGGTGGAAATTGACCGTGCTGACGCTGATGTTCAGTATTTGAGAGGTCTGATCCGATGTTTTGCCATCGCCTGCCCAGCGCAGCACTTCCTTCTCACGAATGGAGAGGCTGACAGGACTGTGCTGACGCATTCGTGACATAGCACTATGAACAGCCGTGGTGATCCACTCAAGGTGAAAGTTCACTTCATTTTCAAGATAAGACTGCGAAATGACCTGGTCGCTGTCCACATAGAACATGCTGAACTGACCGCCCCCTTCCATGACCGACTGCGCCCAACCTCCGCGGTGTCCCCAGCCAAAGAATTCTTCGAACAGCTCGGGGTCCTGATCGAACAACCCACCTTCATGCTGACCAGTCCAGATGGCAGGTACGGTCGTTCGTGAACAGTGACGAGGAATTGGCGCATCATCATAGCCACCGGAGGCGTTCTTTTGATGCACCGCATCCTCAGATGAACCCAGTATACAGGCCTTCCTATTGGCTAGCGGAAGCGCGAGCTGTGTCCGCCACGTGCAGAAATTAAATCCCAAAGGCTTGACCGCTTCCAAGCTCACATCAACGATGTCCTGCATGTTCGTTTTTTCATGAAGCGACGTAAACAAGTCTATCTGCCAATTATTCATGGCCAACTCCTTCAATCGATCAGTCCAAGAAAAAGGGCATGAACAACCAATGCGTGCACGCTGTCGCAGCCAAATTTCTTACGCAAATCATCTAGCATCGAAAAAAGCTTTATTGCATTAATACTGCTATCTGCCATCACGTTCTTTATAGACGCATTATGCCAATACAGCTTTCTTAGCAGCGCAATCTCATCAGGAGAAATATAGTGATCCAATGAAGACTTCTTTAGTTCATCCATGCGGATATAGGCTGCCGCACTCACCCATTGCATGTGCTGTTCGGCATGCCAAATTTCATCTGGAGAAAGAATGCTTCGGCTTTCCACAAAGAATATGCCTTTCTGACCATCATGGGCCGAGGTAGAAATGGCCCAACCGCTGTGGTGGCCTGTGCCGTAATACTCTTCCAGTACCTCTGGAGCCTGAAAGAACAGGTCTTCGTCCGTTGTTCCCCGCCATGAAATGGGGGCCTGAGAAATTGCACAGTGGCGAGGCACAGGAGCATAGTCACAATCGCCATTAGCGATCTTTTCCAATGCCTTATCTTCGATAGCATTGAACGCCACAACACCATTGCTGTTGCTTTTTTTTGCGGGCTGCGTGTTAGTACGCCATCCGCAGAAATCGAACCCAAAAGGCCGGACAGCATCCAGAGAAGCATCCATAACCGTTTTTACGGAATGAGCTGAATCCAGAGCTGAAAATAGATCCAATTTCCAGTTATTGGTGTTCATTTCTTTAGGATATCCTCTTGATTAACGCCCACTCTAAAAAACTGCCGAAACCATAACTACTGTCCTTTATGACAGGTATATATAAAACAAACGGTATACAAGCAATATCGTACTATGCATCTTCCATTTAGAGCACGCCTCATCCCCCCAATACCCATGTCATTGAGAAGCATTAACACCATAAAATTGCAATAGAAACCGTCTATTTTAGAAAGGGCAAAAGTAATCACTCAAGTCATGAAACAACTGGTTAAGACGCCATTCGAATAATATCATTACAGAAAAGATAATGGTTATTCATCGAAGTCCAGTGCACAAAGTATGCGCACTGGGCTTATTCCACAGCATTCATACCTTATTAATGCAATAACCCCAGAAATATAGCACGCACTACTGCTGCCGTTTTATTAGGTGCATCAAGCTTCAGCATCGCATTGCGCATGTGGAAGTTGACTGTACTAGCACTGATATTCAGTATCTGGGCAATCTGATCAGATGTCTTTCCGTCCCCTGACCAACGCAGAATTTCCTTTTCGCGTAGGGACAGCTGAACATCATGCTGCCGCCGCAGTTGAGACATGGCGCTGTGCACAGCGGTCGTGATCCACTCAAGGTGAAAGCCCACCTCACGCTCAAGATAGGACTGCGGCATTATTTCGGCGCTATCAACTAAGAACATACTGAACTGCCCCGCGCCTTCCATCACCGATTGCGCCCAACCACCTTTATGACCCCAGCCAAAGAACTCTTCCAGTAGCGCAGGATCCTTTTCGAAAATCGCCCCCTCATGCCGCCCGGTCCAGATCGCAGGCACGGTCGTTTTGGAACAGTGAGTCGTGATGGGGGCTTCGTCATAGCCACCCGCCGCATTTTTCTGATGCACCTTATCCTCGGAGCTGCCTAGGACACACGACCGTCTGTGCGCAAGTGGAAAGGCCAACCTTGTCTTCCACGTACAGAAAGTAAAACCCAACGGCTGCACGGCCTTCAGCGCAACATCGACCACATCCTGCATGCTGTTCTTTTCATGCAGTGCCGAAAAAAGGTCTATCTGCCAGTTATTCATTGCATCCTCTCTACTTTATTCATTTTTATAGGAATGAAGAGCCAATGCACCACCATGCCATCCCAATCAACAAGGGTTAATTGATATTCAGCTTATCTCATCAATGTTCAATCGCCGGTGGTCCACTTAGCGCACTCATACTCATCTGGTGCAATGATACCCATCTTTGTTATATATTCATGTGTCTATTCCATAATAACATTCAGGCTATTCACCCCAATATTCAGCAAGACTAAAATAGAATAACCAAACGTTAATTACTTATTAATATATAAATTAGTTCAACAAATAGAAGATGATGTTATCCATAAAAAAGAAGGCCCCTTTCTTTATGAGAGGAGCCTTCTTATTGAAGAGCAGCGACTATCGCGTCATTTTGACGCTCACACTGCTGTCAGCCACTTATTCGTATGCAATCGGCTGATCGCTGACCGTCGTTTCGCGTCCGGCCTGAATCTCTTCGACCTCACGTTCAACCTGAGCGATATCATCAGCACCGTGCAGCAGCGTGTAGATCACGTTGAAATCAACGGATTCGCCTGCTGCCAGGGATTTAACACGGCCCTGCTCACGCTCAACCGTAACGGGGTAGCAGAAACCGGTACCCGGTTCGATACCGGTAACGTAACCGTGTTTGAGGGTATCGGTGTTCTTCCACAGCGACAGTACCGGCAGCGTACGGGTGTCAAAAGCGATAGCAACGCCACGTTCGCCCGCTTTGTCGATCAGCGCCACTTTGGTATTGCCCGCTTTGTTCGCATACGGACGAATATTGAACATCATTTCATCAAAATTCGCCGTCGGCCCAACGAACGTCTGCCAGTCAGACAGACCCGGTTTGGCGTAGTCGTTGAACGGTGAGATATGCTCGACCGGCGCAACGAAGCGAGCGCCTTCTTCCAGCAGCGGCGCACCGAAGTTGCTGTGGTAAACCAGCTGGTAATCGTGCGGGTATTCGCCGACGTTGGTCAGGTGATCGTGGATGGCAAAGGACTGGCTGCCCAGTTCATAGGACAGTTCCGTCCAGCATTCGAAGTAGACACCTTTGAACACTTTTTCTTTGACCAAGCCGCGAATGCGAACGGTCGGACGATCTTCATCGCTGATTTCGACTTCTACGCGTGATGCCGGCAAGTTGCCTGCACGGCCGTGCAGCGTATAGAACATGTTGCCTTCACGAACGGGGTGGCCCGCCCATGCATAGCCGCAGCGCACCATCATTTCATTGAAGGATTCCGCCCAACCACAACCACCGTTTGCTTCAAGGTTGATGGTTTTCGGGTGAGCGATTTCGTCTACCGGGGAATCCCAGCCAAGGCGTGTGCCGTCGTGGCTGAAGACTTCCAGAATATCCATGCCGCGTGTCGGGCACAGGCTGATGGTCAGGCCGTTTTCGCAGGTCAGCGTGATGACACGCACGCCATCCTGACGACCGCCTTCCAGTACTTCTTGAGTCAGCGTGAACGGGGTATCGCTGATGCGATCGCTATCGAAGCTATCGCTATCAAAGAACCAGTCACCTTCATCGTAGCCCATTGCTGTGTCGGACAGGGTAAACAGCAGCTTTGCCATGAAACGCTCCTTGCATACATCAAGGGATGTTCTTCAGTCGACGGACTCCGCAGGACAGTGCTTTCACTGCCAGAGAGATTGCGGAGCAGTCAACTACTCAAATACTGTGATCATGAATAAGCGCTTATGAGACAAATTACAATCCGACCAAAGTGGAGCAGCGTCTTTAAAATAAAAATGATGAGGGACATCTTCTTGCTTTAAAATACTCTCCCAAGAGCAAAATATAGCCCACCTAAAATCACTTTAAGAAAGGTGACTTCGAAGAAAATTTATTCAAAATTATAACACAAAAAAACCATCCAACATTACTCATCCATATAATTAATTCAAAATAATTATTGCTCAAAAAATACAAGTTATAATATTCTCTCTAATTTATCTTTCAAAGCTTTAGCCCTTCCTTTAGGTATGTATGATACTCCCAATCGATTACATATTTCTTCAACCTCAGAATTGTCATGAACTGAGTAGACTATAATTCTCTTTCCGTTAATCCCTTTGGTTCGCGCTTGTTGAGCTATAAACAAACCTCTGAATTCTTGAAAGACCTTCTGCTTTTGCTTTATTGAAGCCTCAAGCTCTGGTGAAACAGGCACATTTAAGTCTAATACTAAAGCCGAGTATTCATCAACTTTAGCACTATTAAGCTCTTCATAAGCATCATGAACCGATGTCAGAAACTTAGTTTTAAAACCTAATGATTCGACAAAGTCTTCTAGCCAGTCGAGAAACATTGGCTCATCATCAAGTATAAATACTTTTTTCATTTCAAAAAACCGTTTGGTATTCTAATTTCAAATTTTGTCATCCCTGCTAGTGAATGATGAGCAGAGATTGATCCTTTAAACACATTTTCTATAATTAACTTACATATGTGAAGTCCAAGGCCTGAGCCAGATGATGTTCTTTGTTTTGCGCTTTTAGCTCTATAGCCAATTCCAAACAAGTCTTCATCATTGGAAAAAGGTTCGCTGTAACCTTCAAAAACAATAATAAGATCATTTGATTTTTTTTGTATACTGTTTTTTATTACCAATACAGTGCCAGGCTTCCCGTACTTTACACCATTATCAATTAAGTTCATAAAAACTTGCTTTAATAGATTTGGATCTCCACTAACACAGTTCTGAATTTTTCTGTTTTCTAATTCAATTTTAATATGATCATGCTGCCCCTGATCTTGAAAAAATTGTGCTGACTCAATAATTGCTTGAGGTATAACTGTTATTTTAAGAGACGAGTGTGAAATTGATGCTGTATTTCCTGAAGCATATTCTGCAAAATAAGAAAGATTTCTTATTAGCGAAACTGTATATTCTAGTTGCGACCTCGCTCGGCGCAGACGTTGCTCTCTTTTATATTCTGGAACAACACCATCTATCAAATTATCAAGAGCCCCAATAACCCCACTCATTGGATTAATTGCTTGATGAGTGATATTTTGAATTAAAAATAATGTATCGTTGCTATCCATTCTCTTGCCCTTTAGTTAACTCCAAAATAATTTTTTCCTGCATTATATTTATTGTAAAGTTAGACAGGCTAGAAATTATATTGACGTGTTTTATCTCTGATGTAATTAATTCTCTTGGCAATAGTATATGGATCAAAGATAGCGTTTCTTGAATAATTATGGGAGCATTTTTAAAGATAAAAAAAAGATATGCTAAAATCGCTCTAGTCGAGTATTTATCGAAATACTGTAACTTTATTTTGGTTGCATCAACCCAACAAAAGTAATCAGTTTCGGCATGACCTTTAAAACAGAAACCATAGCTTGCATTCTCACCTGATGTGTCTGATATTCTTCTAGAGATCAACTCGCTAAACGAATGTAACAACCATAATCTTTCCTGTGACACTTCGGCAATATCAGGAGATAAAGAATTCGTTATTTTAAGAAGAAATTCAATTGATGGTACAAAAACTTCAATATTCGAATTCAATTCAGTTTTTGAGCCATACTTTTTTGCTATTTGTGGATATAAATTCAATTTTCCATAAATATCAATTGCCCCCCAAAATCTAATAATTGGTTTTTTGTTTCCGCTATTCCAAGCTTCAACTTGATCCAAAGCTTGTGGTGAAAGCGTAGAACTTGTTACAAATAACAGTATATCTGCATTATGAGCTTCGGCATAAGAAATTTTATTCCAAACAGTAGGCCAATCAACTGAGGATGAGTGACGCTTACATTCTATATACCATTTTTGTCTTTGGTACTGCCCAGACAAATCGGATATAAAATAATCGCCTTCTATATCCCGGCCTTTATCACTACCCGGTGTTCTCCAAACTGGATTTCTTAATCCCAAGGCCGTGACAATATCGAAAGTCAAATTTTCAAATTCTGTTGAGGATAAGCTCAGTAATTCCATTCTACGATTCTCAAAATAGATTTACTCCTATACAGCATACACTTTATTTAGATAACTTAATGCGCATTCAACATGCTAGCGCCACCACAGATATAAATATTCAAATTAACTAAAATTATAATAGCACATATTGAACTGAAACCAAGGAAATTTTCGCATCTCTTTGGCTCTGCTAAGCTTTAATATCGCTACGCAGTGCATCTAAACTGGTCAAGCCATCATTATAACGAGCTTCAATGAGTTTGGGAGCTTGAGCTGAACTATCTGCATGTGTTTGCTGCTCGGCAAGTTTTTGCTAGGCTCTGTACGAAAAGTAGGTGTTTGGTCCCGGGAAGTAGGGGTAAGAATTGCCTTTAAAATATCCCGGTACCTTGTGCCACTGATCCAGAATGAAACCAATCGGGGTATATCCCTTCAACGCTCGCAGTGGTCGAGCACTGTTATAAGCCCATAGATAGTCACGAATATACTGCTGTAACTGGGCCAACGAATCATAATGGAAGACGCGGGTTGTTGCTTCCTTAATGGTTCGGTTTATGCGTTCTACCTGACCATTTGTCCAAAGATGACAAGGCTGTGTCAAGCGATGTTGTATGCCTTGCCTATGGCATTCAGCATCGAAAGGATGAGCACGATACGTCTCAGTGCCAGGCTTTTTGGCGAACTGGATGCCGTTGTCCGTCAACACGGTATGTACATGATAAGGCAGCTGCTCCAGTGCCGTGCGTAGAAAATCAACGGCCACTTGTCGAGTAGCGCGCGTGTAGAGCTCGGCATGAACAAATTTAGTTATCCGATCAATGGCAACAAATAGGTAGGCTTTCCCTTCTGGCGTACGCATTTCGGTGATGTCGATATGCAGATACCCCATGGGGTAACGTTTAAAGGCAGCTTTAGGGCGAACAGGCTGATCAGGTGTTGGTAAGCGGCTAATCCCATGACGTTATAGAGGCGGTGCAAACTTGAACGGGTTAAGCCAGGAATGACATGTTGCAAAGCATGCAGACAGTCATCCAAAGGCAGTAGCGTCTTTTTCCTGAAAGCAATAGCTGCCGCTTCTTGGGAAAGTGTCATTGATGTCGAATGGGGATGAGATGGCCCCATAGGCGCATCTTCAACGGAGTGACGAGCGCGCCATTTTCGTACGGTTTTAGGGTTGAGGTTGTAACGCTTACTCAACGTCGCGACCGACTCCTTCGATCGCTGTAGTTCTGCTCGGATAGCGTGCGTTGTCGTGGCGCGTTTGTGAAGAATCTGAGCCATGGATCATCTCCTGAAAGAGGTATGTACCATACACCCCTACTTCCCGGGACCAAACAGAGGCGATAGTACCAGCTTTAATACCACGCTCAAAACGTGCTTGGCGCTTCTATTAGTTGCCAGACCATGCCAGACAAAAATTACAAAAAAGCCCGCGATTACGCGGGCTTAAGAGCATTTTTGCTAGATCGTGCCGGGTACTGCCAGACGCGAGATTATTCCCACTCAATCGTTGCCGGCGGTTTGCTCGACACGTCATACGTCACGCGGGAAATGCCGCTGATCTCGTTGATGATGCGGTTGGAAACCTTCTCCAGCAGCTCATACGGGAGGTGTGCCCAGCGTGCGGTCATAAAGTCGATGGTTTCGACAGCGCGCAGTGCAACAACCCATTCGTAGCGACGTGCATCGCCTACGACACCGACGGATTTAACCGGCAGGAAGACAGCAAAGGCCTGGCTGGTCTTGTCGTACCAGCCGGAGTTGCGCAGCTCTTCCATGAAGATGGCATCGGCTTCACGCAGGATGTCGGCGTACTCTTTTTTCACTTCGCCGAGGATGCGTACGCCAAGGCCCGGGCCCGGGAACGGGTGACGGTAGACCATGCTGTGCGGCAGACCCAGTTCGAGGCCGATCTTACGTACTTCGTCCTTGAACAGTTCGCGCAGAGGCTCAACCAGTTTGAGCTTCATGGTTTCCGGCAGGCCGCCTACGTTGTGGTGGGACTTGATGACGTGCGCTTTACCCGTCTTGGTGTCGGCAGATTCGACGACGTCGGGGTAGATCGTGCCCTGTGCAAGGAACTCGACTTCGGTCAGCTTAGCCGCTTCTTCATCAAAGATGTCGATGAAGGAATTACCGATGATCTTGCGCTTAGCTTCGGGGTCAGTAACGCCCGCCAGCTTACCGAGGAACAGGTCTTCGGCATCGACACGGATGACCTTAACACCCATGTTGTCGGCGAAGGTCTTCATGACCTGATCGCCTTCATTTTTGCGCAGCAGACCGTTGTCCACGAACACGCAGGTCAGCTGGTCGCCAATGGCTTTGTGCAGCAGCGCTGCAACAACAGAAGAGTCGACACCGCCGGAGAGCGCCAGCAGTACCTTGCGCTTGCCGACCAGTTCGCGTACGCGATCGACCTGGTCGTCGATGATGCGTGCCGGTGTCCACAGGCATTCGCAGCCGCAGATGTCGACAACGAAGCGCTGGAGCAGCTCTTGGCCTTTGATGGAGTGCGTGACTTCCGGGTGGAACTGCACGCCATAGAAATCTTTTTCAGCCCATGACATGGCGGCGATCGGGCAAGTATCGGTAGACGCCGTTACGCTGAACTGCGCAGGCGCGGTACCGACCTTATCACCGTGGCTCATCCACACATCCAGCAGCGGCTTGCCGTTGGCATCGACAGCGTCTTGCAGGCCTGCGAAAAGGCGATCTTCGACGTCGACACGCACCTGTGCGTAGCCGAATTCATGCTTGTCGGAGCCGATCGTCTTGCCGCCCAGCTGCTCGGCCATTGCCTGCATGCCGTAGCAGATACCGAATACCGGCAGGCCCAGCTCGAATACGCAGTCAGGAATGCGCGGCGAGTTGTCGGCATGAACGGATTCCGGGCTACCGGAAAGAATGATCCCGTTAGGATTGAATGCACGAATCTCGTCTTCGCTCATATCAAACGGGTGGATTTCGCAGAACACGCCGATTTCACGCACGCGACGTGCGATCAGCTGTGTGTACTGCGACCCGAAATCAAGGATCAGGATTTTGTGGGCGTGGATGTCGTGCATGGAAAAGACCGTCCGCTTTTATGGCTAAAGGAGCATGAGCTCGCGATGTCATGAACGCTTGAAGAGCAGTGAGAGGAACGCCCTCTCACTGCTGACACTGTATCGCTTCTCTATCGGGAAGGGATCAGCTGATGTGGTAGTTCGGTGCTTCTTTGGTGATCTGCACGTCGTGGACGTGGGATTCCGCGAAGCCAGCACTGGTGATGCGTACGAACTCGGGCTTGGTGCGCATTTCGTCGATGGTGCGGCAACCGGTATACCCCATGGAAGCGCGCAGACCACCCATCAGCTGGTGAATGATGGCAGACATAGCACCTTTGTACGCAACGCGGCCTTCGATACCTTCCGGTACCAGTTTTTCAACGCCGGCGTCTTTGTCTTGGAAGTAACGGTCGCTAGAACCGTGAGACTGAGACATGGCACCCATGGAACCCATACCGCGGTACGCTTTATAGGTACGGCCTTGGTACAGTTCGATCTCACCCGGTGCTTCTTCGGTACCGGCCAGCAGGCCACCGACCATGACGCTGTTGGCGCCAGCAACGATAACTTTGGCGATATCACCAGAGAAACGGACACCACCGTCAGCGATAACCGGTACGCCGGAGTCTTTCAGTGCTTCAGCGATATCAGCAACGGCGCTGATCTGCGGCACACCGACACCCGCAACGATACGCGTGGTGCAGATAGAACCCGGGCCGATACCCACTTTGACGGCGTCCGCGCCAGCTTCAACCAGTGCGCGAGCAGCGGCTGCCGTTGCGATGTTACCGCCGATAACCTGAACGTCAGGATAGGTTTCTTTTACCCAGCGAACACGTTCGATAACGCCACGGGAGTGACCGTGAGCGGTATCGACGACGATGACGTCAACGCCCGCTTTGACCAGCGCATCAACGCGATCCGGCGTTTCAGCACCCGTACCGACAGCGGCACCGACCAGCAGGCGACCATCAGCATCTTTTGCAGCGTTCGGGTAGTTACGTGCTTTTTTGATATCGCGCACGGTGACCATGCCGACCAGCTCTTCACCGTTGACAACGAGGATCTTCTCGATGCGGTGTTCCTGCAGCTTCTGTTTGATCTCTTCCAGCGGCGTGCCTTCCGGTACGGTGACCAGTTTTTCACGCGTGGTCATAACATCAGCAACGCGAGTGCTCAGGTCACGCTTGAAGCGCATGTCGCGGCTAGTCACGATACCGGCCAGCTTGCCATCGTCCAGAACGGGGAAGCCGGAGAAACCAGACTCAGCGGCCAGCTCGGCCAGTTCACCCAGCGACATAGAAGATGTCACGGTGACGGGCTCTTTGACGACGACCGTTTCGAATTTCTTGACCTTGCGAACTTCATTGGCCTGCTGTTCGATGGTCATGTTCTTGTGGATGATGCCGATACCACCTTCCTGCGCCATGCCGATGGCCAGGCGAGATTCGGTAACGGTATCCATCGCGGAAGACAGCAGCGGAACGTTGATCGTCAGCTTGCGCGTCAGGCGAGTGCTGAGCTGAACATCCTTCGGCAGTACATCGGAATAGCCGGGGATAAGAAGAACGTCGTCAAAGGTAAGCGCTTCTTGGGCAATGCGGAGCATGGCATGAGTCCCGTGTTTGAAATGAACGAAAGCCCCATTGATCTGGCCACTACGCGACGCAGCAGTGATCAACGGTGCATCAAAACCAAGCGAGCCGGTCGCTTCAGGGGAAGGAACGTTCCCGTAAAGCGACCGACTCGCGGAATTCTTCGCTGCCGATCATCCATTCAGCCATTCGACACTGTAATGCTGGGCCGCCCGAATCCCTGACTCGCTGTGGAGCCTGCGGGGGCGTTGCCAAGAGCATATTCAGGTCGATCATAATCAGGCATCGGCGTATGAAAATTGATGCGGCATTCTAACCGATCACTCGGAATACGACAATCTTTTATGTGCTATATCGTGGATGACCGCTCCCCCTGTTAAGATAGAGTGGTCTGCGGTATACCCTGCCTATAGGTGCCGCTCCGGAAGAATCTGCTGGGGTATCGTCACCATGAGTTTTCCTCCCTCCTCTACGGCTCCCGCTGAACCTGGCTCAGTGCCAGAGCAGGCGCTTTCGGTCTCTGAACTGAACCGCTCGGCGCGGCTATTACTGGAGCGCCACTTGCCCTGTTGTTGGATAGAGGGTGAGATATCGTCGCTTTCGCAGCCCTCTTCGGGGCACGCCTATTTCACGCTCAAGGATGCTCACGCTCAGGTACGCTGTGCGCTGTTCCGCCAGCAGGCTCGCTTTGTGGCGGCACCACTGCGTGAAGGCGCGCAGGTGCAGGTACGCGCGCAAATTTCACTCTATGAGCCGCGCGGGGACTACCAGCTGATCGTGGAGGCGGTACGAGCCGTGGGACACGGTGCCTTGCTGCAAGCCTTGGAAGCGCTGCGTCAGCGTCTGAACGAGGAAGGGTTGTTTGCTAAATCGCAGCCGCTGCCTTATCCCCCCCGTCATCTGGGACTGATCACGTCTCCGACAGGCGCGGCGATCAAGGATGTAATGGCGGTATTGGCCGCGCGCTGGCCGGGTATCCAAGTCAGCCTGTTACCCGTACCGGTGCAGGGTCAGCAGGCCCCCGACGCTATCGTCAGTGCCCTACAGGCAGCCAATCGTGATGAACGCTTCGATGCACTATTGCTAACGCGTGGCGGCGGGAGTTTCGAAGACCTTAACGTCTTCAACGATGAACGTATTGCCCGTGCCCTGCATGCCTCACGCATTCCGGTGCTGTCCGCCATCGGCCACGAGATCGATTCGACCATCGCCGACCTAGCGGCAGATGCGGCAGCGCCGACACCGTCGGCAGCCGCTGAACGCTTGACGCCCGACCAGCGCGACACGCGCCGCCGACTGGTCCAGTTGGCCCACCGCCTGCTCAATGCACAGCATCATATTCTGCATACGGCTCGTCAGCGCATCGACCACCTATCCCTGCGTCTGCGCGATCCAAGCGATTATCTGCGCCACCAGCGCCAACGGCTCGAACCACTAGCCCATCGACTCTGGCACGCCCAAACTGCCCGCTTAGGCGAGGCGCGCCAACAGCTGTCCCTTTTACAAGCACGTCTGCGCCATCCTCAAGCACTGCTGGACGAGCAGCGCCAGCGTTTGATGACCCTGCGCCAACGCCTGATACAAGCTCAGCGCCAGCACTTTCATCATTATCAGCAGCGCTGGCAGCACCTTCATGAACGCTTCGAGCGTCAACGGGCACAGCTGACACTGCTGCCGCTTCAGCAGCAGCTCGACACACTGCACAACCGCTTGCAGCGCGCTCAACACCAAGGGTTGGCACGCTATCAGCAACGGCTGGCGTTCTTGATGCACCGATTGGATGGCGTAAGCCCGCTACAAACCCTCAAGCGCGGCTATGCCGTCGTGCGCAGCGGTCAGCAGGTCATCACACAAATCGAAGAAGTCAGCATTGGCCAAACACTCGACGTCGAGCTGGACAACGGTACGCTGCGCGTCAAGGTCGAGGAGCAGCAGTTCAAGGCATAAGGTCTGACCTCATGCCCTGACGGCTGCCTCTATATTAGGCGCTGCATATACCGTCAACGCCGCCACCCACAACGACGTAGCTCACTCTCGAATCCACCGCTATTGTTACGGCTAGCGAGTGGCACCTACCGGTCGCCCGCTCATTACAGCTTCGATATGAGCTAGCTCATCCAGCTTGCGCTGCAACTCAGCATTCTGCCGTTCGAGCGTATCAATGCGCTGTGCTTTCGATGAACTGCTGTGAGAAGGTTCGGCCACCGGCGTACTCTGCTGTTGCAACTTCAGGCGCAGATCAATCTCGTGCTGCCATTGTTGCACCAACATCACCAGTTCGCGCGGCAGCGAGGGCATAACGGAAGAGTACATGCGCTGCGCTTCACGCCAGCGAGCGGGGTTGGTATCCCAAGCGTACATTGTGGCCCGTACCATCACCGAGCGTGGCGAACTGGTGGTCATACGTTCCGCTACGCGCCGCCGCCACTCGGGGGTCGCCACACGCGCCTGCTGAGAAAACGCCAGCCACTCGGGCAGCATACAGGAGGAGGATTCTAGGTTAGGAACACTGTGCAAAGCACAGGAATTCAAGGACATGCCCGTCGACTGGCATCCTGCCAGAGACGACATGAGGAGAATGACGGCAAGCTTCCAGGTGCTTCGTCTCATAACGTCGTGACTTCCCAGCGTAAGTAAGCAGGGCTAAGAAAAGAATACGCCACCCGTGTCATCACGATGCCGCCCCCACCCTCTTCGCCGAGAGCCGCCAGATCGTCTTCAACAGACATCGCTGCATTCCATTCCTGCCTTTTGTTCGTGATGCCATCATGCGGAGGTGCTGCCGTGAGGACGCGGCAATGACAGTCGGAAACAGACATCCTCATCGGCATCTTCGACCAGTTCCAACCGACCGTTCTGCAGGTGAGCGCTTTCGGCTGCAATGGACAATCCGATGCCAGACCCCTTCAATGGCCCACTTCGGCGCGTCTGTCCCTGATAGAACGGTTCGAACAGATGCGCTTGATCCTGGGCACTGATCTTTTCGCCACTGTTGGCCACCTCGACGATCAGGTGTTCATCAGTGCACCATGCGCGCATCCACAGAAAACCGTTATCTTCGCCATAGGCAATGGTATTAGAGACGAGGTTGTCGATGATGCGGCCCGTGCGCACGCGATCCGCTTCCCAGTAGACGGGTTGGCGTGGCACTTCGACGTGCATGCCTTTGCTTTCAAACGCCAATCGATGCTTGCTCAGCACTTCATGTATCAGTGTAACGACATCGAAACGCGATAGCGTGATGCTTCGATTATGTTGCAAGACATTATAATCGAGCAACTGCTCGATCAAAGTCTGCAGCTCCGCACTGCTCTCGTCGATGAGCAGGATGATTTCGCGCTGACGCTTGCCCAGCGGTCCGGCCATGCCGTCGGCCAACAACCCCGTGCCTTCGCGGATCGCGGCCAGCGGCGTCTTCAGCTCGTGGGACATGTGACGCAGGAAACGCTGTTTCTGCGCTTCCAGATCGTCGAGCCGTTCACCCAGCCAATCCAGTCGCTCGCCAAGCCGTACCAGCTCGGCCGGACCTTCGATCGGCGGGTGTTCTTCACGCTGACCACCGCCCAGCGACAGAATGCGCTGTTCGAGCTGCCGGATCGGGTGAGTGATCTTCCAGCTGAAGAAGATGATGGCCACCAGGCTCAGCGATACCAGCAGCGCCAGCTTGAGCATCAGGTCAGCGTAGATAACGCGTGCGCGCTCACGGATATGATCAATGCGGGTATCAACACGGTCACGCGTCACCAGCATCTGCGTGTCAACGCTCTCCGAAAACGGCCCAAACTGGGCCAGCTGTGCCCTCACGCGCTGACGATAAGACGGCGCTTCGCGAATACTGCGCGCAGGCACGGCATCGGAGCGGCCGTTTTCAGCGCTGCCACTGCCATCAGGGAAACGACGCAGTCCGTCCAACTGGCTGCGCAACGTGCCGATCACTTCCGGGGTATCCAAACGCACAGCCTGCTGTTCCAGCAGGTCGCTGAAACGGTCGACGCGCTCACGGTAGGCCGCCAGAATATTGGCATCCTCAAGCACGGCATATTGGCGAGCACTGCGTTCCATCTCCGTCGCGTACGTCATCATCGCCTGCGCTCGCCGCGTATCTTCCACTGCTTGGCGCGCGCTGCTGTCTGCCAGCTCGGACAGTTCCGACAAGGCCTGTCCGGCCTGATAGATCAGCACGATGATCGGCAGCATGGTGACACCGAACCCGAGCAGGACCAGCCTTAGCAGCGAGCGCGACCTGAAGATATCAATGGGTGCAGAAGCCTTGATCATCGTGTTGCATCTCGTCAGAAATAAAGTAGCGATCAGTCGCGCATGGCAAAGAGGGTTCTCATGCCGCTCCGAACGCACATGAGGCTAGGGTCACACCAAAGGTTTTATCAATACCTTTGAGTTACGCTGCGTATTGTAAGCTGAACGACGCGCTTCCGGCAGCTGATCTATGCCAGCAGGTAAAAATCCATGCTCAAGGAACCAGTGTGCCGTGTGTGTGGTGAGTGCAAATAGCTGTCGAAGTCCCTGCTTGCGCGCGCGCTGCTCAATAGCCTCCAGCAGGCGCGTACCGCGCTCGCCATCACGATACCCTTCATGCACGGCCACGCAGGCAAGTTCGCCGCAGCCTTCCTGAGCATAGCTGTGCAAAGCAGCGCAGCCGATGGTCATTCCGTCGCGGTCAATGACCGTATAGTCACCAATCTGCTGTTCGAGACGTTCGCGCGAACGCGGCACCAGTATCTGGCGCTCTTCGAGCGGCCGCAGCAATTCCATCAGACCGGCAATGTCAGCGCTGGTGGCAATACGCAACTGTTCATAGCGCTCTTGGGTGATCATGGTGCCCATCCCATCGCGGGTGAACAGCTCGCCCAGCAGCGCATCTCGATCGTTCCAGTTCAGAATATGGGTACGCTTGACGCCTTTGCGTGCGGCAAAACAGGCCGCTTCCAACTGATGGTGCAGTGATTCGGGCATGCTGACAGCGCTGAGCTGGCGAGCCTGTTCCGGCTCCATCTGGTGCTGCAACGCACCGTCTTCGCTGCGAACGCCATCGTGCTGCCCCAGCAGGATCAGCTTGTCGGCCTGCATGGCAATGGCCACTTGGCTGGCCACTTCGGTCGAATCGAGATCGAACAGCTCTCCCGTACTGGAATAGCCAATAGGCGGGATGATCACCAGCATATCGCGCGCCAGCAGTTCGCTGATGGCATCGCTGCGCACGTGGCGCACATCACCGGCATAGAGGCCGTCGACGCCATCACGCACGCCGAACGGTCGTGCCATGACGAAGTTACCACTTACGGTAACGATATCGAGACCGTGCAGCGGCGTATTGGGCAACCCTACGGAAAAGCGGGCTTCAATCATCATTCGCAGCTGTTGGGTCTGGGCGGCAATCACCGCCATACCATCCTGATCGACGATCCAGCGGCCACGGAGCAGCTGCAGCGGGTGCTCAGAACGTGCCAACGCTGCCTGTGCCTGAGGCTTGCAGCCAAATACCAATACCAGCTTGACTCCCAGCGTATGCAGCAGGGCCAGATCCTGAATCAAGGCTTCACAGGGGGACTCAAACGCCTCACCTTCGACATGAATGACGAACGTACAGCCACGGTGGGCATCAATATAAGGAGCGCTGCCTCTGAATTCATTGGAAAGGAAGGTCGTTTTCACTTTTATCTGTCCCGATACAGTCATCGTTACTGGCCGAGTGGATGCCCGTTCGGCCCGTGTCCTTTTTTATTCGCTACGTCTATTCGCTACGTTATCGCCACATCATGCGATACGCGATTGCCTCGCACACGTTCGGTACGTCGCTCGCTGTAGCCTAGCGGCACGGCATTGTCCGCCGTTCTGCGCAGCGGACAGTGCCGACCAGACTGTGACTTGCCACGCGCGAGACGCTACACTGGCCGCCATTGCCTTCGAGCGCCGTTGCTCGAGGCTGTCGTCAGGCGGATGCTTGGCGGCCTCTCTATCTGCTGCTACAAGGCGGTTCGCTATATGCCTTCACCTATAGAACTCGAACTCAAACTGGCTCTAGATGCCGATGCGGTTGCCATCCTGCCTACCCTATCGCCATTGAGCAAGAGCGCTGTCGAACGTCTGGACATGCGCAATCAATACTTCGACACGCCCAGCCGTGATCTGGAAGCGGCCCGCATGGCGCTGCGCATTCGCCGCTTCGGCGATACGATCGTGCAGACAGTCAAGACGGCAGGCCAAGGCTCCGGTGGCCTGCACCGCCGCGGCGAGTGGGAGTGGACACTGGACAGCGATCAGCTGGATACCCATGCCCTGGTGCGTCTGGCTCAGCAGGAAGCGCAGCATTATCCTGAACTGGCCTGTCTGGCATCGCTGGAGGTGGTTGAACAGCTTGCGCCGGTGTACACCACGGATTTCGTACGCCATGCATGGCAGCTGACGCTGGACAATGGCAGCCGCATCGAAGCGGCACTCGATCAGGGCATGATCCATTCCGGCCATCATACGCTGCCTATCCGCGAACTTGAGCTTGAACTAAAGCACGGTGATACCGAAGCACTGTGGTCGCTGGCACGCACGCTAAGTGAACACATCGCACTGCGCCCGGCCAACGCGAGCAAAGCCCAGCGCGCCGTAGCGCTCAGCGAGGGCTACCGCGTTCCCAAACATACGGCGTCGAACGATACCGTACTGTTCGACCGCGCCATTGATGCGCTGGATGCCGCCACGGACGGCTTCATGCCGGAAGGCTATGCCACGGCAGCCACGTTACTGGCCGAGTTGTCGGCACGCCTGCCGCAGCCTCTCAATGCCACCACGCATGCACTGGCTGACACGCTGCGTCGGCGCGGGGCAGACGCTCTCGATCAGGCATTCGGGCAGCACTGTCTACGCCTGATGCAGCACTTCACCGCCGCCTGACCCTTTCATCTCTCAAGCCGCATGCACATGGCCCCGGTACGATCACTCGTGCCGGGGCCATGCCGTTTATGCACTACCAAACGTCATTCGAACGGCGACACATCACCCTTGCCGCGGCGCAGAATCACAAAAGGCAACTCACGCAGGTCGATGACAGAGGTCGGCTGGTGATCGCCAGCACCACCGTCAATGATCGCATCCACCTGACGCTCATACTGCTCGCGAATCTCTTCGGGATCGGTCAACGGATCCTCTTCACCGGCCGGAATCAGCGTGACACTCATCAGCGGCTCGCCCAGCGCCGCGGATAGTGCGCGCGTAATGGCATTGTCCGGTACGCGCACACCGATGGCGCGACGCTTGGGATGCAGCAGCTGACGCGGCACTTCGTTGGTCGCTTCGAGAATGAACGTGTACGGCCCAGGGGTATGAGCCTTCAGCACGCGGAAGATGCTGTTATCGACGTGGGCATAGGTACCGATTTCGGATAGATCGGCGCAGATCAGCGTCATGGGGTGACGATCGTCCAGCTCGCGCAGGCGACGGATGCGCTCGACCACTTTCTTCTCGCCCAGACGCCCACCCAGCGCGTAGCCAGAATCGGTCGGGTAGATAATGACGCCGCCTTTACGCAGCACGTCGACGGCTTGGTCGATCAGGCGGCCCTGGGGCGTTTCAGGATGAATCTGTAGGAACAGGCTCATGCGTCACCTTCCTTGGTTGAATCATGTTGATGGGCAGCATAGGACGCTTCCAGCGCCTGTCGCTGCGTGATGATACGCTGCGTCGATGCTTCGGTGGCGTCAATCCAAGGCACGAGGCGAGGATGCGTCCAGATCGGTGCAACACGGCAGCGCGGCAGCGCACTGAACGTACCGGGGGCCAGCGGGCCACCGGGCTTGTGGAAATCGCTGCCGACGGAAGCGTACAGCTGGCGCTCTTCGAGCAGGCGCGCAAGATCACGCGTGCTGTCATCGTTCTGATGGCCGTTGCACAGTTCGACGGCTTCACCGCCAGCGGCCATAAACTCATCCAGCAGCAACACTAGGCGGCGGCGAGTCAGCTCGTAGCGGAGCGGATGCGCCAACACGGCGATGCCGCCACCGGCCACGATCGCACGTACGACGTCGCTGAACGCCGGCCAGTGCAGGCGCACGTCACCGACCTTGCCCGCACCCAAATAGCGTTTGAATGCCATCTTGATATCATCGACCATGCCCGCTTCGACCAGCGCTGCGGCGAAATGCGGTCGGCCAATGGCTAAACGCCCGCCCGCACAGGCACGCGCACGTTCCAGCGCATTGGTCAGCCCTTTGCGCTCGAGACGTTCAGCGATCGTGTAGGCGCGCGTACTGCGCGCTTCCCACAACGTATCGAGCATCTGGCGCAGCGGGTTGTGTTCGTCCTGCATGATGGACTGCTCGCCTTCGGGCATCATCGCCACGACGTGCACGCCGATATTGGTCCACTGGGTAGAAAGCTCTGCCGCAGGCAGCAGCCCGATCCCCAGTTCATCCGCCGCCTGCCGGGCTTCCGCGACACCGTTGACGGTGTCGTGATCGGTAAGCGCCACGCGACCCAGGCCGCGCTCAAGGCAGAGGTGCATCAGCTCGGTGGGCGAAAGCGCCCCGTCTGATGCCTTCGAATGCATGTGCAGGTCAATGCCTGGAATCTTGCCCGACATTGCCAGTGTCGCAGGAAGCGTCGTCATGGCGGTCATGGTCCTGAAGTGTCCTAATCTGAGGGCAACCTGCCGGACGTGCTGTGGTCCCATGCTTCGTACCATGCATGATCGGAAGCTTCCGGCCTACCCTGTCTTTACGGGTGTACTTCCTTCATAGTGTCGCGTATTGCCGCACAAGGCAAACCCTGATCACTACTCTGTGCCATTTCGGTGCGCCAATGCGCGCCTGCACGACTGACCGTTTCAGCGGAGCTTTTTTACTGATGAACAACCTGCTCAACTTCCTTCCCGTTGCCATCTTCTTCGGCGTCTACAAGTACTACGGCGACCTCAAGATCGCCACGGCCGTCCTAATGGTCGCCACCGTTATCCATGTGCTGGGCCTCTGGCTACATTCCCGCGTCATTAAACCGATTCACCTTGTCACCTTAGTGCTGGTACTGGGCTTCGGGGCAGCCACATTACTGCTCAACGATCACTTCATCGTCTGGAAACCAACCGTACTCAACCTGGTGATGGCACTGGCCTTCCTGCTGTCGCCGCTGTTTGGCAAGCGCCAGCCGCTGGTGCAGATGATGATGGGCAAGGAGATCAGCCTTCCCTCTGCCGTATGGCATCGTCTCAATATTGCCTGGGTGGTGTTCTTCGTCGCGCTCGCCATCGTCAACCTGCTGGTCTACCGCTTCTACGGTGAAAGCGTCTGGGTCACGTTCAAGCTCTTTGGTATGCTGGGACTGACTGTGCTCTTCGTGCTGGCGCAAGGCATCTGGCTTGCCCGTCAGGGTGCACTGGCACACAAGACGCAGGACGACAATGACGGCCAATAAGAAAGCCGCCTGTACGCATAACCCTTTCAGTGGGAGAAGACACCATGCTGTATGCCATCATGAGCGAAGACGTATTGGACAGCACACCGCTGCGCAAACCGGTACGTCCTGCACACCTGGCACGCCTTGATACGCTGCGCGACGAAGGACGTCTGGCGATTGCCGGCCCGTTCCCGTTCATCGAAGGCGAAGGCGTTACCGGAAGTCTGGTCGTGGCCGAGTTCGACAGCTACGAAGCGGCACTGCAGTGGGCCAACACTGACCCCTACGTCGACGCTGGCGTATACGCCAAGGTCGTTGTTAAACCGTTCCGTCAAGTCCTGCCCTGATCGTCCAGCGGGTGCGGCCAGATCGCACCCGTTTCATTTCCCATCTCTTTAGTGTTGTTTATCAATCCGCTGTCGGCACATTTCATCCACAGTTGATGTGGATAACCCTGTTGAAGGCCTGCTGATGGCAGCGGGGAAATGCCGATAAGCCGTAGGCCGTCTACAGATTGTCTATTTCGTAACCAATTACACCAGACCACCGTGAATCATTCCGGTGAAAAAAACCTCAAGCACTCCCCAACTCTTGCGACAACACGCTGCTGACACTGCTCCATGGCGGTGCGATATACTGCTGTTTCCGAGTCTTTCAGGAATACATGCTCATGTCCGCTTCTCTTCCGCTTGCGCCGCTGACGCGCCTCGAACACGCTGAACTGCGCTGGGACGACGACGTTGCGTCAGCAGCTCACTTCGACGATGTCTATTTCTCCCGCGAGGATGGTCGGCAGGAAACCGAGCATGTCTTCATTCGCCATAACCGGCTGCCCGAACGCTTCCCGTCTTGGCGCGAGCGCCGTCCATTCGTTATCGGCGAGACGGGGCTAGGGTCGGGCCTCAACATGTTGTGTGCTTGGGCGTGCTTCGAACAGCATGCACCTGCCGAGGCACGCCTACACCTCGTCTCCTTTGAGCGCTTCCCGCTGCGTCGCGACGACCTGCGCCGTATGCTGGCGGCTTGGCCCGCGCTGCAGGAGAAGGCCGAGCGCCTGATCCAGCTGTGGCCGCAGCCCGTACTGGGCGTTCATCGCCTGCCGCTCTCCGATCGCGTGACGCTCGACATCCACCTCGGCGATGTCATTGAACGACTGGGCCAGTTCGAAGGGCGCGTGGACGCATGGTTCCTTGATGGCTTCGCCCCGTCGAAGAACCCTGACATGTGGCAACCCGCCCTGTACGAGGGCATGGCACGCGCCAGCCGACCAGGGGCCACATTTGCGACATTCACCAGCGCAGGCGATGTGCGTCGCGGCCTGAAAGCAGCCGGTTTTGACTGGCAGAAGGTAGACGGTTTCGGTCGCAAGCGTGAAATGGTCTGTGGCCAGATCGACGTGCCACTGACCGATACCCGTCGCCAGCACACACCGTGGTACATCCCGCCAGAAGAGCACGACGTGCCCCGTCACGTTGCCGTCGTTGGTGCAGGCATTGCGGGTACTTCAACCGCTCACGCGCTGGCCCGCCGCGGTATTCGCGTCAGCCTGATCGACCCGAAAACACCAGGACGTGAGGGGTCTGGCAACCTGCAGGGCGCGATGTACATCAAACTGGCGGTCGACACCAACCTGCAAAGCCGCTTCTATCTTTCCACGCTGCTGTATATTCGACGCCTGCTCGACAGTCTCGATCCTGAACATACCCTGTGGCACGACTGTGGTGTGCTAAGCCTGGCCACGACCGAGAAAGAAGCCCAGCGACAGCGCAAGTTCCTCGCCAACCATGACCTGCCGGATGCTGTCATGCGCGGCCTAGAGCCAGACGCCGTACGGGCGCTAGTCGCTACACCGCTGACCGATGAGGTCTACCACGGTCTGCTGTCACCGCTGGCAGGCTGGGTACGCCCCTACCTGATCTGCGAAACGCTGGCCGCGACACCGGGCATCACCCAGCATCGCCATGCTGTCACCGATCTCACCCCACAGGGCAGTGGCTGGACACTGACACTGGATGATGGCAGCACGCTGGACGCAGACGCCGTCGTTATGGCTAACGCTTGGCGCGCCAATAGCGTGACCCCGCTGGCTCACCTTCCGTTGATGCCCATTCGTGGGCAGGTCAGCAATGTGCCTGTTGAAGAAGGCACGCCCACGCCAGCCTGTGTGGTCTGCGCCAGCGGCTATGCCCCCCCGGCCATTCACGGCCGTCAGTGCTTCGGCGCAACATTCATTCCACGCTCGACTGATGACAGCCTGAAAATGGAAGATCATCTGCACAATATGGCCGAGCTGCAGGACATGCTGCCGGCCTGCGAGGAAGCGCTGGTTGAACAAGGCTGGAATGACAAGATGGAAGGCAAGGCCGGCATTCGCTGCGCCAGTCCTGACAAGTCACCGTTCGTGGGGCTGGCTCCCGTTGCCGAACAATGGCAACAGGCTTATGCCGGACTGGCAGACGACGCCAAGCGCTTCTCCAGCGACGAAAAAGGCCAATACCACCCCAACCTATGGGTCAGCGTGGCACAGGGCTCACGTGGCATGGTAGGTAGCCCGCTGTGCGCCGAACTGCTGGCATCGCGCATCTGCCACGAGCCGCTGCCGCTAGAGATGGCCATCGTCGACCACCTGCAACCGGGCCGCCGCCTGATCGCAGACCTCAAGCGCAGCAAAAGCTGAACCGGAAACGATTATGCCAACTCGCGCATGGGCTACTCGAACCGCCCATGCGCCATGCTCACGGCAATCCTGCTGGCGAACCCTCGCATTCACAAGCAACAAAAGGAGAGCTGCGAGCGTTGGCGTTTCGTCATTCTCATCCATGAACTGAGCATCTTCTGCGCCACGCTCACCTGTTGGCGAATCATTGCGTTGACGTTTCATACTCCTTATCCATAAATCGACCGCATTCAGCGCAAGCGCGCAAGGCGTATCAACAGACCCAAGCTGTCTAAGTCATCGCAAGGCATCCCTTACCGTTTATGGTAATGATCATAGTGACGCCATCATTTGCCACGGATTAAGGAACCTGACGACCGATGAAGATCACTGATGTCCGCGTTCGCCTCGCTAACCGCTATATGTTCGTTGAAGTCGATACCGATGAAGGGCTGGTCGGTATCGGTGAATCCGGCACCTGGGGATTCCTAGAAGCCTCTGCAGGGGCCATCAACACCCTGCGCACCTACCTGATCGGTCAGGATCCGCTACGGATTGAGCACCACTGGCAGTATATGTACCGCTGCTGGCACTTCCGCAGTGCTGCCATCATGGGCGCGATCAGTGCTGTCGATATCGCGCTGTGGGACATCGCGGGCAAGTTCTATAACACGCCGGTCTACAACCTGCTGGGGGGCCGCTGCCGCGACAAGGTGCGGGTATACGCGCACGCCGGGGGACGCACCACCGAAGAAACCATCGCCCAGCTCAAGCAAGCCAAGGCCGAAGGGTTTACCGCTATCGGTCATTTGTCACCGTTTCTGGATGAACCGCGCGACACCCCTTATTTTGAACCCCACGCACGTGAGATCGGCAATGCCATCGAGCGCATCGGCCGGTATCGTGAAGCGGTAGGCAACGACGTCGATCTGTGCATTGAGGTGCACCGGCGTCTCAAGCCTGCCGACGCCATCGTGCTAGCGGAAGGCATTGCCCCTTTCCATCCGTGCTTTATTGAGGACCCGGTGGGTGCCGACAACATCGACAGCATGGCCGAGGTGGCCCGCAAGATTTCCGTTCCCATCGCCACGGGGGAACGACTCAATAACCTGCAGGAATTTGCGATGCTGATTCGGCGCAAAGCCGCAGCCTATCTGCGCCCCGATGTCTGCATGTGTGGCGGTATCACTGGCGCGAAGAAGATAGCGGCACTGGCGGAAGCCAACGATCTAATGGTGATCCCCCACAATCCGCTGAGTCCCGTATCGACGGCCGCCTGTCTGCAGATCGCGGTCAGCATTCCCAACTTTGCGCTACTGGAATACCCCGGAGACGATCAACCGGCACTGTCCGAACGGTTCGGCGCGACGGGAGTGGAAGGTGGCGTGCGCAAGAAAGACATGGTCAAGGAGACTTTTGCCTGTCGAGACGGATTCATGAGCATCCCGATTCGTCCCGGTATCGGCATCGCGCTGGCGGATCAGCTGGAAGAACGCTTTCCCTATCGCCGCCGCCCACTCAAAACTCGCCTGCATATTGACGGTTCAGTGGTGGATCAATAACGACTGCCATCAGAGCCGCACTATCGACCGTAATGAGCCATAAAAGACAAAGCGCCCCGTGTCGGAACACGGGGCGCTTTGGTTTAAAAGGCGCAGAGGTAGCGTGCCTTAGTAGACGTTGCCATCGTCTTCTTGCGCTGCCAACTGACGCTGGAAGTCACGCCACTGTTCACGCGTCATGACTTCGGTGGTTTCCGTCTGCAGGTCATGCATGATGACCAGCTTGCCGCGCTGCAACTGCGGCTTGAGCTGTGCCACCCACCCCATTTCACCGTCTTCGGTGTCAGTGCTATCCGCCCCTTGGCGTGAAACGAATTCACCCAGCAGACGGGCCAGCGTGTCGTCAGGCACCATGCTGACGGGCACTTCAATAAAGCGATCGTCCATTTCGCGACCTCTCGTTGTGCTATGTGCCAATGTTACGGCGTTGTGATGCCCAGCTCGGCCAGACGGGCCAAGAACGCGGCTTCGTCCATCACGGTAACGCCCAGCGATTCTGCCTTGCTCAGCTTGCTGCCCGCACCCGGCCCGGCTACCACTACAGCCGTCTTCTTCGACACGCTGCCACTCACTTTCGCGCCCAGTGCTAGCAGATGCTCTTTAGCCTGATCACGCGTCATGACATCAAGCGTGCCGGTCAACACCCACGTTTCACCCGCGAGAGGCTGTGAACGCTCTTCCACGATCGTCTCATCCCAGGTGACGCCTACGTCACGCAGCGCCTGTACGGTGTCCCGATTGTGCGCTTGTTCGAAGAATGTCCTGATATGGCGCGCGACGATAGGCCCGATGTCAGGAATGGCTGTTAGCGTTTCTTCATCGGCGGCCATTAGTGCTTCGAGTGTTCCGAAATGACGTGCCAGTGCAGCGGCCGTACTTTCGCCCACTTCACGGATACCGATGGCGTAGATGAAACGTGCCAGCGTGGTGTGACGCGCTTTTTCCAGCGCCACCACTAAATTCGCCGCTGACTTCTCACCCATGCGCGGCAGGCTTGCCAATTGCGAACTGATCAGCTTGAACAACTTGTCTGGCGTATCGACCCAACCATGATCGACCAACTGTTCGATCAGCTTGTCGCCCAGTCCTACGATATCCAGTGCACGACGGCTCGCAAAATGCTTCAGGGCTTCTTTGCGCTGTGCCGCGCAGAACAAACCACCCGAGCAGCGTGCAGCCACTTCGCCTTCAAGGCGCTCAACATCGGCACCGCATATCGGACAGGTATCGGGCATAACGATATCGCGCGCGTCTTCTGGACGACGGTCTTCGATCACACCCACAACTTGCGGAATGACATCGCCCGCGCGGCGGATAATGACGCTGTCGCCGATCTTCGCGCCCAGTCGTTCGACTTCATCCATATTGTGCAGTGTAGCGTTGGAGACCGTAACGCCCGCCACCTGAACCGGTGCCAGCTTGGCTACCGGGGTCAGCGTACCGATACGGCCCACCTGAAAGGCCACGTCTTCGACCGTCGTCACCTGCTCTTGGGCGGGAAACTTATAAGCAATCGCCCAGCGCGGTGCGCGCGATACGAACCCCAGTTCGCGCTGCTGACGCAGGTCATCAATCTTCAGTACCGCACCATCGATATCGTAATCAAGCGTTGGGCGACGTTCGCCCAGCGACTCACAGTAAGTGATGATGCCCTCACTGCCCGTGACCACTTCCAGCAGCGGATTAGGACGGAACCCCCACGCTTTTAGCAGCGCCATCTGGCGGGAATGACTGGGCTGCTGGCGATGTTCGTCCAGCTGTGCGATCTGGTAAGCGCAGAACTCCAGCGAGCGCTGACGCGTGATAGCCGGGTCAAGCTGACGCAGGCTGCCCGCCGCCGCATTGCGAGGATTGGCGAAGACCTTGCCGCCGTCCTTGCGCGCGTCCTCGTTGAGGCGCTCGAAGGATGAGTGGCGCATGTACACTTCACCGCGCACTTCCAGCAGCTCGGGCAGGTCGTCGCCGTGCAGTCGAAGCGGAATCGTGCTGATGGTGCGCAGGTTACCGATGATGCCTTCACCCACGCGACCATCGCCACGCGTGGCCCCTTCTACCAACTGTCCATGTTCATAGCGCAGTGAAACGGCCAAGCCGTCGAGCTTGGGTTCGCAGCAGAACTGGAGATCGTCGCCACTGCACTCCAAGCGGTCTGCGGCGCGCTCAACGAACGCGGTCAGCTCCTCATGGCTGAAGGCGTTGTCCAGCGACAGCATCGGCACCGCATGGGTAATCTTGGGGAAGCCGGATGAAACGGGGGCGCCTACGCGCTGAGTCGGAGAATCGGGTGAGACGACGGCCGGATGCTGCTCTTCGAGCTGCTGCAGGCGACGAAACAGGCGATCGTACTCGGCATCGGGCAACTGTGGCGCGTCGAGGATGTAATAGCGGAAGCTGGCATCATGAAGCTGCTGACGCAGGGTCTCTACTTCGTGCAGCACATCAGCGGGAACGGTTTCGGCAGTCACGGTGCCTCCTTGATCGGCAGAACGGCGCAGCATACGACACCGGGCCTGATACACACTGTGCACAGGCCCGGTCACTACAGAAAGATGCGCTTGTCAGGAACGCGTATGATACCACTGCCAGCCTCGGCTGGCAGTGCCTCAGTGAGAGGCGTGATACAGTTTGGCGCGGCGTTCGAACTCCTGAACGCGCTGACGCGAGAACTCGACCGTCTGGGCAGTGATCACGCTCTGGTTTTCATCGCGCAGTTCACCCTCAAGGTAGCGAGCGATAGCGCGAGCGGTCTCGTACATCGCTTCAAACGCCGTGCTCAGCTCATTGGCTCCAGGCATCGGCATCAACAGCCACACCCCTTTAGTGCTGAACTCGTCCATCTCGTCGAGCGGGAATTCGCCCGGCTTCAGGGTATCAATGACCGAGAACTGCAACGGGCTGTTGTCGTCATCGGTTTCGAAGCGGTGGAAGACGCGCGTCGTCGGGCAGTAGCGCAGCCCGCAGGCCAGCATCAGCTTCAATAGCGCCATGCCATCGAAGGTTTCACCATCACGTGCCATCACCGCAATCGCGATGACTTCAGAGGCCGACGCCAGCGTTTCGCGTGCTTGCGTACCATTAACGAGGTGGCGGCGGGCACGTTCGATATCCGGGTGGCGAGCACTCACGGCATCACGGTCGTCCCACTCAGGCTCATCGTCCTGATCCTCATAAACGTCTTCGGCATACTGCTGCGGCTCATCGGTGTCCCGATAGTCATCGTCTTCGTAGCCGTACGCATCGTCGATGCTTTCTTCGACGTAAGCGTCACGCGACGGTTCGCGGCGACGTGACGACGGTGCGAACAGTGGGTCGTCATCGTCCAGCGGCGCAAGCGGATCCTCACGATGAGCATGAGTGCGCGCTGCCTGCTGTGCCCGAGCACGGTCGTCCTCTTCGCGCTGTTGGGCCTGCAAGGCCAGCGCTTCTTCACGAGCCTGCTGCTGAGCGGCTTCTTTCTCGGCCCGGCGCTTCTCTTTTTCTTCGGCACGACGCGCACGCGCTTCCAGACGGCGAACGCGCGCTTCTTCGCGCGCCTGTGCCTTACGTTCACGACGTTCGGCCAGCACTTCCTTCATGTGCGCCAGCCCATCAAGCGGACGACGCCATAGGATCTCCGACAGCCCTTCGTAGCGCGGATCATCAACCGCCTCTTCTTCTGGAACGTCGAAAGGCTCGGGGGCCAGTTCGTCTTCCTGCGCCTCATCGTCGTGCTGCAAAGCCTCATATTCATCATCATGAGCGACGGCTTCCTGCGCTACCACATCGACGGCATCACCAGCGTCAGGCGCGTCATCCGCACGGTCGACACGCTCCTGATAGTGAGTGGGCGTCGGCTCCGACATATCGGTCGCAGCGGGTTCGCTCTGAGTGGGCGTAGAGGCCTCCATAAGCGCAGCGTCGGTCATAGCGTCAGCCTCTGCTGCTGCGGCCGAACGAGCACCATCAGCGGGCGTTTCGGCGGCGGCGGTTGTTGTCGTTGTCATTACAGCAGGAGTGGCGCGCGCCGCATCGATCACCGAAGCGGCCTGCACGGTGGCGGAAGGGGCCTCACTTTCAGGAATGCGCGTCTTCAACCCTTTGCGTTCAAAGGCCGAGGCTTGGCGTACGGGGGGCGGCTGTACGGTCGCTTCCTTGACCACACGAGCGCCACCGTTGGGCAATTCCCATTCGGTCTGTCGCGCAATGTCGTCATCGCTCTTCTCGTGCTGGGCAGCGCGCCCGGCATCAAGGCGCGAGGACTGACGCTGGCGCTGTAGACGACGCACGCCATCAATGACGATGATCGCCATCAGTATCAGTCCCAGAATAATCAGCCACTCTCTCAGTTCCATCGTGTCCAGCCTGTCTCGAGCCTTGCCACCGCACTGTACGTCCTGTCTTCGGTTACCCGAATGCGGCGGTCTCCTTGATTATCATGTATCGAACAGCCGTTTCACACGGCTTGCCCGGAGAATTATCATCCGTAACAGCACGAAGCGACTGTTTGTCAACATAGAATTATGGTCAACCGTTGTGGCAATGCCAAGTCATGTCTACATAGGTTCCACAGCATTGCCACCTTCCTTATGCCTCTGCCAGCGCCGCTGCCGCCTCGATATCGACCGCTACCAGCCGCGATACGCCGGGTTCCTGCATGGTGACCCCCATCAGACGATCGGAGGCCTCCATCGCTATCTTGTTGTGCGTAATGTAAATGAACTGAACGGTTGCGGACATATCACGCACCAGCCGTGCATAACGCCCCACGTTGGCATCGTCGAGCGGTGCGTCCACCTCGTCCAGCATACAGAACGGAGCAGGATTCAATTGAAAGATAGCAAACACCAGCGAAAGCGCCGTCATCGTCTTCTCACCGCCTGACAGCAAATGGATGGTGCTGTTCTTTTTACCGGGAGGACGCGCCATGATGGCGACCCCCGTTTCCAGCAGGTCATCTCCCGTCAGCGTCAGCCATGCCGCACCGCCACCGAACACGCGCGGGAACAGCTCACCCAGACGCCGGTTGACCTCTTCAAAGGTGGCACGAAAGCGTGTGCGGGTTTCATGATCGATCTTGCGGATCGCCTTTTCGAGCGTATCCAACGCATCCGTCAGCTCGCTGTGCTGTGCTTCCAGATAGTTACGGCGTTCGGCCTGCTGCTCGTATTCTTCTATAGCGGCCAAGTTGATCGCACCTAAACGCTTGATTCGCGCTGATGTTTCTTCCAACGCATTCTGCCAGGCCGATTCACTCGCATCCTCCGGCAGCTGTTGCATCAACGCGGTCAGCTCAAGGCCCAGTTCGACCAACTGTTCTTCCTGCGCATCCGCCTTAAGCGCATGCTCTTGCACCTGCAAGCGCAGAGTCTCGATCTGCGTGCGCAGTTGCTCCTGATCCTTCTCGAACTGCTGGCGCTTCTGTTCGCTGTCGCGCATCTGTTCGGCCAGCTGACGGGTACGATCGCGTACCGCCGTCAACGCGGCTTCTTCACGCGTTCTCTGGTCGAGGTAGTCATCCAGCTGTGCTTTCAGCATTTCCTGAGGTTCGATGAGCGCTTCGCGCTCTTCCTGCAGCGCAGCATATCGCTCATCAAGACGCTGACGCTGATCGGCACCGCGCGCTTGGGTACGCTGCATGCCTTCCAGTTCCGTCGTCAGCCGCTGCGCTTCCAGCGCCAATTGGGACTGACGTTCGCGCGCGGGGGCCAGTCGCGTCTGCAAATGCTGCCATGCCTCGTTGGCCTGCTGACGTTCGCTGGCCTGCTGTTCGCGAGCAGCCGCCGATGTTTCAGCCACGTCGATGGCCATCTGCCACCGCTCGCGGGACTCTTCCAGCGCCAGTGCATTTTCCTCACGACGCTCGGCCAAGGTCATCAACTCTGCCGTCAGTTCTTCACGACGCCCTTTGAGGTGCTGAACGCGTGATGACAGCCCGGCCCAAGCCGCCTCGTGCTGGCGAGACTGCTCGGTATGGCGTGCGGCTTCTTCATGCAGCTGCTCAAGCCGATCATCACCGCTCTGCTGGCGCGCAGCGATATCCGAAAGCTGTGTGGTCATGGCTTCCAATTGCGCGTCAAGCTGCGCCAGCTCAGCATCAATATCATCCAATCGGCGACGCTGGGCCATCACGCTATCATCGCGAGCCTGCTCGCCCAACCGACGCGCCCAACCGTGGCCGATCCACAGCCCACTGCGCGTGATTAGGCTCTCGCCATCCGTCAGCGTTGCCGCCTGTGACCAAGCATCGGCGTCTTCATCGACAGCGCGAATGCCATTGAGCCATGGCGTCAACCCACCCGCTCCCTGCACAACAGCCGCCAGCGATCCCACCGTGGGTGTAGTGACACGATCATCAATCACGCCCAGCTCGCCTTTTTCCAGAGCAAGCTGATTCAGCGCATCAATAGACGCCACGCGAGCATCCAGCCACGGTGCCAATACCCATGACACAGCGGCCTCCCAACCGGGTTCGACACTCAGACGCTCAGCCAGCAGCGGTGCTTGATCAAGCCCGGCGGCTGTCAGTGCGTGCTGACGCTGCTGGTCATCGTGGTCGAGCGCGGCCGCCAGCAGTGCCTGCAAGGAAGATCGTTCGCCAAGCAGCGTATTCTGGCGTGTCAGCAGTGTCTCACGTTCCTTCTGCACCCACTGCTGCGTGTCATTCAGCTGCTGGCGCTGCTCGCGCAGACGCTGGCGTTCTTCTTCCAGTTGCTGAAGCTGTTCAGCGTCCTGCTCGCGAATCAGGTCCAGTTCGGCCAACTCTTCATCCAGCAGTGCCATATCGGGCACTTCGGCCAGCTGTTGCTGACGCTGTTGATGCTGACGGTCGATATCCGCGCGCTGTTCTTCAAGGCGGCGTACCTCGCCCTGCGCCCGTTCTGCACCACGGGTCTGCTCACCGCTCTGCTGTTGAATCCGTTCCCAGGCCGCCTGTGCTTGCTGCTGGCGCTCACCCAGTTCGGCCTGTTCCAGCTCTAGCTGCGCCATCATCTCTGCCGCTTCTTCGCGGTCGAGTGCTAGTGCTTCCAGACGCTCTTCGATTTCCTGCTGGCGCAGCTGGTCGGTGCTGGCCAACTGATCGAACTCTGCCTTTTCCTGCTGAACGCGTTCCAGTTCGGCGGCCAGCTGACGCTCACGGGTGCGGGCGTATTCGAGCTGCTGCTCAAGGCGTGCCACGGTCGCAGTAGTGTCGGAAAAGCGCCGCTGGTGCTCATCAAGCGACTCGGCTAGCCCGTCGTGACTGAAGCGGTGCTCTTCCAGCAGGCGTTCGCACTCGCGAATACCATGAATGTTCTTTTCGCGGGTGATTTCTAGCGCACGCACCTGCGACTCGGCTTCCTGCTGGCGCGCGCGCCATGCATTGCGCCGCAGCAGCGCCAGTTCACCCTTGAGGCGGTGTTCCTGTTCCTTGAGATCGCGATAGCGCCGCGCCGCATCGGCCTGACGTTTTAAGCGTTCCAGCTGTCGATCCAGCTCTTCACGCAGGTCATCAAGACGTTCGAGGTTGTCGCGCGTACGCCGCATACGCTGTTCGGTTTCCTTGCGGCGTTCCTTGTAGCGCGAAATGCCCGCCGCTTCTTCAAGCGTGGCGCGCAGTTCATCGGGGCGAGCCTCTACCAGCCGCGAGATCATGCCCTGTCCGATGATGGCGTAGGAACGTGGTCCAAGGCCGGTGCCCATGAAGAGATCCGCAATGTCGCGACGACGGCACTTTTCACCATTGAAGAAATAGGTCGACTGACCGTCGCGAGTGACGATGCGCTTGACCGACAGCTCGGCATACTGAGCATACATGCCACCCAGCGAGCCATCGCTGTTATCGAAGGTCAGTTCAATAGAGGCTTGCCCGACGGGCTTGCGTCCCGTTGAACCGTTGAAGATGACGTCGGCCATCGATTCGCCGCGCAGCATCTTCGCCGAAGACTCACCCATCACCCAGCGCACGGCATCAATGACGTTGGACTTGCCACAGCCGTTGGGCCCGACAATACAGGTCATGTTGCCTTCAAAGGGGACGGTGACCGGATCGACGAATGATTTGAATCCTGCCAGCCTGATCGAGGTTAATCGCATCCTGACTTCCGTTACTGTGCGTGTCGTGCAGGTAGCGTAGAAGGAGGTCCCAGCGCCTGTAGCTGCTGACGGGCCTGCGCCATGTTCTCACGCAGTCGGGCGCCTAGCCCTTCGGCATCCGCGCCGCCGTCCAATGCCAGCTGCCAGTGCTCAAGGGCGCTCTGGTAGTCATGGCGCGTATAAGCGGCCACACCCAGCATGCCCTGGATGGCAGGGTGCTCCGGCTCGACGGCCAGCACTTGGCGACACAGTAAGGCCACCTCGGGTGTCACCACCCCACCCGCCGCCATGAACCGCATCTGGGCCAGCTGAGCCAGTCCTTGCGTCGACTCTCCTTCGATACGCATCTGCTGCCTGAGGGCAAATATGGCTTCGTCATAGTGCCCAATGTTCGTATAGAGCGGCCACAGCACCGCCCAGACATGGGGGTTGTGTGGCTGCAGGCGCGCCAGAGGTTCAAGGCTATCGACATAGTCCTGTACCGTGGCTCGCGGGCGCTCGGCGACGCTCTGCCAGACTTCGTGCAAGCGGAGGTCGTCATGTGCACCAAAGTGCAAGTATCCCACGATAACCGCCAGAACGGCTACCATCATGGCGCCACAGGCACCGCATTTTCCTGCGTTAACACTGCCACTTGCGACATCTTCACCGGATTGGATCGCTTTCAGCAGACGACGTTCGATATTCATGCACGCCGTCGCGTACTGATCATCGTTCAGTTCACCGGCGCGATGCGCGCGCTCGATATCAGCACGTTCATCGCGATAGGCCATAACATTTGCCACCTCACGCGAAGGATGACAGTGATCAATCATCAGGCTGCGTCGCATCGCGGGCGCACTGCGCGCGGCATACACGACCGTTACCCCCAGCGCACCCAGCAACACCAAACACCCTATCATCAACAACATCATGCGCGGTGCTCCTTACGCTCATCGTCAGGATGACGCGCCAGAACGCGCTGCAACAGCGCCTGCTCATCAGGATCAAGCGGCTCAGCCTGTATCGGATAGCGTCGTGAACGCACGGTCAGAATGATTCCTCCTGCCGCCAACACCCCCAGTACCGCCGGGCCGGCCCACAACAGAAGTGTTCGCGATGACAGCCGCGGCTGATACAGCACATACTCACCGAACCGGGCGACCAGTTCATCCTGTATCCGTTCATCGCTATAGCCCTTCGACAACCACGCCGCCACATGGCGCCGCATATCGACGGCCACTGGTGCACTGGAACTGCCTATCGCTTGGTTCTCGCACTTGGGGCAGCGCAGCGAATCTACTAGCTGCGCATAGCGCGATTGCAATGCTGGATCATGAAATTCAACCGTCTGAGCCGCTCCGACATTCAGCGCCCAACCACACAGCACCCCCACTCCCCAGCGATAGACCTTACGTTTCATGCGCCAGCTCCTGCAGCAGGGGCCGGATCTGCCCGTCGATCAAAGGTTCTGTGAGCGCGCCGGCATGGTGGTAGCGAATCACGCCGTGGGCATCAACGATAAAGGTTTCCGGCGCACCGTAGACCCCCAAGTCGAAGCTCAGACTGCCGTCAGCATCCATGATATTGGCCGTATAGGGATTGCCGTGCCGTTCGAGAAAGCCCAGCGCATCGCTGCGCTCATCGCGATAGGCGATGCCGACGATACGCACGCCTTCCCGCTGCAATTGCAACAGTTCTGGCACCTCATCCTCACAGCTTGGGCACCAGCTCCCCCATACGTTCACCAGCGTAATCTGCCCATCGAACAGTTCCGGGCCTTCTTTGTCCGTCTGTCGGTCCAGCGATGGCAGCGAAAAAGCCGGAAACGACGTAGCTAATCGCGCCGAAGGGCGATCCTGCTGACGGGTCAGCAGTCCTACGCCCAGCACGATCACCAGTGCGATGAAGATGACCAGCGGAAGCCACACCCACCGTTGGCGCGTTTTCATCCTTGAACCTCCTGTGTACCTTCTTGCTTGTCAGGGCACTCTTTCATGCAGCGCTTGTAGAAGCGGTAGCGTCGATCCATCGTCGCCAACAAAGCTCCCGCGGCAACCAGCAATCCGCCCATCCAGATCCAGCGTACGCGCGGCTTGATCTGGATACGCATCGCCCAGCTACTGCCCTTGTCGAGCGACTCCCCCATCGCGACATACAGATCACGTTTCAGATGACCATCCAGCGCTGTTTCGGTCATCACCTGGCCGCTAGCCGGGAAGTAGCGTTTTTCTGGGTACAGATGGGTCACTAACTGTCCATCCCGCGACACCCGCAGTGTGGCCACATCAGCGTCATAGTTGGGCCCGGTCTGACGGCGCACACCGGTCAGCATGAAATCGTAATCGCCTACCTCAATCGGCACGCCATGCGGCATCCGGACATCGCGCTCGACGCTGGCATTCGACACGATGGCAATGCCCAGCACGATGAATGACAACCCGATATGTCCCAACATCATGCCGTAATAGCTGCGCGACAGGCGTCGAAGGCCTTTCAGCCCCCCCGCATTGGCCATCGACACGATCGCATCACGCGCCAGCGGCAGTGCCACCCACACCGCCAATATGGCGGCCAGCGTGACCCACGGATCGAAGCGTGCCACCTCATGCCAAGCCAGCAATGGCCCAAGCACCAGCGCAACAGCCAGCAGCCACTGCGACCGACACCACAGCAACGCGGCAGGCATGCTTTTCCAGCGCAGCAGCGGCGCAATGCCCATCAGCACACACAGCACGACCCCCAGCGGCAGAAAAATCAGGTTGAAATAGGGAGGCCCCACCGAAATTCGCCCCAACCCGAGCGCGTCCAACGCCAATGGATACAGCGTGCCCAGTAGCACAGTCAGCATCATCACCAGCATCACGACCGTGTTGAGCAGCAGAAACAGATCACGCGACAACCAGCTAAACGTGACATAGCTGGAAAGCCGCGGCGCTCGCCAGCCGTACAGCCCCAGCGAACCACCGATCGTGATCAGCAACAGAACGAGGATAACGCCACCGCGCGAAGGGTCATTGCTGAAAGCATGCACCGAGGTCAGCACCCCAGAACGCACCAAGAAGGTGCCCAGCAGCGACAGCGAAAAGGTGAAAATAGCCAGCAGCAGCGTCCAGCGCTTGAAAGCGTCACGTTTCTCGGTCGCGGCCAGTGAATGCACCAGCGCACACCCCGTCAGCCACGGCATCAGCGACGCATTCTCGACCGGATCCCAGAACCACCAGCCTCCCCAGCCCAGCTCGTAATACGCCCACCAACTGCCCAGCACGATGCCCACGGTCAGGCACGCCCAAGCCACGTTGGTCCACGGCCGCACCCAGCGGGTCCATGCCGCATCCTGACGGCCACTCCACAGTGCCGCGATGGCAAAAGAAAACGCCACGGAAAACCCGACGTACCCCAGATAGAGCATCGGTGGATGAATAATCAGACCGATGTCTTGCAGCATGGGGTTGAGATCAATCCCCTCGGCGGGTACCGGCAACAGCACGCGTTCAAACGGGTTGGACGTCGCAACGATGAAGATCAGAAAGGCGGCGCTGATGAGCCCCATTACGGCCAGCACGCGCGCTTTCAGTACGCTGGGCAGCGAACGGGCCAACGCGCATACCGCCAGCGCCCACAGCGATAGCAAAGCCACCCACAGCAACATCGAGCCTTCATGCCCGCCCCACACCGCGCATAAACGGTAATAGAGCGGCAGTGCTCGGTTGGAATGCTCGGCCACAAAGGCCACGCTAAAATCATTAACGGCAAAGCAGTAGGTCAGAATGCTGTACGCCACCAGCACGCAGAAGGTCTGCAGGCAGGTCAGCGGCCCCGCCACGGCAATCCACAATGGGCGACGCCAGGTCAGCCCCGCCCACGGCATGACGGCCTGCAGCACAGCACTGACCATCGCCGCCAGCAGTGCCAACAGCCCCAGTTCGGGTATCCATTCCATTCATTCATCCTTGTTGAACAGCGTAGTGCCCCATGCCACGAAGGCCGGCACCGTCAAGAACAGGCACTTCGGTCCACAGCGTCGGGCTAGCGATTACGCGATCGTGCCGCAGCGCCTTGCGTGACGATGGTGCTGATTTCAGGTGGCGTATATTTCTCGTCATGCTTGGCCAGTACCTGCGAGGCCTGCAGATGCCCCTTGTCCAGCAGCTGGCCCGTCACGACAACGCCCTGCCCTTCACGAAACAGATCCGGCAGCATGCCGTCATAGCGCACGTTGATGTCCGCCTTGAAGTCCGTGATCACGAAGCGGACCTGTAATGAGTCGGCCGCGCGTTGCACGCTACCGACTTTCACCACCCCACCGGCACGCAGTGCGTGACCGCTAGGAGCCTCACCCGCCACGATCTGCTCTGGGGTATAGAAGAGATTCATGTTAGCCCGTAGTGCATACACCAGCAGGCCGACGGCCACGGCCGCCAGTGCAACGATGCCCACCACCACGATCAATCGCTGTCGTTGCCGAGGCCTCATGGCGATTCTCCCTCCGGCATTGATGCATTCCCACGTCGCGCCATCGCATCATTGCGCCGCTGCTGCCGCGATAGCATCGCCATCACACGTCGTCGCTCAATCCGAGCATGCAGCATCAACCCCAGCAGCACAGCGGCGGTAACGCCCCACGCAGGCCACACGTACAGCCCATAGCCCTTCATAGTGAGAAACTCGTGAATGCTGGAAAACCACATCATGATGCTGCGTCCTCCCTGGACATCGACGCCTGCGCCAGTTGCTTGACCCACGCCATCGAAGCCTCACGCCGCAGAATCTCGCTGCGCGTACGCATCATGACCAGCGTTGCCATGAACAGATAGCCTCCCACGATCATGACCAGCAGCGGCAACCACATTGACGCCGGCATGGCGGGCTTATGGGCAATGGAAAACGATGACGCCTGATGCAACGTGTTCCACCACACCACGGAATATTTGATGATTGGCAGATTGACCAATCCCACCAGCGCGATAATGCCCGCCGCGCGCGCACCCGCCAGTGTCTGCTGAAAAGCACCGCGCAACGCGATCACCCCCAGATACAGGAACAGCAGTACCAGCATCGACGTAAGCCGAGCATCCCATGTCCACCACGTTCCCCAGGTAGGGATACCCCATACGGCTCCCGTGAACAGCGCCAGAAACGCCATAGCGGCCCCAAACGGCGCCATCACCGAGGCCAGCATGTCTGCCAGTTTGATGCGCCAGATCAGGAAAACAGCACTGCACAGCGCCATCAGCAGGTACACGCTTTCAGACAGGATAGCCGTCGGTACATGCACATACATGATGCGCATGCTGTCATGCTGCTGATAGTCGGGCGGCGCGATGACCAGCCCCCATATCGACCCCACGGCCAGCGTCAGCAAAGTAAGCGCGCCCAGCCACGGCAGCCAGCGACCGCTGCGCTGATAGAACCATTTGGGAGAAGCCCATTGATGCAAGTAGTGCCACATGACGGATAGCCTTGTCGTTCACGCCAGCGGTCAAGATGAAACAGCAAAGCGCTGGCGTCGGAGCGTTGAAAGGTAAGGTCGTTGTTATCGTTCGATTATTTACTGCGTACTGATATTCAAGCGTAGCGCATAAGCCACGACCCAGGGCGCAATCAATAGCGCGGTCGCCATCAGTCCACTCAGCAAGGCCATGACCGGCCACCACGGCAGCCCCAACGCGACCATCCGCACCAGACCCGCACCAAAAATCAGCACCGGCACATACAGCGGCAGCATTAGCAGTGACAGCAGAACACCGCCTCGCGGCAGCGACACGGTCAGCGCCGCACCGATAGCCCCGATCCACGCCAGCACAAAGCTTCCCGGCACCAGCGAACAGGCCAGCACCGCCACTTCCTGCCAAGACAGCCCCAGCATGACGCCCAACAGTGGCGAGATCAGCGCCAGCAGGCAGCCGTTCAGGCACCAGTGCAGCATCACCTTGACAGTGACAGATAGCACCAGTGGCTGCGGTGACAGTACCCACTGCTCAATCACACCGTCGAGGTAGTCATCGCGAAACAGCCGATCCAGCGATAGCAGCACCGCCAGCAGGGCTGCCACCCAGATGATACCGGGGGCAAAGACGCGCAGTGCTGCCAGATCGCCGCTCAGTCCGAGCGGGAAAAGCGCGATCACCACAATGAAGAACGCCAGCGGCTGCAGCCATTCACTGCGCTGGCGACAGCACAGCCGCCACTCACGCTGCAAGGCATAGCAGGCTGACTGCCAAAGCGACAGCAGCGGTCGAGCGGAATCAGGTGACGACACGGTGCCCTCCCTGTCCGTTCAAACACACGCAAATATCGGGTTTAAGCTCGACGAGCGGTTGATGAGAGGTCAGCACAACGGCACCGCCACGCTCACAGTGCGCACGAATCCACCTTTCAAGCTCAAGCACGCCGCTCTGATCGACCGCAGTGAACGGCTCGTCTAGCAGCCACAGCGAAGCCTCGTGCAAATGGAGCCGCGCCAACGCCACGCGGCGCTGCTGTCCCGCCGACAGCTGCGCTACCGGCAGATCAGCGAAGGCTGCCAGTCCGACAGCATCCAATGCTCGCCAGCAACGCTCATCAAGATCAGAGGCGGGATAGCCCGATAGCCCCCAAAACGCCTGCAGATTCTCGATCGGCGTCAGCGCCATCTTCACGCCCGTGCGATGACCGAGATAAACAAGCGCAGCGGCATAGGCATGGCGCGCTTGTTCAATCGGCGTATCTTGCCAATATACCTTACCATCATAATCAGAAATAAGACCGCACAGTACGCGTAGCAATGTCGTCTTGCCACTGCCATTGGGCCCTTCGATGCGGCATAGCTGCCCCGCCCCGACGGTCAGTGTCAGGTCTTTAAACAGTGCCCGCTCATCGCGCATCACGCCAAGCGCACAGGCAGAGAGATGAACCACGGACCGACTCCTTCGATACCCTGGACCTAGAGGAGCTTGCATCCTTGCAAGCCATCATAATGTAGACACTATGGTACACAGACAGCGCACGAGCTAAAATTACCAAAAGGTAACTGTGCAACTGCGTCCATACTGCTTCCCATGATGACAACACTGCCACAGGAAGCAAATCAACTGTACGTTCATCGGCTTGCGCCTCTTCCCAGCAACCGGAAGGTCAATCCATGTTACTATGAACCTTCTCAACGGCAGCCATATCGACAGGCTGTCATGCACTTTCTGGCGTGAAGGGCATGCCTTCACGCGCTGGTTCAGGCGATCTCCATGTCTGCATCAACACACGGCCCCACATGCTTCAAGGTTCCCGTCGCGACGCTGGACGAGCCTCACACCCATGAGATCGAAGTGACCAAAAGCCGCTTCATCACGTGGATTGCGCGCTGCAGCACACCCGATGATGCTCATCTGCTGCTTGAGCTGGCGCGTGACGCCTATCCCGACGCACGCCACCACTGCCCCGCCTTTGTTGCTGGTCCTCCCGGCGAGCAGATCGACATCGGTTTTTCCGACGATGGCGAACCCGGCGGCACGGCCGGGCGCCCGATGTTCCAAGCCATCGACGGCAGCGGACTGGGAGAGATCGGTTGCGTCGTCATTCGCTATTTCGGGGGTATCAAGCTCGGCACAGGCGGGCTCGTACGCGCCTATACCAAGGCTGTCCTGCAGGCACTGGACACACTGCCCACCGAGGAATACGTCGTACGCCGCAGCCTCACCCTGTGCGTCGATTTCAGTGACGAACACTCGGCGCGCTATTGGTGCGAACAGCAAGGCGGCCAGATCAGCGGCGTCGACTACGGCGCAGACGGAGTACAGCTCACGCTGGCATGGCCGGCAGGAGCACCACTCGATATCGATGCCCTGTCCCGCCAACTGCACGGCACGGCATCGCTGAAAGAAGCGTAAGAACCATGCATTCGCTCGCCGAGTGCCTCACCGGGTGTTACCGCCGATCAGGATGCGTATAATCGCCGCCTTGATCGGAATGACCTCGACGAGGAACCCCCATGTTCGGCACTGCACTTCCTGCCATGCCCCCCACCGCTTATGCCGACCCGAGCGCATCACGGGCAGGCCTGATCGGCCTTGCACCGATGGAAGGTGTCATCGACGTTACCACCCGACGCTTGCTCAGTGCCCAAGGAGGCCTAGACTGGGTTGTGACCGAGTTCGTGCGTGTCGTCGACCAGCCACTTCCTCCTCGCGTATTTCATCGTCTATGCCCAGAGTTGGCTCAGGGCGCCGCAACGGCCGACGGTACCCCCGTCCAATTACAGCTGCTGGGCTCAGACCCAACCGCCATGGCTGAAAACGCCCGCATTGCCGTAGGCTGCGGCGCAACAGCGCTGGATATTAACTTCGGCTGCCCCGCCAAAACCGTCAACCGTCATGGCGGCGGCGCTTCGATGCTGAAATCCCCCGCTGACATCCATGCCACGGTAGCCGCCGTATGCCGCGCAGTACCCGACACACCGGTCAGCGCCAAACTGCGTCTGGGGTTTGAAGATCGCCAACTGGCCTTGCAGTGTGCCGCTGCAGCCGTGCAGGGCGGCGCTCGATGGCTGACACTGCATGCCCGTACCCGCAAGGAAGGTTATCGTCCACCGGCACACTGGGAGTGGATCGCTCGCATTCGCCATCATGTCAACGTGCCCATTGTCGCCAACGGTGATATCTGGACGCTGGAAGACTACTGGCAGGCTCGCGCACTGTCAGGCTGCCGCAATGTCATGATTGGCCGTGGACTACTGTCGGACCCACTACTGGCTGCCCGCATTCGCCATTGGCAGCGAACAGGCGAACAGCTTCCGGCCACACAATGGGCCGAACGTGCTGCAGTACTCCGTGCATTTGCCGAAAGCCTTGCCAACGACCTGCCCGAAAAGGTGGTCGTCTCACTGATCAAGCAGTGGCTCAGCCTGATGCGCCAGCACGACACGGAGGCCGCCGAACGCTTCGTGCATCTACGCACACTACGCCACACCGATGACTTGCTTGACGCACTGGATAACCCCATCATCCCGTAATCCCCTCCCAAGCCATTCCCTTCTAGGCTTCTGACATCCTACCGCGCTGTTGACGCTCAGCGCGGTAGCGCCATAGCAAATTGAAGCTGCCGCCCCAGAACACGCCATCAATGGCACCGCTCCATAGCCCAACGATCATCATCGTCCATGTCGATGACACTGCATCTTGATGCGTATGCAGATAGGCCGCCATGACAAAGCGGGAGATGAACGCCACCACGATAAAGCAAAGCGGCAAGGCAGAACCCGCCCGAACAACATGTCCCGGCGTACCGGCATCTCTCAGCCCCGGAGAGGCACGCCAGCACCACCAGCCCACAAGAGCTCCCAATGGCAACCCTATAAGCGCCGATACCCATGCCAGAACCGACATTTCGGTATCTTGGCACAGTGCATAACTCCCCCAGACCAAGAAGATCACTGGCAGCAGCAACAGCCGAGTCAGTGACATCGTACGGTCCTGAAGCGCCTTAACGCCTCTCAGTACCAACACCACCAGAAGCACCCAGACCCACGTAGGCGCATGTGAAATGATCTGCATCTGCCCTCCTCTTCCATTCCAGAATCAATGATCTACCTTGCGCATTATGCGACGGACCGAGCTACACAGGCATCCTAATCGACCACTATGGCGTGAGGCGTGAGGCGTGAGGCGTGAGGCGTGAGGCGTGAGGCGTGAGGCGTGAGGCGTGAGGCGTGAGGCGTGAGGCGTGAGGCGTGAGGCGTGAGGCGTGAGGCGTGAGGCGTGAGGCGTGAGGCGTGAGGCGTGAGGCGTGAGGCGTGAGGCGTGAGGCGTGAGGCGTGAGGCGTGAGGCGTGAGGCGTGAGGCGGTGAGGCGTGAGGCGTGAGGCGTGAGGCGTGAGGCGTGAGGCGTGAGGCGTGAGGCGTGAGGCGTGAGGCGTGAGGCGTGAGGCGTGAGGCGTGAGGCGTGAGGCGTGAGGCGTGAGGCGTGAGGCGTGAGGCGTGAGGCGTGAGGCGTGAGGCGTGAGGCGTGAGGCGTGAGGCGTGAGGCGTGAGGCGTGAGGCGTGAGGCGTGAGGCGTGAGGCGTGAGGCGTGAGGCGTGAGGCGTGAGGCGTGAGCAGTATGTGAACGGCGCTCACCCACTGCAAGCCTTTATTTCGGCATAAACCGACTAATGAGGCTTTTTTTCATGGATACAAAAAAGCCCCGCCGATCATATAATCAGCGGGACTTCTCTATATGGCGCGCCCGAGAGGATTCGAACCTCTGACCCCTTGATTCGTAGTCAAGTACTCTATCCAGCTGAGCTACGGGCGCAAAACTTGGAGAAGATAATTTAGAGTGTTTTCTCTAACACTTTAAGCTATGGCGCGCCCGAGAGGATTCGAACCTCTGACCCCTTGATTCGTAGTCAAGTACTCTATCCAGCTGAGCTACGGGCGCATTCCATAATGCATTGAGATGACAATCAAACTGATTTGAATGTAAATCTCATTTCCCTGTTAAATTTCTTCGTGGCGCGCCCGAGAGGATTCGAACCTCTGACCCCTTGATTCGTAGTCAAGTACTCTATCCAGCTGAGCTACGGGCGCATTACGAAAAACTTTAAACAGCGTTGACGGTAATGGCGGAGAGGGAGGGATTCGAACCCTCGATAGGGCTATAAACCCTATACTCCCTTAGCAGGGGAGCGCCTTCAGCCACTCGGCCACCTCTCCCTTACCGACGGCGCACATAGTATCTATTTATCTTTCGCCTGTCTAGTGCTGTTTGATATTTTTATTGAAAAAAGCGTTGCAATTCAAATCGGAGGCCACGAATTCAGGCCTTCAGCGGCACCGCAGGCCGCGTCAGCCGTGCATTCTTGCAACATCGGCTCATTCTTCGTCAGTGTCACTCTTCTCCTGAGAACGCTCGTTCTGGATGCGCTGATAGATTTCCTCTCTATGCACAAGAATATCGCGAGGCGCTTCTACACCAATACGCACCTGGTTTCCTTTGACCCCCAGGACGGTAACGCTGACGTCATCGCCGATCATGAGTGTCTCGCCACTGCGGCGAGTCAGAATGAGCATCTGGACCTCCTTTGTCTTATACGACGTTATGTTTCCTGTTCTTGCATGCAGCACCGTCTAAACACACGTACGAGGCTTCCTGAGGAGAAGCCCCGCACGCAAGGTCAGACCATGACATCGTGTCCACGGCACTACCTAAATGCCTTGCTCGTAATGACTCACTGTAGAGCATCCGTGCAAAAGCCGCACATGCTACCCCCTATACTATATAAGAGGCAGCTGCAGACGTTGCCGTCTAGTGACAATGCTCGGGATCATACTTCCCGAGGTTCAGCATCCAGCCCGAAAGCCGTATGCAATGCGCGTACCGCTAGTTCCGTGAATTTCTCGTCGATGATGACGGAAATCTTGATTTCAGACGTCGAGACCATGCGAATGTTGATGCCTTCGGCGGCCAACGTACGGAACATCTGATCGGCCACGCCCGCATGCGAACGCATACCCACGCCTACCAGAGACACTTTTGCGATCCGTTCGTTTCCACGCAGTTCACCACCCAACGTCGGCACGACCTGTTCTTCCAGCAAACGACATGCCTGACGGAAGTCCTGTTTGCTGACGGTGAAGGTGAAATCGGTACGCTCATCCTCGATAGCAATGTTCTGGATGATCATATCGACTTCAATGTTGGCCTGCGCAATCGGGCCAAGAATGCGGGAAGCGATACCGGGGACATCAGGCATCTTGCGCAGGGTGATCTGCGCTTCGTTGACGCTGAACGCAATTCCGGAGATCTGCGGCGCTTCCATGTTATGCGTTGACAAGTGTTCTTCCTCCGCAACGATCAATGTACCAGGACCTTCTTCGAACGATGACAATACGCGCAGCGGCACATTGTACTTGCCTGCAAATTCAACGGAACGAATCTGCAGCACCTTGGAACCAAGGCTAGCCAGTTCAAGCATTTCTTCTACGGTAATGGCATCAAGACGACGGGCATGCGCGCATACGCGCGGGTCGGTCGTATAGACACCATCCACATCGGTATAGATCTGGCATTCGTCTGCTTTCAGTGCAGCCGCCAGCGCTACCGCCGTCGTATCGGAGCCGCCACGTCCCAGTGTCGTGATCTCGCCGTTTTCATCCATACCCTGGAAACCCGCCACCACGGTGACACACCCAGCATCCAGATCGCGACGCAGACGGTCAGTGTCGATATGGCTGATGCGCGCACGCGTGTGGGCTGTATCGGTATGGATGCACACTTGTGCCCCGGTATAGGACACCGCTTCTACTCCTATCGACTGCAACGCCATCGACAACAGCGAAATTGTGACCTGTTCACCGGTAGAGACCAAAACATCCAGTTCTCGTGGATTTGGTTCCTCGGAAATATCGTTTGCCAGTCCCAGCAGACGGTTGGTTTCACCGCTCATGGCCGAAACGACGACGACAATCTGATGCCCATCTTCGCGAAAGCGTTTTACTTTCTCTGCTACCGCGCGAATACGCTCGATGGAGCCTACCGAGGTGCCGCCAAATTTTTGTACGTATAGCGCCATGACAGTCCTTCTATTCGGTTTATTTATTCGATTATCGGTTGGGCCCCATACATGACAAACAGAAAGGCAGCCACACGGCCGCCTTCCCTACTGTCACGTTACGTTATGCCTGAAGCTGCTCGACCAGCCATGCATCGACGCTGGCCAATGCCTGTTGCAGGTGTTCAGGTTGGTTACCGCCGGCCTGAGCGAGGTCAGGACGACCACCGCCTTTGCCGCCGACCTGGCACGCCACAGCGTTGACCAATGCCCCCGCTTTGACGCGGTCGGTCAAATCTGCCGTTACGCCTGCCGCCAGGCTGACGCGGTCACCGTCGACAACGGACAGCAGCACGACACCTGAAGACAGTTTCTGACGCAGTGTTTCCACCATGCCGCGCAGTTCCTTGCTGGAGATGCCTTCCGGTGTAGCCACCAGAAGCTTCACACCAGCAACGTCTCGCGCCTGCTCGACCAACTCTTGGCTGGCAAAGTGGGCTAGACGTGATTTCAGACGCGTCAGTTCCTGTTCCAGGTCACGCTGATGCGCCAGTGCCGCTTCCAAGCGCACTTCACACTGTTCCGGGCGCGCTTTCAGCGCAGCGGCCATACGTCCAATGCTGTCTTCTTTGGCAAGGAAAGCATCCAACGCAGACTTACCGGTTACCGCTTCGATACGACGAACGCCCGATGCAACGCTGCCTTCGGAGACGATATGGCAAAGGCCAATATCCCCCGTGCGCGCAACGTGTGTACCGCCGCACAGTTCGATGGAGAAATCCTCACGCCCCATCGTCAGCACGCGTACGTCTTCACCGTATTTGGCATCGAACAGTGCACGTGCACCCAGCGCACACGCGTCGTCGACGCTCATGATACGTGTCGTGACCGGCGTATTGGCACGGATTTCAGCATTGGCAATCTGCTCGACTTCGCGCAGCTGCTCCGGCGTCACCGCTTCGAAGTGGCTGAAGTCAAAACGCAGGTGAACAGGCGTTACCAGCGAGCCTTTCTGCTGAACGTGATCGCCCAGCACGCGACGCAGTGCTTCATGCAGCAGGTGAGTGGCAGAGTGGTTGCGACGGATATCGTCACGACGCGCGTCATCGACGTCAGCCGTGACATTCATCCCAACACTTACTGCGCCTTCCTCGACCTGACCGCGATGGAACCACTGGCCCGCCGCGTTCTTGTAGGTATCGGTCACACGGAAGCAGACACCTTCCGCGATCAGCACCCCGGTGTCACCAACCTGACCGCCGGACTCGGCGTAGAACGGCGTGTGATCCAGTACAACTGTACCTTCCTGCCCGTCCGTCAGCTGGTCGCAGCCCTGACCGTCGCTGTCCAGCAGCGCCAGTACCTGACCTTCGCCTTCCGTATGCTCATAGCCGACAAAATCGGTCTGCGTATCAATGTCGATGACGGTCTGCGCATCCGCAGAGAACTTGCTTGCCGCACGCGCACGCGCACGCTGCTCCTCGAGTGCCGCTTCGAACCCTTTCTCATCGAGCACGATGCCACGCTCACGCGCCACGTCTGCGGTCAGATCGTAGGGGAAGCCGTAGGTATCGTAGAGTTTAAAGATGGTGTCACCCGGCAGCACATTGCCGTCGAGCGCTGCAATGGACTCATCCAGCAGCTTCATGCCGTGATCCAGCGTACGCTCGAACTGCTCTTCTTCCTTCAGCAGTACGCGCGCGATATGTTCGCTCTGCTTGTGCAGTTCCGGATAGGCCTGCCCCATCTCGGCGTCCAGCGTGGCCACCAGCTTATGGAAGAACGGTTCACGCGCGCCCATTTTGTGGCCGTGACGCACGGCACGGCGAATGATACGGCGCAGCACGTAGCCACGACCTTCATTGCCCGGCATGACGCCATCGCTGATCAAGAAGGAACATGAGCGGATATGGTCGGCGATAACACGCAGCGAAGGCTGATTGATATCGGTCTGTCCGGTCAGCTCGGCAGCAGCCTTGAGCAGATTTTGGAACAGGTCGATTTCATAGTTGGAATGCACGCCCTGCATGACAGCGGCGATGCGTTCAAGCCCCATTCCCGTGTCGATGGACGGACGCGGCAGCGGATTCAGGTTGCCGGCTTCATCGCGATCGTACTGCATGAACACAAGGTTCCAGATCTCGATATAGCGGTCGCCGTCTTCATCAGGAGAGCCAGGAGGGCCACCGGCCACGTCAGGGCCGTGGTCATAGAAGATCTCAGAGCTAGGGCCACACGGACCGGTATCACCCATCTGCCAGAAGTTATCTTCCTCAAGGCGCGTCAAGCGGTCTGCCGGCACACCGATCTCATTGATCCAGATGTCAGCGGCTTCGTCGTCAGTAACGTGTACCGTTACCCAAAGGCGATCTTTTGGCAGCTTCAGTACATCTGTCAAGAACGTCCATGCGAACCCAATGACTTCACGCTTGAAGTAGTCACCGAAGCTGAAGTTGCCCAGCATCTCAAAGAACGTATGGTGACGCGCGGTATAACCAACGTTGTCGAGGTCGTTGTGCTTACCGCCGGCACGGACACAACGCTGCGCCGAGGTGGCACGCACGTAAGGGCGTTTTTCCTGACCGAGGAAAACGTTCTTGAACGGCACCATACCCGCGTTAACGAACAGCAACGTCGGGTCATTGTTGGGAATCAGGGAGCTGGAATGGACTTCGGTATGACCATGCTGCTTGAAGAATTCAAGAAACGCCTGGCGTATATCTGCGCTTTTCATGTATACCCTGCCGGTAATGAGAATTGCCGCATGACGATGACACTGCCACCGCACTACCATGTCGTACCATTTCATGCAGAAACAGTTTGCGAGTAGGCGATTTTGCCACAGAAAGCATGCACGATTGTAGTGAGTATACCCCCATCAAGGCCCTAATGAAGAGTCCCTGATGCAACAAAAAATACCAATAATCACAGACAAGTTCATCCTGCAGGCGTTTTTTGCAACACTAGGGCAGATTAATTGTCCATTTCCGGCGACCATGCGCAGGAAAGTGCGTGGCGTGTCTGGTCACCATCGAACCCCCTTCCCGCCAGAAAGCGCTGTCGTTTTGCCTTTTCTCGCAGATCATTGCCCGGCGTAGAAAATCGAGCAGCAAGTGCCTCGCAGGCCAGCGCATACCAGTCAGTATCTGCTGCCTGCAATGCCGCACGGGCGGAGGCTCCTTCAATGCCTTTCAACATCAGTTCATTAAGGATGCGGCGCGGCCCGTGGCGACGTGAGATCCGACTACGCACAAACACCTCGGCAAAGCGCGTGTCGGATTGAAGGCCCTGCTGTTGGAGGCTGTCAATTACGGACTCGACCAGCGCCCCATCCTCTGTGCGACGCCCCAGGCGGTCATGCAACTCAGCGACACTGTAATCACGACGCGCGAGTAGCCCGATAGCATATTCCATCAGTGTCGCCATCGTTTGCGGTGCCATCTCCGAGGAACGCCGCCAAGGTGATGAGCGTTTTTCCATTTTTGACCTCCTTTATCTATTTCCTTACTGCCCAACTTCAGTCTGCCTTTTTGGCACCTCGATCAGGCTCAACCGTGAAAACTCAGCGGTTCAGCAAGGACGGATCAAGATACAAAAAAGCCGATGAGGCGTGATACCCCATCGGCTTCGAATGACGTCAGTGCTATCAGTTCAGATCGTCGTCGCCCTGTTCCTGCACGTCGACGTCTGCTTCTGCCTTGGCAGCATCAGCGCTGCGAGGCTCTGAGGTCTGCAGCAACTGAGCACGCACCTGATCTTCGATCTCTTTCATAATGTCGAGGTGATCTTCCAGATATTGTGCGGCATTGGCCTTACCCTGGCCGATCTTGTCGCCATTGTAGCTGTACCATGCGCCAGCCTTGTTGATAAGGCCGCACTGTACGCCCAGGTCAATGACTTCGCCGGCATGGTAGATACCGCGGCCATACATGATCTGGAATTCGGTCTGGCGGAAAGGCGGTGCCACCTTGTTCTTCACAACCTTGACGCGCGTTTCGTTACCCACGACTTCGTCACCCTGCTTAACAGAGCCGATGCGGCGGATATCGAGGCGTACGCTGGCGTAGAACTTCAGCGCGTTACCACCCGTCGTAGTTTCTGGGTTACCAAACATGACGCCAATCTTCATACGGATTTGGTTGACGAACATGACCAAGCAGTTGGCGTTTTTGATATGCCCTGTGATCTTACGCAACGCCTGAGACATCAGACGTGCCTGCAGACCTACGTGAGCGTCACCCATTTCACCTTCGATTTCGGCACGGGGTGTCAGCGCGGCAACGGAGTCGACGATGATGACATCAACGCTGCCTGAACGGACCAGCATGTCACAGATTTCGAGTGCCTGTTCACCGGTATCGGGCTGAGAGACCAGCAGATCGTCGAGGTTGACGCCCAGCTTGGCCGCGTAGCTCGGATCCAGTGCATGCTCGGCGTCGATGAAGGCACAGGTCTTACCCTGCTTCTGCGCCTGAGCGATGACGGACAGGGTGATGGTGGTCTTACCGGAAGATTCCGGCCCGAAGATTTCGATGATACGGCCATAAGGCAGACCACCGATGCCCAGTGCGATATCCAGACCCAGCGAGCCTGTGGAAACCGACGGCATAACGGTACTCGGCGCTTCACCCAGGCGCATGACCGCGCCCTTGCCAAACTGGCGTTCGATCTGAGAGAGCGCTGCGTTTAGCGCCTTGGTGCGATTTTCGTCTTGAGCCATGAGTATGTTCCGTTTCAAAAAATGGTTCCGGTACTGGGCGTGCCAGCCCACCTGCCTTCATCGTCAAATGTGGTAAAGGACTTGACGGTTGGAAATTCAAAGCCCCTTGTCCCAGCTGACAAAGGAGTGCGGGCAGCCAACTGCCCATGACACCCCACGGAGCTTGTGACGTGTGTATATATACAGTGGTATTATAGAGACACGCTTTCTCATTGCAATGCAGAGCCGTACTTTTCTTTCATTGCCGAAGCAATATCCGGCTCTTCCTGCAATAGCAACGCCAGCCAAGAACGCAGTCCCTTCAAGGCCGCCAGCACACTGGCCTGACGCACCTGAGCGCGATCACCCTCAAAATGGAAACAGTGCGCAAATGCCGTTTCGCCATCACCCCATGCCATCCATACCGTGCCCACGGGCTTCTGTTCGCTGCCACCATCCGGGCCAGCCACACCGCTCACGGCCACGCCCAGCTTGGCACCACTGACTCGGCACCCCCCCGAGACCATTTCCTCGACGACGGCCTGGCTGACCGCTCCCTGTGCGCGCAGACTATCGGCGCTGACGTTAACCATTCGCTGCTTAGCGTCATTAGAGTAGGTCACGAAGCCACTTTCGAACCAACGCGAGCTGCCCGGAATATCCGTAATTGCACCTGCCACCTGGCCTCCCGTACAGGACTCCACGGTTGTAACGACAATACCCAACTGTCGTGCCAGATGCCCCACTTCTTCCGCTACCTGCATGATCTGAGCCTTCATGATCATTGCTCCTTGCCGATGCCTTGCTGCAGCCTGACCGAATCGTGACTTCTATCCCTAGACAAGCGCCGAGAGTACGAAGCATACATGCGATCATGTTACCCTTATGGGCTTGGTCAGCCTGCAATTAAAATCCGTCAATGATGCAAGCGTTCACGATAGCATAACCATCGACGGCAATCTGACCGCAGCGACCGCTGTCCGTTCACGGACACGCCACCTTCTTCCACTTGTCAATGTCCAGGCAATAGCACGCTCATGACTTCAAACGCGACACGCCAGCATACGCCAATGATGGCACAGTACCTGAAGATCAAACGAGAACATCCCGACGTTCTGCTGTTCTATCGCATGGGGGATTTCTATGAGCTGTTCTTCGATGATGCCAAACGGGCAGCCGAACTGCTGGATATTACCCTGACCGCTCGCGGTCAATCGGCAGGCAACCCCATTCCGATGGCTGGCGTGCCCTACCACAGCGTGGAATCCTATCTGGCTCGCCTAGTTCGCCTTGGCGTTTCCGTTGCCATCTGCGAACAAATCGGCGACCCAGCGACCAGCAAGGGCCCTGTCGAACGCAAGGTCGTTCGCATTGTGACCCCGGGCACGCTGCACGATGAAGCACTGCTGGACGCGCGGCGCGATAACCTGCTGATCGCTCTGTGCTGCCATCCTAAACCGCGCACACACGAACCGCAGTGGGGCATCGCTTGGCTGGAAGTAGCCAGTGGCCGCTTCGGTGCTCTCGAAGTGGACGGCGACGGAGAAATGTTGGCCGAGCTGCAGCGTCTATCACCTGCCGAGCTACTGATCCCCGAGTCACTGACACTCCCGGAGTCGATCGATGGTATGCCAGGCCTGCGCCATATGAGCGACTGGCACTTCGATCACGACACTGCTCACCGCCTTGTCTGCGATCAGCTCAAGGTCAATGCGCTGGACGGCTTCGGTGCAGGACACTTCGTTCATGGTGTCTGTGCGGCCGGGGCTCTGCTGAACTATGCACGCGACACTCAGCGCGCAGCATTGCCACACGTCAATGCACTCGAAATAGAGCAGCGCAACGATGCGGTCGTTATTGACGCTGCCAGCCGACGCAATCTTGAGATAGATACCAATCTGTCAGGCACGGCGGACAATACGCTCGCCAGCGTACTCGACTCGACACTGACCGCCATGGGGGCTCGCAAACTGCGCCGCTGGCTCAATCGCCCCCTGCGTCAGCAGCAACAGGTTAATGCCCGCCAGCAAGCCGTGCAGCGTCTAATTGACAGCGACCTGCTGACAGACCTGAGCACACCGATGAAGCAGATCGGCGACGTTGAGCGCATTCTGGCCCGCGTGGCACTGCGCAGCGCGCGTCCGCGCGACTTGGCCCGCCTGCGTGACGCCCTCGTGGCACTGCCCGAAGTAGCGGCTTTGCTGAAGCCCATTCCCGACGGCAGCCTGCTGGACACCCTGCGCAAGCACATCATCGCGTACCCGCAGTTACAGGACACGCTAACGCGCGCCATCATCGACACCCCACCCGCCGTGATACGCGATGGAGGTGTCATCAAAGAAGGCTTCGACAAGGAGCTGGACGAGCTGCGCGATCTGCACGAACATGCCGGCGACTATCTCGTGCGACTTGAAACCCGAGAGCGCGAGCGCACCGGCCTATCCAACCTCAAAGTGGGTTACAACCGCGTTCACGGCTACTTCATTGAGCTACCCCGCAGTCAGGCACAGAGTGCTCCCGTTGAATATATCCGCCGCCAAACGCTCAAGAACGCTGAGCGATTCATCATTCCCGAACTGAAAGAGTTCGAGGACAAGGTGCTTTCAGCCCGCGCCCGTGCTCTGGCCCGCGAAAAGCTGCTGTACGAGGAGCTACTCGATACGCTCAACGCCTACCTGAACCTGCTGTCGGCAACAGGACAGGCCTTGGCCAGCCTTGACGTATTGATGAGCTTTGCCGAGCGCGCAATCGCGCTCGACATGACCTGTCCGACGCTGACGACAGCCCCCGGCATCGACATCCGAGACGGGCGCCATCCGGTCGTCGAACATGTCTCATCGCACCCCTTCGTGCCCAACGATCTGCGTTTCGACGATACCCTGCGCATGCACGTCATTACCGGCCCCAATATGGGGGGTAAATCGACGTTCATGCGGCAGAATGCTCTGATCGTACTGATGGCCTATACTGGCAGCTTCGTACCTGCAAGCTATGCCAGCATCGGCCCCATCGACCGCATCTTCACCCGTATCGGCTCATCAGACGACCTTGCCGGAGGCCGCTCGACCTTCATGGTTGAAATGACCGAAACAGCCAACATCCTTCACAATGCCACGGAATACAGCTTGGTATTGATGGATGAAATCGGTCGCGGCACCAGTACGTTCGATGGCCTATCACTAGCGTGGGCGTCTGCCGAAGCGCTGGCCCAGCGCCGCGCATTCACCCTGTTCGCAACGCACTATTTTGAAATGACCGCGCTGGAGCAGCAGATCACCGGCGTTGGCAACCTGCACCTGACCGCCACCGAACACGACGAAGGAATCGCCTTCATGCACCGCGTCGAACCCGGTCCGGCAAGCCAGAGCTACGGTCTTCAGGTCGCTCAGCTCGCAGGTGTTCCACGCAGCGTCATCGAACGAGCACGCTTCCGACTGGCGCAGCTGGAGAGCGGTTCTGGTGTACCCGCCGCAACAACAACGGCTATGCATGTACAAGAGCCCACGCCTCAGCAGAATGACCTCTTCACAGCAGAGCCCCATCCTGCTGTGATCGCGCTGACGGAACTGGACGTGGACGATCTGACCCCGCGCCAAGCACTGGACGCGCTCTATGCGCTCAAGGCACGGCTATAAAGAACGCTCTATAGCCAACATATGAAGGTCGCTTCGACATAGCTTGAGAATGGCGGAGCGACCGCTTAGGAACAGAGATACCCACTTCTGGGCGTATCCTGCATATGCAAATATGGACAGCTCTGACTGATTCCCGTCAGAGCACAAGGACCGTCATCATGGCATTTGTAGTTACTGAAAACTGTATTCGCTGCAAGTACACGGACTGCGTGGAAGTCTGCCCGGTAGACTGCTTTCGCGAAGGACCGAACTTCCTGGTCATTCATCCTGATGAATGCATCGACTGCGCACTGTGTGAGCCGGAGTGCCCTGCTAAAGCGATCTTCTCGGAAGATGAAGTGCCCGAAGACCAGCAATCCTTCATTGCGCTGAACGGCGAGCTGGCCGAAATATGGCCCAGCATTACCGAGCGTCGCGATCCGCTGGCAGACGCAGAGCAGTGGGACGGCAAACCCGACAAGCTGCAGTATCTGGAGCGTTAAGCCTTTCCCAAGTGCGCACGTCACTTACCGGCGTGTGCACTTGCCCCCCCCCTCTCTTGTCTCGCAAGCCGCTCCCGCTATAGAAACGCAGCCTCAACACGCCTGTTTGAAAGCCCCCGAAAAGAAGAAAGTACATACACAACGAATCCAAACGCGCGCAGCCTCATGCAAGACAGGCATGCCTTTAATGTCTTATCAAATCAATACGCACAGGCAAGAAGATAAGGCAACGCCCACGCCGCCTTACGCCATCATCACAACCGTTATTTGTACTCCCTGCACTATACCTATTCCACATGGCAGGTGGCAGGTGGCAGGTGGCAGGTGGCAGGTGGCAGGTGGCAGGTGGCAGGTGGCAGGTGGCAGGTGGCAGGTGGCAGGTGGCAGGTGGCAGGTGGCAGGTGGCAGGTGGCAGGTGGCAGGGAGTCTCACGTTTTTATTTCTGCAAAGTCCATAACGCAAAACCCCGTCTTCCCAAGGGAAGACGGGGTTCATTACAACTGTCGTGCCAGACTTAGCGGCAGCTAGCCACCACTACGCCTGTAGCAGCTTACTGCTGGCCTTTGATTTCTTTACGGCCATTGTAAGGCGCTTTGGCACCCAGCTGGCTTTCGATAACCAGCAGACGGTTGTATTTAGCAACACGGTCGCTGCGAGACAGAGAACCAGTTTTGATCTGGCCTGCAGAAGTACCAACCGCCAGGTCAGCGATGAAGGTATCTTCAGTTTCACCACTGCGGTGAGAGATAACAGTGGTGTAGCCTGCATCGTGAGCCATTTTGATCGCTTCCAGAGTTTCGGTCAGAGAACCGATCTGGTTGAATTTGATCAGGATGGAGTTAGCGATGCCTTTTTCGATACCTTCTTTCAGGATCTTGGTGTTGGTTACGAACAGGTCGTCACCTACCAGCTGGATTTTGTTGCCCAGTTTTTCAGTCAGGACTTTCCAGCCTGCCCAGTCACCTTCGTCCAGACCATCTTCGATGGAAACGACCGGGTACTGTTCAGTCAGATCAGCCAGGAAGTTAACGAAGCCTTCGGAATCGAAGGATTTGTTTTCGCCAGCCAGGACGTATTTGCCGTCTTTGTAGAATTCAGAAGCAGCGCAGTCCAGAGCCAGAGTAACGTCTGTGCCCAGAGTGTAGCCAGCGTTAGCAACAGCCTGTTTGATGTCAGCCAGTGCTTCAGCGTTGGAACCCAGGTTCGGCGCGAAGCCACCTTCGTCACCAACAGAAGTTGCCAGGCCTTTGCCAGACAGTACTTTTTTCAGGGAATGGAATACTTCAGCGCCGCAACGCAGGGCTTCACGGAAGTTTTTAGCGCCAACTGGCTGAACCATGAATTCCTGGATGTCGACGTTGTTATCAGCGTGCTCACCACCGTTCATGATGTTCATCATCGGAACAGGCATGCTGAATTTGCCCGGCTGACCGTACAGTTCTGCAACGTATTCGTACAGTTCAATGCCTTTGTCGATAGCCGTTGCTTTAGCAACAGCCAGAGACACTGCCAGAATGGCGTTGGCGCCCAGGTTTTCTTTGTTTTCAGTGCCGTCGAGTTCGAGCATTTTGGCATCGATTGCTTTCTGGTCAGCAGCGTCCTGACCGATCAGCGCGTCACGGATTTTGGTGTTGACCGCTTCAACGGCTTTCAGGACACCTTTACCCAGGTAACGGGATTTGTCACCGTCACGCAGCTCGAGGGCTTCGCGGGAACCAGTGGATGCACCAGACGGCGCACAAGCAGTGGCACGTGCGCCACTCTTGAGGACGACTTCTGCATAGACAGTGGGGTTACCACGGGAGTCGAGCACTTCCAATCCACGAATATCGGCGATTTGTGCCATTACAACGCATCCTCATGATTCATACACGGCCCGAGGGCCGCAAGGTTGACTAACGCCTCGTACGCCAGTGGCATACGCGACGCAATGAAATCGGCGGGGCAGTCTATTCGACGACACTCACCCGCCCAAGACCATGATCTTACTATGGCCTTACCTTAGCGGGGATGATACCCCCAAACACATCGGAAGCGCTACGTCGCGACGACTGACCGCACGCATCGCAGCACTTCAATAGTTCGATTACGCTATATCCAGCGTAGGCAAGCCTTTGACCAGATCGTCCAGCGCCTTGACCTGGGCCAAGAATGCAGGCAGCTGCGCCAGTGGCAGTGCACACGGACCATCGCACAGCGCATGATCGGGATCAGGATGGGTTTCAAGGAACAGTCCAGCCAGACCGATAGCGACACCGGCACGCGCCAGCTCGGCTACCTGTTGGCGACGCCCATCAGCACTATCGGCACGTCCACCTGGACGCTGCAGAGAGTGTGTGACGTCAAAGATGACGGGCGCATTCATCGCCTTCATCTCACCGAAGCCAAGCATGTCGACGATCAGGTTGTTATACCCGAAGCAGGAACCACGCTCACACAGCAGCACTTTATCGTTGCCCGCCTCTTCGCATTTGCGAATGATGTGGCGCATTTCATGCGGTGCGAGGAACTGTGGCTTCTTGACGTTGATGACCGCGCCGGTTTTGGCCATTGCCACAACCAGATCGGTCTGTCGCGCCAGAAATGCCGGCAGCTGGATGACATCACAGACTTCGGCAGCCGCCTCGGCCTGCCACGTCTCATGAACGTCCGTCAGCACGGGCACACCATAGCGGGACTTAATGTCTGCCAACATGGCCAGCCCTTTTTCCAGCCCCGGCCCACGGTAGCTATTGATAGAGCTACGGTTAGCTTTGTCGAAGCTGGCTTTGAAGACGTAGGGCATACCCAACGCACTGGTCGCCTCAACGAAAGCACTGGCGATCTCGTCAGCCAGTTCGGCCGACTCCAGTACGTTCATGCCCGCAAACAGCGTCAAAGGCTGGTCGTTGCCGACCTTGCGCCCACCGATATCAATGATGCGTCCCGTGCCTGACATAGCTTACTGCTCCTGAGCTTGCGCCTGACGCGCCTGGCGGTGTGCCAGTGCTGCGTTGATGAAGCCGGTGAACAGCGGATGACCGTCGCGCGGCGTGGACGTGAATTCCGGATGGAACTGGCACGCCACGAACCACGGGTGATCCGGCAGTTCGACCATTTCTACCAGTGAATTGTCGACGCTGCGACCGGAGAATACCAAGCCCGCTTTTTCGAGATCGGCCACGAACTGATCGTTGATCTCATAACGGTGGCGATGACGTTCGACGATTTCTGCTGCGCCGTAGACTTCGCGTGCCTTAGAGCCGTCTTTCAGCAGGCAGGTCTGTGCGCCAAGACGCATGGTACCGCCCAGATCGGAATTCTCTGTACGCTCTTCGATCTTACCTTCCGGCGTAATCCACTCTGTGATCAGACCAACGACCGGGTGCTGAGTTTCAAACGAGAACTCGGTCGACGTCGCATCGGTCCAGCCCGCCACGTGGCGCGCAAATTCGATGACGGCCACCTGCATGCCGAGGCAGATACCCAGATACGGAATCTTGTTCTCACGAGCGTAACGCGCTGCAGCGATTTTGCCTTCGACGCCGCGCTCACCGAAGCCACCCGGAATCAGGATAGCGTCCTTACCTTCAAGACGTTCCAAACCGGTACGCTCCAGTTCTTCGGAATCGATATAGTCAATGTTGACCTTGACGCGCGTATGGATGCCTGCATGGATGAGCGCTTCGTTGAGCGACTTGTAGGCATCCAGCAGTTCCATGTACTTACCGACCATCGCAATGTTGACGGTCTTCAGCGGATTCAGCTTGGCGTCCAGCACCTTGACCCACTCACCCAGATCCGGCTCGGCGGCCTCAAGGCGCAGCTTGTCACAGATGATGTCATCCAGTCCCTGCTCGCGCAGCATCAGCGGAATACGATAGATGGTATCGGCATCCTGCAGCGGAATGACAGCACGTTCTTCAACATTGGTGAACAGGGCGATCTTGCGACGTTCGGATTCTTCGATCTCTACTTCGCTACGGCACAGCAGGATATCCGGCTGGATACCAATGGAGCGCAGCTCCTTGACGCTGTGCTGAGTCGGCTTGGTCTTGGTTTCACCCGCCGTACGAATGTAGGGCACCAGCGTCAGGTGCATGAACAGGGTGCGATTGCTGCCCAGCTGTGCACGCATCTGGCGGATGGACTCGAGGAACGGCAGCGATTCGATATCACCAACCGTACCGCCGATTTCGACCAGCGCGACGTCGTAGCCTTCACCGCCCGCGATCACGCGACGCTTGATCTCATCGGTGATGTGCGGAATGACCTGAACGGTGCCGCCCAGATAGTCGCCGCGGCGCTCTTTGCGCAGCACGTGTTCGTAGACACGACCGGTAGTGAAGCTGTTACGGCGAGTCATGCGCGAGCGGATGAAACGTTCGTAGTGACCGAGGTCGAGGTCGGTTTCAGCGCCATCTTCCGTTACGAACACTTCACCATGCTGGAAAGGACTCATGGTGCCCGGATCGACGTTGATGTAGGGGTCGAGCTTGAGAATCGTTACCTTGAGGCCGCGCGCTTCCAGAATAGCCGCAAGCGAGGCCGCAGCGATGCCCTTGCCAAGAGAGGACACAACACCACCGGTCACGAAGATATAACGCGTCATGGAAAACCCTGTCAGGTCTGTCCCGCCGAAGAACGGGGAGTGTAAATAAGGAAACACGGATACGCTGCTCAACTCGTGAGCAACGCAGCACCTCGCCATCATGGCACTGCAAAGCGGCCACATACCCGAAAGGGCGTGCAGCACATAAACTTCGAAAAGCCAGTAATGCGTAGGCGATCAGGCCTGCCGGATAGGCTGTTACCGATGACGACCACCGGTAGCGAATGCGGGCCTTGGATGGGGCATCAGAATAACAGAAACGCTAGCGGTGCTCAATTCATGGAATGGCGCAAAATAGCCCTACCGCCATAATGCACCATTGCATGTCGGCCCGCTTGCCACGTCACAGGCCGGACAGTGTACACTTAGCGTTTTGCTTGGACATGCACGGCACAGCGCCTCATGCCGCCAGGCGAGTACGCTCAGCGTACCCGTACCCTCTTGCGACGATGCGCCTCCCTTTCACGAGATTTACATAGATGACGTTCAAACCCTTGCTTCACCGGCTGGTCAATTCCCCTTATCTGGACCTCATTGGCGTTACGATCGTCGTCGCGGGCAGCCTATCGCTGCATTACCACTTGGATCGCGTGACCCACACCCTATCGCTGCTCGGCTGCGTTTCGATCCTCTCGACCTCAATGTCACTGATGTCGACGCGCTTAGTGTCTCGCCAGAAGAACCTCGGCAACGTCATCGGCGTATTCACGGCACTGTCGAGCGCCGTCATCGACTTCCTACTGGGCATCCGCTCCGCGTGGCTGACCTACCCCATTTCGATGCTAGCCAACCTACTGGCGGCACTGAAGTGGCAGCGTGGCGTCAAGGTACGCAGTTATGACACGCTCTACTGGATCATCCTCATGGCGAGCATGCTGCTGGGGGCGTTGCTGACCTGGCTGGGAGCGCGTCTTGCCAGCACGGACACCTTTAACAACATCGTTGCATGGTGTGGTCTGCAGCCCTCTGGACCGATCACAATGTCGACCAGTCTGTTCGTAACGACTTCTCTCATCACCGGTTTTGCCTTCGTCAGCAATACGGCCAATATCCTCAAGTATGAAGAGACATGGCTGACGTGGATGTGCTACAACCTCACACGCTTGTTTCAATCGCTGCTGACGCTCAACATCGCCAACGCCATCAAATACATCTTCTATATATTCAACGCGGTCATCACCTTCATCGACTGGCGTCTGAGCAGAGCGCCGTCACCGGCAGCGCAGGAGCGCACGTCACATGACCCGCGACGCTGACGGTATTTCGCAGCGTTCGAAGGCACCCATGCGCACTACCTCACCATCCTCTCAGGGGAAGCTATGCTGAGTCGTCTGAGCCTCAAACTGTTCGTGACTATTCTGATGGTCAATGTGCTGATCAGCGGCGTGATCTACTTTTCCGTAGCGCGCAGCATCGACCAAGGCTTCATCGAATACATCAAGCGCGGCCAGCAGCAGCAAATCGAGGCGCTCAGCAATGTAGTCATCGACCGCTGGGAGCGCAACGGCCGCAACTGGCGCTGGCTCTACGATAAGCGTGCTTGGGGACAGGTGCTGTCCTCCTCGCTGGAAACGCTCGACGAAGCCTCCAACGAAGCTGCCATTGCCACCCCCTTCTCTGATCCGCGCCAATTCATTCTGCTGGACATCACTGGCGACCGCCTAGCCGGTGCGCAGGTCGATTCCGTCCCGCTGTTGCGCGCCCCCATTCGCGGCCATGACGGCACGCTAATTGCCATTCTGGGCTACCGTGCACCCGAACGCGTTCTTTCCACGCTGGATCGTTTCTTCCTCAACAACCAGTTGCGCAACCTGGCCATCATCCTGCTGGCGCTACTGCCGGCCTCATTGATTCTTGCGGCAGGGCTAGCACTGTGGTTAGGACGCCGCGCTCGTGTGATGGCCCTGGCCGCGCAGGCACTGACGCTGGGCGACTACTGCGTACGTCTGCCGACCCACGGGCAGGATGAACTTTCGCGCCTCTCCAATGACATCAACACGCTGGCACGCACGCTGGAGCACAACCGTGAAGCGCGCCAACGCTGGGGCGCGGACATCGCGCATGAGCTGCGCACACCACTGGCTGTCATGCGCGGCGAGCTTGAAGCGATGCAGGACGGCGTACGCCCGATGAACGCCAAGAACCTGCATTCGCTGAGCCAAGAAGTCGAACTGCTCAATCGCCTGATCGACGACCTGCGCTTATTAGCCCAGTCCGATACCCACACACTGGACGCCCCGTTCGAGCACCTCAACCTGAGCGAGCAGCTGGCAACACAGATGGAAGAGCGCCGCTATTCGGTAGAGAAAGCGGGCCTGACTCTGACCACCGATATTGCGCCCAATGCCTATATCGAAGGGGCGCCTTATCGTCTGCGCCAGCTGTGGCGTAACCTGCTCGACAATGCCATTGCCTACACCGATGCACCCGGCGAGATTCATGTATCCCTTACTCTCAAGGCAAAAGAAGTCGTCGTTGTGTGGCAGGACTCTCCGCCCGGAGTCCCCGAAGATATGCTGGAACGCCTGACCGAGCGTCTGTTCCGCCTAGAAGCCTCGCGCAACCGCCGCAGTGGTGGCAGTGGTCTGGGGCTGTCAATCGTGCGTGCACTGGTATCGCTGCACAACGGAACGCTTCAGCCCTCCACCTCACCTTTGGGTGGGTTAATGTGGACCATTCGCTTGCCTAGAGCGCGGCATTAGGATTCAATCGGTAACAATTCGTTGAACCATTCCAGTGGGATACAGTCAATATGCTGTTATCCCAGCTGATTCATCGCGTGATCCCGATCATGCATTTTCGATCTGCAGCATGATTACGGAAAGAAAAAAGGTATTCGGGCCAATGTCGTGCTGTCGCGGGCTGCGCTACGGCCACCGAGGCAGCGATCACGCGAGGCCCAATCATCACAGTAGCGAGGAATACGCGTGAGCCACATACTCATCGTTGAAGACGAGCCTAAGATTGCCGAGCTGATTGCCGATTACCTGCACAGCAACAGCTACACTACGACCCATATCGACCATGGCGATCAGGTACTTCCCTGGCTTGAAGACAACCGTCCCGACTTGGTGCTGCTGGATGTCATGCTGCCCGGTATGGACGGACTGGCGCTGTGCCGCGAAATCCGCCAGCGCTCCGAACACATCGGGATCATCATGCTGACGGCACGCGTCGAAGAGATCGACCGCTTGCTCGGTCTGGAGATCGGTGCCGACGACTACATCTGCAAACCGTTTAGCCCCCGTGAAGTACTGGCCCGCACCAAGGCCCTGCTGCGCCGCATTTCTCAGATCACCCCCCCCGAAGCCGAAGATGATGCTTCATGCCCGCTGGTACTTGATCACACCGGTTGGCGCGCGCTGGCCAACGGCAAGGACCTTGGCCTGACCGCCATCGAATTCCAGCTGCTGAGCGTTATGATGCAGACACCGGGACGCATCTATTCCCGCGAGCAATTGATGGAACAGATGTATCGCGACCATCGCATCGTGTCCGAGCGCACCGTGGACAGCCACATTAAGAAACTGCGCAAGAAGATCGCTGATGTATGGCCGGACCGCGACATCATTCACTCCGTTTACGGCGTAGGCTACAAGTACAGCCCCGACGAATGATCCGCATATCGGTATGAAGAAAGGTGCCTTTGCCTCAGACACAGCACATGGGTCTGGACACAGGCACCTTTTTTGCGCTTCATACCATTACCATGCTTCTATCATCTGCTTCTCTCGTTATACCCCTTATAGCAGCCACCATGGCAGCGACCCAATCACGCCACTCGATCATCGCTCGGCTGATACCTTCCCTTCTATCATTACCCGCCCAAAACACACACGAAGCAGCGCTTACTCCCTGCGGCTCAAGCAGGCCTTACTCTCAGACAATCCTCACTACACGCTTTTGCACCATGCCACACGATTTGCAATGAAGTTTCCCACTTAGGGTGTCGACAACCCTTTGCGGATCATTACACTTGTAGCACGATAGATGCTCACCGGCTCGCGAGCATCACGATTCTCCGAACCTTTTGTCACAAGGCAAACGCATGAACCTCAGCAATTTCAGCATCGGCGGCAGCTCCATGGAAACGCTGCTGCACTACGGGTTTCAGCTCGTAACGGCTGTCATCACACTGGCCATTGGTTGGTGGATCATCGGCATGATCACGCGCGGCATTCAACGCCTGATGAACATCCGTAGCATCGACCCGACTCTGCAAGGTTTCGTGACCAGCGTGCTCGGCATTGCTCTCAAAATCATGCTGATCATCAGCGTGGCCTCCATGGTTGGCATCGCCACCACCTCTTTCGTTGCCGTACTGGGTGCAGCAAGCTTGGCGGTCGGCATGGCACTTCAAGGCAGCCTCGGCAACTTCGCTGGCGGCGTCATGATCCTGCTGTTCCGCCCGTTTAAGGTTGGCGACAATATTGTCGCCTCTGGCGTAGAAGGCGCCGTACAGCGCATCGACATCTTCCACACCATCCTGCGCACTGCGGATAACCGCATCATCTACGTCCCGAACGGCACGCTGTCCAATCAGGTGGTCACCAACACGTCTCATGAAACACGTCGCCGTACAGCCATCAGCGTCCTGGTCGACTACGAAGATGATATCGACAAGGCCCGCGAGATCATGCTGCAACTGGCACGCGAAGAAGAGCGCGTGCTGAAAGAACCGGCACCGTCTGTGTTCGTTGCCGCACTGAACGATGCCAACGTCAAGCTGACACTGTTGGTATGGAGCAAAACCAGCGATGCCAGCAATATGTCGCCGGTCTTTTCTGAAGCCGTCGTCAAAGCACTGCGCGCCGCCGGCTTCCGCCTGGGCGTGAATACGCGTAACAGTCTCTGATCAGACTCGCCGCATCCTGAGCGGGGCGTTCCACATTACAACCGATGTGGAACGCCCCGCTCTTTTATTGCCTGTTCAATTATTGCCCGTTCAATGATGTTAGCGTCAAAATCCATTGGAACTGCACGGAATATCCCCTTTTCGACGTTTTGTCAGGTTTGCCAATCGCCGCCCTTCACGCCACAATGACGCCCCTCCAATGCCGTAATATATTCATTACGTTACAACCGCATCGCACTCGAATCAGGCACGGCAAACACGGCGTTGCCTCTTCTTGCTGCGACAGCGCAAAGGGATTTTATTCATGTCCGCTGCTTACACATTGCTTCGTCGCACCTGCATCGCCCTGCCCATGCTGCTAAGCCTGGCAGCCTGCAGCCATGACACACCGCCCACGAAGGCTCAGGTACAGCAGGCCATGGAAAATAGCGCCAACGACTTCGTTCAGCAGGCCTACCTAGACGCCCTGCAGGCACACGACCTTGCCAGCGTTCGCAGTATCATCAGCCAAACCGACTATGCCATCACGGTAACGGACGTAGCGAAATGTGTGGCCGACAACACCGAAGAAGACACCAGCTCGCACTGGCAATGCCATGTCAAAGGCGATATCACACTGAACGGCCATCATTACCCCATCGACCACGACATCGACTTCTACCACAACCTTGATGAACGTACGTGGCAGATGAACCGCTAGACACTCTTTTCCCTCTCATCTTTACAGCGACAGGCCAAATCACTACATGACGCGTCTGTCGCTGCACCCCATTCCTCGGCTACGCTAGTCCTGTGTACTCACGCCTTGTCACACAGGAGCTGCTCATGGCAATACCCCGTCTACTACGCCCCCTTCACATGCTGCTGGCCACGGTTTCTTCCGCCATCCTGCTCATTACCGGCTGCACCGGCGCGCCCAAAGGAACACATCCGATCCCCGAGCTGGACCTCCAACGCTACCTCGGCACTTGGTATGAAATTGCCCGTTTCGATCACCGTTTTGAACGCGGCCTTGAGTGCGTCACTGCTCAATATTCGCTGCGTGATGACGGCATGATCCGCGTCATCAACCGGGGTCGCAATGCACAGAGTGGCGAGTGGAAAGAGGCCGAAGGCAAAGCCGCCCCGCTAAGCACGCCACCCGATGGTCAACTGAAGGTATCGTTCTTCGGCCCGTTCTATAGCGGCTATAACATTCTGGTGCTGGACGATGATTACCGCTATGCACTGGTGGTCGGCCCGAACCGCCACTACCTCTGGATACTGTCAAGAACGCCCACTCTGGATGAAACACGCTTCAATGCACTGGTCGCCATTGCCAGCGCAAAGGGTTTCGATACATCCGCGTTGATGCGCATCCCGCAAGATAGTGCCCATTGCGCCGCCTTATGATGGCTTTGGACTACAGTCGGCGTTCGGTTTATGGCATGATGCGCGGTCATTGATGCATTACATAGACGTGCCCAGTATGAACAGAGAAGCCTTGGCGCCGCTCTGATATACTGCGTTTTTCTATTTAGATACGGCACGAATCCTGCATATTTCCGTGATAGGTCGGAGTGCATTCCGCACCGTCACTACATGAACTCGTATTTTATTTCGCCACTGATCGACGCTTTCACTGACGGTTCAAGCCGCCCGTGAAGCGGCAGTGCTAGGCTGGAAGCTACTTCATGTCAGAAACAACGTCGACACCCCATCCGTTGGTCATCAACGATCTGCACAAAAGCTATGGCACGAACGAGGTGCTGCGTGGCGTATCCCTGACCGCTCGCAAGGGAGACGTGATCACGCTTATCGGCTCGTCCGGCTCGGGAAAAAGTACATTCCTGCGCTGCATGAACCTACTGGAATGCCCTGATGCAGGCGATGTCATCGTGCACGGTGAACCCGTCCAGTTCGCCACGCGCCGCGGCAAACGCACTATCGCCAACCCTCAGCAAATCCAGCGCATCCGTGCACGCCTGTCGATGGTGTTCCAGAACTTCAATCTGTGGTCGCACATGACGCTGCTGCGCAATGTGACCGAGGCACCGATCCACGTACTGGGTGTGCCTAAGAAAGAGGCTGAAGAAAAGGCCATGGCCCTGCTTGCACGTGTCGGCCTGGCAGAGCGGGCACACTATTACCCTAACCAGCTGTCCGGCGGCCAGCAGCAGCGCGGTGCGATTGCCCGTGCACTGGCCATGGAACCAGAGGTGATGCTGTTCGATGAGCCGACATCGGCCCTCGACCCTGAGCTGGTCGGCGATGTGCTTGGCGTCATGCGCGACCTCGCCGCCGAAGGACGCACGATGGTCGTCGTCACCCACGAGATGGACTTCGCCCGCGACGTATCCAGCCAAGTGGTATTCCTGAACCAAGGCCAGGTCGAAGAAGCCGGAACGCCCGCGCAGATCTTCGACAATCCGACGTCACTGCGCTTGCAGCAGTTCCTGACGCCGTCACGCCGCTGATTCACGGAGGCTCTGACGAGAGACGCCATGGAAAATCACACACTACAGTCCATCACTGACGCCGTTAAGGCGTTCTTCGATTTCAACGGCTACAGCCACTTGCTGCTGTCTGGTGGCTTGCTTGCCCTCTCGCTGGGGGTGCTGTCGCTGATCGTCGCCATCGTGCTAGGACTGTTGTCCGCCAGCGCACGTATTTCGGACAACCGCGCACTGCGCATCATTTCAACGATCTACACCACCATCACCCGCAGCATCCCCGATCTCATCCTGTTGCTGCTGATCTACTATGGCATGCAGGCCGTGATCAACGTGACTGCGGACAAAGTGCTTGAGTGGACCGACAACCGCGTCGACTTGCAGTGCACGCTGGATCCGTTCATGTCAGGCGTCATTGCCATTGGGTTGATCTTCGGTGCGTACATGTCCGAGACGTTCCGCGGCGCCTTCCAGTCCGTCAACGCCGGTCAGATTGAAGCCGCCCAGGCCTATGGCATGAGCAAGTGGCAGGTGTTCAGCCGCATCAGAATGCCATTGATGATGCGTCACGCGCTGCCCGGGATCGCCAACAACTGGATGGTGCTGTCGAAGACAACAGCACTGGTATCACTTATCAGCCTCCACGATATCGTGTTCTACGCCAACGAAGCCGGTAAAAGCTTTCACGCGCCCTTCCGCTTCCTGACCCCCGTTCTAATCGGCTACCTGCTGATCGCCATGATTTCGGAAGTCGTCCTGAAGTGGCTCGAACGTCGTTACAACACAGGATTCAAGGACGCCGCATGAACGATACGACTTCGCTTTCCTATACCTTGGCGCATCTGCTGCACAACCTGACGGGCATCAAATCACTGTCCGCCGAAAACCTGAGCCTCTACTGGCCCGGTTTCGTGACCACCATCCAGCTGACGTTCATCTCGCTGATTCTTGGGCTGTGCTTGGCACTGGCTTTTGCATTGATTCGCGCCATGCGCGTTCCGTTCGTGCATCGCCCCGTGGCCATCTTCACTTATCTCTTCCGCAGTACGCCGCTGCTGATCCAGCTGTACCTGATCTATTACGGACTGGGCCAAATCCAGACCGATAGTCAGCTGTGGCATACTCTGATTGGCTCGCCGTTCTGGCTGGCGATTACCGCCTTCATGCTCAATACGGCGGCCTATACGACCGAAATCATCTACGGCGCTATCAAGACAACGCCCAAGGGTGAAATCGAAGCAGCCCATGCCTACGGCATGAGCCCGCGCAAGACTATGTTTCGGATCGTGCTGCCAAACGCGTTCCGTCGCGCCCTGCCCGCCTACGGCAACGAAGTGATCTTCATGCTGCACGCCACAGCGATCGCCAGTGTGGTCACGCTGACTGACATCACGGGTGCCGCCATTCAGGTGCTGTTCAATACATACGATGGCTTCACGCCTTTCGTGACGGCTGCCGTGTTCTACATGGTATTGAGCTTTGCCCTGCAGGCCCTGTTCAGACGCCTGGAAAAAAAGCTGCTGATCCACACCCAGCCTGCTTCCGCGTAACGACTGCGTATATTCCCATGAAGGAAACACAATCATGACACTCTTCAGGAAAGCCGTGGCCGCCATCAGCGTAACTGCTGCCTGCTTGGGAGCGCTTCCGGGTCACGCGATCGCGGCCAACGAACGGGTACGTCTGATCCTCAACATTCCTTACGAGCCGTTCGAGTTCCGCAACAAGGACGGCGAACTGGCAGGATTCGACATCGACCTCGGCAACGCCATATGTGCACAGGCCAAGCTGTCATGCAGCTGGAGCGAACAGGGTTGGGAATCACTGCTTCCTAGCCTGATGACCCGCAAAGCTGATGCCATCATGTCAGGCATGACCATCAGCGATGATCGCCGCGAGCAGGTGCTGTTCTCCGATCCTTACCTGATCCAGCCTTCAGGCTGGTTTGCCCCGGTAGATTCGCCGCTGCGCAACGTGACGACGGACACCCTGCGCCATCAGCGCATCGGTGTGCTGCGCGGTTCCTCTCAGGATCGCTATGCTACCGACCTATACGGCCAGCACAACGATATCCGCCGCTATGCCAGCGCCGACGATGCCGTCAATGATCTGATGGCCAGCCGACTCGACATCACCCTGTTCGACTATCCCACTGGACAAAGCGCACTGCTTGAGGCCAGTCCGGGCCGTTTCAGGCTGGTAGGCGCCAAAATTCAGGATGAACGCTACTTCAACGATGGGTTCGGTATCGCCTTCAGGAAGCGCGATCAGGCGCTGGCCGAACGGTTCAACCGAGCGCTGGCCGAGCTCAAGGAAAACGGTACGTACCAGAAGCTGGTCGACAAGTATTTCCCTGAAACACCGCAGTAAGTAGACAGCACGTGTTCAGACCTGCGGGCAGCTCGCGCCTTTCCACTGCCCTTGTTATTACGCCGTTCCGGTACGCAAAGATTTCAACATGACGCGACGATTCCTCACTGTTCTCATGGCTGCGCTCAGCATTGCAGTCGCTTCGAATCAGGCGGCACAGGCCCGCAACAGCAACGACGTCACGCTGGCGGTAGAACTTTACCCCCCCTTTTCCTACCGCCTGCCGGATGGCTCACTGGATGGCTTTGAAATACAGCTGGGCAACCTGCTGTGCGAACGCGCGGGCCTGCACTGCACTTGGTCCGACCAGAGCTGGGACGCTCTCATTCCCGGCCTGATGATGCGCAAGTACGACGCCATCCTGTCTTCGATGAGCGTCACGCCCGAACGCGCCCAGCAAGTGCTGTTCTCTCACCCGTACTACAACACGGCACATATCTGGGTCGTAGCGCGCAACAGCACGCTCGACCCCACCGACATGGCTCAAATGAAAGGCAAGGTCATTGGCGTGCAGCGTGGCACGACCCGCGACGACTATGTGACACGCTTCTACGGCAGCACTGCCACCATCCGTCGCTACGTTGCCGAGCAGGACATCAGCAATGACATGCGCAGCGGCCGTCTGGATGCAGCACTGGTGGATATGCTCACCAGCCGCGACACCTTCCGCCTTCAGGATGCCGACTCGCTCTACCGTCAGGCGGCAGCACCGATCAGCAAACCGCTCGACGTCTTCGGCCCCGGTATTGCTATGGCGTTCCGTCCGCGCGATAAGGCGCTTGCCGAACGCTTCAACGCTGCCATTGATGAGGTGTACAGAGACGGCAGCATCCGCCCCATCATGGACAAGTACATCGGCATGGACATTCTCGTTCACGCTGATGAGCAGGATACAAAATAGCCTAACAGCACGGACTAACATTGCGCACAACAAAAAAGGGCCCCTTCTGGGGCCCTTTTTCAATAGGCAGTCTGGCGATATAGCGGTCAGGGTTGCTTGTGCTGCTGTTCCTGATCCTTTATCCATCGCTGCATCTGTTCAACCTGATGCTGCTGAGAATCAACAATATCCTTAGCCAGCGCCCTCATTTCCGGTGCAGTGCCATATTGCAGCTCCACCTTGGCCATATCGATCGCTCCTTGATGGTGAGCGATCATGGCACGCGCAAAATCCACATCAGCATTTCCGGTATACGTGATATCCATCGCTTTATGCATGGACATTCCCGCTTCCTTAAGCGCCTTTGTAGACGGTGCGCGCTGTGCCTGAACGGCTGTAGACGTTCGAGCATGATCATGCATCGGCATGGACTCTGCCATCGCAGCGGTACCCGTACCGATTCCTAGCAGAACCGACCCCAAAACCAGTGCATGATGAAGTGAACGCATGAAGCACCTCCCTGTGCAATCAAGCGATACGGTCTACTGTGCTATCCGCTCAGACGGCAGCAGCAGACGTGGATTTTTCTTCGGATGCCGGAATTTCATGACGACGGGGCAAGTCCGGGCCACGACGCAGGCAAGTGATACCGGCAGCTTTGTTGGCAAACGTGACCATGTCGATCAGGTCTTCGCGTGTCATGGACGCAATGCCTTTGGAAGACGCGAACTTGTGCTCGGACAGCCAGCACAGTACGGCAGCCTGGAAGGTGTCACCGGCACCCACGGCATCAACGACTTCGACCGGAATAGTCGGAACGTCAAAGCGAGTGCTTGAAGTGAAGATCGTCACACCTTTGGAACCGCGCGTTACCATGACCAGGTTGGTGCGGCCTTTCAGCCAGCGTTCGGCCATGACGCCACCATCTGCATCACCGTACAGCAGAGACAGATCTTCGTCACTGACCTTGATAACGTCAGCATAGCGGGCAAACGCATCGACCTGTTTCTGCCAACGCTGCAGATCCGGCTCGATGGTCAGACGAACGTTCGGGTCAAGGGTGACCAGACGGTCTTTGCCTTCGCGTTCCAGCAGCTCAAGCAGCGTTTCAGAGGTCGGCGATACAACCAGGGAGTAAGACCCTACGTGGATCGCGTGAACGTCCGTAGGCAGCGGCTCCAGGTGTTCTACACGCAGGGCGCTGTCCGGGCCTTGCTTGTGATAGAACGAGTACTGAGGCATACCGCAGGAAGACACTGCAACCATTGACAGCGTCGTCGGGTTGTCCATGCGAATCAGGAAGCGTGTGTCCACACCTTCGCGACGCATGATGTTGTGCAGGCGTTCGCCCAGGAAGTCGTTAGACAGACCGGTGAACAGCGCGGCGCGGCGTTCGAGGCGCGCCAGACCCACTGCAACGTTGTAAGGAGAACCGCCAGCTACGGCTTCGAAGTGTACATGGGGAGTATCTTCGCTTGCTCGTGCGCGGTCAGCAAAGAAATCGAACAGCGCTTCGCCACAAATAAGAAACATGTCAGCCTCATTGCTCAAGGTGCACTACGGGCACAGGGCGTCCCGTGGAGTCGGTTTAATGATCTTAACGCGGACTGTGTCCACTGGCGAGATGGTGAGGCCATGAATATTGGCTGAAATCATTAACCATTAGTCGATAGTCAGGCTCATCATCTTCCGCGAGAAGGCAGCACTCCATGCCGATGCCCTCGAAAACAGGGCGCTGGACACAGTACCGTACCGTCCATTCCTGCTGCTCGTTATCGGCCACAGGCCGTTGGGCTGCAGAATCCTTCCTCTCGTCATTTAGCATGACGCGCCCTATCGTCTTAGAAAAGGCGACCAATGGATACCCATCATAAGGTCTCATGGCGCATTGCTACCACAAATGGTCTCAATGATCATGTAAATAACTTTTAATGCCACGTTCACGTTACCTTAAGCAAAAGGCATATGGACGAAGCGTATGGCGAGGCGTACATTACGCGAAATCATACGGGGAGGCTCGACACCACATCACAGACGTTGCGAGCAGATGTGAGCGAGAATCGACGACGAGATGAAAATGCAGGAAGAAAAGAAGCCCTCTTGGCACTCGACGATCATTGGATCATCGACTGCAAGAGGATTTAAAACGCCCTTGGAGAGGCGATGAGGCAACTGCATACGCTCTACCGCTGACTCGTGTGGACAGCACGTCTTACGGTAGAACCCATACCGCAGGTCAGGAAACCTAAGGTATCGTTGGCAGCATCATGCAACCGGCCCTGTGGGCATGATGCAGCAAGCATGTGGCGCATGCTTGCGCCAAGTGTACGCAGCATTGTGACGGGGTTGTGGGTACCGACTCCAGTCCCCGTACGCTTGAGCTAGACTACGATAAGGCTACAAGCGAAAAGTTTCCAGATGGACACCGAGAGGTACTCCCACCCTGCCCCGCGACACTCTGTCACTTCCATTTCGTTAACACCGCACAGGGAGTCAGATACCGCACATTGTTCCCAAACTTAACAGTAACATGGAATTAGACTAAAGAACCATGCCCACTAGTACAGGTCGAGTCTTACCTACGCAGTAAGGTTTGCCAACACTCCTATACGCACCCGATACCCCCCCACATTACCATCAGACACTGAACTATCTCTTCACGCATATAGCACTATGCGCGCGCTCTGCCGCTTTCCGATCACAAGCACCCCGATGTTCCTTATCGAGCCTCACATGCAGAGCCCTTCACGTTCAGTCATCACGCATCATCGCGCCTCTATATTGCCTGTAGATCACCCAACATGCTCGACACACGGCATCACAAAAAAAGCGCACCCTAATGGGTACGCCTTCCTGCTCTACATATACAGCCTGTAGCACGCCAACGGACTGCCTTACAGCAGCGTCTTGATCGCTTTTTCCAGACGCATCATGCCATCTTCGATATCTTTCGGTTCGATGATCAGCGACGGTGCAAAGCGCAGCACGTCCGTACCCGCCACCAGCATCATCAGCTGCTGATCCATGGCCGCCTTCATGACATCACGGGCACGTCCTTTCAGCGCTCCCTTTAGCTCAGCGCCCAGCAGCAGCCCTGCACCACGCACATCGCTGAAGATGTCGTACTGCTGGTTCAGGCGCTCCAGGTGCTCACGGAACAGGCGCGAACGCTCAGCCACTCCTTCCAGCACTTCCGGCGTAGCAATGCAGGACACCGCTGCATAGCCTACTGCTGCCGCCAGCGGGTTACCCCCGTAGGTGGAACCGTGCACGCCCGGCTGGAACGCTTCGGCCACGTCGGATGTGGTCAGCATCGCGGCCAACGGAAAACCGCCGCCAATCGCTTTGGCTGAGGTCAGAATGTCCGGCACAACGTCGTACTGCATATAGGCGTACAGATCACCCGTGCGCCCCATACCACACTGCACTTCATCGAAAATCAGCAACGCATCGTGTTCGTCGCACAGCTGGCGCAGGCCTTCCAGAAATTCCTGCGTTGCCGGGCGCACACCGCCTTCCCCTTGCACCGGCTCGACGACCACCGCACAGGTCTTGTCGTTGATCAGCGCACGGGCGCTTTCCAGATCATTGAACACGCCGTGCTCAATGCCAGCCGGTTTTGGACCGAAACCGTTAGAATACTTTTCCTGCCCGCCAACGCTGACGGTGAAGAAAGAGCGGCCGTGAAAGGACTGACGGAACGAGATGATACCGTACTTGTCTTCGCCGAAGCGGTCGTGAGCATAGCGGCGCGCCAGCTTGAAGGCCGCTTCGTTTGCTTCTGTACCGGACTGGCACAGGAACACCTTGTCGGCAAAGGTCAGATCGACCAGTGCGCGCGCCAGTTTCAGCGCAGGTTCGTTGGTAAAGACATTGGAAACATGCCAGACCTTATCTGCCTGAGTCTTCAGCGCCTCAAGCAGTTCAGGATGAGCATGGCCCAACGCATTGACCGCGATACCGCCTGCAAAATCAACGTATTCGTTATCGTCCTGATCCCATACTCGACTACCTTTTCCTCGCACAATGATGGCGTCCTGGGGCGCATATGTGGGGATCATGTAGGTATCAAAGTCTTGGCGTGAAGGTGTCCTGCTCATTGTTGTTCCTAATTTTCTATCGTTGGGGAGAGCGTGCCTTGCCCCAAAGCCTCAAGGCATCGCGTCTTTCAGTATGCCTATCGCATCCGCGAAAGACGACCCATAAGCGGCCCAGCGGCCGATAAAACGTCGGTGCAGGCGCCCTCAGGGCCGTTGCCACGGCCGTGCTCTCGATAGCGTCGGCTGCGCTGCTGCGTTATGCTTTTTCCTACCGTTGATCGGGTAAGCGTATATGCACCCATCCCGCTAGGACGTACATGATCGCTACAAACATCAACACGATGCGGCATGTTCACTACATTAATATATGGTAAAAGATCTCGGTGACCTATGGCACGGTGCCCTTTCAACCACTGATGAGGTAACTGGCTTACCAATGCTCGTTTCAATCCTGGACAACGATTTCTACAAGTTCACGATGCAGAACGCTGTCGTGAAACTGTTTCCCAACGCATGGACTCGCTACCAGTTCATCAACCGTGGTCAGCACCGCTTTCCCGCTGGCTTCGCCGACCGCCTACGCCACGCGGTAGAAGGCATGTCGCGTCTGGCACTCACCGCCGACGAACGCCGCTTCCTCGAACGGACCTGCCCTTATCTCGATCCGTCCTATCACGATTTCCTGCAAGGCTTCCGCTACGACCCTTCCGAGGTCAAGATAGAGCAGAAAGGTGAAGACCTCGAAGTCGTCATCGAAGGCCTGTGGTACCGCACCATTCTCTGGGAAGTGCCGATCATGGCTCTGATCAGCGAACTCTGGTTCCAGATGGAAGGCCAAGACCGTGACAGCGATGAAGTATCGCTGGCCCGCACCCATCAGAAGATTGAGCACTATCGCCAGATGGGCATCAAAGTGGCCGACTTCGGTACTCGTCGCCGCTATTCTTATGACTTCCATGACAAGGTCGTCAGCACGCTGACGGAATACGGTCAGGAAACCTTCACCGGCACCAGCAACGTCTATCTGGCCTATCGCCACGGCATCAAGCCGCTGGGGACACATGCGCACGAGTGGTTCATGTTCCACGGGGCCAAATACGGCTTCAAGATGGCCAACAGCATGGCGATGAACAACTGGGTTCAAGTCTATCGCGGCGATCTGGGTATCGCGCTGACGGACACGTTCACGACTGACATCTTCTTCGACAATTTCGACAAGATGCTGGCCAAGCTGTTTGACGGCCTGCGCCACGACAGCGGCGATCCCATCGTATTCGCACAGAAAGCCATCGAGCACTACAAGAAGATGGGCATTGATCCGCGCACGAAAACCATTGTGTTCTCGGACGCACTCGACCCCGACAAAGTCGACCGTATCGTCGAGTTCTGCCGCGACAAGATTGGGATGTCGTTCGGGATTGGCACCAACTTCACCAACGATGTCGGTCTGAAGTCGATGAATATGGTCGTCAAGATGATGGATACCCGCCCGGACCTCAGCGATGACTGGCTGCCGGTCGTGAAGCTGTCGGATATCAGAGAGAAGAATACGGGGACGCCGGAAATGATTCGGTTGGCACGAGAAGTACTGTCGCTGCCCAACTGATCCGGCAACGCGTGGATATGTCTGCGCACCTGATCGTTGTCTTTATCATTGAGGCATTTTTCTTTGCAGGAATGCCTCAAGAATGACGATCAGGCGCGTCGGCGTTCTGGCAAGGCGTCGGTGGAAGCCCCGTCCGATACAGAAGCACTGCTGGATGCAGAAGCCGTCGACGAGTGAGTGGACACGTTTTCCTGCCCTACTGCACGCACGTTCGATACGCGCCGTGCGTCGACAAACGCTTTCATCAGTCCAGCCAGTTGTTCAAGGCTAATGGACACGCGCTCGACCTTCTTCTGCCCTTCCCACAACACGTCGATGATCGGCTGGTCGTGGTTATAGTCCAGCCCGACGATGCGCCCACAGCGTTGCTCACACCCATCGCGCAGCGTCACACCCAATAAATGGTGGATGTCGTCCATCCCCAGCGCCGGTTTACGATAATAAGCCATGTGATACCCCCACCTGTCCCTGTTCGCTAGGGCCTAGACCATTGCGCATGGCTCGCCCGCTAACGTCATACATTCCATATCTATTGCAGAAAGCGTTGAACACAAGAGCGGTCATTTTCACTCTTCAACGCATCATGCTTTTTCATCCTTTATGGCGATAGCATCGAATATACCCAATGCAGACCCTCTTAATCGGCAGAAAGCCCTATATCGCACACTACTCATAGTAGTTTAACATGCTTTGTTTGATACATTCTTTGCCCGTTGTCAACATTGACCGGCTTTTAACGCGAAATTTCATATAACGTGACGCATGCAACGGAATATGAGGCGATCACGCGTTATTATTGACACAGTGTAATAGCCTTTCGCATTGCCGCATGCCATTCACCTCGCAAAACCGCTATATTTTGGTCGAACGAACTTTCGGCTTAGACAACGTCCATTACCGCGGAGATATCGAACGTGATGCGTCCCTCAGCGTTACAGAAGTTCATGGATCAGCTGCCTTCCCAGATCGAACGTCACCGCAGTGCGCTGCTCGTCATTGATGTCCAGTCGGACTTCATGGCTGGCGGACCGCTCGCCTGTGCCAATGGCGAAGATATCCTGCCACCGCTGGCGCAGCTGATGGACGCTGATGTGTTCGATCATGTCGTGGCAACGCAGGACTGGCATCCCCGCGATCACGTATCGTTTATTAGCCAGTACCCCGATCACCATCCGTTCGATCTGATACAACTGCACGGGCATGAGCAGGTACTGTGGCCCGATCACTGTGTTATGAACACGCCGGGAGCGGCACTGCACGAGGCTATCGACTGGCGCCATGCGGATTTGATCCTGCGCAAGGGATTCGATACCCACGTCGATTCCTACAGTGCCTTTCGTCATAACGTCAATCAGCGCGGTGAACGCAGGGCCACTGGGCTAGCCGGTTGGCTGCGCGACGCAGGTGTCACCGATCTCTATCTGTGCGGCTTGGCACGCGACGTCTGTGTCCTGTGGAGTGCGCAGGACGCAGCAGATGAAGGATTCAATGTTCACCTGCTATGGCCTCTGACCCGCCCCGTCTCCTATGATACCAACAAGGCGACACTGGCAACGTTGGCGAAGCGCCAGATCAAAGTACTAGGACAGGCCGTCTGCCAGTAGCAACGCGCTTAATCCGCACAGTCCATACAGATCAACCGCAAGAAATATGCTCTTGCGCTCAGGGTCATCGGCGAAAGGTAACGTCGGCACGCCTTCCATTCATAACGACAAAAGACGGGTTCGATGAAGATTCTCATTCTTGGCGCAGGTCAGGTCGGCGGTTCGCTGGCCGAGCACCTGGCAGGCGAAGCCAACAACATTACCGTTGTGGATACCGATCAGCAGCGCCTGCGCACGCTGCATGCCCGACTCGACATCCAGACCCTGCAGGGACACGGTGCCCACCCGTCCACGCTTAGTCAGGCGGGCTGCGAATCCGCGGACATGCTGATCGCCGTGACCAACAACGACGAAATCAACATGGTGGCGTGCCAAGTGGCCTATAGCCTGTTCCGCACGCCAACCCGTATCGCTCGCGTACGTTCCGGTGCCTACCTGACATACCGCGAACTGTTCCGCGATGAAAATATTCCGATCGACGTGCTGATCAGCCCCGAGCAGCTCGTGACCACTCATATCCGACGCCTGATCGAATACCCGGGCGCACTGCAGGTCATCGACTTTGCGGACGGGCTGGCACAACTGGTAGCGGTCAAGGCCTATCGTGGCGGCCCAATGATCGGCAAGCCACTGCGCCAGCTGCACGAACTCGCGGGCGGGCTGGACAGCCGCGTGACCGCAATCTACCGCAATGATCACCCTTTCATTCCCACCGGCGATACGCTGATCCAAGACAACGATGAGCTGTTCTTTATCGCGGCTCACCAAGATATACGCAGCGTGATGGGCCGCATGCGCCACGCTGACCGCAACGTGCGCCACGTCATCATTGCGGGCGGTGGACGCATCGGCGAGCGGTTGGCACTGACGCTGGAAGCGACCCATCGGGTCAAAATCATCGAGCAGCTGGACGAGCGCTGCCACTTCCTCGCTGAACGGCTCGACAGCACGGTCATCCTGCACGGCAGCGCCACCGACAAGCAGTTGCTGACCGACGAGAATATCGACGAGTGCGATATCTACTGCGCGCTAACCAACGACGATGAAGTGAATATCATGTCGTGCATGCTGGCCAAGCAACTGGGAGCACGTAAAGTGCTGGCGCTGATCAATAACGGCGCCTACGTCGATCTGGTGCAGGGTGGCGTCATTGATATCGCCATTTCGCCGGCCCAGTCCACTATTAATGGCCTGTTAGCGCACGTGCGTCAGGGCGATACGGTCAACGTACATTCGTTGCGCCGCGGCGCCGCGGAAGCGGTAGAGATCGTCGCCCATGGCGATGCGCACACCTCACTGGTAGTGGGACGTAGTATCGACGACATCGACTGGCCGCCGGACGTCACGGTCGGCGCCATCGTGCGCAATGGGGAAGTACTGATCTCGACAGGCGAGCTGCATATCGAACACGACGATCATGTCATCCTATTGATGATCGACAAGCGGCGGATGTCGGCTGTAGAACATCTGTTCCGTGAGCGTCAGCGGGGATGGCTAAGCTGATGACCTGACAAGCCCTTGCGGTATCAGTGCCGATACCGCAAGCCCTTATCTCGTGCTGGAACAAAAAGCACTCTTCTCACCTTCCGTTCCAATGCACCACCACTGGCCTGATCACAAGGGTCAGTGCATTCCACGTTGATACGCCCACGCCGATAACGCATCTAACACCAACCCTTCATTTAAAGGTTAAGGGTCTGATTCACAACCTGAGTAATTTATTTTTCCCTTTTGCAATAGAAGGTTTCTACCGCAATTTTGTAGTTTGAAGTCCCTTCAATGGCATGGATATTGAGGTTACGAAACATGCTGTAAAGTGGTGACATATACGAACAACATCATGCTAATAGACTGTTTTGGTTATGGTTAACAACAGCGATATAACCATCATCTTGACCATTACAGACGCTTATCAAATCACCCTTATTATTAATTATATGTAATCCATAGCCTATATAATCGAACCGACTTTTTTACGAATTTCCCTATATAAAAAAGGCCGAAGACGGTTAGGTCTTCGGCCTTTTTTATAGCTCATCGTGATGCGTAAGCGTGCTTACAGCAGGTTATCCAGCACTTTTACATCTAGCGATTCAAGCTTGCCTTCCAGGGCTTCGATCAGTGCTTTGAAGTGTTCCTGTTCCTGGTGGCGTTCCAGTGCATCGGCGTCGTTCCAACGTTCCAGCATGTAGTAGCAACGCTCGTTTTCCTGATCGTGATGCAGTGCATAGTCTTCGCAGCCATCGTCGATGCGGGACGGTGCAACAACTTTGCGCAGAGCTTCTTCAACCTGTGCTACGGATTCCGGTTTGGCCACGAATGTGGCAATGACTCCAACGGCCATATCTCTTCTCCTAACAATGAATGAAGTACTGATGAGTACTTAACCACCCGCATGCGGGCAACGTCCATGGTGAAGGGCTGATAGGAATCAGTCGACTTCGAATAAGGGGGCACTATCGCTGTCTGTGCGCTGCCATGCCAGTAGGCGCTGCATAGCCTCCGTCGGTGCTTGAAGGCGATGATGCACGCGACTGGCAGCATAGCAGTCGTTGAAGGTATCGAAATAATCATCCAGTAGCTGGCTGGCGTTTACATCGCCGGCCATCTTCAACAGCTCCGCAGCCACTTCAGCCGTGCAGAGGTGGCTCTCCGATGCCGGCGTGCGCAGCTTGTAGCGCGTCAATCGATCGGTGTGCAAAGGTAATATCGGCAGCGAAGCCAGATAAGCGCTCTGGCGGAACATACGACGCGCCTGTCGCCAAGTACCATCTAGGATGATGAAGACAGGTATCTGCTCCCCTTCCACCGTCGGCTGCCGCACAATTCGGTCAGCATAGTCGGGCTGATCGTCGGGAAAGATTAGGAAGGGCCGATAGCGATCCGACGCCAACAGTGCCAGTAACTCGTCATCTGGCTCGGTGCGTGACCATTGGAAGATGCGCGTACTCGGCAGCACGTCCTTGATCAGACGCCCGGTATTGGTGGGCTTGTAGGCTTCATGCGGGTGCATGATCAGCCAAACTTCGGCACGCGCCGTTGCCGTCACCTGATAAGGACACAGGCAGTTCAGACGTGGCAGCATGCAGGCGTCGCAGCGGTCAGCAAAGCTGCCGCGCGCACGAAAGAGTCTGCGTTCGATACCGTTTTCATCAATGAAGGTTGTAGCGTCGGAGCGATGCTTGCGACTCACGTCGATGTTTCCCTGAATGGCGCAATCGGATATTGGTTCGCCATTATGCAGGATGAAGCCCTCAAACATGAAGCCGCATTATAAAAGGTGGGGTCTCTTCATGCGCGCAGCGTTATCGGTATAATGCCGACTTTTCACGTGGGCGAGATGCCATCCATGTCTTCCGATTCTTCTTCTGTACCCATCCTTTATCAGGACGACGCGCTGGTCATCGTTTACAAGCCTGCGGGGGCGCTGGTGCATCGCAGCCCGCTGGCCGCGCATGCGACCCGCATTCTGATGACGGAACTGCGCGACCAGCTGGGCCAGTGGGTCTACCCGGTGCACCGCCTTGATCGCCCTACTGAAGGGGTGATGGTCTTCGCTCTATCGTCTGCGCACGCATCAACACTGTGCGAGGCGTTTGCTGAACATCGCGTGGAAAAGCGCTATCTAGCTATTGTGCGCGGCCATGCCCCAGAGACCTTGCGTATCGACCGCTCACTGCGAGAAGAAGACGGCAAGCGTCCGAAAGCGGAATGCCCCGCCATGCCCGCACAGACAGATATCACGCGTTTGGCGACGGCCTCACTGGATGTTGCCATCGACCGCTATCCGACGTCGCGCTATTCACTCGTGGAGGCTAGACCGTTGACGGGGCGTCGCCATCAGATTCGCCGCCACCTCAGCGGCATCGGTCACCCCATCATCGGTGATGCCAAGCACGGCAAAGGCGTTCACAACCGCTATTTCAAGAACACGTTCTTTGCCGAGTGGGAAGGCGATACTCGTCTGCTGCTGGCGTCCACGCATCTGTCTTTGCCTCACCCGGAAACAGGCAGGATGCTGACGGTATCGGCACCGCTTTCCAGCGACTTCGGCGCACTACTCGATCATCTGGGCTGGCAGGCCCATCAGCCCGTGACTCAAGTCACCATAGCGTCATCGCCTTAAGGCTTCCCGCTTCGGCTTGCTCCGCCCCATTCTCAGTATTCAGGACAATGCTCATGTCAGACCGCGATGCCATGACCTCGGCCACCGATGAACGGCCAGCGTATACCAGTGACGATGCCGACTTCCGCTTCGGCGGCATCCAGCGCCTCTACGGCCGCCAGAGCTTCGATGCGTTCACCCGTGCCCACGTCGTGGTTGTGGGCGTCGGCGGGGTCGGCAGCTGGACCGTAGAGGCGCTCGCCCGCAGCGGAGTCGGCACGCTAACGCTGATTGATCTCGATGATGCCTGCGTCTCCAACATCAACCGCCAGCTTCATGCGCTAGATGGCACGATCGGACGCCCCAAGGTGCAGATCCTTGCCGAGCGAGCCCGCCTTATCAACCCGGGGATGCGCATCAACACCGTAGAAGGATTCGTCACACCCACCAATATCGACGAACGCATTCCTGCCGATGCCGATCACGTTGTCGATGCCATTGACAGCGTCATCGCCAAGACAGAGCTGATTGCATGGTGCAAGCGGCGCAAGATCGGCCTGACTGTCACGGGTGGCGCGGGAGGCCTCATCGACCCAACCCGCGTGGAGATTCGCGACCTGACCCGCACCGAGCATGACCCGTTGCTGGCCAAGGTGCGCGCCCGCCTGCGCCGCGAACATGGCTATAGCCGCAACATCAAGCGTCGCTTCGGTATCAGTTGCGTCTGCTCAACCGAACAACGCCGCTATCCCGACATGACCGGCGCGGTCTGCATGCAGAAGCCCGGCGCGGGTAATGCCACGCGGATGGACTGCGCGGCAGGTTACGGCGCAGCCACCTTCCTGACCGGTACATTCGGCTTTGTTGCTGCGGCCCATGTCATGGAATGCCTCGAACGGCGTGCGCAGCGCTCGAACGCGCCAGAATGATGCCGTGCGTGACGCGCGGCCGTGACGACTATCGGCAGCGGTATCACCGATAGCTGTCGGCAAAAACCGGTACGCGCAAAACCAGCAAGCGAAAAAAAGAAGGCCCGCGTCGGTGATCGACACGGGCCTTCTTCCATCCAGTACCTATTAAGCACAGCGGTGGGCGCTGTTCATACAGTGAGTGTCAAGCAGCGCGCCACTGCGCGCAATCCTTCTCGAAAGCGCCATCGTTCAAAGCGCTGACTTCAACAAACATCTTGATGAACATGCACACCAAAGCAACGCCCTGTGCCCGCTAACCGCGCTTACGCAGCAGCATGATACCGAGCAGCCAGCAGGCAATGATCGGCGCCAGTACGGCCCATAGCGGCGAAAAGTGGAACAGTACGGACGACGGTGCCAGCAGGTCCTGGGTATATTTGAAGATCAGCCCCGCTACAATGCCGTAGAAGATGCGCGTACCGGCCGCGACCGTCCGTAGCGGCCCGAATACGAATGATGCCGCTACCAGCAGCAAGCCGGCCAACGCCAGCGGCTGCAGTGCCTTCTGCCAGAAGTTCAGCCATGCCGAATGGCTGTCGGTACCTTGATCGTCCATATAGCGACCATAGCGCCACAGATCACCGATCGACTGGGTTTCGGGGTCCATCAGCACCAGGGTAAGAAACTCTGGCGAGAAGGCCGTATCCCAGCGAGCGCTGTCTGCGCTGTTCGTTTGCACCTGTTGCTCACTCAGATGCGTTTCCTTGACGGCATGCAATGTCCACTGCTGCTGTGCGGCATCCCAGCTGGCCGAGTCCGCATGCGTCACGGAAGTTAACGTGTGGCCATTGAAGACGAAGCGCGTGACGTCCAATACCGTATTGTCGGAGCGAATCGTGCCGAAGCGGTAGATATCGCCGCCTTCGGTCTGCCAGCCGCCGCTCTGTGACATAGCCCCAATGCCTTTGAGTCGCTCAAGGCGATAGGCGGTAGCGCTCTGCTCCGAGAGAGGCACCACCCATTCACCGATCGCCATCGTGATGCCAATCACCAGTAGCAGCGGTTTCATCGCACCCCATACGATGCGTGTCAGCGATCGGCCCGCAGCACGGATCGCCGTCAGCTCATTGCTGGACGCCATGCCACCTAGCCCCAGCAGCCCCCCCAGCAGAACGCCAACGGGGATGTAGCCATAGAAGCGCCACGGCAGACGCATCGCCTGATAGGCCAGCATCTGCAACGGGCCGTAATCCTTGCTGGCATCCCCCAGTTCGTTAATGAAACTGAGCAGGAAATCCAGCGACAGCAGCGTGACCTGTACGATCAACATCGCCCACAGCACATTGCGGGCGATATAGCGGTCAAAACGGTCAAACATCAGCGGGCTCCCTTATGACCGAACGTACGTTTCACCAGCCAGATACCCAAGATCAAAAATCCCAAGTGAATAGGCCACATGCCAACATCGGCAGGCCAACGGCTGTTGCCGATCAGGCTCTTGGCCGTCAGCAGCAAGCTGAGATAAGCAATGTGCAGGATGATCGCGGGCAGAATACGACCGAAGCGACCATGGCGCGGATCCACCTTCGACAGCGACATCGCCAGCAGGGTCAGTATCGGCACCATGATCGCCAGCGACCAGCGCCACTGCAGCTCTGCACGCATCTTACGGTCATGACTGCCCCACAGCTGAGCGGAAGGCATCGCATCCATTTCGCTCACTTCCAGCGCTTGTAGGTTGTCCTCAATCTTCGTCGAGTAGCTGGCGAAGGTCAGGCGTTCGGCATCCATACGCCCTGCTTCAACGCTATAGCGCTCGCCACTGTCCAATACCAAGTAGCGCACGCCCGTCTTCTCATCGCGCACCTGATAGGCGTGATCGGCCTTGATGACCACCTCGGCCGGTGCACCCTTGGTACGCTGCGGCTCGGACACGAAAATATCATTGAGCTGGCTGTTGCCGTGGCTCATGCTGGCGGCATATACCGTGCGCCCCCCCACGTTCTGGAAGCGACCAGCGGACAGTATGCTGAAATCAGCGTGCTGCTGCTGTTCGAACAGGGCTTCAGAAATCTGCTGCTTGCCGAGCGGTCCCAGCCACAGGCTGCACAGCGCGACGATAACGGCCACAACGGCACCGGGCCACAGCGATACGCGCAGCACCTTCATCGGACTAACGCCGCAGGCCCGCAGCACGGTCATCTCACTGTTCATATACAACTGACCGTAGGCCAGCAGAATGCCCAGGAAAAACGCCAGCGGCAGTATCAGCTCTAGAAAGCCTGGCATCTGGTACATCACCAGACGACCGACCAACCCCAGCGGCAGCTCGCCCGACGCGGCGGCTGACATATAACGAATGATGCGACTGCCCATAATGACCAATAGCAGTACCACCGCTACGGCCAGCATCGTCAGTACGATCTCGCGGATAAGATAACGAAAGACAACCACGCGCTCGTTTCTCCCTAATCCCCACTGTCTGCCCGGACTCCTGAGCAAGACCCGTTTTCATCAGTGCGGAACATGTTCATAAAACCGGCCGCTCGCATCCCTTATCGAACAGGAAATGCGCGTATCGACACCGACATTGACGTCTTTCACCCTAGACGCAGTACGTGCCTTTCAGCAACAAACGGCTAAATTCATTGAATTTGACGGCACTTCAACACTCGCTGAATCACCATGTCATCGCGGTGCGCGAAGCATGGTACTGGAATGCCGCACACGTTGCGATGCTGGCAGCATCAAGCACGGCAACCCGCCATCGTAACAGATGCACGCAGGAATGCCCCTAACGAGGAAGAGCGATATACCATTGAAAGCAGTCACGCAGCGCATACAGAAGGCCGCTCATTCGCCGCCGCTACGGATACCCTATGTGACTGCGGCATTAGCATTTGGTTTAGAAAGGATAAGGCAATATTGCACGCCGTGCCTCGCCGGTGCAGGCCCGCACATGTTGATGTCAGATTCTGTGCCATATGAGTAAGGTCATCATATGCTCCTCGCCCTCTTGCTCATCACCTTTTTATCACCGTATCCAAGGCGCTTTTTCTTAGAGAGTGTTTCATAACCTGAGTGATTGCTTTTGCCCGTTCTAAAATAGACGTTTTCTACCGCAATTTATGGTTTGAAGCCCCTTCAATGACAGGGGTATCGGAGGTATGAAACATGCTCTTATTACTTACCCCAGTATTACTCCAGCGAAAACGTAAAACGCTCGCCCTCTGGGCAGAAGCGTTCATCATCCCTCTTGATCTGCTCCATTAAAGCAACCAGCCGGTCGAAATCACGCCCCAGTACGTTTTTTGAAACAGCATGGTCCTTCCAAACGATATGAATGGGGCGTTCTAGGTCGTACCCTAGGCGATCAAGAAAAGCGTGGTAGTTGTAGCCATAACCCACGCCAAAATCTATCTGGCTAGCCACTTGCACATAAACGTCCTTCTCTTTTTCGATGGTCTTGCCTTCGATGATAGCCACGCTCATGTCATCTCCCTTTTCTTCCTTCATTATTAATGATTAGCGTGCCATTTACGCACTCTTGCATGGCGGTATATCACGATACGTCGTCGTAACCGACAGCACCTTTACGCCATACAACAGCGGGTATGTTCGTGCCAATGCCCGCACCGCTTACTCATCGGTGTCGCGTACCGTTCACTTCGCTTCACGATGTGGCGATCAAGCGCATCCGATACAGCCATATGCCACGCGTTCATTAGCCGTTTATCTCGGGGTGCCGCACGCGTTGGATAAATGCTAAGGTTTATTCAATGACAATCGTCCCCATCTAAGATCCTAACGGCCGCTGAGAGCACCGTCACTGCGCCGAGTCTGCGTCATTGGCGCACCACCCTAGAGTCACTGTCTCGGGCCACTCTCGTCACCCTCTACGATTCATCGGAGCTTTCTATGCTTTTCACCACGGTTACCGCTCTTGATCAGTCAGCGCTGGACTGCTTGATCCTGCCCGTTTTTGATACCGATACACCGTCTTCTCTCGCACAGGAACTCGACAGTGCTACTGATGGCCGTCTGCTGGCGCCTATCGCGCGGGGCGATTTCAAAGCCAAGCCGGGCAAGACCCTGCTGCGCAGCGATCTGTCCGGTCTGTCGCTAACTCACGTACTGCTGGTAGGCGCAGGCAAACCGGACGCGTTTTCAATGGACGCCCTGCAGAAGCTGCTAAGCGCCGCTTTTGCTGCCGTGTCCGAACTGTCGGCAAAACGTGTTGGGATCGCCAGTGAAGGGCTAACCAATGCCAAACTGGATACCGAAAGCGTTGCTCGTGCCGTAGCGGAACATGCGCTGCGCGCGACCTATCGCTTCACTGCCTGCAAGACGGGCGATCAACCCAAGGTCGCGCTCGAGTCCGTAGCCTTGATCGCTAGCGCGGATGCCAAGGCCGCTGCCGAACACGGGCTGTCCGTGGGTAATGCGTACGGCGAAGGCATCAACTTCGCCCGCGAACTGGCCAACCTGCCGGGCAACATCTGCACGCCCGCCTATCTTGCCGACCAAGCACAGTCGCTGGCCGCCGATAGCGCGCTGACCACCACCGTTCTGGGTGAAGAGCAACTGCGCGAACTGGGCGCTGGCGCGCTACTGGCCGTGGGTCAGGGTAGCGAGCAGGAATCGCGCCTGATCGTGATGGAATACCGCGGCGGTGCCGAAAGCGACGCACCGCACGTACTGGTCGGCAAAGGCATCACCTTCGATACGGGTGGCATCTCACTCAAACCGGGTGCCGACATGGACGAGATGCGCTACGACATGGGCGGTGCGGCCAGCGTACTGGGAACATTCAAGGCTCTGTTGGCACTAAAACCGCGCATCAATGTGGTGGGTATCATCGCAACGGCTGAAAATATGCCGGACGGCAAGGCCCTTAAACCGGGCGATATCATCACCACGCTCAATGGCATGACCGTCGAGGTGCTGAACACCGATGCGGAAGGCCGCTTGGTGCTGTGCGATGCGCTTGCCTATGCCGAACGCTTTGCGCCCGCCAGTGTTGTCGACATTGCCACGCTGACGGGCGCCTGCATCATTGCGCTGGGCGACCACGCTTCCGGTCTGTACGCCAACGATGACGCACTGGCCCAGTCGCTGCGCAATGCAGCCGACGCCAGCTGGGATCGCGTCTGGCAGATGCCGCTGTGGGACGACTATCAGTCTCAGTTGGACTCTAACTTCGCCGACATCGCCAATATCGGCGGCCGTAAGGGCGGCTCCATCACAGCAGCCTGCTTCCTGTCTCGCTTTGCCAAATATCCGTGGGCGCATTTGGATGTCGCGGGCACGGCTTGGCACGGCAAGCAAGGGGCAACGGGACGTCCGGTCGGCCTGCTGACCCGCTATCTGCTGCAACAGGCCAACGCCTGAGCGACCTGAGCCTACCCGGATGTCAGGGTAGGTCTCTATTTCATTGACGAGCGCTGTTCGGCTCCGGCTGAACAGCGTGCATTTCAGGAGAAACCGACATGGCGGTCGTTCTCGACAACGAACCCGCAGCGCCACGTGACACTCCCGTGTTGCTCGTGACCGGCGGTGGACGCGGTATCGGTGCCGCTACGGCACGACTGGCCGCTCAACGTGGCTACCGCGTCGTGTTCAGCTATCGTCAGGATGAAGTTTCTGCGCAGCGTGTGCTGGAAGACATTCAGCGCGACGGCGGCGATGCCATCGCCGTGCAGGCCGATATGGCCGACGAGCAGCAGATCATCGCCCTGTTCGACGCCGCGATGGCGCAGTACGAACGGCTGGACGTGCTGATCAACAATGCGGGTATTGTGGACACCGCCATGCCGCTGCGCGAGATGAGCGCGCAACGTATTCAGCGCATGATGACCATCAATGTGGTGGGCGTCATGCTGTGCTGCCGAGAAGCAGTCAAACGAATGTCGACCCGCAGTGGCGGGCACGGTGGCGCCATCGTCAATGTCGGTTCCGCCGCCGCACACCGTGGCAGCCCGAACGAATACGTCGACTACGCCGCCTCTAAGGGGGCTATCGACAGTCTGACGGAAGGATTATCCAAGGAATTGGCCGCCGACGGCATCCGCGTCAATACCGTACGCCCCGGCGTCATCGACACACTGATTCATGTAGAAGGTGGACGCCCCGACAAGGCACGCCAGGCGGAAGGACGCATTCCTATGGGACGCGCAGGACAGCCTGAGGAAATCGCCCATGCGCTGCTGTGGCTGGCTTCAAGCGAAGCCTCGTTCACTACCGGCGCAATACTGGACGTAGACGGCGGCGTTTGAGCCGCCTGCCAAACAGTTCATACGGGCATGTTTCATCACTGCGATTGCCCGCAGCGGCGGTGCTTGCCGTTCCTCCATCCTTACCACGCACGAATTCCTACTATAAAACAGGAGCCAGAGATGACTGACACTACTCGCAAGGTCATGCTGATCACCGGCGGCAGCCGCGGCATCGGTGCTGCCACTGCTCGTATCGCCGCCGAACGCGGCTACCTAGTGGCCTTCAGCTACCGCAGCAACCAACAGGAAGCCGACCGCGTATTGGCCGATCTGCTGCGCATCAACGGCCCGGATTCTGCACTGGCACTGCAGGCCGACGTCAGCGTCGAAGCCGATGTGATCGGTATGGTGCAGAAGACGGTCGAGCACTTCGGTCGTCTCGACGTTTTGGTCAACAGCGCCGGTATCGTCGATCAGGTCGCACGCATCGACGAGATGAGCGGTGAACGTCTCGAACGCATGTTGCGCATCAACTCCTTCGGCACCATGATCTGCATCCGCGAAGCCGTGAAGCACATGGCGACGCGCCACGGTGGTCATGGCGGTGCCATCGTCAACGTCGGTTCCATCGCCTCCAAGCTGGGCTGTGAGAACGAATTTGTCGACTATGCTGCTTCCAAGGGCGCGATCGACAGCCTGACCGAAGGCCTGTCAAAAGAGCTGGGCCCTGATCGGATCCGTATCAATACGGTACGACCGGGCGTCATCGCCACCGACATTCATGCCAGCGGCGGTAACGGCGAAAAAGTGGCCGAAGCAGCCAACTTCACCCCGTTGGGCCGTGCTGGCCGCCCGGAAGAAGTGGCCTACGGCATTCTATGGCTGGCCTCCGATGAAGCCTCCTTCGTGACCGGTGCCCTGCTCGATATCGACGGCGGCGTGTAAGTCACGTATCCTGCGCGCTGCTTTCCTGAGGGAAGCAGCGCCTCCTTCTCTCATGGCCCATCATTCACGCAGCGGCAGCCCCTTCCATGACAAACGTCGACTTCTACATCCTGTCCGATACCACTGCGGATGCCCGCACAGCGTTTGCCTGCCGTCTCGTCGATACCATCCTGCACAAGCAGTACCGCGTGCATATCCACGTTGACGATGCCGATACCGCCAGCCTGATCGACGAACAGCTGTGGCAGTTTCGTCCTGACAGCTATGTACCGCATATGCGTCTGGATGCCCCAATCGAACCACAGCCGCCCGTCACTATCGGCCACGGTGATGAAGCACCGGAACCTGGTATCGACGTACTGCTCAACCTTGCACTCGATATTCCTGACTGGTTTTCACGCTTCGACCGCGTCGCCGAAATCATCTGTCAGCGTCAGGACATCCTCAATGCCAAGCGCGAGTGCTGGCAGACCTATAAGAAGCGCGGCTACCCCGTGAAGAGCCACGATATGCGCAAGCCCATTATAAGCGACTAAGCTAACTCTAGAATTCAACCATATTAACCGGAAATATATTTAAACAGGAAAACACTCTTGACTAAACATAAAATAAGTAAGTTTCAATTAGAAGCACCATCCACCAATGATTCTTTTGAAGGTGCTGGACATGAGAGCGCTGCCGATGGCATAAAACATATAATAAAAAACTTTGAAGAAATAGATTTAATAGGACTGGAAGGTTGCTTCGGGTCGGGGAAAAGCACTATAATAAAAATACTTGAAAAAAAACTAGAAGATGAACAAGAGAACTACCACTTTATATATTTCGATATTGATCAACATCACCACTCATCTACAAAAGCCGCCTTTATAGAAAACTTTGCTAATGAAATATCATTAATATCACCTAAAAATCAAAAAAATATAAACGATATAAAAAATAGAGCATTAGGAAACACACTTCAGTATGATAAGAACATAAGTAGCTCTATAAGCTTTTTAGCAGTAGCATATATTATTTCATACATACTAACAGTAAAAAACATAGATAAGTCTTTCACCTATTTATTTGAATGGTTATTTTGTTTTAGAGATCAATGCAGCAGTTCAGACTTTGATATACATAAATTTATAACAGTAATATCAACTACATCACCTTTACTTATATGGCTTTTTGCATCTTTATTTACAGAAGGTAAAAATATTTCTCCAGCTGACGTCTTGAAAAAGAATACGAAAGATACCATAAATGAGACATTCAGTGTTACCAGAGAGGTAGGCAGCATTGAGTTAAAAAAAGCTTTTAATTCGTTTATAGACCTCGTACCTAATAATGAAAAAATAATACTGATCATAGATAATATTGATCGAGTTGAAAAAGGCAAAGTCCAAGAAATCTGGAGTGATATCGACATTTTCGCATCAACAGGAAGTAAAAACCTAAAAATAATTCTTCCTTATTCAGAATATCACGTCGCAAAAGCAATGAATCCAGACAACATAAATGAAGGAAAAGAATATATATCCAAACGTCTTCCTATTGTTTTTAGATCCCCCCCCATAGTATCCGCAGGGTGGGCTAATCAATTTCAAAAATACTGGGAAGAAACAATCGAAAATTTAACAGAGTCCAATGCATGCGTAAAGCTAATAGAAATATGGAAAGATCCAACCAAAGATGTAACGCCGCGCTTTTTAAAGCGTCATATAAATGACATAGCATGTATAATAACATGCCATAGCCAAGAAATATCTCCTATTTGCTGTAGCGCATACTTACTTTCTATTAAAGGCACATCTGAACCCAATATAAGTTTAGAAGACCTACTTTCTATCACTGAAAATAAAGAAGAAACTGATGACCGGACACTAATAAAGTTAACTCAGAATATTTTAAACGAGAGCATGAATAAAGAACAGTGGACCACACAAATTGCCTGCATCCACTACCAAACAAACGAAAATATTGCTAAAAGTGAGTTAATTTATTTTCCAATGAATAAAGCAATAAGCAGTCTTGATATAAGTCGTATTTTTTCTCTCTCTAGTATCTATGGTTTTGATTTTTTCTTCAGTAAAGCTATAAGTGAAACATCTCCATTAAAAATCACTGAACTTTTATCAAAAAAAGGTTCATTAAGTGACGAAGAATATAAGATTTTTGTCGAAAAATGGCTGCCTATAACAAATATTAAAATAAATGATATCTCAAGTTTAGAGTATAATGAAGACTACATGGAAGCAGTGCAAATACTCAAAGAAAGAGACTTTGATCCAAATTTAAATATTGCCCAAATAATATTTAATAAAATAGATAACGATAGCAAAGAAGACAAGATTAAAAAAGATACATACAATGATAAAATAATTGAACTTCATATGTGCTCTAAATTATTAAAAAAAAGCCCTTTTATATTAAGAGAACCAAATGCAAATGTATTTTCTCGTCATTTGTGGCCACTTAAAGAAAAATTAGAAGAGTGGCATATAAAAGGAATAAATTTCGCTCCTGATGACAAATTAGATTTACTAAAAGCAGCATGCGAAGAATACGAAACTGGTCGAAAAAACAATGATTTTTTCCTGTGGTTTATGGAAAGTTATAGGCTAGGAGAAATTGTAACGCCTGATGATACAGCAGTATTTTTCCCCAACACCCCTTCCGAGACACTAATAACGTTCTCTCCATACATCATACCTTTTGAACACAACTGGGAAAATAAAATAAACGCAAATGAACTATTGAATAAAATTTTGTCCATCAACAATGACGAAAATTCCGATTGGATATGTCTAGAAATACTCAGAAGAACAATAAAAAATAACTTAAATGAAATGTTCAGTATAAATAATAGATACGACTCAGCTGCAGCACATATAGCTGAAATGATAAAAGAAAACCCTACCATATTGGATAAGCTTTGGAAATATTTAGTATTATCAAATAATTTTGACTTAATAACAAACAATCTAGAGCACGACTTTATAAAAAACTCAGTTAAAAACATAATAAAACACAAAAAGGTGCATAGATTAAATATAGAAAACGTAATAAAAAAAGAAAAATACGAAATCTTGTCAGAAATTTTCAATGATGACCCCTCACCTCTAATCAACTTTGTATTTGGGTGGGAACAACACATTCCCAATTTATTTGACCAAGAAGATAACTTTCTTATCATTTCAGACATATTAAATTCAAATAATGAACAAGCAAAAAATAAAATAACAAGTGATCTTACTCAAAAAATTCGCGATACCGATTGGTGTAAAGATTTTATTTTGAGACCATCAGATAACACAAAAAAGGCAATTGAAACAATAAGGAAAAAACAAAAACATATAGAAAAATCAACAAAAATAGTTGACATCATGTCAAATATAATAAAAGAGATGAGCGAAGAAGATGCGAAATCTTACGATAACTTAGACTGGCATGAAACTATATTTAGTGTTCTATTAGATGAGGACAAAGTTAGCATAAAAAATCGCTTAGAAAGAGCGTTAAGATTAAATGATATAAGTAACAATAAAAAACAGTCTATTATTAGAAATAATCACACAATAATAAGACTACCATCCATATCAGAAGAGCTTACTATAGAAAATTATATAACATTGCTAGAAGACACAACTGATAAAGTCATATTGAAGTGGTATGATGAGCAAGAATGGGATATAAAAAAATGGCCGAGAAAAAAAGTAAACGAACTACAAGATGCCGTAAATAGAAAAGACGAGATATTCCCTTTAGATAAACTAAAAAACAAACTTAGCATTGATAAAGATACAAAACAGAAATTTAAATAATCATTTGTAATAATTATCTATGCGGAAGAGTAAGGTTTGAAAGATCATGATAGCTTTAAAACCCTGTGCGAAACGACCAACCGGCGTTATAATTCCCCATCTTTCGTTTTTTGCTGACCGGACGAGCTGCCCTACATGGAACAGATGGACAAGACGTATCACCCCGACCGTATCGAAACCCGTTGGTATCAGAAGTGGGAAGCAGACAACTGCTTCGCCCCCAGCGGTTCCGGCACCCCCTACTCCATCATGATCCCGCCGCCCAACGTGACGGGCAGTCTGCACATGGGGCATGCCTTCCAAGATACCCTGATGGACACCCTGATCCGCTGGAAGCGCATGCAGGGCCATAACACCCTGTGGCAGATCGGTACCGACCACGCGGGTATCGCCACCCAGATGCTGGTTGAGCGCAAGCTGGCCAACGAAACCGGCCAGACACGCCACGACCTCGGCCGCGAAGCGTTCACCGATAAGATCTGGGAATGGAAGAACGAGTCCGGCGGCAACATTACTCGTCAGCTGCGCCGTCTGGGCGCCAGCCTCGACTGGTCACGCGAATGCTTCACGATGGACGACAACTTCAGCCGCGCCGTCAAAGAAGTATTCGTACGCCTGTATGAAGAAGACCTGATCTATCGCGGCAAGCGTCTGGTCAACTGGGACCCGGCACTACTGACCGCTATCTCCGATCTGGAAGTGGAAAACGTCGACGAGCAAGGGTCCATGTGGTACCTGCGCTACCCGCTGGCCGACGGCGAGAAAACTGCTGATGGCAAGGATTACGTCGTCATCGCGACGACGCGTCCGGAAACCGTGCTGGGTGACACCTTTATTGCGGTCAACCCCGAAGACGAACGCTACCAGCACTTGGTCGGCAAGGATGTCATCCTGCCGATCCTGAATCGCCGCATCCCGATCGTCGCTGACGATTACGTTGAGCGCGAGTTCGGGACAGGCTGCATGAAAATGACGCCCGCGCACGACTTCAACGACTACGAAGCCGGCAAACGCAACGACAGCGTCCTGATCAACATCATGACGCCGCAGGCCACTATCCGTGAAGAAGCGGAAGTCTTCGGCTACGACAACCGTCCGTCCGATCGTTTCGATGGCAAGATGCCAAGCGACTACGTCGGCCTGACCCGCGAAGACGCACGCAAGAAAGTCGTTGCCGACTTCGACGCGCTGGGTCTGCTTGAGAAGATCGAACCGCATGCGCTGAAGGTACCGCGTGGCGACCGTTCGGGTGTCATCATCGAGCCGATGCTGACCGACCAATGGTTCGTGGCCGTCGAAACGCTGGCCAAGCCGGCCATCGAAGCGGTTGAAAATGGCGATATCCAGTTCGTACCGAAGAACTACGAAAACATGTACTTCGCTTGGATGCGCGATCTGCAGGACTGGTGTATCTCTCGCCAGCTGTGGTGGGGCCACCGCATTCCGGCGTGGTTCGATGCCGACGGCAACATCTATGTGGCACGCGATGAAGAGGAAGTCCGCAGCAAGTACGGCCTGAGCGCCGACGTTGCACTGCATCAGGACAACGACGTACTCGACACTTGGTTCAGCTCCGCGCTGTGGACGTTCGGCACGCTGGGCTGGCCGGAACAAACGCCTGAACTGGCCACGTTCCATCCGTCCAGCACGCTGGTCACCGGCTTCGATATTATCTTCTTCTGGGTCGCACGCATGATCATGATGACCCTGAAGTTCACGGGTCAGGTGCCGTTCAAGACGGTCTATGTGCACGGTCTGGTACGCGACGGTCAAGGTCAGAAGATGTCGAAGTCGAAGGGCAACGTGCTCGACCCGATCGACCTGATCGACGGCATCGACCTCGACACGCTGGTCGACAAACGTACCGGCAACATGATGCAGCCACAGAAAGCCAAGGCGATCGCCAAGGCCACGCGCAAAGAATTCCCAGAAGGCATTGAGTCCCACGGGACAGACGCGCTGCGCTACACCTTCCTGTCTCAGGCGACGACTGGCCGCGACATCAAGTTCGACATGGGTCGTCTGGACGGCTACCGCAACTTCTGCAACAAGCTGTGGAACGCTGCCCGCTACGTACTTTCCAATACGGAAGGTCAGGACTGTGGTCAGCACGGTGAAGATGTCGAGCTGACCCTGGCGGACCGCTTCATCATCGCTCGCCTGCAGCAGACCGAGCAAGAAGTGACCCGCGCGCTCGACACCTACCGTTTCGACTTGGCTTCCCATGCCCTGTACGAATTCGTGTGGAACGAATACTGCGACTGGTATCTTGAGCTGTCCAAACCGGTACTGTGGGACGAAACCGCTCCGGCAGCACGTCTGCGCGGTACGCGTCGTACGCTGGTTCGTGTACTGGAAACCATCCTGCGCATGGCGCACCCGATGATTCCGTTCATCACCGAAGAAATCTGGCAGCGCGTTGCACCGCTGACAGGCCAGGTTATGGACGAACACACCACCATCATGAACCAGCCGTGGCCGACAGCGGATGCCGCGCTACTCGATGAACAGGCCATCGCTGATATCGAATGGCTAAAACAGGTCATCGTGGCTATCCGTAACATCCGCGGCGAAATGAACATCGCCCCAGGCAAGGCGCTGCCGATCTTCATGGCGCGTGGTGATGACGAAGACCGTCGTCGCACAGCGGAAAACGAGCGTGTACTGCTGAAACTCGCCAAGCTGGAAGACATCACGTTCCGTGATGCCGACACCATACCGGCCACGGCCATGCAGAACGTCGGTGGTCTGGAAGTGCATGTCCCACTGGCCGGCCTGATCGACAAGGATGCCGAACTGGCGCGCCTTGCGAAACAGCGCGAACAGCACCAGAAAGTCATCGACGGCATCGAACGCAAGCTTTCCAACGAAAGCTTCGTGGCCAAGGCCCCGGCTGCCGTCGTCGACAAGGAACGTGCACGTCTTGAGGAAGCTAAAGCAGCCATCGTGCTGCTGGACGAACAGCAGGAACGTCTAGCAAGCCTCTAATCTCACGCCCCCTTGCTGTATCGAACGCCACACCTACGGGTGTGGCGTTTTTCCATTCATTAACGGGCCATTTATAAAACACTGTTTCTCGACTACCGTCTGGATTACACTTCCGGCCTTCAATCACTACTTTCATTCAGGACTCTGGTATGGAGTTTCGCTATATCGTGCCGTTCAACCTGCTTGGCCTTTTGCTGCTGGGTAGCTGGCTGGCACCTGTCACATCACCCTTCTGGGACACTCTGGACAACGCTGTCTTCTGGCACCTCAATGCGTGGGTGACACCAGACCATCCGCTGTTCGTCCATCTGCTCAGCCTTGCCAGCGTCCGCCTGTTCGATTCGTTCATTCTGGGCACCATGATGGTGCTGTTTCTTATCTGTGCACTGTGCGACCGACGCGCAAAAGGCCAGCGGATTGCCAAGTGGCTGTCCGCCGGAATCCTGATGCTGGCCGTTGCGGGCATTGCCACGCTGTTGATCCATGACGTCATGACCTACGAGCGGGCCAGCCCGACCGTCTTCCACCCAGAAGCACACATGCTTCACACGCTGACACACCTGCCGGTCAAGGACAGCGCGCCTGACAGCTTCCCGGGCGATCACGGTGTGATGGCGATGATCTTTGCCGCTTTCATGCTGCGCTTTGCCCCGCGTGCAGGCGGTATCGCCGCCGTCATTCTGGCCCTTATCATCACGGCACCACGCCTGATGGCAGGCGCCCACTGGTTCAGCGATGTCTATATGGGATCACTGACCATGACGCTGCTGATGACGCCGTGGGTGCTATTTTCTCCGCTGCCAGCACTGCTGCAGCGCTGGTTTTCCCCGCACATCAATGCGCTGTGGCAGCGTCTCTTTTCGCGCTAGACATCCGTTTGAATTTCGTATGCTGACGTTTCCGCATTTCTTTCGCTTACTTGATACGAGTCGACCTTCCTAATGACCACGATACGCAAGATCCTGTTGCTCAACGTGATCGGCCTGCTGATCCTGTTTTCCTGGTGGCAGACCGCCGCACCGATCTGGCCGTGGCTGGACAGCCATATCTTCTGGGGCTTCAACCACACACTGACGACAGAGCCCTCGCCGTGGGTCAACCTGCTGGGCGTACTCAACTGTCGCTATTTCGACTTGGCAACGTTCTGTGCCCTCGGGCTGGTACTGTGGATTCAGGTATTGAATGAATCCCATCCTCAGCGCTATCGCCGCTGGGCCGTCATCACCTTCATCATGATGATGTCGATGTTGGTTATTGCTCTGCTGACACACCTGCAGCCTTACCACCATGCCAGCCCGACCATCGAATACGCCAAGCAAGGCCTGAACCCGCTGTCAGTGGAACAGATCGTTCACTTTGATACCAAATCAGAGTCAAGCAGCAGCTTCCCGGGCGACCATGGTTTGGTCATGATGATCTTTGCCGCCTTCATGCTGCGCTTCGGCACCCGTGGTTTCGGCCTCGCCAGCGTTATCCTTGTCATTCTGCTGTCGTTCCCCCGCATTATGGTCGGCGCGCACTGGTTCGAAGACGTCTATATGGGATCGCTGTCGATCGCACTGATCATACTGCCGTGGTTACTGATGACGCGCCCGATCGTCAAGGTAGGTGATATGCTGATGCGCGTACTGTTTGCTGGCAAAATTGACCATCACTAAGCCACGACTCACCTCGCACTGATACTGCACGGCGAGGGGCACACTCAGGCAGCAAGGCCACACGTTCATCATGTTGCCCTGAAGACAAAAAAGCCACGCGAGTACTCGCGTGGCTTTTTCATTTAACGATGAGCAGCGCCCCAACGGCCAGCGATCACACGACGGCAGGGGCACGTACCTTGCTGCGTAACTTACTCGGGAATGCGCAGCGTCTGTCCCGGATAGATCTTGTCAGGATGGCTCAGCATTGGACGGTTGGCTTCGAAAATGTCCGTATAGCGGTTGCCCTGCCCTTTGCCATAGACACCCTCAGCGATCTTCCACAGCGTGTCGCCTTCCTTGACCGTATAGAAGCGCGGTTCTGCAGCGCCTTGCTGAGTGGCTTCAACCTTCAGATTATCGGTGTTGACGCGTGCCACACCGTGGGCGTTACCGACAGCCATCACGACCTTCTCGAGCGTTGCCTGATCCGCTACGCTGCCGCTCAGAGTGACCTGATCACCCTCAATGGCAATCTGCACGTTCTGCGAACCCAACTGATATTTATCCAGCTCCTGCTTGAGCGCTTCTGCAGAAGGCCCTTGCACTTCGCCTGCCTGCGCTTCCGTTGCGCCCGTCAGTTTCTTGCCCACTGATTTCACGAAATCAAAGAATCCCATTCCACATCTCCTTGTGTGAGGACCACTGCAAATACCGAGGCGATCGCGATGACCAGCGCTCGCCTGCGCTTATCTGTCAGTGTAGCCGTGATACAGAAATGCTCCAGCCAGGGCACCTGGACTGGAGCATTCATGACAGCGGGAAAGTGCTGTTCTATCAGTGAACGTCTTCACCGGCCGCAACGGCACGGCGCTCGTTCAGCTTAGCAACGCTCACCGTGGCCAGCGTAAAGACGCCGATACAGCAGATCCAGATCAAATAGCACATAAGGATACCTGTTCTATAAAGGCCCGATGGTCAGCCACAAACTGCCCGCTAACCATCGGAAACGACCCATTAATAAAGGGAGTGGCTCTCTTCGTTGATATGCTCAACGGTGATACGACGCCACATTTTGACGTAGCACCACGTGGTGTAGGCCAGAATAATCGGGGTCATCACCAGTGCCACCCAGAACATGATCGATAGCGTCAGCGCACTGGAAGTGGCATCCCACAGCGTCAGGCTTGCCGACGGCATCAGACTAGACGGCATGACAAACGGGAACATCACCACGCCCGCTGTCGCAATTACACCCGCCAACATCAGTCCACTGGTCACGAATGCCAGACCTGCACGTTGACGACGAGCCAGCCCCATGGTCAGGCTCATCGCAACCAACGCTACCGCCGGTGCAATCCACACCCAACCCGGGGCACCTTCCAGCCAGCCCTTGGTCACGACCGTCTTATGCGTCAGCTGCAGGATGCCGCTCTTATCACCGATCTCGGCCAACTGGTAGCCCATTCCGGTCGATGCCATCCATACGCCCGCGATTAAGAACAGTACGATCAGCAGCGGCGTCAACCACAGCACCAGACAGCGCGCACGATCGGCGACCGCCTGATCAGCGCGCGCCATCAGCCATACCCCCCCGTGAATCGACAGCATGATCACGGAAATCACACCGCACAGCAGCGCGAACGGATTCAACAACCCAAACAGGTTGCCATAGTAGTGAGCACGCATCAGCGTATCGACTTCGAACGGCACGCCCTGCAGCAGGTTACCGAAGGCCACCCCGAACACCAGCGAAGGCACGAAGCTGCCGACCCAGATCAGTCGGTCCCAGTTGTTGCGCCAGCGCGTAGATTCAATCTTAGAACGATAGTCAAAACCTACTGGGCGGAAGAACAGACCGAACAGCACCAATAGAATCGCGAAGTAGAAGCCGGAAAACGCGATGGAGTACACCAGCGGCCATGCGGCGAACAGTGCCCCGCCCGCCGTAATTAGCCAGACCTGGTTGCCATCCCAGTGGGGGGCAATGGTATTGATGACCACGCGACGTTCCTGGTCGGTCTTGCCTACGATTGGCATGACCATGGCCGTACCCATATCCATGCCGTCTGCGATGGCCCATCCGATCAGCAGTACGCCGACCAGCACCCACCAGACCAGCTTCAGGAATTCATAGTCGAGCATGAAAGGTTCCCTTGATGGAGAGCTTCGGCTTTCCGAAGCTTGAATATCCTGTTGTGCCTGACCCGCCGCCATTGAAGGCGGCGGCCTCAGGCCTCCCTATCCGCTTATCACGCCGCCTTTTCGAAATGATAGCGGCCGGTGTGCAGTGAAGACGGTCCTTTGCAAGCGAACTTCACCATCAGCCACACTTCGACGATCAGCAGCGCCGTATAGAAAAGGAAGAAGCAAGCCAGTGAAATGACAAGATCCCATACCGTCAGACTGGACGCAGCCTGGAACGTCGGTAGGATACCGCCGATGGCCCACGGCTGACGCCCATACTCAGCCACGAACCAGCCTGTTTCAACGGCAATCCACGGCAGCGGAATAGCCAGCAGGCACAGCATAAGGAAGCGCGGATACTGCTGGAAACGCTGCTTAAAGGTGATCCACAGGGCACCCAGCATGACCAAGAACATCAGTACGCCACACAGCACCATGATGCGGAAGCTGAAGAACAGCGGCAGTGAGTTCGGGATACTGTCCTTGGCCGCCAGCGAAATCTGCTCCGGCGTTGCGTTCACGACATCCTGCGTATAGCGCTGCAGCAGCATGCCATAGCCGATATCAGCCGCATGCTGATCGAAGATCGCCCGCGTTTCGACAGTGGCATCGCCGCTACGCATTTTGATCAGAGCATCCAGCCCCTTGGCACCGGACACAATGCGCGCTTCGTTATCGCTGACAATGTCACGCAGCCCTTTCACTTCCGTATCCAGAGAGCGCGTTGCGATCAACCCCATCACGTATGGAATTTTCAGCGCGTACTCGGTCTCTTGCTTTTCTTGGTTCGGAATACCGAACACCGTGAAAGCTGCCGGAGCCTTCTCGGTATGCCACTCTCCTTCGATGGCCGCCAGCTTGTACGGCTGCGCGTCTTTGAGTTCATAGCCCGACTCATCGCCGAACATCATGACACCCAGTACGGCACAGGTACCGAATACTGCCGCCATGGAGAAAGAACGCTTGGCAAACGCTACATCGCGGTTCTTCAACAGATACCAGGCGCTGATCCCCAGCACGAAGATGGCCCCTGTCACATAGCCCGCCATAGCCGTGTGCACGAATTTGACCTGCGCGACCGGGTTCAGAAGCACATCAAGGAAGTTGGTCATCTCCATGCGCATGGTGTCAGGGTTGAAATGAGCCCCGACCGGGTTCTGCATCCAACCATTAGCGACCAGAATCCACAGCGCAGAGAAGTTCGATCCCAGTGCCACCAGCCATGTCACCGTAAGATGCTGGTACTTGCTGAGACGATCCCAGCCGAAGAAGAACAGCCCAACGAACGTGGATTCTAGGAAGAACGCCACCAGACCTTCAATGGCCAGCGGAGCACCGAAGATATCGCCTACATAGTGAGAGTAGTACGACCAGTTGGTGCCGAACTGAAATTCCATGGTCAGACCCGTTGTGACGCCAAGCGCAAAGTTGATACCGAACAACTTGCCCCAGAAACGAGTCATATCACGGTAGATCTGCTTGCCCGTGACCACATAGGTGGTCTCCATGATGGCCAACAGCACGGCCAGTCCCAGCGTCAGCGGAACGAACAAAAAGTGATAGAGTGCCGTTGCCGCGAATTGCCATCGCGACAGCGCCACCAGTGTTTCGGATATCATGTCGAGGCCTTGATAGTGGATGGAGACGTGATTGGGATAAAAATCGGTAAGGGATATCGGCATTTTGCGAAGTTTGCTTGAACAAACCCACGCAAAACAGGCGGGAATCATTTTTCCCCACCCTTGCGGTAGGAAAAACATGACAAATTGTCGCACCAATGTGACACAATCGCGCAGGCTTGGCAGAACAGTATCAGGTCGATCTGTTGCGTCGATAGATATTTTTCATGAAGAAGACTGAACTTTTTCCACAATTCGGCATGACAAATCGAACGCTGTTTTCTATAGTGGCCGTATGTGTTGGATATGGCGTTTATATTTGCCATGTCGTGTGCGTCCGCCGAAAGCCTTAATCAGCTGGCGCATACAGACACAAAACGCTATCTTCCTAGCTAGCGTGTGCTGTTGGATACGCTATGCACGTATCTCTATATGAAAGGGATGGGCATCAATGCCCTGGGGCAAGGAGAAAACCATGAAATCCGTTAATGTACTGGCAGCCGCTATCCTCGCTGGCTCAGCAGTCATCGGTACTCAGCAGGCAATGGCCTACACTGCTGGCGACCTGTACTTCCGTGGCGACTTCACTCGCACGAACACGACTGGTAAAGGTGAAGCGAAAAACGGCACCTCTTCCACTCGTCTGGACCTCGGTACTGACCGCAGCTCTTCTGCTGCCCTCGGTTGGGTAGTTGCTGACAAGTTCGGCTTCGAATTCAACAGCTCTACCGAATCTCTGCGTCTGGGCAACGGTGCTAAAGGCGACAGCGCCAATGGCTCCAAATACCATCCGTACACCCTGGTAGCTAACTGGTTCCCGCTCGGCGGCACTGGCGCACAGGTTCAGCCGTACGTAGGTATCGGTGCTAGCTACTACGCGTTCTCCAACCGCGCTGCAGACAACCTGCCGAAAGACAAATGGGCTCCGACCGCTCAGGCAGGCGTTGACTTCTTCCTGACCAAATGGCTGGCCGTCAACGGTTACGTTCAGTATTCTCGCCTGCGCGTTGATACTGAAAACGACGCCTCCGAATACAAGATCGACCCGCTTACCGTTGGTGCTGGTCTGACCTTCCGCTTCTAATCATTATCGCTGCTGCAACAGCGATACGGTCTGAAGTGTCAAAAGCGCTGCCTTCGGGTGGCGCTTTTGTATATTGAGACGCTGCCCGGCGATAAGGGTTCCATCATTCCCTCTATCGACCGCTTCTGGCTTCTCTGCATGGGCCATAACGCTCGATAGCCTCACTTATGACTATGTCATTCGATGGCACTATGCTGCCATTCCCACTGCCGTGACTTTTCTTTAAATACCCTTACATTCCATCATCACTTTTTCCTATTGTGCGTGCATCGCGCCTTTTTCTATTTCGCTTCACCGCTCTCACTCCCCTTGGCATAGGCCCTGCGCAGAATGTGACGCAACGTAACGCAATGAAAAGCGACTACAAAAACGTCGCATGCGACATTGAGCCGCATGACAAACGGGAACACGATGCGGTTAAAGTGGTCGCCGACACGACAAGCGCGCCGATAGCCTTGTCACACAGTGGACGGCTCCACTGTGCCTACTCAATCAGGGAATCCCCTTCATGATGAAACGTTCCGCCCTTGCCTTGACCGCAACGGCTGCGCTGTGCAGCTTTTCTTCTGCCGTTTTCGCCTATGGTGCCGAAGACTTTTGGGTACGCGCAGGTGCCGTTCGCGTTCAGCCGACCGGCAGCGACAACCATCTGAACGGTAACGACATCAAGATCGACAACAAGCAGACGGGGGCCGCCTTCACCGTAGGCTATCGCTTTACCGATACGTTCGGCGTCGAACTGCTGGGCGCGCCAGAAAGCTTCAAGCATGACGTAATGCTGAACGGCGAAAAAGGCGCTGTCGTCGACCTGCTGCCGCCGACACTAACGGCACAGTACTACCCGCTGGGCGGCACTGATTCCCAAGTTCAGCCGTACATCGGTGCGGGCGTCAACTACACCCGCTTCACCAACACCCACGTTGGCGACACCGAATATCCAAAACTCGTGATGGAACACACGTGGGGCTATGCTCTGCAGGCTGGCATCGACTTCAACATCAGCGAGCACTGGGGCGCCAACCTTGGTGTGTGGTACATGGACATTGATGCCAAATCCCACCTTGAAGACAAAAATGGCGCCACGATCGGCAGCGAAACCACCCTACACATCGATCCTATCGTCAGCATGGCAGGCATCACCTATCGCTTCTAATCCGGTGCCTCTGCCGCATCCACGAAGCATATGCCAGCGTCAAAAAAAGCCAGCCCCAGAAAGGGCTGGCTTTTTTCTTTATACGACGAACGATTGCGTATGCTCAGCACCAATGGACGTGATCAGACATCATGACACTATTGCCCATGATCCCAAGCACTCCTGATGCACCAACGCCTATAAAGAAAAGGCCCCAGTTCGGATCGCACGCTAGCCATTAGCACATTGGCAGGCTAAATAGCCACTGAAACGCACCATGACGAATGCGTCCCCATCCATATCTTTCCACCCGATAGATGAAGTAGCGCATCATATGCTTTCAACGAGCGGGTGAGACTTACCCAATGGATCGCAGCACGTTCTCAACAGCACCTCCATGTTATTCAATGTCGATGAACGGCAATCAAGGCTAGCTGAGCATCTTCGATGGCAACTGGTCGAGCCCATGCTCTGTGAGTTATGCCGCGTCCGCACCACATCTATGTCACTCACATGTCGATGAACGGCAATCAAGGCTAGCCGAGCATCTTCGATGGCAGCTGGTCACGCCAATGCCCTGCAAGTTATGCCGTGTCAGCACCACATCTATGTCAGTCACATGTCGATGAACGGCAGTCCACGATAGCCGAGCATCTTCGATGGCAGCTGGTCACGCTAATTCTCTGTGAGTTATGCCATTTCAGCGCCACATCTATGTCACTCACATGCCGAGGAACGGCAATCAGGCTGGCCTAAGCATCTTCAATTACGGGTGGTCGAGCCAATGCTCTGTGAGTTATACCGCGTCAGCACCGCCCAGCAGCACATCTATTTCGCGCAATACACCAATAACCGGCATGCGTGCCCCGTTGCTATACCCTTTCAGGTAAAGTTCTGCAGCCGGGGCAATTTGTGACCCTTGGGGCAACGGTAGACGTTGGTCGATGAGCACCTTCAGCCGTGCGACCAGTACGAAGCGCAGCCACTGTGGCATGGTCAGAGTATCGATACAGAAGGGTTCTCGACTGGCCATAGCGGCGGCATCGGGCTCATCCTGACGCCACATGCTACCAGCACGCATGGCCGCTTCAAGGCGTGCCAGTGCATCACTCAATTCTAGGTATATCGCCATTGGCGCTTCTCCTGTCATGATGGCCGCAATCGTACAGCCATGTGTATCCAAAGGCCGCAGATCGTACCGCATTTTCGGGTGCGCTGCCCGCATGGCAATCAGTAAAGCACTGGTTATCCACACCGGCAGCGCGCTTTTCGCTCATTCACAGAAAACCTGCGCGAGCCTGTGGAAAAGCTCGGGAAAAGACTGGCAACACGCGGTCTGATGCGGGCTATAGGCATTTGTTCAATTATTGAACAGCACTTAAAATTCACAGTAATGCCAGAACGGTGCCTCTTCAATAGATCACCGCCCCCGCTGGCGAGTAGGATGATATGCTTTATCTTTCTTCTGCTGACAGATGAGTAGTCGCCCATGTCCTCGGTATCCACCCTGTCTGATCTGTTCGATCATGCCAAACTGCCCTTTCGTATCTATCACCTTGGGCGTCGCGTCATGCCATGTTCGCGCGCGCACTTCCGCGCTTTCGAAGAAGAGAAGATCGCGTGGGAATCGCCCTTTAAGGGGGAAGCACGCCTTGCTCTGGTCATTGATGATCCTGATGGACAGGTCGATCAGAGCCGTATCTGGTGTCTGGCCCTTCCATTGGATGAACAAGGCCAGCTGCAGCCCGCTGCACGCGATGCGTTTTTGCGTCGCTTGCTGGAAGCAGGACTTGAGGCCAGCCTACACAGTGAAGAAGACGGTCAGCACGATCCGATGAAGGACAATCCGCTGGCGTATGCACCGGACATGATGGCCCGCGCCATGCTGCATGCGTGGCTGTGCCATGACAATAGCCTGCCACTGAGCGAAGCGGCCCAGCACGTTGCACGCTATATCGCAGCCCCAACAGCCGATGATGCGCCTGAGTGGTCAGACCTCAGTGTTCAGGGCATTGCCGACTGGACGGTCCAGCTGACGACCGAAGACAAGGCGCTGCTGGCGACACAACTGCCACAGCTGGAAGACCATGTCGTCAGTGCGCTGTGCCAGTGTCTGGAACATGCCCCCTTCCAACATGAAGCGCTTGCGGCAGCGCTACGGACACGTACAGCTTCAGATGAGCCATTACGCTCGCTCGGGCTGCGCGCGGTTATTGGCACGCAAACAGAAACGGCATGCCAGTGGCTGGATACACTGCTAACACAGACACCAAGCGTTGAGGCGCTGGCAATTGTCAGTCTACGGGGATGGCAACACCTCGAACACGCCGAACGCCTACCGGTGTTTTTGGAGGCGCTGGCCGCCCATCCTGACATTAACCTGCGCGACTCGCTGCGAGATCTGGCACTGATTCCACGCCTGCGCTTGCCGGTCATCATGGCACTTCAGCAGGCCTCTCCGGCATCAGCATTGGGTCGCCGCCTCAGCGAAATGGGGCTGGGCCGCTATTAATCACAGACATCTTTCTGACGCCATGACGAGCCCTAAAAGGGCCTGCATAAGCGGCATATAAGATACACAAGATAATTTTTATGTCGTCATGATGTAATCACCCATCGGTTTTATCAAAAGCCCATGCTATATATGACGCATGGGCTTTTTTATGATCAATAATGATAACAAGACATCCTCTTGGGGGCATTGACTTTTAAATACCGCTCACACGCATTATAAATATATACAACCGATAATTATTTTTCTTATCAATGACGCATAAATTCCAATTAAGTCAATCAGCTATAAGCCGATATACCCAAAACCATTCAGAGCGTAAAAGCATAGTCCATTTGTCTAATATCACATCATCATAAAATGGACTATTTGACACATTATCGCCATATCAAGGCTAACAATAGTGACTAAATAGTCTACCCCTTACTAAAGACTACTGGTCATTCAAATCGTAACGAGGCTTTATAAGTGATGTGGTCATCACTTTAAACCACTCGACATTCAACTTGGCCCTGACGGATAGGACAGCATCTGGCAGGCCAAGGGCTCTTCAGGAGGAGCATCATGCAAACATCCGCAACGACACAGCCCGCTCGCCAACACAAAGACCCCAGCTGGTGGCGCCATGCGGTCATCTATCAGATCTACCCGCGCTCCTTTGCCGACTCTGACGGCGATGGTATCGGTGATCTGCAAGGGATCCGCGACCGCATGGACTATCTGGCACGCTTGGGCGTAGATGCGCTCTGGCTGTCGCCTTTCTACCGCTCCCCTCAGGCCGATGCGGGCTATGACGTAGCGGACTACCGTGATGTCGATCCTCTCTTCGGCGATCTGGACGAATTCGACAAGATGCTGTCGCGTGCGCATCAGTCCGGCCTGAAAGTGATCGTGGATTTGGTGCCTAACCATACGTCCGATGAACACGTGTGGTTCAAGGAAGCACTGGCCTCTCCAGTCGGCAGCGCAGCCCGCGATCGCTATATGTTCCGCACGGGCAAAGGCGAAAACGGCGAACTGCCCCCCAACAACTGGGAAAGTCTGTTCGGCGGCAGCGCTTGGACACGCATCGAAGGTACCGATCAATGGTACCTGCACATGTTCGACGTCAAGCAGGCCGACCTGAACTGGCGCAACCCGGAAGTGCGTGAAGAATTCATCCGTACGCTGCGCTTCTGGCTGGATCGCGGTGTCGATGGCTTCCGCGTCGACGTGGCACACGGTCTGATCAAGAAAGAAGGTCTGCCCGACAACGAAGAGAAACAGGGTGTCGAAGGTGTCGATATCGACGGTCACCACGGCCCAATGTGGGATCAGGAAGACGTCCACGAGATCTATCGTGAATGGCGCAAGGTGCTGAACGAATACGACGGTGAACGCACCATGGTCGCGGAAGCGTGGGTACCCACCCCGCGTATGGCGCGCTTCATCCGCGCTGATGAAATGTGTCAGGCCTTCAACTTCCCGTATCTGATGACGCCGTGGAACGCCTCGTCCTATCGCAATATTATCCAGCGCTCGCTGGACGAATTCAGCAAGGTAGGCGCGCCGTCGACATGGGTCATGTCCAACCACGACGTTACACGCCACACTTCACGTCTAGGCATCTCCAAACCGGGTACCGTGCTGCAAGGTCTAAGCCTGCACACCGAACAACCAGATGAAGTATTGGGTCTGCGCCGTGCACGCGCCAGCATCTTCATGACACTGGGCCTGCCGGGCAGCGCGTACATCTACCAGGGTGAAGAGCTGGGGCTGCCGGAAAATACCACGATGGACGACCGTTTCCGTCAAGATCCAACCTACTTCCGCACTAATGGCAAGGACGTTGGCCGCGATGGCTGCCGTGTACCGCTGCCGTGGAAAGCCAAGGCACCGGCTTATGGCTTCGGCCCTGCGGACAGCACCAACACTTGGCTGCCGCAACCGGACAGCTTCGCGCGCTACGCGATCGACGTCGAAGAAAAAGACCCGTTCTCCACCTTGGCACTGTACCGCCGCGTACTGAAACTGCGTCAGTGGTACGACCTCGGCAACGGTGACGTGGAATGGCTGGAAGGCCCGAACGAAGACGTACTGATGTTCCGCAACAAGGACATCATCGCCGTCATCAACATGGGTGAACAGACCGTACCGCTTCCCGAGCTGCAGATCGTCGCACAGAGCCTGCCGGAAATAATGAATGGCCTGCTGCCAGGCAATTCCGCTGTCTGGATGTATGCGCATAAACGCTGATTAGAGCGCGGCATTGACTGTCCTGTGCAGATGACCTGTTCTTGCTAACAGAGAAATAAAAAGCTGCCTACCGTCCAACGGTGGGCAGCTTTTTTATGCCTCGCGTCTTGAGAAACATCACGGCATACACGCACTGAGGTCTATGCCGCGTCATAAGAAGGGCAAGGCACTCCGCATCAGAATTCAAACAAAATGCGTCTATAAATACATCACCGCGAGGCAATCGCTCTATCGGAAAGGAAAAGCACGGTTCTATGTTAAAAAACGCGAGCTTATAATTGCATGGCCGCTTAAACAGCTATCTCAGCGCAATTCCATCAAGCAACAACACAACCGGTATCAAAAAGAGCAAGTTCATAAATACGCCACGGCTAAAGTGGCTCCAAGCTCCCTCTTCCACCTAACAAGCCCTTCCCCATCTAACAAGCCCTTCTCTATCTAAAAAAGAGGGACGACGCCATCCAAATCGATAGAAGCGTGTTCGAAAAGAAGCCATGCCGTACGCGACCATCAGAAAGGAGTGTGCCTCGCTCAGCCACAAGTACACGCCTGAAAATAGGTCATGGTCGGCATAAGCATGACCACTGCCTTGCCTAAACGGTGATAGAAGCGCTTACCGCATCAAGGAAACGACAATAGGACGGCACGTCAGGACGTTAAGACGTCGCCGCCATACGGTAGAGAGGCTTCCTGCAATAGCGGGGTAATGGGATCGGGCTGGTTGAGGGGCTCGGGACTGCCCAGAAAATGTGGCTGACGGGGCCAGAGGTACAAGTCCCATACCGTCTTAATTCGCGCCCACTCTTCACGTAGCAACAGCGTACTGTCGCGGATCTCGCCCGGTGCTGCACAGCCATAGGCGTCGATACCTTCATGGCGAGCGATCAACAGGGCACGTGGTAGATGCCAGCGCTGTGACACCAACACGGCCTGGCCGATGCCGAACACGCGATGAGCACGAATCAAGGTATCGAAGGTGCTAAAACCGGCATAGTCACGCGTCATCGTGCTGGCGGGAATGCCCCGCGCACGCAAGGCCTTCCACATCGTCACGGGTTCGTTGTACTGCATGGTGCGGTTATCGCCAGAAAGCAGCAGTAGCTCGGTACGCCCGCTATAGAAAAGCGCGGCAGCCACATCCAGGCGACCTTGATAGTACGGATTGGGAGCGCCGTTCCGCAGTCGGTGCGAGGTGCCAAAGACGATGGCGACCTGCGACAGCGGGCAGAGCTGGGGAGAATCGATGATGCGGTCGCGCGTGATGTACTGCATCCAAAGCGACAGACTGACCACGCCAGCACTTGCGGCGAGCACGACGGCACTGCACCCGAGGAACAGTCGGCTGAGAACACGAAGCATCAGATCGCGTGCAGCACGTGGCGGCATATGACACTCCTTGTCCGAAGAAGAACGCCCCTTGTCCGAATAAGAACGGCGGCCGGGGTCGTCAGAACATACCCAGTTCCAGCCGAGCCTCTTCACTCATCATTTCACGCGACCACGGGGGATTGAACACGATCTCGACGTGCACTTTGCTGATCTGCGGCGCGCCCAGAATCTTGTGGCGGGCATCGGCAGCAATGACATCGCCCATGCCACAGCCCGGTGCGGTCAGCGTCATACGAATATTGATCATTCGCTCGCCGGTCAGCAACGTATCGATACGACAGCCATAGACCAACCCCAGTTCCACGATATCAACAGGGATCTCGGGGTCATAGCAGGTGCGCAACTGTTCCCACACGAAGGCTTCCAGTGCCGCGTCGTCGGCATCGGCCGGCAGTGTCGGGCGCGGTATGGCAGGCAGCCCTACCGCGTCACGCTGATCCCCTTCCAGCAAATACAGTCGGCCCGCATGAGCCAGACTGATCGACGTACCGCGCGCCTGCATGACCTCGACCTCCGCCCCGCTTTCCAACGTTACGGTTTTGCCAAACGGGATCGAGATCACGTCCGTATCACGGGAAAGCGTCAAGCGCTGCCCTTTTTGAAGCTCAGCAGTCACGGTAGCCAGTATCTCCTGCGGGAATTTAGTGCGAGCATGATGCCGTAAAGGGGCCCGCAACGTCGAGCCTACCTCATATGCAATGGACGTTAGCGCTGACTACCCACGCACCATGTCGATGACGCGACGCAATGCGCTGACGAAGGTGTCGATCTCAGCGGGCGTGTTGTACAGCGCAAACGAGGCACGGCAGGTCGCTTCGAGCCCAAAGCGCCGCAACACAGGCTGCGCACAGTGATGGCCTGTACGGATGGCCACACCCAGCTGGTCGATGAGCAGCCCGATGTCTTGGGCATGTGCGCCGTCGACGACGAACGAGATCACACCCGCTTTATGCTCGGCGTTACCGATAATTCTCAGGCCGTCGATGGTTTGAAGCTGTTCGGTCGCATTGAGCAGCAGGTGCTGTTCCCAGTCGCTGATAACGTCCAACCCGTAGCGTTCGACCCACTGCAGGGCGCGATCGAACCCGATGGCTTCGGCAATAGCCGGTGTACCCGCTTCAAACTTGTGAGGAGGATCAGCAAAGGTGGTGCCTCGATCGAAGCTGACGCGCTTGATCATTTCGCCACCACCCTGCCACGGCGGCAACTGTTCCAGCCAATCCAGCCGGCCGTACAGCGCACCGATGCCGGTAGGCCCGTAAACCTTGTGTGCAGAGAATGCGTAGAAATCGACATCCAGTGCCTGCACGTCGACCGGCTGATGCGGCGCCGCCTGCGCACCGTCGACGACAATGGCAGCGCCGCGCTCATGGGCAATGCGTGCCAGTTCGGCTACCGGGTTGATCGTACCCAATGCGTTGGACACATGGGTAACGGCAACCAGTTTGGTGCGCTCGCTGAACAGGGCGCGATAGGCCGCCATGTCCAGTTCACCCTGCTCAGTCACTGGAATAACGCGAACCACGATACCGTGGGTGTCCGCCAGCAGCTGCCATGGCACGATATTGGCGTGATGTTCCATTTCAGAAACGATGACTTCATCACCCGGCCGCATCTCAGAACGCACAAACACGTTGGCGACCAAATTAAGCGATTCGGTGGCACCGCGAGTAAACACGATCTCACGACTGTCAGCAGCATTCAGGAAGCGCTGGACGTGCTTGCGTGCGTTCTCGAACGCCTGGGTAGCCTCTTCGGCAAGACTGTGAATGCCCCGGTGGATGTTGGCATTCATGCGGTGGTAATAGTCATCCATCGCATCCAACACGGTCTGCGGCGTCTGCGTGGTCGCTGCATTGTCGAGGTAGACCAGCGGGCGATTATCATGCAGACGTCGTCCCAGGATCGGGAACTCCTGCCGAACGTGGTCGACGTCCAGAATGGGATGCTGTTCGGTGAAATCGTGAATCTGCATGATGCCTGTCCCCGTGATATCAGATTGCGGCATAGACCTTCGAGTCGCCATTAACGTAAGACGCCCCTTGCCCCAGCGTAGCGCGGGCAAGGGGACAAGAGGCCATCAGTCCAGCAGATCGACCAGATCCGCTAGGTTGAAACGCCCGGGCAGTTCGCCCGCCACCAGATGCTCGACGCGCTGGGCAACGGCGGGCAGGTGCGTGGCCTGCAGCACTTCACCGGCAAACGCCAGCGTCAGCATGGCCCGTGCCATTTCCTTGTCGATGCCGCGTGCGCGCAGGGCAAACAGTGCGTCCTGATCAAGCTGGCCCGTGGTCGCCCCGTGCGAGCACTGCACATCGTCCGCGTAGATTTCGAGCTCAGGTTTGGTGTCGATCTCAGCACGATCCGACAGCAACAGGTTGGCGTTGCTTTGATAGCCACGCACCTGCTGGGCATCACGCTTGATGTAGACGCGCCCGTTGAAGATACCGCGCGCACGCCCCCCGAGGATGCCCTTGTAGTTCTCGTTGGAGAACGTGCGTGGCACGTTGTGGTTGACCACCGTGTGGTTGTCCAGCACCTGACGGCCCTGACCAAAGAACAGCCCCCAGTAGTCGGACTGCGCATTCTCACCGTTCAGTTCAGTGCACAGGTCGTTGCGGGCCAGAGCGCCCCCCAGCGTGAGCGAGTAGGATGCGAAGTGGGCATCGCGCGCCTGATCGACGCGGACGTTACCAATGCGCACGTCCTGCTGGCTCTGCTCCTGCAGCATATAGTGGCGCAGGTGAGCACCGTCTTCGAGATGCACTTCGGTGACAACGTTAGTCAAATTGGCCGCATCGCCAAGGCTGACATAGTGTTCCAGTACGCTGGCCTGCGATTGGCGCTCGGCACGAATAACAACGCGTGGCTGAATCGCCAGCGGTACATCGTGCTGACGAGAAACGAACAGCAACTCAATCGGCCGTTCGACAACGCAGCCAGCGCGCAACGTCAGCACTGCACCGTCCGTGACAAAAGCTTGGTTCAGTGCCGTAAACGGCGTGCGCTGTTCATCGACCAGCGAGAACAGATCAGCGGGCACATCGCCGGAGGCCAGCATCGACGACAGCGGTGTCAGTTGCACGCCTTCTGGCAGAGCATCGACACGTGAGTGCTCAGCCGAAAATTGCCCATCAATGAACACCATCCGATAGGTGTCATGGTTCAGCGCCACGCTGCCCACATTCACATCGGCAACGGCTTCCGCCGCGGGCAAGGCATAATCGGTGTCAGCGATACGGCGCAGGTCAAGGTACTTCCACGCTTCGTGACGCCGAGTGGGAAAACCGACGTCGAGAAAGTGTGCCAGCCCGCGCTGACGTTGGGCCGCCAGCACATCGCCGCGCACGTTCAGTGCATCGAAGCGTGCCTGCCAGGCGTTATGGGCAACATCGCTCATGCCTGCCCCCCTTCGACCACGCCTTCATAGCCGGTTTTTTCGAGCTGCTGCGCCAGTGTGTGGTCGCCGGACTTGACGATCCTGCCATCGACCAGAACGTGTACTTGGTCGGGCACGATATAGTCGAGCAGACGCTGATAGTGCGTCACCATCAGGATCGAACGCTGGCCATCGCGCAGCGAGTTGACCCCTTCAGAGACCACGCGCAGCGCGTCGATATCCAGCCCGGAGTCGATCTCGTCAAGCAGCGCCAACTTCGGCTCCAGCACTAGCATCTGCAGGATTTCGTTGCGCTTCTTCTCACCGCCGGAGAAACCTTCGTTCACAGCACGCTGCAGGAAGGAACTGTCCATCTTCATTTCAGCCAGCTTGGCGCGAATCAGCTTCATGAATTCCGGTGCAGGAATCTCGCCGAGGCCTTCCGCTTCACGCTTGGCATTGAGCGCGGCGCGCAGCAGATAGATGTTCTTGACCCCCGGAATCTCGACCGGGTACTGGAAGCCCATCAGCAGTCCGGCACGGGCACGCTCTTCGACGTCCATTTCAAGCAGATCCTGACCATCGAACAGAATGCTGCCTTCGGTCACGTCATACCCGTCCTTGCCCGCCAGCACGGAAGACAGTGTGGACTTACCCGCCCCATTGGGGCCCATGATGGCGTGCACCTCTCCCGGCCGGATGGTCAGGTCGATTCCTTTGAGAATCGGTTTGTCATCGATGGTCGCGTGCAGGTTCTTGATCTCGAGCATGGTAGAAAATCCTTGATGATCCGGTCTGCGAGGGCGCTCGCCCCCGCGTCTATCTAAACGTGTGCGGGCCGAATTAACCGACCGATCCTTCCAGCGTGACGCTCAGCAGCGCTTCCGCCTCGACGGCGAACTCCATCGGCAGCTCCTGGAAGACATCCTTGCAGAAGCCATTGACGATCATGCTGACAGCGTCTTCTTCGCTGATGCCGCGCTGGCGGCAGTAGAACAGCTGGTCATCACCGATCTTGGAGGTCGTAGCCTCATGCTCGATGGTCGCACTGGCGTTGGCGATTTCCTGATACGGGAACGTATGCGCACCACAGCGATCGCCGATCAACAGCGAGTCACACTGGGTGAAGTTACGCGCATTGGCCGCTCGCGGCGCCACCTTCACCAGTCCACGATAGGACTGATCCGAACGCCCTGCCGCAATCCCTTTCGAAATGATCGTCGAACGGGTGTCTTTGCCGATATGGATCATCTTGGTGCCGGTATCGGCCTGCTGGCGTCCGTTGGTCACCGCGACAGAATAAAATTCGCCACGTGAACCGTCACCGGTCAACAAGCAGGACGGGTACTTCCAAGTGATGGCAGATCCCGTCTCGACCTGCGTCCAGCTAATGCGCGAACGGTCGCCACGGCAATCGCCACGTTTGGTCACGAAGTTGTAGATACCGCCCTTGCCGTTTTCATCCCCCGGGTACCAGTTCTGCACCGTGGAATACTTGATATAGGCATCTTCCAGCGCCACCAGTTCGACGACGGCAGCGTGCAGCTGGTTCTCATCGCGCATCGGTGCGGTGCAGCCTTCCAGATAGGAGACTTGGGCACGCTTGTCACAAATGATCAGCGTGCGCTCGAACTGTCCCGTATTGGCGGCGTTGATGCGGAAATAGGTCGACAGCTCCATCGGGCAAGCCACGCCTTCCGGCACATACACGAACGACCCATCAGTGAAGACGGCCGAGTTGAGTGCAGTAAAGAAGTTGTCGCCCTGCGGCACGACAGAGCCAAGGTACTGGCGTACCAGATCAGGATGCTCGCGCACCGCTTCTGAAATGGAACAAAAGATGACACCCGCTTCCTTGAGCTTTTCGCGGAAGGTAGTGGTCACGGAAACGGAATCGAATACCGCATCGACGGCCACACCGGCCAGCGCCGCTCGCTCGTGCAGCGGAATACCCAGCTTCTCGTAGGTTTCAAGCAGCTTGGGATCCACTTCATCAAGGCTCTTGGGCGCATCATCCTTTGCTTTCGGTGCGCTGTAGTAGGAGATGGCCTGATAGTCGATATCCGGATAGTCGAGGTGCGCCCAGCTCGGCGCCTCCATCGTCTGCCACAGCCGATAAGCGTCGAGACGCCAGCTCAGCAGCCATTCCGGCTCGCCCTTCTTCTTCGAGATGAAGGCGATGACCTCTTCGTTCAGACCCGGTGGCAGCGTGTCACTCTCAATGTCGGTAATGAACCCTTGAGTGTACTCGCGCCGTTGGCCGAGTTTTTCCATCTCTTCGGTCGCCATCGTTCTGTCTCTCCTTGACGGACATGCGCTGTCCGCTTGATGCAATGGGGGCTTCTGGCCGTCAATGACGTCAGCGTGTATCACGCTTACGCTGCGGCGCGTCGGTTGCCAGCAGTGAAACACTGCGTGGAGGGGTCAGATGCAACGGTTCTGGACGAGCCAGCTGTGCCAACGTCACACTCTCCAGCAAGGCATGAATGGCCTGCGATACGCGCTGCCAGTTATCACCTACTTGGCAGTGTGCAGCAATATCGCACTGCTGGTCGCTGTGGCTGCAGCTCGTCATCGCTACCGGCCCTTCGATGGCGGCGATGATATCGCTGGCTCGAATGTCTTCCGGCGCAGCGGCCAGCAGGTATCCCCCCTGGGCGCCTCGCCGCGAATGTAGAAGTCCGGCCCGCAGCAAGAGTTTGAGCGTCTTGCTGACCGTCGGGTGCGGCAGCCCGGTATACTGGGCGATCTCGGTCGCCGCCATCGGCTTGCCCGGCTCACGCGCCATCTGAGCCATGATCACACCTGCGTAATCGCAGAGCTTGGATAACTTCAGCATGTCAGATGTCCTGGTGCGCGGCAGTATAAATCAGGTACTAGTCTAGTCCTATTTAAAGGCGCTGAGAAGCAATGGCCCTGATAGAAAACCCTTATATCCCACTGTTAATGCAGGCCTAAGCCATGCCCGCCGAAGCGGGCATGACCACGTCGATCGTCACCCTGATTCGGCAAGCACGGCTCGCATCTTCACCAGTGCATCCTTCAGCGGTTCAAGGTGATTAGTCATGGCTTCCAGCTGCTCATAGGCGAAACGCTGCGCGCCATCGTACGACTCCAGCAGCCCGCATTCTGCACTCTGCTGTGCAGCGCTCATAGCGGCCTGCATCGCGCCATCGTCAGCCCCTTTCGCCACGATGTAGTCGGCCATACGTGACAGCGCTTCAGCAAGGTGCTGTGCGCAGGTATCCAGTGCGGCCGCCGACGGCAACGCCGCCTCAGGCCGGTGTACCCGCAGCGCGGTCAGATAGCCCAACAGCGCGTGAAGCTGAGCATGGAGCTGATGACCGGCCACCGTCAGCACGGCGACACTGCGATAAGGCACCTGATCCAGATTCGACAGCAGCGAAACCAGTGCGGCGTCACTCTGGCGTGCGTCCTGCCGTGCGGCCAGCAGAGACGGCGTTTCCTGCCGTCCCTGCGTGTACTGATCAATCAGCATGGTCAGGTAGCGCGCCATATGGCTGAGCGCCGCCGCCACTTTCGGCTCAAGGCGAGCATTTTTCCAGTCCGGCAAGATGAAGCAAACGGCAGCGCTAGCGATCAGCGTTCCCAGCAGCGTATCCAACAGACGCGGCATGATCAGTGTGAAGCTGTTACCGACCTGATTGAAGCAGCACAGCACCATCAGCGTGATGGCACAGGTCGCCAGCGCATAGTGTTTCTGTCGCAGCAGGAAGAACAGTACCCCAGCGATCACCGCCATTCCGGACTGCAGCTCAGGAATCGGGAACAGACGCAGCATCGCCCAGCCCATGAACAGCCCTGCTAGCGTTCCCATGATGCGCTGGCGCAGCGCCTTGTGCGTCGCGCCAAAGCTTGGCCGACAGACAAAGACCGTGGTCAGCATGATCCAGTACCCTTGCGAGGGGTCGAGCCACTGGATCAACAGATAGCCGGTGACCAGTGCACAGGACAGGCGCACCGCGTGGCGGAAGGTCGGGTTGAGTGGTGTCAGCAGCAGTTTGAAACGCGTCCACAGCATGCGGGGAGCGCTGGCCGCGGACAGCACAGCATAAGGCGGTGCTTCGCGGGCCTCCCGCGCCACATCCGGCAACTGTGCCAGTTCTTCTTCCAACGCTGACAGATTGTCAATCAGGCGCTTGAGGACTTGGTGAGCACCTTTCCGTCGCTGCGGTACGTCACGCCGCTCGGACGCAGGATCAACATAGTCCCATGCGTTCACCAGATCGCCATGCGCCCGCGTACGCTGGTCGGAAGCCACACGTGCACGCCCAGGTTGATGCAGCACAGCCGCCAGCGAGCAGCATGCTTCCCCTTGCAAGCGCATGAGGTGCTGACAGCGGAACAGGACATCGCTGTGATAGAAGGCGCTGACAAGCACATCACGTGAATGATGGGAGGAGCTGGCGCGCTCAAAGAGCCGCTCGGCCCGTTCCAGCAGCAGTTGGTCGCGTGCGGCACGCACCGAATTGCGCGAGGTGCTCAGCGTCTGCTTCACGCTGTCGTAGGACAGGGCGAAGGACTGCACCAGCGTTCCGTGAAGTTCGGCCAGCTGACGCTCGCGATGACGCATGTCCATCCCTTTGACCGGAATGAACTGCTCAGAGCGCAGGATCATGTAGCGTCCCAGTTGGGTGTACAGCAGGCTGAGATGACGCGGCAGACCGCGACGGTGAGCGATGATCTGCACGCCAAGTGACAGCAGGCCATAGCCTAGAGCACCCGCCAGCAACAGCGAACCGTCGCGCCAGAATGGCACCACGCTGCCCGCCTGCCGCTGATCAATGGTGATCATGCTGTAGAGCGCCAGTACCAGCATCGCCGACATCATGGTGTTGAAGCGTCCGCCGACGCCGCCAAACAGCGTGATGATGAACGTCGACGCCCCCAGCCCAATGGCAAACAGCCACGGATGAGGCATCAGCAGTTCGATAGCGATGGCCGCGATGGCAAAACTGATCAGCGTGAGCAGCAGCGAGACGATACGCTGCCGGGGGCATTCATCGCGTTCGGCCAAGCCGCAAGCGATGATGCCCAGAAAGAGTGGAATGCAGCGCGCCATCTGCCCGCACAGGCCGCACACGACCATTGCCAGCGACATGGCGGCCAATACGCAGAGGCTCTGCCAGAAATCATCATGGGCACGCCAGTAGCGTGCCCACTTCGCAAGCACCTGGTACAGCGATCGACTGCCCAGAACCTTGAGTACATCCATGCGAATTACATTCCCCTCGAAGCAGGGCCCCAGCCATGAGGCCTGCTTGCCGGGGCAGCGCGCTTATCCTTTGAACGGATTGCGCAAGATAATGGTTTCAAGACGGTCAGGCCCCGTCGAAATGATATCGATGGGCGCACCCACTTCCGCTTCAAGGAAACGGATATAGGCACGTGCATTTTCCGGCAGTTCGTCCAGCGAGCGCACGCCCAGCGTGGACTCCTGCCAGCCCGGCAGTTCTTCGTAAACCGGTTCGATTGCCTCGAAGCCTTCGTAGTCGACCGGCGTCGATACCAGCTCGCCGTCCTGAGTACGGTAGCCGGTGCAGACACGGATGACTTCCATGCCGTCCAGTACGTCCAGTTTGGTCAGACACAAGCCAGAAATCGAGTTGATCTGCACGGCACGGCGCAGTGCAACGGCATCAAACCAGCCACAGCGACGCGGACGCCCAGTGTTAGAACCAAACTCGTGACCACGTTCAGCCAGACGCTGGCCTTGATCATCGAACAGCTCGGTCGGGAACGGACCCGATCCCACACGCGTGGTGTACGCTTTGGTGATCCCCAGTACGTAGTCTAGGTACAGCGGCCCGAAGCCAGAACCAGTAGCCGTACCGCCGGCCGTGGTATTGGAGCTGGTTACGAACGGATAGGTACCGTGGTCGATATCGAGCAACGACCCCTGCGCGCCTTCAAACAGAATCGGTTTGCCCTGTTCACGCAGCGAATGCACTAGGCTGACGGTGTCACAGACCATCGGTTTCAGCTCTTCGGCCAGCGCCATGCACTGATCCAGCGTCTCCTGAAAGTCGACTTCAGGCGCACCATGGTACTGGGTGAGGACAAAATTATGATACTTGAGTATTTCTTTCAACTTTTCAGCAAAACGTTCACGATGGTACAGATCGCCCAGACGGACACCGCGACGCGCTACTTTGTCTTCATACGCTGGCCCGATACCACGCCCGGTCGTACCGATTTTGTCATCGCCACGAGCACGTTCACGCGCCTGATCAAGCGCAATGTGATACGGCAGAATCAGCGGACACGCCGGAGACAGACGCAGACGTTCGCGCACGGGCACGCCACCGGATTCCAGCTCTGCCATTTCGCCCAGCAGGGCATCCGGCGACAGCACGACACCGTTACCGATGATGCAGGTAACGTTTTCATGCAGGATACCGGAAGGGATTAGGCGCAGAATGGTTTTCTTGCCGTCGATAACCAGCGTATGGCCCGCATTATGGCCACCCTGGAATCGCACAACGGCTGCTACGGATTCTGTAAGTAGGTCAACGACCTTACCCTTGCCTTCATCGCCCCACTGCGTACCGAGAACAACAACGTTCTTGCCCATGTCCATAGTGCTCGCTTGTGTCAGTGCGCCATTGCGCAGGTTTCGCTTTACGGATCTTCGCGCGTGTTGTCACTTGATCCCGTCGGACGCCTACCTTGCCCGCTCTTTCCACCGGGCACGCCTCACTCATGATGCGCTGGCTCGCCGATCATTGAGAAGGAGCAGCAGTACAGGCGTCAGCAGACCGTAATGGCTACGATCCGATCATGTCTTGTCGTCAAACGCAGATATGCCGACAGAGATGAGGCTGTCGGCATATCGGTATTGCTTATCGGGTAGAGGTATCCGTACAGGGTACGACTATCCACTCTCCGCCACGCTGGATCAGCATCCTGTTGCAGCGGTGTGCCTCAGGCCCGGTTTCTTGCCCGGGCAGCGCTTCGATTACCCGTTCACCGGCTGCGCGAAGTTCATTGATGAGATCGTTGAGCTCCGCGCCCTCCTCGACCGGCGCCCAAATGCCATCGTTGGGCGGCGTCTGCTCATCAAGCCGCGCCAGCAGCTTCAGTTCCAGCGTGCAGCCCGTCGCGGGGCGCGCTCGCCCGAAGGCCTTACCGGCGTGATCGTAGCGGCCACCGCGCGCCACGGCTTGGCCGAACTCCGGCACGTAGGCCGCAAAGACGACACCGGTGTGGTATTCATAGCCGCGCAGCTCGCCCAGATCGAAATAGAGCGTCACCTCGGGGTAGGCATAGCTCAGCGCCTGTGCCAGCGCCTGCAAGTCCTGAATCGCCACGCGCACGGACTCGGGAGCATCCTCGAAAGTCTCAGCGGCCTGCGCCAGCACATCGACCCCGCCGTTCAGGCGCGGCAACGCACTCAGCATGCGCAGGATGTCTTCCGATAGGGTCACGCCCTCAAGTAGTGCGTCCACTTCTGCCAGCGACTTGCGTTCCAGCGCCTCAAACAGTGCGGCTTCGGTTTCAGCGTCCAGCCCCGCGGATTTCACCAACCCGCGGTACACACCGATATGACCAAAAGCCAAATGGATGCGACGCGCACCGGCCTGCTCAAGGCTTGCCAGCACCAAGCGAACGATTTCAAGGTCTGCTTCCAGTCCGGCATAGCCGAACAGCTCCAGCCCGACCTGAACGGGACTGCGGCCACCCTGATGCGGATCGGGCGTTGCGCGCAAAACGTGCGAGCAGTAGCAGAGACGCGCCGGCCCTTCACGGTGCAGCGAGTGGGCATCCATACGCGCCACCTGCGGCGTGACGTCGGCACTGATCCCCATTGTACGGCCGCTAATGCGGTCGATCAGCTTGAAGGTCTGCAGATCGAGGTCGCTGCCGGTACCGGTCAGAAGGGATTCGAGGAATTCGACGGGAGGAGGTACTACGAGGTCATAACCCCAACTGTTGTAGAGGTCGAGCAGTGCGCGGCGCAAGGATTCCATGCGCATCGCCTGAGGCGGTAACACCTCATCGATACCGTCAGGCAGAAGCCATCGATTGGCCTTATTCATTGTTCTGGACGCCCTAAATGAAGATGGTGTGACACAGCATCATGGCAGCGCGGAAATGACCGTTGTGCAGTTCGACTCATCACCCGTTCATGATGATCGAAACACACGCGACAGACCTGAGGCAAACCTGATCGACTGACAAACGTCACCGTTCGAGCCTCTGCCCCGCTTCGCATAGTGCTGCCATAAAGAAACCGCCGACATGAAAAACCCGGGCACGGCGGCCCGGGATTCATGAGTCTAACACGACGGACGCTGCATTCAATCCTTGCAGCTTGTACCCCGTCCCGTCAACGCCCTGCTTTGATCCAGCGCATCAGATCATCTTCTGACCCCAGCACCAGCACACCGTTGCCGTGCTGCATGCCTTCTCGCCAAGTCTTCAATCCCTGATAGAAGCGGAAGAAGGTCGGATTGCGCGTAAAAGCATCGTTGTAACGGGTGGCAATCTCAGCGTCGGTTGCACCGCGGGCTGTTTCAGCATTCTCGTGTGCCGCCGCAAGCAGCATGGCTTTGCGACGCTCAGCGTCCGCCCGCACCTGATCAGCCATATCTTGGCCGTCAGAGGTCGCAGTGGTGGCGTCGTGCTGCCAGGCAGCCGTCATCTTCTGCTCGACGTCAGCCACGCGTGCGTCCGGCAGTGTGATGCGACGAAACGCAACGCCGGTAACGGTTACGCCGAGCGTGTCATGAAGGCGACTATCCAGCGTACTGCGTACGGCCTGCAGGGCTTGATCCTGACGCGACGTCGACAGGTCAGCCAACGTCAGATGACTCATCTGTTCGGTAAGCTGGGTAGCGACAGCCTGCGTCAGTTCATGCGCCACTTTGTTCGCATCACCTTTGCGCGCACTGTCATAGCGCTCCGGCGAGTCGATCTGCCAAGTCGCCACAAGATCGCCCAGAATTTCCTCACCAGAGGACAGCACAAAGGTGCGCCCATCCAGCAGGCTGGTTTGCATGCGCTTGTCGAACAGCACCACCTTGTCGACAATCGGCAGCTTAACGTGCAGGCCCGGTGCCAGATTGCCATCAACAACCCGCTCGAAGCGTCGTTGGATACCGGTTTGCTGCTCGCTCACAACAAAGAAACTGGTACTGGCCAGCCACGCCAGCATGGCCATCAGCGCGATCAGCACAAGTGATTTATTGCTGGGCATTACTGACGCCCCTCCTTGAGACTGCGGTCGTAATGGCGCTCGCCGCTATCGCGGTCACTGCGGGCGGCGTCGCGTGGAGCCGTCTGAGCCTTAGCCGCAGGCGTTCCCAGCAGAGAGGCGTGCCCACTGGCAGACGTTTCGCTAAGGTGCGGCGGCAGCAAAGGCGGAGGCCCCATCGGTGCGGGAGCGCCGGCAGGCGGCACCGATACGGCGGTGTTGTCGCTCTGTGTATTAACGATGCGGATACCCGGCCCTGCCATAATGGCGCGCACGGCCTCCAGATACAGGCGATCGCGAGTCACCTCGGGAGCACGTTCATAGGTATGCAGTACCGCCATGTACTGGGCAATGTCACTGCGTGCCCGCGCGATGGCGGTATCGTGATAGGCCCGCGATTCTTCCTGAAGCTGATGCGCTTCACGCTCGGCCTGTGCGATTAGCTGATCGCGCTGCGCTTCCGCATCCTGAATTGTGGTTTTGGCCTGCTGACGCGCCTGCTCGGCAGCCTTCATGGCCGCTTCAACAGACTTGGGTACCGCCACTTCTTCGATGCGCACATCGCGCAGTTCGGTACCGGTCAGCTGGCCCGGGAACGCTGTCTGCAAAGCGCTGCTGATTGCACTGCTCGTCACAGTACGCTCACCGCTCAGCAGTTCATCCAACGGATGTGACGACACCACATGGCTGACCGCGGTATCAAGCGCGCTCTGCAGCATCTGTTCGGGATGTTCAACATTGCGAACGTAATCGACTGCCGACACGATGCGATAGCTCGCACGGACATGTAGCGTGACAAGATTGCCATCCTGGGTCAGCTGCTGGCGACGGGTGACCAGCCAGTGGTCCTGACCGACGTTGACGCGTGTGACGCGATCAATCAGCGAAGGGTTCCAGTGAATGCCGGATGCCACGGTGTTCTGATAGTGTCCCTGCCGCATCACAACGCCAACCTGACCATCGCTGACCGTATAAACGCCAGCGCCCAGCCATACCAGAGCCGCGACACCAAGAATGGCACCCGGCAACACGAAAGCGCTGCACTTGCGGGAAGGCGGTACATTCGGGTCTCGCGGGCCGCCGGAACGACGCTTACCCGTCAGCGTGCGCCATACCCGCTTGGCAACTTCGTCAAGATCGGGAGGCTGCTGAGAAGGACGCTGCCGCCCTCCGCGCCACGGATCGTGTTCAGGACGTCCCTGCGGTGCACCAGCGTTGCCGCCGCCATCCTGCGGCCGGGGATCGTCACCCTTATCCTTGCCACCTTCACCAGGTGCCTTCCACGCCATATTTCTTCTCTCCACTGGCCTTTGCAGCACGATGCCCCGCTCACGGCGGAAGACATCCAGAACACAGGCCCTTGCATCGTTACGGGAAAGGTTCACCGATACCCATATCGGTGAACCTTTCGATAGATGGAGCACAGCATAGTGCCGCGCCGGCAGCAAGAGAACTGCCTTTGATCAGACTGAAGAGGCGGCCCGCAACGCAGGCCGCCTCCGACTTACCAAGGATCCTGATCAGCCATTTCCGGCAGATAGCGATGCGGGTCTTCCCCAGCCTTCGACAACAGCTGCAGAAAATCGCGCCGCGGCAGACGGATACTCAGCATGATCTGCCCTTGCTCATCGAACTCTTCGCTCTGCACCGCATCCTGAGCATAGAGCTGCGCACGCAGCGCGCCCTGATCAGGGCGCAGCGTCACACTCATGTCCACGACGTCGATGGCCAAACGTTCAGACAGCGCCTGACGCAGTTCATCGAACCCCGTCTGCTCGCGCGCCGACAGCCAGACGGCAGACGGTTCCTGCAGCCCATTGCGGTCGATGCGAGGTTCGCTGCCCAGTCGGTCGATCTTGTTCATGACCATCAAGCGCGGCACGTTGTCTGCACCGATCTCGGCCAGCACGTTCTCAACCTGCTCGATGTTAGCGTCGCGTTCGGGGTCTGCGGCATCCACAACATGGAGCAGCAGATCAGACTGCGCGGCTTCTTCGAGCGTGGCATGGAACGCTTCGACCAGCTTGTGCGGCAGATGACGAATGAACCCTACCGTATCGGCCAGCACAATCGGGCCGACGTCCGCGATGTCGAGACGTCGCAGCGTAGGATCAAGCGTGGCAAACAACTGGTCGGCCGCATACACGTCGGACGCCGTCAGCGCGTTGAATAGCGTCGACTTACCGGCGTTGGTGTAGCCCACCAGCGATACCGAGGGTATCTCGGCACGCGAACGCGCCCGTCGGTTCTGCTCACGCTGCTTACGCACGCGCTCGAGACGCTTGTGAATCGACTTGATGCGCGCTCTCAAGAGACGTCGGTCAGTTTCGAGCTGAGTTTCCCCTGGCCCGCGCAGACCGATCCCGCCTTTCTGGCGCTCAAGGTGCGTCCAACCGCGTACCAGACGCGTCGACATGTACTCAAGCTGAGCAAGCTCGACCTGCAGCTTACCCTCGTGGGTACGCGCACGCTGAGCGAAGATGTCGAGGATCAGACCGGTACGGTCGAGAACGCGGCAAGAGAGCGCCCTTTCGAGGTTACGCTCTTGGGAAGGTGACAGTGCGTGGTTGAAGATGACGATTTCGGCTTCGTGCTCAAGCACAGCGGCCTTTATCTCTTCAACCTTGCCTTCACCGATAAATGTCTTGGGATGGGCGAGCCGACGCGTGCCTTCGATAAGGACAGCCGGCTCGGCACCTGCAGAGCGAACAAGTTCCAGCAGTTCAGCCGGATCTTCCGCATCTCGACCGTTCTGGAAATCAATATGAACCAGAACCGCCGTTTCTCCCGATTCGGGACGTTCGAAAAACAATCAGCGCCTCGCGATCAATTATCCTGGTGTTGATGTTGATGCTGGCTGGCCTGGAAGTTCGGATCCTGAGCGGGCAAACGCACATTGCGAGAAGGTACGACCGTCGAGATGGCATGTTTGTAGACCATCTGGCTGACCGTGTTACGCAGCAGGATAACGAACTGATCGAACGATTCGATCTGCCCTTGCAGCTTGATGCCGTTTACCAGAAAGATGGAAACGGGAATGCGCTCCTTGCGGAGAATGTTCAGGTACGGATCTTGTAATGACTGTCCTTTGGACATGGATGTTCTCCGAAATAAAAGCCACGCTAGGTGGGGTCTTGTAAGCTCAGATACATGATACATGCAAAATGTTACAGTTTGCTAACGTTCATACTACCTGAAACCTGTTCCTGACAACGCGATATTAGCGTGACAGCTGCCCCACTTGTACGACACTCGACCAGAACGCTTCATATTCTTGCCAAGCATTTCACAAGTGTACGCTATCTATGGACATCTCGCACCGTTTTCAACAGATGAGAAACAGCGTCTGATGCCGTCATGTCACACCAGGTAAGCGGGGTTTTCCAACTGCGTAACCACGTTATCTGGCGCTTCGCCAATTGACGGGTTGCCGCAATGGATTTGTCCCGAAATGCAGCGAAATCATCCTGCCCTTCTAGGTAGGCCCATGCCTGACGATAGCCCACGCTGCGCATGGATGGCATGTCTGCCGTCAGGTCGCCGCGCGCCCTCAAGGCTTTGACTTCCTCGATAAAACCTTGATTTAGCATCTCATCGAAACGCGCTTCGATGCGCTGATGCAGTACCGAGCGTTCCGCAGGGGCTAACGCCAGCGTCTGCACGCGCCACGGCAGAGGCTGGCGCTGCTGTTCCTGCCAGAAGTCGGTCAGCGTGCGTCCTGTCTGATGATAGACCTCTAATGCGCGCAGCGTGCGCTGAGGGTCGTTGGGATGAATCCGCGCACCAGACTCAGGATCAACTCGTTTCAGCTCAGCATGCAGAGCGAGCAGCCCTTCACGCTCCAAACGTTCTGCCAGCACCTGCCGGACCTCGGGCGACGCCGCAGGCAGGTTGGTATTGCCCTCCAGCAGCGTCTTGAAGTACAGCATCGTGCCACCGACCAGCAGCGGCGTGCGCCCGGCAGCGAGAATATCGTCTATCTCGCGAATGGCATCGCGACGAAATTCACCCGTCGAATAGCCTTCCGAAGGATCACGGATGTCAATAAGACGGTGAGGAACCTGCCGAAGTTCCTCAGCGGTGGGCTTGGCCGTCCCGATGTTCATATCACGATAGACCATCGCGGAATCGACACTGATGACGTCGCCTTCGCCTTCGGCATGCAGAATGGAGGCCGCAGCCGTCTTGCCCGAGGCCGTCGGCCCCAGAATGAAGACCACCCGAGGGCGGTCGTCGTGAGTCACGCTCATAGAATCTCTCTTGCCAGCAACGGATGCACTCCGTCACCTCTGATCATGGCGCGGCCCGATACGTGGTCAAGCCTCGCCATGGAAATGAATGGGCGACTACTGTCCCCGCAGGAACAGCTTGTCCAAGTCCTTCATCGACAGCGTTGTCCATGTCGGACGCCCATGGTTGCATTGCCCGCTGCGCTCGGTGATTTCCATGTCGCGCAGCAGGGCGTTCATCTCGTTGAGGGTCAGGTGACGATTAGCACGCACGCTGCCGTGACACGCCATCGTGGACAGGATCTCGTTAAGACGCGCCTGAATGCGATCGGAACGGCCGAACTTTTCCAGCTCATCCAGCATGTCGCGAATCAGTGGCTCGACATCTTCCTGGCCGCTGCGCCCAATCAGCAGGGTCGGTATCTGGCGCACCAGCAGCGTTTCAGGACCGGCCGCATCCAGTTCGACACCGAGACGTGCAAAGGCGTCTTGCTCCTGCATGGCCAGTTCAGCCTGCGCCTCACTGACCGCTATCGACACGGGAACCAGCAGAGGCTGCGCACTGACCTGACCGGCATCGTATTGTTGCTTGAGGCGTTCGTAGGTGATGCGCTCGTGGGCGGCGTGCATGTCCACGATGACCATGCCGTCCGCGGTCTGCGACAGGATATAGACACCGTGCAGCTGTGCCACGGCATAGCCCAGTGGCGGCGCAGTGGTGGCATCGTCCTCTGGAAGACGTGGAACTGTAGCAACGCCTTGCGACTGCGACTGCGACTGCGACTGCGACTGCGACTGCGACTGCGACTGCGACTGCGACTGCGACTGCGACTGCGACTGCGGGATCATGCGATCACCGGCGTCCGTCATGTCCAGCGGCACTGAAGCCTTCTGTGATGTTACTGGCACTGCTACGGTGGGTGCTGAGCCACTGTCCGCCGTACTTGCGCGCTGCGGTGACAGTAGCTGGGCTTCCTGCTCGCGCGGGTGCAGTGCACGGTAGCCGTCCATGAACTCTTTGATACGCTCTGCCGCCGGACGAGGCTCATTGCTTGGGCGCGCGGCACTGCCACTCACGCCAGCCCCACTGCTCAGTAAAGGCGAGGTGTCGCGCGGCGACAACCCAAAGGCCTGTTGCTGAGGCGCGCGCTCGGTTTCACGTGCAGTGCCGCTGGGAGCCGTCAGGATTTCACCTGTCGCTGGATCAACCCGTTCGGTGGTGGGCTCCTCTTCGGAACGTTTCGCTCCAGCACGCGTATCGGCCAGTGCACGGTGAAGACTAGAAAACAGAAAGTCGTGTACCAGACGCGAATCGCGGAAGCGCACTTCATGCTTCGTCGGATGCACGTTGACATCGACAACGTGAGGGTCAAGTTCCAGATACAGCACGAAGATCGGATGGCGCCCGTTGTACAGCACATCGCGGTAGGCCTGACGAATGGCATGCGCCACCAGCCGATCGCGAATAACACGACCGTTGACGAAGAAGTACTGCTGGTCCGCCTGCGCGCGGGTGTGCGTGGGCGCACCGACCCAGCCCCACAAACGCAGCCCGGTAGCTTCGGCATCAACCTGCAAGGCGTTCTGCATCATGTCCTTGCCCAGCAGAGCCGCGACACGCGCTTCGCAGGCGGTCGGGTGATCGGCAGGCCGTAGATGGTGCAGTACCTTCTGGTTGTGCTGCAATCGCCAACCAATATCGAAGCGCGACAGCGCTAGACGGCGGAACGTTTCCTCAACATGACCAAATTCGGTCTTTTCTGTCCGCAGGAACTTGCGGCGGGCCGGCGTATTGAAGAACAGATCCCGGATCAGCAGCGACGTGCCACGGGGATGAGGCGCAGGCGTCACGCGCGAGACCATCTCGCGCCCTTCGGCACAGACGCGCCACCCCTGAGTCGGCACATCGGTCACGTTTGAGAACAGCTCAAGGCGCGACACGGAGCTGATCGCCGCCAGCGCCTCGCCGCGAAACCCCAGACTTTCCACTCCTTCCAGATCATCAAGGGTGTTGATCTTGCTGGTGGCATGACGGGACAGCGCCAGCGGCATATCGTCAGGCTGGATACCCGAACCGTTGTCACGCACGCGGATCAACCGCGTACCGCCAGCTTCCAGTTCGATGTCGATTGAGGTGGCACCGGCGTCGATTGAATTTTCGACCACTTCCTTGAGCACTGAAGCCGGGCGTTCGACCACCTCACCCGCCGCGATCTGGTTCGCCAGTCGCGGCGAAAGAATATGAATTCGAGAGCTTTGAGCGTCACTCATGGCAGTTTCAGCACCTGTCCAACGTTGACCTGATCCCGTTTAAGCGCATTGAGCCGCTTCAACGTCGCGATATCCGTACCATAGGCAGCAGCAATGCTGCTTAGCGTTTCACCCGCACTAACCCGATGTCGTCCGCCAACACCACTGACGCTCGTGCTACCGCCAGGGGTACTGGGCGCACGCGCGGCCACGGGGGCAGCGGCAACCGGCCGAGCAGCGCTGGGGGCCAGTGCTGTTCCGGGCGGCGGATGACGCCTGAAGTAATGCTGGATGCCCGTCGAAATCGCTGTCGCCAACTTCTGCTGGTGCGCAGGAGTCTGCAGCAGACGCGCTTCCGCCGGGGTGGTAATGAAACCGGTCTCGACCAGCAGTGAAGGAATGTCAGGTGACTTCAGTACCACAAAGCCGGCCTGCTCCACACTGCCCTTATGCAGCCGGTTAAAGCTACCGATCTGCTTGATCACATCGTTGCCGACGCTCAGCGAGGCATTGACGGTCGCCGTCATGCTGAGGTCGAGCAGCACCCCACGCAGCATTTCGTCCTTGTCTTCAAGGCTAAGGTCACCGCCCACGCCACCGATCAGGTCAGCGCTGTTTTCGGACTGTGCCAGCCAGCGTGCCGTTTCGGAAGTCGCACCGTGTTGCGACAGCGCGAAAACCGATGAACCGCGCGGCGTCGTGGAACGCGCGGCATCCGCATGAATCGACACGAACAGATCAGCATGGTGACGCCGCGCAAAGGCGCTGCGATCACGCAATGGCAGGAAGACATCGCTGTTGCGCGTCAGCACAGCTTGAAAGCCCGGCGTGGCATCCAGCGTGGCCTTCAGGCGTCGAGCAATCGCCAGCACCACATCCTTTTCATGTACCCCCCCGCTACCACCGGCACCGGGGTCCTTGCCACCGTGACCGGGATCAATCACGACAATGATATTGCGTCCTCTGCCGATTCGCGCATTGGCCACCTGCTGAGCCGCCACATCGGGGGCCACCGGCGTTTCTGCCTGACGGCGCGCGTTGGCCGCCTGCTGCTGCACGATATCGTTGATAGGATCACGCTTGGCCGGCGCGGGATGACCATCGGCCAGCTGACGCGCGGCAGAACCGGCACGCTGCAAATCGACGACGATGCGGCTGCCCTTGCGCCCCACGGCGGGTCCCATTGGGAACTGGCTGTACATCACCGGTTGCGCTAAGTCGACGACCAACCGCAGATGGTGCCCGTCACGCGCGGCCCAGCGCACATTGCGGAACAGAGCCTCGCGCTGGGCGGCACCGCTCAGATTGGCTTTGACCTGCGTATTGTCGAAGTCCACTACCAACCGATCGGGCTTTTCAAGCGTAAAGACCCGGTAAGGCACATCCTGCGATAGATCGAAGACCACACGCGTAGTGCCGTCCTGCGTCCATGTCCGCATGCCCTGCAGCTCAGCGGCCAGCACCGAGGGTGCCACCAGCACCAACAGGCACAGCCATGCCCAGTGCCAGAGCCGCCTCACGGCAATACCTCGATATCGGTGACGGCAGCCCGCAACCGTGCCAGCGCCTGTTCACCTGATACCGAATGAGCGGCCACATCGGCGAGGCGCCCCGGCAGGTCAAGCGTCAGCGTGACGATCACATCCGGTGTCGGTAGTTCGCCCACGCCCATCGACGGCCACTCAATGATGTTGAGACTGCCCTCTTCAAACAGCTCACGCGCGCCCATAAAGGCCAGCTCTTCGGGATCCCCCAGACGATAGAGATCGAAATGATGAATACGCTGCCCGTTAACGTCGTAAGGTTCGAGCAGGGTATAGGTCGGGCTCTTGACCGCGCCTTCATGCCCGGCACCACGCAGGATGCCGCGTGTCAGGGTCGTCTTGCCCGCGCCCAAATCGCCTTCCAGCCAGATATGGCCCTGCCAGCGCAGCGCTTCGCCCAGATAGCGTCCCAATCGAATCTGGCTGTCTTCATCGGGCAGCCTGAAACGCTGTCGTTGTTGCTGTGTCGTCATCGCTATCTACTCAACCTGCAGAATCAGGATTCACCCGGCGACGCGCATGGTCTGCCAGGTCGCTTGCCAGCAGCCCCCGCTGCCCGCCCTCTCGCGCCGCATCGTCAGCGGCCTGCGCATGGACTAGCACACCCATACTGGCCGCATCGAACGAAGACAGCCCCTGTGCCCAAAGCCCCGCAATCATGCCGCCCAGCACATCACCCATACCGCCGGAGGCCATGCCCGGGTTGCCATAAGGGCACAGTGCCAGCTGCTGTGGAGTATCCCCCCCAATAACCAGCGTGCCGTTGCCTTTCAGCACCACAATTCCGCCCCATGCCTGCCACAGCGCACGTGCGGCACCCAAGCGATCAGCCTGAATATCGGCGGCCGAGCAGTCCAGCAGCATAGCGGCCTCCCCGGGATGAGGGGTCAGAATCCAATCGTCACGGCGCTCGCCGGCCGCCATGCGCTTCAACAGATGAAGCCCATCGGCGTCAATCAGGCAGGGCCCCTTGCGACCCAGCACAGCGTCGAACAGCCCTTCGCCCCACGCCTGCTGCCCCAACCCTGGCCCGATCGCTACTACGTCTGCCTGTGCCAAAAGCCCACTGATATCATGTGCATTGCGCACGCCACGTACCATCACCTCAGGGCAGCGCACTAGCGCGGGAGCAATATGCGCAGCATCCGTTGCCAGACTGACTTTACCGGCACCGATGCGCGCGGCGGCCTCGGCGCTCAAGATGGTCGAGCCGCCAAAGCCCTGCTGCCCACCGACCACCAACAGCTGACCACAGTGCCCTTTATGGGTACTGGGACGGCGAGCAGGCAGATGACGTGCGCGATCACTGTCATGCAGCACCCACCCGCTCCATTCCGCCTGCGCGCGCCACTGATCGTCCACGCCCAAGGCAGCAAAGACGACATCGCCCGCATGATCGGGCCCCATTCCGGTAAACAGTCCGGGCTTGCGGGTAATGAACGTTACCGTCACATCAGCCTGCACGATGGGCTGACCGGCACCCGTATCACACTGCAGACCCGACGGTAGGTCCAGCGCCAGCACAGGCATGCCGGCGGCATTGATGGCGTCGATCGCGGCGCCATAAACACCGTCGACCTGTCCACGCACGCCCGTGCCCAACAACGCATCGACGATCAGATCGGCCTCGGCCAACGATGCGGCCGTAGCCTCGAACGTCACGCCTTCGGCTCGCGCCAGAGCGACAGCCTCAGCCGCTTCGCCCTTCAGTTCAGCGGGCGGCACCAGCGCCCAAACCTGCGCCGACAGTCCTGCGCGGCGGGCAAACGCCGCCACAACATAACCGTCACCAGCGTTGTTACCGCCGCCACAGACAATCACCAGTCGACGCGCATGCGCCCAGCGCTGCCTTACCACGTCAAAGGCGCGACTGCCCGCGCGGTGCATCAGCCCAAACGCCCCCTCCATGCGGCAGGCGATCGCATCCAGCGCGCGCCCTTGCTCAGCGGTATACAGCCGCCGTGACAACGGCTGTTCTTCAAGCGATAGGGAAGCCGTCGGCACCGTGGGCCGCTGACTGTTTGCGGGAGTACTCATGACGCAGCTCCTGAAGAAAAGGCCTAATATTCATGATGAGCATCATACCTCAACGCCTGCTGGGATGCGGTCATCGCGCAACCCCTGTTACCCGTTGTCATCGACAGGCAATCCTCATCTTCGTTCAGTGTTCCTGTCATGCTGAAGCCACGCCACACTTTCAGGTACCATGGGCGTTTTTCTGGCTATGGTCGCTGACGCCCATGAGTACACCGCCTTCTCCTGACACGCCCGACATGGCCGCACTGGCCGAACAGATCAAGCTTTGGGGCCGCGAACTGGGCTTCCAGCAAGTGGGTATCACGGATGTCGATCTGGGCGAGCATGCCGAGCGCCATCGACGCTGGCTGGCCGCTGGCTATCACGGCGAAATGGACTACATGGCGCGCCACGGCGAGCTACGAACGCGTCCCGAACTGCTGGTTGAAGGCACGCAGCGTATCATCGTCGTGCGTATGAACTACCTGCCCCCCGAGGTCGAAACCACCAAGGTGCTGAGCCAGCCCAGCAAAGCCTACATTTCGCGCTACGCGCTCGGGCGTGACTATCACAAGGTGATCCGCAAGCGCCTGTCGACACTGGCTAAGCAGATTGAAAAGGCGGTCGGCCCGTTCGGCCATCGCGCCTTCGTCGACTCTGCTCCCGTGCTCGAACGGGGTCTTGCTCAGAAAGCAGGGCTGGGCTGGACCGGCAAAAACTCGCTGATCCTCAACCCCAAGGCCGGCTCACTGTTCTTTCTAGGCGAGCTGTTCACCGACCTGCCGCTGCCCATTGACGAGCCGTATGACAAGATCCACTGCGGGAAATGCCAGCGTTGCCGTGACATGTGCCCGACCCAAGCCATTGTCGACGATCAGGTCGTCGACGCACGACGCTGCATCTCGTACCTCACTATCGAGCTGAATGGCCCGATCCCGGAAGAACTTCGTTCGATGATGGGCAATCGCGTGTACGGCTGCGACGACTGCCAGCTGGTCTGCCCGTTTACCCGCTTTGCCAAGGCCAGTCAGGAAGACGACTTCGCCCCTCGTCACGACCTTGACCGTACCGATCTACTGACCCTGTTCAACTGGAGTGAAGACGACTTCCTCGACCGCACGGCGGGCAGCCCCATTCGCCGCATTGGCTATGAAAAATGGCTGCGTAATATGGCCGTCGGGCTGGGCAATGCCCCGTATTCTGCCGAGGTCGTGGCCGCACTGGAAGCGCGCCTTGATTATCCTTCAGCGCTCGTACAGGAACACGTACGCTGGGCGCTCGATCAGCAGCAACACCGCCAGAGCGCCCTGATCACCGTATCGCCCGCCGACTAGCCGCGCGCTATCACACCGAGTGGCGGCATACGGCCTCACGCACGATTACAGCGCGAGGAAGTGTTCACGGTAGTAAGCCAACTCAGCGATGGACTCCTGAATATCATCCAGCGCCTGATGGGTGGCCTTTTTCTTAAAGCCGCCCAAAATCGACGGTTTCCAACGACGCGCCAGCTCTTTGAGCGTCGAGACGTCCAGATTGCGGTAGTGGAAGAAAGAGGCCAGCTCGGGCATTTCGCTGTTCAGAAAGCGGCGATCCTGATGCACGCTGTTGCCACACATCGGCGATACGCCCGCTTCAACGTACTGGCGCAGAAATTCCAGCGTCATCTGTTCAGCCTGCGCAGTATTGACGGCGCTTTCGCGCACGCGCTTCACCAAACCCGAACCGGTATGCGTGCGCGTGTTCCACTCATCCATGTTCTCCAGCAGCTCGTCCGGCTGGTGCACGGCGATGACCGGCCCTTGCTCGATGACATTCAGGTCGCTGTCCGCGACGATCGTAGCGACTTCGATAATGCGTTCATGCTCTGGATCAAGCCCGGTCATTTCCAGATCGATCCAGATCAAGCGATCTGCCATTGCAGCCTGCTGGCTCATACGTGATGTCCTAGAGAAAGAAAAAAAGAAAGTGATGAAGGCAAACGGTCACCCAGAAACGACCATGATAGCGTGACGCGCCCACGGTATCGAACCCCATTACCCACCAAAGCAGAAACCTCCTCGCAGCAGTCGACCCTTATAGGAATCGCAGTCTGGCAGCGTTCATGGCATGATGCAGGGCTTGAACGCACGGCGGTCAATGCCATTGCGCGTCGATACGGCGCGTTCTCGGCTACGCTAATACCGTAGCGTCATCGTTTCTTTTCATTCGAGTAGTGAGGTTGTTCATTCATGGCGGGCCGCAAACTGACACGTCAACAGCGCTGGCGCATCGACAAGATCCAGGCAGAACGCAATCGCCGCGCCGACAAGAAAGAGGCCGCACTCGATGAAGAGGCGATGGGGCCTGAGCACCGCGGCCGCGTGATCGCGCATTTTGGCCGTACGCTCGAAGTGGAGGGGATGGAAGAAGAAGCGGTTGCAGGCAAGCGATTCCGCTGTCACCAGCGCGCCAACCTGGAATCGCTGGTCACCGGCGACATCGTCAGCTGGCGTGAATTGAAAGACGGACTGGGCGTCGTGGTTGGCCGCTTCGATCGCCATTCAACGCTGGAACGCCCCGATGCCCGCGGTATCCTCAAGCCGGTAGCCGCCAACATCGACCGCATCCTGATCGTGGTAGCCGTCGAGCCGGTGCCGTTCGCCAACCTGATCGACCGCTATCTGGTCGCCGCCGAAGCCACGGGCATCACCCCGGCGCTGGTCATCAACAAGACCGACCTGCCTGCCGACCCAGAACTCGATACGCTCAAGGCACGCTATCAGCGACTGGGCTACGACGTCCTGCCCGCCTCCGTTCGCCAGCAACATGGCCTAGACGTACTGCGCGAGGCGCTGAAAGACCTCACTACCGTATTCGTCGGCCAATCAGGCGTGGGCAAATCATCACTGATCAATACCCTGCTGCCCAGTGAAGACATTCGCGTCGGCGCACTGTCCGAAGACAGTCGCAAGGGAACGCACACGACGACCACCGCGCGACTGTACCACTTCCCCGCCGGTGGTGATCTGATCGACTCCCCGGGGATCCGTGAATTCGGGCTTGGCCATCTGACCGAGCAGCAGGTGACCGACGGCTTCGTCGAATTTCGCCCGTTTTTGGGACACTGCCGCTTCCGCGACTGCATGCACCGCGAAGAACCCGGCTGTGCTCTGCGCGAAGCGGTCGCGGAAGGCAAGATCGACCTAGCCCGTTTCGAAAGCTATCAGCGCATCATCCACTCACTAACAGCTTCCTGATTCAACGCCCTCCGGCCACCATGGAAGTCATTGTCTGCGCCACGCGCTCAATGGCTTCCAGTGCCGCCCGCGACAGCTGACGCCGCGGCGGAATGCACAGCGCCAGCGATAAGCTACGCCGCTGGCTGCCTTTAAAGGGCACGAAGGCAATCTGCTTGCTGGCCAGATCCGGCATCACATCCAGAAGACTCAGCACCCCTACCGCGGCCCCTTCACGAATCAGCGTACGCATCAAACGGATATTGTCGCAGCTCGACAGCTGGTGCGGATCAATGCCGTGACGGCTATACAGTGTTGCCGCCGCATCGCTGACGATCAGCGGCGCAGCAGGCAGCATCTGGCGCTCATCCAGCACCGCACTCAGCGAAATGCTCTTGCGCCCCGCCATCGGATGATCGACGGCCATCGCAATTCCCAGCGGTACTTCGATCAGCGTATGCACGGCCAGCGACGAGCTTTCCTTGGGATCGAGCAGAATACCGAAATCGACCTCTCCCGACTCGATCTTCTCGACGATACGATGGTTGTCCTCGACGTGCAGCTCGAACACCATCTCCGGCAGTTCCTGCCCGAGCGCGGCCAGCGCATGCGCTAGCGGGCCTTCACTCGCGGCGTCGATCATCGCAATATCCACACGACCACGACTGACGCCTTTCAGGTCGTCGATACGCTCACAGGAGCGCATGAACTCCTTCTGCCAGCGCATGATATCGTCGAACAACAGCTCACCCGCTGCCGTCAGTCGCAACCCGGAAGGAAGGCGGTCAAACAGCGGCACCTCAAGCGACTCCTCAACGCTCAGAATCTGCCGATTGATGGCAGATGCCGAGATGCCCAGCGAGTCAGCGGCCTTGCGCAGACTGCCGTGGCGGGCCACTTCAATGAAATAGCGAGAAAAACGGGAAAAGGGAAACATGACGACGGCTCTGAGTCTTCTCTGAACGGCCCACTAAAGGCAGCGATAAACCGCCAATGATCGCACATTCGCTGCATATCCTGAAAGAAATACTGCATTTCCTGACAAGCATAGCCCCGCTGAGACACCGTGCATCACCGACAACACAGACCCGCCCATGCGGCTATCGCTCTTTCAGGAAAATACCTTTCAGGAAAAGCCGGTGCCACATCCGCTAGGCCACCAGCCACCCTACTAACCATGCTCTACTATCAGTCATCGCTGCGCTGGCGCGACACACTGTTGAACAACAGGTTCAACAGCACCGCTACCAAGCAGCTCGTACCAATACTAGAGCTCATCAACACACGCACCCATTCAGGGAAATGGGCATAGAAGTTCGGCATCATGACCGGTACCAAGCCCATTACCAGCGATGCGGCCACGATCACCAGATTCATACTGTTGCGTTCATAGTCGACGCGCCCCAGCGTACGGATACCGCTAGCGGCAACCGTACCGAACAGCAGTACGCCGCCGCCACCCAGTACCGGCAACGGAATGGAGGCCGCCACCTGCCCCAAAAAAGGCAACAGCCCCAGCACGACCAGCAGCGCCCCACCAGCCGCCACCACAAAGCGACTCTTGACGCCGGTGATCGCGATCAGTCCGATATTCTGAATGAAGACGCTCTGCGAGAACGAACCAAAGATCGGTGATAGTGCACTCGACAGCATGTCGGCACGCAGCCCATTAGCGATGCGCGGCGCATCCATTCGTGTTCCAACAACCTCCCCGGCAGCCAGCAACCCCGCCGTGGTTTCAGCCAGCAATACCACCATAATCAATGTCATCGACAGGATCGCACTGATGTCGAACTGCGGCAGCCCAAAAGCGAACAGTGCCGGCAACGCCACCCAAGCACTGCCATCCGAAACGAAAGTGATCTTGCCGCAGGCCCATGCAATCAGATAGCCACACACCATGCCCAATAAGATCGCCAGTGGCCGTACCGCGGGCGGTGCAAGGCGCTGGATCAACAGCACAATCGCCAGCGTCAGCATGCCCAGCCCGATATTGCTCATGCTGCCCGCGTCAGGGCCATACCCGCCCATCAGCCAACTGATCGCGACAGGCACCAGCGACAACCCAATCACAGTGACCACGCTGCCAGATACGACGGGCGGAAACAGCCTGACAATCTGGGCAAAACATGGCGCGAGTAAGAACCCCAACACTGACGACACGATGATGGCGCCGAAGATCACCGGCAGGCTGCACCCACCACTCAACAAACTGAGCATGGTTGCCACGCCAGTGAACGATACCCCTTGCACCAGCGGTAAGCGCACACCGATGCGCCAGATACCCAGACTCTGCAGCAGCGTCGCCAACCCACTGACAAACAGCGCTGCCGTTACCAGTGCAGCCGTTTCCACCTGAGACAGATGAGCGGCAGGCCCAATGATCAATGGTGGCGCAATAATCCCGCAGTACATGGTCAGGATGTGTTGAATACCGTAGGCCAGCGTCTTACCACCCCCTAGACGGATATCTTCGGGTGGCACCACGGATGAGGAAGAAACGGAAGGTGATGTCATAGGGGTTAGCCCACCTTGTGATGATCAAGAGAAAGCAGTTATACGCGCCATCGCTTTCTATCGAAGCGTTACAGCACGCGGCATAGAGCGGAACGACAACGCAGTGCCCACTTGATATCGACACTGCTTCACAGAAGTGGGCGACGCACAAAGACGACATTTTTACTGCGCATCCTATGTGCAGCTATCGCCTCGTATTGTGCTCATTCCGACCACAAATGTGCATTATTTATTTCAAAGCGAAACGATTGTTATAGTAATTCCGCATCCAATAACAAAAGGAAAATACCATGTCATTCGAGTACCAACGCGTCAACTTCAGCGAAAATCACGAGCTTAACTACCTGCTGCGCCGTATTGGCAAGCGTCAGACCCAGCGGAACCGTGATACGGTCGTTACACTCGGGAAATCGCTCAAGAAAGCACTCAAAGTGCGCACGCTGACTCATCAGCAGTTCATTCCCTTCCTGCGCGGCAAACGCGCACTGCTGAAATAACCGGCACCTCGAACCTCACCGATAGAGGCCACTCGGCACTCTGACACGAAGGTCATTTCATGTTCCATGATCCCTTGAACAGAAAAGGCCTCCCTGTTGCAGGAGGCCTTTTTTCGTCATGCGGGCACGATCATGCTCACGATGCGTCAGTGCGTCGGCACGGCGAACAGCCCCAGCGACAGCAGGAACAGTATCCACATTGCTGGATGGATTTCCTTCCATTTACCACACGCCACCTTGACCACCACATACGACAGCATGCCGAACACGATACCGTGTGTGATTGAGTAGGTCAGCGGAATCATGATCATGGCCAAGAAGGCCGGAATCCCAACTTCCAGATTACGCCAGTCCACCTCACCGATCGACGACGCCATAAAGACACCGACCATGACCAGTGCCGGTGCCGTAGCCAGCGAAGGCACCAGCTGCAACAGCGGCGATAGGAACAGGAACGGCAGGAACAGCAGCGCGCAGACAATCGCGACAATCCCGGTTTTGCCCCCCTGGCTGACACCCGCGGCAGATTCAACGAACGCGTTAGCGGAACTGGTACCCAGCGGGGCAGAGATCAGCGCTGAAAAAGCATCGACCATCATGGAACGCTTGAGGTTGCGCGGTTCGCCGTTTTCATCAAGCAGATTGCCCGCCTGACAGACGCTCATGAACGTCGAGAGCGCATCAAAGAAGGTCGTGAACAGCACCACGAAGATAAACGGCACATAGCTGTACTGAAGCGCCCCGAAGATATCGACGATATCCGACCAGTGCGCTGCCTTGAAGCGCTCGAACGACGGCATCGAGATAATCTCGGTGTAGTTGACGAGTGTCTTGGAGCTTTCGGTGATCGCCGTGAAGTGGGTGTCATCGAACCAGCGACCGACCGGAATGGCCAGAATCGTGGTCAGGGCGATCCCCAGCACCAACGCGCCCGGCACCTTGCGAACGACGCAACCGATGGTGATGGCAAGCCCGATAAGGAAGACGACCAGAGAAGGAGAGATTTCACCCATGCCTACGATAGTGGCTGGGTTGGAGACGACCAGCCCTGCATTCTTGAGGCCGATCAGGGTGACAAATAGTCCGATACCGCTGCCGACCCCATAGCGCAATGAGGCGGGAATGGCTTCGATCACGTACTTGCGCGCGTTGAACAGCGCCAGCAGCAGGAACAGCACGCCCGCCCAGAACACACAGCCCAGCGCGATCGGCAGCGGCATACCATGCCCGATGACCATCGTGTAGGTGAAGAGCGCGTTGAGCCCCATACCGGGCGCCACCAAGATAGGGTTCTTGGCGTAAAGCCCCATCGCCAGACAGCCGAAGGCACTGATCAGTACCGTTGCGGTCAGCGCCTGATCGAACGGTATGTTTGCCTGGTGTAGGATGTTCGGGTTAACAGCAATGATATACATTGCCGCCAGAAAGGTACTGGCCCCTGCGATGATCTCGCGCCGTAGGGTACTTCCCTGAGCCTTGATACCAAAATATCGCTCAAGCACGCGCATACTCCAATTGCTGTCTGGTCGTTGGAACGATATATGGCCCGCGTGCTGTAATGAGCAGGCAGGCCATACACCGAGCGATCCTGCGGGCAGACACCCTTTTCGATCCGGGGTAGACTACTCGGCCCGTGCAGTATACCCGTTACAGAACAAAGAGACGACAACTGTTGTCAGGTCTTTATATTCCCTCGATAGAGCATGCCAGTTTCATGCCATGCTGCTCCGTTATCCTGCCGATACTGCCCGCTCACGAGGCCATAGGGAGATTCGCACCATGTCCGATGCACTGACCGCCCCCTTGTTTCCGCTTGTCGTCAGCACCGAACAGCTGGACGCCCATCGCCACAGTGAACGCGTGGTGATCATTGACGTACCCACTCAACCCGAGCGCTACCTTCACGCCCACATTCCGGGTGCCTATGTGCTCGACTACACGCAGCTGTTCAACGGACGAGCACCGACGCCCGCCGCAGCCCCGGACGACACCGTCATTGCCACCCTGCTGTCCAGCCTAGGCATCACAGCGGATACGCATGTCGTCGCTTATGATGACGAAGGCGGTGGCTGGGCATCTCGCCTGCTGTGGACGCTGGCATTGGTCGGGCACAAGCACTATTCCCTGCTGGACGGCGGCCTGCATGCTTGGCTGGCCGATCGCCGCCCCATTGAGACGACACCGTCACTGCCCGCACGCGCCCACTATGTGATCGAAGGGCGCAACGACGCCGTTGCGACCAACGCCGAGACACTGCTGGCGACACCGGAAACCTTCACGATCTGGGACGCTCGCTCGCCGGAAGAGTATCGCGGTGAGCTTGGCCAGTCGCCCCGTCTGGGCCACATGCCCGATGCCATCAACTTGGACTGGCGCATGCTGTTCGATGTAGATAACGCCTACCGCCTGCGCCCCAAGGACGAACTGAAGGCGCTGTTGGAACGCCACGGCCTAACATCCGATCGCCAGATCGTAGCGCACTGTCAGAGCCATCATCGCAGCAGCCTAGCCTGGCTGGTGGGTCAGTACCTAGGCTATCCTCGACTCAGCGCCTACCCCGGCGCATGGCTTGAATGGGGCAGCCGCACAGACACGCCGATCACGCGCTGAACACGCCCCAGCCACATCCTTTAACGCTGCCCGCCACTTTTTCGTGCACACCTCATGGCGAACATGAGCGGGCCGCACCCGATTGAATCAGCGTCAGCGCTCATCCATGCGATGACGCCCCCTGCCCTCACACTAGGAATCGCCCGTGAAAGCAGACATGCTCTTTTCACTCTGCCAATACCCCTTGCCTCACCATCTGATCACACGCTTGACTGGCTGGCTGGCAGACAACCAAACGCCGTGGCTGAAGGACATGCTGATTCGTCGCTTCATCCGCATGTACGATGTGGACATGCAGCAAGCTGCCGAGTCGTCCCCCACCGCTTACGCCAACTTCAATGCGTTCTTTACGCGCGCACTCAAGGAAGAGGCCCGTCCTGTTCAACAGGGGCTGGTATCACCAGCCGACGGCGTACTATCCCAGTTTGGCGCCATCGAACAGGGCGAGATGATTCAGGCAAAAGGACAGTACTACACCCTAACCAGCCTGCTGGGCGGTGATGAAGACGAAGCACGTCCCTACGCCAACGGCAGCTTTGCCACCGTCTACCTTTCACCTAGCGATTACCATCGCGTTCATATGCCGTGCCAAGGCACGCTGCGCGCCACCTGCTACATTCCCGGCCGCCTGTTCTCGGTCAACCAGGCGACTACGGCACATGTCAGCGAACTGTTTGCGCGCAATGAACGCTTGGTATGCCACTTCGATACACCCTATGGCCCAATGGCACTGGTGCTGGTGGGCGCTATGATCGTCGCCGGCATCGAAACCGTCTGGCAAGGGCGCTATCAGCCCGCCCACCCACAGCATGCTACACGCCAGCAGTTTGAAGCAGGCGAGGTCACGCTGAACAAAGGGGATGAAATGGGGCGCTTCTACCTAGGTTCCACCGTCGTGGCCTGTTTCAGCGAGACGTTCGATTTCAGCGCGTGTTCGAAAGACATGAAGGTACAGATGGGGCAGACGCTTGATGCGGCTGATGCGGCTGATGCGGCTGATGCGGCTGATGCGGCTGATGCGGCTGATGCGGCTGATGCGGCTGATGCGGCTGATGCGGCTGATGCGGCTGATGCGGATGATGCGGATGATGCGGATGATGCGGCTGATGCGGATGATGCGGCTGATGCGGCTGATGCGGCTGATGCGGATGATGCGGATGATGCGGATGATGCGGATGATGCGGATGACGCGGATGATGCGGATGATGCGGATGACGCGGAGGAAGATAAAGAAGAAGAAGATGATGATGATGATGATGATGATGATGACAGCAGAGACGATTCTCGCTTCTGATGCATCCTTTTTTCTTATCGATGCCTAGGCCGTTGTCATGATTCAGCCGCCACTGCCGATGATATAGAAACAAGAAGGGCATCCCGAGGGACGCCCTTCTTCTCGCAACACAAGAAGACTCACGGCCGAAGCCGTGAGCCGTCAGGCATTACTTGTTGTCAACCGGAGCGATTTCTACGCGACGGTTTTCAGCACGACCAGCTTTGGTTTTGTTGGAAGCAACCGGGCGAGTCATACCGTAACCTTCCGCAGTAACGCGTTCCTGACCTACGCCCTGGCTAACCAGGAAGCGCATGACGGAGTTCGCACGCTCTTTGGACAGTTTCATGTTGTAAGCGGCAGAACCGGTAGCATCGGTGTGACCTTCAACGCGAATGCGAACATTCGGGTTAGCTACCAGGCGCTGTGCAACAACGCTCAGGGTCTGCTGGGAATCAGCAGTCAGTTCGTAAGAGTCGAACTTGAAGTGGATGTCGTGGAGAACCAGGTTAGCCGGGCAACCCAGAGCATTCACTTTGACGCCAGCCGGAGTATCCGGGCACTGATCCTGGAAGTCCGGTACGCCATCACCGTCGGAATCCAGCGGGCAACCTTTAGCGTCTACCGCTACACCAGCCGGAGTACCCGGGCACTGGTCGAGGTAATCCGGTACGCCGTCACCGTCGGAATCCAGCGGGCAGCCCTGTGCGTCAACTGCAACACCTGCCGGAGTACCCGGGCACTGGTCGCGATCGTCCGGTACGCCGTCGCCGTCGGAATCGGCTACGCCGGTTTCCGGGGATTTGCACAGCAGAGCTGCTGCAGTAGCGCCACCAACAGCACCAACAGCTGCGCCAGTGCCTTCGTGACTGCCGCCGCTGCTAACGCCGTAGCCAAGGCCGCCGCCGATCAGAGCGCCAGCGACGCCACAAACGACCTTGTTCTGATACCAGTGAGGTGCTTCGGCACCATTCGGGGAATGATTAGTGCTGGCACAGCCGGAAAGGCTCATGACCAGTGCAGACCCCAGCAATAAGCCAGTCGCAGATTTGTTCATGCAAGACTCCTTCTTGATACAACGCTTCGCGGCTGTGTGCCTGTGAAGCGGTTCCGATTGTAGGCAACCTGCTAGCCTGGAACTCCCTCTTACGCGCCAGGAACAAACCACCCCGGAAGCGTGTCCATGCTAATGTGCGGCCATGAAACTACTCTAGTGCCTTTATTCTGCAATGCCATGAATCAGCGAAGATTCATTGGCGATGCAGTGCACCGAAGTGCCTCAAGCTCATGAATGATGCTATATCCGAACAGCGTTTTCAATCGCTGTTTACCACATCATAGTCCATTATAAATGGTATGCTTCATCTTTTTCATGGCGCCGTAACACAGGTTCTTTTCCTCTGTGATGCCTACAGCACACATCACAGAGGATGATAGACCCTATCCTGCAGTTACGCACGTATGAACCCGCCTGCTTCCGCTTATCTTTCTCAATTGTTTCGTATTGATTTTATCGTTACAGATCATGTCCCCGACGTGCATCGCCCATGCCATTGCGGAAAAATATCGTCTTTTCATGGAACTTTATGCGCATTAGGTGACGCAACGTAGCGTTTTACACGTGTAAGAGCGCCCTTCTGCCGACGCAATCCTGCTTTACTCTACCGTCATCCCAGCCCTTTCCTTCTCTATATCGCACTACTGCTCGCCCTTTTCTTGCCCTTCACTTACAAAAAAACACCCCAGCGCAAAGCGCCGGGGTGTTCTGTTGCGACCACTATATTAGTACTAGCAGAGCTGCATCACTGTTTCTGTTGCGATGCATCGTCCGAATGTAGGTCTTCTTCGAACTGCTCATGCGTGGACTTGCGGTTACCCCACAGTCGGTGCTGAGCAGAGGCGATCATGTAGTAGAACGCCGGGACGAAGACACTGGCCAGCAGCATGACGCACAGCATACCGCCCACCACGGTGGTCCCGATATGGTGGCTGTTGGTGTCACCAGCACCCGAGGCCAGCATCAACGGCAGAGTACCGAAGATGAACGCCAGCGAGGTCATGATGATCGGGCGGAAACGCAGGTGAGCGGCTTCAATAGCAGCTTCACGAATGCTAAGGCCACGCTCCTTGCGCACCAACTCTGCAAACTCGACGATCATGATCGCGTTCTTCGCGGCAAGCCCTACGACCACCAAGAAGCCGATCTGAACGTACACGCTGACCTCAAGACCACGCATCCATACCGCCAGTACGGCCCCTAGGAAAGCGAACGGCACGGAGGTCATAACCGCCAGCGGCATCGCCCAGCTTTCATACTGTGCAGCCAAGATCAGGAATACCATGACCAGCCCGAAGACGATGGCCAGTGCGGCAGCACTACCCGCATGCGTTTCCTGATAGGACGTATCCGTCCATGACATGCCCCAGTCACGCCCCAGCGTATCGCGCACCACTTCGTTCATGGCATTCAGCGCGTCGATGGAGCTATAGCCCGGTGCCGAGCTACCTTGGAACAGCGCCCCAGTCGTCACGTTGATACGCGTCACGTTGACAGGTGCCGTCGTACGTTCAAGCGATGCCACTTCAGACAGCGGAACCAGCTTGCCACTGCTGCTGGACACGTAGATACGGTTCAGGTCTTCAGGCGACTGACGGTATTCCCCATCGTTCTGCACGTAGACGCGATAGTTGCGGTTCTGGTACGTGAAGAAGTTGACGAAGCTGTTACCCAGCGTACCTGACAGCGTGTCCTGGATGGTACTCAGTTCAATGCCGTAGGCCGTAGCTTTTTCCTGATCAATGTGCAGGCGATAGCTGGGCACGTTAACGTCGAACGATGTACGCACACCGGCCAGCTCAGGCCGTTTGGCGGCGGCTCCCATCACTTTCAGGGAAGCCTGATACAGCTCCTCAGAGGACGCCCCGTTGTACGGCTGCAGATAGCCAGAGAACCCCCCCATCGACGACAGCCCGATGATCGGCGGCATGTTCACCGCAAAGACCATGCCTCCCTTCACTTGCTGCCCCGCACCCATGATTTTGCCGAGCAACTGAGTCGACGTTTCTGAACGCTCGCTCCACGGCTTCAGAGTGATGAAGAACGCCCCACGCGCCGTATTGGTAGACGAGGTTGTCAGATCGTACCCCACTATCTCCGTCACGTACTGAATGGAGGGGTCCTTCCGCAGAATTGCGGCAACCTGATCCATATACTGCTCGGTACGCGCCAGTGACGATGCACTCGGCATTATAACCGGCGCCATGACCATCCCTTGGTCAGTCGTCGGTACCAATGTACTCGGGTTGCGCTCATAAATGAGCACTGCCGCAAAGCTGACCGCTACCAGAATGGCAAGCGAAACAAACCAAGCGCGAATGGCGGCACGCACCAAGAACATGTACAGATGCGTAACTTTGTCGAAGGCCTTGTTGAAGATATCCAGCGGCTTATGCAGCACGCGGGCAATAGCATTGCCCTTCTCTTCACTGACGTGACGGATCAGCAAAACGCACAGTGCCGGTGTCAGGGTCAGGGCGACGACCGCGGAAATAGCCACCGAAATAGCGATTGTTACCGCGAACTGCTTGTACATCATCCCCGTCAGCCCACCGAGGAAGCCTACCGGCACGAAGACAGACGCCATAATGAACGCCGTTGCAACGACAGGGCCGCTTACTTCGCGCATTGCCTCGACAGTCGCTCTGAAGATCGAGAGTTTCTTGTCTTCCGCCATCAAGCGTTCGACGTTCTCGACCACCAGAATGGCGTCATCCACCACGATCCCGATCGCCAGTATCATCCCGAATAGCGACAGCAAGTTGATCGAGAAGTCTAGGGCATACATCCCTGCAAACGTCCCGATAACCGCAATTGGCACCACGGACATGGCAATGACCATGACGCGCCAGTTCTGCAGGAAGATAAAGACGATGATCGCCACCAAGATCAGCGCTTCTACGAAGGTATGGATAACCGATTCGATCGACGCGTTGATAAACAGCGTGGTGTCATAGGGGATGGAGTAGCTCATACCTTCCGGAAAGTGCTGGGAAAGCTCGGCCATCCGTGCCTTAACGGCATTAACCGTCGATACCGCATTACTACCCGGCTGCTGCTGAACCATGATGGGCGCCATGCCCCCACCATTCATTTTCGACAGCACGGCATAGGAAGAGGAACCCAACTCGATGCGGGCGACGTCTCCCAAACGCAGCGTACTACCATCGCTGTTGGTACGCAGGATGATATTGCGGAACTGATCCGCCGTATTGAAACGCCCACCAGCACTGATGGTATAGGTGAACGGTGCGGCTGTTCCCTGTGGCGTTGCTGCAAGGTTACCCGCCGGAACCGCTTTGTTCTGGTAAGTAATCGCCGTCTTGACCTCGGCAGGCGTCAGGCTGTACTGAGCCAGCTTGCTCGGATCAAGCCAGATACGCATGGCGAACTCGCTGTTCCCCAATACGGCGGCATCCCCTACCCCAGAAATCTGCTTGAGAGAATCCGTCAGGTTGATGGCGGCATAGTTCTGCAGATAGGTACGGTCGTATGCCCCCGTCGGAGACGTCAGCGCCACCAGCATCAGCATGCTGCCGGACTTCAGATCGACCTGAACCCCTTGTGCCTGCACTTCGCTGGGCAGAGAGGCCAGTGCCTGCTGCACGCGGTTATTGACATTGATGGTGTCAGTGTTGCCATCAGACCCTACGGCAAAGGACACACTCATCTGCATGACGCCCGAGTCGGTACTCGTGGACGTCATGTAGAGCATGTTCTCGACACCGTTGATCTGCTGCGCCAAAGGTGCTGCAACGGTTTCCGCCACCGTCTCAGCGTTAGCGCCGGGGTAGGTGGCGGTGATGCTGACCGACGGCGGTACGACGTCTGGATACTGCGCAATCGGCAGTATCCTCATCGCCATGGCACCGATCAGCGTAATAATGACCGAGAGCACCGTGGCGAAGATCGGTCTCTGAATGAAGAACCTGGATATATTCATGCCTTACGCCCCGCTGTTCTGACCAGCCTCAGCGCTGGAAGAACTGTCTTGTGCGTTAGCGTCATGATCACCGTTCCACGGCTGCGGATCGACGGTCATGCCTTCACTCAGGCTACCCGGATCGCCGAAGACCACACGGTCACCCGATGCCAGCCCCTCATCAATGATCTGCCAGTTGCCAGCTTGATCGCCCAGTTTGACCAGACGCCCTTTCAGCTGGTTGTTCTGATCCAGTACCAGCACCTGCGGCCCCATCAACCCCTGTTTAACAGCGATCTGAGGAACGGCGAAGGCGTTGAAGCGAACCATGTTCTGCAGATGAACGCGAACGAACTGCCCCGGCAGGAACAAATGCTGCGGGTTGCTGAAGCTAGCGCGTGCTTCGACGGTACTGGTGCCCTGATCGACATTGCTACCCAAGAAGTCCAGCTTGCCCATCAGCGTGGAGGCAGCATCGCCGGAAACGCCCGGGAATTCGAGCACGGCTTGGACATCAGGCACTCCAGCACGACCGATCTGCTGGCGAAGCTGGAAGGCATCGCGCTGGGGCAGCTGGAAACGTACTTCGAGCGGGTCAATAGGCGTCACGGTCGTCAGCTCGGTGTTGGCCGTCATGACCGTACCGATGTTGACTTCGTTGAGCCCGGCCTGCCCAGCCGTCGGTGCACGGACTTCGGTGTAGTCGAGGTTGATGCGAGCGCTGTCGAGTGCCGCCTTGGTCTGCTGGACGCTGGCCAGAGAAGTCGCAAGCGTGTTGCGCGCACTGTCGCGAGACTGCTGGCTGATTGCCCCTTTCTGGAACAGCGTTTCATAGCGCTGATTATCGCGGCGAGCGTTCTCATACGTTGCCTGAGCGCTGGCCAAATTGGCCTGCGCCTGCGCCAGCTCTGCCTTGTAAGGGGCCTGCTCAATAACGTACAGCAGCTGCCCCGGACGGACCTGCTCACCCGGCTTGTAGTGCTGCGATTCCAGACGCCCGCCGACGCGCGCAACGATGCTTACAGCGGCATCGCTGCGAATCATGGCGGGATAGCGTTTGTCGAGCGGGATGTTGCGTCGACTGACCTGGGCCACTTCAGCCTTGGCAGCCGGTGCTTTCTGAGCGCTTTCCCCATTTGCTGAGGCAGCTTTGCCTGCAGAAGAGCCTTCGCTACATCCGGTACCCATTAGGACCAGAGTGGCGGCAAGACCCCACATGACAGGCTTGTAACGGCTAATTTCGATCATGTTGATGGTAATCCTGAACTGGCCTTATCAACGCCTGTCGTGTCGACGGCAGGGCAGATGGCGCGCGTGGTGAAGGATGCACCCGAGTTTAGATGCAAACATGTATGTATGTAAACGTTGATAATCGCGTTATGATGTGAACAAGAAGGCGATTTGCCGTTTCATTTCTTCTATATCGACAGACGACGCTACCGCTCATGGCTAGACGTACCAAGGCTGAATGCGAAGCCACCCGTAACGCCCTGCTAGACGCAGCAGAGGCTGTATTTCTCGAACAGGGCGTATCTCGCACCTCTCTTGAACAGATTGCGCGCCATGCTGGCATGACGCGCGGCGCACTTTATTGGCACTTCAAGGACAAGGATGCACTGTTCGATGCCGTGCATCAGCGCGCCCAAGTGACCTCGGAAGAGTTGCTTGAACAACTCTCCAGCGTCAGCGACCACAGCAATCCGCTGGAAGCGCTGCGCGAAAACTTTCGTCAGGTCTTCAAGGTGCTGTCACAGCCTCGCGTGCAGCGCGTACACACCATTTTGCTGTTTCGTCGCGAGTTCTACGATCAGATCACGACGGGAGGCAACACGCGCGACATCACGCTGGAGTGCCTCAGCCGACTGACGCAGACACTGGAACGCATGCAAAAGGCCGGCTATGTACTGACCTGCCCACCCGACATTGCTGCACGCACCATTCACTCGACCACATCAGGGCTGATCCATGAATGGCTGCGCGCACCCGACAGCTTCAACCTGTGTGATGAAGGCGGACGCGTGATGGAGTGGATACTGGACAGTCTGCTGCCGGCCTCTCGTCTGCCACCCTCGCCTTCAGCGTGAGGCATCCTGATACGCCATGTGGTCCCGAATATCGGCGGCCATATGGCCTTCCTCAAGCAGGCGGCGGTGCAGAAACCGTTCGGTGCGTCGCCGCAGCTGGCATATACGCGATTCACTGACCCCAAGACGTTCGCCTAATTGACGCAGTGTCATCTGTTGAAAATAGTACCCTTCCAACACTATCCGCAATCTTTCCGGCAGTTCGTCAATCGCATGCCCTAGCGCTGTCCGTACATTCTCTCGCTGATACAACCGCTCAGGTGAGTCACTCAGGCAGCGACTATCGCAGTGATATGCCGCACCTTCCTCTTCGATGCCCTCTCCTTCATAAGACAGCAGCTGGCCATTCTGTACATCGTCGCGTAGCTGGTGGTAAGTCACCGATGGCATCCTCAACGATGAAGCCACTTCCACGCCTTTTGCCGCCCGCCCCAGCCGCTGTTCAAGGCGCTGCTGCTCGCGTTCGATCTGACGCATGTCGTGACGCACGCTACGTGGCAGCCAGTCCCGTTCGCGCAGCGCATCCAGCATGCTGCCACGGATGCGCTGTGCCGCATAAGTATCGAACGAAGCCCCCTGCAGAGGGTCATAGCGCTGACGGGCATCAAGCAGACCAACGGCACCGGCTTGGATCAGGTCGTCGATCTCGATTGTGGCCGGAAGATGTAGGCGTGCCTGTAAGGCGTAGGCAATGCAGCGCACTAAGGTCATCTTCTGCCGCCAGTAAGTGCGCGTCGGGGCATCGGAGGCTACGGTGCTGGAGCGTGGATGGCGGGGCAGCGTGCAGGAGATGGATGACATAAAACGGACCCTCTAAACTCGGTATGGGTCGTTATTTTCATAAAGAAACACACCACCAAAGCCGTGCCACATCCTGCTAATAGCCCCCTTATGGCGCAACGCCCCCTATAAAGTACCGCGCCAGTGTCGGACTTATGCCGTGCCAAACGGTATTTGCGCCATGACACGGCGGTAGCACACCTCCCGAACGGGTCTTCACTTCATTCTTTTATCAATCTTAAACAGGCTTTTATTTCTTAAAGAAACACACTTCCAGCCTTCAGTTAGTCGGGACAATGCCGCCTATGTCACTGAAGATAAATGTGCTCGCAGTGCCTTGCAGGAAATCCTCTTGCGCCACTAGGCATTTTCAGGCCCGTTCATTGCACGTACAATGCGCGATGGAAAACGCCACCCGCCCGTCGGTAAACGCGCGTTCCTGCGATATCTACAACACTTTTCCTACACGCTGCTTTTCAGGAAGGCCGGTCACATGCGCGCCAGTCAATTACACCTCGCGACATTGAAAGAAACTCCCGCTGACGCAGAAGTCGTCAGCCATCAGCTCATGCTGCGTGCGGGCATGATCCGCAAGCTGGCTTCGGGGCTTTATACTTGGCTGCCACTGGGTCTGCGCACCCTTCGTAAAGTAGAACGCATCGTTCGCGAAGAAATGGATCGCGCAGGCGCTCAGGAACTGCTGATGCCGTGCATTCAACCGGGCGAGCTGTGGCAGGAATCCGGTCGCTGGGAACAGTACGGCCCTGAACTGCTGCGCGTGAAAGACCGCCACCACCGCGATTTCTGCGTCGGCCCGACTCATGAAGAGGTCATCACTGACCTGGTGCGTCGCGAGCTGAACTCCTACAAGCAGCTGCCGATTACCTTCTATCAGGTACAGACCAAATTCCGTGATGAGATCCGCCCGCGCTTCGGTGTGATGCGTGGCCGCGAGTTCATCATGAAAGACGCGTATTCCTTCCACCTTGATCAGGCCTCGCTGGAAGCGACCTATCAGGTGATGTTTGACGCGTACAGCCGTATCTTCAATCGTCTAGGTCTGAACTTCCGCCCGGTCATCGCCGATACCGGTTCCATCGGTGGCGAAGCGTCACACGAATTCCATGTACTGGCGCAGTCCGGTGAAGACGCTATCGTGTTCTCTACCGAGTCCGACTATGCCGCCAACATGGAAAAAGCTGAAGCGCTGGCACCGACCACCGAACGCGCGGCAGCGACTCAGGCGTTGACGCAAGTCGACACGCCGGATAGCCGCACGATTGACGAACTGGTCAGCCATCACGGTGTGCCGATCACGTCGACGGTCAAGACGCTGATCGTTCAAGGGGCAGAAGGCGGTCTGGTTGCCCTGCTGGTGCGCGGCGATCACGAACTCAATGAGATCAAGGCCGCTCATCTGCCGGAAGTAGCTGATCCGCTAGTGATGGCAAGCGATGAAGAAGTGCGCGATGCCATCGGTGCCGGTTTCGGCTCCCTCGGCCCGATCGGGCTCGACATGCCTATCATCGCTGACCGCTCCGTTGCCGTCATGAGCGACTTCGCGGCCGGTGCCAATGTCGATGGTCAGCACTTCTTCGGCATCAACTGGGAGCGCGACCTGCCGCTGCCCAAGGTCGCCGATATCCGCAACGTAGTCGAAGGCGATCCGTCTCCTGATGGCAAGGGCTCGCTGTCCATCGCACGCGGCATTGAAGTAGGCCACATCTTCCAGCTCGGCGATAAATACAGCAAAGCGCTGAACGCAACCGTGCTCAATGATCAGGGCCAGGCCTCCGTTATGACCATGGGCTGCTATGGCATCGGTATTTCGCGCGTGGTGGCGGCCGCTATCGAGCAGAACAACGATGCCTCCGGCATCATCTGGCCGGAAGCAATCGCACCGTTCACCGTGGCGATTGTGCCGATGAACGCACACCGTTCAGAACGCGTGCGCGAAGCCTCAGAAGCGCTTTATCAACAGCTGACCGCTGCCGGTTTCGACGTACTGCTGGACGACCGTGATCTGCGCCCGGGCAACAAGTTCGCCGATCTGGAACTGATGGGCATTCCGCACCGCATCGTGGTAGGTGACCGTGGTCTGGATCAAGGCGCGCTGGAATACAAGGGCCGTCGTGACGAAGCGCCGACGATGGTGCCGGAACAGGATATCGCGAGTTTCCTGAGCGAACGCGTCAACTAAGCCGCATTCTGCACCGTGTTCGCAAGGCCCACCGGCGTGCTGCCGCGTGGGCCTTGTCATGTCCGCTGTACGATCGCGCGTATCATCGCGGATGCCTGTCGCTACAGCGGCGTTTTCCCTATTATCATCCATTCCTATCATCATGAAGTGCGCTGAGGTTGTTCAGCGGCTTCACGCCCGAAACGGAGGCCCCATTGCCTGATGTCCCTGTGAATGCGGCCCAGCGCTGGCTGCGCAACCTTCGTTTTTACACTCGCCCGCGGATGCTGCTGATCCTGATTCTGAGCGCCGTGGCCGGTCAGCAGTACCCGCTACTGTTCACCACGCTGCAGGCATGGTTTCACGATGCTAGCGTCGATGTTGCCACGGTGACTCAGCTGACCTGGATCGGGGCCCTGTTCTCACTCAAATTCCTGTGGGCTCCGCTGCTGGATAATGTCCGGCTACCACTGCTGCACCGTCTGCTCGGCAAACGACGCAGCTGGCTACTACTGTGCGAAGTCGGCATCATCATCGGCCTGGCCGGAATGGCCTTCCACGACCCGAACAGCTCGCGCCTGCTGCTTATCCTCTATGCGTTGGTCACGGCCTTTTCCGCTGCCACGCACGATATCGCTCTGGATGCCTACCGCATCGAACTGTCTTCGGCTCCCGATGAACAGACCGCCCTCGCCTCGACTTACATCATCGGCTACCGACTGGGGATGCTAGTGGGCGGTGCTGGTGCACTCATCATAGGGGCCCAGTTCGGCTGGTCAGCAGCGTATTTCGTCATGGCGCTGATCACGGCTGCCGGCCTGTTGGCGGTACTGCTGAGCAAGCCGCCCCACGAAACCATTGCCACCGATGAGCTTCTGCCTAAACAGGTCGAGCGCCTAAAGGACAAGCCGTCTTTCTATCGCGCCCTAGCATTTCTCTATGGTGCGCTGATACAACCCTTGGTGGAGTTCTTCTGCCGTTACAAGGGATTAGGGGTGCTGTTGCTGGCAATGATCTGCGTCTATCGGCTCAGCGACCAGACCATGGGCAGCCTAGCAATGCCGCTCTATCAGAACGCAGGCTTCAGTGCCGCGCAGATCGGCAGTGTCAGCAAGGTATTTGGCGTACTGATGACTCTGCTGGGCGGCATCGTCGGCAGCTTGCTAACATCGCGCTATGGCGTGTTCCGCCTGCTGGTCGTAGGCACGCTACTCGCAAGTGTGACCAACCTGATGTACATATTGGTTGCCCTGAGCGGCACGCCCGCCACCATGCACTACATCGCACCGGGTGGTGCGCTGGGAAGTCTGGCGGCAGGCGTCATTGCGATGCTGATTCCGCTGGCAGACCTGTTGCACGCCTTGGGCGTGACGCCACTTGTACTGCTGGCAACCACCATTGCGGCAGACAACCTTGCCAGCGGAATCGCGGGCACGGTGCTGGTCGGTTTCTTTGCCTCGCTGACGTCACGTCACTACACGGCAACACAAGCCGCGCTGTTCAGCTCGCTGATGACTCTGCCTGGCAAGCTACTGGGGGGCTTCAGCGGTCAGTATGTCGATCTCTACGGCTATCCGATCTCGTTCTTCATGTCGACACTGATTGGCCTGCCAGCACTGCTGCTGGCTATTGCGGTCTACACTGTGGCGCGCCCCATTCAACAGCGCTCTCAACAGGAAGATGACGACTAGCAATACATTACCGCCGTGAATCGTTCCATGCCGTCATCCGCCACTAGCGTTGAGGGCATGGAACGCTATCCTGTTCATCTATCGGTGCATCATCAGTACGGACAGCAGGCATTGCGCCTGGCCGTCCACCTTTCTTGAACCGCAACCCTTGCCAGGAGATCAATGGGTTTTCATCTCTTCCGCTCACGACATGCGTTCGAGCACGAACACCGCTCACGCCCTTCCGCCCGCATCCGTCTAGAACGCGACGGCCATGCTCATATCCGCCGCATGGCAGCCGCCATCGAAAGCGTGCCATGGACCAACACCCTGCTGAGCCTGCTATGGTTCGGCGGCCCTATCACCATCGCGGGCGCACTGGGCGGTTACTATCTTGGCTATGGGCACCTGCCAACAATGGGCAACCTGATCTTCTTTTTCTTCTTTGCCGTGCTGACAGGGGCGTCGGGGATCGCCTCCACCATTTTGAACAACTATCGCCGCGCGGGCCGCTATCGTCGTGCCGCTCAGCGGATCGCCCGGGTGATGTCAGCACTGCCCGATATCATCCACGCGACGCGCAACCTGAGCGTGGAAGGTCTGGAAGGGGAAGCCCGCCAGCGTGAAGCCGCCACGCTATTGCTGCGTCGCCCGGACCTTTCCCCTGCAGGGCTAGAGCTGGCAGCGCAGGAGCTGTTGGGGGATGAAACGCATGCCCGCTTGCTGGTCGATATCGACGTCTACCGACGGCAGGGACTTTTCGCACGTATTCAGGATCTGTATGACGAACATCACGACACGCTGAGCGCTCAGCTGTCTGCGCTGGACGAACTGGCACCCGAAGCAGCCAGCCTGTTGCGCGACCGCTTTCAGGGGCGCGCTCCCCAGCTGTACGACGGTGTACCGCGGCCCCCCAACTTCATTGAGAACATTCTGGCGGCCATTGAAGAAGACGATGACCTGCTGATGACGATGAAGGACGTCGAAGCGATGCTGGTGTTGGCCTTCGAACTAATCAATGGCCGCGAGCTGCCCACGCTGATGTTCGAGTATAAAGGGCAATGGCGACGTGCCCGCATGCTCGACACGCTGGAACGCGCGCGCTCTCGCTACCGCATTGCACAGGCCACCGGACTTTCCCGCCTGCGCGCGCTATCGTCTTATCTGGCAGAGCAGGAAGATACGCTGGTTGAAGACACGCCGGTCGGGCTGCGCAGCGACGTTTTGCTGGAACGTACCCGCGAGGCCATGGATGACCTTGCCCTGCGCATCCACCAACAAGCTGATCACGCCGAATCGCATCGGCACGATATCGAGACACGCCAGCAACTACGCACTAGCGCTCGCACGCTGTCCAATGCAATGCGTCTGTTCAAACACATGCGCCACGGCTACGAGCAGACCGGCCGCCATCATGCCCAGTTGCTACGCCTGAGCGAACGCTGGGACAGACACAGTGAAGACACACCGCGCTTGCACCTCAAGGGGACTCGTCCGGGGCTACGCATCCGCGAAGACAGCATTGCGCTCAATGACCACGACAAGGCCACCTTTCATCGTCAGCTACTGGCCTTTCTGGATGCCGATGTGCTGCCACGGCTAAACCGCGAGACACCTCGTGCGTTCACCGCCGACACCGCCAAGCGGCTAGCCATAGAGATCGCCGTCATTCTGGAGCCGATGGTGCACCTGTCACACCCCGAGGTGCAGCGTGCCATCTATGCCACTCATGCCGCCGACTTCAGCCCCATCGAACCTCACCTGTCAGGAGCCTCCAAAGCCGCGCTCGGCGCAGCACTGGTCAGCGAGGTGCGCGATGACCTTTCCCGCAGTGCTGAATCACTGGCCCTTGCACTGGTACGCCACTACCGTATCGAGCTGGAAGACGACACGATCGACTTCCTGCATCGGCACTATGGCGCACGCCGCAACATGCTGACACTGGTGTCAAAGCACGACGAACGCCAGCGTCGCCCCGTCAGCCTGCTGTCCCAAGGGCTGCCATCAATCGGCCCTCCCTCTCGGTTATGGTATCGCGCCCTAGTGCGTGCCCGACAGGTTCTGGGATAGCGCAACGCTGCAGGGTCAACAATGGAATCCACCGCCGCTATACTGTATGGATCATCATGAGTAAGATAAACGCATCGCTCATAGCGCTCCTCTGTCACAGCACGCCGTGAAGAGGCTCCGAAATATCGCTTAGCCGTGCGGCCCGACACGCGACACGGTGACCCAAAAATGCCGTTACCGGCAGAATACACGGCAACGGCTAACCCTCGTGACGGATAGCACTACGTCATCGCTCGAACCTGCGCCCCGCCCTGCCAGGAACGGCGCCATACCGCTCGATCAAGGACACGGACGTTGATTCTGTACATTGCCGAAAAGCCCAGCGTTGGACGCGCCGTTGCAGACGTACTGCCCAAGCCTCATCAGAAAGGAGACGGCTTCATCCGGGTCGCGAATGGCGACGTCGTCACGTGGTGCATCGGTCACTTGTTGGAACAGGCCGAGCCGGAAGCCTATGACCCTGCCTACAAGAAGTGGAAGAAAGAACACCTTCCCATTGTGCCCGTCGAATGGAAGCAGCACGTCAAAAGTCAGACGCGTAAGCAATTCAACACCGTTAAGAAGCTGATCAAGGAAGCCGATCAGCTGGTCAACATGGGCGACCCCGATCGCGTCGGTCAGATCTTGGTAGACGAGGTCATCAACTACTCGGGAATCGGCAAGACCAAACGTGAAGCCACGCTGCGCTGTCTGGTTAACGATATGAACCCGGCCGCCATCAAGAAAGCGCTCAACAACCTGCGCAAGAACACCGAGTTTATTCCGCTGGCCACCTCCGCGCTGGCCAGGGCAAGGGCTGACTGGCTCTACGGCATCAACATGACACGCCTCTGCACACTGCTGGGCCAGAGTGCCGGCTACAACGGCGTGCTGTCTATCGGGCGCGTACAGACCCCCGTGCTAGGGCTGGTCGTGCATCGGGACCGCGAAATCGAACACTTCGTTTCCAAGCCGTTTTATGAGGTGCTGGTCACGCTGCGCACCGCGGCGGGCGAGTCTTTCATCGCCAAATGGAAACCCAGCGCTGCCTGCCAGCCTTATATGGACGATGAGAAGCGGATGCTTTCACGAAAGCTGGCCGAGTTCGTTCTGGCCAAGGTGAAAGGCAAGGAAGGGCTTATCAAAGTCGTCACGCGCGACAGGAAACAGCAGGCCGCACCGCTGCCCTACAATCTATCGGCGCTTCAGATCGACGCATCAAAACGCTTCAACCTGAACGCTCAGAAAACGCTGGATATATGCCAGCAACTCTATGAACGCCACAAGCTCATCACCTATCCGCGCTCAGACTGTCGCTACCTGCCAAAGGATCACTACCACGAGCGGCAGACGGTCACCCAATCAATCGCTCAAACGGCAACAACGCTGGCAAAAGCCGTGCAGAATGCCAACCTCAGCCTCAAGAGCAAGGCCTGGAACGATGCCAAGATCAGCGCGCACCATGCCATTATCCCTACCTCTCGGGCCATGGCTGCTGAACGACTCACTCAGGACGAAAGCAACGTCTATGCCTTGATTGCCCGTCAGTATCTGATGCAGTTCTATCCGCCCTTCGAATATGCGGAGCATCAGATCGACAGCGAGATAGAGGGTGGCCTGTTCATCGCCCGCCAGACCTCTGTTATAGCCGAGGGATGGAAAGCACTACTGCCCCCACAGAAGCCTGCCGGACAAAACTCGGAAGCGCGAGCTACCGCCCTGCCTGACGTGACGGCGGGCGACCCCGTCACGTGCACTGACGGCAAGGTCGATGAAAAGCAGACCACGCCTCCCAAACGCTTCACCGATGCTACCCTGCTGGCCGCCATGACGGGTATCGCACGCTTCGTATCAGATCCAGAGGTGAAGAAGGTACTCCGAGATACCGACGGTCTAGGCACAGAAGCTACCCGAGCAGGAATCATCGAGCTGCTGTTTAAGCGCCAGTTTTTGATCAAGAAAGGCAAGGAAATCCACTCAACGGAAATCGGCAGGCAGCTTGTCGGTAGCCTACCGGAACGCATGGTGGCCCCCGACATGACGGCACACTGGGAGTCCCAGCTTGAAGCCATCAGTGAAAAGCAGATGCGCTACGGACAGTTCATGCAGCCGCTGACGGAAGGGCTGAACGTCCTGATTGATGAAGTCGGGCGCAGCAACTTCTCCGCGCTGCGCGGCATGGGTAAAAAGACCGTAAGAAAGGCTCGGAGAACCGCCCGAAAGAAATGAGCCGTTGAGCCGTTGAGCCGTTGAGCCGTTGAGCCGTTGAGCCGTTGAGCCGTTGAGCCGTTGAGCCGTTGAGCCGTTGAGCCGTTGAGCCGTTGAGCCGTTGAGCCGTTGAGCCGTTGAGCCGTTGAGCAGGGGCATTTCATCATGCGGCGCCGCCATACCGACAACATTGTGCGCCATAAATGAGGCATGTTCGGTGCTTGACCTGGTCGACATCGCCTATGAACGCTCTACCGTTCAGGGCCGGTGTTCTTGTTAAACGCTGCGTGCTGATCGGTGGCGACGAGTGTCGCGTCGAAGGCCTGTCGTCGACAGGTTTGCACAGGCCATCACTAATTTCCCTCTCCTTTCAGTCAGCTACCGCCCCCACCTTTCGAGTCTTCGATTTTCATCAGCACGTGACGTATCGGATTAGCTGAGAACACAACCCATTTGCACAAAGCCGCGCCTCTAAAAGTTATCGATCGGGCATAGACCAATAGACAACATTCCAGCCTCATCAATAAGTTGTAAGCGATCTTCTGTTATTTCCCACGAATGGTAGATTGGAAATGTGACAGAGCATGCACGATCGGAACAACGTTGCTGACCAAGCCATCTTCCTGTGCACCTGCTCTGACCCTTATAGAATCTCCAGGAGTTCTGCTCATGAAAAAGCATGTAGTTCGATACTACCTGACTTTCAGTGCCATGCTGTTGTTGTTCTACATCGCACTTGGGTCCTGTTTCGTACTGTTCCAGTCATTCTTGAGTGACGAGTTGCACCTCACTGCGCCACAGATCGGCACGGTCTACACCTTCATTGCCTTTGTCGCTCTGTTCTGTGCACCGCTGTTCGGGGCATGGCAGGACATGCTGGGCAACTCCAAAAAACTGCTGGGCATCATCGGTATCGGGCTAGTCCTTTGCTTCCCCATTCTGGGCATGCTGATGGTCTACGTGTACCACCATGTCGCCTTCCTGCCCGCAGCTATCATCGCCGGTCTCTATTTCGGGACCATGATCCAAAGCGGTGTAGGTACGGTCGAAAGCTACTGCGAACAAGCGACTCGCCACCTCGGCGCTTTCGAATATGGTCGCGCACGCTTCTGGGCGCCAATCGGCTGCGCCAGTGCCACCGCACTGAGCGGCTATCTGCTGAAGATCAACCCATATTTCTGCTTCTGGGTCTCCAGCATCAGCGGCGTACTCTTCCTGCTTGTACTGTTCTCGTTCAGCGCCAAGGATCTGGAACCAGAACGCAAGGAAACCATCGCTGAAGTCGAAGCGCAGGCCGCCGGTTCTTTCAAAGACACCTTCATGCTGCTGCGCAGCACCACCTTCTGGGCACTGATTTCGTTTTTGTTCATTGCCACCGGTGGTTTCATGCTGTTCGACCAGCAGTTCCCGCTGTTCTATGCCTCGCTGTTCCCTGCCGACATGGCGAACGAAGGTGCACAGCGCGCCAGCATGATCCTGAGTGTCCAGATGATCGGCGAAGCCATCATGACGCTGCTGCTGCCGTCACTGGTCAACAAGATCGGCGCACGCAACGGCCTGCTGCTGGGCGGGCTGGTCATGGCACTGCGCATCTTCCTGATCAGCATGACGCTTCACCTGCCGCGTGAAATTCAACCGTACTGGGCTGGCGCACTGAAACTGCTGCAGGCCGTTGAAGTGCCTATCCTGATCATCTCGACCTTCAAGTACATCTCCAGACACTTTGCCGAACGCTTCACAGCCACGATCTACCTGCTGTCGTTCCAGTGCTCTCAGCAAGTCTCCACGATCTTCCTGTCCTCGCTGCTCGGTCTCAGCTACAAAAGCTCGCTCGGCTATACCGGCACCTACACGCTGATGGCGATCGTCATTCTGGCCTTTACCATTCTGGCCACTTTCACGCTGCCACGTCGCGGACAGTCTTCCATCGCGGGCGACGCTACGACCACGGCCGCTACCTCACAGGCCTGATATTCGAGCGCGTCATCATATCGAATATCAACGTATCCATTCGCTTCGGCGGATGGATACGTTTATTCACCACACTCATTCGTTATTCACCGATGTGTTATATTTGCCGTAATTATCGATATCGTGAAATTTCATGCATTCATTTTGCTTGCATGCACACCGAGAATATCGCTAGCGCTTCTCCTCAAGCGCTAACAGCCCCCGCTTGTAATATGGTGCCGAACCGCTCGGCAGTCGTATAGCACTCGTATTTCTACCCCGTTATAACGGAGAGCATTCCTCTATGCCCACACGTGCAGTTCGATACTATCTGACGCTTAGCGCCCTCATACTGTTGTTCTTCATATCGCTCGGTTCGAGCTTCATCATGTTTCAGTCCTTTCTGAAGACTGAACTTCAATTGGATGCCGCTCAGATATCGATCATATATACCGCCATTGCCTTCATCGCGCTGTTCTGCGCCCCCGTCTTCGGTGTCTGGCAAGGCATGCTGGGCACATCCAGAAAGCTGCTGGCCATCATTGGCATCGGGCTGGCACTGACCACACCCATACTCGGTGTGCTCTTTGTGGTCGCCGCCAAATTCTCCTTCGTGCTGGCGGTGGCAATCGCAGGTCTCTACTTCGGCACCATCATCCAGAGCGGTGTGTCATCGGTCGAGAGCTACTGTGAGCAGGCGACGCGACGTCTGGGCTATTTCGAGTACGGCCAAGTACGCCTGTGGGCACCGCTGGGCGCATCCGCCGCCACGGTCATGAGCGGCTTCTGGCTGACCTTCAACCCCTATATCTGCTTCTGGGTCTCCAGCATCAGCGGCATTCTATTCCTAATTGCACTGATGACACTGGATACGACACCGCTGGAGCGGGTCGAAGAGGCATCCGCCGCGTCATCCAAGAAAAAAAGCCCGATGGAGGATATCCGGGCGCTAATGAGCAACTCCAAATTCTGGCGTTTGGTCAGCTATCTCTTTATCGTTAGCGGCGGCTTTATGCTGTTCGATCAACAGTACCCCATCTTCTTTTCCGAACTGTTTGAAATCCCCGAAGTAGGCCAGCAGATAGCCGGTTCGATTATGGCGGTTCAGATGCTGATCGAAGCCGCCTGCACCATATTCCTGCCGTTCATCATCAATAAGACCGGCGCACGTAACGGGCTCTTGATCGCCGGAGCCATCATGGGCATCCGTATCCTCACGATCAGCCTGACGGCTTATATCCCGGCGAGCTACCAAATCTACTGGGCCGGTGGGCTGAAACTGCTGCAGGCCATCGAGATTCCGCTGCTGATCCTCTCGACGTTCAAGTACATCGCTCAGCACTTTGAAGAACGCTTTACGGCCACCGTCTTTCTGATTGGCTTCCAGTGCTCGCAGCAAGTCTCCACTATCTTCCTATCGTCGCTGATCGGGCTGAGCTACAAAACATCGCTGGGCTATACCGGCACCTATACACTGATGGCACTTGTCATCCTTGCCCTCACGTTCCTGGCGATCTTCACCCTGCCACGCCGTACCTCTCCCTCACAGGACAGCGGCGAAGCGGTAACCGCATCGTAAGCGTCGCGACCATATTGGTAGCCGCCACCAAAGGCCCGCCCTCCGGACGGGCCTTTTCTATATCCACAGCGTCTATGCCCACAGCACTTATATCCACAAAATGATAATGATTTTCATTTGCGTTTAATATGTTTAAGATAGCGACTCCATCCTGCCTACGGGGAGTCTGCAATGCCTACGCCGTTCGTCCATCGTGCACCGCTTTCTCTAGCCTCTGCGCTCATACTGGCCCTTGCGACCCAGCACGCGCAGGCCGCCATGTCCATCCAGCCCGTCGTGAAGGACATGCCTCCGACCGAAAAGCCCTATCAGCTGGTGTATGTGGGAGACGATGCGTCGGTACAGCCGAACCTTCGCCACTCGGTCTATGCCGCATCCTTCGGCTCGACATCAGGCAAGGCCGGTGAAGACCGCCTCAATTCTGACGATCCGCAGCTGCCGCTGAGCAAGCGCTTTGCCATTGAAGGCTATGCTCGCTTCATTCAGATCAAGGACGATGGCAGCGTGACGCGCTGGGACGTCAAGGACTACCCCGCCGTGGCCAGCGCTGGGGAAAGCAAGCACGGCACGCCGCAGGACTTCACCCATTTTATCCAGCACTACAACACCCCAGCGGCTAAACCCCTCAGCGTGCTCAACTACCTTCAGCCACTGCACTCGATCGACTACAACGCGGGCAAGTTGATGGGGCAGCAAACCTTCATCGGTCGCTACGTGGTATGGGACATGACGAAACCGACCGCCGCACAGAATGGATACGGCGCGCTGACGGCCGACAATGTGCGGGTCAATGCGGGATCGGTCTTCAACAGCTGGAAGGAAGTGCGCGTTCGCCAAGCCAAATTCAGCAGTGATGGCGACCGAATCTATGGCGTTGTGCGCTCAGAGGAGGAGGATCCCGGCAGCAAAGAATTCAAGGCAGATCTGACCTACTTCCCAACCCAAAATCTATTCCAAAACACAGCGCTTGAACGCAAGACCATCAAGAATGCCTCCAGCGGTCACGCGCTCTTCATGGCGAACAACGTCATCTACACCGGCGGACGTGACTTCCGCAAGGTCGATGAGGCCACCGGCAAGGTCACACGCTACACACTACCCAAAGGGATGGATTTCGGCGAAGGATCGCCCGCGTTCCTCAACATGATCGTCGATGAAACGCATCACCGACTGTATGCCGTCAACAGCCGCGATATCGACCCCAAAGAAACGGGGGCTAAGCACTATCAGGAATACCTGAGCAAGTTTGCCGATTTTGCCAAAGCGCATCGCCACGGGCTGTACGTGTTTGATATCAGACCCGATAACAGCCTTGCGCTGGCCCACTATCAACCGATGGTACAGCCCATCGAACTGGTGCTGACCCGCGATCAGAAGACGCTGTTCGTCAACGATCGCATAGCGCGTACGGTCAATGCCTATGACGCCCAGTCACTGCGCCCGCAAGGGTCAGTTGAAACGACCTGCCACAGCAGCAATCTGGCACAAGGGGAAGGCAACGCACTGTATGTGACCAGCGTATACACCTACCAGCTGCATTTGGTCGGCGCGGGTAACCGTGACTGCAACAGCATCAGCAAGGTTTCGTACGACCTGCAGTGAGTGATCCTCTTCTCGCACGCTAGCGAGACACGCACAGGCAGCGAGCCCTTTGAAAATGGACTCGCCCTCGCCTGTGCGTTTTTTTATGCGCCATCTCGTGTGTATTTCACTGACCACACGGCCTCAAGGCACATGGCCTCTCCGCTACACCCCTCTCTGCTGCCACGAAAGCGCGGTTCGTCATCACAGCGACATCACTTTGCGTCCAGACGAGAGGATCGCATGCGGAGCCATTGACCACCGTACGCCACATACGACAGCGCCGCCCGCAATAGCGGACGGCGCTTGTTCACTTACTGATCGGCTATCGGGTCAGCCGATAGCCGGTGCAGCGCAGTGCTGAATCAAAGGGCAGCGTCGAAGCGACGTTCGACTTCATCCCAGTTGACCAGGTTCCAGAACGCTTTGATGTAGTCAGGACGACGGTTCTGGTAGTGCAGGTAATAAGCGTGTTCCCAGACATCCAGACCCAGAATCGGGGTAGCGTCACTGCCGCCGAACGCTTTAGAGGCCAGCGGGCTGTCTTGGTTGGCGGAAGAGGTCACTTCCAGCTTGCCGTCTTTGTTGACGACCAGCCATGCCCAGCCGGAACCAAAACGTGTTTTGGCCGCGGCTTCGAATTTTTCCTGGAACGCTTCAAAGCTACCAAACGCGTCGTTGATGGCCGCGGCCACTTTACCGGTCGGCGTTTTGCTGGCGTTCGGTGTCAGTACCGTCCAGAACAGGCTGTGGTTGGCATGGCCACCTACGTTGTTGCGCACGGCGGTCTGCAACTCAGCCGGCACTTTGTCCAGTTTCTGGATCAGCGCTTCCGGAGACAACGAAGCCAGTTCAGCTGGCAGCTTTTCCAGTGCCGCATTGGCATTGGTGACGTAGGTCTGGTGATGCTTGGTATGGTGGATTTCCATCGTCTGGCGATCGAAATGCGGTTCCAGTGCATCATATGCGTACGGCAGTGTCGGCAGCTGATAAGCCATGTTCTGTACTCCTAATCCTTGTGAATATCGAACGGCAACGAAAAAAGGGCCGGTATGCACCGGCCCTTTTCGCCGCATACCTGTCATCAGTGAAGCACACTGCCCAGCGGCAGCTTGCTGATACCTTAGGTATGAGGCTTTTTGCCGCACTTTTCAAGTGCCGCAATCAGTTTTTTATCATCAACCGGTGTTACGCAGACCCGCCGCGATACCCGCCATCGTGACCATCAGCGCTCGACGCAACGATACCGGGATATCGCCGTTGGCTACACGCTGACGCTGCAGCAATTCGGCCTGCAGACGGTGCAGCGGATCGATGTACGGGTTGCGCACATCAATGGCCTGCTTGATCAGCGGGGCATGTTCGAGCAGCGTCTTCTGACCGGTAATGGTCAGCAGAGCACCGCGCAGCACGGCCAGACGCTCGCGCAGCGACTCACCTAGCAGTCGCAGCTCGGGATCGGGCAGCAGGTGCTGTTCGTAGTCGGCCGTGATTGACGGATCGGCCTTCGACAACAGCATTTCCAGCAGGTCGAGATAGGTACCAAAGAACGGCCACTGCGTCATCATTTCCTGCAGCCGTGCCAATCCTTCGGGTGTCTCGATACGCTCGGAGAACGCGGCGTCGCTGCCCAGCCATGCCGGCAGCATCAAGCGCGTCTGCGTCCACGCGAAGATCCACGGAATCGCACGCAGCGTTTCTACCCCACCGCCCTGTTTCTGACGGCGTGCAGGGCGAGAGCCAAGCGGCAGCTGCCCCAGTGCGGTTTCCGGCGTGACCGTACGGAAGTACGGTACGAATCCCGGCGTTTCGCGGACAACGTGCACGTAGACACGGTGGGCCTGCTCGGCCAGACGGTCCATCTCTTCACGCCATTCGGGGCGCGGTGCCGGCGGAGGCAGCAGCGAAGCTTCGAGCACAGAAATCGCGTAGATTTCCATGTTGCGAATCGCAACTTCCGGCTGACCGAACTTGAAGCGAATCATTTCGCCCTGCTCGGTCACACGCAGGCTGCCGTTCACGGAACCCGGCGGCTGCGACAGGATGGCAGCGTGTACCGGACCGCCCCCACGACCGACGGTACCACCACGACCGTGGAACAGGGTCAGGTGTACGTTGCGGGCGTTGCAGATACTCACCAGCGTTTCTTGGGCACGGTACTGAGCCCATGCTGCGGCCAGCTGTCCGGCATCCTTGGCGGAGTCGGAATAGCCGATCATCACTTCTTGGCGACCATGAATCAGCGCGCGGTAAGCGGGGATGTCTAGCAGGCGGTCAACCACCTTACCGGAGCGATCAAGGTCGGCCAGAGTTTCGAACAGCGGAGCGATCGGCAGGTAGGCGCCACCGGCTTCCTTCATCAACAGCGCAACGGTCAGCACGTCGGAAGGCTGCCCGGCCATCGAGATGACATAGCTACCCAGCGCTTCGCGCGGCTCGTGAGCGATAGTCTCGAAGGTATCCAGCACTTCGCGCGTATCGGCGGAGCATTCCCAGTGGCGCGGAATCAGCGGGCGACGCGAGCCCAGCTCACGGATCAGGAATTCTTGGCGACGCGCTTCATCCCACTCGGCGTAGTCTTCGTTCCACAGTGTCTGTACCAGCTCGGCCATCACTTCTGTATGGCGCTCGGAATCCTGACGGATATCGAGGCGCGACAGCGTCATGCCGAAGCAGGCAACACGGCGCAGCGTATCGAGCAGCGCACCGTTGGCGATGCTTGCCATCCCGCACTCGCACAGCGAGGCGTGGCAGCGCATCAGCGGTTCCTGCAGATCGGCACGCGTCAGCACCAGTTTTTCACGTGTGACGTAGGCATCACCATTCAGCTCTGCCGATAGCGCTTCGCAGGTCGCCTGCATGCGCACCATCAGCTTGTCGAGAATGGCACGATAGGGTTCATTCACCTCACCGGTCTCGGCGAGAATGTCCGCATTGGCTTTCCACATCGATAGCTGGCTGCGCAGCGAGCGCAGGTCGTCCATGTAGAGGCTGGCGGCCATCAGGCGTCCCTGACGCAGCACTTCATGCGTGACCTTAGCGGTGACATTCGGGTTGCCATCACGGTCACCCCCCATCCACGATGCAAAGCGGATGGGGGATGCCGTCAGCGGCAGGCGCTCGCCGATCGTCGCCAGCAGCTGGCGATCTAGATCACGATAGAAGTCCGGCAGTGCGCGCCACAGCGAGTTCTCGATGACCGCAAAGCCACCGCGCGCTTCATCTACAGGCGTAGGACGTTCACGACGGATCTCATCCGTATGCCAAGCCTGGCGGATCAGTTCTTCAAGACGCTCGGTCAGGCGGGCACGGCGTTCCGGCTCTTCCTGACAAGCTTCGAGCTGCCCCAGACACTGGTCGATCATGTCGTACTTTTTGATCAGCGTCCGGCGCACGACTTCGGTCGGATGAGCTGTCAGGACGAGATCGACCTGCATGGTGGACAGGGTGTCTAGGATGCGCTCCGCGGGAATGCCCTTCTCAAGGATACGGGACAGGAGGCTATCCATGTACGGCTGAGTGCCGGGGCGGTAGTCCTCGACGTGGCGAACGTGCGCGCGGTGATGCTGCTCGGCGATGTTAGCCAGGTTGAGGAACTGGTTGAAGGCACGGGTTACCGGCAGCAGTTCGTCTTCGGACAGGTCATGCAGGTTGCGGGCCAGGGCCTTGCGCCCCGCCTCACCGGCATCGCGAGCTGCCTTCGCATCTGCTCGAATATGTTCGATACGCTCGACGAACTTCTCACCGAGATCATCGGCAATTGTTCGCCCCAGCATATCGCCCAATAGGGTCATATTGTCCCGCAGGGACTCTCCGAAATCGTCTCCTACCGACAGCGTGGCCGATGGTGCTGGCGACTGTTCATTGTTCATCTGACTCTCCATGGTCGTGAGCACGGGTCATGTCTGCACTCTCTCTTGTACATGGTTATGAAGTGACTTCCAACCCCACACTCGCTATTCCGCGGTGTCAGCCTGTCGTGGCTCACATCACGCTGCGCCCGCCCGCAGGGGATCGGGACGGCAGACAGCAAAAGACCGCCCCGTGAAAGGCGGTCTTCTTCATCAGCATACTGCTATTTCAGTCTGAACTTAACCTTCAGCGTAAATCCGCGCCTTGGCGTCGGCCCAGATACGGTCGAGACGCTCAGGGTCGCGATCGCCTTCGGCATTGAGTGCTGGTTCCATCGCTCGAAACCGTCGCTCGAATTTACGGTTGCCCTGACGCAATGCGTCTTCAGCATCGATGTCGAAGTGGCGACACAGGCTCGCCGTGATGAACAGCAGGTCGCCCAGTTCATCCTTGATAGCAGCGGGGTCACCCTGCGCAATGGCTTCTTCAACCTCAGCGAGCTCCTCGTGCACCTTTTCGATCACGCCACGGTGGTCCGGCCAGTCGAAGCCGACCTGCGAGGCCCGCTTCGACAGCTTCTGCGACCGCGACAGCGCCGGCAACCCTACCGGAATGTCATCAAGCTGGGAGGCACGCGTCTGTTCGGCACGCTCATCGCGCTCGTCACGTTTACGCGCTTCCCACATCCGACTGACATCGGCTTGGGTCAGGCGTCGCGCTGGCACGCCTTCACGGCGGCTTGCCAGATAACCGTCAGGGAAGACATGCGGGTGACGCGCCACCATCTTGGCCGTCAGGATATGGATGACATCGTACAGATCGAAGCGCCCTTCTTCTTCGGCAAACCGCGCATAGTAGACCACCTGAAACAGTAGGTCGCCCAGCTCTTTCGGCAGCTCGTCGTAGGCACGGCGCTCAATGGCATCTGCCACTTCATACGCTTCTTCCAGCGTATGCGGCACGATCGTGTCCCACGACTGCTCAACGTCCCACGGGCAACCGTACTGCTCGTCGCGCAGCACCCGCATCAGCGTCAACAGATCATCCAGCGTATAGCGCTGTTCAGCCATCGTGCTTTCCTCCCTGACGCAAGCGGCGGACATCGGTCACGTTGCTCAGCTGCTGAACGCGCGAGCAGACACGGCTCAGCAGTTCGAGCCCTGATACTTCAAGAGTGATGACCAGCCGCGCCATATTTTCATCGTTGGTGCGTGAGTTGACGCCCAGTACGTTGGCCTTCTCGTTGGACAGCACATTGATGACGTCCTTGAGCAGGTTATGACGGTCCCATGCGATGATTTCGATATCAACGCTGTAGGTTGTCGTCTGCTGACCACCCCACTCGACCTGCACCACGCGGTTGGGGTCATCCAACCGCAGCTGCAGGATGTTCGGGCAGTCCTCACGGTGAATGGTGATACCACGACCGTGAGTGATGAACCCCGCGATCTGATCGCCCGGCACCGGATGGCAGCAGTTGGCCATCTGGGTCTTGAGATTACCGACCCCCAGTACCGTAATTTGATCGGCAGCCGCCTTGCCGCCACCGTGACGCGAGCGCGTCAGCAGTTTGTCGAGTTTTTCCTGTGCTTCATCATCGTCATCACCGTCGCCGAACAGCTGCTGAGCCTGCGACAGCACCTGCCCGATACGCAGATCACCTGCACCGATGGCGGCATACATGTCGTCAGGCGTGGTGTAGTTGACCGCCTCAGCCAGCCGTTCAAGGTCAAGGCCCTCGAGCGCCAGACGATGGAATTCCTTCTCAAGCAGTACACGACCTTCTTGGACGTTCTGGTCGCGGTCCTGCTGTTTAAACCAGGCCTGAATCTTCGAACGCGCGCGCGAAGTGCGCACGTAGCCAAGACTCGAGGTCAGCCAGTCGCGACTAGGGCCGCCTTGGCTTGAAGTCAGAATTTCGACCTGCTGCCCGGTCGACAGCGGATAGGTCAGCGGTACGATGCGCCCGTTAACCTTGGCCCCACGGCAACGGTGACCAATTTCGGTATGCACGCGATAGGCAAAGTCGATGGGCGTTGCACTGCGCGGCAGGTCGATGACGTGACCGTCCGGCGTGAAGACATAGATGCGATCTTCGGCAATATCGGAGGCTAGATCGGTCTTGAAGTCACTCGACTCGCCCACTTCGTCCTGCCATTCGAGGACGTGGCGCATCCACGCAATCTTCTGCTCGTAGCCACTGCTGCGCGAGTTGAGGTCGGTGCCTTTGTAACGCCAGTGCGCGCACACCCCCAGCTCAGCGTCATCGTGCATCGCAAAGGTGCGAATCTGAATTTCGAGCACTTTGTTCTGCGGACCGAGCACAGCCGTATGCAGCGACTGATAACCGTTGGGTTTGGGGTTAGCGATGTAATCGTCGAATTCATGCGGGATATGGTGCCAGCGCGAATGCACCACACCCAGCACGGTGTAGCAGTCGGATACCCGCGGCACCAGTACCCTGACAGCACGCACGTCGTAGACCTGACTGAAGTCAATCTTCTTGCGCTGCATCTTGCGCCAGATCGAGTAGATATGCTTGGCACGCCCATCGATATCAAACTTCTGGATGCCCTGCTCGCGCAGCAGTTCAGCCAGTGTCTTCTTCACTTCATCGATATAGCCGGTGCGATCAAGGCGCTTCTCCGCCAGCTGGCGGGCAACGGCCTTGTAGTCGGCGGTGTGCAGGTAGCGGAATGCCAGATCTTCCAGCTCCCACTTGATCTGCCCGACGCCCAGTCGGTGCGCCAGTGGGGCGTAGATATCGAAGACTTCTCGCGCCAGCCGCTGCTGCTTCTCTTCAGGATCGTTGCGCACCTGACGCAGCATTGCCGTACGCTCGACAATCTTGATCAGCGCAACGCGCACATCGTCGATCAGCGTAACCAGCATGCGCCGGATATTGTCCTGCTGGTTGTACTGGGTTAGGCCTTCGTTGATCTGACGCTGGCTGATAGCCGCCATGCGCTGCACGCCGTCAATCAACCCGGCCACTTCATGACCGAACTTCTCTTCAACCTTTTCGATCGGCAGGATGCCCTTGCGCACGCAGCGATAGAGTACGGCGGCCATCAACGCCGGCTGGTCAAGGTGCAGACCGGCCAGAATGTCAGCCATTTCAAGCCCGATGGAAAAGCTTTCGCCGATATTGCGCCACGACGGGTATTCCTTGGCCGCATTGAGGGCGTGGTCTTCGGCCATGCGACAGGCGGCGACCATGGCGCTACGATCCTTGAGCGCAATACTCTGCTCGAGGCCGGCGACCCATCGTTCGATATCGACGCGTCCATCCGGAAGCAATGGCTGGTCTTCACGCACTTTCACCATGACTGGAGCCTCCCTCCGCCTATCAGGCTTACTTGTCCAGAAGCGGCGCTGCCGACGTGAGAAACGACCGCAACGCGACATCCTTAATCAGGTTTTCGCGGGGGCTTCTGTACCCCGCTGTTTCATGCCTGGCGTCGAGCGCAAAAGCCCGGCAACCATACTCAACGGTAGCTTACCGACGCTCGAAAACGGCCAGCGTTTCCAGATGTGCCGTCTGCGGGAACATGTCTACGACAGCGGCATGCGTCAGTCGATAGCCACCCTTGGCCAGCTGCGCGGCATCGCGCGCCAGCGTTGCCGGATTACACGACACATACGCAATAGATGAGACAGGCCGTTTGGCCAGCTGTTCGCACACAGCACGAGCCCCGTCACGCGGAGGATCAAGCACCACAGCGTGATAGTCACCCTGCACCGGAACGCGCGTCAGGTCAGCGGCCGCCGCAGTGACGCCGTCCAGACCGTTACGCTGAGCATTGTCGAGCAGCCGCTCAACCATGACCTGCTGGCCTTCCAACGCATGGACCTTAGCGCCCATGGCCGCCAGTCCCAATGAGAAGTTGCCCACTCCCGCGAACAGATCCAACACGACCGTACCGGCACGCGGTGCCAACCATTCAAGCGTCGTGCTGACCAGCTGACGGTTCACGTCACGGTTGACTTGGAAGAAGTCGCCCGGCTGGAATCCTAGCGTCAGAGAACGGCCGGCCACATCCAGCTGGTAGGACAGGTCTGTGGCACCTTCCAATGCCGCCTGCTCACCCTTGCCACGCACAAACATGACATGCACATCGTGGGCGTCACCAAAGGCCGTCCACAGTGCTTCATCGTCAGGCTGATCGCGCAGCTGGCGTACCACGATGCAGCGCGCGTTGTCGGCTTCAAGCAGTTCAATGTGCCCTACCTGACGCGGCGCTTCAAGCTGCTCGATGAGGGCATGCAAAGGCTGCAATAAACGTTCCAGTGCGGGTGCGAGCACCAGGCACATGGTGATGCCACAGACGCGGTCGCTGCGATGGCGACGGTACCCCAGCAGACGATTGCCTTGGCGATCGACATTGACGCCGAGTCGAGCACGACGTCGATAACCGTAGGGGGTACTGGTCAGCGCCTGCTGTGGGTCGATGCTTAGCCCTTCGCGCTCAAAATGCTCAATCAGCACCTGTCGCTTGTGAGCCAGCTGGGCGTCGGGGGCGAGGTGCTGCAACGCACAGCCGCCGCACACCCCAAAATGGGCGCAGGCAGGTTCGACACGATCAGGAGAGGATGTGGTGCGAGCGATGACGTGCGCTTCGTCGAAGCGGCCTCGCTGGTGGTGGATACGGACATCGACCTGTTCGCCCGGCAATGCCTGGTCGACGAACACGGTCTTGCCCGATGGCGCGCGGGCAATGCCACGGCCATCGTGCCCCAGCCGCTCGATAGTGAGCGACAGGACAGAATCATCGTGCTGCACTGAATCGGCAGCGACACCCGATGGTGCGGACACCACCGGGGTTTGAGGTGCGCGAATGGCGCGCGGTTTCACCTTGCGCGGCGGACGCCGCTGACCAAGACCCATGCTATGAACTCCACGTGATACCAGTTAAATGTGGCACGCATTTGTCCGAGTACAGCAGCCTTCCGACTCGCGTCTCAATGGCTTACCGTGTCCTCGGTGCGATCATTCGTGCTCGCTGTGATCGCATTCGCAGCCGTGACCGAACAGAGCGGCGTCCATCAGGCCGGCGTTCTGCGCGTCAACGATGGTTTTCTTCAGGCTGCTGGTAGCATCTGCGATGCCGAAGTGCAGCGCACGGGACAGCAAAGATGCACCGACAACAGCAGCACTGACGCCACCGATGGCAGCAGCGGCTTCGGCACTGCGACTTGCCAGACCGCCATGAACGTGAACCGTCAGTTCGCGTTCGCAAGCGAAGTCGATTGCATTGGCCAGTGCTTCGTAGGCCAGTTCGCGTTCGTCGCCTTCGGCATAAGCAAACGGACGGCTGTCGATCAGGACACCGTCAGCACCCGAGCGATAAGCCTGCTCGATAGTCGACATGGTCGGCGACACAGCGATGAACAGCTCGTTGACGCGCGCTTTCAGGCGTTCGCCTGCCTGCGGACTGTCCAGTGCGCACAGTGGCAAACACAGACGTTCGATGCGACCGTGCGGCAGGTTCTGTACGCCATCAGCGGCGTTGATACGCAGCTCAAGACGGTTGCCCAGCATCGGGGTCAGCATTGCCAGCGCTTCGGCCGCATGGCCGCGCGTGGAGTGCGTGATACTGATGAAGTCGGCGCCGTTATCGAGCGCGTCGATGCAGGTACCGACCAGCGCACGGCGCCAGGACAGTGTCGCTTCACCCGCACCGGTACGACCGAGCGGCAGGATCGGGTCGATATCAATACCCAGTTGAATGCGCAGCGGTGTAGTCATTCCGATTCTCCTTGAAAAGAAGCATGAAATAGTCAGTCAGCGGCAGCCTTGCTCTGCTGCCGTTGAGTGTACAACTGTTGCATCAGCATACGGGAGCGCAAGGGTGTCTCACCCAGTAACGGCGATAATGCCGCTCGGGTCAACCACTTGGCGACACTGGCCAGCCCTGCCGCCTCCCAGTCACCGTGCGCCAGCAGATTGAGTGTTCTTCCCTCACACCCCTTCTGCCCTTCCGCCACGGCACGAAAACGACGAGCGTGAGACAGATAGACATAGTGGCAGTGGGGATCGAGCGGCTGCTCAGTTTCGGTCAGAAAGACCGGTTCGGCATCCAGCTCGGTCAGCAGAGTGATCTCGAAGCGTCTTAGCGCCGCCGCACGTTCGGCGGGACGCGTCAGCGCGGGCAAGAGACCACCATAATGGACAAAGATGCGTTCGACGGGAAGCTCTCGCGGCAGGCAGCGCACCATAATTTCATGGGCATACAGTGCGCAGATCACGCCTTCACCGGCCAGCAGGGTCGGCGAGCCTGAGGCTTCGATCATATTGAGCGTCTTCAGCTCTCGCCGCCCCGACCATGTCACCTGTAACGGCATAAAAGGCTGCAAGATGCCCCGCGCACGGCCGCGTGGCCGCTGTACGCCCCGAGCCACGGCGCGCACAAGGCCATGATCAAGCGTCAGCAGATCCACCAGCGCACTGGTTTCGCGATAGGGACGCCGATGCAGCAAATAGGCAGGTTGCGGTTGCATGTCCGAAGCCTCTGACGGGCAGCCTGCCAAGATAGAACTATCCCTGCAGGCTGCCCGTCTTCACGCCAGAAGGGATCAGTCGAGATCGTAGCCCAAGCTTTTCAGCGCGCGCTCGTCGTCCGACCAGCCACGCTTGACCTTAACCCACAGACGCAGCATGACCTTACTATCGAACAGGCGCTCCATATCGATGCGCGCTTCCTGACCGATACGCTTCAGGCGACTGCCCTGCTCGCCGATCAGAATCTTCTTCTGACCTTCACGTTCGACCAGCAACAGTGCGTCAATGTGCACGACCGGATCACCGGTACGCGTCGAGACCTTTTCTTGGAAGCGTTCAATTTCAACGGTCAGGCGGTAAGGCAGTTCATCGCCCAACTGGCGCATGACTTTCTCTCGAACCAGTTCGGACGCCATAAAACGCTGGCTGCGGTCGGTGATCTGATCTTCGGGGAAGTAGTACGGCCCCTCCGGAAGGAAACTCGCAATCTGACGTTCGAGCGCTTCGACCCCGGTGCCCAGACGGGCAGAGATCGGCAGGATCGCAGCGAAATCACGCTTCTTGGCCAGTTCTTCCAATGCCGGTAGCAGAGACGCCTTGTCTTCTACCCAGTCGACCTTGTTAACGGCCAGAATGACAGGCGCCTTCACATGCTCAAGGCGGGAAAGCACGATGTCGTCCTCTTCCGTCCAACGCATGCGGTCAACGATGAAGACGACCGCATCAACGTCACGCAGTGCCTGCGTAGCGGCCTGGTTCATGAACTGGTTGATCGCGCGATTGCGATCTTTCTTCATTACATGCATCCCAGGCGTGTCGACGTAGACCGCCTGCACGCCGCCTTCGGTCTTGACCCCCATCACCTGATGGCGCGTGGTCTGAGGACGACGCGAGGTGATCGAAATCTTCTGACCGAGGATACGGTTCATCAGCGTCGACTTGCCCACGTTCGGGCGGCCGACGATAGCGACGAAACCGCAGTGCAGTGTGTTATCCATGTTCATCGATGATGAGACATCATGGTCGTGCATGTGTGATTCAGCTCCGGATCTTTGCGTCAAGCATGGTAAGGGCCTGCTCGGCTGCGTGCTGCTCGGCGTAGCGTCGACTGCTGCCACGGCCCTTGGCCGTGAGATCCAGCGCATCGATATAGCAGGTGACCGTAAAGGTCTGATCGTGCGCATCCCCGTCTACGTTGACGACAGCATATTGGGGAAGCGACCATTGGCGCGCTTGCAGTGCTTCCTGCAAACGTGTCTTGGGGTCTTTCAGTGTGTCCTGCAGATCCAGCCCGTCCAGACGTGTCTGGTACCAGCGTAGAATGCAGGGACGAACGGCATCCATACCGCCATCAAGGTAGATCGCCCCGATTACGGCTTCCATCGCGTCTGCCAGGATCGATTCACGGCGATGACCGCCGCTCTTCATTTCACCGGCACCCAGGCGCAGATATTCGCCCAGATCGAACTCGCGCGCGACCTCGGCCAGGGTCTTGCCCTTAACCAGACGTGCACGCAGGCGCGACAGCTGCCCTTCCCGAGCACTCGGGAACTTGCGGAACAGCGCTTCACCGATGACGAAGTTGACGATGGAATCCCCGAGAAATTCGAGGCGTTCATTATTCTTGCTGCCCACACTGCGGTGTGTCAGTGCCAGCTCAAGGTGGGCAATGGTCTTGAAGGTGTATCCAAGACGCTGGCTGACTTTATCCAGAGATTGGCTCACGAGTCTTTCATCTTTGCTGAGGCATGAGCGAGGCGACGCTATCGCCTCTGTTCCTGCACATGCATGTCGTAAACAAGGCGCTGCCTGCTAGCGTTATGCACTCAGTATGGCGCATGTTGCGACGCATCACAGCCCCTATCTCTTCACTTGTGTGATGCGAGCGCCATTCCCATCGCTACCGAGCGTTCAACCGGTCGCTGTCGACTCAGTGAACGCCGCGGACAGCCGAAAAGTCAGGCAGGCCGCCGCTCCAGTGCATCCAGACGGCGAAGGTGCGCCCCACGATATTCTCTTCCGGTACGAACCCCCAGAAACGGCTGTCCTGAGAGTTGTCGCGGTTGTCGCCCATCGCGAAATAGCGGCCTTCCGGCACGACGATGTCCCACGGGCCCTGAATCTTGGTTTCAAGCTCGCCATCACGGAAACGGGCTGTCGGGTTGACGTACAGATCGTGCTCAACGCCGCCCAGCGTTTCGTGCCACAGCTGGTTGTAGGGATCATCCGGTGCCTGTGCGGCCACCAGTGTTTTGGGCACTTCCTGACCGTTGATGGTCAACGTGCGGTTCTCGTAGTGGATACGATCACCCGGCACGCCGATCACGCGCTTGATAAAGTGCTGGGACGGATCGACCGGATAGCGGAAGACGATCACATCGCCGCGCTGCGGCATGCCCACCGGCAGAATCTTGGTGTTCAACACCGGCAAACGCAGTCCATAGGCAAACTTGTTGACGGCAATGAAGTCGCCGATCTTCAGCGTCGGCAGCATTGAACCGGACGGAATCTGGAACGGTTCGACCACGAACGAACGAATCGCCACGACGACAAACAACACCGGAAACAGCGAGCGCGGCAGGTCGATATACCACGGCTGCGGTGCAGACGGGTCTTCACCGCGCGCCTTACGGCGGCGGCGCAGTACGAAACGATCCAGTCCCCAGACGATGGCCGAAAGCAGCAGGACCAGCACCAGTATCAGAGTCAAATCCATTGTATGAGATCATCCATTCGTGATCGGCGGCACTCGCCAGCGACCTCTGTCACTCGCTGGTCTTGAGTACGGCCAAGAAAGCATCCTGTGGAATCTCGACGCGTCCGACCTGCTTCATGCGCTTCTTACCTTCCTTCTGTTTCTGAAGCAGTTTCTTCTTACGCGAGACGTCGCCACCGTAACACTTCGCCGTAACGTTTTTGCGCAGCGCTTTAACGGTAGCACGTGCAACGACCTGCCCACCGATAGCTGCCTGAATCGCCACGTCGAACATCTGACGCGGAATGACTTCCTTCATCTTCTCGACGAGGATACGGCCGCGAGAATGCGCATGGTCGCGGTGAATGATGATGGCCAACGCGTCGACGCGTTCGCCGTTGATCAGCACGTCGAGGCGCACCAACTTGGCCGCTTCGAAATGTTCGAAGCTGTAGTCCAGCGAGGCGTAGCCCTTACTGATCGACTTCAGGCGGTCGAAGAAGTCCATGACCACTTCGCTCATCGGCATGTGGTAGACCAGCTGCATCTGCTGACCCAGCACCTGCATGTCGAGCTGCACACCGCGACGGTTGACGCATTCAGTGATGACGTTACCGACATATTCCTGCGGCACCAGAATAGTGGCACGCACGATCGGCTCACGCATTTCATCGACGCGCGCCATGTCGGGCAGCTTCGAAGGGTTGGAGATATATTCGATTTCGCCGCTGTTGAGCGCCAATTCATAATTCACGGTCGGCGCCGTGGTCAACAGGTCGAGGTTGTATTCACGCTCCAGACGCTCCTGAACGATCTCCATGTGGAGCGTTCCGAGGAAGCCGACGCGGAAGCCGAAGCCCAGTGCATCGGAGTTTTCCGGCACGTACTCGAGCGAGGCATCGTTGAGCGCCAGCTTCGCCAGCGCATCGCGAAAGTCTTCGTAATCATCAGAGCCAAGGGGGAACATCCCCGCATAGACCTGCGGCTGGACTTTCTGGAAGCCCGGCAGGCGCTCGACGCTCCGTGTGCTGGCATGCGTGATCGTATCGCCGACCGGCGCACCGTGGATATCTTTGATACCGGCGACGACGAAACCCACTTCGCCCGCACGCAGAATGTCGGTTTCAGTGCGTTTCGGCGTGAAGATACCGATCGCCGTAACATCCCAGTGGCGTCCGGTCGATTTCATCATGATGCGGTCGCCCTTGCGCAGCGTACCGTCGAACACGCGCACCAAAGAGACGACGCCCAGATAGTTGTCGAACCAAGAGTCGATAATCAGCGCTTGCAGATCGGCATCGCGATCGCCTTTGGGCGGAGGAATATCACGCACCAAACGCTCGAGCAGCGCTTCCATACCGAGACCGCTCTTCGCGGAAACCTGGCAGGCATCGGTCGCATCAAGGCCGATGATCTCTTCGATTTCCTGACCCACTTTAGCCGGATCGGCCTGCGGCAGATCCATCTTGTTCAGTACAGGCAGGACTTCGAGCCCTTGCTCAATGGCGGTATAGCAGTTCGCAACCGACTGGGCTTCGACACCCTGTGCGGCATCCACCACCAGCAGCGCCCCTTCACAGGCGTACAGCGAGCGCGACACCTCGTACGAGAAGTCGACGTGTCCCGGCGTGTCGATGAAGTTGAGCTGATAGGTGTTACCGTCCTGCGCCGTGTAGTTCAGCGTGACGGACTGGGCCTTGATCGTGATACCGCGCTCGCGCTCGATATCCATCGAATCAAGCACCTGCTCCTTGAGCTCACGATCGGAGAGGCCCCCACACAGCTGGATGATACGGTCAGCCAGCGTGGATTTACCGTGGTCGATGTGGGCGATGATGGAGAAGTTTCGAATGAAGTCCAGAGAAGTCGGACCTGACTCAGCCGTCATAAAGTGATTCCGTGCGTTGCAACGCATTCAAAAAACATCGCTTTCTCATCACGATAGCGCACGCTGCATGGTGGGTATCGAACGAGAAAGCCATGAGAAGATAGAGATTCACATCAAAAGGATGCTGTCGGTAAAGATTATCACGAAACGGGAGTGCAGCGCGAAACATCCACGCACTGTCATCACCTAATTCATCCGTGCTCTCGCTCGCGCTAAGGGTGCCACTGCCCCCCGCTCTTTACCCAATCCGGCGAGGTTCCGGTTCCAGTGCAATGCCGAAGCGCGCTTCGACCTGCTGCTGGATACGTTCGGCCAGCGCCATCAGTGCTGCGGCATCACCACCGCCACGATTGACCAGCACCAGCGCCTGGCGGTCGTGAACGCCCACCGCACCGTACGTGCACCCTTTGAAACCGCACTGATCGATCAGCCATGCTGCTGGCACCTTCACTTCGGCATCACTAACCGTGAAATGCGGCATTGATGCATGCTGCTCCAACAGGCGCTCAGCGTGCGTACGTGCAATCACGGGGTTCTTGAAGAAGCTTCCCGCATTGCCCAGCTCGCGCGGGTCAGGCAGTTTTTCACGCCGCACAGCGCTGACGGCCGCCGCAACCTCAGCCGGCGTGCACGGCAACGTCACGCGCGCAGCCAGATCACCGTACCCGAGCTTGGGTTCGGCCTGACGGTGCACGATCAGTTCGATCGCCGTAATCAGACAGCGACCCGCCAATGCATGCTTGAAGATACTGTCACGATAGCCGAAAGCCGCTTCATGTGCCGGAATCACGGTTTCAGTACCGTCGAAATGAAGCACATGGATAGCATCAATGACGTCAGCCAGTTCAACGCCGTAGGCACCGATGTTTTGGACCGGAGCCGCACCACAACGCCCCGGAATCAGCGCGAGGTTCTCGATCCCCCACAGTCCACGCTCAGCCGTCTCGACCACCAGCGCAGGCCAATCAACACCCGCCTCAGCGTAGACACACACGGTATCCTGCGAACCTTCGTCGTAGCGTACTTCCGTCATTGACGGCACGATCACCAGCCCCGGCACAAAAGGGGCCAAGATAACGTTGCTGCCACCGCCCAGCACGGTGATGGAGAGCGACCGCTGCTGCGCTTCGGCCAGCACGGCATTGCACTCGTCGACCGTGGTGGGAGCGGCGAACCATTCCGCTTCAGACACGAAGCCCAGCGTATTGTGCTCCGTCAGCGAGACATTGGCGCGGATCAGCGTCATGCAGTGCCCTCCAGGCGTTTGCGAATATCGTCCAGCAGCCGATCACACGCTTTGTTGACCAGCGTATAGACGCGGCGAAAACCTTCTTCCCCACCGTAGTAAGGATCAGGCACTTCACGGGTCGGTGAATGCGGGTCGAAATCAAGTAGCAGCGAAATGCGTGCTGTCGCGTTCTTGGGGACTCGGGCCTTGATGGTCTTGAGGTTGCGCATGTCCATGGCGATGACATAGTCGAAGCGGCTGTAATCGGCTCCCGACAACTTACGTGCCCGCAACCCTGACAGGTCGATCCCTTGCGTTGCGGCGTAGGCAATCGCACGTTCGTCAGGCGGGTTGCCAATGTGCCAACTGCCCGTACCGCAGGAGTCGATCAGTATCGCGTCATCCAGCCCCGCCTCCTTGACCTTGCGTCGAAAGATACCCTCCGCCGTTGGTGAGCGGCAGATGTTTCCGAGGCAGACGAAAAGGACGGCGATTTTATGCGTTTTCATAAGGCATTCCAGACGTTCAAGGCTATTCAGTAAAAGCTATTCGGCAACGGAACGAGCAGCCCAGGCCTGACGCACTCGTTCAAGATCTTCTTGGGTGTCGACCCCGGCCGGATAGGCCACAGGTGACAACCCCACGTGAATGGCATAGCCGTGGTACAGCGCGCGCAGCTGCTCAAGCTGCTCGATCATTTCCAGCGGCGACACGGACAGCGCTGCATAGTCGGTCAGGAACGAAGCGCGATAAGCGTACAGTCCAATATGCCGCAGCCACGGCACTTCCGTAGCGGGCAGCGCTCCCTGCGGACGGGTGAACACGTCTGCAGTAAAACTGTCGCGAGGCCACGCAATCGGGGCGCGCGAAAAATACAGCGCCTGTTCCTGATGGTCGCGTACCACTTTGACCACACTGGCACGCGCAAGTGTCTCGATATCGTCGATAGGCTCGGCCAGCGTCGCAATCGCGACGGCAGGACGTGCGATCAACGCTTCAGCCACCTGATTGATCAACGCAGGCGGCAGCAGTGGCTCGTCGCCTTGCACATTGACGATGCAGGTGTCCGGCGACAGCGACAGCTGAGCCACCACTTCGGCTAGGCGCGAAGTGCCATTGGGATGATCGGGCGAGGTACGGATCACCTCGGCGCCGAAACCACGGGCCGCGGCTTCCACCCGCTCATCGTCGGTCGCGATGATGACCCGCGAGGCGTTCGATGCGCTAGCCTGCTGCCAGACACGCTCGACCATCGGCGCTCCGGCGATATCGGCCAGCGGCTTACCCGGCAGACGCGACGAGTTATAGCGGGCCGGAATCACTACCATGAACTCACTGCTCACGCGTCGCGTTCCTCTTGCTCAGCGGCGGCCAGTGTTGCCGCGGGATCAACAGGTGCAGGCTTACCCAGCTTTTCTTCGACGCTCAGGTGACGGGCTTCTTCCACCAGCATCACAGGAATGCCATCGCGTACCGGATAGGCCAACCCGCTCTGTCGGCAGACCAGTTCCTGGCGTTCGCGGTCAAACGTCAGTGTGCCCTGGCATTCTGGGCAAACCAGCATTGCAAGCAGTTCCTTGTCCATCTGTGCTGTTCCTCATGGGTAAATCGGGGCCGACCAGAGAAGGTCAGCGGGAAGGGATCATCGAGGGGCCAGTTCGGCCAGACGCTGCTGCAAAAATAGCACGAAAGCGGCCGAAGGCTCAGCGTCAACGTCCAGCGCCCAGCATTGTTCCGTCGCAAAGGGCTGGCATTTAACGGCATCCTTGGCCGTCATCACGATGGGGCGTTCATCGCTAAACTGCAGGTCATCGGCCGTGAACGTGTGGTGATCGGCAAAAGGATGAGACTCGGCGACTATGCCGAGTGAGGCCAGCGTGGTAAAGAAACGCTCGGGGTGACCGATACCCGCCACCGCATGCACCCCCTGCTGGAAGCGAGCGTCATCACACGCTGCGCGCTCGCCCGTCTGGAGGTGGCGCAAACAGCGTGGTGCCAGTGTCATGGAAAAGCTGTGGGCCGACACCAGATCACCGTCCTGCTGAAGACGAACCCGCGCCTCCTCACCACCATTGACCATCACGGCGTCGATGCTATTCAAACGCGACAGCGGCTCGCGCAGCGGCCCGCAGGGCAGGCAGTGTCGATTGCCGAACCCTCGCGTGCCATCAACCACCACCAGTTCAACGTCGCGGGCTAACGCATAGTGCTGTAAGCCATCGTCGCTGATGATGAGATCACAGCCTTCAGCGACCAACAGGTCGACCGCCGCAGGACGATCAGGCGCTACGGCCACCGGCACGCCACTCTGCTGCGCTAGCATCACCGGTTCATCTCCCGCTTCGGCGGGCGAGCTGTCCGGCGTAACACGCAGCGGATAGTGTGCCGCCTTGCCGCCATAGCCACGCGAGACAATACCCGGTTGCCAACCCTGTTCGCGCAGGTAGTGCGCCAGCCATGCCACCAGCGGTGACTTGCCGGTGCCGCCCACGCTCAGGTTGCCGACCACGAGGGTCGGCACCGGCGTCTGCTGTCGATAGCGGCGCTGCTGCAGTCGACGGGTGACAATGCGACGATACAGACATTCCAGCGGGCGCAGCGCCCATAGGGCCCCACCGCCGCGCCGATACCACGCACGCTCCAGCCACCGGCTCAGACTCATACGGCAGGCGTCTCTTCAACGGACTGCTGTGCCGAGAACTGCACCTGATGAAGGGCCGCATAGGCACCGCCTTTTGCCAGCAAATCGGCATGCGTGCCCTCTTCAACGACACGCCCTTGCTCGATCACGATAATGCGATCGGCCTTTTCGATCGTGGACAGGCGGTGCGCAATGACAAACGTCGTGCGCCCTTTGCAGACCTCTTCCAGCGCTCGCTGGATGTAGCGTTCGGATTCGGTATCGAGTGCCGACGTCGCTTCGTCGAGAATCAGCAGCGGCGAGTCACGATAGATGGCACGTGCAATCGCCAGACGCTGGCGCTGCCCACCGGACAGACGTAGGCCGTTATCACCGATGGGGGTTTCATAGCCTTCTGGCAGCTGCATGATGAAGCCATCGGCATAGGCCGCCTTGGCAGCGCGGATGGCGCGTTCACGGTCAGGGGCTTCATCGCCGTAGGCTATGTTATCCAGCACTGAGCAGTTGAACAGAATGACATTCTGATTCACCAGCGAAATATGCTGACGCAGCGAATGCAACGCATAGTCGGTCAGCGGTACGCCATCCAGCAGAATCTGCCCTTCGGTGGGATCGTAGAAACGCGGCAGCATGTTGACCAGCGTACTTTTGCCGCCACCGGAATGCCCTACCAGCGCCACCATTTCACCTTGGCGAGCATGCAGGTTGATGTGATCTAGCGCAGGTGCCAGCGTGGTATCTTCCGCCTCATAGCGGAATACAACGTTGTCAAAACGCACATCGCCCTTGACGGTGTCCGGTGCGTAAGTACCGCTGTCCCGTTCCTTGTCATGGTCGATGATTTCAAAGATTTCCTGCGCCGCCGTCAGCCCTTTCTGGATATCGCCGTTAACTTCCGTCAGCGACTTGACCGGCTTGGACATCAGCGAAGCGGCCGTGATGAAACTCACGAACTCACCCGACGTCATGCCGTTCATCAGCGTCGGCGACAGCGCCAACCAGAACAGGAACGCCATTGCCAGCGCCACCAGCGTCTGAATGACCGGCGCGCTAATGGCTTTCGTCAGCGTTTGCTTCATGCTCTGCACGCGATTGTATTCACTGACGCGCGCGAACCGATCGTACTCGTGCTTCTCGGCATTGTGGGTGCGCACCACGCGATAGCCGTTCAGCACCTCGCTGGCCACGTGAGTGACTTCACCAACGGAATGCTGGATGCGCTTCGACAGCACGCGGAAACGCTTGCTGACGAAATTGACAATCAAAGCGATGAACGGCATCACGACCAAGAAGACCATCGTCAACCGCCAGTTCAGCCACAACATGCTGCCAAACAGCGCCAGTACCTGACAGCCTTCTTCCAAGATCGTCTTCAACGAATTGGTGGACGCACTGGTCACCTGTTCGACATGGTAGGTCACGCGGGATACCAGATGACCGGACGAATGACGATCGAAATAGCGCGCAGGCAGGCGCAGCATGTTGCCGAAGACCTCGGTGCGCAGCGTATTGACCAGCTTGCGCGACACGTACTCCATACCGTACGTTCCCATGAAGGAGCCGAGACCCCGAGCGGCGAAGATGACGACGACCGCTAGCGGCAGCATCAACCGCATGGATGTCTGCAGGGATTCTTTATGAATGCTGTCGACCAGCCAGCCCATCATACGGGCCAGCGCCGCATTGGACGCGCCGTAGACGACGAAGCCAATCAGCGCGGCAGCAATTCCAGTAGGATACCGGTATACGTAGGTCAGCAGACGACGGTACAGTGTCCAGTTGGAAGGTGTACTCAATGCTTTCTCCAGCGCTTACACGCTTTCATGTTCAAAAGTGAAGGGGCAGTCTACCTCAAAGCCTTCGGATCACGACAGTCTGATGACGGCGCTGTGTGTCGATACTGACATTGCCCTCCGGCAGGAAGCGCACCGTAATCGCCCCTGTTTCTGCGGTATTCCACTGCTGCGCGCCAACCTCACGCACACGCTCAACGGTCTGGTACGCGGGATGATGATAGCGGTTGGCATAGCCGGTGCTGTACAGCATAGCGGCGGGGCGAGTACGTACTAGTAGCGCTCGCGAGTTGCTGCTGTGACTACCATGATGGCCTGCAACCCACACGCTTATCGGCTGATCGAAGGCGCTCAATAGCCATTGCTCAACCTGCGCTGAAGCATCCCCGGTGAATAACGCCCGCCCTACCTGTCCTTCGACCAGCAGCACGCAGGAACGATCGTTTTCGCTGGAAGACAACGGTTGATCGGGACGCGGCCACAGAAAGCGAAAGCGCACGCCATCCACCACCCACGACTGCCCCGCGCGGCACAGCGACAGTGCGGGCGGACGCCCCTGCAAGGCATCACCAGCGGTCAGTGCAGGCATCGCCCATGGCGCCCACCATCGACCGACATGATGGTACTGACGCAGCGCAGGTATCCCACCGGAGTGATCCAGATCACCGTGGCTGACGATGACGCCATCGAACGCCTGCGCGGCGGGCCACACCTCGTCAATGGCGCGCCGCCCCGAACGGCTCTGTGGCCCGGTATCGAACAGATAGCGGTGCCGATGCGTACGCAGCTCGACCAACTGCCCCTGCCCGACATCCAGCACGGTCACCTCGAACATCCCTTCGTCCGGACGTGGAGCCGACGTTCTCCCAAGCGCCAACAACGCACTTCCTAACAGTAGGATGCCGCGCCAGCGCCACGTACAGCATGGCAACATGCTTACCACCGCGACTACCATTATCGCCGTTCCGATTGCCGTAGCCGCTTCAGGATCAACGAGTCGCGAAGGACAATACTGCGCAGCACTATTAAGCAGTGAGCACAGCGGCGCCAGTAGGCGATCGAACAGCCACCAGCAGCCATGGGCCACTGACGGACACGGCCATGCACACAGCGCCCCGCTCATGCCGAGCGGCATCAAAACCAGTGATATCCATGGGATAGCGATCAGATTGGCAGGAAAGGCGAGCGGCGCCCAGCGCTCCATCATGACCAGCAACGCCCCTTCCATCAGAAGCGTGATCGCACCGTGACAGTAAAGCAGTCGCCACAGCGACGGTGCAGTCTGTCGATGCGGGTGCATGACATACAATCCCGCAACCGCACCAAAGGAAAGCCACACACCGGGCATCAGCAACGACCACGGCATAATCAGCAGCACGGCCAGCAACGCCAGCCACCACAGCTGCCAACGCGAAGGCCGCCAGAGGCTCACGAATGCCAGTACCCACGGCAGAAGCGCAACGCAGGCCCGCGCGGCAGGTGCCCCGCCTTGCGCCAGCACGGCATACCCAATGCCAGCCAGAGCGGCCCCTGCACGAGGTGCTGTGGCCCGTCGATAACGGGTAGGCCGCACACGCCGCATGCCCCACCGTGCCAGTGCCGCCCAGAAGCCGACAGCAAGTGTGATATGCGAGCCAGACACCACCACAAGGTGCGTTGTTCCCGTATCGTTGAACAGCTGCCAGTCCGCGTCATCAAATGCGCTGCCATCGCCAACGATCATGCCTTTCAGCCACCGCTGCGCCGACGCGGAAACGCCGCTGGTTTCGATCTGCCGGCGCAGCCACGCCGCCGGCTGCCATCCCGCTTCCGACAAGCGCTGAGGTGCAGGATGAGGCAGCACACTGCCGATACCCCCGATCCCCTGACGCCGCACCCGCCATACTGTGTCCCACTGCCTCGGGTTTGCAAGCCCGTGCGGGGGTCTGAGGCGCACGGCAAGCTGCCATCGCTCGCCTTCAGCCACGGTCACCGTCGAAGGCAACGACAGCTGGAGACGATCCAACCGCATACAGCCCCCTGCTACGGCCAGCGGATGACACTGCTCAACACCGAACAGAGCACTTCTTAATCCCCCACGGTCATGCAACGACAGCACCTTCCCTTCAACACGCAATGGCTGATTCAGGAGCGCGTCTGCCAACACCGCCTGCCGTGCATGATGCCCGTGCAGCATAGCGATCACGCAGCACAGCGTAGCCAAACAGCCCAGCACGCTACGTCGCCACAGCCAGCCACCACCGTTCAACACGATGATGGCCCATGCACCCCACCACAGCCACTTAGGCCCCAGCAACGCCACCCACAGACAGCAGGCCGTCGCACAGGTCACCGGCATCAGCGGCACATGGCGACACATCGGCCGCACTGTTCTTAGCACCACCCGCACACAGCGCAACGACAAATGACACCTCATGGCTCCATTCCTTCATCCCTCTTTCCTATAGGGCATCGGATGACGCGGCCCCCCGTTGAGGTGACTCGGCTCACGACCGGGGTAGGAAGCGCAGCAAGGCTAGAAGGCAGAAGGCAGAAGGCAGAAGGCAGAAGGCAGAAGGCAGAAGGCAGAAGGCAGAAGGCAGAAGGCAGAAGGCAGAAGGCAGAAGGCAGAAGGCAGAAGGCAGAAGGCAGAAGGCAGAAGGCAGAAGGCAGAAGGCAGAAGGCAGAAGGCAGAAGGCAGAAGGCAGAAGGCAGAAGGCAGAAGGCAGAAGGCAGAAGGCAGAAGGCAGAAGGCAGAAGGCAGAAGGCAGAGGCAGAAGGCAGAAGGCAGAAGGCAGAAGGCAGAAGGCAGAAGGCAGAAGGCAGAAGGCAGAAGGCAGAAGGCAGAAGGCAGAAGGCAGAAGGCAGAAGGCAGAAGGCAGAAGGCAGAAGGCAGAAGGCAGAAGGCAGAAGGCAGAAGGCAGAAGGCAGAAGGCAGAAGGCAGAAGGCAGAAGGCAGAAGGCAGAAGGCAGAAAATTGGGCTCCCCTCGCTCGGCTTATGCAAGCACCTTGTCGAATATTATTCGCCGCTGTCATTACGAGCTTAGCCAAAACAACAAAGGAGCCTGATGTAGGCTCCTTTTCGGTACCGCATGTGCAGAAACAGCCTAGCTGCCGCCGATTACGCTTCTTCCACCAACTGCCCTTCGATCAGTCGCAGTACGCGGTCCTGATGGCAGGCCACGGTCATGTCGTGGGTCACGATCACGAAAGCACAGCGACTACTGCGGGCGATATCGTCCAGCAGGGCCAGTACATGGCTGGCGGTCTGCTGGTCGAGGTTCCCGGTCGGTTCATCCATCAGAACCAAACTGGGGTCGGTCACCAGTGCACGCGCAATTGCGACACGCTGGCGTTCACCCCCCGACAGTTCGCCGGGCTTGTGGCTGCCGCGATGCGCCATGCCGACGCGATCGAGTAGCGCCAACGCACGTTCGTTGGCCTGACGGCGCGACTGTCCGCGAATCATCAGCGGAATCGCCACGTTCTCGCAGGCGGTGAACTCGGCCAGCAGATGATGGAACTGGTAGACGAACCCAATATGGCTGTTGCGGAACGTCCCGATGGCCGCTTCACCCATGCCACTCAACGACTGACCATCGACGACCACCTCACCGGAGGTCGGGTGATCCAGCCCACCCAACAGGTTGAGTAACGTCGTTTTGCCGGAACCGGAGCTGCCCACCACTGCGACACGCTCACCCGCCCGCACCTGTAGCTCAAGCTGGTCCAGCACGGTAATGTCCTGCGGCCCTTCACGGTAGATACGCGTCAGTGCGCGGCATTCAAGCATCACATCATTCATAGCGCAGCACCTCAGCAGGTTGAACGCGTGACGCACGCCACGCCGGATACAGGGTCGACAGGAAGCTCAGTGCGAAGGCCACGCAGACAACCACGCCCACGTCTGACCATTCAAGGCGCGACGGCAGATAGCTGATGAAGTACACCTTCGGATCAAGGAACTGTACGCCGGTCACGTTCTGGATCCACGCGACGATATCGGACACCGACAACGCCAGCGCAATGCCGAAGATCACACCCAGCACGATCCCCACGACACCGATGGTCAGCCCCTGCACGATGAAGATACGCATGATGGTGCCCGGTGTGGCTCCCAGCGTACGCAAAATCGCGATGTCCGCATGCTTGTCAGTGACCACCATGACCAGCGTCGAGACGATATTGAATGCGGCCACGGCCACAATCACCATCAGCAGCAAACCGATCAGGTGTTTTTCCATCTGGATGGCTTGGAACAGGTTGCCCTGCGAGTAGGTCCAGTCCAGTGCGTAGTAGGCCGCGTACTGCGGGTTCTGCATCAGCGCCGTCGAGAAATCGTGAGCAATGAACAGATCATCCAGCTTCAGACGGATACCCTGCGGGCCATCGAGACGCGCCAGCGCCTGCATGTCGCCGAGGCTGGCATAGGCGAGGTTGCCGTCGATCTGCGCCCCAACCTTAAAGATACCGCTGACGGTGAAGGCACGCATGCGTGGGAAGACCCCACCCGGTGTTACCGATGCTTCAGGCACCAGCAGTGTGACGCGATCACCAACACCGACGCCCAGCTGACGCGCCAGCAGTTCACCCAGCACCACGTTCCACTGCCCTTTCTGCAACGTGTCCAGCGAACCTGCCGTCATGTGATCGCGGATGATCGACACCTGCGACTCATAGGCTGGGTCGATACCGATCACCTGTGCGCCCTGGTTATAGCCGTAGGCAGTGAACATGCCCTGCTGTTCAACGTACGGCGCTGCCCCCTGCACATGCGGCATGGCCCGCAGCTGGTCGGCCAGCGTCTGCCACGACCGGATGCCAACACTGCTATCGCGCAGCTGCACCTTGGTGTGGGGCACCATACCCAGAATGCGGGAACGAAGCTCGTTGTCGAAGCCGTTCATCACCGACAGCACCAGAATCAGCACCGTAACGCCGAGCGTCAGCCCCAGCATGGAGGTCATTGAGATGAACGATATGAAATGATTGCGCCGCTTGGCCCGCGTATAGCGCAAGCCTATGAAAAAGGGAATGCGATCCAGCAACATACGAAGGCTATCCTCGGAAAGGCCCATGTGATGCCATGCGAGCAGTGACTCTACCCGCTGACCAGGGCTGTACCATACATCATGAACCTCGTGCCGTCATGAAACGGCACGGGCATTCGCTTATGAATAGAACGTGGACTGGCCGCGAAGTTCGATACAGTGCCGATCACCGTATATAAAGCAAAAGGGAAGCACAGATTTCTGCGCTTCCCTCAGCAATGGTCGGCACTTACAGCCGCTAGTTGTTACCGCGGCTTACTCGGTGCGGCTCAGCTCTTGCTGACGCGCCTGTTCAAGCGTAGCCATATCAATGACGAAGCGGTACTTCACGTCGCCTTTGATCATGCGCTCGTAGCCTTCGTTGATATGACGGATATCAAGCATCTCGATATCGCAGGTGATGTCATGCTCGGCACAGAAGTCCAGCAGCTCCTGGGTTTCAGGAATGCCGCCGATCAGCGAGCCCACCACCGCGCGACGTTTCATCACCAAGTTGGCCGCATGCAGTGCCGGTTCGATCGGCTCAATCAGCCCGACCAAGATATGGACACCATCATATTTCAGCGTTGCCAGATACGGGTTAAGGTCGTGCTGAACCGGTACGGTATCGAGTAGGAAGTCGAAGCGATCAGCCGCGGCCTGCATCTGTGCCTCATCGGTAGATACGATGACGTGATCGGCCCCTTGCGCAAAGGCTTCTTCAGCTTTCTTCGCCGAACGGGTGAACAGCGTGACTTCGGCACCCAGCGCCTTCGCCAGCTTTACCCCCATGTGGCCCAAACCGCCCATACCGATAACGCCTACTTTGTGACCTTCACCTACGTTGAAGTGGCGCAGCGGTGACCACGTAGTGATCCCAGCACACAAAATCGGCGCAGTGGCCGGCAAATCGGCACCTTCCGGAACGTGTAGCACAAAATGGCGATCGACAACGATATGGTTGGAATAGCCGCCCTGCGTTACCGTGCCATCGTGACGATCCACAGCACCGTAGGTCATGGTCGGGAATTCTGCACAGTACTGCTCCAGCCCGTCGTGGCAGGCGTCACAGTGCTGGCAGGAATCGACCATACAGCCCACGCCGACATGTTCACCCACGCGGAAATCGGTCACGTTGCGGCCTACGGCCGTCACTTCACCGATAATTTCGTGTCCCGGCACCATCGGGTACTGACTACCGCCCCATTCGTCACGTACCTGATGGATGTCGGAGTGACATACGCCGCAGTAAAGGATCCTGATGACGACATCGTCTTCCCGCGGCTCGCGTCGTTCGAACGAGAAAGGCGCAAGAGGAGACGTTGATGACTGGGCGGCATAACCGAATGCTTGGCTCATAAGGACATCCTTAATCCAATGAAAATGGAGCGGAACGGCTCAGCATCGGCACAGGCCACGTGCCGTTGCGCGATGCTCGCCATGCGGCGACACACGCAGACATGCAGAGCGTTCCAGCGGGCTGGCAGTATAAGCGTCACGCTGCCATCGCCCTACCGATATTGCTGCTGAAAGATCACACGATCCTGTCGATAACCGAGCGAATTGCCCGTCCATCAACCCTATTATCATGCTTAATTCTGTCCCATGATGATGAAATTGCGCATGACAGTCTGGATACGTGTACATTACCTGTACTTTTGAACACCACGCCATTGCTTACAGAGCGCACTGCCACCCGCATGCACGATTCTGCTATCACGTGCAGACGCTACTGAAAGCGCATACAAAAGGCGTCGACGGATAGGGTAAGATGCCTACCCTATGCTACCGCTACGTTACTCAGGGATAACATCATGCAGATGGCTCTGACACGCATGCAGCAGCTCATTCGAGCGCTGTCGCCCGCCCCCGGGTATACCCCCACCGATCTGCCTGGGGTCACACTGCTGTACTCCGAGCACGACGTGGCTCGCACACCACTGATGTACAGCCCCAGTATTACCGTGATCGTACAGGGCACCAAGATTGGTCACCTTGGCACGCACCGCGTGTTCTACGGCGAAGGGCACTATCTGGTGCAGACCCTGCCCGTACCGTTCGAGTGCGAAACCTTTGCCTCACCCGATGCGCCGATGATGGGGGTTTCCATCGCCCTGCGCCCTGAGCTGATGAGCGACATTCTAGTACGCCTGAGCGATATCACACCGGCTCACCCCACTGTCCGCCCCACTGCGCCGATGAGCGCCGTACACCTCGACAACCATATGGCAGATAATGTCATCCGCCTGCTGGAGTGCTTGCACGACCCCATCCTGCAAGCGGTTGTCGGCCAGTCCCGGGTGATTGAGGTCATTCTGGATGTGCTGCGCGGCGAGCAAGGGCATGCCATTCAGGCTCTGCTGCATCATCAGGGGCCGTTCTCGCGCCTGACCAAAGCCTTGCAGTACCTGCACGCGCATTACGAAGAGCCGCTCAACATCCAAACGCTGGCCTGCCACGTCAACATGAGCGCCTCGACCTTCCATCATCAGTTCAAGCGCCTGATCTGCACATCACCGTTGCAATACCTCAAACAGATACGGCTGCTGAAAGCCCGCATGCTACTCAGTCAAGATCGCCTGCCGGTCAGCCATGTGGCAGAAGCCGTCGGCTACAAGAGCCCTTCGCAGTTTAGTCGCGAATACAAGCGCTACTTCGGCGTACCGCCCAACGACGACCGCCAGTCCGCAGGGTCTGCCGTTCGCCCCGGCCTCTGACCACGCCAATCACGCTCGCCATTCGCCATAAGGATACGGATATCGTTATGGCCCCCCTTGCACCTCAGCGTTGAACGTGACAGGCTGCAAGTCACATGCAAAGATAACGGTATAAGGCAGACTCGTATGACATTGCCCTCGGATATGGCACTGCAAAAGGCGCTTGAAGAAGCATTCGATGCGCTCTGCGCTTCGATCGACACCCTGTGTCGCCATGTCGATCGCCACCCGCCTCAGCTGTGGTGCCTCCCCTCGGACGACGGCCAACCCCGCTCGGCAGCGGCCTGGCTGCGTGAGGCGCTGACAGACATGTGGTATCACGACGGGCAGGATGGACGGGCAACGCGCAACTATGTCGGGGTAGTGGCTGCCGACGAAGCACTGATGGCGCTTGCCGAGGGGGTCAACCGCTGCAAGGATCATTTCGGTGAGGTGATAACGCAGATCCGTACCACGCTACCCGCCGACCAGCTGACCGCCATGCGCGCGGCACTTCCTCTGCGGCCTTCCGCGGTCAACGCACATCTGTGCGATGACGGCCTAGCTCGCCTGCACCTCAAACAATGCTGGCGGCGCGTGCTGATCGCTCCAGCGCCCGTCGCACGCATTCGACTGGCGTGGTACAGCAACGGACGCTCGATCAAGCGCCTGAGCGTACAGGATGCCGAAAAACTGCTGATGCAGCTCGATACCTCCGCCGATCATGTCCGAATCCAGTACCGCAAGCTGGCCGCGCTGCCCAGCGATGAACCGCTAGCACAGGTACAGGCGCAAGCACCGCTGATGCGCGCGAATCTGTTCTATGTCGAACCGCTGGATGACGGCCGCCAGCGTCAGGCCATGAACATCGCCATGCCGTTGTTCGTGCCGTCTCCCAACGGGCGTCTTCCCCACTGCAACCAGCCGCCCGCCGCCCCGCCCGAGACACGCACTCGCGCTCGCCGCAGTGACTCGCGTATCGACGATGAGCCGTGGCTGCCCAGCATCCGCGTGCATCGTTACCGCTATTGAGCCTTCCCCAGTGATACACGGATATCCATACAGTATCGCCCTTAGTGTTTCTCAAGGGCTTGCAGTACACTGGGGGCATTGCCTATCGACTCACGTACAACCGACGGATCGACATGCCTGACTCAACGCCTGTCTCACCTTTTTCGCCACCCGCTCCCCGCTCCGCTTCCGACACCTGCTATTGGCAACAGCCCCCGGGCAGCGCGGCTGCCCTCGCGCTGGCGACACGACTGGCACAGTCTGCCAAGACACCCTTCATGGTGATCACGCCCGATATGGCGTCGGCTCAGCGGTTGGAAGCCGATTTGCGCTTCTTCTACAGTAACAATGAGCGGCTGCAGACGTTTCCCGACTGGGAAACCCTGCCGTATGACACCTTCTCACCGCACCGCGATATCGTCTCGACCCGGCTGCGCGTCATGCGACGCTTACAGTCGCATCACCCAGACGTACTGATTGTTCCGGTCAATACACTGATGCAGCGTCTGCCTCCGGTCGACTACGTCGCCGTGCAAGCGCTCAAGCTCGCACGCGGCCAGCACCTTGATCGCGAGCAGTTCCGCTTGCAGCTGCACCGCAACGGCTATCGGGCGGTCGAGACCGTCTTCGAGCCGGGCGAGTATGCCTTCCGCGGCGCACTGATCGACCTCTATCCGACCGGTAGCGATTCGCCGCTGCGCATTGATCTGTTCGATGATGAAGTCGACACGCTGCGCCGCTTCGATCCCGAAACACAGCGCTCCAGCGACAGCCTCGATGAGATTGAGCTGCTGCCGGCACACGAATATCCGCTGACGCAGGAGGCCATTGCGCGCTTCCGTGAAGGGTTCGAAACGGGGTTTGATGTCGATCCGCGTCAAGTGCCGCTCTATCTGGACGCGCTGGAAGGCATCCCCTCTCCAGGCCTTGAGCAGTATCTGCCGCTGTTTTTCGATGAAACCGCCACCCTATTCGATCACATCGGCAGTGAGGCGCTCGAAATCATGCTGCTGCCGGGCGTTCAGGATGCCGCTCGCCAGCACTGGCTCAGCATTCAGGAACGCTATGCAAACCTGGCCGTTGATCGGACGCGCCCACTGCTGCCTCCTGAACGTGCGTTTGTGCCCGCCGACGATCTGTTCGGGCTAATCAAGCACTATCCGCGCACCCAGTGGGTCAGCGAACCACACAAACACGCCCATATCTTTGCTGCGGCACCGCTTCCCGATATCAGCCTTGATGGGCGCAGCCCCAAACCACTGCACCGTTTGATGGCATTTCTGGAACAGCATGTCGGCCCCGATACGCGCCTGCTGTACGTTGCCGAAAGCCGCGGCCGCCTAGAAGCACTGGAAGAACAGCTGGGAGGACTGGTCACACATGCGGCACACCTGCTGGGCTGGACAACCTTCATGCAAGAACAGGCGTCGCGCGGTATCACTACCGGCGCACTGGGCGAAGGTGTCTGGTTACCAGCCGACAAGCTGATCGTCATTACCGAAACCGAGCTGTACGGTGACATCGTGCGCCAAAGCCGCCGACGCCAACAGGTGCGCGCGACGGACGATGACGAGCTGGTGATCCGTAGCCTGTCGGAGCTGAAGCCTGGCGCACCGGTCGTTCACCGTGCACACGGGGTTGGACGCTATCTGGGACTGGAGACCATCACCGCCGCGGGCCAACAGGCGGAGTTCGTGGCGCTCGAATACGCCAACGGTGCCAAGCTGTACGTGCCCGTCGATAGCCTGTCGATGATCTCCCGCTATAGCGGTGCACCCGACGAAGCTGCGCCACTGCACAAGCTGGGCAACGATCAATGGGAGAAGGCACGCCGCAAGGCAGCCGAACGCATCCGCGATACCGCGGCCGAGCTGCTGGACGTGTATGCCCGCCGCGAAGCGCGTGAGGGTTTTGCCTGCCTGCCCCCCGACGATGCCTATGCACGCTTTGCCGCGGCATTCCCGTTCGAGGAAACCCCCGACCAGAAAGCAGCCATTCAGGCCGTCATTCACGACATGACCTCCGTACAGCCGATGGATCGCGTCATCTGCGGTGACGTTGGTTTCGGCAAAACCGAAGTGGCAATGCGCGCGGCGTTCTTGGCCGTCAACTCGGGACGACAGGTCGCCGTACTGGTGCCGACCACACTGCTGGCCCAGCAGCACTACGACAACTTTCGTGACCGCTTCGCGGATACCGCCGTCAATATCGAAATCCTATCGCGCTTCAAGGCCGGCAAAGCACAGACCGCCGCCCTCGAACGCTTGCGCGAGGGCCAGGCCGACATCGTGATCGGCACGCACAAGCTGCTCGGGCGCGACACCGAATTCAAGGAACTGGGGCTGGTCATCATCGACGAGGAACACCGCTTTGGGGTGGCGCAGAAGGAGCGTCTGAAGGCGATGCGCGCCGAAGTGGACATTCTCACCATGACCGCCACCCCCATCCCTCGCACACTGTCGATGGCGATGAGTGGCATGCGCGATCTGTCGATCATCGCCACACCACCGGCACGCCGCCTGTCGGTCAAGACGTTCATCCAGCAGCGCAACGATGGCGTATTGAAGGAAGCCATCCTGCGTGAAATCCTGCGCGGCGGGCAGGTCTACTACCTCCACAACGAGGTCAAAAGCATCGAAGCAGCGGCTGAGAAGCTGGAAGAGCTGGTGCCCGAAGCACGCGTCGGCGTAGCACACGGTCAGCTGGCCGAACGTCAGCTGGAACGCGTGATGAGCGACTTCTACCACAAGCGCTTCAACATTCTGGTCTGCTCAACGATCATCGAAACCGGTATCGACGTGCCCAGCGCCAACACCATCATCATTGAGCGCGCCGATAAGTTCGGACTGGCACAGCTGCACCAGCTGCGCGGCCGCGTGGGTCGTTCGCACCACCAAGCCTATGCGTACCTGCTGACGCCACCGCCGAAGCAGATCACCAGCGATGCTCGCAAGCGTCTTGAAGCCATCAGCCAATCGGAAGACCTGGGGGCCGGTTTCACACTGGCCAGCCACGATCTGGAAATCCGCGGCGCGGGGGAGCTGTTGGGTGAAGAACAGAGCGGCCAGATCGAAACCATCGGCTATGGCCTGTACATGGACATGCTTGATCGTGCCGTGAAAGCCATTCGTTCGGGGAAAACGCCAAACCTCGAAGCACCGCTCGAAGAAGAGGTCGAAATCGGACTGGGGCTGCCCGCCCTAATTCCCGACGACTACCTGCCCGATGTGCAGCAGCGTCTGGTGATGTACAAGCGCATCAGTAGCGCCGCTACGGCCGACGCCCTGCGCGAGCTTCAAGTCGAGATGATCGACCGCTTCGGCCTACTGCCTGACCCGGTCAAGCACCTGTTCCGTCAGGCCGTGTTGCGCCAACGCGCCGAGCGGCTGGGCATCCATCGTCTTGAAGCGGGACCGGAGCGGGGCCGCCTGATTTTCGGCAGCCAGCCGACCATTGATCCGATGGCACTGGTCACGCTGATTCAGCGCGAGCCCCAACGCTACCGACTCGACGGCGCGCAAACGCTGCGCTTCACTGCCGCCATGCCCGATGCCGAAACGCGCTTCAAGGCGATAGAGGCCCTGCTGACGCGGCTTGAGCAGAGTCGCAGCGCGGTGAACAGCGACTAACGTCGAAGCCCATATCGGCGCACCGAGCTTGCCAGCCGACGCTCAGTGCGTTAAAACAGCACCCATCAGCACTTGTCGGAGTGCTCCCAGCGATGATGTACCACGCTCGGGAGCTGAGACCCCCAGAGGGAATCCGTGGAACCTGATCAGATTCGGATCTGCGAAGGAAACAAGCGTGCACCCTGCCCCATGTCCTGCTATTGGTACGGACGACTCACGGGCAGGTTTATCCTGAAGCGCGGCATCACTGCGCCCTCGCACGCCTTTCCCCCCTCTGAATGACCAGCGTCCCACCGCGTTCCCTTTGCTCTATTCGCTCCGAATCAGCCTGTCCTGCCCGCTGATATCGAAGGCAGCCAGGCGCATTGCGGAAAGGAAACATCACCGTGGAAGCGCTCTCCTCGTCATCGACATCACCTCGCTATCAGCGTCAAATGGCCCTCAGCGACTTCGGCCTCGAAGGACAACAGCGCCTGCACGCCGCCCATGTACTGCTGGTCGGTGCGGGCGGTCTGGGGTCAGCAGCGTCCCCTTATTTGGCGGGTGCTGGCGTAGGCATGCTGACGCTCGCTGACGACGATCACGTCAGCCTCACCAATCTTCATCGTCAGGTGCTGTACAACGAAGCGGATATCGGGCTCTCGAAGGCGGACACCGCCTGCCAGCGGTTGAGCGCCCGCAACGCCGACGTGGACTGCCGCGCCCTTGCCTGCCGCCTAGAAGGTTCAGCCCTGCTGGATGCCGTTGCCGCCGCCGATCTTGTACTGGACTGCACCGACAACCTTGCCACTCGTCGCGCCATCAATGCCTGCTGCGTAGCCCTGCAGACACCGTGGATACACGCCAGCGTTGCCCGCCTGCAAGGCCAGCTCACCGTCTTCGCGCCCCCGTTCAGTCACGGCTGCTACCACTGTCTGTTCCCCGAAGAAGCCCCCGCCGCTCCCGGCCCCCTACCCATCCTCGGCCCGCTACCCGGCATTTTGGGGGCCATGCAGGCCCTTGAGGCCATTCGCTGGCTGGTCAGCAACGATTCGCCTCTTACCCACACGATCACCTTGTTCGACGGTCAGCATCAGCGCTGGCAGACCCTCGAACGCACCGCTCACCCTCACTGCCCTGTCTGTGGAACTCACTCATGACCACCACCATCACGCTCAACGGTGAACCTCGCACGCTGCCCCAAAGCCCTCTGACACTGGCTGAGCTGCTCGTCCAGCTTGACGCTACCGCCCCCGGCTATGCCGTCGCACTCAACGGCAAGGTCGTGCCCCGCCAGCACTGGGAACAGCAGACCATCAGCGGCGGCGATGCCCTGCTGCTGATCCAGCCCATCGCCGGAGGCTAAACGGCCCGTATGCCGCTACCGCGCCACTGCCAACGCTTTCGTTCACCTTCTGTCAGGACTCTTTTGTCATGCTAACCATTGCCGACCACACGTTCTCTTCCCGCCTACTGATGGGTACGGGTAAATTCGCCACCCCAGCGCTAATGCTGGCCGCGCTGGAAGCTTCCGGCGCAGGGATGGTGACCCTGGCGATGAAGCGAGTAACCGCTACCGCCAACGAAGGCGACGTCTATGCACCGCTTAAAGCCAGCGGCATCCCACTGCTGCCCAACACGTCCGGCGCACGCACCGCCGATGAAGCCGTACTGGCCGCCCAACTTGCACGCGAAGCGATGAATACACCGTGGATCAAACTGGAGATCCACCCCGATCAACGCTGGCTGCTGCCCGACCCCATCGAAACGCTCAAGGCCGCAGAACAGCTGGTCAAGGAAGGTTTTATCGTCATGCCTTACTGCAGTGCCGATCCGGTGCTGTGCAAGCGGCTGGAAGAGGTCGGCTGCGCCGCGGTCATGCCGTTGGGTGCGCCGATCGGCTCCAATCAGGGGCTGTCCACGCGTGATATGCTGCGCATCATCATCGAGCAAGCACAGGTACCGGTGGTCGTTGATGCAGGTATCGGCCGCCCCAGCCAAGCGGTGGAGGCACTGGAAATGGGGGCCGATGCCGTGCTAGTGAATACCGCCATCGCCTCGGCCGCTGATCCCGTGCAGATGGCCCACGCTTTCCGCCTCGCCGTCGAAGCAGGCGAACTGGCACGCTCTAGCCGTCCCGGTGCGGTCACATGGCAGGCACAGGCCTCCAGCCCGCTCACCTCTTTTCTCGACACGCTGAACTGAAGGAGCCTCACTGCATGAGCCGTTCATTTTTCGGTGAGCTGTGCCAGCTCGACTGGCAGGACATCACCCTGCGCATCAATGCCATGACGGCCGCCGACGTTCAGCGTGCCCTGACCGCCCCATCCCCGGACGCCCATGATCTGATGGCGCTGATCTCACCCGCCGCCGACGGGTTTCTCGAACAGATGGCCCAGCGTGCACAGGCCCTCAGCCGCCAGCGCTTCGGCAGCACCATTGGCATGTATGTCCCGCTGTACCTGTCGAACATGTGCGCCAACAACTGCAGCTACTGCGGTTTCTCTTCGCATAACAGGATCACCCGCAAAATCCTGAGCGGAGAAGAGATTGAGCGGGAATGCGAAGCAATCAAGGCGCTGGGGTTCGATCAGGTCGTGATCGTGACAGGGGAACACCCCAAGAAGGTCGGCATGGCGTACTTCCGCGAGCACCTGCCACGCATTCGCCGCCACTTCAGTCATCTGATGATGGAAGTGCAACCGATGCGAATTGAGGACTACGCCGAACTGCGCACACTGGGCGTTGATACGGTGCTGGTGTATCAGGAAACCTACCACCCTGCGCTGTACGATCAGCACCACCTCAGCGGCTTCAAGACCGACTTCCAGTGGCGACTGGAAACGCCTGACCGCCTAGGCCTAGCGGGCATGAGCAAGATCGGCCTAGGCGCACTGCTTGGGCTGTCCGCCGACTGGCGTACCGACTGCTTCATGATGACGGAGCACCTGCGCTACCTGCGCGAACGCTACTGGCAGAGCCGCTTCTCAATATCGTTTCCGCGTCTGCGTCCGTGTGAGGGTGGCATCACCCCCGCCGCCCTGGTCACCGAGCGCCATCTGGTACAGCTCATCTGCGCCTATCGCATCGCATTTCCCGACGTCGAGCTGTCGCTGTCGACCCGCGAATCCGCACGCTTCCGCGACCATGTAGCACCGTTGGGCATCACCAGTATCAGCGCGTTCTCTCAGACGCAACCGGGCGGCTATGCCAATACCCACGATCATCATCTCGAACAGTTCACGCCAGATGATCACCGTACCCCCGAACAGGTTGCTGACGCCCTGCGCCAGTCAGGGTTACAGCCCGTATGGAAGGACTGGGATGCCGGCTTCGGCCGCCAAGCACCTTCCGCACACACGTCATCGGACAGCAGCGACGCCCTGAGCGAGCACCCGCATCCCGTGCGCCACACGCGTCCCGCCACCGCCATCCACGAGGAGCAGCAGGCATGACCGTCACTTCAACGCTCACACGTCCCCACCTCGACCTATCGCTCTACCTGGTCACGATCAGCCTCGATGAACGTGATGATGATCGCATCGTCGCTACCTGCCAGGCAGCCGTAGAAGGCGGTGCCACGCTGATTCAGCTGCGCGACAAGCATGCCACTACGGAGCAGCGCACCGCACTGGCGCGCCGCATCATCGACGCCATTGGGCGTGCCGTACCGGTACTGGTCAACGACGACATCGACGCGGCAATAGCGGCCGATGCTGAAGGCGCCCATATCGGTCAGGACGACCTGCCCCCCACCGTTGCCCGCCAGCGCCTCGGTCCCGATCGACTGCTGGGGCTGAGCGTCCACAACGATGCCGAGCTGGACTATGCCCTTGCGCAGCCCGCGGGCACGCTGGACTACATCGGGCTTGGTGCGGTCTATCCGACCCAGACTAAGGAAGTGAAGGTGCTGGGCATCGACGGTCTGCATCATCTGGCGGCGCGCGCACGCACGCACGGCCTGCCTTGCGTAGCGATTGGCGGCATCGACGGCGAACGCCTCAGCGACATCGCCACTACCGAAGCCGACGGCATTGCCGTGGTCAGTGCGATCTGCGCCCAGCCCGACCCCGCTGCCGCTGCGAAAGCCCTACTGGCGCGTTGGAAGCAGGCGCACTAAGAGACTGTTTTATAACCTGAACGATTGCGTTTACCCTTTCTAAAACAGACGGTTTCTACCGCAACTTTGTGGTTTGACGTCCCGTCAATGACATGGGTATTGGCGTTATGAAGCATGCTCTAAGCACGGCATAGCCAAACCTGAGTGCCTTACGGCATACCAACCGCTCAGCACCGCAGGCAAAAACAGAAAAGGCGAGCCTCCGCAATGGAGAGCTCGCCTTTTCTTGTCCTAGCCTCGGGATAGTCCGCTGCGCTACGACGCGCTGCGATGCCGCCGCAGTCTAACCAGTTCACAGCACAGCAGTGCCAGACAGGCCAGTACCAGTGGCAGCAGTACATAGATCGCCCGGTACAGCAGAATAGCCGCCAGCAGTGGTGCTTCGCCTACCGATCCCTTGAAAGCCGACAGAATGATCATCTCAAAGACGCCAAACCCGCCGGGTATATGACTCAATACGCCCGTCGCCAGCGCCAGCAGATATACCATCATGAAAGTGGTGAAGGGAATATCGCCCGGAATCAGCAGGTACAGCACGGCGGACGCGCAGATGACATCCAGCAGCGTAATAAGCAGCTGCAACGCGGACAGCACCATATTAGGCAGGCGAAACCGCCAGTGCCACAGGTGAAACTGACGCGTGAACGGCGTCGGACAGTGCGCAGAACGGCGCGTGGCCAGAATACCAACCAACAGCAGATAGCCAACCAGCACAGCAATGCCGATACCAATAACCCAGCTGCGTGACAGATGCAGTGCCTGCGCGGCCGCATCGACGTGGATCAGTGCTGCGACAGCGGCCAGTGGTGGCAACGCACAGCCCAACGCTAGGCTGACGAATGCTGACATACGCGCCACGTCGGCCGGTTCTATACCGTGAGGAAAGTAAAGCCGATAACGCACCGCACCGCCCGATAACATTGACAGCCCGATTGCATTGCCCACTGCCGACGCACATGCCCCCGCCATGACCAACGCTCGCGACGGCACGCTGACGCCGGCATAGCGCGTCGCCGACCATTCATAGCCCAACAGCATCACATAGCTGCCAACCGCTGCCAGCACGGCCCCCACGATCCACTGTGGCGGCACGGCCACCAGCGCCGCATGCAGTTGGCTCAGATTGATGCTTCTGACCATCGACCAACAGGCATACACCGCACCGACGAAGATCGCCACGATCAGGGCAACCCCCAGCTGGTGGCGATACTTCATCAGACGGCTCGACAGCTTCGACAGATTGCTCATTGAAAGATAGGCCTCACATTCAAAGTCACGGTCGAAGCGCCCTCACTGCGCACGCTCATGGGCAAACGCTTTTACAGCCCTTTGGGCGCGAAGATACCCGGCGCGTTGCGCCAATAGCCCTTGTAGTCCATGCCGAAACCGAACACGTAACGGTCTTCGACTTCCAGACCACAGAAATCGGCCTTCAGACCCGGCACGGCCTTGCGATCATGCTTCTTGTCGACCAGCACCGCAGAGGAGACGCTTGCAGCACCCGCCTCGCGGCAGTATTCCAGAATAGCCGCCAGCGTGGCGCCTTCATCGAGGATATCGTCGATGACGACCACATGACGTCCTTTCATCGGCCGCTCGGGAGAAACGCGCCAGAACAATTCCCCACCGCTGGTCTTGCCGCGGTAGCGCGTCGCGTGCAGGTAATCGATTTCAAGCGGGAAACCGAGACGCGTCAGCAAGTGACCCGTCGTGATGAGGCCACCGTTCATGACGCAGAAGCACAGCGGCAATTTGTCACCCAGCACTTCCGTCATGCGCGTCGCCATGGCGTCGAGTGCGGCGTCCACTTCTTCTTGCGTGACCAGACAGTCAGCCTGCGCCATCAGCGCATTCATATCCTGCACGTGGCGATGAGAATCAAAAATCGGATCGTCTTGCATTGCCAGAGTCTTGTTCAAATGTAAGTGGGATACGGCACTACCATGCCGAAAACAGAACACCTGACGAAGCCGGAGCCAGGTCAGGTGACGAGCGAAGCACATGGAGACAGCGGGCGCACCGCCTGGGCAAGCGCACTATCGCTGCCGGCAGCATGCCGATGGCGCGGATACGTAGTCCTTCGGACACGCGTTTGCCCGGAAGGTTTTCCCGGCGGCACGTTTTCCCACTGATCTAAAGGAAAGAAGCCTCGTGCCGAACTAACGTTCACGCATGCCACATGAGAACAAAACGCGCCCCATTCCCGTGCGGCGACCATTCTACCCCATAACGCGCCGTATGCTGCAATTGACTTGCGTGGCAGAATACACTGGATATAATCACAGAGATATTATTTCATCCAAGACGACAAGGCCTGTCATGACGAAACCACTCACTCGTCGCCAGCAGGAAGTCTTTGACTTCATCTGCGAGACGCTCGATACGCTGGGATATCCACCTACACGGGCAGAGATTGCGCGAGCGTTGGGGTTCCGCTCTGCCAACGCCGCCGAAGAACATCTGCGCGCCCTGAAACGCAAGGGCGTGATCGAAATGATCGCGGGCGCGTCACGCGGCATCCGCATCATTAAGCGCGACGAAGCGGCACCGACCGATACGCTGGCCATTGTAGGTCAGGTTGCGGCGGGTAGCCCTATTCTCGCCACCGAACACGTCGACCGCTACTGCCCGCTGTCGCCAGACTTCTTCTCGCCGCGCGCGGATTATCTGCTGCGCGTCAAAGGGGTGTCGATGCAGGATGTCGGCATTCTAGACGGTGATCTGCTGGCGGTGCACAAAACGCAGGACGTGCACAACGGCCAGATCGTCGTGGCTCGTCTGGGCGATGACGTAACGGTCAAACGCTTCGAGCGTCAGGGCAATCATGTTCGCCTGATCGCAGAGAACCCCGACTTTGCACCGATCGAAGTGGATGTCACCCGCGATGCGCTGGAAATCGAAGGTATCGGAGTCGGCGTCATCCGTGGCGATCAGGGTCTGCACTGATCCCACGCGATACGCCTACCAGTAGATAGGTACACGAAAGGCGGGCAGGCCGTGTGAATCGGCCTGCCCGCCTTCCTTTTATCCTGTGCCGCACGATCATGGCGATCGTCGGCCTAACCTAGGGTTCGTCCCCTAGGCACTCCCCCACCCGCACACTGTCTGCTGCGGGCGCTCATCGTGCGACATGCTTATTAATGCACGGTCACCGACTCTTCTTCGTCCTGCTCGCTCAGCGTATCGTCACCGTCCCACAGTGTCGAACGCGTGATGGCATGGTCGATCATTTCCCGTGCGACGTCGAACCGGCTTCGCTGCAGCAGCTCCAGCGCCTGCTCGGAAAATCGAATGCTGACCAAAGGAGCTTCATCATCGCTATCGGTAGAACGAAGCACGACCTCACCGTCCGGAAGCTCTACGATCTCGAGAATCGCATTGTCGATCATGAATCACCTCACATGGTAAAAAAACGACCATAGCGATTAGCGCCATGGTCGTTGTCTGACCACAGGGTACCACGACAGCGCAGCCCGTGCGACAGGCGAGGCGCAAGAATACCGCAGCACCATGCTCAGCGCGTTAGCACCGTGATGTCTTCATATTCCAGCAGATAGGCGCAGATACCCCTACCATTTTCTCGATGGCACAGCCCCAATACGGATCAGGCTGCGACCCTATCGGCCAGCGCGGTGATGGCCTGTGCCACCTCGTCGAACGCGACACGCTGGTGAGGTGGCGTAGCGGGCTGGAATTCACCCACAACGACCGAGTGTGCCGCGCGGGCCAGCATAGCCTGATCGTTAAGGTCGTTGCCGAAGATAATCGCGTGCTCGGGTGCAATCGCTAACCGATCCAGCGCATTCACCTTATCGGTCTGGCCGGGCATTAGATCGAAGCAGTGATCGAAACGGTGGAGCTTCTCGACAACATTGAAGGGCTGAGCACTCAGGTACTCTAACAGCGGTTCCCGCAGTGCCATATCGAGAATCAGAATCTTGTTAACCCCTTGCGCCATCACTGTATCGCGCTCAACGGGAGGGAACGTGACGTTCAGCGAACGCACATAGTCATGGAAATCATGCGCGATGGGCGAGAAGCCGTACTGCCAGTGACTTTCCACCACGTAGGCCGCACGGGCATTATCCAACCACCCCAGCATGCTTGCTGCACTGTCGGCATCGAATTTTTCGTTGATCATAAACTCGCCGCGCTGCCATGCCATTCCGCCGTTGCAGCCCACCATTACGGCATCATGCAACTCATCCGGCAGCAGTGGCAGCATATCGCGCACGGGCCGCGCAGAAGCGAAGACGACCTGACAGTGTTCGCGCAGCGCTAACAGCGCATTGGCGACAGAAGATGAAATCGGTTGCCCCGCCTGACTGATCGTACCGTCGATATCAAAAATAGCGTAACGCATGATTTTCCTTGATAAGTCGTACTGGATGAGAAGGAAGGTAGCAGCCCACGGTCGCGCGCTATATTCCCCGCCGGCAACCCTGCATGTGCACAGTAAGCACCGTGCGATCGTTTTCCGATCGCTCAGTGCGCCTGAACGGAAGAGAACGTATTCATGACCATCACCCCTGCCAGAATGAGTACTATACCGATCAGCGCCGCGGCATCCAGCTTCTGCTGGAAAAGTGCCCAACCGATCAGCGTGGTCAGCACCACCCCCAATCCCGCCCAAACGGCATAGGCAATACCCAGAGGCAGATACCGAAGCGTCAACGACAAGAAATAGAAGGCGCAGCCGTACCCCACGACCACCAGCACCGAAGGCCACAAACGCGAAAAACCGTTGCTGGCCTTGAGCGCAGACGTTGCGATCACTTCCGCCACTACGGCAACCACTAGAAACAGCCACCCTTGCATGACGAATGCTCCTTCAGCGATGGTCATGACAACCCTTTTATTCCCCATTATGGTGACACAGGGAATGCGCATTCACCGCTCTGGCGCGGTGTGTCTTACGTGTTGATGAAGAGAAACTACCCGACACAAATGCTCAAGGCGCTCACCCTAGCGGCTTGATAAAGCCGTACGGCAAGCGCCTTGATGAAACAGACACCTACGAAGTGCCGAGCCACATCAGCGGCCCCGCGCCTTCTTCTTGAGCAACATTTCAGCAGAAGCGCGATGACTCCCGCAGCCCATTGGCCAGCACACGCAATGCGACTAACTGATCTTTGAGCTGCGCTACACGTTCACCCACAGACAGCGTGGTGGCGATTAACCCCGCCGTTGCCGGGACATGCCCCGTCCGCCGCTGTTCTAGGCGAAGATACAACGCATACAACTCACCGTTCGCCGTCAACAATGCACGCTCCAGCAAACGTCGCTCCTGAAGCGTATCAGGCAGCGCGTTCAGCATCTGCTGCCACGGCCCAGCTTCAAGTGGCTGGGGCGCCGCCAATTCGGCCACCAGCGCCGCTAGGCTCTGCTCGGCCAATACCAGCGCTCCGGATTCACAGGCCTGCTGCAACGCCCCGTCCAGCGACAGGGCATGCGATGCCAACAGCTCAGCATCATACATCAAGCGCTGGGTGCGACGTGACGGATCGATATCCATTACTTCGCACTCTTGGCCGGTTTACGCTTGTCTTCCACGACCCAGCGCCCGTCGACGAAAGAAGCGCGCCAGCCGGTAGCCTTACCGTTGTCTTCAGTCATCACGTACTGCTCCTTGCTCTTACGCGAGAAGCGGATCTGTGCGGGACGACCGTCCGGATCGGCCACAGGCGCATCCAGCAGGAAGTGGTATTTTTCAGGCAGCGTTTCGCGATGCGGCTGCAGTTCCAGCACCAACGGTGCCCGCGTTTCACGCTTGCGAGGAAACTGGCTCGCGGCGAGGAACAGGCCACTGGCCCCATCACGCAGGACATAGTGATCCTCCACCTTCTGACAGGCCAGTTCCGGCATCGGAATCGGATCCATCTTCGGCGGTGCCGCTTCACCGCTCTTCAGCAGCTTGCGCGTGTTCTTGCAGTCATCGTTGGTGCAGGCAAAATACTTGCCGAAACGCCCAGCACGCAGCTGCATTTCCGATCCGCACTTATCGCATTCAAGCGTCGGACCTTCATAACCTTTGATGCGGAAGCTGCCGTGCTCAATTTCATACCCGGCACAGTCAGGACTGTTACCGCAGACGTGCAGTTTGCGGTGTTCGTCGACCAGATAGCTGTCCATCGCCGTGCCACAAATAGGGCAACGATGCATGGCGCGCAGTGCATCCGTTTCGGCTTCATCACCGGCATCCGCCGCTACGGCTTCTTCACCTGGCAGCAGGTCAATGGTCTTTTTGCAACGTTCCTTGGGCGGCAGGTTATAACCGGAGCAGCCAAGGAAGACCCCTGTCGATGCCGTACGGATCTGCATATGACGACCGCAGTCCGGGCATTTGATATCGGTATCGACCGGCTGATTGGGGCGCATACCGTCATCGCCGCTGGCCTTGTCGAGCTCGGCCTTAAAATCGCCATAGAACGTATTGAGCAACTGCAGCCAGTCGCGCTGGCCTTCGGCGACACCGTCTAGGCTGCCTTCCATACGCGCGGTAAAGCTGTAATCAAGCAGATCCTGGAAAGACTCGACCAAGCGGTCGGTCACGATTTCACCCAGCTTCTCGGCGTAGAAACGACGGTTCTCCAGCCGCACGTAGCCGCGATCCTGAATGGTCGAGATGATCGACGCATAAGTGGATGGGCGACCGATGCTACGTTTTTCCAGTTCCTTGACCAAGCTGGCCTCAGTGTAGCGCGCCGTCGGCTTGGTGAAGTGCTGCTCAGGGTCGAGACCATCCAGCGTCAGCGCCGTGCCTTCTTGGATGTCCGGTAACTGTTGATCTTCCGCACTGCGGCTGCTCGGCGGCAGCACGCGCGTATAACCGTCGAACTTCAGTACGCGGCCGCGCGTACGCAGTGTGTAGCCATCGGCATCTACGGTCAGCGCCGTCGACAGATAGCGCGCAGGCACCATCTGGCAGGCCACGAACTGGCGCCAGATCAACTCGTAGAGGCGTTCCGCGTCACGTTCCATGCCGCTCAGCTGTGAGGTTGCACGCTTCACGTCAGTCGGGCGGATCGCCTCGTGCGCTTCCTGTGCGCCCTGCTTGCTGGAATAGCGCACGGGAGCGTCGGGAAGGTACGCATCGCCATATTCAGCAGCGATATGATCGCGTACCTGCTCCACGGCATCCTGTGACAGGTTGGTGGAGTCGGTACGCATATACGTGATATAGCCCGCTTCATACAAGCGCTGAGCCAGCATCATGGTCTTCTTGACCGAAAAGCCTAAGCGACCACTTGCCGCCTGCTGCAACGTCGACGTAATAAAGGGAGCGCCGGGCTTGCTGGACGTCGGGCGGTCTTCACGCTTGGTGATCGCCAGAGTCGCATCGTACAGCCCCGCGATGCGCGACAGTGTCTCTTCTTCGCTAACAGGACGGAACGGCTCACCGTTTTGGCGCACGAGCTCGAAGTTCAGTACGTCGTCCTTGCCATAGCGCAGACGCGCCATGACGTCCCAGAATTCCTCAGGAACGAAGGCGCGGATCTCGCGTTCTCGCTCAACGATCAGACGCACCGCCACCGACTGCACGCGGCCGGCTGACAATCCGCGGGCCACCTTACCCCACAGCAGCGGCGACAACATGAAGCCCACCACGCGGTCGAGGAAACGCCGTGCCTGCTGGGCGCGGACGCGTGGCATCTGCAACTCGCCCGGCGACTGGAAGGCCTGCTGGATCGCGTTCTTGGTGATCTCGTTGAACACCACACGCCGGAAACGGCCTTCATCACCACCGATGGTCTCGCGAAGGTGCCAGGCAATGGCTTCCCCCTCGCGGTCAAGGTCGGTTGCGAGATAGATAGCGTCGGCCTTGCGGGCCAGACGTTTCAGTTCATCGACGACTTTTTCCTTGCCCGGCAGAATTTCGTAGTGCGCTTCCCAATCATGATCGGGATCGACGCCCATGCGACGAATCAACTGCTCGTGCTGTTTGCGCAGCTTGTATTCGGCCTTCTGTTCAGGCGACATTTTGCGCGTCAGCGCGGCCTGCTGGCTGCGCTCTGCCGGCGTCGTCGTACGCCGATCATTGCCACCCGTCGGCAGGTCACGGATATGACCTACACTGGACTTCACGATGAACTCGTCGCCCAGATACTTATTGATGGTCTTGGCCTTGGCCGGCGATTCCACGATCACCAGTGACTTACCCATAGCATTCCATCTCTGTGCAGCGCGCTCACCGCGGGATTTCCGCTGCGGCGCATGGGAATAAATGTGCCTACCCTACCCTAGCAGACGTTACGACGCCACCGCGCATCCATCGGCAGACCGACGGCAGAGTTGAGCCCATGTCGCATAAACATTCCACGAGGAACGAATCACTTACTTACGCCTCAAATAGCACGGAACCACTCGAAAAGGTATATCCGGCATGACTTTGACCGCCAACAACGGGTATCATCGCCTGCGCCCGACACATGAAAAGGCGACTAAGGTCGATGAAGACTGTCACTGACGGCTTGCACACCCTTTTCTTGGAGCACACCATATAGATGCGAACAGCCTTTATTGCAACACCTGCCGATATATCCTCGGCTATACATGCTGTTCGCCGATACTGAATCACTGGAGTATCACGATCACTGGAGTACCATGCGTCGCGGACCGAGCCCTGCTCAACGCTCCGTGGCAGGGAAAAGGTGGTACTCTAGGCATCAGCAGCGACGCACATCGGCACACCCCATGCCACCCAGCATAATCCGACTGGGCCGCAGGGGTTGCGACAATATGTGCGTAGGATAGTGAACCTGGTGGCGCGTATCATCGCCCCCGCTCGATGCCAAAAACGTGTAATATTACGACACGCCATTTAGCGCAAAGGAGAAAGACCTGATGCCGCAAGCACAGAAACAACCCGTTCGTCGCACCAAGATTCTGACGACGCTTGGTCCGACCACCGACAAACCTGGCATTCTAGACGCCATGGTCAAAGCCGGTATCGACGTTGTCCGTATCAACTTCTCTCACGGCGACCCGGAAGAACATCGTCAACGCGTAGAATCCGTACGCGCTGCCTCTGCCAAATATGGCCGTCACGTTGCGATCCTCGGTGACCTGCAGGGTCCGAAAATTCGTATCGCACGTTTCAAAGAAGGCGCGGTCAACCTTGAAGTTGGTCAGCCGTTCATCATCGACATGGACCTGGGTCGTACCGATGGTGACGAGCATCAGGTCGGCTGTGACTACAAAGATCTGGCAAAAGACCTGTTCGAAGGCGACGTACTGCTGCTGGACGACGGCCGCCTGGTCTTCGAAGTCACTGGCGTGGCTGCACCGAAAGTACACTGCAAAGTCCTGGTTGGCGGCAAGCTGTCCAACAACAAAGGGATCAACAAGCAGGGCGGCGGTCTGTCCGCTGCGGCACTGACCGAGAAAGACAAGATCGACATGCAGACGGCCATCAAACTGGGCGTTGACTACATCGCGATCTCCTTCCCGCGTTCTGCTGCTGACATGGAATACGCTCGCGAGCTGCTGCACAAGTACTCCGACGACCTCCAGAGCGACATCGGCAAAACCATCGGTCTCGTTGCTAAAGTAGAACGTGCTGAAGCCGTTTCTACCAACGAAATCCTCGACGGCATCATCAAAGCATCTGACGCTGTCATGGTTGCTCGTGGTGACCTGGGTGTTGAAATCGGCGATGCTCGCCTGATCGGCGCACAGAAAAACATGATCAAGCGTGCTCAGATGTACAACACGCCGGTTATCAACGCCACTCAGGCGCTGGAATCCATGATCAACGCTCCGCTGCCGACTCGTGCAGAAGTCATGGACGTAGGTAACGCCGTTCTCGACGGTGCTGACGCTGTCATGTGTTCTGCAGAAACTGCAGCTGGTGACTATCCGGTCGAAACTGTTGAAGCAATGAAACGCGCTATTGCGGGTGCTGAAGCACTGCAGGAAGCTCGTCGCGACAACAACCGTCTGGATTGCACGTTCGACCGTCTGGACGAAACCGTTGCTTACTCTGCAATGTTCGCTGCCAACCACCTGGAAGGCGTTGCAGCCGTAGCTTGCCTGACTGAAACTGGCCACACTCCGCTGGTTGCTTCTCGCATTCGCTCCGACCTGCCGATCGTTGCACTGTCTCCGTCCGATCGTACTCTGTGCCGCATGTCTCTGTACAAAGGCGTAGTACCGGTCAAATTTGATGCTTCCAAATACCCGACTCCGGAAGTTAACCGCGCTGCGGTTGAACTGGTCGAAGAGAAAGGTCTGGGCACCAAAGGCGACTACGTGGTCATCACTCGTGGCGACCACCACTGCGCTCAGGGCACTACCAACAGCATGAAAATCGTCGAAATCGGTGAACACATCGGTTGAGATGATTCAGCTATAGCGGATGCCTCACTGCGGTGAGGTATCTGTCTTGCTGATATCATGTCTGAAAGAAAAGCCGCTCCTTGGTATACCAAGGGCGGCTTTTCTTATATTCAGTGTTCTGTACGGCATCTAAGCGGTGAAAAACTAAGTAGTGTGGTGAAAACTGAGTAGTGAAAACCAACTCAAACCCAGACGCCACCGCAGTTACACAAGCCAGCCTATCACTATCCCGAAGCGGCAAGCTGATCAGGCCATATCAGTACAACCGCCAAGGCCTCAAACGGCTTTGCTGGCGATCAATCCTTTCCGCAGCGCAGTACCACTGTTCAGTGGTCTATCGCAGGCCAGTACGTGAGTGCCGTAAACGCTTTCCATCGCTTGTAAAAAAAGAGCCATCCTTGGCCGTATACTACGTTCCATCCCCCCCCTCGTGCGACAGCCACATCCTTGTGCCGGGCCAGACATCATGTCAACTCCCTGCCCCACTGCCGCACACGCGCTTCCTACGCGCATGGCCGACTGGCAACTTCCCAACGGCCGCCCTGCCTGATATCAGAAATAAGCCCCGAGATCACAAGCCCTGTGGACGACTAATCTCGACATACTGACCGCCCGGGGTACGGGAATAATAGTGACCGTGCTGCACGTAGTAACGACGCCCTTTGTAGTCGAGCGGCGTCATTGACGTGGCCGCATCGGGAGGCGGCGCAACGGTGATGTACTCACTGCCACGATGTTGATAATAGAGGCCATCGAGTAGGTAATAGGTGATACCACCGATCAACAGCGCTTCCGCATCACGCGGCATGCTGTGACGCGGTCCGCCACGGTGCATGGGGCCTGGCGCCGGACCGCGGTCAGGCCCAAAGCCACCTTCGCGAGGACCACCAGGACCACCACGTTCTGGACCTTGGTGATGCATGGGAGGACGCCCTTCCGGTCCATCCGGACGGTGATCGAAAGGCTCTGCCACCGCAATCGCGGGCAGCACCATACTGCACAGTACACCGGCAGCTATCATCTTTTTCATGGGGAGATTCCTGTTCATGTCGTCGGCACAGAAAACGTACTGTGCGCTAACGATTCACCCATTAAGACAAGACGTTATGTATAGCAGTTCCGCCTTGCACAATTTGTCACGATGCCACCTTATTCCCACTAATAAGATACATCTTTACTCCGACCATTTACGGACGGAGACACCCTACCGACATATACACAAAAGCCGCCCTAACGGATAGAGCGGCTCGATACCTATTCGACCAGCGTTAGTCTTTGCTTACTTCCAACGCCATATAGATGATCTGTCGATCTCGAATCACACGCATCGAAATAGCATGGCGACTCGGCAGCGCATCGGCCATATGGCTCAGCTGAGCGGGCGACGTCACGGCCTGACCGTCGAGCTCGACCAGCACATCGCCAGGCATCAGCCCTGCCTGTGCCGCCATGCTACTGTCATCGACTGCCTCAATCCTTACCCCGTGCGCAACGCCCAGCAAAGCCAGAGCCTTGGCGTCCAACACCGACGCCTTAATCCCCAAGCGACCACCCGCATGCCGCCCCTGGGGCGGCGCAGCGGGTGACGCCAACTTCGCCATTGCATCACCGTGCTCGACCAGGGGCACATCAAGCGACACGACGGCCCCTTGCCGCCAGACGTCAAGCACAAGCTGCTGCCCCGGACGCTGAGCAGCCACGATACGCGGCACGCGATCCACGCTGTCTATCGGCTGACCATTGGCTTTGAGAATGATGTCGCCCGGTCGTACACCGGCCCGTTCCGCAGGACTTCCGCTGATCACAGAGGCCACCAACGCCCCTTTCGTTTCACCCCGCCCAAAGGCCCGCGCCAGACGCCCATCCAATGCCTGCAAGGAGACCCCCAACCATGCCCGATGCACACGGCCATCCTGCTTGAGCTGATCGGCTACGGATAGCGCCACGTTAGCTGGAATGGCGAACGACAGCCCCATATAGCCACCGCTTCGAGTTAGAATCTGTGAGTTGATCCCCACTACGTCACCGTTGAGGTTCAACAGCGGCCCACCCGAGTTACCCGGATTGATGGCGACATCGGTCTGGATGAACGGCACCGTGCCGTCCCCCGATAAGTTACGGTCCGTGGCACTGACAATGCCTGCGGTAATCGACTGATCAAAACCAAATGGCGATCCGATGGCCGCCACCCATTCTCCCGGTTGGAGCTGATCGGAATTGCCCAGTGGCAGCACCGGCAGATCGTGCGCATCCACTTTAAGCAGAGCGATATCCGTACGCTTGTCCGTGCCCACCAGACGAGCATCCAGCTCGCGCCGGTCACTGAACTTCACCTTGATGCGCTCGGCCCCGTCCACCACATGTGCGTTGGTCAGAATATAACCGTCCCGTCCGATGACGAACCCCGATCCCAACGACCGCACCTCATCAAGAGGACGACGCCAACCGGGGGTAATACCGAACGGGGCCTGATCAAAGAAGCGCCGGAACGGCTCAGGTACATCGGAGAGATCCAGCACCAGCCCATCATCACCCCATGCACCGCGTGCTGCCGAAATATTGACGACGGACGGTGCCGCTTTCTTCATCAAGGACGTGAAGTTCGGCAGTGCAGAGACGGAAGATAAGGAAGGCACTGGGGCCACATCGTCTGCGCTGGCCAACAGCGATGAAAAAGGAACGGACAACAGTACCGCCAGAGGAAGGAATGTGCGTCGAATCGACATCAGAGGAGCTCCCAACAACAGAAAGATGCTCGGAGTCGAGCAGAAAACGATGTTGACTGCATCTTGCTGCACCGTCGCGCAGCAACGCAGCGATCCACTGCATAAAGGATGCCCGGCGGACACCGCCGAGCCCGCCACGGCTGAACGGACTCTGCGTCCAGCACCGTGAAGAGATAAGGGCAAAAAGCCTCATCTACAATACGCGGCACCTTTGAAAAGCCCACCACCTTAAAAGGCCGGCCACCTTCGATGTCAGCGCCCATCTTCATCACTGTGAGCGATGACACATTATCCTGTAAGCGCACCAAGCGGCCATATCGACACCATAACGGCGTTCAGTCGCTATCGGACAGGCACAAAAAAGCGCGACCGCCCTGAACAGGAACCCATCGCGCCAACATCATCAAGGATTCTTACCCACCGACTGAATCAGCGATTCAGGCCACGCTCGAAATGGAAGCGTGTGGAATCGGTATCCTGCTGCTCACTGTGGCCGTTGTAGCGGCGGCTGTGTGATTTTGCACCAGCCTCATCGCTACTCACACTCCAGCTAACAGGGGTCAGATCGCCTCCCGCAGCATGCGCGAAGTCAGCGTAGCTTGCCGCCATGGCCTGATTGCCCTGACCGAAGTAGCCCAGTGTTCCCAAACTATCGCTGCCATTGACCGCCAGTTGCTGAGCGGCGTTGTCCAGCACGGCATTGTTCGCCTGCAGGGAAGCGGCATCAGGCAAAGCGGCACTGTCATGTCCGCGATAGAACTGCACACCAGAGACCACCATTAGGCTCACGGCTGCAGCAACCGCAGCGCCACCCATCAGCGAAAGGCCACGACGTTTCTGGCTCCGCACGGACTGTGCCGGTGCGACTGCCTCGACGGCGGTATCGCCAAGAGGTGTTTCTTCCTGCTCGATCACGGCCATGACACTTGAGGCAATATCCATATCCACTACGGTATCGCGCTCGCGCCGCAAGGCGCTGCGCATGAGGTGATAGCGGCGCCAGACATCCCCCAGCTCAGGGGATTCATCAAGTGTCTTGAGCACGCGACGGAGTTCGAGCTCGTTACCTTCCCCATCCATGATGGCTGACAGGGATTCATGTAACTGCTGAGTCATTTGCAACGCCCTCGGTTCAGAAGCGTAAAAGATCAAGTGTCATGCCATAAGACAGGAAGATCGGCGGAAAGTTTATGCCCATTGTGATCTTGAACTGCCAGAAAGGATATTTCATGCAGATAAAAAGCACGAATATTTTGGCCATGTGCAAGGGCTGACAGGCCGCCTGCAGAGTGACATCGACACTGCGGATTCATGGTTCAGACCGCACGCCCTTCCAGATAGTTCACCGGCGTTGACGGTCTTTTCGCTCACTCACAGGACCATTATGTAACAAGTGTCACCAATTCAATGCGTTTCGCACCGTTTTATTTAGGTATAGCCCTGGTCTCAGAAGCGACACAGCCCTTTCGGCATCTCGCTTCGAACGAGATTCGGGCAGTATATCCCGGTGCAGCGACGCCAACTGCCTCCAGATACACACTTCTACATAGTGTAAAAATTAGCTAAAAAAAATCCCCTGGCATCAAGCAATGCCAGGGGAAGAGGGGTTATTCGGTAACGTACAGCTTATTCGTTAGCGGCCTTATCCTTCGGATAGAGCAGCGCCTGTATACGAGCGTCGACGGCTTCACGCGCTCTAAAGATACGGGAACGTACGGTGCCCACCGGGCACTGCATTACTTCGGCGATATCCTCATAGGATAGGCCTTCCAGCTCGCGCAAGGTAATGGCGGTACGCAGGTCCTCAGTCAGGTTATCGATCGCATCGTAGACGACCGATTCAAGCTGATCACGGGCCATAGCAGACTCTGGCGTTTCCATATCCGCCAGTCGGCCACTGTTGTCTAGTACCTCGGCATCTACGATATCAAGGTCGCTGCTTGGTGGTCGGCGACCACGCGCCACCACATGGTTCTTCGCCGTATTGATGGCGATACGGTACATCCAAGTGTAGAAAGCGCTGTCGTTACGAAACTTCCCCAAGGCACGGTATGCCTTGATGAAGGCTTCCTGAGCGACGTCTTGGACGTCACCGGAATCGTGTACGTAGCGGCTTACTAAACCAATGATCTTGTGCTGGTATTTCCTGACCAGCAGATCGAAAGCGCGGGAATCACCTTTCTGGGCACGTTCGACAAGCTGCTGATCCGTTTCGGTCGTCGCCATGGGCGCACCCCTATTCGCTTGCGTGCTCCTCGGCACGGGTGTCTGACACCCTCGGTATCCATGGCGTGAATGACTTCGTACGGTACTCGTTCTAAGACACGCCATGCCTGACCAAGAAGATTCAATTTGACGTGCATCACACCACAAAACAAGGCAGGAAATGATGCAACAATCGGTAAACTTTGGGAAAGACGACTTCCCTACGGTCATGCAACGCTTACGATGACTCTGTTTTAGAGGCTCGCGGCCTTGAAGTATGTCAGCGTCAACATGACGTCACGTCTTTGGCATAAGACATTCCACTGTAATACAAGTTCCATGCTACTATCTCTGTCCTGTGAATCCGGTGCCGACCTTTCATGCCAGCACATCCGGCGCATTGACCGATCCATGTCATGACGGCACATTAGTCGACTTCCGCACATTGGTCTTGCGGTACTGCGTGGCGACACATGCATTGACACGCGGCAGAAGCATCGCTCGACCAGACCTCCAGGACGCTGTTGCAGATATTATCGAAGGCCTTCCCATGAACGACACCAATAACCCCAATGTGCAGGGCTACACCCTCATCCGTTCACCCGAAGCGCTCAGAGAACGCTATCCTTTGAGCCAGCAGGCCGTTGACCGTATCCAGTCTTATCGAGACACCGTGAAACGCATCCTGGACGGTGATGATCATCGTCTGCTGGTAGTGGTCGGCCCGTGCTCGCTGCACGACACCGAAGCGGCCCTCGATTACGCCAAACGCCTAGCAGCGTTGTCCGCTGCTGTCAGCGATACGCTGTTCATCGTCATGCGCGCCTACTTCGAAAAACCGCGCACGACGGTCGGCTGGAAAGGCCTGATCAACGACCCTCACATGGATGGCAGCTTCGCCGTCGAAGAAGGGCTTGAAAAGGCGCGTTCACTGCTGGTCGAGCTGAGCGAACTCGGCCTGCCACTGGCCACCGAAGCACTTGATCCGATCGCGACCCAGTACATCCAAGACTGCATCAGCTGGACCGCCATCGGCGCACGCACGACCGAATCGCAGACGCATCGCGAAATGGCCTCCGGCCTGCCAAGCCCGATCGGCTTCAAGAACGGTACCGATGGCGGCTTCACCGTGGCTATCAATGCGCTGCAGGCCATCTCGCATGCCCACTCGTATCTGAACATCGCACCAAACGGTCAGGTAGCCATCGTGCGCTCCAATGGCAACTGTGGTCATATCGTGCTGCGCGGTGGCAACGGCAAGCCCAACTACGACGCCGAAAGCGTTGCGGCGGCAGAACAGGCACTGGCCAAGGCCAGCATGCCCGCCGACCTGATGGTGGACTGCTCGCACGCCAACTCCAGTAAAGATCCGGCCAATCAGCCGGTTGTGCTCGAAGATGTCGTCAAGCAGATCGAACAGGGCAACCGTAGCATCATGGGGGTCATGATTGAGTCCAACATCAACTGGGGCGCTCAGCCGCTGACCTGTGATCTGAGCGCACTGGAATACGGTGTCTCAATTACCGATGGCTGCATCGATTGGTCCACGACCGAAAAATGCCTGTACGACATGGCTGATCGCCTGAAAGGCATTCTGCCCGCGCGTCAGCGTCACGCCTGATTGTGCCGACAAAAAAAAGGCTTTCGGGCCTTCTCTACACCTTGCGTCCGTCATCGAACGTGATGTCTGTCCCGCCATTGCCTTGCGCGATGTAGTCGAATGACTCGTGCCCTATAGCGTAGCGGCCTTTCTTCATAAAACCGCTGCTGGTCTCGGTTCGACACGCCAACCAAGGCATGTTTTCAAGATAGCAGAACGCCCCGCTCGGAGAGGAACATTCCCTCTCTGGACGGGGCGTTTTTTCTGCGGCCTACCGCCTCTGTCGCCATAGACGCTTTTCTCTATAGAACAGAGGGACGCACCGAAATGCGATACTACCTACCATGCCTCACGGCAACATCTCGTCACTTCCAAACCGCTGATTAACGTCGGCCTACAAGGTATCGCCCGCCTGACACGACCCTCACGGCTTCAGCAAACGAGGCAGGTGAATCAGGCACGGTCCATGCCCCAGCGTGAAGCGCTCGCTCTGTCCGGCTTGGAGCGCTTCCTGCAGGAAGCGGCGTGCCAACGTGATGGCTTCCAACCAATCATGTCCTTGAGCTCGCAGCGCAGTGATGGCAGACGATAGCACGCAGCCCGTTCCATGCGTATTGGGCGTGTTCACCCGCGGCAACGACAGTCGATGCACGTCACCCTGCTCATTAACGAACACATCCAGCGCTAGGCGTCCTTCCATATGTCCCCCCTTAACCAGAACCTGACGCGCGCCGCGATCGCGCAACTCAAGTGCGGCCGCTTCCAGACCTTCTGGCGTCGGTGGGATATCGCGCCCCAGCAGGGCTTCTGCTTCGGCCAGATTAGGGGTAATCAGACTGGCCAACGGCACCAACCGTTCCCATAGCAGGCACTCGGCATCGGCCATCAATAACGCATGGCCTGACGTCGATACCATTACGGGGTCAAGCACGATATCGCAGGGCGGATGACCATCGCCCTGTTCCAGCAGGCATTCTGCCACGGCCATCACGATATCGGCCTGTCCCAGCATGCCAATCTTGAGCGCATCGACATCAAGGTCTTCGAACACCGCTTCTATTTGCGCTTTGATCATGGCAGGCGCCAACGGCGCCACATCGTTGACCCCCAGCGTGTTCTGCGCCACCACCGCCGTAATGGCACTGGCACCGAACACCTTAAGGGCTCGGAAGGTGGAAAGGTCCGCCTGTAGCCCCGCCCCTCCGGTCGGATCAGTGCCCGCGATGGTCATGGCGATCGGGGGACGAGGATCACAGGCGCGCCGCTGAGGAATCATCGACGAAGCTTCGGCCGCAAACACTCGCCCAACTCGCAGCGAGGACAGGGTTGTCGACTCTTCTGCCAACACATACAGCGCATCCAAAAGACCGGCCATCAGCGCTCCCGGCCCTTGGGCTGACACTGCCGCACGCTCGGCCGCTAGTGTGAACCATAGCGTAGCGACCAACGCGGCTTCACCGGCATCAACATCCTTTAGACCGGCCACAGCAGCCATCAGCGCACCCAGCATGCAGCCTGCCCCAGTAATACGCGTCAGTAGTGCGTGACCGTGCTGCACCGCCAACACACCATCAGCGGTCACGATCAGATCGGTTTCCCCGCTGATCGCCACGGCGTTGACACCCTGCGCCAGCAGCTGGCGCGCTGCGGGTAGCGCATGACAGGGCTGAACGGTACTGTCCGTTCCACGCCCACCTTCCCCACCGGCCAGTGCAATCACTTCCGAGGCATTGCCTCGTACGATGGAGGGCGGACAGTGTGCTACCACGGACAGCACCCACTCGGTACGCGGTGCCAGTGCCCCCACGGCAACCGGGTCCAACACCCACGGCAGGTTGCTGGCATGCCGCACCTCTATGGCCTGCCGCATAGCATCTGCACGCGAGGCCGAAAAGGTGCCAATGTTGATCAGCATGCCGTCAGCCAGCGCGGCCAGCGCACGACACTCGTCGCGATCCACGACCATCAACGGGGATGCACCGCAGGCCAACAGCGCGTTGGCCGTGACGTTCGTTACGACCTCATTGGTGAGGCAGTGCACCAGCGGATGCTGTTGCTGTACCTGCTGCAGGCAGCGCTGCAGGCTACAGCGCGCCTCTTCTGCGGCATGAGGATCAGCGACGGCAATCACTTCATCGTCATCCATCATAACGCCCTACTCCGGTTGATAGAGCTGACTGCCCTGCGCCTGAAAGCGCTCGGCCTGCTGCTGAAGGCCTACATCAACATCCTGCTGCGGTTTACTGCCAAAACGTTCACGCACGTCCTGACTCAGCTTCATCGAACAGAACTTCGGCCCACACATTGAACAGAAATGCGCAACCTTGGCGGCAGGCTTCGGCAACGTTTCATCGTGGAATTCACGCGCTGTGTCGGGGTCGAGGCCAAGGTTGAACTGATCCTCCCAGCGGAACTCGAAGCGCGCCTTCGACAGCGCATTATCGCGGCGCTGCGCGCCCGGATGGCCCTTAGCAAGATCAGCAGCATGAGCGGCGATACGGTAAGTGATGATGCCGGTCTTGACGTCGTTCTTATCCGGCAACCCCAGGTGTTCCTTAGGCGTGACATAGCAGAGCATGGCACAGCCGTACCAGCCAATCTGCGCCGCACCGATACCCGAAGTGATATGGTCGTAGCCCGGCGCGATATCGGTGACCAGCGGCCCGAGGGTGTAGAACGGCGCTTCGTCACAGCACTCCAGCTGCTTGGTCATGTTTTCGTGGATCATCTGCATCGGCACATGCCCCGGCCCCTCGATCATGACCTGAACGTCGTACTCCCAGGCGATCTTGGTCAATTCGCCCAACGTTTCCAACTCAGCGAACTGCGCTTCATCGTTGGCATCATTGATCGAGCCGGGACGCAGACCATCGCCCAGCGAGAAGGCAATGTCGTAGGCCTGCATCAGCTCGCACAGCTCGCGGAAGTGAGTGTAGAGGAAGCTTTCTTGGTGGTGGGCCAGACACCACTGCGCCATGATCGCACCGCCGCGCGAGACGATCCCGGTGGTACGGTCAGCTGTCAGCGGAATATGGTGCAGACGAACACCGGCGTGGATGGTCATGTAATCGACGCCCTGCTCGGCCTGTTCGATGACCGTATCGCGGAACACTTCCCACGTCAGTTCTTCGGCCTTGCCGTTGACCTTCTCGAGCGCCTGATAAAGCGGCACCGTACCGATCGGCACCGGAGAGTTGCGGATGATCCATTCACGCGTTTCATGGATATTACGTCCGGTCGACAGGTCCATGATGGTGTCTGCCCCCCAGCGAATGCCCCACGTCATCTTCTCGACTTCTTCGGCAATTGATGAAGTCAGCGCTGAGTTACCGATGTTGCCGTTGATCTTCACCAGAAAGTTGCGGCCAATAATCATCGGCTCGAGTTCAGGGTGATTGATGTTGGCCGGCAAGATGGCACGCCCACGGGCGATTTCATCGCGTACGAACTCAGGTGTAATTTCAGCAGGAATGGCGGCCCCAAAACCGAAGCCTGGATGCTGCTTGGCCAGCTCGGGATCATCCTTGATAGCCGCACGGCGCTGGTTTTCACGCAGTGCAACATATTCCATTTCCGGGGTGACGATGCCCTGACGCGCATAGTGCATCTGAGTGACATTGGCCCCGGCTTTGGCACGGCGCGGACGGCCAATGTTGGGGAAACGCAGCGGCGTCAGCGCAGGATCACCGGCACGCTCGCGCCCATAGGCAGAACTCAATCCTTCAAGTAGTTCCGTGTCGTTACGCTCATCGATCCACGCTCGACGCAACGGCGCCAACCCTTTGCGGATATCCAATTCAACGTCGGAATCGGTATATGGACCTGACGTGTCGTACACGCAGATCGGCGGATTGGCGACCTCTTCACCCTGCATCGTGATCGTGGGCGTCTGACTGATTTCGCGCATGGGCACGCGGATATCAGGACGCGAGCCGGTCACGTAGACCTTGCGCGAAGCGGGGAATGGCGCCATGGAGGCGGGGTCAACGGCGTCGGGCAACCGCTCTCTGACCGTAGACGCAAAGGCACGCGTGGTCTTGTCGGAAGAGGTATTGGACGTGGTGGTATTGGATGTTGTCATGGTGCCATCTCACAGGATAGGAATCCCGAAGAGCACGCACGAAAGGATGGCGCGGGACAGTATGAACAGGAGGCGGACGCTCACTGCAGGACGTGCCGCTGCTTGATCCCTCCGCTGGTACCCTCCCTTACGGGAATTAGCCAGATCAGGTTCAACGGGACCAATGCTCGGCGCCTGTAGCGCTTGCATCATCTCAGCCGGATCTACCGGCACCCCGTCAAGCAGTCACTGCCAGCCTAGCGCTGACAGCTACGAATTCGTGGGTAGAATGCAGCAAGGTGGCGGAGAGTGCAAGCACAACTAAAGGTAAAGATGGACCAATAATTCACCATGCCATCCCACCATGAATACTCATTTGATCAGCCATTTGGCGCCCTATCATTAAATTTTCTTCTTCTTGCTGCTGTTTTCGTTTCCACTCTGATAATTTCTCTGCTTCATAGTCCTCCCGGGAGCAATCAAATCCCTTATCATATGGCACTTGATAAAATGTATTGCTACCAGAAAAAATTCTCCTATACCTGAAGTAAACAAATGTTTTACTCACAAAGCGCTCGTTTATATAGCTAGCCACCATAAATCCGGCAACCGAATCATGTATATAATTATCAATAAAACTATCAATAACAGGATGTAAATACGCATCCATTGCTATATTATCTATGACGTATTTCAACTCTTTTTTTTCAGGATTTTTAAGAACAAAATAGTCTTCAAAAACATGTTTTCTTAGATTATCATTAGCATCATTTACTAAGCCACTTGCATAGTCAGATGTTTTTTTAAACCATGATTTATCCTGGTAACTAAGTTCCACCTCATCTTCTGTCGAAAGTTCAGAGTAATGATTGTTTTTTACAAGCAAAAAATCTTTATACTCTGCATTTATTACTTCATTAGAGGCTTTAGTTATTTTTTCTGCCGCATCAAGCCGGTTTGAATAAATCGCATCACTGGAGGCATTAATTTTTGTTATTTCCTCCGGCTCGTACACCAAAGCAACAGGACTCAGCTCTCCAAGTGGAAAGTGCTTTTCCTTGTAAACATCTGAACGTTTGTTTTTTATCGAATCACGCAACTCTCTATCTTGATAATGCGCACGAGTGGCGCTAGACATCTGTAAAGAATTCTCTCCCCCTTTGAATCTGCGAAAATATTGTGATATTAACTTTTCCCAGTGAGGAGTAACAATTTGAGCAGTTGTTCCTTCCTTTAATGGAAATAAAGAAATATAGGTATTGAATTCGGAAAGCAAACGAATATCTATCTTATAACTTAATTTTGCTGCTTCGCTGGCTTTTTCAAGTTCTAATGGGACGCCTTCAAGGCGTGCTCGGCGGTACATTTCTGCTAGAGGAATGCGACTAAGTGTCGAAGTGCCGCTACGTGAAAACCCTTTCCCTTGATCAAAAGGCGCATACCCTCCTCCAACATCAGAATGCACACCGGGAAAAACAATTTCCTCACAATATTCAGGTAAGCGTTGTCCCTGGTAAACAGAATCCAATGGAAAACATCGACGCTGTTCATGTGCCGCTACGAAATGAATACATTTCCCTACTTCTTTCGGTATTTGAAGACTACGGGCATCTCCCCACCAATCATGCCCATTAGACCAAACAAACATATCAGCCCAGCCGACAGATGCCACTGTATCAAAAATGCCCATAAAATCATGAGATACGGGAATACCGCCAAGCGTTAAAGAGCTTTCTTGCCGGTTATAAGACTCTGCATCTAAGCGACAGAGCTTGACTAGCCAATTGAGATAAGCACGAGCTTGCGTGGCTCCGCGAGAAAAACCAAACGTATACAAATGTAACTTATTAAGAGGCAATATATCTGGATTATGCACTCTAGTACCTATACTTCTTTTAAGCCGTGCTATCCAACTGCAAAGCACTAAAGTGGCATTTTTTTTGTTATCAAGGCGACTATTCTGAAGTACTTCTTTCGTTGATGCTGTAGCTGAAAACAAACAACTATTTGCTTCCCATTTAATAGAGCATATTTTTCCATCGTTTTTGAAAGATACTTTTCTTTCTAACTCTTCTTGTACTAGACTTATATTTTCCGAAGCATATTTAACTTCTTCATCAGTAATAAGAATACTACTACCAAAGCCCGCATGGTAGTAGCCATATATATAATTTAATAGCTGGGCGATCCCCCATAGTATGCGTCCTTGTCCATAAGTTGCCATTGCTCCACCAGAGACACCATCCCATTGAGTTTGAGCCCAATTCCCTATTTGATCACCAATATTTGAAAATGCTTTACCAACTCCAGGGACATAGATTTTAAAGTGCCGCTCATAAACAGCCAGATCAGTTTTCCAATCCGTTTCTTTTGGTAAGATACCCGGCACACACCGCCCCGGAAACACATCGTACAAACGCGCTATATTACTTTCTTCTTCTGTTTTATTTTCTATTGCATGCCGGTAACTATTGTTAGTTCCATCAAAAAAAACGCCTATATAAGCAGGCTTACTGCAAGGCATTTCATTTTGTTCTAGCACTTTTCTATGATCGTTCAAATACAGAATTTTGTTTTCTTGTTCTGTAAAAAAAACATTGCTACTAGGATCAACCATTTCTTTGCGAAGCTCGCCTGCCAATACTGACATTATTTCCCCCTTATCATTTAGGCTCAATATTTTTTAGCGTCTCAAACCTTTTCAAATAAAAGCTATAAGCTTCTTTTTCATTATTTTCTGTATAGCGACGAAAAAATTCATCATCGTATCCTTTGAAATTATCTTTTTCTCGATCCCGCAATTTGCTATATTTTTTATATATATCCCAGCAATCTTTCCAATCATCCTCGCTACGTTTTTTTAAAATGGAATTTTCAAATCTTTTAACAGCATCTTGTGCATCATCCATTTCTCTTTCCCACAGTTTGTGACGAAAAGCAACAGACGGCACAGGCCATCCTTTTACATCACTAGGAAACTCAGGATTAGTAGGATCAAAATCGGTTGCAATAGCACGGTACTGCTGATTAGGAAGGAACTGAATCCATAACAATTGGGCTTTGCCTGGCGCATATTGCGATACAGGCACTTCTACATTGTAATAAAGCGTGCCTGTATCACGACGTCGATCATATTCATCCTGAGTGTTTTGCCCTTCTATAGGTATAATATCAGGCTCAACCTCCAAGCTAACCTTTAAACCCTCGTGCCATTCATAAGGCAAAAGATAACAACACATCTGACCACCAGCACCATACGCCATCGCTTCTTGAGCAGGTGAGCGATTTTTAAAATTATTAGGTTGAATAACTTGAAAACTCGCTATATTTTTATCCGTATAATTAATACCAGTAACAGATGCAGTAGTGGTACGTTCACTACACCCTGTCAGTAATATTGAAGCACCAACAATAACGCTAGTGGCAATAAACGCTACAGGTTTACATTTAAATGTCATTTTTATCACTGTCTAATTCCTTTTTTAACAGTTGCTGGCACTCGGCATGCTGCTCTAAATAGGCAGGAAGTTCAGCCAAGGAAACGGGGGCATCCGCAAGCGCCATGTGCTGCTGAAACCATCTGTGACGCTCGGAAGGTCTCTGCCAACAGGCATACAGTTCAGGGGATGTATCTTCAATAAAAGCCAGCGCTCTATCTACCTGAGCAGAGTCTATTAATGCTCTGTATTGTTCATTATTAAGAGCGATACCATTAATGGGCGGTATTACTGTATTATCATATTTATCTACTAATGGCAGTGATGCCCATTGAGCTGCGCGATCAACGTAATGCCAAGCATGGATATTTTGGCTGAATAGTGCCCGCTGCTCATTTGTCAATATACTCATAATAGTTGGCAATAATCGCGTATCCGCAAAACGCAATGTATATCGCGCACTGGGAGTGCTAATGATGCAAAAGGCCTGCAATTGGCTAGCCAGCTGGCTAAGAGAAGCTTTGGTCATCATGATGCTAAGCATTGGATACCCACTAGTACCTTTCAACAAAACTGAGCGTTGCATACCATCCAGATGGTTGAGGTCAACAAGCTGCGGCGATGCTTGCATCACTTGTCGGTCCGTATTAGGTAATCCTTCGTAGACCGACCACCAACTATCGCTAGGCAACCACTGTTCCATCCATGGCAATAAGCGATCAAAAAGGAAAGCGCCATCCAATAGTGCCACGGGACGAAGAGCAGGATCCTCTGTGGCTAGTGTATCTAGATAATTAAATGCAGCATGCTCCCAATGCTCATCATAGACATCAATTATAGGATTAGGTGACATCGACAAGAGGAATTCCCCGTTTTAAGTTGCGAAGCATGCATTCAACACAGATTCCTTCAGGCATAACCGGCAATGCGTTAGGCAAACGCGATAACGTAGCACTCATTCCTGCCGGGCCCCCAAATAGCTGCTGCACTCCTTTTACATCTATTGTTCCTGGCGCGTGAAGCTCAATATTGCCGCCTTTCAATCGAATATAAGCGCCACCACTAGAAAAAGTAATTTCGTCTGATGCAACTTCTGTAATTTTTCCGCTAACGGCTTGCATATTAATATCTTTTTGGGCCGTCAAATTAATACTATCGGACTGAGCTTGTACTTCAACATTACCCTTAGCTGCGAATAGCTTTATCCCTGCGTTATATACAAATAACGAGAATTTTTCAGCAATAGTGGCCAACAGGCTTTTCCCCGTCGCGACAGTAGTGTCCTGCCCACTCGACAAACTGAGATGCTCTTGCTGTGCCAAATGCGTTGACTTAGGTGTAGTAACACTAATACCCGCAGGAGACGCTATATGAAGCCAAGGCGTCTGCATGCCATCAGCCTGTCCCTGACCTCCTTGCTTACCCTCATGTCCTACCTGCGCCCCTTTATTTTCTGAGTTGGCGGCCTCTAATGGTGCAAGACTTGTTAGCCCTTCCGACTGATGCCGGATAGCCAAATCCGATAGCTGTTTATGCAGTTGATAAGTACGATCTAATTGTTGCGTTACAGGCTCAACATCCGTCTGGTCCCCTTTGGCCTGAACCTGCCCCCAGCTCGACAAATACAAACCCTTATTGGCACGAACGGTACCATACGCATCGCTACGTAGCTCAAATCCTTCACCTCTATACTGTCCGCGCCCGTTGCCCTGTTGGTGAATCAAATAACCCAAATTTAATTCAGAATAATGATGATCAGTACCAAGGCGAATACGACTCTGATCCGTCGCATCATCGAATAGCAGTTCGTTATAACCACTACCGCGATAATTTTGAGTATGAAACCCAGAGATCAGCCCATTACTATGCCATAGGGGCTGTCGCTCGCCGTTGTAAACACGGCCAGTGATAATAGGGCGATCAGGATCTCCATCAAGGAAACTGACAATGACTTCCTGCCCGATGCGAGGAACGAATACAGATCCCCAGCCGCCATCAGCGTTAACCTGAGAGACCCTCAACCAACAACTGGAACGCTCACTATATTGACCATCGCGATCCCAGTGAAACTGCACCTTCACTCGATTAAGGTGATCGGTATAAATAGTCTCATTGGCAGGCCCGACAACAATTGCAGTCTGAGGACCACCCAAGCTAGGTTTACGATGAGCATCAGGTGCGCGGAATGTTGTATCGAAACGCTGAGCCTCAAGTCGAGCATGAAAGAATGCTGTACCTGCAGCATCTTGCTCAGATGATTTTTCGATATCGTGCCCGGTAGACTCTCGTAGTGCATCAAGCTGCATTTCGAGACTGCCAAGCATGTGACGACGAGTAACCGCTACCGGTAGATTGTTTTCAGCCGCCCACTCGAGTCCAAGCAGCAAAAAGGTACGATTTCCTTCTCCCCCACCATCGTGATTAGGGTGCTGAGTCAGCATAAATCGATGCCCTACGCTTAATTGTCGAGCACCACCCGCCCCTGTAAATCGATTCTCCTGTGACTCATGGCGTTCAATGCGAACTTCGCCTAGTTGGTAACCACGATCATAGCGACCAAACGCATACTCACCCGCATAGATATACTGCTCTAGGGCAGGAAGGTTGACGGAGTTATTATGTGCATCGAGCTGAATCCTTAAAGGAGTGCCTGGAGATTTGTAGTCAAAAGACCCTAAACTGATGCGGGTTGGCTCAACCTGACGTTGATGCCCCCAGTCTGTCAGGCTATCAGCTGACTCAGTAGCAGACTGCCGATGAAAACGTATTGTGCCGGGCGTAACGCTAGGGCAAGCATCGTTATCATCGGTGAAGACTATAATATGCTTATCTGCCTCCTGTGCCACATACCACCAGAGGCCTTCTTCTTCGAGCAAGCGACTGATAAAGTGGTAATCGGACTCATTATACTGAACACAATAGGAACGTTTTGGGTAGCGTTCTTGATGACGCAGATCAAAACGAAAACCACCTTCGCTGACGGTATGGCCTTCCAGTACACGCGTGACTATTTCTACTGCAGTCAGATCCTGAAAGATACGACTATCAAAGACATGTTCAAGTAATGTCAGCCATGGTTTGAGTACCAATTGATAGTCACTGATCCCCCCGTCACTGCCCAGACGTATAGCCTCACTGACAATGGCATGAAAATTACGGTAGGAGCCATCAGCCTGCAGAAGTGACAATGTAACGGGCTGGGCCAGCAGGCCACATAAATCAACATCGTGACGTTGAGAAAGGCAGTCCACAGTGAACGTGAAAGGCGTGCTTAGCTGCTCGCGCGCCATCACTCGCTGTACAAGTAACTGGCTATTTCCTAATGGCGTAACGAGCCTAAGCAAACGCGTGGTATCTAAAAGCAGACGTCCAAACGACATCGCCCATGATGGCATTATATCCATCCATTCCCCCATAGATATTTATCAGAAAAAAATTATTTTATTTATATTAAGTAACGCAATGAAAAACTTATATTCCCTGCGGATACTATCATCTTTATCATGGCATTAGAAACCAAAAAAGCCGCATTGCTAACAAAGCAATACGGCTTTTTATCAATCAAAAGTCGATATTTTAGTTCAGGTATATACCTGCTTACCTTGTGAGCTGCTTCAGTGCTCGGTGTCCGATATCTTTACGATAGAACAGGCCATCGCTTTCGATCAGGTCCAGTGCGTGATAGGCATGATCGCAGGCATCCTGCAGCGTATCGCCCTTACCTGCGACGAGCAGAACACGCCCCCCCGCGGTGACCCAATGGTCCTGCTGGAAGTCCGTGCCCGCATGGAAAACCAGTGCCTGATCGGCAGCCTTGCTGATGCCTTTGATCGTTGCACCCGTTTGAGGTTTGCCCGGGTAGCCCGTGCTCGCCATCACCACGCCCACTACCGGCTGAGCAGACCATTCAATATCCGGTTTTTTACCGTCCAGCAGCTGTTCAATCACGTCAACCAGATCGCTTTCCATGCGCGGCAACACGACTTGGGTTTCAGGATCACCGAAGCGCACGTTGAATTCGATGACGCGCGGTCCCGTTGCCGTCATCATCAGTCCTGCATACAGTACGCCAGTGAACGGTGTGCCCTCTTCGCACATGGCATCGGCCATCGGTTCGAGAATCGTGCGGACAGCAACGTCGACATCGGCATCCGAGAACTGCGGAACGGGAGAGTAGGCACCCATGCCGCCGGTATTCGGTCCTGTATCGCGCTCACCAACACGCTTGTGGTCCTGTGCAGTGACAAGCGGCACGACCGTGCGGCCGTTGACCAGTGCCATCAGCGAAAGCTCTTCGCCATCAAGGTACTCTTCGATCACCACGCGATTGCCCGCATCACCGAAAACGCGATCCCCCATGATCGCATCCAGTGCCGCCAGCGCTTCGCTCTCTTCGAAGGCCACCACAACGCCCTTGCCTGCCGCCAAGCCATCAGCCTTGATAACGATGGGCGCGCCCTGCTTTTTGACATAGGCACGAGCGGCGTCAAGATCATCAAAGGTCTGATAGGCGCCAGTGGGAATGTTGTAACGTGCCATCAGGCGCTTGGCATGATCTTTGGAGCCTTCCAGCTGTGCAGCGGCCTGTGTCGGTCCGAAAACCTTGAGACCTTCACGCTGGAAACGGTCGACGAGGCCTTGCAGCAGTGGCACTTCCGGGCCAACGATGGTCAGACCAACATGTTCGCGCTTGACCAGTGCCACCAGCGCATCATGATCACTGACATCGAGAGCTTCACAGCGAGCAACGTTGGACATACCTGCGCTGCCGGGCACGGCTATCACTTCGGAGACGCGAGGGCTCTGGGCTGCTTTCCACGCAATGGTATGTTCACGACCGCCACTGCCGATCACCATGATCTTCATCTGTTTGGATTCCCTGTGTCTCAAATCGGTCAGGTACGGCAAGCGCACCATGACGAGCAAAGCGCCATTTCTGGCGCTCCGCGAAAGATAATGCTTAGTTCATAAACGACCACTGATCGAACAGTGATGCTAGCGTGTCGGGGTAGAAGCGGTTCTCGATCCGCTTCAACCGCGCTAGCAGGCTGTCGTGATCATCATCCGGCAGCACGGGCACGTGCCGCTGGGCAATGATCGGCCCCGTATCCATTCCCGCATCCACATAGTGCACGGTGATGCCTGTAACGGAAGCGCCATCAGCCAGCGCCTGCCCGACGGCGTCGAGGCCTGGGTACTTGGGCAGCAGCGATGGATGAGTATTGATGATGCGGGCAGGATATGCCTCCAGCAACGTCGGCCCAACTAAGCGCATATAGCCGGCCAAAACGACCACGTCCGCCTGTGCATCGCGCAAGACTTCCAGCAGTGCGGCTTCATAAGCCGCCTTACCGTCGAACTCGCGAGGCGCGAACGCTTGCGTGGCAACGCCCATGGATTCGGCACGCGCCAGCGCCGGTGCATCACGGTGATCGCTGAACAACAGCACAACCTCAGCATTGAGCCGCCCGGCCTCAACGGCCCGCATGATGCCTTCCGCATTAGTGCCCTGGCCAGAAGCCAGCAGCGCCAGTTTCAGGCGCGGCGGCTGCGAAGCGTGGGACTCGCTCATGCGTCGATCCCCTTGATGTGGCACTCGCCTTCGCCTGCCACTACTTCACCGATCACATAAGCCGCTTCGCTTTGCGATGCCAGCTGATCCAGCACGGCCTGCTGGTTGCTTTTGCGAACGGCGAGCACCATGCCAATACCCATATTGAACGTGTTGAACATCTCGCGTTCTGGAATCTGGCCACGTTCACGAATGACATCAAAGATCGCGGGTTCCGGCCACTGACCACGGGTCACACTGACGCTCAGGCCTTTCGGCAACATGCGCGGCAGGTTTTCGTAGAAGCCGCCGCCCGTCACGTGAGCCGCACCGGTCAACAGCCCTTTTGCCAGACTTGGCATCAGTGCTTTCACGTAGATGCGGGTCGGCGTCAGCAGCGCTTCGCCCAGCGTCGCCCCCAGCGCGGGCACATGTTCGGCCAGACATTCGTCTTCCTGCCCTTTCTTCAGCAGTACGTGACGCACTAGCGAGAAACCGTTGCTGTGCACGCCGCTGGAAGGCAGGCCGATCAGTACGTCGCCAGCGGCGATTTCTTCGCCCGTCAGCAGCGCGTCCTTTTCAACCGCACCGACGGCAAAGCCCGCCAGATCAAATTCCTGCTCGTCATACAGCCCGGGCATTTCAGCGGTTTCGCCACCGATCAGTGCGCAGCCTGCCAACACACAGCCATCGGCAACGCCCTTGACGACCTGTTCGATACGTTCGGGAAATGCCTTACCACAGGCGATATAGTCGAGGAAGTAGAGCGGTTCCGCCCCCTGCACGATCACGTCGTTAACGCACATGGCGACGACGTCCTGACCGATGGTGTCATAGCGCTTCATCGCCATGGCCAGCATCAGCTTGGTGCCAACACCGTCCGTTCCGGACACCAGCACGGGTGCCTTCATGTTGAGTTCGGACAGATCGAAGGTGCCACCGAAGCCACCAAGACCGCCCATCGCACCGAGGCGACGGGTGCGGGCCACGTGGGGCTTCATGCGCGTCACGGCTTCATAGCCTGCTTCGATATTGACGCCGGCACGCTGGTAAGCGGTGCCTTCAGCGGCAACGTCAGTGGAGGAATGCGTCGTATCACTGCTTTTCATAGGGCAGTACCGTGCTGGGATAAATGGCGGTGGGATAATGGCCGCTGTAGCAGGCCAGACACTGGCCGCACTGCGGCATCGAAGCGTCGCGACCGATACCGGCCTGCAGCCCTTCGAGCGATAGGAATTCAAGTGAATCGGCACCGATCACGTCACAGATTTCCGCAACGGACAGCGACGAAGCGATCAGCTCACCCGATGTCGAGGTGTCGATACCGTAGAAGCAAGGGTGCTTAATCGGCGGCGCGCTGATACGGACGTGCACTTCCTTGGCCCCAGCATCGCGCAGCAGCTGCACAATATGGCGACAGGTCGTACCACGCACGATGGAGTCGTCGATCATGACAACGCGCTGGCCAGCCACCACACCACGTACGGCAGACAGCTTCATCTTGACGCCGCGTTCGCGCAACGCTTGGGACGGCTGAATGAAGGTACGTGCGATGTAGCGGTTCTTGATCAACCCTACTTCATAAGGAATGCCGGACTGTTCGGCATAGCCGATGGCGGCCGAAATGCTGGAGTCCGGAACCCCGATCGCTACGTCAGCTTCAATGGGAAACTCTTCCGCGAGACGCTTACCGAGGCGTTTGCGTGCCGCATGGACATTGATTTCTTCAAGGTCGCTGTCCGGGCGAGCAAAGTAGACATACTCCATGCTGCAGATCGCCCGCATGGCCTTGCTGATAAAGCGCTGACTGTGGCAGCCCGATTCGTCGATGACCAGCAGTTCGCCCGGTTCGATATCGCGTTCGAACACGGCACCGACGGTATCGAGTGCACAGGTTTCAGAAGCCACGACCCACGCGTCGCCGAGACGGCCCAGCGACAGTGGGCGCAAACCGTGCGGGTCACGTGCCACAACCAGCTGATGCTCGTCCATGACGGCGAAGGAGTAGGCGCCCTTCAGCAGCGGCAGTGCATTGGCCATTTTCTCGGCCAGCGTGCGGCTGCGGCTGCGACGAATCAGGTGCGCCAACACTTCGGTATCAGAGGTGGACTGGAAGATCGCCCCTTCATCTTCCAGCTGTTCCTTGAGGCGCTCGGCGTTGACTAGGTTACCGTTATGGGCAATGGCCAGACCGCCGTGATGCGACTGGAACACCAGCGGCTGCACGTTCTGCAGACCGCCGCCACCCGCGGTAGCGTAGCGCACATGCGCTACGCCCAGCGTACCTTTCAGGGATTCGAGCTGTTCACGCGTGAAGACATCGTGTACCAGCCCCAACCCTTTGTGGTACTGGAGACGCTTTCCGTCGGAGATGACGATACCGGCCCCTTCCTGACCGCGGTGCTGCAGGCTGTGCAGACCGTAGTAGCAGATTTCGGAAGCGCCGGCGTGTCCTGCTACTGCAAAGACACCGCACTCCTCGTTCAGGCCTCGGATTTCAGCAAGCATTCCAGCGCCCCTTTCCATGTCGTGGAGAGTGTTGCGAGTGGCAGATCAATCAGTGTGCGGCCTTCATCATCCGCAATGGTCAGCGCGTTCTTGGTCACGACCTGACCCAGCAAATGCGCATCTGGCACGGCCTGTTCGAAGGCCGCTTGCTGTGCCTGCGGCACGGTCACGATGAAGCGCGACTGGCTTTCGGCGAACAGTGACGCTGCATCACCGCTGACGCGGACATCCGCACCCAGCGATTTCTCCATGGTCATTTCAGCCAGTGCCACAGCCAGACCACCTTCGGAGATATCGTGCGCGGCACTGATCAGGCCCGCGTGGATAGCGTCGAGCAGCTGCTGCTGGCGACGAGCTTCAACGTCCAGATCCAGTGCCGGAGCACGACCGGAGATATCACCCGCCTGCATGTACTGCAACTCACTGCCGCCGAATTCCGGCAGCGTGTCGCCCAGCAGGTAGACACGATCTCCCGCTTCACGGAAGAACTGGGTAGTGATGTGGTCAACATCGTCGATCAGACCGACCATGCCAATCACCGGCGTCGGATGGATCGCAACGTCATCGTGCTCGTTGTACAGCGAAACGTTACCGCCGATGACCGGCACGTTCAGTGCACGGCAGGCGTCGCTCAGTCCCTTGACCGACTGCTTGAGCTGCCAGAAGATTTCCGGTTTTTCAGGGCTGCCGTAGTTCAGGCCATCGGTCACACCCAGCGGGCGGGCGCCGCTGCACACTAGGTTGCGTGCGGCTTCGGCAATCGCGATACGGCCACCAACTTCCGGATCCAGCTCGATATAGCGCGCGTTACAGTCGGTGGTCATCGCCAATGCTTTGCGGGTACCGCGGACACGAACGACAGCAGCGTCAGAGCCGGGGCGCACGATCGTATTGGTCTGCACCATATGATCGAACTGCTCGTAGACCCACGCTTTGCTGGCAATCGACGGACGCGCCAGCAGCTTCAGCAGCGTATCCTGTGCATCGGTGATGGTCGGCTGCCACGGTGTCATCTGCTGCCATTCAGAAAAACGGGCCGGTTCACGGCTCGGCGGGTGCGCTACCGGTGCTTCATCGGTCAGTGAGGCAACCGGCAGATCGGCGACACATTCGCCGTGCTGCATCAGACGGAAACGCTGGTTGTCAGTCACAACACCGACATCGACCGCGTCCAGTCCCCACGGTGCGAAGACCTGACGGATTTCATCTTCACGCCCCTTCTCGACCACCAGCAGCATGCGTTCCTGAGACTCTGACAGCATCAGCTCGTAGGCCGTCATGTTCGGTTCGCGCTGCGGAACCTTGTCGAGGTCGAGCAGCAGACCGGAACCCGCCTTGCTGGCCATTTCAACCGCTGACGAGGTCAGGCCTGCAGCCCCCATGTCTTGGATACCGACCAGCGCATCGCACTTGACGACTTCCAGACAGGCTTCCATCAGCAGTTTACCCATAAACGGGTCGCCGACCTGTACCGCAGGGCGCTTAACGTCTTCAGCTTCGCTGCTGAATACCTCGGAGGCCATGGTTGCACCGTGAATACCATCACGACCGGTCTTGGCCCCGACGTACATCACGGTGTTGCCAACGCCTTTCGCCTGGCCTTTCTGGATGTCTTCATGGTTGATCAGGCCCACGCACATGGCGTTGACCAGCGGGTTGCGGGTGTAGCACGGCGCGAACTGGATCTCGCCGCCCACCGTCGGAACACCGATGCAGTTACCGTAGCCTGCAATCCCGGCCACAACGTGTTCGAACAGATAGCGCGTACGCGCATCGCTCAGTTCACCGAAGCGCAACGAGTTCAACATCGCAATCGGACGGGCGCCCATGGAAAAAACATCGCGCAGAATACCGCCGACACCGGTGGCCGCCCCTTCGTAGGGCTCCAGTGCGGACGGGTGGTTGTGACTTTCGATCTTGAAGGCGACCGCCTGACCGTCACCGATATCGACGATCCCGGCCCCTTCACCCGGCCCTTGCAGTACATGTTCACCCGTTGTCGGGAACTCTTTCAGCAGCGGACGGGAATGGGTATAGCAGCAGTGCTCGGACCACATCACGGCAAACAGCCCGATCTCGGTCACTGATAGCGGGCGGCCGACCATGCCTTCGGCACGTGCATAGAGCTCATCGGACAGCCCCAGTTCGCGCCAGGCCTTGGTTTCCTTGAGCACCACGTTTTGCGGATCAGGTTGCGACATGCCTTCAGCTCCCCTGGCGTTGCGATGAGGTGATATGACGTTTCAATGAGGTGAACAGGGCCAGTCCATCGACACTGCCCAGCAGCGCTTCTACTGCGCGCTCAGGGTGAGGCATCATGCCCAGCACGTTGCCACGTTCGTTGATGATACCGGCGATATCGTGACGCGAACCGTTGACGGGCTCGGCATAGCGGAAAACGACCTGGCCGTTGGCTTCAAGCGCTTCCAGCGTGCCCTCATCACATTCATAGTTACCTTCACCGTGGGCAACAGGCAGGATGATCTGCTGGCCTTCGGTATAGTCACTGCTGAAGGCCGTACTGGCGTTGGCGACGGTTAGCGCCACATCGCGGCAGACGAAGTTCAGCCCGGCGTTGCGCTTCATGGCACCCGGTAGCAGGCCCGCTTCCAGCAGCACTTGGAAACCGTTGCAGACCCCAACGACCCAACGGCCTTCGTCAGCGGCTTTCTTCACGGCCTGCATGACCGGAGCAAAGCGTGCGATAGCCCCCGCACGCAGATAGTCGCCGTAGGAGAACCCCCCCGGCAGGAAGATCGCATCGAATCCGTCGAGAGACGTTGCAGAATACGGGACCATCTCGACCTCGACGTCTAGCCCGTCACGCAGGGCGTAGTACATGTCGCGATCGCAGTTCGACCCGGGGAAGACGATCACTGCGCAGCGCATGGCACCTCCACCTCTTCGAGTTCGATGCGGTATTCTTCGATGACCGTATTGGCCAGCAGAGCGTCACACATCGCCTTGACTCGGGCGGTAGCGTCTTCCTCGGAAAGAGAGGCATCGTCGAGGAGCAGCTCGATATAGCGACCGATGCGCACTTCCGTTACGTCATTGTGAGACAGTGCATGCAGCGCACTGCAAACGGCAGCCCCTTGAGGATCGAGAACACCGTTCTTCAGAGTGACGTAGACCTTGGCCTTAAGCATGAGCACCTCGCAGACGAGAAAGAATGTTCTGATAACCGGCTTGAAGATTGCCGAGATCGCGACGGAAAAGATCCTTGTCCAGACGTTCGCCCGTGGCGTGATCCCACAGGCGACAGGTATCAGGAGAGATCTCGTCCGCCAGTAGCAGAGAACCATCGGCGTCACGGCCGAATTCGACCTTGCCGTCGATAAGATCGACGCCCAGTTCAGCGAACAGCGCCTTCAGGACTTCGTTGATGTGCAGTGCCATGGTGCGCAGCTGCTGACACTCTTCACGTGTTGCCACGTCAAGCAGTGCAATATGGTCTTCCGTGACAAGCGGATCATCTAGTGCATCGTTCTTGTAATAGAACTCGATGATCGGTTCCTTGAGCGGTGTGCCTTCTTCAAGGCCGAGGCGTCGGGCCAAGCTGCCCGCCACCACATTACGCATGACCACTTCTAGCGGTACGATCGTGACCGCTTTCACCAGCTGTTCCGTAGCCGAAAGGCGTTTGATGAAGTGGGAAGGAATGCCTCGTTCTTCCAGCACCGTGAAGATGAGCGAGGTAATCTCATTATTGAGCTCGGCCTTGCCGTCAAGCGAAGCCTTCTTCTTACCGTTGAACGCCGTAGCGTCGTTCTTGTATTCGACCCACATTACCTGTTCGTCTTCGGTGCGGTAGAGTCGCTTCGCTTTACCTTCGTACAGCATTTCCTGCCTAGTCATCATATTCCCCGTCGCAATGTGCGGTTCAGGAAGAGTACCGCTGGCCCTCTGGTTCACTCTGCTTCAGCAGCAGAAGCGGCCCAGAACTGGTCCAGTCGGCGCATACAGTCAGCAGTCGACGGACCGAGTGCCGTCAGATGCCCCATCTTGCGTTGACTTACCACCCGCGCTTTACCATAGAGGTGCAGATGGAGTGATTCGAGATGCGTCAGGCGTGCCATCAGCGGTGCGATGTGTTGCCCCAGAATGTTTTCCATTACAACCGGCGACAGCAGGCGCGTGTCGCCCAGCGGCAGACCGCAGATGGCACGAACGTGCTGCTCAAACTGCGACGTTTCACAAGCATCGATCGAGAAGTGCCCGGAGTTATGCGGACGCGGTGCCAGCTCGTTGACGTAAAGTGTGCCATCGCGACCAACGAACAGCTCAACCGCCAGTGTTCCCACCAGCTTGAGCCCTTCAGCCAACGTCATCGCGATCTGCTGAGCGCGAGCGTCTACGTCCGCGGCAATGCGTGCCGGCACTTGGGTACGGTGCAGAATGTTCTGGCAGTGCTCATTCTCGGCCGTCGGCAGGCAGCGCGTTTCACCGGTTGTAGAGCGCGCCACGATGACCGATATCTCGCGTTCGAAGGGAATCCACTGCTCCAACACTAGCGGTGCATGATCCCCCAGCTGCCGCCAAGCATCTTCCAGCTCGGAACGGTGCTTGACCACTACCTGTCCCTTGCCATCGTACCCCCCCATGCATGTCTTCAGCACAGCGGGGAAACGGATGGATGCCGTGGCCATGTCTAGATCGTCGGCCGACATGATGTTGGCGTAAGGCGCAACCGGCAGCCCAAGTGCTGTGATGGCTTCTTTTTCCAAGCGACGGTGCTGCGAGATGCGGATCAGATGCGCCCCCTGCGGAAGGCGACCAACGTCGGCGATGAGCGCCAACGTATCCAAGTCGATATGTTCGAATTCATACGTCACGATATCGCTGCATTCCGCCAGCTGGCGTGCGGCATCGGGATCGTTATAGGGAGCGGTAATGACGTGATCAGCAATGGCTGCCGTCGGAGCCGTGGGATCGGGGTCAAGCACGGCGATGCGGTACCCCATAGTGCGTGCGGCAGTAGCCATCATGGCCCCTAACTGCCCGCCCCCGATGATGCCGATCACGGCACCGGGCACGATCAGCGCTGCCGCTTGAGACGTTGCCTGAGTGCTCATTTCAGCTCCTCGCTGCTGGCCTCCGCAGCACGCTCGCTTTCCAGCCGACGTGCTTCGAGCCGTTCGCCCAATGCGTCGTCGTGCAAGGCCAGCATACGTGCAGCCATCAGGGCGGCATTGGTCGCGCCCGCCTTACCGATCGCCATGGTGGCAACGGGAACGCCGCCGGGCATCTGTACGATCGACAACAGTGAATCCATGCCTTTCAGGTGGCGAGAGGCAACGGGAACACCGATAACGGGAAGAGAAGTCTTGGCGGCCAGCATGCCCGGCAAATGGGCAGCACCACCAGCACCTGCAATGATGATCTGGATGCCGCGTGCAGCGGCTTCTTCAGCGTAGGCGAACATCTGATCGGGCATGCGGTGCGCCGATACTACGCGATGTTCGAAGGAGATCTTCAGTGATTCAAGCGTGTCGCAGCAGGCATGCATGGTCTCCCAGTCGGAAACACTGCCCATGACCACCCCAACCTGTGGTGACATATCCCTGTTTCTCCTTTGCTTCCGGAAGGCCCCGGAATACAGCCAGAAGGGTGGCGCATATCACAGCCGAACGAACGCGATTGTCCGCGAACTTTCTACAGATACACGAATACCCGATGCAATATGTGCCGAAAGCGCATCTAGTATTACATTAGACAGGGGGCGAGTGGAAGGGGTGCGTTGTAATTATGTGTACAAGGCGTTTCAAATTTTACAACACCTGAAACGCCTTCATTTCGCTTATATCAACGCGCCAGTTCTCGACGGAAAGGAGGGAGCGCCTCTAGGAGCGCCTGACCGTAGCGCTTCGTCAGCACACGGCGGTCAAGAATGGTGATGCGCCCATGATCCTGCTCCTTACGGATCAAGCGGCCGCAGGCCTGCACCAAGCGAATCGACGCATCTGGTACGGTAATACGCATGAAGGGATTACCGCCCTTGGTTTCGATCCACTCTGCCAGTGTAGCTCCGACAGGGTCATCCGGCACGGCAAAAGGCAGTCGCGTGATCACGACATGGGTCAGATACTGCCCGGGCAAGTCGATCCCTTCGGCAAAGCTCGCCAGACCGAAGATGATGCTGCCCTTCCCTTTGTCGATGCGTTTGCGGTGTTCCAGTAGCAGCTCATGGCGAGCACGCTGCCCCTGCACCAGTAGACGATCTGCTAGCTCCGCATTGCCAGAGGAGCGGATAGCGTCCTCCACAGCCTGCATCTGACGGCGCGCGGAAAACAGCACCAGCACCGCCTCGTCTTCACCCAGCCCTTTCACGCACTCAATAATGGCTTGCTCGTGAGCATCGCGCTGAGCGGGATCAACGGCAATCGGCGGTACCGATAGCACTGCACGCGAGTAATCGAAGGGACTGGGCAGCTGCCGATAGCGATAGCGGTTAGCTAATCCGGCACGCTCCTGCAATCGCTCAAAGCGTCCCAACGCGGTCAGCGTAGCGGAGGTCAGCACCGCCCCGAAGCAGCGCCCCCACAGATGACGCGCCAGCGTTTCGGCCGCGCTAACCGGTGATGCCGCATAAACCAGCTCACCGTCCGCACCGTTGCTGGTGGATTCCAGCTGAATCCAGCGCGCCTGTGGAGGAGCAGACGTCACATCATCCACGGCAGCGAAGGCCATCCACAGCCCGTGCGCTTCCAATGCCCGCCCATGCAGCAGCGCCACCAGCGGCAGCCACTCTTCCGCCTGCTCTCGCGGCAACCCGTTCTGCTTATCAGGATCAAGCGCTTCGCGCAGAATATCCGCGATGCTTTCCAGCGTACGGCACAGCGCAGCGAACGGCGCGCACAGCGCCGCCGCCATCTCACGCAGTGCGTCAGGAATGCGTCCCTGCTCAAAGCGGTGACGCGGCATATCATTGCGGAAATCGTTCGACGGCTCCGGCAGTAGCTGGCGTCCCATCTGTAGTGCCGTCTGAAGGTGAGGCTCAATCGCCATCAGCTGTTCGGGCATTGCTTGTAGCAGACGTGCCACCACTGGCTGTACGGCCAAGGCGGTATGCAGATCCGGCAACGACTTGCGCAGCTGATTCAACCACCGCATTGCGCCCTGCACCGGCAGTCGCTGATGGAAATGCTCCAGCGCCTTGTCGGGCAGGTGATGCGCCTCATCGAAGACGTAGATGCACTCCTTCGGCGGAGGCAGCACCATGCCCCCTCCCAACGCCAGATCAGCCAGCACCAAATCGTGGTTGGCCACGATAATGTCGGCCTCTTCAACCTTGCGGCGCGCCTTGAAGAAGGCACAGGCAGAGAAATGGCCACAGCGTCGATTGGTGCACTGACGATGATCAGTGGTTAACTGCCGCCAGTGTGCGTCTTGCACCGCATCGCGCCAGCTGTCGCGGTCGCCCGCCCACTCACCGCTGCCATAGGCCGTAGCCATTTCTGCGGCCAGCTCCCCCACCTCTTCCTGCTTGTGCGACACGCTCTGTTCAAACAGCGACAGCGTCGGCGACTCCTCGGCACCGTCCATGATCTGTTCGAGGCGCGTCAGACACAGATAGCGCCCTCGCCCCTTCGCCAGCGCATAGTCAAAGCTCAGGCCGCTCTGCGCCTTCAGCATCGGCAGGTCGTGGTGCAGCACCTGTTCCTGCAGCGCCACCGTGGCCGTCGAAACCACCAGCCGCTTGCCGCGTGCCTTGGCGATCGGCAGTGCCGACAGCAGATAGGCCAACGTCTTGCCAGTACCCGTACCGGCTTCCAGCACGCACACATGTTCATCACTGCGGCGCTCGCCTTGATCGTCGATCTCGATATTGCCCAGCGTGCGTGCAATTTCGGCGATCATCAGTTTCTGGCCATGGCGAGGCGACAGCGAGCGTGCCTCCAGCACACGGCGATAGGCTGCCTGGATATCGTTCTTCAGCGCATCGTCGAGCATGATCGGGCGGGATGACCTCGTGTGGATTCAGGCGGGGGAATGTCCTGATGATGCCCACCGGAACGGCAGCATCATCAGGACAGGGTGGGACCTACAGCGATGGGTTAGAGCAGGCCTTCCGGCGGATGCTCGCACGGCAGCTTGTTCTTGATGAACGCTTCAATATCCGGCAGCGCATAGGCGTCTTCTTCGCCCATAAAGCTGATGGACACCCCTTTTGCACCCGCACGGCCGGTACGACCGATACGGTGCACGTAGTCTTCGGGGTCTTCCGGCAGGGTATAGTTGATGACCTGACTAACGTCATCAATATGAATACCACGCCCAGCGACATCGGTCGCGACCAGCACGTTGACTTCACCTTCGCGGAACTGTTCAAGCGTCCGCAGGCGCTGTTTCTGTGCCACATCGCCGGACAGCATCGCTACGTTCAATCCTTCGGCACGCAGATGCTCATCAAGCTTACGCACGCGATCGCGACGATTAGCGAACACCATGACACGCTCATGCGTCGACTGCTTGAGGATGTTGCTCAGCAGGCGCGGCTTGTCCTGATCGCTGACCAGATAGACATGCTGCTCAACGTTATCGGCCGTCTGGGTCTTCGCTTCGATCTCGACATAGGCCGGTTCGTGCGTCCATTGGCTCGACAGGTTGAGGATGTCCTGCGTGAACGTTGCCGAGAACAGGAACGTCTGACGTTCTTCACGACGCGGTGTCGCCCGGATGATGCGTTTCACGTCCGGGATGAAGCCCATCGACAGCATGCGGTCGGCTTCGTCCAGCACCAGCACTTCAACCTGACGCAGATCCAGATCGCCACGCTGCTGGAAGTCGAGCAAACGCCCCGGGGTCGCAATCACTAGATCCACGCGACGTTTCACCTGCTGCTGCTGCTTCTGATAATCCATACCGCCGACCAGACCGGCGATCGTGATATCGGTATAGCGAATCAGCGCCTGAGCGTCTTTTTCGATCTGAAGCGCCAGCTCGCGCGTCGGCGCGATGATCAACGCACGCGGCGTGCTGGGCTGCTGACCTTCCGGACGCGGCTCCTCAAGGAAGTAGGCCAGAATGGCGATCAGGAAGGCCGCTGTCTTGCCGGTTCCCGTCTGCGCCTTGCCGACGACATCGCGTCCCAGCAGCGTGTACGCCAGAGATTCGCTCTGGATCGGCGTACAGTACTGGAACCCCTGCTCGGCAATAGCACGCAACAGCGGCTGGGGAAGATCGAAGTCCTGGAAGCGCCATTGTCCCGGTACGGGAGGCACCTCAGGCAGTGCGACATGCGCCTGCTGTGGCGCAGAAGACGGAGCGCCCCCCTCACGACGAGCCTGACGCGGTTTGCGACGGCGGCGCTTGGGTTTACGCTGAGGGTTCTGGGTCGGTTGTGGTTGCTTTTCCGACTCGCTCATGGCTACTCGACCGGTTGAATGGATGGAAAACGGGCATACAGCATCTCGGCTTACAGTGAAGAAGCCGCTATGCGCATCGACCCGAAAGAAAGGCTACCAGAGGCGGCCCCTTGTAACGACAGCGCACAAGTGTATCAGACACAGAGGGCTTCGTGCTTGCCAGCATACGCTGAACACCGCGAATTACTTCGCCTGACAGGTAACGACGCCCTTGGCTGGCGGTAACAGAAGCGTCGATCACATTGATTACGCTGGCAAACCTTGCCCCTTAGGGTTTACGGATGGTTAACGCGCGCGTTGACCCTTTTGCCCTCACACGACAGCGATTTCATCGGCAGGATAGCCAACCATGCGGCCGTGTCTGTTAGACTAGCGGCATTCTCACCGTTTCCCTGGGGAAGCGGCTGATACCGCGATTACTTCTTTTATGCAGGAGCCTGTCATGACGCGCAGGAAAAAGACCCGTTCCATGGCTGACCGAGTCATGATTCGTACCGGCCGCCGCAAGGACTACAAACAGTGGCGCCATGAGAATCCTGACCAGGTTAAATCAAGCGACCGCTACACGCGCAAGAAACTCAAGCAGCGCAAGGCACAGGCCGCTCGCAAGCAGGAGCGTCAGGAAAACGCGCCTGTACTGCCGCTGCACCCGGATCAACCAGAGGCCACCTGATGCGCTTGGTGTCATTCAACGTCAATGGAGTGCGTGCCCGCCCGCATCAGCTGCAAGCGCTTGTCGATTCGCTGTCGCCTGATGTCATTGGCCTGCAAGAAACCAAGGTACAGGACAGTGAATTTCCGCTGTCCGACCTGCAGGCACTCGGCTATCACGTCCACTACTTTGGGCAGAAGGGCCACTACGGTGTTGCGCTGATGACGCGGCAAGCTCCGCGCGACATCATCTACGGGTTCGATGACGACGAAGACGATGCTCAGCGCCGCATGATTGGTGTCGTGCTCGACACCGCCAACGGCCCACTGACGGTGTACAACGGCTACTTTCCTCAGGGGGAGAACGTCGAGCATCCGACCAAGTTTCCCAACAAGCGCCGCTTCTATGCCCAGCTGAATGCTCGACTGCGCAACTGTCATCAGCCGGATCACCTCGTTGCCGTCATGGGCGATTTCAACATTTCGCCCGAAGATCAGGACATCGGTATCGGTGAACCCAACCGCAAGCGCTGGCTACGTGAAGGCAAGACGAGCTTCCAGCCAGAAGAACGCGCATGGTTGGGGCAGTTGAAGGAATGGGGCCTGAGCGACAGCTACCGCTGCTGCCATCCCGACAGCAGCGAGCTGTTCAGCTGGTTCGACTATCGCTCGAAAGGCTTCGACCGTGAGCCGAAGCGTGGCCTGCGCATTGATCTGATCATGGTCTCCGAAGGCCTGAAAGGGTTCGTACAGGCCTCAGGCATCGACTATGTACTGCGCGGCATGGAAAAGCCGTCCGATCACGCGCCGGTGTGGACGGATATCGCACTCTAGTGAGAAACGGGCCTTTCAAGGCACTCAGCCTAAAGGCCCGTTTACTCTTTTACGTCCGTTAGCCCCACCTTTATCCCTTCAGCCTGATTATTGTCCTCGCCCCAATCGCTTTCGGCAGCGGCGCTTGCGCTCATTTCCATGCATTACCGCATCGCGTAAGGTAGCAATACCTTGTTCTTAGAGCCTTTTCATATGCCAACTGACGCACAGCCATCAGCACCGTCACTCAAACTCGCGCTTTGTGCCATCCTCCTTATCGTCATTACTCATATCATTGGTGTTCCACTGGCCTTCTGGGAGAAAAGCTCCCCCTTCGAACATACAGGGCATGTCATTTTTATGACGGTCTTGTTCAGTGCTCTTTCTTCAGGCTACTGCGTTCTTTTCTACGCCATCTACAAAGCTCCCCCAGCCTCATCGCTGCCACCCACAACGCGAAAACGCACCACCACCAGAAAGAGATCAGCACCGAAACGTAGATCGCACGGACAGAGGGGCTGTAACACGATCGAGCCAGTGCCCACGACCTGGCACGAACGTCTACTGATGAAAGGGATCAACAAGGTGCTGCGCCGAGCCGTAGTGACGGCATTCGTGATTGCCCCCGTCACCACCATTCTGCTCAGCATTATCAGCGCCCTCCTTCCCAAGCCCGCCGCTGAAGGGCTAATGCGCATTCCCGGCTACCTGTTCTGTGGCGCCCTTGTGGCCATCTTGCTTGTTTTCGTTGGCGCAGCGCTAGAATGCCTGTTTTTCTCTGATGCTGAGATACTCAAACGCCCGCCGCTAAAACCCAAACGTCGTTCTCGCTCCCGCAAGAATACGTCGAACTATGGAGCCTCTAGGACTGCCGACTGGAGCAATGGCCATACTGATTTCGGCTATTTTGATGACGTTGATAGCTGCACCTACGGCAGTGATGACAGCAGCGATTACTCAAGCAGTAGCGGCGACAGCACGTCGGACTCTTCCTGTGATACTTCGGACAGTTCATCAAGTGATTGCTCATCGTCTAGCAGCGATTAGTGCTCGCGGCATTTTCATTGCAGCAACCCACATAGTGCCGAGGCATACGAACAACAGCGCCAGACATGCCGATACATATAAATGGTGCAGGTAGCACCACAGCACTGATCGTGATGCGCGACAGCCATCACTTTCGAATTCCCTATGACGCGCGGAAACAGTCATGAAACCCTATCGCCGAGCCGCACCGCTATTGGTTACTCCGTTGCAATACTGGCAAGGAAAACTCATGACACTCTCGTATCAGGCGCTAGTGCCGACAGGGTGTCTATTGTTCATAACGGCCCCTATCAGCGTAGTGCTCACACTGCTGGCACTGTGTTGGGCGCCGCCTTACGCTGATAAGCTCATGCTGTTGGCTCGCTGGGTATGGCTGCCTACTGCCATTGGCGTGTTTCTGTCCCTTATCATGCCGCTCTTGCTGATTATCACCGATAAGCCCGCAACCATGCTGGGCGTCCTGCTCTGCCGCTGGGCATCTCGACGCTCCTCCAGATAAGCATGGTAGATTGCCCCGTCAACGCTGCCCTATTGGAGGAGGCTCCCGCCGCCACTCGACTCCCCCGGCATTGCAAATACAGGCGAGTAACGCTCGACCGCATCAGGATGGCGCGAGACAGGCACCGTCTCGCCATCAACCAGATTCGACGACGCCACCCACACCGATCAGGCCATGAGAATCACTATATCCAAAGCGTTGCGATAAGGATTACCCCGTCTTATAATCCCAACTATTCCGCTAATAATTAAGCTATTATAGAATTCATCCTATCTAGACGATATATCTATTCAAGTGATGCGGATAAGCGATAATTTTCAGCACTAAAATAAGAATATAATGTGGAGCGTCAACCGCTCAAACCCGAGTATCATTATGAAGTATTGTGTGATAGATATAGGGATACTGAGAGGAAGGCAATCATGATCGGTTACCAAAACGTCAACAACCATGCGGGATACAGCGCATTAAAGCCTTTGCTTTTCTTCTGTGATTCACTGCAGAATAGGCGTTAGCGAAACTCACATTTAAAGATCGCCATAATTCCATATAGAAACACACATCAAAATGAAGACGATATCATTCTTTGGCCTATACCCCCTTCGTCGTATTTGCAGTTTGTTTCCACCCGACCATTATGCGCATGAACCGGTTGAAACGCTCATCGTGACCTCCGGCTTACCGGCGGCATGGACAGGGGAAGCTGCCGGACCCTGGTGACTCAGAGGCGATCCCGCTGAGTCACCAACTACAGCAGCGCTCGCTTGCTTTATTACAAATAACGAATAGATAACACTTATAACGTATAAAGGGATATACATGCTTAGCTTCATTCTGACAGCGATCGTTCTTTTCATCCTCTATCTCATTTTCCGTCGCCAGAAGGCATCGGCAGGCCGTAATGCCACAAGGCAACGTTCCTCCAGAAATTCCTCTTCCTATAGTAGTAGCGGTGGAGATACAGGCTGGAGTAGTAGTGGTGGAGACGCCGGCTGGAGCAGTGATGACAGCAGTTATAGCCACCACCACAGCTACAGCGGTGGCGATAGCTATGATAGTGGCAGCTGTAGCTATGACAGTGGCAGCAGTGACTGCGGTGGCGGTGATAGCGGTGGTGGCGACAGTGGTGGTAGCTCGGACTAATCGCGTCCACGCGTAACGCAAGTGACCATTGCCCACATCAGCATTTCCATGCAGGGTCTTACTCATAACAAACGGCTTAGAGATATCTCTAGGCCGTTGTCGTGTCATGGCTTGCCATCCTGACCCGCGCTCCTTGCGACGAGCTGCCAGCAGAAAAGGTATCAGGCTGAGGCGTTGCAGGCTCTATCTGACCTACTAGCCTCTCTCTCCCTTCCCGCTTTTGCAGTTGGCCTACCACCGCGTTTACGCATGACTCACCTTGCTGTACAAGGCGACCAGCCGGACACCTTATTGGCTCGCCGTATCCACGCCATGAGGGTGAGATGCCTTACCGTCGATTAGAAGCGGGGCTCATATCCAACCCTCAAAGAGAGTTCCTGAATGATGAAGGGCGGTACATTGCCGTCAAAGCGGCAACGCGATCTATGCCGTTACGGCCTGCGCCATTGATCATCACATGCCTATTGCCATGCCGCATAATATCGCTGATCCTCGACACCCTTACGCCTCGCGATGCTTACTCTGCGCCTTCACACGACGCCATTCACCATATGCTTAAGGGATAGCCCTAAAACGACGAAGGGCTGCACGACGTTGAGTCGCACAGCCCTTTTATTTTTCACCGATGTCTTGATCACATCCCTACTGGCAATGATCACCGGTCAGGCAAGGATCAGGATTTACCGCCCGGTGCTGACAGCAATCCGACATTCGGGACACCAGCACGCTGCAGCGTGGCCATCAGCACCACGATATCACCGTAGGCCACGTGGCTATCGCCCCGCACCATAACCGGCGAACCCGGCGCCCCTTTCAGGATATCCTGCACCTGCTCGCCCAACTGCTCGAGCGTGGTCAGCTGATCGTGCCCTTTCTGCCCAACGTAGTAGCGTCCATCGCTGTCCACGGACACAACGATCGCCGGCTTGCTCTCGTCTACCGGCGTGGCACTGGCCTTAGGCAGGTCGACGTTGACCCCTTGGTTCATCATCGGTGCGGTGATCATGAAGATAACCAACAGCACCAGCATGACGTCAATGAACGGTACGACGTTGATGTCGCTTGCCAGCTTGCGACGGCTGCGGCGACTGAACGGACCTTGCATGCGACGCCTCCTCAGGCCTTGTCACGTTCGCGCTGCAGACGCTGAGCCTGCAGGTTGCGTTCGAGAATGGCATACAGCTCTTCTGCGAAATCTTCATAGCGCGTCTGCAACTGATCGACGGACGATGACAGGCGGTTGTACGCGATGACGGCCGGAATGGCGGCAAACAGCCCGGTAGCGGTCGCAATCAGTGCTTCAGCGATCCACGGAGCGACCGTCGCCAGCGTCGCCTGCTGGGCCAGCGATAGCGACTGGAACGACCCCATAATGCCCCATACCGTACCGAACAGACCGATGTATGGGCTGGCAGAGCTGATAATCGCCAGGATAGAAAGATGCTGGCCGTTGCGTGACTCTTCACGGGAAAGCGCTACACGCATGCCACGCTCAACACTGCCCATAATGCCGCCGATATCCTTCAGCCGCGTAACCTGACGGTTGAATTCGCGGAAGCCGGCATGGAACACGTGTGCGGCCCCAGTCGGACGCTCCGGTTGGGACTTGTACAGTTCATTGAGGTCGATACCCGACCAGAAGCGCTGCTCGAAGCCATCCAGTGCACGACGGGCACGCACCAGATCGACGCCGCGTCGAAAGATGATGACCCACGAGGTAATGGAAAAGAGCAGCAGGATAGCCATGACCGCTTGCACCACGCCGCTGGCGTGCGAGACAAGCGAGATGATGGACATGGAGTGCTCGACCGATTCGTTCATGGAAACTCTCGTCCTGTATCTGGAACATGCCCTGTCTGGCACAAAGTGCAGACGACACTGTGGAAGAATGCCCCTTGGCGGAGGCATAGAAGCCTAGGTTCAGCCTACACCGTCGCCAGGCGATAATGCACACGTTACTCATTGACAGTGAAGCAGGAAATCACATCAGTGAAAAGTCATCACATATGACCTTTCCTGACATGATCTCGATGCGACAGTGCGCGCTTTCCACTCGATCGGCGGGAAGCGCGCACTGACTACGACCTCACAGCTTGCGTTCGAGTTCCGGCAGTACTTCAAGCAGGTTCCCGACAAGCCCGTAATCGGCAATGCGGAAGATCGGAGCTTCAGGATCCTGGTTGATCGCCACAATCACCTTGGAGTCCTGCATGCCCGCTTGGTGCTGGATTGCACCAGAGATACCTACCGCAATATATAGCTCAGGCGCCACGATCTTGCCGGTCTGGCCGACCTGCAGGTCGTTGGGCACGAAACCAGCATCAACAGCGGCACGTGAGGCACCGATGGCCGCATCCAACTTGTCTGCCAACGCAGCCAACAGCAGGAAGTTGTCGGCACTGCCGACCCCACGACCACCGGAAACGACGATGCGCGCGTTCGACAGCGTCGGACCATCGTTTTCGTCAATGTCTTCCGATACGAACTGCACCTGACTGCTGGGTGCCGCCGTTGCGGCCACCTCGAAGCGCGCGTTCATGCGCGACAAAATCTCGACCGGCTCGAAAGCGGTCGGACGAACCGTCAACAGTTTCTTATCATCTCGGGAACGCACGGTCTCCAGCACGCTGCCCGCATAGGCGGGGCGCACGAACGTGGCGTCATCTTTGATCGCGATCACATCGGAGATCGGGGAAACGTCCAACAGCGCCGCTACCCGCGGCAGCACACTGCGACCTATGGCACTGTTCGCTACCAACAGATGGCTGTAACTGTCCATCAGCGGCAGAATAACCTGCGTGACGTCTTCGGCCAACGGATGCACCAGATGCACGGAATCGGCTGCCAGCACATGACGCACACCGTCCAGCTTGGCCGCTTCACCCAGTGCCAGATTGACGTCGAAGCCAACGATCAGCACGTCCACCTCATCGCTCAGCTGACGCGCCGCCGCCACGACGTGCGGCATTGCGCTGCTCAGAACGCCTTCACGATGTTCACCTAGAACCAGCACACTCATGACAGCACCTTCGCTTCGTTCTTCAGTCGGTCGATCAGTTCATCGACGGAGTCCACCATGACACCCGCCTGACGCTCCGGCGGCAGCTCGACGCTAAGGCGTTCGAGATGAGGCGTCAGATCAATACCCATGTCGGCCGCCTGACGCGTGTCGATCGGTTTTTTCTTCGCCTTCATGATGGCCGGCAGGCGCGCATAGCGCGGCTCGTTGAGACGCAGATCCACCGTGACGACAGCCGGCAAGCGCAGCGACAGCGTTTCTAGGCCGTCATCGATTTCACGCGTAACGACACAGTAGCCTTCATGTTCGAACGACAGTTCAGAAGCATACGTGCCCTGCGCCCAGCCCAGCAGTGCAGACAGCATCTGCCCGGTCTGGTTGTTGTCGGTGTCGATGGACTGCTTGCCCAGCAGCACAAGGCCCGGCTGCTCTTCTTCGGCGATCACTTTCAGCAGTTTGGCGACGGCCAGCGACTCAAGCGCTTCTTCCGTCTCAATATGAATGACGCGGTCGATGCCCAGCGCTAGAGCGGCGCGCAGCTGCTCTTGAGCGGCCTGCGGACCGATCGTCACGGCAACCGTCTCGGACGCGATGCCCTTTTCCTTGAGCCGAACCGCTTCTTCCACGGCAATTTCGCAGAAGGGGTTCATGGCCATTTTCACGTGAGCTTGGTCAACGGCGGTATTTTCCGCATTGACCCGCACTTTCACGTTGTGATCAATGACGCGCTTGATCGCGACGAGTACCTTCATGGCATCCTCGTGTTCATGTGTATGCAAATAGTGTCAGGGGACCCGCGTTGCATCGCTTCGGTCGGCCAGAGCGTGATGCGCCATGTCATCAGCCGTCATCATGTACGCTCGCTCGTGTACAATAAGCGTACATATTAGGTAAGACCTACCGTGTCGGCCGCTGGCGCCCCTGCCCCTCCGTCCTTCGATGCAACACGCTAGAAGGATGAAGGCAGAGAGTCTAGCATGATGCGCCCTTTTCACCCCATATCCGGTAACGGGTCAAAGCCCGTTTTCGACACAGGAGATCATCGTGGAACGCGAAGTCATGGAATTCGACGTCATCATCGTAGGTGCGGGACCTGCCGGTCTGGCCGCCGCCTGTCGCCTACGACAGCTGGCCAAGGATGCGGGCTGCGAGCTCTCGGTGGCCGTGCTCGAAAAGGGCGCTGAAATCGGTGCGCATATTCTGTCGGGGGCGCTGCTGGACACGACGGCGCTAAGCGAACTGTTTCCAGACTGGAAAGAACGCGGCGCTCCCGTGACCACTGCTGTCACCAAGGAAAAGGTCTGTCTGCTGACCAGCGCCAAGCATGCGATCACCGTGCCCTCGCCCTTCGTGCCGCCGTCTATGCACAACCACGACAGCTACGTGATCAGCGCCGGCGATCTGTGCCGCTGGCTTGGCGAACAGGCCGAAGCGCTGGGGGTCGATATCTTCCCCGGCTTTGCTGCCCAATCACTGGCACTGGATGAAGAAGGCCATGTCAAAGGCGTCGTGACCGGCGACATGGGACTGGATGCCAACGAGGTGCCCCGCGATGATTTCGAACCGGGCATACAGCTGGAAGCACCGCTGACACTGTTCGCTGAAGGCTCGCGCGGCCATTTGGGTAAGCAGCTGATCAAGCGTTTTGCTCTCGACCATCAGCGCGATGCACAGCACTATGCGATTGGCTTCAAAGAACTATGGGAAGTGCCCGCCGAGCAGCATTGCCCTGGCGAGATCACCCACGCATCAGGCTGGCCGCTCAACGGCCGTGCCAGCGGCGGCAGCTTCCTTTATCACGGTGCCAACCGTCAGGTCATGGTAGGACTGATCGTCGATCTGGACTACCGCAATCCGCACCTGTCGCCGTTCGATGAATTCCAGCGCATGAAACACCACCCGCTGTTCGCCAAGGTACTGGAAGGCGGCACTCGTCTGGCATACGGCGCCCGCAGCATCACCAAGGGCGGCCTCAATAGCCTGCCCAAGCAGACCTTTCCCGGCGGTATGCTGATCGGCTGCGATGCAGGCACGCTCGACTTCTCGCGCATTAAAGGCATTCACATGGCGATGAAATCGGGCATGTTAGCGGCAGAATCCGCCTTTGAAGCACTACACCGCGAGCAGTCGCCGGCCCGTCAGCAACCCACCACGACAGATATCGAGCAGCGCTTCAAGGCCAGCTGGGCCTATGAGGCCCTCAACAAGACGCGCAGCTTCGGCCCGGCCTTGCACCGCATGGGAACGCTGATGGGCGGCGGCTGGAACCTATTCGATCAGTGGACGCGTGGACGCATCCTGCCTACGCTGCACGATCGCGTGCCCGACTATCAGCGCCTGCGCTTTGCCCGTGATTGCACACCGTTTGCCTACCCCGCACCTGACGGCAAGCTATCATTCGACCGCACGTCATCCGTTTATCTAGCCAATACCCAGCATGACGAACGTCAGCCTTGCCATCTGAAGCTGACCGATCCGCAGGTGCCGGTTCGGGTCAATCTGCCGCTGTTCGATGAACCGGCACAGCGCTACTGCCCGGCAGGGGTCTACGAGATCATCACCACCGATGATGGCCCCGCCTTCCAGATCAATCCGGCCAACTGCATTCACTGCAAGACCTGCGATATTAAGGACCCGTCGCGCAATATTACCTGGACGGCCCCGGAAGGCGGCAGCGGGCCTAACTATCCCAATATGTAAACGTACTCAACATGTAAACACGGTATGAGAGACAGGCCACCGCCAGCCACTGGGCTGACAATTGGCTGTCACGATATCGAACGAAAGCCCGGCATCCGACCTCGCCCCCGCTGATCCGCCAGCGTCACCCGAGGCAAGAGATGCCGGGCTTTTTTAGAGTCAAACGAACACACCGATATAAAAGTGATGAGCAAGGTGCTTGCATAGATATGCTGAAGACCACTCACCACCGCAATAGAACACACGCCGCCCAAATCTGGCTGTTGGCTGTTGGCTGTTGGCTGTTGGCTGTTGGCTGTTGGCTGTTGGCTGTTGGCTGTTGGCTGTTGGCTGTTGGCTGTTGGCAGGTGGCTGTTGGCAGGTGGCTGTTGGCAGGTGGCAGGTGGCAGGTGGCAGGTGGCAGGTGGCAGGTGGCAGGTGGCAGGTGGCAGGTGGCAGGTGGCAGGTGGCAGGTGGCAGGTGGCATATTATCGGGCCTACCCACTATCCTCACCACTTCTACAAGACACGTGCCCAACGGCACTACACCGCCCGAATGCAAGAACGCCAGAGGGTTCTCCCCGCTGGCGTTCTCAATGGCGCATGATGGACGATACTCAACGCCGACGATTGTATTTTTCGTCGAAGCGCTGTGGGTCCATGCAGAGGAAATAGATCCCTTCACCCAAGGCAACGAATGACGGGATCAGCGTCCAGAAGAACAGGATGTAGAAGATCGCCATGATCGGGTTGCCCAGATAGAAGCGATGCGCACCGAAGATGCCCAGCCAGAAAGCCAGCACAGCGGCCACGATCCGGTTCTTACCCTTGCCACCCAACACGTTCTGCAACGAATCGGCACTGCGGCTAGGTGCGCCACAGTGCGGGCACGCGCGCGCCTGCTGATGAATCTGCTGACCACAACCGTAGCAGTAGATCATATTGGGGCGCAGTGCATTGGCCTTGCTTTCCGCGGGCACATTGCCCTGTTCTTCTTGCTCGGTCGGCACCAGTGTGTTTTCAGATGTATTGTCCGTATCGCTCATCGCTGCCTCACTTTCAAATCGGTTGACGCCAATGATGCCATATATACAACAACGCCGTGCATATAGGCTATGCACGGCGCAGAGAAACTTATCAGCGATAAGAATCAGCGGCGATTATACTTCGCGTTGAACTTCTGTTCGTCGCCACACAGGAATACCAGGCCTTCGATGAAAGCGACGATACCCGGAATACCCGTCCAGAAGAACAGCAGGTAAAGGATACCCAGACCGATATTACCGAGGTAGAAACGGTGAATACCGAATGCGCCGAGGAAGATCGCGAGGATACCCGCTACGACCTTACTTTTTCCCCCAGTGGTAGCACCGGTGCTCGGCGCGCCGCAAGACGGGCAAGCCTGGGCACTTTCGTGCATCTCTTTACCACAACCCTGACAATAGATCATGTTTATTTCCCTGTTGAATCAATAAGTAAGCAACAACCAGATTTTTTGACGAGAGGTGTCACTCGTCTTAGGGAGGGTATTCTGCCCTATCTGTTGTTATTCGGCAATTAACAAATAACCTTTAGTGACCACTTAATCCCTTCACACGTAAATCCAGCGATATTACTACGTTGTCTACTGCATGTTGCCTTTCCCAGTTTTACAAAAAGAAAGTCTACGACAAACAATGCGAAGTGATGAAACGTCATGCATAACGAATGACACTTGCGCCCCATCACTCACCCCATCGCACTTAAAAATAGAACGAAGTGCCTTTTTGCTATCCATGATGTGATAGCAAGACCATCGCGGTTATTAGCCATGCCCTATTTTGCAATAAAATAACAAATACTCATTGCGGCATGAACATATCGGACATATCCCAGAGCGTCATAATCTTCTTCTCACGCGGTGAAGAGCACTGCACTACATCATCGACAGGCAATGCTTCCTTGATGAGTGGCAATACCGCAGGGGCTTATCGACCATATCTATCGGTCAGCCAATAGATCGTCTCTTGTCACTCAGAGGATTATGGATGAGCGGATGCGGTAAGCGGGGACAAGCCACGAGCTACAGTGTCACTCAGCGGGAACGTAGCAGAAAAAAGGCCAACCTTACTCACCCCCCATGAATAGCGTCAGGGAAGGAAGGTGAGTTTTGCCCGTCAGCGGATGACAACGCATGTGTTCGCCGATAAATGACATACAACAGCGAGGCGGTGTGCTGAACATGGGGTGGGTACCAAGGGGAAGTAGCCATTAGTGCCAACAACAGCAGAAGTACGGATACCAGCAAGCACTACAGCCATTGGCATTATGAGGTGCAAGGCGGTCTTTTGGCAGGCACTTGCAGCATGCGGCACCTACCTCTACTGGCTCATAGACGCGAGATAGGCGCCTGCGATGCCATCAGTTTGGTAACGCCGCGCTTGTGATCAAAGCGGACCTCTATCACGCAGTGCGGGCCACTGCCGCGAACATGAACGACAACGCCTTCACCAAAACGGCCATGGCGTAGCTGATCGCCTACCTGCCACTCTGCATCAGGATCGGTAATTGGTCCTGCACTGCGTTTGATCGTCGAGCGCGCCGCACTGTCGCCATGGGCTGCTGCCGGTGCGGATGTTGGCTTAGGCTTAGGTTTCGCCTTGATGTCCAGCGTGAGCTGCTGGGCCGCTAGATAGCGCTTGACGATAGCCGGATGGCGCACTGCCACTGTCGGCATTTCGTCATCACGATGGGCCAGTGCTTCACGCACGGCCATGACGTCCTGCCATGCGCACTCTTCCAGAAAACGACTGGGGCGATGCTGGCCGCCGTCATTGATCAGCACCAGTGCTTCGCGTGCGCGCGTCACGCCCACGTAGAACAGGCGGCGCTCTTCATCGAGGCTTTCCTTAGTCAAGGGGGTGTCGCGACTGTAGAGCGGGCACTCTTCTTCGTTCAGTCCCCACAGCATTACCCGCGACCATTCCAGCCCTTTGGCACCGTGCATGGTCGAAATCAGCAATCCATCTCCCGCATCCCCCTGTGGACCTTCAGGCGTCTTCAACAGGGTAATGAAGCTGTCGATGTCATCGGCCAGCTCTCCGGCCTGTTCGATCAACACATCCATCAGGCGAATGTCTTCCTCACCCTTCTCTCGTCGCACAGCGGCACGGCGCAGCAGCTTGTCAGCCCCCAGCGTCGTAGTGACATGCTCCAGCAGATCGGCAGGTCGCGCATCGCGCCACTGAGGCAGCTTCTGGATCAGAGCCCAGCGCTGGCGCAGCGAGCGCTGCTGGAATGGTTTAAGTGCTGCCAGCACAGGAGCAGCCGCAGAAGGCCACTCTCCTGTCTGTGCCAGTTGCTGGCACAGCGTCCGTAGCACGTCACGACTGACGAATGCCGGAGGTTGAGAGAACAGTAGCTGCAGGTGATCGGCGTCACCCATCAGCAGCGGATGACGAGCCACTTCCAGATAGCCAGCCAGTGCTCGCACCAGCGGCAGCTGAAAGACAAAGCGCTCCGAGCGCCCGAGCCGAAACGGAATACCCTGACGCAAAAGGTGAAGCTGAAGGGCAACGCTCTGATGCCAACTGCGTACCAGCACTGCGATATTGCTATCGCTCACCTGTTCTCGCCAACGGGTCAGCGTTTCGAGTGCCTGCGTCATCCCGGTTGCCGTAGAAACCGTCGTATCCGGTGTACCCGGCGCAGAAAGGGTCTGGGGGCTGTTGGGATCGGCACTGCCAGCAATGGCATGGTTCGCCAGCAGCGCCAGCGCATGCCCGTGCCGGAAGGTATAGGACAGCGGGTAGTCGACGGGGGACCCGAAACGACGCTCAAAGCTCTGTTTCATGGCATCGACGCTAGCGCCGCGCCACGCATAGATGCACTGGTTGGCATCGCCAACGGCCATCACCTGGGCGCGACCCGCGGCAAGAATCGCCAACAGGCAGTTCTGCGCTTCGTTGATATCCTGATACTCATCAACGATCACATGATCAAGAAAGCCGCTGACACGCTCACGCAACGCCTTATCCTTGACCAGCACCTTAAGAGGGCGATGGATCAAGTCGGCATAGCCCATCACGCGCTGCTCGGTCATCATCGCCTGCAAACGGTAATAAGCGGAAGGGAAATGACGACAGCCTTCACCGAACTCATCGCCTTCGACCAACAGTTCGGGGGCTTCCAGACGCCCTTTCACCTGATCGCAGAATTGGCTGAACAATCCGACACGGTCTTCTTCCAGCGCGGCTTCAGCGGCATCGTCATCTTCATCCTGCATCACTTGCTGTACCGCTTGGCGGCACAGGCGCTCCCACTGCCATTCGGCCCCGAGCAGCGTCGCCGGCGACAGCACGCCCCAGCGGCTCAGCGTGTCCGTCAGGCGATGCCCCACTGAGTGGAACGTACGCACCTGGGGCAGTTTCTGCCCAGGCTGCGCCACTTCCTTGAGCTTACGGGCAAAGTCTTCGCGCGCCTGCCGATTGAACATCAGTACCATGATGCGCTCAGCCGCAACGCCCTGCGCCAGCAGGTGCATCACCCGTGCCACCATCGTCGACGTCTTGCCCGCCCCTGCAACGGCCGCTACGCGGGCGTGTCCCTGTGCATGCTGGACGACGGCATGCTGCTCGGGCGTCAGACGCGCCATCAGGGCATCAACGGGAGTGGAAGTGGATAGCGTATCGGTCATGGCCGCGTATACCTGCAAACGCTCAGAGAAGGAAAGGCAGTGCTACCGATCCGCCCGTCAGCACGGGCGGACGCAGCGTTCAGACCGCGCTGACACGGTTGAACAAGCGGTGGAAGTTGGCCGTCGTTTGCATGATGACCTCATCCACCGAAATGCCGCGCACGTCGGCAATGCATCGCGCCACTTCCAGCACATAAGCGGGCTGGTTCATCTTGCCGCGGAACGGTACCGGCGCAAGATAAGGGCTATCCGTTTCGATCAGCAGACGATCCAGCGGGATCGCTCGCGCCAGTTCGCGCACGTTCTCGGCACTGTGAAACGTCACGATGCCGGACATCGAGATCATGAAGCCCATACGTACGGCTTCTCGCGCCATCTCCAGATCACCGGTAAAACAGTGCAGCACACCGCCGACGTCCGGATCGGTATGCGCCTTAAGCAGTGACAGCGTGTCTTCGCGCGCTTCACGGGTATGGATGCACACGGGCAACCGCGCTTCTGTGGCAGCAACAAGGTGACGCCTCAGGCGTTCGCGCTGGATGTCCGGTGCGATACGGTACTCACCCTGCTCGTCGGTACAGTAATCCAGCCCAATCTCACCAATGGCCACCGGCTCATAGCGCTCAATCAGCGAGCGCAATTCATCCAGACTCGGCTCATTCTCCAGCGGCGTCAGCGGATGAACCCCGAGGGCATAAACGATTTCAGGATGGCGACGGGCCAGTGCGACAACGGCAGGCATGTCATCCAGCGTGGTCGGCAGAGTCAGCATGCGCTTCACGCCGTTATAACGCGCCGCTGCGACGATATCGTCCATTTCCTGCTCGGACAGACCGCCCTGCCGAAGGCGATCAAGGTGACAGTGAGAGTCGACGAGATACAGTTCGTCCGAAGAGAGCGGTGACGCGGGAATATCAGAAACAGTGACGGACATCAGGGTAATTCACCTTCATAAAACAGATTGAAAATGGCCGCTCAGGAGCGCAGCAGTGCTGCCCAGCGAATGAGCCATGATTCAAGCACCAGCATAGGATTGGGGTTACTACCGGCCATCAGCAGGCGCCGTTGCTCGTGGGCATAGTCCAGCAGGCGGTACCAGTCGCGCACGCGCCCGTTCTTGACGGCCTGACGGTATAGCGGCAGCACATCGACGTTCCTGACGCCGCGCTCATCACCGGACAGCCCCAGACGAATAAGGTCCTCCAGCCAGGCAATGCCGATGTCGAGCACGTCCAGCAGCGGTTGCTTATCCAACCGGGCCGCTTCTGCAGCGGGCTCGGCACCGCGTACCAGTGCGTCGAACAGTTCGATCATCTTCTGTCGCAGCTGACGCCAGTCACCACGGCCACAACGCACGGCACGCAGTGGTGCTCCGTCAGCAATGCGCCACCAGAATTGGGCCTCGTCGGCGTCATCCAGCTGAGCGGTCAACCATGCGGCGCACTCCTGATAAGGAGGATGGGCCAGTGTCCAGCGCTGACAGCGGCTGAGGATCGTTGGCAACACGCGCGAGGGAAGATCAGAGGTCAGCACGAACAGTGTACGCTCACCGGGTTCTTCCAGCGTCTTGAGCAGCGCGTTAGCCGCCCCTACCGTCATGGCGTCAGCACCGCTAAGCATGATGACACGGTAGCCGCCCTGCTGCGCCGTCTGTGCCATGAAATCGTTGACTGCACGCACGGCGTCGATGCGGATTAACTTGCCCTGCTCGGCAGGCGCGACTACCAGCAGATCCGGGTGACTGCCCGCCTTACGCATCATGCAGCTGTGGCATTGCCCGCAACTGATTTGTTCAGCAGCCAACGTATCGCGGCGCTCGCACAGCAGGTGCGCACCCATAGCGGCGGCCAATGCCTGCTTGCCCAGTCCGCTAGCACCCGCCAGCAACAGGGCATGCGGCAAGCGGCCATTGGCTAGGGCATGCTGAAAGTCATGCCAATACGACTGCTGCCACGGCAACAACGTATCCACCTTCATCATCATTTCAGCGGGCGCTCCCTGCAGAAGCGTAGCCAGTTCACTCATGCGGATCGGCTCCGGAGGCTCACAGGCCCCAGCGTAAAAGGTGTTCGTCCAGCACGGCGCCTAGCTGCTGCTGTACATCAGCCAGCGTGCCAGACGCATCGACAGTGACCATGCGTCCTTCGGACTGCGCGGCCCGCGTCAGATAGCCACTGCGCACCTTCTCGAAGAAAGCCGCAGCTTCGTTTTCGAAGCGATCAAGCGGCTTTCCCCTTGCTTCGACGCGCGTACGGGCCGCCTCGACGGGCATATCCAGCAGTAGTGTCAGGTCAGGCTGAAGCCCTCGCTGCACAAACTGCTCCAACACCGCAATGCGTTCGACATCCAGACCACGCGCCGCACCCTGATAGGCATAGGTAGCATCGGTAAAGCGGTCGCATACCACTACCGCACCACGCGCTAGTGCCGGAAGGATCGTCGCCGCCAGATGCTGAGCGCGCGCGGCGAACATCAGCAGCAGTTCGGTATCCGCTACCAAGGGATCATCGTCAGTAGGCGTCAGCAGTAACTCGCGGATGCGTTCGGCCTGCGGGCTCCCCCCCGGTTCGCGGGTCTGTACCACTTCGAGGCCTCGGGCACGCAGATGGTCGACTAGAAAGCGTACGTTAGTCGTCTTACCGACGCCTTCGCCGCCTTCCAGAGTAATGAATCGTCCCGCACCTGCGGGCCGAGACAAGGATTCAGCCGTCATCGCCGGTTCCTATTGCAGAGACCCGCTGCATCCGTCGTCGGCAGACAGCGGGGCCTTTAACGGAGCGGGATCGCTCCCCAAAGGCGTATTTAGTGTGAGCTGTTTGCATTGCCAGCACGTAGCACGCGCAGATAGTCGCGCACGGCCTGCTGATGCTGTTCCAGAGAGTCGGAGAAGCGGTGCCCGCCAGACCCTGTAGCCACAAAGTAAAGCGCACTTCCCGGCGCAGGGTGCAGTGCCGCGTCAAGAGCAGCCTGTCCAGGCAGCGCGATCGGCGTTGGCGGCAGCCCTTCGTTCATATAGGTATTGTACGGCGTCGGCGTCGTCAGGTCGGCACGTGTCAGCGTACGGGCATTCTTCTTCAGCCCATAGGCCACGGCAGGATCCGTCTGCAAGCGCATGCCTTTGCCCAGACGGCGTACGAATACCCCGGCGATGGCCTTGCGCTCTTCGGGCACGCCCGTTTCCATTTCGACCAGCGATGCCATGACCAGCGCTTCATCTGGCGAACGGTACGGAAGTCCTTCATCGCGCTTGCGCCACGCCTCATCAAGCCGACTGTTCATCAACTCGAATGCCTGACGATAGAGCGTGATATCGCTCATGCCTTTGTGATAGCGGTAAGTCGTAGGCAGAAAGCGTCCTTCCGGCGGCACGCCCTCATGGCCAATCTGGCGCATCAGCTCTGCATCTGACAGCGAAGCGGTGCGATGCTCCAGCTTGACCTGCGCATCCATCAGCGCACGCATTTGAGCGAACGTGCGCCCTTCGGGGATCGTCATGCCATAGGTCACGACGTCATCGCTGGAAAGCTTGTCGATCAACTGATCGGGCGTCATGCCAGGGGCCAATGCGAACTCGCCCGCCTTCAGATGACGCAACCGATCAGGGGCCAGCCACGCTTTAGCACGATACGGCCATGTCGAGGCAATAATGCCCTGCTGCTGTAGCTGTTCGAGCGTCTGACGAATACCCATGCCGCGTTCGATTTCAAATACTTTCGGCGCGGTCAGCGCAATTGGACGCTGCCATTGCCAGTACCATGCCCCATAGCCGCCACCCACCGCGGCACCGCCCACGATCACGGCCAGAAGCAGACTCAGTCCTGCTACTCGTCTTGCACGCATAACTACCTGACTCGGGTTGAGATTCCCGCCTTCATCCATGGACTCGGGGAAAAGAAGAATACAGAGAGGACTCGAGACGCTCAGCGCTCGAAAGAAACGCTATCGCCATAACCCAGCAGCGCGTGCGCCTGTTGCTGAAGCTCGCGCACGGTGGGGCTGTCGATGTCGTACGCCGACAGCGGGCTTCCCTGAGCATCGACGACCTGTCGGACAGGCCATACGCCCTGCACACTGTTGAGTACACACAGATGTCTGACCGCAGGAAGTGCATCAAGTGCCAAGGTTCCATACGAGAGATGGCCCGCATCCATCAGCGCCGCTGACAGCGTGCCCTGCACACCGCATTCATCGGTGCGCGGTGTCAGCCAGCGACCTTCCTGATACCAGATCACGTTCATGGCCGTGGCTTCAACCAACTCGCTGCGGGCATTGCACAGCAGCCCTTCGGCGATGTCAGAGCTCTGCCACTCCTGACGGGCCAGTACATTCTCTAGCCGATTGAGGTGCTTGATCCCCGCCAGTCGAGGCTGAGAAGCCATCGTCAACGCACACAGACGCACGGTCACGCCTTTTTGCCAGCGAACCGGCTGGGGCGAGAACGGCATCAGGCGGCTAATCAGGCGAGGTAATGGCGCATCAGGCGGACAGTAGCCACGCCCTCCGCTGCCTCGCGTCACGATCAGCTTGAGCACATGACACCCATGGACAGGCAGTGCACTGCACTGGGCATCAAGCACAGCCTGAGCAGGTGGCTCGAACCCCAGACGACGACACCCCCGCGCAAGCCTGGCGCAGTGCCAGGCCCACAGCGAGGGCTTGCCGTGCTGCACCAGAATGGTTTCGAAAACGCCGTCACCGTAGGCCAAGCCGCGATCATCGGACGGAATCGTTTCCATCTGGGCACCCATCATCAGATCTTGCTGAAGATCAGCGTACCGTTGGTACCGCCGAAGCCGAACGAGTTGCTCATGGCGTGTTCGATCTTCATCTGGCGCGCCGTGTTCGGCACGTAATCCAGACGGCAGTCTTCGCTCGGATTGTCGAGGTTGATGGTCGGCGGAGCGATCTGATCACGGATGGCCAGCACGCTAAAGGCCGCTTCCACAGCACCGGCAGCACCCAGCAAGTGGCCGATCATGGATTTAGTGGAGCTGACGGCAACGTGCTTCGCGGCATCCCCCATGACGTTTTCAATCGCCTGGCTTTCACCGGAGTCACCCAGCTGGGTCGATGTGCCGTGCGCGTTGATATAGTCGATCTGGTCTGCAGCGATGCGCGCATCGGCGATGGCATTCTTCATGGCCATCTCTGCACCGATACCGTTCGGCGCCGTGATGTGGTGAGCGTCGTCGCTCATACCGAAGCCAGACAGCTCGGCATAGATCTTCGCGCCGCGCGCCTTAGCGTGTTCGTACTCTTCGAGCACCAGTACACCGGCACCATCAGACAGTACGAAACCGTCACGGTCACGGTCCCACGGGCGGCTGGCCGCAGCCGGATCATCGTTACGCGTGGACAGCGCACGTGCAGCAGAGAAGCCGCCAATCCCGAGTGCGCAAGATGCCATTTCGGCACCGCCACAGATCATGATGTCAGCATCGCCATAAGCGATCGTGCGTGCGGAGTAGCCGATGTTGTGCGTACCGGTCGTGCAGGCCGTGGTGATCGCAAAGTTCGGGCCGGTGAAGCCGAATTTGATCGCCAGGTTGCCGGACACCATGTTGATGATGGACCCCGGAACGAAGAACGGAGAGATCTTGCGCGGGCCGCCAGCGTTCATGGCATTCAGGTTGGTTTCGATCATCGGCAGACCACCGATACCAGAACCGATGGCCACACCGATGCGGTGAGCGTTTTCTTCGGTGACTTCAATGCCAGCATCAGCAACGGCCTGAGTACCGGCCGCAACGCCGTACTGGACGAACAGATCCATCTTGCGGGCGCTCTTGCGATCAATGCCAAAGCTTTCGGCATCGAAATCCTTGATCGCACCGCAGAAGCGCGTATTGAACTGAGAGGCATCGAAATGAGTGATGGTACTTACACCGCTCTTGCCCGCCGTAATGTTTTTCCACGATTCTTCGACGGTGTTACCCACAGGTGTTATCAGCCCAAGACCGGTAACAACGACCCTTCTGCGAGACATGCGACTCTCCAAAGCAACTGGGGGTATACAGCATGACAACCAGCCTGCTGCATACGACCATGATTTTCTGGAACACAGCCATTTCCTGCGTCATGACAGACGTTTGCTGCATTCCCGTTCATTTATGGGCACCAGTATAACGGCAACAGGGCCTTCCTGTCTGTGCAGGATGACCGGGACCACGATTGAGGTGCACTTTGTGTATACGCAGAAGGGCCACCCCAACGGGATGACCCTTCCTTTGCTGGGCATCGAACGGCTTGCCTGACACCGACAGAATTGCGATCGAGACAGTACCGACGACTACCCTCTCACTTCTGTCATGACAGCGCGACAAGCTGCCCCGCCACCATTACTGGTGAGCGTTGACGTAGTCGATCGCTTCCTGAACGGTAGTGATCTTTTCAGCTTCTTCGTCAGGAATTTCAGTGTCGAATTCCTCTTCCAGAGCCATTACCAGCTCAACGGTGTCGAGGGAATCAGCACCCAGGTCTTCAGTGAAAGAAGAGTTGTTCTGAACTTCTTCCGGTTTAACGCCCAGCTGTTCAACAACGATTTTCTTGACGCGCTCTTCAATGCTGCTCATGAGGGTAAACTCCTAAAGAAATCGGATTCGTCGGTTCAAGACTGACGGTAGTTTATAGACGACGCTCAGGGGACGCAAGATGGCCCGATGAGCGGTTAGCGCATGTTCATGCCACCATTTACCTGAATTACTTCACCGGTGACATAGGATGCGGCGTCGCTGGCCAGAAAACCGACGACCCCCGCAATTTCTTCTGGCTGGCCTAGGCGACCGACGGGGATCTGCGTCAGCAGAGCCTCGCGATGCGCTTCAGGCAAGACATCGGTCATTTCCGTAGCGATGAAACCAGGTGCTACGGCATTGACCGTGATATTACGAACACCGACTTCACGTGCCAGTGCACGCGTGAAGCCTTCCATGCCCGCCTTGGCGGCAGCATAGTTGGTTTGCCCCGCGTTACCCATTCCGGCAACGACAGAGCTGATGTTGATAATGCGACCGTAGCGCGCTTTGGTCATGCCCTTCAGGCACGCCTTGCTGACGCGATAGATCGACTTGAGATTCGTGTCCAGCACGTCGTCCCACTGGTCTTCCTTCATGCGCGCCAGCAGCGTATCACGCGTGATGCCCGCATTGTTGACCAGTACGGTCGGTGCGCCGAAGCGTTCGTTGATCTCGGCAACGACCTTCTCAACGGAGGCGCTGTCCGTTACGTTCAAACACATACCTGCACCACTGAACCCTTCAGCCTTGAGCGCTTCTTCGATGCGCGCAGCACCCGCTTCAGAGGTAGCCGTACCGATGACGGTCATGCCCTGACGAGCCAGCTGATGGGCAATGGCTTTACCGATACCACGGCTGGCGCCTGTAACCAATGCAATCTGCGTCATGTTATGAATTCACTCCTTGCCGTCTGCTTCTGACGTCAGCGTCAGTGCAGCGCTTAGACTATCCGGATCATTGACGGCCACGCCTTTCAGGCGACGATCAATACGTTTGGCCAGGCCGGTCAATACCTTGCCCGGACCGCATTCTACCAGAGTGGTAACACCCTGATCAGCCATACGTGATACGGATGTCGACCAACGCACCGGAGAGAACAACTGTTCCACCAGACGAGCCTTCAGCGTTTCGACATCGGAATGTGCTTCAGCATCAACGTTCTGGATCACCGGATAGCGCGTCGGTTTCAGTGCGATGCCATCAATTGCCGCAGCCAGTTTTTCGGCAGCAGGCTTCATCAAAGCACAGTGGGACGGGACGGATACTGGCAGCGTGATGGCGCGCTTGGCACCCGCTTCGCTGCACAGGGCTACGGCGCGATCAACGGCAGCCTTGGCCCCTGCGATAACGACCTGTCCTGGAGAGTTATAGTTGACGGCAGCAACGACGTCACCTTGTGCAGCTTCCGCACAGATGGCTTCTACCTTGGCGTCTTCGAGACCGAGGATCGCCGCCATGGCACCGTCGCCCTCGGCAACGGCGGCCTGCATGTATTCACCACGCAGTCGTACCAGACGTACGCCGTCGGCGAATCCTAGAGCACCAGCGCATACCATGGCGCTGTATTCGCCCAGGCTGTGACCGGCCATCAGAGCGGGACGCGGCCCTTCGAGTTCCTGCCAGACGCGCCAGATGGCAACGCTAGCGGTCAAAAGGGCGGGCTGAGTGGTAGCGGTGGCGTTCAGCGCTTCTGCGCTGCCTTCCTGCGTCAGTTTCCACAGATCGAAGTCCAGTGCGTCAGACGCTTCGTCGAAGGTGGTACGCACGACACTGTAACGATCTGCCAGCTCACGCAGCATACCTACCTGCTGAGAGCCTTGACCCGGAAAGACAAATGCGAGGGTGGCGGACATGAACAAGTACCTATGCTGTTGCATTCGATGAACAAATGATTCCGCATTCAACATATGACGGGGCGGAATCCTGCCAAGCGGATAAAAAGCTCGGCTCCGAAAAAATCTGTCTGCGATATCTAGGCCGTAAGCCCCTGCGCTAAACGCTCGGGCAGCCCCAGTTCGACTTCGCTGACGGCGCGCAGTATCGCATAAGAGAAACCGCGGGCATCTGCCCCACCGTGACTTTTGACAACGGTAGAGGTCAGCCCGAGAAAACTTGCGCCATTGTAGCGCACTGGGTCGATTTCTTCCTTCAGCCTCGACAAGGCCGGCCGCGCCAAGATACTGACAAGGCGCGTCCACCAGTTCAATTCGAAGGTGTGCTGCAGACGGCGCCCCAGCACGCGCGCCAATCCCTCACTGGTCTTGAGCGCCACGTTACCGACGAAACCGTCGCAGACGATCACATTGACATCGCCAGTGAAGATATGATCCCCCTCAACGAAGCCAAGATAGTGAAAGCGATCGTTCGTGGCACAGAACTCGCGCAGCAGACCATCGGCTTCGCGCACGCAGCGCGTGCCCTTGGAGGGTTCGACACCGATATTAAGCAGCGCAACGCGCGGGTTCTGGATGCCGTCGACCGTGCGCACCATTTCTGCCCCTAGCCGCGCGAACTGCACCAGATGCCTCGGCGGGCAGTCGATGTTAGCCCCCAGATCAAGCACATAGCAGGGATGACCATGGTCCGTCAGTACGGCAGAGCTGATGGCAGGACGCTTCATTCCCTCAATCATGCCCAGCGCACGTCGCGCCACGGCCATGATCTCACCGGTATGTCCGGCGCTGACACAGGCATCGGCCTCGCCATCGCGCACAGCACGAATACAGGCATGAAGACTGGAAGCATCGGGAGCATTGATGTCGCGATCGCGAAGGATACGAGAGGGAGGCTGAGTACCGACTGGCAGGCTACCAGCCGCACTCATCTGAACGCGATCCAACACCGTTTTTTTCCAACGGGGCGCGGAACGGATCACATCCTGAATGGAGTGACAATCACCATAGAAGGTCAGCGATAGCGAAGGCCACTGCCGCAAGGCTTCTAGCCCCCCCTGGACAGTAACACGGGGACCGAAGTCCCCGCCCATCGCATCAATGGCGATATGCACAAGCGCTTTGCTTACGTCGCGCCTTAGGCGTCGACGTCAACAACCTTGCGACCACGGTAGAAACCGTCAGGAGCAACGTGGTGACGACGGTGAGTCGTACCGGTTTCTTTGTCCTGGGCCAGTGCCGGAGTGGTCAGTGCATCGTGAGCACGGCGCATGCCGCGTTTGGAACGGGTTTTGCGGTTCTGTTGAACGGCCATGATGAATCTCCTACGGATGAGAGTTCGAGCAGCAGTACTTGCCCGAAGCGTCAGTGTTTATCTTTCAATGCCGCCAAGGCACTGAACGGGTTGGTGGTCACCTGCTCATCAGGTAGCTCGCCACTGCTGAGCTCATCACGAGAAACGGCGCATTCGCCTTCTTCATGATAGATCGCCTGTGGCAGCGCCAGCAGCAGTTCTTCCTCAATGACCGGGATCAGATCGAGGCGTTCGTCATGACCGACCACCAGCGGATCGTACTCCCGAGGCAGTCGAGACGACAGCGATTCGTCTGTCACCATTCCCAGCAGTATCGAACTGTCAAGCGTTACCGGCATGGGCTGCAGACAACGCAGACATGGCATCATCACCCGTGCTTCAGCCTGTCCTTCGATATAGTGCCGACGCTGGGCGTCGATGCCAAACGTCAGAACAGCATGGCAGGTGCCTGTCTGGGGACCGATGAGATCGGCCAGACGGGGCATCTCGTCAAGCGGCAGATCGCCTTCCAGCCGCTCGGCACTGGCCGCAAGTCGATAAGGTTCGACCCGCGTGGGCATTCGGGTAGTTGACATAGGCGCGCAATGATAGGGTCTGTCGAGGTAACTGTCAAAGAAATGCATCGCCTGCACGTATCAGACGAGTGCTTTTCTGCCCGGTAACCGCCGGTGACATCAACAACGAGCGGCGGACATGATATTGTAAGGCTTTCACGGCACGAGCGCACCCCATTCCTGCCAATCACCGCTCGAGGCCCTTTTTTCGCCCAACGCTTCGCGCGTCATGATGCTACCTAACATGCCTCTATCCGCTGCCCTACCGCCGCTTCTGCTCGCCTCAAGTTCCGCGGCTCGCCGCCAGTGCCTTGCTCAGCTGGGTCTAACATTCCAGCAGGCCTCGCCCGACATCGACGAAACGCCACGCTCTGGCGAACAGCCCGCCGCACTCGTAGAGCGCCTAGCCTGCGCCAAGGCACTCGCGCTGGCAGGGCAACACCCCCATCACCTCATCATTGGTTCCGATCAGGTCTGCGCTCTCGACCAACAGCCCGTCGGTAAGCCCGGCACTCTCGACAATGCCCGACGCCAACTTGCTGCCTGTTCCGGCAAACGCGTTCGCTTTCACACCGGTATCGCTGTGTATGACGGCCGCCAGCGCCGCCTGTTGAGTGCGGTCGAACCGTTCGATGTTCAATTCCGCTCGCTCACAGACACCCAGATAGAGGGCTATCTCCAGCGCGAACAGCCGCTGGAATGCGCGGGCAGCTTCAGAATGGAAGGCTTAGGAATCACGCTGTTCACGGCCCTCGACGGTCGCGACCCCAACGCACTGCTGGGACTGCCGCTGATCCAGCTATGCGACATGCTGCAATCGCTGGGCTACGACCTACTCTCCCCTCAACATGCCTAAAGCTACCGATTCTGCGGATCACAGAGTTTCACAGACTGTGATGGCGTCGGTGACACCTCGGGAAATGAAGTCCACCTTGTCCTCTGGCGGTCAAATGGGAAACGAAGCAGACACCGTCTGCTTCTTTCATCCTTCTTTTGCTGCCCGAGGCATGCCCTGTGAATATCGCCGACTACCCCATTGATAGCGAACACTACCGCAGCACCACGACACAGGATGAGCGCATCCGCTTCCTCATCCTTCACTACACGGCAGAAAACTTCAGCCAGAGCATGGCCAATCTGGCGGGCGACACTGCCACTGTAAGCGTTCACTACGTCATTCCTGACCCTGACGAAGAGACCTACCTGCAGGCCGGTTTCAGCGGTAATCGCATCTTCGCGCTGGTCGATGAAGGTCGCCGTGCATGGCATGCAGGGGTCAGCCAATGGCAGGGCCGTACCAATCTCAACGATACGTCGATCGGCATAGAAATCGTCAATCAGGCTTCGGGCAACACCGATGGTGCCATGACATTTCCGCCGTTCAGCGAACAGCAGATCCAGATGACGATTGCACTCTGCAAAGACATCCTGTCACGCCACCCCACCATCACTGCCCGTCAGGTATTGGCTCACGCCGATATCGCCTGGGCCCGCCGACGCGATCCAGGCCCGGCCTTTCCGTGGCAGCGCCTTTATGAAGCGGGAATCGGCGCATGGCCTGACGCAGCGGATGTCACCGCGTTCACTCAGCGCTTCGAGCGTGAGGGACTGCCGTCGGACGACGACATGAAAACGTCGTTTTCCCGCTACGGCTATAGCGTTCCCAACGGACTGTCATCCAGCGACTACACCATGTTAGTGGTGTGCTTTCAGATGCACTTCAGACCGGCACGCTACGATGGCCGTGTCGATATCGAGACAGCCGCCATTCTGTATGCGCTACTGAAGAAGTACATCGGTTAGATAAGTGGGAATGATGGGGCAACATTAGAGAGAGTGAACACAAAGGCAGGCGGCTCGACGGCCATCATGTCACCACCGTTCTCTGGCACGTCTGTCCTACACCGATGAGTCCTATACCGACATGACAGGCACAACAAAAAGGCAGCCCACAAAGGGCTGCCTTTTCATCTTGATCACGCTCTCTAATGGCGGGCAGAGTATGACACGCGCTCAGCCCACGCCACGGCCTAGGGCAACTGCGCACGTACCGGTTTGTACGATGAAACTGTATCAATGCCCAGCGCAGACATTGCCGCAACGCCAAGTCGCTTCGACATACGATTAAACAGCGGTTGCTCAACGGTATAGTCGACGACAGCCGTGCGGTCATCAACCTTCTCGCGCACCAGCACATCAATGTTCTTCAGCTCATCGACCAACCCCAGCGCAACCGCCTGCTCTCCACTCCAGACCAGTCCTGAGAACATATCCGGCGTTTCATGCAGACGATCACCGCGTCCAGCCTTCACGTCAGCGATGAACCGCTGATGCGTGCTGTTCAATACCGCTTGCAGGTGCTCGCGCTGCTCCTCGCTGACGGGGCGGAATGGATCCAGCATGTCCTTGTTGCTGCCCGCCGTATAGACGCGACGCTCGATACCCACTTTCTTCATGGCTTCGTCATAACCAAAGCCAGCGGAGATCACGCCGATCGACCCGACAAGGCTCGATGAAGAGGCATAGATGTGATCGGCGGCAGAGGCAATGTAGTAGGCGCCGCTGGCCCCCATGTCTTCGATGACAGCGTCGATCGGCTTATTGCCCAGCTTGCGCAGCCGCATGATCTCATCATACACCCGCTGCGCTTGAACCGGTGTTCCACCCGGACTGTTGATCAGCAGAACGACAGAAACGGTATGCGCATTTTCCCACGCATCGTCCAACGCACCGATAATCGCATCGGCGTTGGCATCGTCATCCGGCGAGATTACGCCGTCGATGCGCACCAACCCGACGTGCGGCCGCGTCTCCTCGTCGCCACTGCTGAGTGCGCGCCCGAGAGCGCCACACAGCCAGAGCACCACGATAATGAATATCAGCAGCTTGAACACGCGCCAGATCCAGCGCCCTCGCCGCGCCCGGCGCTGCTCGTTCAACATGCGCTGCAACAGCAGCGCCAGCGTCGCCTGCTCGTTACGCGACGATTCGGAAGTGTGTTCACTCATCTCATCATCTCCAACGCTTTCATTGAATACAGACCAACGCTGCTGATACCACCGCCATGGAACAGCTTACGGTGCTCTTTCTTACCGGCTACGAGGCTTCAGCGCTGCTGACGAAGCCTGTCCAGCGCTTCATCCAGCTCGGGAGCCAGGCGCGCCTTCACATTGACCATGCGGCCGCTTTTCGGCTCGGGAAAGCTCAACGATGCCGCGTGCAAAAACAGCCGATCAAGCCCGATATCCGCGGCCAGCTTCTGCCCTTGAGCTGTACCGTACTTACGATCCACCATCAGCGCGTGACCGATATGAGCGGCGTGCACGCGAATCTGATGGGTACGCCCCGTCACAGGGGATGCCTCGACCAGTGTCACATTGGGGAACGTTTCGCGGACGGCGAACAGCGTGCGCGAGCGCTTGCCGTTGTCATCGACGCGTACGCGGCGCTCACCGTTACCGGCATCGTAACGATCCAGCGGCGCACTGACCCAGTCGCGACGTGCTGGCCAGCGGCCTTCTACCAAGGCGAGATAACGCTTATCCATCTTCTTGGCTTTGAGCGCTTCATTGAGGAACACCAGCGCATTGCGCGATTTGGCCAACAGCAGACAGCCCGACGTGTCGCGGTCCAGTCGGTGCACCAGTTCAAGGAACCCCAGATCGGTACGTACTTGGCGCAACGCTTCGATCAGACCAATCTTCACGCCGCTGCCACCGTGCACGGCCAGCCCCGCGGGCTTGTTGACGACCATCCACTCTTCGGTTTCGGCGATCACACTGCGCATCAGCAGCTCACGAAGGTTATCGCTCACTTCGCGCACAGCTTCCTCGGGCGCCAGACGCAGAGGAGGAATGCGCACCTGATCTCCAGAAGAAAGACGGGTTTCAGCTTTTGCACGTTTCTTGTTAACGCGCACTTCGCCCTTGCGGATGATGCGGTAGACCAAGGCGCGCGGTGCCCCTTTCAGATGCGTGATCAGAAAGTTGTCGAGCCGCTGACCGTCATGCCCTTCGTCGATATCGACCCACTGGACTTCACGACCGGCACTGCGGTGTGACTCATCGGCGGCATCAGGTGCCGCCGGACGGGTGGGACGTGCTGCATGTCGACCTGTGGTCATCATGTCTCCTCGAATACGTGTCTTGCCGTCATGCCCACAGGCAATGACCTTTGATAGCGGCAAGATTAACATGGCTAGCCCGTACAGCGGCAGCTTAAGGTGCCGATATTTGCCTTGCCCGTTCCGCCTCACCTCTGACACTGACCGCCTTCTTTGACTACAGTGCAGGAACGGATGCTTATCAAATTGCCGGTTTCTAGGTTTGTTGGTATATTCCTTGATGCCTACTTGGGACCATGCTGTTCTGTGTGTTTCCCGACTGCACCTGCGCGAAATCCATGCAGGTCCAACAATTTTCCAACAGGCAATCGATACTGTCCCGATGCCGGCATCATGGCGATCGGGACGCGGTATCCGCGATCGAGGCTGACAAGACCTCGCAATGGAGCATTGCCATTACTTCGCGGTCCGCACTATACGCCGCCTCGCTGCTCGATCAGGATTCGATCAGCTGGACGGCACCCAATGGAACTGCCCGAAATACGACGGGTTCCACCCATACCCGTATCGGGTCCGGCGTCGCCGAATCGACAATGCCAGGTGTCCGATGGCTGCCAGCAGAACCGGAAGACCGTCAACAGCGTCTCCGCAACATGTTCTGCCATGCCATCCCGTACTCAACATGACCTACACTGCCTATCATGTCCGTCCCACTTCCTTTAGACCGGCTGGATACGACATACGCCCAGCCACCAGGGAACCCGACAGATAGACGCGCAGGACACTCGCTCTACATGCACTGAGCACAGCACGCAGCATCACACGGTTCGCCGACTCTCCGGACTTTGGTACCAAGAAGAAAGAGTCAGCGAGACATCATGAAAAGGATTCTCATCAACGCAACCCAGCCCGAAGAGCTGCGCGTTGCGCTCGTAGATGGCCAACGCCTCTACGACCTCGACATTGAGTCGGGTGCCCGCGAACAGAAAAAGGCTAACATCTATCGCGCCCGCATCACCCGCGTCGAACCCAGTCTGGAAGCAGCGTTCGTCGACTTTGGCGCCGAGCGCCACGGTTTTCTGCCGCTCAAAGAAATCTCCCGCGAATACTTCCTCAAGGATCCGGGCAACGGTCGCCCTAATATCCGTGACGTCATTCGTGAAGGTCAGGAGATCATCGTTCAGGTCGACAAAGAAGAGCGTGGCAACAAGGGCGCTGCCCTCACGACCTTCATCAGCCTGGCGGGCCGCTTCTTGGTCCTGATGCCGAACAACCCGCGTGCTGGTGGTATCTCTCGCCGCATCGAGGGCGAAGATCGTGCACAGCTGAAAGATGCCATGAACGGCCTTACCATTCCGGACAAAATGGGCGTCATCGTTCGTACGGCCGGCATTGGGCGTTCCACGGAAGAGCTGCAGTGGGACCTCAACTATCTGGTCAAAGTCTGGGAAGCGATCACCGAAGCAGCCCAGCAGCCTGCGCCATTCCTTATCTATCGCGAGTCAAACGTCATCATCCGTGCGATGCGTGACTACCTGCGCCAAGACATCGGCGAAGTGCTGATCGACAGCGAAGACGTCCATCAGGACGCGATGAACTTCGTCCAGCAGGTCATGCCGGCCTATGCGCCGCGCATCAAGCTCTACCAGGACGAAGTGCCGCTGTTCTCACGCTTCCAGATCGAATCGCAGATCGAAACGGCCTATCAGCGTGAAGTGAAACTGCCTTCCGGCGGTTCCATCGTCATCGACATTACGGAAGCGCTGGTCTCTATCGACATCAACTCGGCACGCGCCACGCGCGGCGGTGATATCGAAGAAACCGCCCTGCAGACCAACCTGGAAGCGGCCGACGAGATCGCGCGCCAGCTGCGCCTACGCGATAGCGGTGGTCTAGTCGTCATCGACTTCATCGACATGTCGCCGGCCCGCAACCAGCGCGAAGTTGAGAACCGTATGCGTGAGGCGCTCAAACTGGATCGCGCTCGCGTACAGATCGGCCGCATCTCGCGCTTTGGTCTGATGGAGATGTCCCGTCAGCGCCTGCGCCCATCGCTGGGTGAAACCAGCGGCGTGGTCTGCCCGCGCTGCAACGGCCAGGGCACCATCCGTGACGTGCGCTCCCTGTCGCTGTCCGTCCTGCGCCTGATCGAAGAAGAGGCCATGAAGGACCGCAGCGCGCAAATTCGTGCCGTACTGCCCGTCCCTGTCGCCACGTTCCTGCTCAACGAGAAACGTGCCGCCATCGCCGAGATCGAACAACGCGAAAGCGTCAACGTCATCCTGCTGCCCGAACCGGACATGGATACGCCTCACTTCCAGGTCGAGCGCCTGCGCGATGACCAGATGGACGATGAGGAACCGAAGGCCAGCTACGAGATCGACACACAGTACAAAACGCCGGAAGCCCACGATCACGGTGAAGTGCTGATCGCTCGTGAAGAAGCTGTCGTCAAAACAGTTGCCCACACGACACCGGCTCCTGCAACGCTGACCCAGCCAAGCACCGCGCAGCCGCAGATGGATGCCCACGCCACGGGACTGCTGACCCGCCTGATGCGCAGTGTCAATCGCCTGCTCGGCGGCGATGACTCTTCTTCTCAGCAGGAGAAGGACAGCACAGCCACTACGGCCCGCGAACCGCAGAGCAACAAGCAGAACGGCGGCGAATCCCGCAAACCTGCTCGTCGCGAACGCCCGCAGGCACAGTCGTCGACACCCGCACGCGAGCAACGTGAGGACAAAAACGGCCGTTCGGCACCGCAGGCCAACGCGGACAGCCAACGCAGCGATAGCGATCAGGACCAGCCTAAACGCAACACCCGCAACCGTCAGGAAGAGCGCAATCGTCGCCGTCAGGAGCGTCGCAATAACCGCCCCGAGCAGGACGATAACCGTTCCAGCGCAGCAGCAGATGCCCCTGCGAAGAACGGTGATGACAATCGTCGCGGCCGCAATCGTAACGCCCAGAACGGCGACAAGCCTCAGCCGCAGGAGCGCGACAACCGTCGTGCCAATCGCAGCGAGCAGCCGTCCGAAACCACGGCTACTGCCACTGAAAGTGCTGCAGCACAGGCGCCTCGCAGCAATGCCGAGGACAAGGCTAACGATGGCGCACCGAAGCGCAAACGCAACAACCCGCGCCAGCGTTCACGTACGCACGCGCTGAATCCTGAGGCCGTAGCGGAACAGCAGCGCCTGCAGGAAGGCACTGCACCGCAGACCCAAGAGGCAGCAGCAACGCAGGACACGGTAACGCCGACCAAAGCGGTTTCGGCCAAGGCAGAAGACGCCAAAGCCTCTGCCCCTACCCCTGCCAAAGCAGCAGAAGAGAAATCGGCACCGGCCATTGCGGAAGCGCATGTCGAGAACGCTCAGCCTCGTTACCATACGTTCGGTCGCGACACCACCACTCTGGAGCCGAACAAGGCCCCAGCAGTATCTCAGGATGCACAGCAACCTGCGGCGAGTAATGAGCGTGATGAAACAAAACCTTCTCGCTCACGTCGTTCACGTCCGGAAACGGCACACGTTGATAAATCGGCAGCATCGAAGGGTGAAGAGAAGCGCGAACAGCCAGTAAAACCGGAAGCAGTGGCTGACAAGCCTGCTGCACCGAAAGCTGAAGAGAAGCGCGAACAGCCGGTAAAACCGGAAGCAGTAGCTGACAAGCCCGCAACTCCGAAAGCCGAAGAGAAGCGCGAGCAGTCGGCCAAACCGGAAGTAGCGGCTGACAAACCCGCAGCTCCGAAGGCCGAAGAGAAGCGTGAACAGCCGGTAAAACCGGAAGCAGTAGCTGACAAGTCCGCAACTCCGAAAGCAGAAGAGAAGCGTGAGCAGCCGGTAAAACCGGAAGCAGCAGCTGACAAACCCGCAGCTCCGAAAGCCGAAGAGAAGCGTGAGCAGCCGGTAAAACCGGAAGCAGCAGCTGACAAACCCGCAGCTCCGAAAGCCGAAGAAAAGCGTGAGCAGCCGGTAAAACCGGAAGTAGTGGCTGACAAGCCTGCTGCACCGAAGGCTGAAGAGAAACGCGAACAGCCGGTAAAACCGGAAGCAGCAGCTGACAAACCCGTAACGCCGAAGGCTGAAGAGAAGCGTGAACAGCCGGCCAAACCGGAAGTAGTAGCTGACAAGCCTGTTGCTCCGAAAGCCGAAGTGAAGCGTGAACAGCCTGCCCAGCAGGAAGCAACGGCTGACAAATCGGTAGCACCTGCTGCCGACGAGCAGCCGCTGGCGCTGCCACGTCGCTCCCGCCGTGCGCACAACGATCCGCGTGAGCGTCGTCGTGCCGAGCAGCAAACGCCTTCAGACAACGCGTGATGATCATCTGAAGCATTGCAGCATAAAACCCCTCCCTCTTCGGACGGAGGGGTTTTTTATTGCCTGCTGACCCTTCACCGGATACGCACCGCATCCCTCCCTGTGTCCTTGCTGAGTGCTGGTGCATATTCAACGCGCACCGTCATTGGCGACGCCATCACAACGCCAGAACGCAAAGATGCCCTGCCGCATGATGCAGTAAATGCAGCTGCACTAGTGTGACGAACGGCACTCCCCCAGGATTGTCTTCAAGACCACAAAAAAGAAGCCTGCTCTCTAGGAGAACAGGCTTCTTTCAGCACAGGACTATTTGTTCACGCTTTGCGGTTCAGAGTGCTCCGCACAGCCAGCCGATCCACGGCATGCCGATGACCAGCCACAGCACCAGATAAATTCCACCGAAAATGGCTCCCAGACGCCAGCCCTGACCGCTAGGAATATAGCCACTGCCAAAGTACACAGGGCTAGGGCCAGTTCCATAAGGCGTCAGGATGCCCATGATGCCGATAGTGGGTACCAGCATCAGAATCAGGAAGTGCATGTCGATGCCCGGGATATAGTGTGCGGCCGCCAGGAAAGCGGGCAGCAGCGCAATAACCTGCGTCGTGGCGCCCGCAAAGAAATAGTGCAGCACGAAGAAGACGATCGTCATCAGCAGTACGGCCTGAAGCGGCGACCAGCTCTGGATGCAGTGGCCGAAGCGTTCACCAAACCAACTGATAAAGCCCACCTGATCCAGCCCTGATGCCAGTGCAATCAGCATGGCGAACCAGAAGAACGTACTCCAGGCGGCCTTGTACTCCAGCACATCGTTCCATGAGATGATGCCCGTCATCAGCATAATCGCACCGACGACCAGCCCAACCATTGCGGGTTCAATATAGCGCCCGCCGAAGATCCACAGCAGCAGTGCCCCTACGATCAACACCGTCAACACGATTTCTTCACGCCGGATACGCCCCATCCGCCCCAGTTCTTCACGCGCCCATTCGGCCACTTCATGACCAGCCGTCACTTCGGGCCGACAGAACACATATCCCATTAGCGGCGTTAAAAGGGCCATGATAATGCCAGCGGGAGCCGCTGCAATGAACCATTCACTCCAGCCAATGGTGATACCCGTAATGTGCGTGACTCGCTCAACGGCCAGCAGGTTGGACGAAATCGCGGTCATGAACAGCGTGCAGGAGACACAGCATGACGCCAGTGATGTCCACATCAGGTATGTACCGATACGGCGTCGACTGGGACTGTTGGGATAGGAATCAAATAACGGGGGAAGGTTGTCGATGATGGGAAAGAGGATGCCACCGCTGCGGGCTGTATTGGAAGGCGTCGCTGGTGCTAGCACGAGGTCCGCCAGCATGACCGCATAGCCCAGCGAAAGGGAATGATGCCCCATCGTCTTGACCAGCCATAGCGCAATGCGCCGTCCCAGACCGGTGACAGCATAGCCTCGGGCCAGAATAAAGGCCCCAAGGATCATCCATACCACAGCGTTAGAAAACCCAGAGACAGCCCACTGAAAGGCCTGCTGGTGAACTTTGAACCCCGGTGCCGCCATCTGTTCTGGAGAGAACAGCGCCCACGGTGCCAGTACGGCGGCCAGCGATACGCAGATCAAACCGGACACGGCACCGGGAAAAGCGTCCGTGATCAGCATAGTGATGCAGCCGGTGAAGATGGCAAAGAAATACCAACTATAGGAAGCCAGTCCCTCGGGAACGGGACAGAGGGCAATGCCAAGTGCGACCAACAGCGGTATCAGTCGCCTTGCATATACTTTCATTGATCGTGCTCCAGAAGCTCAGGGCACCATCGGACGCTTGAGAATGACCACTACCACGGCAACCTTCACCCTGGCATAGCCGGAATGACGCACGATGATACGGTGGGTGTGAAAAGACGATGGGGGTCTGACAGATACACAGCGGCCGCGTTCGTGACGCGGCCGAAGAGTCCATGCGGCAAGCCCTGATACCACTCTAGAAGATGATACTGATCAAGGCCTATAACCAAGCCACTGAGCGGTGTGGCCACCCGGCAGCAATGGACTTCCCGCAATATACTCCTGATCCCACCGGACTGCGAGCAGGAGCGCTGCTCTGCGGCATAGCGCCGTGGTCAAGCAGAAGCGCTCAGTGTCTGTGCATCGTGTCCAAGCAGATACAGCAAGGCATCCAGCCCCAAGGTTGACACGGCCTGACGCGCCTGTGCCTTGACCTTTGGCTTAGCATGCCATGCCACCCCCAGCCCTGCGACGCCCAGCATCTTGAGGTCGTTGGCTCCATCCCCAACGGCTACCGTCTGCTCTAACGTAATGCCTTGCTGTTCGGCCAGTGCGCGCAGCGTATCGGCTTTGCACTGCGCATCGACGATCGGCTCGACCACCTTGCCCGTCACCTTACCTTCGGCATTGATATCGAGCACGTTAGCATAGACGTCATCGATGCCCAGTCGCTGCTGCAGCGTCTTCGCAAAGCAGGTAAAGCCGCCGGATAGGATCGCGGTGCGATACCCCAATCGCTTGAGTTCAGCAAACAGATGCTCAGCACCGTCCATCAGCGGCAGCTGAGCGGCGATCTCCTCAAGCACTGACTGGTCTAGCCCTTCCAGCATCGCCATGCGTTGGGTAAAGCTCTCGCGGAAATCCAGCTCGCCGCGCATGGCGCGTTCGGTAATATCGGCCACGCGATCATGCACGCCATGACGTTCAGCCAACTCGTTGATGACTTCAGTCTTGATCAGCGTCGAATCCATGTCGAAGCAGATCAATCGGCGGCGATGGCGCCACTGATCGGCAGGCTGGAAGACGATATCCACCCCGAATGCCTGCCCCAGCGTCAATGCCTCCTGACGCAGTACATCCATGTCTGCTGCTCCTTGCAGCACGAATTCGACACACTCCCCCATCCCATCTGCCTGCTCGAAGGTGCGACGGCCCGAGCGGCGCTCAACGGACACGGTCGTCAGGCCGTGATGATGCGCCATGCGCTCGGACTGAGCGATGGCTTCCGGTGTCAGACGCGGCCCCATCACCGTCATGATCTGACGAGAGGCATCGGAAACCAATGCACGCCACTGTGCTTCGCTGATCGCTTCGACCGTACCCTCCAGCCCCGCCTGTTCGAGCGCAGGGGCCACGCGACGTTGCAGCTGCGGCGCCGACAGTACTTCATCGCTGTTCTCAAGTAGCAGCATCAGCGTCGTGCGCCCCGCCATCACATGCTGCTGCACGTCCTGCCAGCGCATTCCCAGCGAGGTTAGCGTTTCTTCCAGCGTGGCCAATTGACCAGCACGCGCAGCTCCAGTGGCTTGAATCAGCAGATAACGAGTCATGCAAGCTCTCCGACGATGGCCGCGCACGTCGATAAGCACAGCCGATGATAGGATGAGAAAGGGAAAAAGGCAGCGTGATATACAGGACGCTCGCGCCCGAAAGCCCCAGACTACCGAAAGTTGCTCGATCCTGCAGCATCCTCCGAGGTGTTCATAACGGTAACGGCATGCGGCGCGGTGCCACGATCAAAGCCCCATGACAAAAATGCCGCCAGTGAGCGGTGACACGCCACACCGAGAGAGGCACTCTCGGCCTGAAAGCAACATGGCCCTTGCGCCAGACAACACAAGGGCCATGCACTTAAACGAACGACTATGCGGCTGATTAGTCCTGCATGACCTCTAGAAAGCGCACTTTCTGATAGCCCTTGGGCAGCGGCTTACCGCGACGCCCCATCGGCCCTTCATACGCTTCAAGGTCGGCTTTACTGAAGCAGCGCTTCTGCTTGCCGGCATGCACGGTCAGCGTCGCCCCTTCTGGCAGGATGACCAGATCGCGGATGTAGTCAGCGCGGTTGGCCGCATCACTGCCCTTGATGCTGATCATGCGCGTGCCTTTCCCTTTCGCCATTTCCGGCAAATCGGCCAGCGGGAAGATCAGCAGGTGGCCAGAAGACGTCACCACCGCGACCCGCTCGCCGCCCTGACACGCCCGTGGCGGTAAAGCCACGCAACCTTTGGGCAGCGTCAGCAGGGCTTTCCCCTTGCGGGAGCGCGCCGTCATTGCATCCAGCGGTGCAATGAAACCATAGCCACCGTCGCTGGCGACCAGATAACGTGCCTGCAGATCATCCAGCACAACCGCCGTCATCTGCACGCCAGCAGGCGGATTAATGCGCCCAGTGATTGGCTCGCCCTGACCGCGTGCCGACGGCAGCGTATGCGCTTCAAGAGAATAGCTGCGCCCGGTTTCATCCAGCAGCACCAGCGCCTGATTCGTCTTGCCACGTGCAGATGCCAGATATTGATCGCCTGCTTTGTAGGACAAACCGGCAGGGTCGATATCGTGCCCCTTGGCACTGCGAATCCACCCCTTTTCGGACAGCACGACGGTAATGGGGTCTGCGCCCAGCAGCTCAACCTCTGACAGCGCGCGAGCTTCCTTACGCTTGACCAGCTCGCAGCGACGCTCATCACCGTACTGCTTGGCAGCCTCGCGCAGTTCTTTCTCGATGAGCTTGGTCATTTCACGTTCGCTGCCCAGCCATTTCATCAGCTGCTGGCGCTCTTTCTCAAGCTCATCCTGTTCACCTTTGAGCTTGAATTCTTCCAGACGGGCCAGATGGCGCAGACGCAGTTCAAGAATGGCGGTGGCCTGTAGATCGGACAGTCCGAAACTCGCCATTAGCGCAGCCTTCGGTTCGTCCTCTTCACGGACAATGCGGATCACCTCGTCGATATTGAGGTAGGCGGTCAGCAGCCCTTGCAGGATATGCAACCGTGCATCGACCTTGTCCAGGCGGTGCTGCAAGCGGCGGCGCACCGTCTCACGACGGAACGTCAGCCACTGATCGAGCAGAACATCTAGGGACATGACCTGCGGACGGCCGTCCAGCCCGATCACGTTCATGTTGACGCGCTGGCTCTTCTCAAGATCGGTGGTCGCAAACAGGTGAGCCATCAGCTCGTCGACGTTAACCCGCTGCGAGCGCGGAACGATGACCAGACGCGTCGGCTCCTCATGGGAAGACTCGTCGCGCAGGTCGCTCACCATCGGCAGCTTTTTGGCCTGCATCTGCGCTGCGATCTGCTCCAGCACGCGTGCACCGGACACCTGATACGGCAGCGCGGTAATGACGACTTCACCATCCTCTTCGACATGGTAGCGTGCGCGCATCTTCACCGAGCCGCGCCCCTTGCGGTACAGCGCGCTCAGCTCGTCGCGCGGAGTGACGATCTCAGCCCCCGTGGGAAAGTCCGGCGCGGGCAGGTGTTCGCACAGGTCGTCGATAGAACACGTGGGGTGCTTGAGACGATGAATGGTGGCGGCCACCACTTCACCCACATTGTGAGGTGGAATATCGGTGGACATCCCGACCGCAATGCCAGAGCCGCCGTTCAACAGCACATGTGGCAAGCGTGCGGGCAGCACTGCCGGTTCATTCAGCGTGCCATCAAAGTTGGGCACCCAGTCCACTGTCCCCTGCCCCAGCTCGGTCAGCAGCACCTCAGCAAAGCGCGACAGCCGCGATTCGGTATAACGCATCGCCGCAAAGGATTTGGGGTCATCAGGACTCCCCCAGTTGCCCTGCCCATCAACCAGCGGATAGCGATAGCTGAACGGCTGGGCCATCAGCACCATGGCTTCGTAGCAGGCGCTGTCGCCATGAGGATGGAACTTACCGAGCACATCCCCAACCGTGCGCGCCGACTTCTTGTATTTGGCCGAGGCGCTAAGCGCCAGCTCACTCATGGCGTATACGATGCGACGCTGGACCGGTTTGAGGCCATCGCCGATGGCCGGCAGTGCTCGGTCGAGAATGACGTACATGGCGTAATCCAGATACGCCTTTTCGGTATAGCGGTGCAGAGGCAGGCGTTCGACGTCGCCTTCCTTAACCTGCACCGGCGCAGAAATATCACTTGCCATGGATATACTTACCTATCGCGATAAAGACGTTCCCGGCGACGGCAATCGTCCGCCAGAAACCAGGGGGCCTGCTGCGTGCCTGATAAAAGAAGGCAACCGCGCAGCAGCCCCACGTAATGAAGCCATCAAGGCGTGGGTTTATACCTCGATATCCGCCATATTGCCGTTCTCTTCCAGCCAATGACGGCGATCGCTGGCCCGCTTCTTCGCCAGCAATCGATCCATCAGCCCCATCGTTTCGGAAGGGGCCTCTAGCGTTAGCTGCACCAGACGTCGCGTATCCGCGGCCATAGTGGTTTCACGCAACTGCAACGGGTTCATCTCGCCCAGCCCTTTAAAGCGCTGGACGTTAGGCGTTCCCTTGCGACGCGCCAGTTTCTTGAGAATGACATCGCGCTCGCTTTCATCAAGGGCATAGTGCACTTCTTTGCCCAAGTCGATGCGGTAGAGCGGCGGCATGGCTACATGCACATGCCCCCTGCGAACCAGCGCCGGGAAGTGGCGCACGAACAGCGCGCAGAGCAGCGTCGCAATGTGCAGGCCGTCAGAGTCGGCATCGGCCAGAATGCAGACGCGGTGATAGCGCAGGCGTGTCAGGTCATCGCTACCGGGATCAAGCCCCAGCGCCACGGCAATGTCGTGAATTTCCTGTGAAGCCAGCACGTCCTGAGAATCGACTTCCCACGTGTTCAGGATCTTGCCGCGCAGCGGCAGAATCGCCTGTGTTTCGCGCGAACGAGCCTGCTTAGCACTGCCGCCTGCGGAATCCCCTTCGACCAAGAACAGCTCGCACTGAGCGGGATCTTGACTGGAGCAGTCGGCCAACTTGCCGGGCAGCGCCGGCCCCTGAGTGACTTTTTTACGCGCGACCTTCTTTGATGCCCGAAGACGTTTCTGCGCCGCGTTGATCACCAACTCGGCAAGCGCCTCGGCTTCAGCGGTATGCGTGTTCAACCACAGCGAAAAGGCATCCTTCACGCCCGTAGACACCGCATTAGCAACGCCCCGTGACGACAAGCGCTCCTTGGTCTGCCCCGCGAACTGCGGGTCGTTCATCTTAACCGACAGCACGAACGCGACCCGTTCCCACAGATCGTCACCGGTCAGCTTGATGCCCTTGGGCAGCAGGCTACGGTATTCACAAAATTCCTTCAGCGCATCCAGCAGTCCGCTGCGCAGACCATTGACATGCGTTCCTCCCTGCGGAGTAGGAATCAGGTTGACGTAGGACTCCTGAAGCGCCTCACCGCCTTCCGGCAGCCACTGCACGGCCCAATCAACGTGATGCTCGTCATCTTCGGTGTGCCCCATAAACGGCGTGGGCGGCAGTAGCTCGTAGCCGTCCAGTGCCTGTGCCATATAGTCCTTCAGGCCATCGGCAAACTGCCAGACATCCGTGGCACCGCTGGTATCTTCCAATGTGACCTTCAGCCCCGGGCACAGCACGGCCTTGGCGCGCAGCAAGTGGCGCAGACGGGAAACGGAAACCTTGGGTGAATCGAAATAAGCGGCTTCGGGCCAGAAACGCACCACGGTACCGGTGCGCTTCTTCGGACAGGTGCCGATCTCGCGCAGCGGCTCGATGCACTCGCCCTTAGCAAAGGCGATGGCAAAGCGCTTGCCGCCGCGACACACTTCGACCTCAAGCCGCTCGGACAGCGCATTGACGACCGAGACCCCGACGCCGTGCAGACCACCGGAGAAACGGTAGTTGTCGTTGGAGAACTTGCCCCCCGCATGTAGGCGGGTCAGGATCAACTCAATGCCGCTGACACCGTGCTCGGGGTGAATGTCGGTCGGCATACCGCGACCGTCATCGGTAACCTCGATAGCGCCATCAGGCAGCAGGCGCACGGTGATGTCGTGGGCGTAGCCCGCCAGCGCTTCATCCACGCTGTTATCGACGACTTCCTGAACGAGATGGTTGGGGCGCGAGGTGTCGGTATACATGCCCGGGCGCTTGCGCACCGGCTCTAGACCTGAAAGCACCTCGATGGAACTGGCACTGTATTGGCTCATGGGTCAGGTGGATTCACAGCTGATTCGAAAGATACAAGATGCCCGCAACGGCGAACATCGACAGAAATCGGGATGCAGAAAAGCCATAACGCCACTCTGGCTGACACGCGGGACGCGCAAGGGTTCACACCGCAGCGACGGATGCCACGTTCAATCCACCGTACGCCAGCACGCGGGCTACGTATTCAGGATAGGAAAGCAACGCATGATCGTCGTCAGGACAATCCATCAGGGTGCAGTTCGCCAACCACTGACGCGTATGCCGATGGTCAATGACCTCATCGCGTCCGCCCAGCAGCGCCATGATGCGCTCAGGGTGTCGCGGAGGCTTCAGTGACAGCGCGTGTAGCTCCTGCTGCATGGCCGGAGTGATCTTAATCTGCTCGCCGGTGACCGGGTTGTCGAAGCGCTCGCCCATATGCGACTGCACGAAGCGAAGCGGGTCAAGTGCCGGATTTAAAAGGACAATGGCTGACAGAGGATGCCGTTCTGCTAGGCAGAGTGCAAGAAAACCGCCCAAAGAGCTGCCGATCACCAGCGTGGGAGGTGTCAGTGCGCGCAGCGCGGCTTCGGCCTGTGCCAGTGCCTGCATAGGCGAACTGGACAGCACGGGCGCAGAGAATTCGGGCGGATGAGCCAGTTCACGACAGGCTTCCTGGGTCACGAGCGCTTTGAAGGTACGGGGATGGCTGTTGAAGCCGTGCAGAAACAGCACGCTTTTAACGGACATAGTGCTTCTCGCTCATGATGCATGGTGGACGTTGCCGTCACGACACAGGCGCACTCCCCGCTAAGGAAGTGCGCCTGGAGTCACCGCCAATAATGGCAGCTATCATACCCTACGCAGCGGAATATGTATATATATACAGTATTTCTGGCAACGCATACGGCATGGCGAGATCAGCGAGCTGTCTGACCGGCCAGTACTTTCTGAATGAGATGATTGCTGGAATCGTCCAGGGAGTCGGCACCTTTGCCGCTGGCCAGAATGCCGTCAGCTTCGAGCGCGATTTTCTTGCCGAGCTCAACGCCCCACTGGTCGAAGGAGTTGATGTTCCAGATGATGCCCTGAACGAAAACCTTGTGTTCGTACAGCGCAATCAATGCGCCCAGTGTTTCCGGTGCGATGCGATCGACCAGAATGGTGCTGGACGGCTGGTTACCGGCATAGCGTTTGTAGTACGGCGTTTCGCCCTGATCGCGGATCGCGTCGTTGCCCAGCATCAGTACGCGGGACTGTGCGAAGCAGTTGGCCAGCGCCAGACGGTGCTGAGTCTTGAAGCTTTCGCGCAGGCCTTCGTCTTCGATTTCATCGTAGCGATTGATCGGCGCGATGAAGTCACAGGCGACCGACTGCGTGCCTTGGTGCAGCAGCTGGTAGAACGCATGCTGGCCGTTCGGGCCCACTTCGCCCCACAGTACCGGGCAAGTAGAGTAGTCAACGATCTTGCCGTCGTTAGTGACGGATTTACCGTTGGATTCCATTTCGAGCTGCTGGAAATAGCCCGGCAGATAGCGCAGACGGCCATCGTACGGCAGTACGGCCAGAGAGCGGATATCGAGGAAGTCGGTGTTCCAGATGCCCAGCAGACCGAACAGCACCGGCAGGTTGTTTTCGAGCGGCGTATGGCGGAAGTGCTCATCCATCGCATGCGCACCGGACAGCAGACGACGGAAGTTGTCCATGCCGATCTTCAGTGCGATGGCGAAACCGATGGCGCTCCACAGGGAGTAACGACCGCCGACCCAGTCCCAGAACTTGAGCTGGTGAGCCGGAGCAAAGCCCCATTCATCCATTTTGGCTGTCTGAGTAGACACACCGATGAAGTGCTGAGCCTTGATTTCTTTTTCGGTTTTGCCCGTGCCTTCGCCCAGCCATACCAGTGCAGTATCCGCGTTGGCTTTGGTGTCGATGGTACCGAAAGATTTGGAGGAGTAGACGAACAGCGTCGTTTCCGGATTCAGCGTCGGCAGAATATCGGCCAGCTGAGTACCGTCGATGGTAGACGCGAAGTGGATGTTGATGTGTTTGACGCCAGCCGGTTCGAAACCTTCCAGCGCGGTAGACACCATCAACGGACCGAGGTCGGAACCACCGACGCCCAAGTTGACCACGTCGGTGATCTGCTTGCCGGTCACGCCTTTCCATTCACCGTTGTGCAGTGATTTGACCAGTCGTTCCATGTCCGCCAGAGCAGCGTGAACGTCAGCCACGACGTTCTGATCGCCAACCTGCAGTTCGTCATCGGCCGGCAGACGCAGCGCGGTATGCAGCGCCGAGCGATCTTCGGTCGTGTTGATGCGATCACCGCGCATCAGTTGAGCGATAGCCTGTTCAACACCGGCTTCACGCGCCAGCGCCAGCAGCAGTTCGACGGTTTCCTTGCTCACGCGCTGCTTGGAGAAGTCCAGCAGCAGGCCTGCGCCTTCACGGGAGAAGTCGTTGAAACGTGCACCTTCGGCAAACAGGGATTTGATGTGCACATCGCGCATACCGTGCTCTGCGTGGTCTTTGAGCGCTTGCCATGCGGATGTTTGGGTGATCGACATAAATTGACTCTCCAAGAACCAGAATTGATATATCGCTACCGGAAAGGACTCCGGCTGTCTGTGTCCCCGCGCTGTCCTGCAGGGTAGAATGCACAGCCATGCTCCAAGGAGCACGACCCGGCAATCCCCGTGGCACCCCACGGCAATTGCCCTGTTCCCATGTTCCAGAGGTCGTCGGACTGCCTGACTTCAGGCGGACGCCATTGCTGGCGTACTGCGTCGCGACGTCCTATGTCGATGGATAAAGACATGCCCCACGACTCGCTTTTTGCCACACCCCAGGACGCTATCGCGCGCTTTTCGTTCGACGAAAGGGTCGCGGCCTGTTTTCCTGACATGATCAGCCGGTCGGTACCCGGCTACGGTCAGATCACCGCCATGGTGGGCGTGATGGCACGCCGCTATCTGCCCGAACAGGCTCATGTCTACGATCTGGGCTGCTCCCACGGTGCAGCAACGCTGGCGCTGTGCCAGCAGCTCGAAGGTCGCGTACCGGACATCACCGCCGTCGATCTCTCGCCGGCCATGATCGCTCAGGCCCGGCAGCATCTCGAAACCCATCTGCCGGTCGAGGCCTTCGAACGCATACGGTTGATCGAGGGCGATATCTGCACGCTTGAACTGAAGCCGTCGGACATGATCATCATCAACTTCACGCTGCAGTTTTTGCCGCCAGAGCAGCGACTGCACGTGATATCGCGACTGCATCACGCCCTCAAGCCGGGGGGAATACTGATTCTTTCCGAGAAGATCACCTGTGATGATCCTGAGGCGGAACGCATCCTGTATGCCCTTCACCATGACTTCAAACGTGCCAATGGCTATTCCGATCTCGAAATCAGTCAAAAACGAACGGCGCTGGAAGACGTCATGCGGACGGACACGCTGTCGGCCCACCATGCTCGCTTGGCAGAAGCAGGCTTCGTTCGCCACTTCACCTGGTTCCAGTACCTGAATTTCGCTTCGCTGATCGCATTCAAGGAATAAGCATGCCCCACACCATCTTACCCCTCTCCCACCAGGCGCTCTATAACGCCTTCGTCGAGCATGGCCTCGTAGACTGGCTGGCGCATCTGCCCCAGCAACTGGCCGATGGACTCGATCGCAAGCGCCACGGTGACCTGCCCGGCTGGGAAAGCGCGGTCGCCAAGCTACCGTCCATTCCCGCCTCGCATACGGTCGCTCTCGACCGCGATGCGGTCACCGTCGAGGCCGAATTGCCACCCGGCGATCAGGCGCGAGCACACAGTCTGCTGCGCTCGCTGATGCCGTGGCGCAAAGGGCCATATTCACTGTGCGGCACAAACATCGACACCGAGTGGCGCTCGGATCTCAAATGGCAGCGCGTTCAACCGCACATCAGCCCGCTGGCCGGACGCCGAGTGCTCGACGTGGGCGGTGGCAACGGCTATCACGGCTGGCGCATGGCAGGAGAAGGTGCCTCGTTCGTACTGGTTATCGACCCTTCGCCACGTTTCTTCTACCAGTTTCAAGCCGTGCGCCATTTCATCGGCGACCACCCGCAGGGCAATCGCGTTCACCTGCTGCCCGTCGGCATCGAAGACGTGCCCGAACAGCTGAGCTGGTTCGACACCGTCTTTTCGATGGGGGTGTTCTACCACCGCCGTGACCCGTTGGGCCATCTGATGCAGCTGTTTGCTGCACTGCGCCCGGGCGGCGAACTGGTGCTGGAAACCCTGGTCGTGGAAGGCGATGAACATACTGTGCTAATGCCTGGCGAACGCTACGCGCAGATGCCTAACGTCTACTTCTTGCCGTCGACACAGGCGCTGTGCCACTGGCTGTCCCGCTGTGGTTTCGAAAATGCGCGCGTCGTCGACGAAGCACTGACCACATCGGAAGAGCAGCGTCACACTGACTGGATGACGTTCCAGTCGCTCAGCGACTTCCTTGATCCCGACGATGCTAGCCTGACGGTGGAAGGCTATCCCGCCCCCCGTCGTGCCGTCATCGTTGCCCAACGACCTGCTCGTTGATCTGGCGCCTACATTAGAACGCTGAGGGCAGCGTGTGCATCCCCAAGGGGTGCGACATATGCGCCCCATGCGGTGGCTTGTCGCAGGAACAATAGCACAGTAACCCCCTGCTGCGCTGCCCATAAACGCCTTTCAACAGCTGGGGCAAAGCTAATGGGTATGACCGCCAGTAGCGCGGTGACCATAACGCAGACGGCCTGCCGAACCGGCTGACTCACTGCGCAATGCGCACGGTACAGTTCGATTCGACAGGCCGCTCGATACGCCCCACTTGTCTTCTGCCCTCACCACCCGGTGTACACGTTCTCACGCAGGCCGTGGGTGGGGACAAGGCATCATCGTCAGATCATGCCTGCGCATCGCCCTCCGCGATGCCGCGAGCCGTATCCTCTTGTTCATTTTCGCTTGATGCCACTGCTGCTGAGGCATCGCCGCTGTCACGGTCAGGGATGCTGACGCGTACTACTTCCGTATGTTCGATTTCACCGGTGGCATCGCTGACGTCGATGATGCGGAACCCCGGCAACGCCTGTTCATCCACTTCGAAGACATCGCTTCCCGGCGTGAACTGGTCGATAACGGCTGGCGCGGTCAGTACGCGCACGCCATCACGCTCTTCGTCCAGCGGATAGTGGATATGGCCAGCCAGCACACCGCGCACATGCGGGTAATCGTCGAGGATTTCCCACAGCGAATCGCGATCTTCCAGCGCGATGTCGTTCATCCAGCGCGACGGCAGCAGCAATGGCGGGTGATGCAGCGCCACGATCACTGGGCGCGTCGTAACGCGCAGACGCTCGTCCAGCCACTGCAGCTGATCTTCTCCCAGATGACCTTCTTCATGCCCTTCATCATTGATATGGCTATCCAGCTGCAGCAGCTCGACCGGCCCTAGATCGACGGCCGCCGCCATCGGCGCAAACGTCGACATGGGCGGTTCGGCATCGTGGTTGCCGGGCAACCAGCTCCAAGGCACGCCACAACCATCGAGGTACCGTTTTGCGCGTTCGTATGACGCTTCGGAACCATCGTCGCTGATATCGCCCACGACCACGATGTGGTCAGGGGCATACTCGGGCACCTTGCCCAGTACGACCTGTGCGTGCCAGTCCGGATAATGACCTCTTACCTGACCTTCTGTATCTGCCAGCAGATGTATGTCGGACAGCTGCACTATGCGCATGAATACCCTCCTGAAGGTGTTTCTGATGCTACCGCTGTGCACAAAGGCAACAGCCGTAGCGTGACCGCATGCCGCAATGGCATGCCGCCTGATGCTTCACTCAAAAAGAAGTGACCTAACGGGCAGTTAGCGATGAAGGGCTCATCCTATCCTAGCGATGGCGCTTCCACCACCATGCCGTGCTCAAGCGCATGCGTCAGCCATTCCCCAAGGAATCGGTTGAGCTGCAGCTTTTCGTCAGGCTGATGCATATAGGGGTTGGGATAGCGGTAACGCCCTTGGAAATGGCGCTGACGCTGAAAATCCGTCACTTCGGCAAGACTGACATCGTGGTACATGTGCACGCGCATGCACGGCACTTCCATCAGATGATCAAGCACACCACGCTGCGTGATGCGCAGCATGGTGGTATAGGGCGCGCGTTCGAGCACCTCCACATGAAGCAGCCCGAAGTGACGATACTCGTCGGCGAGGGCGATCACCTGCTCATCGCCCGCCTCATGATCGCCCAACAGACGCTCCAGCCGGAAGAAATTGCTCGCGCATTCCTTCTGTAGGCTGCGAAGGTCGGTGGTATAGGCGCGTCGTGTCATATCAACTCCTGGCTCGCAGACTCGACCGCTCGGCGGCCAACCACTGCAAGCTGATCAAGGCCATGGCATTGTCGATCCGGCCGTTCTTCATCATCTCGCTGATGTCAGTGAAAGAGAAGGTGCGGACACGGATATCTTCGTTCTCTTCTTCCAGCCCATGGATGCCACCCAGCGGCGCGCTGTCGACCAGCGCACAGAACAGGTAGAACTGCTCGCAGGACGCCCCAGGACTGGTGTAGTAGCGGTACAGTGGAATCAGCTCGGTGACTTTACAGTTGGCTTCTTCTTCCGCTTCGCGGCGCGCGACTTCTTCCGGCGTTTCATCGCGGTCAATAAGCCCTGCTACCGGTTCGAGCAGCCACGGTGAATGAGCGCTCTGACCGTGCGCAAGCCGCGCCACGATCCCGGCACGAATCTGTTCGACTAACACCACAACATCGCGCTTAGGGTCATACAGCAGCACGCCTACGGCATCGGGGCGAACATGGACCTCGCGGTCAACGGTATCGCTCCAGCCGCCGTCAAAGCGACGATAGCGATAGTGACGCCGCTCGAAGGTGAAGAAGCCTTTGTAGAGCGTTTCTCCACCTTGATCCTGATAGTCATCGACGCCGTAGGTCACATCAAGACGTGCGTCCGATGAGGATTCCGTACTCATGAAACTTCTCCCTACAGGCTCTTCATCGAGCCTTATCCAATAACATGGGCAAAAGACGGCGCCCCTCTGCGACAGGCCGCTAGCGTGGACCCGATAACGAAGGCCTAACATGCCCGCGCCCGTCGATGAATTCAATGCCCCTGCGTGCACGCCTGTGCTTCCTCGCACCGATCGTCTTTTGCTATTTTGACAGGCTCCGGAACAGGGACATGCCCGAAACAGACGGAGACAGACAAGGAAGCTCACCATGAAAGGCCGCAATATGACCCGCTGGCGCGATCCCGCCAAGGACCCTCGCCAGGAGCACAAAACGGATCTGATCACGCCGGAAGGCTTTCAACGCATGCGCTCGCTCTATGAGCACTTGCGCTACGAGCGCCGCCCGCTGATATCACAGAAAGTGGCCGAAGCCGCCGCACAGGGCGACCGCAGCGAAAACGCGGATTACACCTATAACAAACGAGAGCTGAACCGCACGCTGAGCCGCATTCGCTACCTAAGCAAGCGCCTTGATGCGCTAAAGGTGGTCGATCGGCTACCCGCCCAGCGTGACCGCGTCTTCTTCAGTGCATGGGTAACACTCGAAGACCTCGACAGCGATACAGGAGAGGAACTGAATATTCGTATAGTGGGGCCAGATGAGACGGATAACAAGCGGCACTGGATTAGCATTGACGCGCCACTGTCGCGCGCACTGCTGGGCAAGACACTGGATGACGAGGTGAACGTGCAGACCCCGGAAGGCCCTCGGACGTGGCTGATCACGGAGATCCGTTATGCCACACAGGAAGGAACGGTCTGATCGAAGCAAGAGCCAGCAATGGCTAACCTGCCCATCGAAAGTCTGCGCTGACACGGCCCCTCACGACGGAATGACACCGTTCCCTGAACAGGCATCCTTATCATTCACCGTGACGCCTTGGGGACGGGGGGGACTACTTAGCTTTAGTGAGAAGACCGATACAAATTAGAAGGCCGATGCAAAGCACCGGCCTTTTCGACGTTCGCGTGACAGCCTGTGCCGCTGGCATAAGGCAAGCGGCTCGAACGCGATGGCGTTACGCTTGCTGGCGCCCTTTAATCAGGCTAGCAATCACGGTGATCCCCAGAATCACACCGATGATCGACAGTGATAGGCCGGTACCGATATCGGGTACACCATGCAACGGCTGGCCGTCATTAATGAACGGCAGTGTGTTCTGGTGCAAAGCATGCAGTACCAGTTTGACGCCGATGAAGGCCAGCAGGCATGACAGCCCTACGCCCAGATAGGTCAGCTTCGACATCAGGCCGTGCAGCAGGAAGTACAACTGAATCAGCCCCAGCAAAGCGAAGGCGTTGGCCGTGAACACGATATAGGCCGACGACGTCAGACCATAGATAGCCGGTATGGAGTCGAAAGCAAACAGCAGGTCGGTGATGCCCAGCGCGATCACCACCGCCATGATCGGGGTCGCGACCCAGCGCCGACGCCCTTGCGCATCGGTCTGATGCTCCAGCAAGTGCGGGCTGTCCACTTTGTCGCTAATCGGCAGCCAACGCTGCAGCCATACGAGGATCTTCGGCATCTCTTCACTGTCATCGTTATGTGCGAAGTGCTCAATGATCAGCTTGACGGCGCTGTATAGCAGGAACAGACCGAACAGATAGAACAGCCAGCTGTAGCGTTCAAGCGCTGCCGCACCCAATGCAATCAGACCACCACGCATCACCAGCGCCATTCCGACCCCGATCAGCAGCGCCTTCTGCTGGAAGCGCGGAGGAATCGAGAACTTGGCCATAATCAGGGCGAAGACGAATAGGTTGTCGACGGACAGACTCTTCTCGGTCACAAACCCCGCGAAGAATTCACCACCGTGCGTCGGTCCGGTCAGCCACGTCAGCCCGATCCCGAACAGAATGGCCAACGCGATGAAGAAGGCCGACCAGACGGCTGACTCCTTCAGGGTGGGGGCATGAGGTTTACGCACGTGCGCCACGAAATCGAAGACAAACAAGCCCAGCGTCACCAATAACGTGACACCCCAGACCCAGCCGGGCACCTGAAGCGTATTTTCCACAGTAAGACTCTCCTGCTTAGCGGTCATATCATTATCGTTGGCGACACAGCGCTCACCGCTGTGTCCTACCAGCATAGTGCACTCCCCTGCCCATAGAGCGGATAGGCCATGCAAGCCTAATGAGACCCTAATGTGCAGGCAACGTGCTGTAAATCAAACTTAACGGATCTGGCACAGGACCACGATCCACGTCACCGTGTGCACAGCGCACCACGGGACAACCGTGGACATTTGGCACGCCTGACAGCCTTGTGTATCACTCGGCCCAACTACGCGATCAAACCCAAAAACCCAGGCCGCCCACCAACCGTCCCTTTCAACATTGGCGACGCTCTGTAGCGGTACCGATTAGCGTCAAAGCCTTTCTCATGCCACATCGTGCCTATATCTGCACGCCCGTATCGAATCTCATCGTGGCATGCAGCACTATCATGCCATTGCACACTAATGCCCCGCCACGATGTTGGAGCACCACGAGCGTAACGGTCTAATCACACAGCGCAAAACATCTGCCATATCACTGCACCCACACCGCAACATCGGCGCTATATCAAGCAGATTCATCGGCCAATACGGCACGATACCGTAGCCTCAACGACCACATCACATTGCAAGCAAGGCGGATGATCCGATACGCCGAAGCGTCTATCTTCGCGGCCTTATAATTAGGCTTCCTTTTCAACGTACCGTCACGATAATTACCCCCCCAAGAGAGTGGGTATTTATAGCGAGCCTAGGATTTTCCTACCCGCTATTTCATGACGCTCCCGCTATAGAAAGCCCCCCCTTCAGCACACTTACAACCAACGCTGCGTGACGCCATACTGACGATAATGCAGACCACGATGGTTGATATCGCCGAGCCTTCCAGCGCGAGAAGCAGCGCCGCAGGCGTCCCCCTTCAGCGTCGCCTTTTCCCATTTCAGTACCGTGATGACACCATCGACACGGCATACATTCTAGATCACTGCATAGGCCACCTATATATAAAGACCACTACTCAACAACCCATTTATAATAATTACGCCACTTCGCACAGCCATACGTAAAATATAGTATAAATATGAATAAACCTATCATCACAATATTCTTTCACTACAAATAAACAGCCACATTCATGACGATAAGACAGTGCGTCTATCAGAGAACTGTAGCGCTCTGCGCAGGGCATAACCCTTATCACTATGTCCATTAGTACGGGTAGGAGAAAGGCTGCCAACCGCGCCATGGCGGCAGTTACCTTATGTGATGCCATGCACTTCCCATTGTTTTTGCTCAGGCGTATCGTACCGTTACTTCTTATTGATGGTGCTGGGCGTAAGGAGCATATGCTCGGACGATCTATACATGTCCAATGATTGTAACTATCCATATAAGCAATCATTCTTTGACGGCGCATAGGCAATTTACTGACACTGTTATCACACTGCAGAAAAGTCACTTCAATTTCCTGTCGCACCGCACTATGCCTGCGCCGTCGCCACTCATGAAGGGTGCATATTGATGCCAATTTCACCTCTGAACGAACAGCAGCTCAAGGCGCTGCATGACATCATCGACGGTCTAAACGATCAGTCGAAGGTCTGGCTCTCGGGATATCTGTGGGGGGTCAGTCAGTCTGGCCAGACGCCGCTATCGACCCAGAGCCAGGGCGAACCCGTCAGCACGGTGCCGGCCACCGCTGCGCCCGTCACGATCACCCTACTGTCAGCGTCTCAGACCGGCAATGCACGCCATGTGGCGCAGCAGCTGCACGACGAGCTCAGCAGTGCGGGCCTGACGGTGACGCATACCCCCGTCAACGAGTACAAACCCAAGGCACTGGCAAACGAGCAGTATGTCATCGTCGTCACATCGACACAGGGTGAAGGCGAACCGCCGGAAGAAGCCTTTGCCTTCTTTAAGTTCCTCGCCTCTAAGAAAGCTCCCTCTCTCGATCAGCTGCACTTTGCAGTGCTGGGGCTGGGCGACAGCACCTACACGCATTTCTGTCAGGCGGGCAAGGACCTCGACCAGCGCCTTGAAGCGCTCGGCGCTTCTCGCCTGCTGCCGCGCGTGGATGCCGACGTGGACTACGATGACATCGCACGTGAATGGCGCGGGCAGGTACTGGACGTACTCAAGCAACAGGTCGCAAGCAGCACAGGCACTGCATCGGTAACCACGACGGCATCGTCAGCGGTGCCGCTTGTCGCCTCCGCTTGGCACCGCGACACGCCGTTCGACGCTTCCATTCTGGTCAACCAAAAGATTACTGGGCGCGGCTCCGACCGCGATGTCCGCCATATCGAAATCGACCTGAGCGGCTCGGGCCTGACCTATGCTCCCGGCGATGCGCTCGGTGTGTGGTACGAAAACGACCCTGCGCTGGTCGATGAATGGCTGTCCGTCACAGCGCTTTCCGGCGAAGAACTGGTCAGCGTTCAGGATCAAACACTGCCGCTGCGTGAAGCGCTGCTGCGCCAATTCGAACTGACCGTCAATAGCACACGCTTGATGGAACGTTATGCCAGCGTTGCCGGCAATGATGAGCTGGCAGCACGGGTACGCGAAGGACGTCCGGCGTTGCAGGCGTATGCCGACTCAACCTCTCCTATTGATATGCTCCGCCAACATCCGCTGTCTCACCCCATTGATGCAGCAACGCTGGTCAGTTGGCTGCGCCCGCTGGCACCGCGCCTGTACTCTATCTCATCCTCTCAGGCCGAAGCCGACGATGACGTCCACATCACGGTCGGGGTCGTCCGCTATTTCATCGACGACCACGAACGCCGTGGCGGTGCTTCCGGCTACCTCAGCCGCCTGACGGAAGATGACAAGGTACGCGTGTTCATCGAACACAATGATAATTTCCGCCTGCCGGAAGACCCGGCCACACCGGTCATCATGATTGGCCCGGGCACGGGCATCGCGCCGTTCCGCGCCTTCATCCAGCAGCGTGCCGCAGACAATGCCAGCGGACCCAACTGGCTATTTTTCGGCAACCCGCATTTTCTGGAAGACTTCCTGTATCAGGTGGAATGGCAGCAATACGTCAAGGATGGCGTGCTCAACCGCATTGATCTGGCATGGTCGCGCGATCAAGCCCAGAAGGTCTATGTGCAGGACAAACTGCGCGAACAGGGAGCCGATGTCTGGCAGTGGCTACAGGATGGCGCACACCTGTATGTCTGTGGCGACGCTTCGCGGATGGCCCGCGATGTGGATGGCGCGCTGCTTGAAATCATCCAACAGCATGGCGGCCTCTCTGCCGAGGACGCCGATGATTACCTGACGACGCTTCGCTCCGAGCGCCGTTACCAGAGGGACGTCTACTGATGAGCAAACGTTACGAAGGTCCGCTGATCGTCGATGCACCGCTGTCCGATGCCGAACGGATGAAGCGGGAAAGCAACTTCCTGCGTGGCACCATTGCCGACGATCTCAAGGACGGCCTGACTGGCGGCTTCCGCGGCGACAACTTCATGCTGATCCGCTTCCACGGCATGTATCAGCAGGATGACCGCGATATTCGCCGCGAGCGCGAAGAAGAAAAGCTTGAGCCGCGCTACGCCATGATGATCCGCTGCCGTCTGCCGGGGGGCATTATCTCGCCACAGCATTGGCTGAAGATTGACGAATACGCCAGCGCCAAGACGCTCTACGGCAGCATTCGTCTGACCAACCGTCAGACGTTCCAGTTTCACGGCATCCTGAAAGGTGATTTGAAGTCGGTTCATCAGATGCTGCACGAGATGGGGCTGGATTCGATCGCCACGGCCAATGACGTCAACCGCAACGTGATGTGCACGTCGAACCCGATTGAGTCCGAACTGCACGCCGAAGCCTATACATTGGCGGCGCGCATCTCCGAGCACCTGCTGCCAAAGACCCGCGCCTATGCCGAAATCTGGCTCGACAAAGAAAAGGTCGCGACGACCGACGAAGAACCGATCCTCGGCCCAACCTATCTGCCACGCAAGTTCAAGACGACCGTGGTCATTCCGCCGCTCAACGATGTCGACCTGCACGCCAACGACATGAACTTTGTCGCGATTGCTGAAAATGGTCATCTGGTGGGCTTCAACCTGCTGCTGGGAGGCGGTCTGGCCTATACCCACGGCGACACGTCCACGTTCCCGAGCTTGGCACTCGAAGTGGGTTACCTGCCTGCCGAGCATGCGATCAAAGTGGCCGAAGCCGTCGTGACCACACAGCGCGACTGGGGTGACCGCACCAATCGCCGCCATGCACGCAGCAAGTACACCCTCAACCGTGTGGGCGTTGACCGCTTCCGCGCCGAAGTGGAACGCCGTGCGGGCATCACCTTCGAGCCCATCCGCCCATATACATTCACCGAACGCGGCGATCGCTTCGGGTGGGTCAAGGGCATCGACAATAAGTGGCACCTAACGCTGTTCATCGAAAGCGGCCGCTTGATCGACCACCCTGGGCTACCGATCAAAACGGGCGTGGCTGAAATCGCCAAAGTGCACAAGGGCGACTTCCGTCTGACCGCGAACCAGAACCTGATCGTGGCAGGCGTGCCGGAAGAAGAAAAGGCAACGATCGAGCGCATCGCACGCGACTACGGCCTGATGCGCGATGTGACACCGCTGCGCCTCAATGCTATGTCCTGTGTCTCGTTCCCGACCTGCCCGCTGGCCATGGCCGAAGCCGAGCGCTACCTACCGCAGTTCATTGATGATGTAGATGCACTGATGAAGAAACACGGCGTCAGCGACGAATACATCGTCACGCGCATCACAGGGTGCCCTAACAACTGCGGCCGAGCTGTGCTCGCCGAAGTCGGACTGGTCGGCAAGGCTCCGGGACGTTACAACCTGCATATCGGTGGCAACCGCATCGGCAGCCGCATTCCTCGCCTCTACCGCGAGAACGTCCAGACACCGGAAATTCTCGCTGAACTGGACCAGCTGATCGGACGCTGGGCCACCGAGCGTCAGCCCAATGAAGGCTTCGGCGACTTCGTCGTCCGTGCGGGCATTGTCGTACCGGTACAAGATGCCGCCGTCGATTTCCATGTCGATGAGAAAGTCAGCAACGGCTAATGGCCACCGAGGAGCTGCCAGCGCTGGCGGCTCCTCCACTGATGTTCGATGCCGTCCATCGGGCGGTATTCACCCTTATTGTCGATGCCCGTGATGATCGCGCAGGAGACCTTATGACGACATTCACTTCTTCTGATCTTGCCGCGCTGAGCGCTGAGCCACGTGAAGCACAGACCGAGGCGCTGGCCGATGCCAACCGCCATCTGGCGACGCTGGATGCCAAGGGCCGTGTAGCATGGGCACTCGAACACCTTCCCGAAACGCAGGTGCTGACCTCAAGCTTCGGCATCCAGTCAGCGGTGATGCTGCATCTGGTCACTCAGCAACGCCCGGACGCTCCCGTCATCCTGACGGATACAGGCTATCTGTTCCCTGAAACCTACCGTTTCATCGACCAGCTGACCGAGCGCCTTCACCTCAACCTTAAGGTGTACCGTGCGACGCTATCCGCTGCCTGGCAGGAAGCGCGCTACGGAAAGCTATGGGAGGGCGGTGTCGAAGGAATTGAACGCTACAACCACCTCAACAAAGTCGAGCCGCTAAACCGCGCGCTGGATGAACTCAATGCCAGTACATGGTTTGCCGGGCTGCGCCACGACCAGTCCAGCAGCCGTGCCCAGCTTCCGATCCTGTCGATCCAGCGCGGCGTCTTCAAGGTGCTGCCCATCATCGACTGGACCAACAAGGACGTGCACTACTACCTGGAAGCCTTCGATCTGCCCTATCACCCGCTATGGGAAGAAGGCTATTTCTCCGTAGGTGACACGCACACTACCCAAAAATGGGAACCGGGCATGAGCGAGGAGCAGACCCGCTTCTTTGGCCTCAAGCGCGAGTGCGGCCTGCACGAAGACGACGGCAACCGCTAGTCCCGGATTTCATTCTTTTGGCCCACTGTCAGCGGGCCACGTCATCAGGAAAGACAGCACATGGCGCACTTCCCTCTTTTTGCTGACCTTGACGGACGCCCCGTGCTGATCGTGGGCGGTGGCGATGTCGCCGCACGCAAGGTCACGCTGCTGCTCAAGGCCAAGGCCGACATTCTGGTCGTCGCGCATACGCTCAGCGATGAGATGCAGGCACACGCAACGCGCAGCGAGCTGCGTTGGATCGCACACGACTTCTCTCCCGAACTGATTGATGACGTGTTTCTCGTGATCGCCGCTACTAACGACCATGCACTCAACCAGACCGTCAAAGAGGCCGCTGACGCGCGCCACCGGCTGGTCAATGTCGTTGACGCCCCGCAGCACTGCAGTTTCATCGTACCCGCCATCATCGACCGCGATCCCATCACTATTGCCATCTCGTCGGCAGGTAAGGCCCCCGTGCTGCTGCGTACGCTGCGAGAACGCCTGGAATCGCTGCTGCCGATGCACCTCGGCCCGATGGCGGAAATTGCCAGCCGCTGGCGCGACCGCGTCAAACAGCGTTTCAGTCGTATGAGTGACCGCCGCCGTTTCTGGGAAAAAGCCTTCAAGGGGGATTTTGCCTCTGCCGTAGCGCAGGGCGAAGACGCACATGCCGAGAGCCTGCTCGAACATGCTCTGTCCAGCCCCGCCGCCGTAGAGGCGCCGCAGGGTGAAGTCATTCTGGTCGGTGCCGGGCCCGGCGATGCTGGTCTTCTGACATTGCGTGGGCTCCAAGAACTTCAACAAGCCGACGTGGTGCTGTTTGATCAGTTGGTCAGCGCTGACGTGCTGGAACTGGTGCGCCGCGATGCCCAGCGCATCTGCACCGGCAAGCGGGCCGGTTGCCACAGTATGCCGCAGGATGAAATCAACCAGCTGATCGTCCGTCTGGCCCGTAAGGGGCAGCGTGTGGTACGCCTGAAAGGCGGCGACCCACTGATTTTCGGCCGCGGTGGTGAAGAGATGCAGGCCATTCGCGCTGCTGGCATTCCCTACCAGGTGGTGCCCGGAATCACTGCAGCCTCGGCCGCTACGACCTATGCCGGCATCCCGCTGACACACCGCGAACATGCTCAGAACGTGATGTTTATGACTGGTCATCGCTGCGACAGTAATGATGCGCCTGACTGGCAGGACCTTGCGCGCCACCACCAAACGCTAGCGATCTACATGGGCACGGTCAAAGCGGCTGAAATATCGGCCCAGCTGATTCGCCACGGCCGCCATGCCAGCACGCCCGTGGCCGTCATCAGCAACGCGACCCGTGCCGACCAGAAAGTGCGGCTTGGCCGCCTCGATCAACTGGCAGCGCTTGCTGCCGAAGCCGAACGCCCCGCCCTGCTGGTGATCGGCGAAGTCGTGACGCTTCACGATGAACTGGCGTGGTTCAGAACGCCCTACCGACTCGACCTCCAGAACGTTCCTCTGGTCAACCTTGCGTGAGGATCATCATGACGACAAACCGATTGACTCATCTGCAACAGCTCGAAGCCGAAAGCATCCACATCATCCGCGAAGTCGCTGCCGAATTTGATAACCCGGTCATGCTGTATTCGATCGGCAAAGACTCATCGGTGATGCTGCATCTGGCACGCAAAGCATTCTACCCGGGCCGCCTACCCTTTCCGCTGCTTCACGTCGATACCGGCTGGAAGTTCCGCGAAATGTACGAGTTCCGCGACCGCACGGCCAAGGCCTACGGCTTCGACCTGCTGGTACACAAGAACCCGGAAGGCGTAGCGATGGGCATCAATCCTTTCGATCACGGCAGCGCTCGTCATACGGACATTATGAAGACCGAAGGACTGAAGCAGGCCCTCGACAAATACGGCTTCGATGCGGCCTTCGGCGGTGCACGCCGTGATGAGGAAGGTTCACGCGCCAAGGAACGCGTCTATTCGTTCCGCGACCGCTTCCACCGCTGGGACCCGAAGAATCAGCGCCCCGAGCTGTGGCACAACTACAATGCCCGCATCAACAAAGGGGAAAGCATCCGCGTGTTCCCGCTGTCTAACTGGACAGAACTGGACATCTGGCAGTACATCCTGCTGGAGAACATCGACATTGTGCCGCTCTACCTAGCGGCCAAGCGCCCGGTCGTGGAACGTGACGGTATGCTGATGATGGTCGACGATGAGCGCTTCCCCCAGCAGCCGGGCGAAAAGATCGAAGAGAAGATGGTGCGCTTCCGTACGCTGGGCTGCTGGCCACTGACGGGGGCTATCGAATCTGAGGCCACCACACTGCCCGAGATCATCGAAGAGATGCTAGTGGCAACGACCAGCGAACGTCAGGGACGCCTGATCGACCGTGATCAGGTGGGATCAATGGAGCTGAAGAAACGCCAAGGCTACTTCTGATCGCCACTCGATAGCCCGCGGCACTGGCCGCACGCGCTGGCATCTTGCAGGTCGTTTTTATGGCCCATCATCATCTGCGGCAGCGGCACTGCAACAGCGCACGGTTACTCTTACAGGACAGGCCGTTCCGGCCATCGCTCGGCGGGAACGCGCAGGAGAGGATTGATGACTCAACATACTGCGGCACAGGATGCCCACACCGACAGCAGCATGGATAACAGCGCCATCGTACGCGAAATCGCCGAATACGGCGGCGTCGAAGCCTATCTGAAAGCGCAAAGCAACAAAGGCATGCTGCGCTTTCTGACCTGCGGTAGCGTCGACGATGGCAAGAGCACACTGATCGGCCGCCTGCTGCACGACACACGTCAGATCTACGAAGATCAATTGTCGAGCCTGCACCAGACCAGCAAGCGCCACGGCACGCAGGGCGAAAACCTTGATCTGGCGCTACTGGTGGCCGGCCTTCAGGCCGAACGTGAGCAAGGCATCACCATTGACGTGGCCTACCGTTATTTCTCGACCCAGAAACGCAAGTTCATCATCGCCGATACGCCCGGACACGAGCAGTACACCCGCAACATGGCGACCGGTGCCTCCACCTGTGAACTGGCCGTCGTACTGATCGACGCGCGCAAAGGGGTACTCGACCAGACGCGCCGCCACAGCTTCATCGTCTCGCTGCTGGGCATTCGCCATCTGGTGGTTACCGTCAACAAGATGGATCTGGTCGACAACGATCAGGACGTCTTTGAAAAGATCCGAGCCGACTACCTCGATCTGGCCGCACAGCTGCCGGGCAAGCTGGATATTCGCTTCGTTCCGCTGTCAGCGTTGACCGGCGACAACATCGTCGAGCGCACGGGTGACACACCGTGGTATACCGGCCCCTTGCTGCTGGAACTGCTGGAAACGATCCAGGTCACGCCGGCGGCCATCGACATGCCACTGCGATTCCCGGTGCAGTACGTCAACCGTCCTGACCTCGACTTCCGCGGCTATGCCGGTACCGTAGCAGGCGGTACGTTGACCGCAGGACAGGCCATCAAGGCACTGCCGTCCGGCCGCACGTCGCATATCGACCGCATCGTGACCTTCGACGGTGACCTAAGCGAAGCACAGGTCGGTCAGGCCGTCACCGTGACCCTGAAAGACGAGCTGGACATCAGCCGTGGAGACCTGATCGTGGCCGCGGATGACACGCTCGAAGCCGCTTCAGGGGCCAGCGTCGACGTCGTCTGGATGACCGAAGCACCGCTCGAAATCGGCAAGCGCTACCTGCTCAAGGTGGCCGGTGAAAGCTGTCAGGCCCAAGTGACCGGCATCGACTATCAGGTCGAGATCAACACCCTTGCCCAAGTGGATGCCGACGCTCTGCCGCTTAACGGCATCGGGCGCGTGCGCCTGGCCTTCGACAAGCCGCTGCTGATCGACCCGTACACAACCAATAGCGTGACGGGCGGTGCGATTCTGATCGACCGCATCAGCAACGTTACGGTAGGGGCCGCGATGGTGCACGACACGCTGACAGAGGCCGCCCAAGGAACACCGTCCCAGTACAGTGCCTTCGAGCTGGAGCTCAATGCACTTGTTCGTCGTCATTTCCCGCACTGGAATGCGCGCGACCTGCTCAACGAAGGAAAATAACGAAGCGCTGGCACACCCACCGCCCTTCGGCGTGTGCCAGTGACCGGCGGGTGCCCGCACGGCAACATACCTGCCGTGCCACCGCACCCAACGTACCCACCGTGCAGGCCAAGGCCTCGCACCGTACGTCAGGAGAAACGCCCTCATGCCCGAGTCACGGCAGGACAAGGCCAACCTTAGCGAACACGCCCCCGACATCGTCTGGCACCAGCACGCCGTCACGCGCGAAAGCCGCGAGCTGCGTCAGGGCCACCAAGGGGCCGTGCTGTGGTTCACTGGGCTATCCGGCTCGGGGAAATCCACCCTGGCAGGCGCCGTAGAACAGGCCCTTCAGCAGCAGCGTATCAACACCTATCTGCTGGATGGCGACAACACTCGCCACGGTCTGTGCAGCGACCTCGGCTTCACCGCTGACGATCGCCGAGAAAACATCCGTCGTGTCAGCGAAGTCGCTGCGCTCATGGTCGATGCAGGGCTGGTCGTATTGGCCGCCTTTATCTCGCCACACCGCGCCGAACGGCAGGCCGCCCGCGACAAGCTTCCCCAAGGGCGCTTTTTGGAAGTCTTCGTCGACACACCGCTGGATGAATGCGAGCGCCGCGATCCAAAAGGCCTCTACCGCAAAGCGCGCGCCGGAGAGATTCGCAACTTCACCGGCATTGATGCCGAATACGAGGCCCCTGATGCGCCGGAGCTTCACCTCGACGGTCGCCAGCCGCTTGCCACGCTGGTCGATGCGGTGCTCTACGCTCTGCGCCAGCGCCGCATGATTCCCTAAAAACCGGTCCTCAGAATAGAAAAGAGCCTTATAGCAATAAGAAACGCCCCGACAGCCATTAGGCCATCGGGGCGTTTCTCATTGTCGATGACATCTCATGTCATCACAGCGCTATCACGCCAGAGATGGGGAGACCAGCACTTTGATCTGGGTCTTATCCGTGTTGAGACGCTCGAACCCTTCTTCAATGGCATCCGCCAGCGGAATTCTGGCCGTTACGAAATCTTCCGTTTTGAAGAAGCCGCGCTTCATCAGCGAGATAACGGTCGGGAACACATTGCGGTAAGCGAAGACACCCATCACGTTGCGTTCTTTCAGCAGCAGTACGTTCGGCTGAACGGTAGCAGGTTCTTCCCATACGCTAACGACAACGGTCTGACCGTGGCTGCGCGTGCAGGACAGGCTGGCCTGCAGCATACGGCTGGCACCGGTGACTTCAAAGGCCACGTCTACGCCGCCGTTGGTCAGCTCAATCAGTTTTTCGACCGGATCAACCGCAGACGGGTCGATCGTGATCGCGCCCATTTCTTCCGCCTTGCGACGGCGCGCTTCAGAGCGCTGGACGACGTAAATATCCTGAGCGCCCGCGGCTTTCAGGGTCTCGACCAGCATCAGACCGATCGCACCGGCCCCAAAGATCGCGACGCGATCGCCCGGTCTGAAAGCACTGCTGCGCACGGCATGAACGGCAACCGCGACCGGCTCAACCAACGCGCCCTGCTCCAGCGAGACTTCATCCGGCAGACGGTGCAGCAGCTTTTCAGACAGCGTGACCTCTTCAGCGAAACCGCCACCGATACCGGAAATGCCGATCAAGCCACCGTCTTCGCACAGGTGATAGTCGCCCTGACGGGAGGAAGGAGAGTCAGGGTTGAACAGCAGCGGCTCAACCGTTACACGATCGCCGACTTTCCATTCCGTGACGCCTTCGCCCACTTCAGCGATGGTACCGGACAGTTCATGGCCCAGTACGACCGGTGCAGTTTCACCGGTCAGTGGATGCGGGGCTTCCGTTGGAATGATAACCGGACCCGCATTGTATTCATGCAGGTCGGTACCACAGATGCCACACCACGCCACATTGATGCGCACCTCGCCTGCGCCAGGCGCACGGCTATCGATGTCATCAATCCTGAGGTCGCGGCGAGCATGCCAACGTAATGCTTTCATTGATGTTATCCCCTTAAATGAATGACGGTCGTCATAGACCGGCATGTGTGAAAGAAATGAGCTCACACATAACTGGGGAGTGTTTTTATAACGGGGGCCGCCAAGAGACGATAGGACACATGCGCGCACTAGCCAAAAGGATATCAGACCAAGTGTTAACTGCATGGAACTTGAAAACGGCGTATTAATATGGGCCAAGTTACCGATAAGGATACGCTAAGCATAGACCGTCCCGCAGTACAGAACGGCGACTTGGCGATGCTCTGAGCAGTGCATTATTTATGTGTCGATCAGAAACGAAAACGCCGCCCCTATACAGGAGCGGCGTAGCAACGGACAAGGCAGAAGGTGTTCCGGAAAAACACCTAACCGCATTATGCGTTGTGAGCAGAAACCAGGATTTTGACCTGATCTTTCTCGTTCAGCAGCGCGTGGAAGCCTTTTTCTACGACGTCGTTCAGCGCAACCTTATCGGTAACGAAGTCATCGACCTTGAAGTAGCCCTGAGCCATCAGGTTCAGAACGGCCGGGAAGACGTTGCAGTAAGCGAACACGCCGGTCATGCTGCGTTCTTTCAGCAGCAGAGCGTTCGGCTGGATCGGAGCCGGTTTAGTCCATACGCTGATGACGATCGCTTCACCGTGCATTTTGGTGCTGTCGATGGCCTGCTGCAGAACCGGAGCAACACCGGTAACTTCAAAGGCTACGTCGACACCGCCGTCGGTTTCTTCGATGATCAGGTCAACGATGTTGTCGACTTTGGCCGGGTTCAGAACGGTAGCGCCCAGTTTCTCAGCGCGTGCACAGCGTTCTTCAGACAGCTCGATCGCGTAGATCTTGTTAGCGCCAGCGGCTTTCAGAGATTCGATGGTCAGCAGACCGATCGGACCAGCACCGAAGACAGCAACGTTGTCGCCTGCTTTGAAGCGGCTACGACGAACAGCGTGGAATGCTACGGCCGCAGGCTCAACCAACGCGCCCTGTTCGTAGGAAACGTTTTCCGGCATGCGGTGCAGCATGTCGACCGGTACGCAAGCGTATTCGGAGAAGCCACCGCCCATACCTGACAGACCGTACAGACCCATGTCATCGCACAGGTTGTACAGGCCAACGCGGCCAGCACGGGATTTCGGGTTGAACATCAGCGGTTCGACAACGACGCGGTCGCCGACGTTCCAGCCTTCTACGCCTTCACCGATTTCGAGGATTTCACCTGCGAATTCGTGACCCAGCGTTACCGGCGCGGTTTCGCCAGTCAGCGGGTGCGGCTTGTCTGTCGGGATGAAAACAGGACCACCTTCGTATTCGTGAAGGTCAGTACCGCAGATACCACACCAGTGAACTTTCAGTTTCACACAGCCCGGTTTTGCTGTTGCTTCTTCGACTTCGTCAACACGAATGTCTTTTTGAGCATGCCACCTGAGTGCTTTCATGGTTTCAATCCCAACATTAAGAAGTAGATGTTTTACACGCGAATGCGTGTCCCAGAATTTGGCGCCCAGCATAAAAGGAAGCTGTACTAAAGGGAAAGACTAATTCTCTCTCACGCCGTGGCGAGTTGCCGCACTATCAGCGTCAACAATAGACAGCTCCTTTATCGGCTGTCGCCTTCCGTGCTTAACCATACCTTCGCAGTAGGCCAACCACTCACCTTTAGACGCTCGGATTTATATCAACAAACCGAGTGTTTACCAAAACGAAATCATACTAATTTACTTAGCCATGAGGGTGCGGCGTCATCACCTCAATCATCAGCGATGACGGCTCACTGGCGTGAACCCTAATGGCGTCGGCCTCTGCAGCCACGGCCTTCCACGCGTCGTTTTGCCGCTGCTGGATATCGCTCCATCCCTGCCAACGCTGCAACACGCGATGGCACCAGCGCATCAACGGCGAGAGATGGCGATGGGCGAACAGCGCTTGGGCTACCAGATGATGCCCTTCCAAACGTTGCTGACAACGCAGGCGTTCGCTGGCGACACTCTGTCTGCCATGCGGCACCAGTTCGGCCTGAGCTTCGAAGCGCACATGCCAGCCCGCCTGGTAGCAGCGCAGACCGTAATCCGCTCCCGCCCATTCCACGCTAGCGTCCATCTGTTCATCGAACAGGCCAATCTGCTCGGCCGCTTGGCGCCGCACGCTGAAGTTATGCTCACCCAAACGATTGGTGCGTCCACCTGCAAGGCAGTTGAACTGCCCCTTGAGCTGGCACGTACGCGACAGAGTGGGCACGCGAGACGACGCGGTTTCACTGGTAACGATGCGCCCTTGAACCGCCCCCATCTGCGCCTCTAGGTAACAGGCCATATGCTGATCGACAAAGTAAGGCCCGAAAGACACATGATCGGTGATGAAGATCAGCACGTCCCCCGTGGCATGCGTCAGGGCATGATTGTAGAGCGCCAGACGCGAGCGTTTGGGCAGCACCATATGACGGATGCGCGCCTGCTTGCGCTCCAGAAAATCTTCTGCGATCAGTGAACGGTTGTCGACGCTATCCAGCACCAGCACTTCGAGCTGGGCATAGCGCTGCGCCAGAGCGCATCTGAGGGTATTGACCAAGTGTGTGTCGCGACCACTGGCCGCCACGATCAGAGAGGCCTTCATGTTATCCGTCCTTGCTTGCGGAGAGACTGCGAACAGTACGCTACCACCGGTCACGCCCAGCTAGTGCTCAGGCGAACGGTCGGCAGCATACCGATACGTATCTACAAGTGGACAAGTGTGGCGTAACTCAAGAAGGACAAACGGCAGGAATAGCGCAGCGGAATAGCGCTTGTTCGCCTGACAGCGCGACGTTCGTCTTGGCAGCGGCATACCGCTGCGCCAAAGGGAGCGCTCAGATAACGCCCACCTTGAAAGCATTGACCAAGAGTGGCCATTGTCAGTGCAATGGCCGCGCCTATCAGTTGTCGATGGTCAATTCGATAGCGGTATCGTCGAGACACAGGTGAAGGTACTGCGCCAGCAGCTGGTGCTCATGACGTTCGGGCAAGGTCACCTCGATAGTGCCGTAACCCAACAGCTCTTGCCATTCCTCCGTTAGTGCCACCTGCATGTGGTGGCCCGCCAGCCGTACTGCCGTGAAGCTCCCCGTGACAGGGCGACCGGTCGCTTCAGTCTGCATCTCGATGCTCTGTTCACCCGGGATGCCTTCTTCACGCATCTGCATCAAGACGACAAAGTGCTCTGGCTCCTGATCGTCATCACTCAGCCCGATGATATCGACGCCGTTTTCACTGAAGCAGCTGACGCTGGTCGCTTCGAAACGATGGATGTCCTGCATAACTATGATTCCCTATTACGTAGATGGATCGCTGGCTAAGTAATACACGCTTTGGCCGCCAAACGATGGCACAAGCAACCCCATACAGCAGCGTTTTTCTTCTGTAGTGCATGCAGCACATGTAGTGCATGCAGCACAGCGATAACGTGTCGTGCACGGAGGCCCGACGCGTGCCGGAACGCGCGCCGCCACGGTCAGAACATTACTAGACAGCATCTGAACGGATGCGTTGCATGCCACGATCGCTGAGAACACAGGGAAATGGGCCAGCAGCACCAACAAGCCGGTCAAACGGCGTCGTATTCATTGCTCACATGGGCATATCCCTTACAACCTCGCCGGCATCGAATCGGGGGCGGGTCAACACCTCTTCATAATTGTACAAACGTACAATTTCGATCAGCATGAAATATGGGCACTCTGTCAGAGCGCTGTTGCGCCAAGAGAGCACAACGATCAGCCGGAAACGTGCCTCAAGCACTCCTCACCCGTGCCTGATGCGACACCACGGACGGCAACGTATGGGGCGGAGCTTGAGCAGTAGTCTGCTCAACCTATGATCGACAGCAGTGCAGCCATCGGTGCCAAAAGCACCGTGACGTGAACCATTTATGACGGCGTGATCGCCTCTGGCCATCGGTGCCGCCCCTTCAAGCCCATATGCAAAGAATCAAGGTGCCCCTCATGAAACGTTACCAATGGCTCAATGCGCCGCAGCAGTGGTCAGGCGATGAATCACATTTGCGCGTCATCACCGATGGCGCGACGGACTTCTGGCGTGAAACGTGGTACGGCTTTACACGCTTCAGCGGTCATTTCTATGGCACCGAAGTGAACGGGGACTTCACCTTTCAAGCCCATATCCAAGCTGACTTTCAGACACTGTATGACCAAGCCGGCATCATGCTGGTCGCTGATGAGACATGCTGGTTGAAGGCGGGTATCGAATACAACGACGGGCAGCCAGCGATCGGCAGCGTGCTGACACAAGGGCATTCGGATTGGACAACGGGGGTGTTTCCCGGAAATGCGCGCGATTTCTGGATGCGCCTGACGCGCCGCGGCGACAGCCTGCGCCTACAGTACTCGGCGGACGGCAAAGTGTGGCCATTGCTGCGCTTGTTCCATCTCAAGGCCCAGCACTGCCGCGTCGGCGTGATGTGCTGCACACCAGAGCGAGCCGGGCTAGCCGTCGACTTCAGTGAACTGACATTGACGCCGCCGCTGGATAAGGCCTTGCATGACCTAAGCTAACCGGCACCCCAAAAGTGAACTGACAGGAAAGGCAGCACATACGGCCCTGCCTTTCCTAAGCATTGCATATTGCGCCACCGATAAGACCTTTATGATGCACCGTTCCGATCCATCCGATAAATCCCCACGGCTCGCTTCATAACACCTCATTCCATAAAAAAGCGCCCTGCCCCCTATGGAAATACCATCGGTATCCCATCAAAGGCCGAGCGCCAAGCTAACTTACATCATGTCCGAAGTGACATGCCTGTTATCGTTATGAGGTGGCGTACTGATGGCGGTCATACGCCGCTCGCAGAACACCGTGCATTCGCAGATCATTCACTGTCGGTCGAATTATCCTCGTCGTCATCTTCATCGTCGTCGTCTTCCACCGCCCAGTCCTGATAAAGCCATACCGCCGCATTGGCTGGCAGGTCGTCAGTCACGTCGATATCCGGCAGGCTTTTGGCGATCACTTCACCCGCGGGCATTGGAGCCGCATCATCACCAAAGTTGATCGCGAGGCAGATGTTGCCATTGCGTGCCACGATCACATCGTCGCTGTCAGTGTCGATGAACGTGACGTCGCCCGCCGCCAGTCCCAGTTCCTGTCGTTTTTTGAACAGCACGCGGTACAGGCTCAGCATCGAGGTATCGGACTGCTGCTGCACATCGACGGCCAGTTCACGGTAGACCTGCGGCAGAGGCAGCCAAGCACGCGCGGCAGTGCTGAAGCCAAGATTCGGCTTGTCGGATGCCCACGGCATCGGCGAACGGCAACCATCGCGGTCCATATCGCGGCCCTGCAGGTCAGCATCAGTCAGCGTGGTGTGATCCGGCAATCCCAGTTCTTCACCGTAGTAGGTGCAGATGGCACCTGGCAGCCACATGGTCATCAGCGTCATGGCACGAGTACGGCGCGTGCCCAATTCTAGATCCGGCTGTTCATCCTCTGGGCCGATATCACTGCCTTTATTCTTCGGATCGGGGAAGCCCAGATAAGACACCTGGCGAATAAGGTCGTGGGAAGAGGACACCCATACCGAGGAAGAACCGTGTTCGCGAGTAGTGGTTACCCATGAATCGATGATGTCCTTGAACTCGTCTGCCTGCCACGGCGCTTCCTGATAGTCAAAGCAGAAGATCTGGTTCATGTGCGCCTTATCGACGAAGTTTTCCATGCCGGTTTCGGCATCGTCGAACACTTCACCGATCATGCAGCGCGGACCAAATTCTTCATCAAGCATCTTGCGCCACTCGGCATAGATCGGGAACAGATCCGGCAGATTGTCTTCCGCTTGTGTGGCCGTCAGCTCCGGTTTGATCAGCAGCGTGGGGGCATCGACACGCAGACCATCGACGCCTCGATTCATCCAAAAGCGCAGCGTGTTCTTGAACTCTTCACGCACCTCGGGATTGCGCCAGTTGAGGTCAGGCTGCTCTGCCGAGAACATATGCAGATACCACTGCGTATCGACCTTGGTCCACGGCTCGGTGGTCGTCCAGCCTCCCCAAGCATTCGGCGGCAGCTTACCGCCATCACGACCATCGACGAAGATATAGCGATTGCGTTCGGCACTGCCCGGCGCCGCTTTGAGTGCAGCCTGGAACCACGGGTGCTGCGAAGAGGTATGGTTGGGCACGATATCAATGAACACGCGCACATTGAGCGAATGAGCTTTGGCCACCATCGCATCGAAATCGTCCAACGTGCCGTAGGTCGGATCGACGTTGCGATAATCGGCAACGTCGTAGCCCATATCGGCCTGGGGAGACGGATAGAACGGCGTTAGCCAGATGGCATTAATCCCCAAATCCGCCAGGTACTGAAGGTGTTGGGTGATGCCCGCAATATCACCCACCCCGTCACCGTTCGAATCTGCGAAAGAACGCACGTAGATCTGGTATAGGTTCATATCCAACCACCACTCGGCGGACTGTTCTTTTGAAGTAATCACGTTCTGTAACATAGCAAGACCTTATTGTTATTATTTATACTTTGATGAATACGGATATAGAGACATGCCGTACTCAAATGGCCGGGCTATACTCACAGATGATCAAGTAATATTCATCTCAAGGGGATTGTAAATACGCGTTTCAACAATTATTACTTCATATCGTTATTTATCTAATGGATAATATTCAAAAAAATTGAAACGCATAGTCGCTTGATATAAAAAGAGATAATTTCATTCTGATACACAATATTACTAGCACAGAGAAGAATTGCACAAAGCATAACGATTATCGAATGGGCATGGATACACGCCCACCGTTAATTATGCGGGATGACAGATCTCTATTTATCGAAAGAGAATAAATATTTTACACTTGATAATAAAATACCCGCTCATGGTCACCATGAGCGGGTATTCATCCGTCAGTACCTTACGGCACTGAAGCAAACATCAGCCTACGGTCAGTGACCTTGCAGCGAGTCAGCGCGACCAACACCGTAGTACATCAGCCCCGCATCCTTGACTGCTTTCGGATCGAAGACATTGCGACCATCGACGATCACCGGGAAGCGCAGAGCAGCTTTGACGGCAACGAAGTCCACGCTGCGGAATTCAGTCCATTCGGTGCAGATAACCAACGCATCAGCACCTTGCAGGGCATCCATGCGGTCGTCGACCAACTGCAGGTCATCACGCTGGCCATAAATGCGCAGGCATTCGTCTTCTGCCACCGGATCGTAGCCACGCACGGTAGCACCGGCCTTCCAGAGCGCTTCCATCAGTACCCGGCTGGGCGCATCACGCATGTCATCGGTTTCCGGCTTGAACGACAGCCCCCAAACAGCGATCGTACGGCCTTTCAGGTCACCGTCCAGCGCATTGGAGAGCTTGGTGAACAGCGTCTGTTTCTGGCGCAGGTTGACCGCTTCTACCGCTTTCAGCAGCTCAGCGTCGTAACCGACTTCGCTGGCCGTGCGCGTCAGGGCCTGCACGTCTTTCGGGAAGCAGGAACCGCCATAGCCGCAGCCGGGATAGATGAAGTGGTAGCCAATGCGTGGATCAGAACCGATCCCTTGGCGTACCTGCTCGATATCGACATCCAGACGCTCAGCCAAGTTGGCGACTTCATTCATGAAGCTAATTTTGGTCGCAAGCATACTGTTGGCCGCGTACTTGGTCAGCTCCGCTGCACGCACGTCCATGAACATCAATTTATTGCGGATGCGGTTGTACGGTGCGTAGCATTCGCTCATCAGTTCGCGAACGCGCTCAGAACCCGTACCAACGACGATACGCGCGCCTTTGGAGAAATCTTCAATGGCCGCACCTTCCTTGAGAAACTCAGGGTTGGAGCACACATCGAACGCGGGACGATCCGCTTCGGACGGGAAGCGTTCGGCCAATACTGTGGCAACGGCATCACGAACTTTGTCGGCGGTTCCAACGGGCACCGTGGACTTGTCGATCAGCACCTTATAGCCGGTCATGTGCTGCCCAACCAAACGAGCGACGTTCAGTACGTACTGCAGATCAGCACTGCCGTCTTCATCGGGAGGCGTACCCACCGCAATGAACTGCAGCACACCAAATTCGACCGCTTTAGCAGGCTCAGTAGTGAAGAACAGACGCCCTGCCGCCACGTTGCGCGTTACGACGTCGTCTAGGCCCGGTTCATAGATCGGCACTTCGCCTTTTTGCAGGCGAGCAATCTTGTCCGGGTCGATGTCCATGCACATGACCTCATGGCCTGCGTCTGCCAGACATGCCCCCGTAACCAACCCCACATAGCCCACGCCGAAAACGGAAATTTTCATGGCTCATTCATCCTTGTGTTAAGCCGCACGAAGCGGCTTGCCCAGACAATATCAGTGCGGCTCCAGCCGCACCGAGAAATGTAAATCCTTGCATGCCGTCGCCCGATATTTATCAGACGAGAAAAAGACGTTACCGTTCTTGTAACCTACTTGGACGACGGGAGAAATCCGCTATTGGTCCAACGTAACTGGGCCTGTCGATAGCGCAGGCAAGCCCAGAACACCGCAATCGCGTAAGGGTACACCATGACCGCATCGTTATGAGTGAAAAGCACCTGTGACATCCCAAAATCCATAAAGCATACAGGGATCATCGCTCCCCCAAGGGCCAGCGAGCGAGTCGTCATGTCACGGCTTTTGCGGTAGCGCGAGAACAACGCGAGAGGTACGAGATAGACGCCCAGAAGCGCAAGGACACCAATACTGCCTCGCTTGGCGGCAGCGTCTAGGATTTCATTGTGGGCGGATTGTAGATCCTGCTCGATAACGCCCTGCCCGTAGCCAAACTTTTCATGAATCTCGTTGCGCATTTCCACGAACTGGTAGGACCCATAGCCAAAGATGGGACGATGGCCATACATATAATTGGCCATCCGCCACAGATCGAAGCGAGCCCCCAGCGACGTATTGTTTTCGCCATTCTTATAATGGTGGACATCAATGTAGATTTGATGAATGCGCCGAGCAACTCCGGTTTCAGGAATAGCAACAACAGCAGCACCACACATGCAGATACCGGTAATAAGCCCCACCCATTGGCTGCGTGTGAGGAAATTCGAGTAGTTGCGAATCAGCATAAGGAAGATCAACGGCGCACCAATCCAACCGCCGCGAGATCCTGACAACAGCGAAGCCCCTACCCCCATTGCCGCACCCAACGCAAAAGCCGTGATCCAGTAAGCACGACGCTTCTGTTCCTGCCCCCATGCGATACCCGCAAGGCACAGCACGCCCATCAGCATGGAAAGATCACCAAACTGGATGGGATAGAGGAAACCTTCTGCTCGATCCAACCCTAGCCAGATCTTCTGGTATACGGCAAGAACGCCTGCAGACACCGCACTCAGCACAACGCCTCTCCAGAGCCAAGTGACGCGCGGTGGGTAACGCAGCAAGATCAGCAGTACCGGGATCGCCAGCAGAAAGCGAGCAGGTTTATCAAGCTCGCGAGATTTAAGGTGGAACCAAAGAATTTCCGCGGCCAGAGCACAGAAGTAAGCGCCAAAAGCGGCCATCAACCAGCGGTCATGAGCATTGATTCTAAGCTTGAACGAGTTCGCTGAGCTGAGCCAAGAACGAGGCACCACCACTACCACAGACAGCAGCAGCAGTAGCGTCGGCCCCAGCGAGTAACCACCGGGAAAGGAAAGATTTATGGCGAACATCAAAAATACGATTAGGGTGGTGACCCAACGCCATCGACATGTAGATTCAGCCCTTACGGCCATGATAACTCCCATAACAAGCACATAAAGTATTTTCTTCTCTTCGAGCAAAAATCATCTGAAAACGTACTACAACAATAAAACCAATATGAATCATATACCATATTGGTTTTATCAAAATCACAAACCTAATCTTTTATTATAAACAAAGATAATATTGCTTCCATACTTAAGTATTTCATCTGGTTCTCCTAGCTGTTTTTTTATACCTAACAAGCAAGGCTCCATTGAGATACATCTTTCTCCGTCAAGCCCTGTAGAGATAGAAATAAACTGCCTATTTGGAGCCATTTGCAATTCTTTTTCATCAAGCCATTTCTTCATTGTTTGCACACGTGAGGAACGAAAATCTACTGTGCCATTGTCTTTTTCGAAAAAAACGGGGATTATATTTATATCTCCATTCGAGAGCCAAGTTACTGTATTTGACATTCCCCAGAAAGCGCCATAGCCATAACTTAAACCATGTGCTCTAAGGAATGTGATATAGTCTAAATTTTGCTTATATTGGTTATGAAGAGGACCTTTATTATTTGCATATGAGTTAATAGATGACAAAGCAAACAATAAAGAAATTATAATATAAAATATTTTAAACTTAGATGTCATATATAAACAACATATAATCAACGCCAGACAAGTTACATTAACAAAGAATCTTGCACTTATTTCACTAGCACTTGCGTAACTCAAAACAAAAGAAGAAACGACCCCAAGAACTGAAAACAGCGATATAATAACAAAGTCTATATATCGTTCATGTTTGTTTTTTATTACAACCAAAATAGAATGTAAAAAAACAGCCATCCAAACACAAAAAGACAAATATGCGGCTATTCCATTGTCTACAAAAAACAAATTCAAAGACTTTCCAATAAGCAATGGAAATATCTTTAAATTATCAAGCATTGTATGCACAGGAACTAGAGAAAAATGATGAACAGGCAAGCCTATTATTTTCTGAATAAATCCTTTCCAGCTTACGAAAAAGAAGACAGAAATAATTAACAAGTTATAGACATAAGATTTATCTCTTAAAAAGATATAAAAGAAATAAACAACTATCGGAATAAAATATGCTGCTAAAAACCAAGGATCAGACAAAGATGAAAGAGTTGCTATAACTGCTAAACAGCATGTTCTAAAAACACTAATTTTGCCTGGAGAGGTTACAATAATTAATAAGCATAGAAGTCCAAAGCAATTTGTAGAGTTGTGAGAAAATGGGTGTCCAATAAACCCAAATTTATAGCCAAATGCAGGAATTAGCGTAAGAAGGATTATTGCCATTGCACCATATGTTTTCTTTAAAAATGCGGTAACAATACCATAAGCTAAGAAAACAATAGAAATTGAAAAGATGGCTGTTGATATTTTTAAAGAGACAAGCCCACTATCTCCCAGAACGTAATACGTAATAAAATTAACCGGGTATACTGTAAAATACCAGTTATCAACTGTTGGCTGCCAACTATTTATTGCACCAACACCTGTATTTAATATTTCTTGCCATACAATCGGACTATTAGCCACATCGGGCTCTACAGGGAAATATCTAGATTCGAGCCAAATTGTAAAAAAGATCGAGATTGTTACTAATAACAAAAAGGTTACTTTTTTATGTAATTTAGTCATCACGTTAATCTCCAATAACAGTAACCAAAACCAATGAATTAACCAACCTGTTTATTGATAACAACATTTAATCAAGCCCTCTTGCTTAAATTTAAAAATCTTTTATTTTGAAGGAAAATATTTATAATTAAAAAAATCATAATCACATAATAAACAAAAAAGACCCTTTTGCCAGAAGCATATATAGTAGGAGATAGCCCCATAAAAACAATCGAAGCAGCAGAGCAAACAAAACAAATAACTATCACTAAAGAAGATTTATCGAAAGATCTGGATATAGATACCGCACATATAACAGAAATCAAATATAGAGTAGCTAAGAAGGCTCTCATCAGTGGAAGAAATGTTAGAACATCATTTTCATTCAAGCGTATAGCATCAGGAGATACAATCAGTGTCGCTAAAAAAACAACACTCCAAAAAATAGCAATACATTTCGCCCAAAAACTATTACATACTTTAATTAATGCTAGAGATGAGAGTAGTGGTACTACGCTATGTTTCGACACAAGCGCATCAACGTAGAGGTTGCATCCGAGAACCAACTTTCCAAACAACCCAATACTATTAAATCCTTCAAACCAGGCGGCAGTTTCTATATTATATCTAGCCATGTTCCCTGGGCATGTTGCTATTATAACAAGCACAATACATACCGACAGCAACGGCGGCAATAAAAATAAATACTTGCTGCCGGACAGTCTGAAATAAACAATACTTATAAGAATAGAGGAAAAATTAACTACTGCCATTTGCTCATTAAATGATGACAGAAAAACAAAAATGCATGACAAAATAACAAACAACCTACTATTACATAAAAAATACTTGTATAAACATAAATATGATATAGCAGCAAGCGCCACGGGCCACAAATAATTAAATGATCCAGTCATCCAAATAGCAGCTTCAAAAGAAACTGATTTAGGCATACCCCATAAGACTAAACCAAAAACAAGCACACTGGATATCAAGAGTTTTTTTAAGCCAAGGTTAAGATAATAGGTTATGCATAAAACAAGGGATGCAAACATAAATGAATTTATAAAAACCCATATTTTGAAATGAGTTATCAACAACACAAGAAAAAATTCAATAGGTATTCGAGATGTCCATTGAAAATAACGATCTTTCAACCAAACAAAAATATTAGATTGAGAGTCATGAACATTAGAAAACCAGACATCATCTGCCATATTAACGTAATGGCCATAACACAGTTTAAAAAAGAACATTAAATATATCAAAGAAAAAGCAATGACATATTTATTTCTATAAAAAAACTTCATTTTTTTCTCCTCATAATATATTTTGGCCTACCTTTGGTTTCTAAATATATTCTCCCTATATACTCTCCTAAGACACCAACCCCTATCAACTGAATCCCTCCTAAAAATAGAATGGAAACCAAAAGTGATGGGTACCCATGAACGGGATTTCCCCAAAGCAATGTATTAACAATCATCCATGCCCCATATATAAAAGCAACACTAGCCACTACCAATCCGATATAAGTCCAAATTTTCAAAGGAATTGTAGAAAAGCTGGTAATGCCTTCAATCGCTAGATTCCAAAGCTTCCAACCATTAAATTTAGAAACGCCTGATACACGTTCAGTACGCGAGTATTCAACTATCTCCGTTCTTCCCCCAACCCAAGAAAGAATGCCCTTCATGAATAAGTTACACTCGGGCATCAGCTTGATATTATCAACTACCTCCCGAGACATTAACCGGAAATCACCTACATTTTCTTCTATTTTCGGATTGCTAATCATATTGTGCAGGCGATAAAACCATTCAGCCGTCTTGCGCTTAAGACGTCCATCTGAACTACGATCTACCCGCTTGGCTAAAACAACATCGGCTCCAGCCTTCCATTTGCCAACCATTTCAGGAATAAGCTCAATAGGATCCTGTAAGTCAACATCAATAGGGATTACTGCCTCGCCTGTAGCGCGTTCCAATCCTGCAAAAAGAGCCGCTTCTTTTCCAAAATTACGAGTAAAGCTATACGCCTTAACCATTGGATCGCTAGCTTCTAAGGCATTTATAATATTTTCGGAGTTATCCTTGCTTCCATCATTGATGAACACTATCTCAATATCAAAATCAGATAACTCTTTTTTTACTGCACTGTAGAAGATAGGGATCGCCTCTTCTTCATTAAACACAGGCACCACTAAAGATATAGTCATCGTAATGTCCTAAAGACAAAAAATTTAGAATATATAAAACCCACAACCAGGCTAATTGCAGAGAATATTATCAATGTTAATATAGGGGGTATGGTAACAGCATCACTTATATAGCCTGTTGCCGCTGCCAATCCTCCCATAAAAGCAACATAAGCAATATAACGCCATGATGTCGCTTTTTGTTTGAAAGTAAAATATGCATTTGCCACGAAAGAAAAAGTAACCGCCACAGCAAATGCTATTATATTGGATACAAGCTGATTCATGCCGCAAAAGTGTAATATGAAAAATACGGCCCAATGAATAGCAGTATTAATTACTCCTACAGACAGATAGCGCGAAAACAGGTTCAGCATTTCATTCCTTAGCAAACATTATTGCTGCATAGCAATGTTTAAAATGCATTTCTATTTATAAAACCTTTGAATGCGGTTAGAAATACAATTTTTATATCCAGCATCAAAGACCAATTGCATATATACCAGATATCCATCTGTACACGTTTCTGCATTTTTTCTAAGGTATCGGTTTCACCACGATACCCTCGTACTTGAGCCCAACCGGTAATACCAGGTTTTACTTTATGTCGCTGCATGTACGACTCGACTAAGTCCTTATAATACTCATTATGGGCCAGAGCATGAGGGCGAGGCCCCACTACAGACATCCGTCCCTGCAGAACATTATAAAACTGTGGCAACTCGTCTAGAGACGTTCGCCTTAGGAAAGCACCTACTCGAGTAACACGGCTATCATTGCGTGAAGCTTGAGTTACCTGGCCATTCTGTTCTTTATGAACAACCATCGATCGAAACTTGTAGACCTTGAATTTACGTCCATTTATACCCGTGCGATACTGCTTAAATATTATAGGGCCTTTACTCTCTATCCGTATAGCGATGGCTATACACAAAAATACTGGAATACATATTATTAGTGCAATAATCGAGAGTACGATATCTTCGGCGCGTTTCCATAGTTTAGCGCTCCCTTTCATAGGGGTAACACTAAGATCTATGGCAACCATATCCAATACATTACTGATATGTTGGTTTATCAACGGTAGATCTGAAATTTCTGGAAAAAACCTTATTTCAGCTGTCTGGTGCCGAATAGAGTATAAGATCTCTTTTAGGTTTCCCCCCATTTCCAACGGCATGGCTAGCCATATCTCTTTGGCACCACTGACCATGATGTCGCCATTCAACCGTTGTTCATCTAATGACGCATTGGCTACTACTTCCGTCATGCCCACTAGATCATATTGACTACCCACCGCTGTATCCAGGTTATCCTTCATCTTGGATAAGGAGTCATCATCACCAATGATATAAACTTTCTGCTTATGTAAAGGAAGCGGAAAAAACCCGCATAACAAATGGAATACGATACGGCCTAGGCCGCACCCTAAAAATCCCATCATAATAACCATTACAAACCATAAGCGAGAAAATTTTTCAGCTACATGAGCAAAATAAACAATGGATGTAGATAGGAACGCCGCCATTCCCCATGCAAATATCAACGAGATAATAATACCAATAACACTCTTATCGCGATATTTACGATAGCTCCCTGTATAGGCATTGACGAATAAGACGAGCAACGCAATAGTACATATCGCAAGCCAATAGCGGTCATGCATCTCTTGATCGCCATAGACATGGTCATAAGCAAACAACCCCGCACATACTACACATACGAAGTCCAATACAGGCCCAATATAAGTGAAGAGGCCTAACATCCTTGGTCGTTTTATAAATTTCACGCTATTGCTCCACGGATGCCAGCATATCCCGCAGTTCATGCTGCCAAAGCACTCGATTTCGGCGGAAAGCATGCATTAATTTACAAACATCCATCACGGCATACTGAGGGCGTTTAGCTGGCAGCGGATAAGCCTCGGTGGGAATGGGATTTACCGTAGGCGCCTTGGCAAGAAGCCCTTGCAGAACAGCTTCATCAAAAATGGCGCAGGCAAACTCATACCAGCTGCAGGGTACGTCGTTGCAAAAATGATAAATTCCCCAGGGCAATGACTGCTCCTGTCTATAGCGCTCAGCCATGTCCCACAGCGTTAGCGCGATACTTCTGGCTGATGTCGGACATCCCTTCTGGTCATCAATGACGCCTAGCGCGTCACGCTCGCTACCCAGACGAAGCATCGTCTTGACGAAGTTATTACCGTGACGCCCGAACACCCAGCTCGTGCGCATGATGACATGTCTGTCCGTACGCTGAGCGAGCGCCTGTTCGCCAGCCAGCTTGCTGGCACCATAGACGCTCTGAGGGTTGCATGTATCCGTTTCCAGATACGGCGTGTCTTTCATACCATCGAAGACATAGTCCGTAGAGATGTGGAAGATCGGAATATCAAGCTCGGCTGCAGCCTTGCCCAGATAATCAACGCCAGTGGCATTGACGGCAAAAGCCGTATCTTGGTCGGATTCCGCCTTATCGACCGCCGTGTAGGCAGCCGCATTGATAATGAGACCAGGCTGTACACGGCGACAGGCTGCCATAACGGCAGCCTCGTCGGTAATGTCTAGTTCTTTGGAACCCAGTCCTGTAACGGCAGCCCACTCAGGCACGGCATGCATGAGTTCAAACCCGACCTGCCCTTTGGCACCGGTAATCAGTACTTTCATTTCTTGAGTCCTTCCAAGTACTGAGCGAGAGTCGGGTATTTTTCATCCTTTTCTGACAGGATCGGAGATGACGCTACCGGCCAAGGAATAGCGATTTCAGGATCGTTCCACAAAATCCCTCCTTCGTCTCCCGGAGCGTAATAGTCCGTGCACTTATACTGGAAATCCGCAACATCGCTCATCACGCAGAAACCATGCGCATAACCGGCCGGAATCCACAGCTGTTTCTGGTTCTCTTCCGTCAGTTCGACACCCACGAACTGTCCGCAGGTCGGAGAATCCGGATTGATGTCGACCGCTACGTCATAGACGGCGCCACGGCTGACGCGCACCAGTTTCCCCTGAGGATGCTTGACCTGGAAGTGAAGGCCACGCAGCACCCCTTTGCAGGAACGAGACTGATTGTCCTGTACGAAGTCGGGGCCAATGCCGACCTCCTGATAGCGCTGCTTCTGATAGGACTCGACAAAAAAGCCGCGCTGATCACCAAAGACTTTCGGTTCGACGATCAGTACCCCTGGCAGCTTCGTTTCAATGATATTCATTACTTCAATCCTTGATCAGTCGATTCAGATATTGACCGTAGCCGGTTTTCTTGAGTAGCTCGGCCTGTTCCAGCAGCAGCTCTTTCGACAACCAGCCTTGCTGCCAGGCAATTTCTTCCAGACACGCGACTTTCAAACCTTGGCGTGTTTCTATGGTCTGCACGAATGCGCCAGCGTCCATCAAGGAGTCATGCGTTCCGGTATCCAGCCAGGCAAACCCACGCCCCAGCACGCTTACGTTCAAATCGCCGCGGTCAAGGTAGGCATTGTTTACTGAAGTAATTTCCAGTTCGCCACGGTCAGACGGCTGGACCGCCTTCGCGATCTCGACAACATCATTATCGTAGAAATATAGCCCGGTTACGGCATAAGCAGACTTCGGATGTTCGGGTTTTTCTTCGATCGAAATTGCTCGGCCATCGGCATCGAATTCAACGACACCGAAGCGCTCCGGATCAGCGACCTGATAGCCGAATACCGTTGCGCCTGACGTACGCTGCGCCGCTTCCCGCAGGGCGGCGCTGAAATGCTGGCCATAGAAGATGTTGTCGCCAAGAATGAGGCACACGTTATCGTCACCGATAAAGTCCTCACCGATGATGAAGGCCTGCGCCAGACCATCAGGTGATGGCTGCTCAGCATACTGCAACTGAATACCAAACTGATGTCCATCGCCCAGCATGCGTTTGAACCCGGGCAGATCATCAGGCGTCGAGATAATGAGAATCTCGCGGATACCCGCCAGCATCAGCACTGACAGCGGATAATAAATCATGGGCTTGTCATAGATCGGTAGCAGCTGCTTGGATACCCCTTGAGTAATGGGGTAAAGGCGTGTACCCGATCCGCCCGCAAGAACGATTCCCTTCATGAACAACATCCTTTAAGTAGTAAGGGCATGATATCAGCCTAAGCGAGTGAGTCGGTAGTCACCGCTCAGCACACGCTGCCACCAAGCAGTGTTATCCAGGTACCACTGCACGGTCTTGCGAATTCCAGACTCGAAAGACTCCTGAGGCACCCAGCCAAGCTCGCGCTGAATCTTGTCGGCATCAATCGCATAGCGGGCATCATGCCCCGGCCGATCCTTGACGAACGTGATCAGGTCTCGATAGCGCTGAACGCCATCAACCTTCTCAGGGCGCAACTCTTCTAGCAGGTCACAGATGGTCTCCACGACTTCAAGGTTGCGTTTCTCATTGTGCCCGCCAATGTTGTAGGTCTCCCCTACCTTGCCCGTCGACACCACCGTATACAGCGCACGCGCATGGTCTTCCACATACAGCCAGTCGCGAATCTGCGAACCATCGCCATATACCGGCAACGGCTTCCCATGCAATGCATTGAGAATCACATGTGGAATCAACTTTTCAGGAAAGTGGAACGGGCCGTAGTTGTTAGAGCAGTTGGTGACCAGAACAGGCAGCCCGAACGTACGGTGCCAGGCACGCACGAGGTGATCAGACCCGGCTTTGGAGGCCGAATAAGGAGAGCTAGGTGCATAAGGCGTCGTTTCAGTGAAGAAGTCATCCGTGCCTTCCAGATCGCCATACACTTCATCGGTAGAGATATGGTGGAAACGGAAAGAGGCCTGCTTCTCGACAGGCAGCTTTTGCCAGTAGCCACGCGCGGCTTCCAGCATTGAGCAAGTGCCGACAACATTGGTCTGCACGAAGGCCATCGGGCCTTCAATGGAACGATCAACGTGTGATTCCGCCGCCAAGTGCATGACCGCATCAGGCTGGAATTCTTCGAACAGAGCGGCCATTGCCGCCGTATCGCAAATATCCGTCTGAGAGAAGTGGTAACGATCACTGCCTTCAACCGAGGTCAGTGACTCAAGGTTGCCTGCATAGGTCAGACTATCGACGTTCAGAACCTCATCAGACGTATCGTTGATGATGTGACGCACTACTGCAGAACCGATGAAGCCCGCTCCACCCGTAACGATAATTTTCATTTTTCCTGATTTCCCCAATATCGCGTATGCATGCTCAGCTTGCGTACCAATGACATCGGTAGACGCTGATATGATTTACCAAGCTTGTAACCTGCCAGTTTTGCTGCACATGTTCCCAGTGAGCGAGGCAGCCATAACCAGTGCTTTTGCTTGATAAGGAAGGAAAGCTCTGACTTGACATAACGCAGCCCTTCCCCGCCAGCACCGCCCAGCGCCTCACCGATCCAAGCCTGATCATGATGAAAGACACCGATGTCGAAATAACGTTTGAACTCTTCCACAATCGAGTAGTTGTGCGAGTGATGACAGATAGCCGTGTTGCTATATACGATCGACCAACCCTTTTGGAGCATACGGGCAGCAATGTACATATCTTCAGATAGAATCAGCTTGCTGGGGAACCCTCCCGCCTCCAGTAAAGCCTTGCGTCTGTATGCCGAGAACGAATTGGACATGAAGGCCGTCTTGATGCCATAGCGTTCGCGATCCTCCCAACTCTTTTTCTGGAAGGCATCCGGATAGTTGAAATATCGCGCATGCTGCGCCAGAGGATTGGCATCCAGATGAGGAAGCTGACGTCCACACACGGCGCCTACAGAAGGGTCATCAAAGGCCTCGACGATCCTGGCAATTGCCTCGGGCGATGCCAGATAGGCATCCTGAGTCATGAAGACACAAATATCATAGGCACTATTGTCTTCGACCATTTTCTGGCGCGTGCCGCCATGATCGAATTCATTCTTATCGATCACTGTCACATAAGGCGTATATCGCCGAGCGACCTCGGCACTACCATCCGATGAAGATGAGTCGACAATAATAACGTCAGCATCAAGGCTAGCAAGATGCAGACTATCCAGTAAGCGCGGCAGATCAACACCGGCGTTATATACAGGGATAAAGACCCCGACCTTTTGTGAAGAGTCATGCATTCTTTGGCTCTCTTTTATATGCCATAACAACCTCTCGCATCATGAACAAGTAAACCAGAGATGCCGAAGAGCTAAACAGGTATGGATTCAGCATGCCTGCGACCAAGAACATCGCCAACACTAGCATACCGATATATCGTTGATCCCGACCTAATACGATGAAGCACCAGACAATGAAGCCCGTCAATATCAGCGACCCAACTATTCCTAGCTTGGGCAGCAGTGAGAAAAGCTGTAGCTCATAGGAGTAAGGTTCTGTAGCGCTCCGAATGAGATTGACATCGTATCCTCCCAACCCAACGCCTAAAACCGGATGCTGCAGGAACAGCCCCCATAAAGCAGATGCCTGCTGAGTCCGGATGCCATCTGATAATTCATTGTTGAATTTAAGGAAACGCTGATAAAAAATACTATTATTCAGATCTTCGCGATCAACTTGCCCTTCGATGTTTTTATTATCTATTTCATTGTTTTTTTCTGATGCCTTATTCTCTTCCTTGACAGAAGGCATCTCTATAACATTGGGTGCTTCTGCTATCGTGTTTTCTGCTCCCGGGTTAGCAGAAGTATCATTGCTCTCAGCAATTACTTGGGAAACGCTTATGTCATCATTGTGACTAGCCACGCGAGAAAAGGCATGGGAAGCACCATCATAAACATAGCTCGAAGTCACTAGTTGTAAAAAAGTGACAGTGGCTATAGGGGCAATAATAGCAATCCATCCATTTTTTCTTACGGACATGCCGAAGAATATCAAACAAGAGAGTGCATACACGCCCCACACAGATCTAGAATATCCAACAAAAACAGTAAATGCACTCATTACAAAAATGCTTATAAGTAATTTCTTACTGGCATTTCCTCTAGAAATCAATATAAATAAAGGCACCATTGCCACAGCCATATCACTTGAAAGAAAAACTCTCATAAGGTGATTATTTATTACTAGACCAACGAACGGAGCACCAAAAACTGATACGTATGCAGAAAACACCCCATCAAAATCCCGGATACCAAAATAAAAAAATAGGCAGGTAAAAAACTTAACTAAAAAACAAAAAAATACAAAAGCAGCAATTAGATAAAGCAATGCTTTCGCGTTTTTTTTCATAACAAAAAATGCTGTAAGACTGACTAAAATAGGAACAAATATCATTTGAAACTCACGTATAGCCAGCCTTCCCCAGAAACTCATGCCAATGGCAAGCCATAAAGCCGTAGCAGAAAAAACAATAATACAAACAACCACCAGCTTGATAATATTTTTTGGCTTGTATATACAGAAAGCGATGATACTTGCTGCTAAAAGCACTATTTTCAATGGAATTCCATATATACTTCCTGTAGGAAGTGACATAATTAATCCTATAAGAATTATTTCCATTGCAATAAAAATATTGATACGATTTTTTCCAGCCATCATTTCCATACTCATTTTCTCCGTCCTTGAGAAATCAAAGGCATTTACTACGATGTTTTTTTATATAGGAAAAAGCAATAACTGCAACTACGCCTTCAGTGATAATCATTGAGACAGCCATTCCATTTCCGCCCCATTTAAGCGTCAATGGAATAACATATAAGGCATGCATCAAAAGTGCGATGAAATACACCTTTTTCAAAACACTTTGAATTCCTGATGGAATAATAACAAAGGTTATTTCAACAAGAGAGGTAGCTGCAAAAAGCTGAGATATTATAAGAAATACCAACATCCATTTTATATGGTACTCCCCTCCCAATATTACAGGGAAAATCATATCTGACAAAAATATTGTTCCGGCTAAAGCAAAAACAATAAGCAAAATCATTACGACAAAAACATTCTTTATAATTATATTTATTTCTTTTGAACTATCCCCTTGGTACAATCGGCATACTTTACTATAGCTTCCTTGTATAAGCGGCAAGAAAAGCTGCCTAAGTACTGTTGTTATTTTTTCAGCGGCAGCATACTGCCCCACCGCTTGATCCCCCAACAGTATTTTTATTAAAATAGGGTTACCGTATGTAAACCCAAGTGTCATAGCAGAACCCAAAAATACATGGCTTGATTCTATAAAGTACTGAAATGATTTTTTAGCGGAAGGTTCAATACACATTATATCAATCATACCAGATCTGACAGATATAAAACTTGCCGCCACTCCCACCAACATATAAGGAAACAACTGCAAAAACGCAGCAATAGCTATATCATCTTGGCTTTTGACAAAAATAACAGTCAAGATCAAACAAATTAATCTTGATATAACAGTACACACAGCCAGTCGTGATAACTGTTGCATGCCTTGAAATAACCAAGTAGGCGTCAAAACACTACCCAGCACACAAGGTAAGCAAATAGACAACGCTACAGTTTCATCACTTTCAAGAATGCCAGAAAGGCATATACAATACCCCACCAAAATAACTAAAAGGGATATTATTGACTTAGCCATCTGTATATCAAAATATATAGCAGTCCTTTTTTTGATATTTTCTGACTCTATGCTTATTAATTTTGCTCCAAAATAGTCATACCCATAATTAACTACAAACATCATAAGCAATACGATTGACTGTATATACGATATCTTACCAAAAGAAGCCACACCAAGTGTTTTGGTAAGATATGGAAACACAGCGAAAGGAACCAACATATTAGCTATTTGTATAGCATATAAATTTATAGTTTCTTTCTTATTGTTGCTTTTCATACGGGCACCACTCATATACTATGCCTACATTTACCAGACCGACCTAACACTCCATCAAAAATGGCCAAGGCATAACACTTCATATAGCGCCACTTATTTTTTCCATTCAAAATTATTACGACTTGATGAACAAATGAAAAAATTATTTCTCTGATAGCCAATCGCTTAGGAACATGCTTCATTCTCAATAATAAAAAAGCGTTACGAACCCGATAATATCTCCGTTGATAGCCATGAACAGGAACTTTATATCCAAACAAAGAGATGCTTCTATCGCCAATAGAATGTTTCATTACGGCATCTTTAATTATTTCTATCTTTACGCCTTTCGAGGCTGCCCGAAGACACCACTCTGTATCCACATAATCTATAAAAAGATCAGACCGCATATGACCAACAACATCCAGCGCACGCTTATTAATTAGCATGCCAGATGAAATAACTGTACTTATCTTCAGTCCATTAGCTATATTCTGAGGATAAATTTTTGTCCTTCTGCCATTATCGTCTACGTCCAGAAGATAGTAGTAAAATCCCTTCTCATTATCATAAAAAACCGGCGCAGCGACATAGGGTACATCATCGCGTGCATTTTTCATTAGCTGCTCAAGGAAGCCATCCTCAATAATACTGTCTTGATCAAAGAAGATTAGCCATTCGTAACCTAAGTCAATGGCCTTTTTTATTCCTATATTCTGAGCTTCCGCTATCCCAAGGTTATCTCCTAGAGAAAGCACTGTAGCAGCCATATCAGGGAAGTGTGTCTTTTGCTCTGAATTATCAACAATGATAACATCAGCCCCATTATTACTTATCGAGCGGACACTTTTTTCTATTGCGTCAATATCAGGGCGATAAGTAACAACGATAGCAGCAACCTTATCCATGGCATATACCTTAGGCACAAATTAAAAGGCCACGCATATATCACTGCGTGGCCATGAAAACACAAGGAGAAGATCAGCTGTAGACAGGCAGTTTCGCGCAGACAGCTTTTACTTTTTCCCGTACTTCAGCTTCCACTGCTTCGCTATCGCCTTTCACCAGCGCATCCAGCACATCGCAGATCCAGCCGGCCAGTGCCGTGCACTCTTCTTCTTTAAAGTCGCGTGTTGTTACCGACGGCGTACCAATACGCAGACCAGAGGTCACGAACGGGCTCTGCGGATCATTCGGCACAGCATTCTTGTTGACGGTAATGTTGGCACGACCCAAAGCGGCGTCCGCATCTTTACCCGTCAGCCCTTGCTTGACCAGCGATACGAGGAACAGGTGATCCTCAGTACCGTTGGATACGACGTCGTAACCACGATCCATGAAGACCTTGGCCATAGCCTTAGCATTCAGAACTACCTGATGCTGATATGTCTTAAATTCCGGCTCCAATGCTTCCTTGAAGCACACAGCTTTGGCTGCAATGACATGCATCAATGGACCGCCTTGGATACCAGGAAAGATAGCCGAGTTAAGCTTTTTGTAAAGGTCCTGATCGCCAGTCGCAGACAGGATCAAGCCACCGCGCGGACCACGCAGCGTTTTGTGCGTCGTCGTCGTAACGACATGCGCGTGCGGTACGGGGCTCGGGTATTCACCCGCAGCGATCAGACCCGCAACGTGAGCCATATCGACCATGAACCACGCGCCTACGCTGTCAGCGATCTGACGGAAGCGCGCCCAGTCAACGACCTGTGAATAGGCAGAAAAACCGGCAACGACCATTTTCGGCTGATGTTCTTTGACCAGACGTTCAACTTCGTCGTAGTCGATCAGGCCTTCGTCATTCAAACCGTACTGGATGGCATTATAGTTACGGCCAGAGAAGCTAGGTTTGGCACCGTGAGTCAGGTGGCCACCTGCATCCAAGCTCATGCCGACCACGGTATCACCCGGCTTAACCAGCGCCTGGTAGACCGCTGCGTTGGCCTGAGAACCAGAGTGAGGCTGAACGTTGGCATAGTCAGCCCCGAACAGTTCGCAGGCACGTTCGATGGCCAGCTTCTCAACCTCATCGACGTACTCGCAGCCACCGTAGTAGCGCTTACCCGGATAGCCTTCAGCGTATTTGTTGGTCAACTGGGAGCCCTGAGCTTCCATCACACGCGGGCTGGTGTAGTTTTCGGAAGCGATCAGCTCGATGTGGTCTTCCTGACGCTGAACTTCCTGCTGGATCGCACGCTCGAGAGCATCGTCATAGCCGGCAATGGTCATATCGCGGGTAAACATGCAACGGTCCTCGCACTGTAGGTCGTTATAAAGGGAAAGCCTCTTGGCATCTTGTGCTCTAATCGCAGTGCTGACAGCCTCGCAACCTATCCCTGAACGCAGAGCAAATTGCTCAACCATCTCTACGAGCCAAAGAGGGAGACCCAATATGCCATCGCTGGCAAGAGTACACAACGCTGTATTGTCATTGCCGCAAAACTTCCTCTCGCCTTCCTCTGCCAGCAGCTAAGTAAGGCTACCTTCTAAGGTAGCCTTACTTCTCACCCAACTCTATGAAACATAGAATATTATTAGCTACTGGTTATCCTATAGTTGTCCCTTATTTGTTTCTTGCCTTCTTCAAATCTATTTCTATAGGCATCAGGAATATTATTTTCAGAATAAACACCCTCTTTATCGGTCATGAAAAATGACTCTCCAACAACAGATACATTGTCTATTCTTGGGCATTTATCCACAAATAAAGAACACCCAATAAAGTAGTTTTCCCCATCATTTATCCCCATGACATCAAGTAATGTAGGAGCCAAACTCAACGAATTTCTACCATTCGCATCCATGACCGCATGGTTGATGTTTGCTCCATTTATCATCAGAGGGACGCGATCAACAAAATAAGGCGATGCATCATGATCGGCATCCATTATTTCTGGGCCAGAGTAACTAGCATGATCAGAAGTTAGAATAATTATCGTATTATCCTTCATCGGCGAAGAATTAACTTTTTTCAAAAACTCTCCGAAAAACACATCAAAATTATGAAACCTATTCAGCGCAATGTTATCTGCATCTCGGTATTTTTCGTGAGGACTATCCATGGCTGCATGCGTGCCAAAGTTATAGGTAGAAATGAAAAAAGGTTTTCCGCTGCTTTGCTTATTATTGACATGATTCCAGAGAGCATCAAAAAATTCTTTATCCGATAGAACATGATTGTCGGCAACAAAGTCTCCGGACATGAATACCTCATCGAAACGCAGCGCTCCAAGAAATGCCTCCATCTGAGATCCTTTAGGATTGGCGGCAATGAAGCTAGTATCATATCCATGTTTTTTCAATATATCTGGCAACGTCACAATATAAGCATTGCCCGTTTGACGAACTACGCTTTCGGAGGAAATCTGGGCGATGCCTCGTCCACGGGAGTCATAACCATCATTGAACTGATAGCCAGAAACAAGCTGCCCTCTCAACCCCCTGAATGTTGCTGCCGTATGGTTGTAATAATCACCAAAAACCAGAGAGTTATTATAAAACTCGTCCATAGACGGAGTTAAATCTTTATATTTTGAGCCATAGTTATCGATAAATCTAGAAGACATTCCCTCCACAAAAATAACGATAACATTGGGCTTTTCATTCCCAATGTTGCGAGACCTACTTGTATAAAAATTATTCTGTCTAAATTCTGACAGATATGTATCTTTATTTTCAAGGAAATCATATTGAATAGCATCATAGCTTTGCATAGCTTGCTTAAGATGCAGTATTAGAGAAAAAAATGAATAAACTGGAGACTCTATCTTTTCAAAATTAAATTTATTGTAAATCTTAACACCGCCTGCCAATAAGAATATAATCACTAGCAGTCCCCACATCCCCCGCAAAGATTTACTTCTTTTACCACAAAAAAAATCAATGCATAACCACAAAGTAGCGATAATAAAAGGCAGTATCTGCCATATAGATATTCCTAACCCTTCTATAGCTTCCACATTAGAAAGCCCTAACAATGTCAAAAAGTTGCCGCTGGATGCAACTAATTGCATTTGAATAATAATAATAAAAGATAAAACCAAACCAATAGCCAGCTTCATAATACGTAAAAGCATGCTATTCCGGGGCACAGACAAATACAAACAGCTTACTACTATGCATTCTACAAATGAAGATATAAGATTGTTGCACGAATTATATTTATATAAGCATGCAGCCATTGCACATGTCAGAATAGCCCACCCTAAAGCCCCCCAAAAACAAAATATTTTCTTGCAGGAAATCATTTGATACTCTTTAGCCAAAGTGAAATTAAATCTATCATATCAAAAAAGATATGAACAACCAATAACATACAATATCACACAGGTACATCATCAAAGGAAATAGCCATGTCAGAGGCCTTACCCTTTTGTAATGACCATAACCATGCCTCATAGCTTGAAAACGGAAGCCTCTTGAAGGCCCCATGCATTCAGGTGTGCACGTCTCCTTTTTAACAAATCTGATAGAATTAACCGATATGCTGCTTACACCCAAGGATCATTTCCATGCCTTACACCTCTCACGATGCCTTTGTCGCGGCCTACCGCCTAGACATCCTTGGCCACGGCTCTCCCGTCACTAAAGACGAGCTGTTTCAGGCATGGCGCCAGAGCAATGAACCGTTATGGCTACACCTTGACCTCACGGCCCCCAGCAACATTGATCATTATCTGCATGACATCGCACAGCTGGATCACTCCCAGTGCACCGCCATGTGCGAAGAAGTCACCCGCCCTCGTGTGGCTCATTTCGGCAATGGCCTGCTTACCACGCTGCGAGGCATCAACACCTCTCCCGAGGCCGAATACGACGATCTCGTCACACTGCGCATCTTCATGTCGAGCAACCGTCTGATCACCGTACGCCGCCGCCCGCTCAAACCGATCGAAGACATCATGGGTCTACTGGCCGAAGGTGCTGGACCACGCTCGGCCACCGAGCTGCTGGGCATGCTGGCCGACCGCATCATCGACCAGTTCGGCGATCGCATGACCGCACTGGACGAAACGCTGAGTCAGCTGGAAAAGCAGCAGCTAGATGAAGACGATATCGATATGGCCCAGCTCAGCATGCTGCGCCGACCGATGATCACTCTGCGCCAGTTTATGGAGCCGCAGTACGCCTGCCTCAGCCGACTGGCCGAAGCGACAGACGGCCTTGAGCCGATGACACGCCTGATCATGCGCGAAAGCGCCAACCAGCAGTACCGCTATATAGAAGACGTACGCGCTATGCAGGAGCGTGCCCTGATCTTGCAGGAACAGATGTGGAACACTCATAACGAGCAGCTCAATAATCGCCTCTATCAGCTCTCATTCATCTCTGTGCTGTTCCTGCCGCTCACCTTCCTGACGGGCCTGTTGGGCATCAACGTTGGCGGAATCCCCGGCAATGAGAACCCTCATGCGTTCTGGATAGTGGTTGGTATCTGTGCCTTACTAACCATCGTACTAATACTGATGATGAAGCGCTGGAATAGATGACCCTTTTCGGCAAAAGCAGCGGTTGATTACTGCCTAGGCAACACTGGGCAGTTTTGCTTCAAAGGAAATTTTCTGAATCAGCTGTTGCCTATACCGTTCCCGCAAGCCTTCCGGCAAACATGTGTCCTCAGCCTGTGCGATCAGCCATGCTTTTCTTGCGCTCTCTTCTTTAGGCAACCGCTTCACTCGCGTATCCACCCACACAAAGCTCATCTGCTGTGTGTCGATCATTACGTTGCCCAATGTCAGATCGTCGTGATAGTACCCCGACTGTGCCAGTGTGCTGACGCTATTCGCCAACATGGTGGCCAGCCATTCATGATCAGCCGCTGTCGTATGGCTGTCATGAAATTCCTGCCCTGAAATGCAGTGCGGCAACCAGGCCATTACGTGTACAGAACCCAAAGGGTTGAACGGATTCAGCGCGACACCGTAACCAAAAGTCGGCACTGTTGCGTGCCCTTCCCTCTCCAGAATGCGGTTGCTGTCATATTCCTTGCGGCTGTCATGCTGACAGCGCACTCGCTTGTCGATCATGTCGCGCCCAAGCCAGTGAGCGAACTGTACCGGGCGATGCTTGTCCAACACGAACTTGAACAGGCGCGTCCGGTCGGCGCTGAGATAGAAACGCGTGCGCGGATTATGGCTTAGCGACAGCCGCTGCTTGGGCTGTTGGAATACCTCGTGCAGCACGGCATCGTGCGCATCCATGCCGGACATGGCGTACCAGAAAGTGCCTTCTGGCAAGGTGATCGAGCGCAGCATGCAGCAATTCCTCGTGGAGGCGACGCCGCCTCCTGGACACGGCCGCATGGCCGTGCCGGTGTGTATCGCTGCCGTCATGGTTTATAACGCTCGACGGCAGCGTCCCTGCAAGAACTCCGTGCTGACATCTCTCATGGTTCAAGGCTTCGGAAGCCGAACATTGGCATGACATGCAACGGGGTCTAGCCCTATAGATAACAGGCTAATCATACCGATGATATGAGGGCCTCGGTAACATCTTGCTTGTTGAATCAGCACGATAGCGCAATTATTGGGCAGGATCGGGCACGCTCGTAAACACTATCTTCATACAGCTCTGCTATTCTCATCTGTTGGCTTTCTTCAAACTTAATGCTTTCACGTTCGCGTTCAGGGACTGGCCTTGCTGCGCTATGCCCCTTATCATTTGAGTCATCGGTGTGTGCACTCTCACAAGCACCGCCCTATTCCATTTCATTCACTCCCGTACGAACAGTGTGGCGATCATCGCGCACGACTGTTCGCATCGACATGATGGATTCCTATGGCACAGTACGTGTACTCCATGAATCGGGTAGGCAAGATCGTGCCGCCCAAACGCGAGATTCTGAAAGACATCTCGCTCTCTTTCTTTCCGGGCGCCAAGATCGGTGTGCTGGGTCTGAACGGTGCAGGTAAGTCTTCGCTGCTGCGCATCATGGCGGGCGTCGACAAAGACTATGTCGGTGAAGCCCAGCCGATGCCGGGCATCAACGTCGGCTACCTGCCACAGGAACCGCAGCTCGATGACAGCAAGACGGTTCGTGAGATCGTCGAAGAAGCGCTGTCTGACGTACTGAACGCACAGGCAGAACTAGAAGCGGTCTACGCCGCCTATGCTGAGCCGGATGCCGATTTCGATGCGCTGGCCGCCAAACAGGCCAAGCTCGAAAACATCATCGAAGCGTCTGATGCGCACAACCTTGAGCGCAAGCTCGAAGTCGCCGCCGATGCGCTGCGTCTGCCGCCGTGGGAAGCCAATGTCGGTAACCTCTCTGGGGGTGAACGCCGCCGCGTAGCGCTGTGCCGCCTGCTGCTATCCAATCCGGACATGCTGCTGCTCGACGAACCGACCAACCACTTGGATGCCGAGTCCGTGGCGTGGCTGGAACGCTTCTTGGTCGAATACCCCGGTACCGTCGTGGCCGTCACCCACGACCGCTACTTCCTCGACAATGCAGCGGGCTGGATCCTGGAACTCGACCGCGGTCGCGGCATTCCGTTCGAAGGTAACTACTCCGACTGGCTTGATGCCAAAGAGCAGCGCCTCACACAAGAAGCCAAGCAGGAAGCTTCTCGTCAGCGCGCTATCAAGCAGGAGCTTGAGTGGGTACGTCAGGGGGCCAAAGGCCGTCAGGCCAAGAACAAAGCGCGTCTCGCTCGCTTTGAAGAAATGCAGTCTGGCGATTTCCAGAAGCGCAACGAGACCAATGAAATCTACATTCCGCCCGGCCCGCGTCTGGGTGACAAGGTCATCGAATTCCACGGCGTGACCAAGTCGTTTGAAGACAAGCTACTGTTCGAAAACCTCGATTTCGTCATCCCGAAAGGGGCAATCGTCGGTATCGTGGGGGGTAACGGTGCCGGTAAATCGACACTGTTCAAACTGATTGCAGGCAAAGAGCAGCCGGATCAGGGTGAAGTGGTGATCGGTGATACGGTCAAGATCGCACACGTTGAGCAGCTGCGCGATCATCTGGACAACAGTCAGACCGTATGGGAAGCCGTGTCCGATGGTCAGGACATTCTCAACATCAACGGCTATGAAACATCGTCGCGCGCCTATGTGGGTCGTTTCAACTTCAAAGGCACCGATCAGCAGAAGTTTCTCAAGGACCTGTCCGGTGGTGAGCGCGGCCGTCTGCAGCTGGCACAGACCCTGAAACAGGGTGCCAACGTGCTGCTGCTTGATGAGCCGTCAAACGACCTGGATATCGAAACGCTGCGCGCATTGGAAGAAGCCCTACTGGTCTTCCCCGGTACCGCACTGGTGATCAGCCACGACCGCTGGTTCTTGGACCGCGTGGCCACCCATATCTTGGCCTATGAAGGTGATTCTCAGGTGACCTTCTTCGAAGGCAGCTACACCGAGTACGAAGCGGATCACCGCAAGCGCGTCGGCAACGACACGCCAAAACGTACCAAGTACAAACGTATCGACGCGTAATCCGCGATACGATGTACGCCAAGCCCCCGTGTCATGCACTCGGGGGCTTTTTCTTTGCGGGCAGTCAGCCTACCGATGTTCGCGCGCGATAGGCGCCGCCGAGAATCGTGCGGCATCCATCACCGCTTTCTTTCCTTGGTGACGTCTTCGGCTACCTTCATCAGCTGGGCACGTAGCGTATCGATAGCCCCGCACACCTTCTTGGTTCGCACCACGGGCGTCCACAGCAATGCTTTGATCTCATCAAGTCTGTCTTTCAGCGGCTGAAGCGCTTCACGCTGGCGCTGATGAAAGGCATGGCTCAACTCGCGATAAGCTTTGCGGATGTTCTTCTCGGCCGCTTTGCGCTGCTGGCTTTTCCGATAATCATCACTGAAGTAACCCCAGATCGACTTGAACAACCCGGTCAGCAGTGTGACATCGCCCAACGGCGTTGTGCTCCACCTGACAGGAGCCCACGCCAGCGGCGCTCCATCAACGACGCCCACGATCAGTCCCTGAAGGTCGATGCCGCGATCAACATGCACGTCGATGGCAAGCTCACGGGCCATCGCCGAAGCATTCATGTACTCATGACAAAGCAGAATGTCTTTGGCATGTTCTTCGAAGCGTTCGATGATGCCTGCCACCTGCCTCTGGCACTGCTGGACCTTACCCTCGAACTGCTCTGGCAGGCCGTTCTGAACCGTCCCTTGTTCTCTTTCCATAATGGCCTGCAGCCTGATCTCGAACTCATCGTTGCTGATATCTTCTTCGATCTGGGCATTAATCTGCTGCCGCACTCGCGCGCCGAACGCCATGATCGCTTGACGCCCGATAGCACTGACGTGCTTATCCAGCCGGGCACGCTCCCTGTCCAGCTGAAGTCCCGCGTAGCTTGCTTCCTTATGCAGCTCATCCTGGAGCGGCACGAACTGCTCGCCCACCAACCGCGCCATGACAGTACACGCACTGTCGATCGCTACGCGGATCTTGTTCAGGTTGGCATGCAGGATCTTGCGCTCGGTGTCCTTAATCAGCTCCTGTATCAGCAGCTGGTTGAAGTTGCCGACTCCGGAGGCGTCGAGCAGCCGTTCAGCCGTCAGGGCATCTATAAAGGTCTTTCTGCTCAGTGCTCTGCTCGACAGTGGCGTCAGGCAGTCGGCCAGCGCCAGAAAGCCTGGCAATGCGCTCAATGTCGTGCTGCGCTTGTAGTGTCGCCCTAGCGCCTCACGCATCTGTCTGTCCAGCTCAGTCAGCCCTGCCTGATCGTCATTGCTGACCAGCGCGACCTTGCGCAGCACTCTAGGGTTGGAGACAGGCTTGTTGAAGACAGTCCAGACTTCCGTCTGGGCACCAAGGTGCGCCTTGATCCTCTCAAGCGGCGTTACTACATCATCATCCGTTGACGGCGGTGCTGCTCGGTTGGTGACATAGAAAACCGCATGCGCACATTTGACCGCGTTCTGGATGTCGTAGTGAAAGTGTTCGTCGCTGCCCTCAATACCCGGCACGTCCAGAATCCGGAATGACCGGCCATTGACCACGAACTCGTACTGGCGCATCCCATGCGAAGAACCAGAGCGTCCGCTACTAATAATTGAGCCATCCTCATAGGCTTCCAACTGATGACGATTATCGAGCGCGGTCTGGTGCTGCGTCATAATGTTCTGATGCTTGAGCTGCGCGTCGTGCTGCTGGTGCTGCAGACGTTCGATAACCAGCGCATGCTGCTCGGGCAGCCGAGAGAGCTGCTGCTGCAATTGTTTCAGCATTGCGTCCTCAGGAAGCCGGCGCACCCGAGAGAACAGACGCTGAGGAATACTCGCCGTGCGCCTGCTATCGCTGATGCGCTGACGCAACTCGCTTATCTTCCGCGCAAGATCGGTTTCCTGCTGTCCATACTGGTGATCGGCTTCCGCCATCTTCTGCCGAGCATCGGCCTGACGGCGTTCGAACTTGTCAGCCTGCTGTTCCAGCAGGGTCAGGTCATGCTCGTACAGCCCGAATTGCTTCTGTAGCGCATGAAACGCCTGTCGCTGCTCCTGCTTGCTCTCCTCCTTAAGCAAAATTCTGAGGCACTCAATCAGTGTCGATTTGCCCGCGTTGCGCTCGCCATAAAAGGCGATGGTGAACGTGTTCCACTCAGCGCAGCCGCGCAGATCGTTCATCAGCTGGCGTAGCATATCTTCAATGCCATCAAGCACCACTCTGGCCGTGCCGTGTTCCACACTCAGCTGACCATCGGAGGTGTCATACTCAAGCGTACTGATGACGCCGTGGATCTGTTCGAGTACGCCATCATAAAGACGCGCTGCAAAATCGTTGGTCTTGGTCACAGTAAAATCCTAAGGTCTCATTGGTTTGCTATAGAATTTTTGCGTTGGACCATCCCTGCCCCCGGCAACCCAAGGCTGCCACTCTCCCTGCCCGTTCATTCCCCCTAGCACGCCAGAATGACCGGTACGCCAAATACATCGACAGGTTGAAAGACCTCGATGCGGCGAACACTTATTTACAATCGAGTTACAACTTTGTGGAGGGTAGCCGATGATATTGCCCCCTCTCCTTTATGGATAACGTATGAATAACAGATATCAGTACCGCTTCAAGTAAGCGCCACCTTATTTAGAAACAACAGTAAATCTTTGCATATCGAATATTGTCGTTATTTACACCCCCATTAGATGCCATAAGATAATGGCACCCTACGTTATCCCGCTGTATAAAAGGCCAAGCCCTTTAAATAATTACAAATGTATTTAAATGATTACCATTCTTTACATTTGGCCTCCATAACACCCCCATACAGCACAGCACAGCACAGCACAGCACAGCACAGCACAGCACAGCACAGCACAGCACAGCACAGCACGTATCAAGACGATATACGCAAAGCATGCCCGACCATCTAAATAAGCAGACGATTTTGATATCGCTATAATTAAATACACAGATGATATATATCAAGGTTCCTTTCATAGATGAAAGAGAGTACCGATATGCGCAGAGCCCCCTATAGCCTATATATCGCTTCTGCTAAAAATACGCCAATAAAAACGAGTAGCAACCACTTATGCTGAACACGTGATTATTTAAACAAACAAGACAATAAATTATCACCTGGATAAATCAGATGTAATTATCAAAGGAAGGGGGAGTATGACCTCAATTTAGGTCAGAAGTATTGGACCAGACACATGGCGTGTCGCTTCCCTCTAGCAGAAGGCATACAGGGGTGGCAACGCTGCTGCCCCTCTTGCCATGTCGCTCAACGCCGCTGACGGCATGGTGGATGAGGGGCAGCGCTGGATCAGAGCTTACTCTTGGGCGTAAAGGTCAGGGTCGCCCGCATGAGGACGCGTTTTGAAGCGGCGGTGCAGCCACAGATACTGTTCGGGGTGACGGCGAATGGCCTGCTCAATCACGGCGTTGATGCGTGCAGCATCAGCAACGTCATCACCGCTCGGGAAATCCATCAGTGCAGGCAGGTATTCAAGCGTATAGGTCTGATCATCGTCATTGCGATGGAAGATCAGTGGCATCACCGGAGCACCGGTCATACGCGCAATCTTAGCCGTCAGCTTAATCGAAGCCGCTTCAATGCCGAAAAACGGCGCAAACACGCTAACGTCGCGCCCGAAATCCTGATCGGGCGAATACCATACGGCATTCCCACTCTTGATCCGCTTGACCACGCCACGCAGGTCGTGACGGTCGATCGCACGTCCGAAGATATGGCGACGCGCATGGGTCATGAACTGCTCGAACACGGGATTATCGTGCGGGCGATAGACAACGTCGGCATCGAAAAACAGCGAGTGCAATGCTCCGCCCAGATCCAACGTCGAGAAGTGAACGCCGATGATCAATGCGCCCTTGCCCTGTGCCAGCGCATCACGCATATGATCAGCTCCCTTGAACGTCACGCGACGACGCATGTGCTCGGGGTTACGGCACCAGCCGGTGGCGGTTTCTAGGATGCCGATACCATTAGCGCGGAAAATACGCTTCACCAGCGCCTGCCGCTCAAGGTGGGACAGCTCAGGAAAGCACAGGCGGATATTGGTATCGGTGATATGGCGACGACGCTTAACGAGGTGGTAGGCCAGCCAGCCAATGCTACTGCCCAGCCCAATGCGCAGCCGCCAAGGCAGCCAAGCCCCTACGCGCATCAGCGTGATGGCCAGCCATGCCGTCCAATAGCGCGGATGGGCGTGTTCCATGAAAGAAGAAGTTCTGCGAGACATGAAGATTCCAGATCGAATAACGGTACGACACGCAAGAAGCGGCCTACGGTAGCAAAGAGGTCGCTCTCTCATTGCGGTAAATAGCATGACAATGATACTGGCACAGACCGTTTCGTGCCTGTATTGATGATGTCGCGTGTATCACGATACGGCGATACACGCGATGGAGGATGGCCCGATCAGGCCATTTCTCCCGGCACTACCTTAGCATGGTCAGCGCAAAGGGATGATTCATGGCACCGAGATCGGATCATGACCGATGATAGCGGCGCGGTACACGCGCGGATACGCCCGTCATCAGCGTATAGGAGATGGTATCGCATCCCTGTGCCACCTCGTCGACGGCCAGTACGGTGCCGTCTTCCGCCCGCCCCCACAGCACGATATCACTGTCCAACGTGGGCGCAACGATGTCCGTCAGATCAATGGTCAGCATGTCCATCGACACTCGACCAACGATGCGGGAGCGCTGCCCATCAACTAGCACCGGCGTTCCCTCTCGAGCATGGCGATCATAGCCATCAGCATAGCCACAGGCGACGATACCCACCGTCATGGCATGGGGTGCGATAAAGCCACGTCCATAACCGAGCGGTTCGCCTGCCGCGAGGCTACGGATAGCGATCAGACGGCTCCTTAGGGTCATCACGGTCTTGAGACTGACTGACTGCACCTTCGGATCACAAGGGGCGGCGCCATATAGGATGATGCCCGGCCGGTGCCAAGCTCCCCGCGCATTGCCACGCACGGTGGCGGGCGAATTGGCCAGACAGCACGGTACCTTGTAGCCCAGCGCATTCAGGCGCTCAACGACGTCCGTCACGCAGGCGCGCTGCCGTTCATATTGCTGCTGAGCAGCCTCGTCAGCGCCATCTGCCGTCGCAAAATGGGTGATCAGGTGCAGTCCCTGCACGTGCGGACAAGCCGCTAACCGTTGCCACTGTACAACCGCCTCATCAGCAGAGAACCCCAATCGGTGCATACCCGAATCCAGCTTGAGCCACGCGTTAACCGGCTGTGTTGGGCGCGCTGCCAGTAGCGCATCCACCTGCCAAGCCTGATGCACCGCAGGCCAGTACCCCTGCTCCGCAATCAGCGGCAGCTCTGCTGCTGAAAAGAATCCCTCCAACAGCACGATAGGGTGAGTGATACCACTGTCACGCAGCGCATCGGCCTCTTCGATCATGGCAACGGCAAAGGCTGGCGCCAAATCGGCCAGCGCATGGGCGCAGGCGGCAGCGCCGTGCCCATAGGCGTTGGCCTTCACCACAGCCAGACAGCGTCCACTGCCTGCCTGTGCCTGCGCCAGACGATAGTTATGCCGTAATGCATCTAGATCAATGTCAGCCCGCAGCGGACGGTACCTACCCATGATGACTCCTTGCATGACGTAAACAGGCCCCGCCACCAGCAACGGTGTACGGGGCCTGCATCGAAGACAGCTTACTGCCCTATCAGGCAGCCCTTGTCCATCATACGGCGCTTATCAGGAGCGCGCACCTGTTGCCGAACCGACCACACGGGTATCGACACCGTCGATATGCACGGCACGATCCGCACGCAGCCATTGGTTAATGGCAGACAGGGCATTCACGTCAAGGATGCCAGCGTACTGGCGCAGAGCCAGTACGTGCAGTACGTAGTCGTAACGCGCTTCGGCATAGCTGGCAACAGCGCTGTAGTAGGTTTCCTGCGCATTCAGCACGTCGAGAATGGTACGCGTACCGGCTTCATAACCGTTGCGGGTCGCTTCCAGAGAAGCACGGCTAGAGACAATGGCACGCTGACGAGCACGGATGGTGTGCACATCGTTACTGCTCTGTGCGAAATAGGAATTGACCGACTGGATCGCTTCGCGCAGTGACTCTTCCGCATTGAACTGGGTCTGTTCGAGGGTATAGGTCGCCTTGCGCACAGAGGCACTGGTCGCACCACCGCTGTAGATCGGCAGTGATGCCGTCAGGCCAACGGAACCGCCTTCATCATAGCCGTGATAGGCATCGCGGTTGCTGTCGCCATACGTATAGGAGGCACTGGCCGACAGTGTCGGCAGGTGTCCTGCACGCGCTTCCTTGACGCTTTCACGCGCAACGTCGATACCCGCACGTGCGGCCTGAACAGCCAGGTTGCCCGTCGTAGCCATGTCGACCCACGCGTCGCGGCGAGCCGGTACCGGAGCTTCGATCGGCATGGCGTCATCCAGCGCATCCAGAGACGCATACTGCTTACCGGTCAGCTGTTCGAGTGCTTCGAAGGCCACCTGCAGCGTGCTTTCCTGAGCGATGCGCTGTGCCTGAGCACTGTCGAAGGACGCTTCCGCTTCACGCACGTCAGTAGCCGCCACGACACCAACCTTGAACTGCTGGCGCACTTGATCCAGCTGGCGTGCGTAGGCTTCTTCTTCGGCGCGGTAGGTGTCCAGTACGTCACGCGCTTTCAATACGGTGAAGTAGGCATTGGCCACGTTGTAGAGCAAGGTCTGCTCCGTACCGGCCAACTGCAAACGCGCCTGTTCGGTGGTCCGCTTGGCTTCTTTCAACGCATACCAACTGGAGGCATCGAACAGTGATTGAGAGGCGCTAATGGATGAAGAGGTGGCGGTATAGCGTTTTTGCGCAGCGGCACTGCTGGTCGTACTGCCCGACTGAGCATATTGACTGCTGTGATTGTCGTAACGCGTCACTCCTGCCGAGGCGTTGATCTGCGGCAGGAATGCGCTGCGTGCCGTCGCTTCGCCTTCCTGCGTGGCGTTGACCCCTGCGCGGCTGCCCAGCAGCGACGCGTTGTTTTCGAGAGCATCGCGCGCTATCGACAAAAGGTCCGTGGCATGAGCCAGTGGAGCCGTCATCGCAAGGCCCAGCGCCAGAGGCAGCATCTTGAATGTAGACATCGAAGCCATCCTGTTTCGTGAATCGTGGCGTGACATGCACGCGACGCCTGTTATCTCATCACAACTGTATGGTATGGGTTCCACCTGCCGGTCACAGCGGAATCACGTATGGGCCAAGAGTATCATAACCGGCCACGGTTAACATACAGTCACGCATGTTTGCCAGTTCATCCTACTCGCAGGTGCGGTGTAGCAAGGCCAAGAATAGCAGTAATCCTTTTGCGATAGCGCCTTTCGCCCCATATCGCCTTCTCTGGATAAAGGCCACCGTCCTCGAATATCTTCCTGTTTTCTTCGCTGTTCTTCTTCTCATTACGGCCGCCCTTCACACACCTTCACCGATCTATCGGCCCGATACTGATACTTTATGGAACTTTTCGTACGGCAATGCCCGCCGACGTAACCCCCCACCAGTACGTAACTTTCAACAAAAAATGAACAAAAAGTGTAAAAGAAAGACACATTTCAACTTATTTCACATTGCACGCACCAACCTAGCACCTACCTTTCATGTTGTTTGAACATTCGGACGGCGAAGGAAATGCCGCCTGAGGTGGATGTTCCACCACGTGTTTTCCGGACAATCACCGAAGAAGACCGTCGGACATCCAATTCTGGCAGCGAGAGCGTCTTTCCAATACGACCAGACCCTCACTGCCACTTCCTCTGAAGACCATCAGGAGATGTCATGATCACTCTGAACAAAAAAGCATGCGTGCTCGCTGCTGTCGTTTCTGCACTGGCTTCCGGTAGCGTCTTTGCTGCAGATGCCACGGGTACTGACCAGGGTTCTGGTCGCATTCACTTCACTGGTACGGTCATCAACGCTCCGTGCTCTATCGCACCGGGTGATGAAGACATCAACGTCAACCTGGGTCAGATCGCTAACAAAGTACTGGAAGCCGGCAACAAATACTCCCAGAACGTTAGCTACACCATCCACCTGCAGGACTGCTCTCTGAGCGCAGCCAGCTCCTCTACTGGCACAACCTACAAAGACGTATCCAAGGTTGCTGTTAAATTCGCAGGCGCCACCAACGCCAACAACGCAGACCTGCTGGCCAACACTGGCGGTGCTTCTGGTGTAGGTATCCGTCTGATCGACGCCAACGGTGCCCTGCTGAAAGTGGGCGACACCAGTGCTGACATCGGTCTGGTTAACGGCAACAACGAACTGACGTTCGCTGCCCGCGCCGAAGCTGACGGCACTACCGTTCAGGTAGGTCCGATCAAAGGTCAGGCTACTTACGCCCTGAACTATAAGTAAGACCTGCTCGACGCCTTTGCTTATGTAGAGAGGGCACGACAGCGCGCATGGAGGCAAGGATGTCTCCATGCGCCACTGCGTGACATGACGATGACAACAACCTCATGGTCCTTGCATGAACCACGTCCTGAACAGAAAAGTGCCTACCTTGCGCACCCGCGTGACTGCACGGAAGCTGCGTGCGGTGCTGCTATTGGCCATGGCGATTACAGGCTGCAATGCTCACTCAGCATGGGGCGTGCAGTTCAACACTGACATCATCGACACCAAAGATCGCAGCAACGTCGATCTGTCACGCTTCGAAGTCGCGGGCTATATTCCCCCCGGCGAATACTTGCTGGAACTGTCCGTCAATGGACACTTTCTTCCCGGCCAACAACTCATCCGCTTCATCGCCCCTTCGGCCAATACATCGGCCCAAGCCTGTCTGACACCGGAAATGGTGCAGGGATTCGGGCTCAGCGATGACGTAACGCATCGTCTCTCCACCTGGCATGACGGCCAGTGTGTCAGTTTCAATGGCGAGCCTGATGTGCGGATCAATTTCGATCAGGCACAGCAGCGCTTGTCGCTTTCATTTCCTCAGGCCTGGATGCGCTACAAGAACCAGGACTGGGTCGGCCCCGAAGCATGGGATCACGGTGTTTCAGGGCTGCTCTTCGACTACAACATCATGGGTAGTCGCTATGACCCCGACGAAGGACAGCGCACCGACAGCATCAGCAGCTACGGCACGCTAGGGGCCAACCTCGGGGCATGGCGTCTGCGCGGCGATTATCAGTATTCCTATGCTCACTCACCCGGTTCTCCCGAAAATCACCGTTTCGATTGGAACCAGGTCTATGCCTTCCGCCCTCTTCCCTCGATCAATGCCCGCCTGACATTGGGGCAAAGCTATCTGCGTTCCGACATCTTCGATAGCTTCCGCTTCGTCGGGGGATCATTGGTCAGCGATCAGCGCATGCTGCCGCCCACAATGCGTGGCTATGCGCCACAGGTCACAGGGGTCGCCCAGACCAACGCGCGCGTCATCATCAGTCAGCGTGGCCGCGTGCTGTACCAAACCAAGGTCACACCGGGTCCGTTCGTCATTCAGGATCTGTCTGACGTCATCAATGGACTGCTGGACGTACGTGTTGAAGAGGAAGACGGCCGCGTCAATGTCTTCCAGGTCAACGCCGCCAGCGTGCCGTTTTTGACCCGCAAAGGCACTATCCGCTACAAGGTGGCCTCAGGTAAGCCAACGCTCGGTATCGACAACGATGAGCTGTCACCGCTGTTCTATACCGGTGAGATGACCTACGGTCTGTTCAACGATACCTCTCTGTACGGCGGTACCATCCTCACCGAGAAGAACGACTATAACGCCTTGGCACTGGGTGTCGGCCAAAACCTTCACGACCTCGGGGCGATTTCATTCGATGCCACCCGTTCCGATGCCAAGCTTGAGCAGTACGACCGTAAGTCGGCCTACAGTTATCGCGTCAACTATTCCAAACGCTTCGACAGCACCAGTACCCAGATCACGTTCGCGGGCTATCGCTTCTCGGAACGCAACTTCCTGAGCATGAGCCAGTACATCGACAAGCAGAACCATCTGCTCAATGTTCGCGACGACAAACAGACCTATACGCTGACCGCCAACCAGTACGTGCCGTGGCTCGACATGACCGTCTACGCTTCTGCACTGCGCCGCACCTACTGGAACGATGAGAAATCGGACAGCTATACCCTCTCACTCAGCAAGACCTTCGACCTCGGCCCGTTCAAAGGCGCATCGGCCACGTTGAGTGGCAGCAAGGCCGCCTACGGCGACGACAGCGGCAACCAAGTCTATCTGTCGCTGACCCTGCCGATCTCAAACGGTCAGCAGCTGGGCTACGACATGACCCACGACAGCGACGGTGGCTACCTGCAGACCGCGTCGTATTACAACAGCGAAGATCCAGACAATACTTGGCGTATCAGCGCGGGTGGCACAGCGTCCCAGATCAACAGTGGCGAGGGCGTAGTGCGCGCCGGCTATGTGCACACCGCGTCAACAGGTCAGTTGAGCATCGACGGCAGCAACAGCCAGCATAACTACCGCTCCATGAGCGCCAACTGGTACGGCTCGATCACGGCTACGCCTCACGGTGCCGCTTTCCACCAGAGCAGTATCGGTAACGAGCCTCGCTTGATGCTGGATACCAACGGTGTTCCGGACGTGTCCTTCAATGGCGGTAACGCACGCACCAACCGTGCCGGTATCGCGGTACTGGGCAGTACACCGAGCTACCAGACTACCGACACGCGCGTCGACATGGGCCGCCTGCCCGATGACACCGAGGTCTACACCAGCATGCTGCAGGATACCCTCACCGAAGGGGCGATCGGTTACCGCAAGGTTCGCGCCGTTCGCGGTCAGCACTTCCTGGCTCAGGTACGTCGCGAAGATGGTTCGCTCCTGCCGCTGGGCTCTGCAGTGACCAACCGTAAGACCGGTATGGATATGGGCATCGTCGGCGACAGCGGCATGGTCTACCTTTCAGGTATCAACGAAGGCGATCTGCTGTCGGTGTTCTGGAACGATCGTGAACAATGCCGTATCCGCATCATCGGTACCCACATGGTCCAGGACGGCGCTGCCAGCGAAACCTGCTACGCCGTTACCGGCAACGACACAGAGCAAAAGTAACGCTCTCCATCCACTCGGATGCGAGAACACAGGACATGGATGAATGCCTGTTCGCAGGCATTACACAGGGAGATTCACATGACCAGGACGTCAGCACAGTCCCTGCGATGGTTAGGCGGAATGTGTGGTTTGGTGGTCGCGCAGATGATCGGCAGTGTGCAGGCGCACGCGGCGATCAACATCGACCGTACGCGCATCATCTTCAACGGCAAAGAACATTCGTCCAGCGTCATCCTAGAAAACCAGAGCCGCCACATGCCCTATCTGGCGCAGTCATGGATCGAGAACGCACAGGGCGTCAAGGACAACAACTACATCATGGCCTTGCCGCCGATGCAGCGCATCGAGCCGACCGAGAAAAGCCAAGTACGCTTGATGAAGATGGATACTATCCGTCAGCTGCCCACCGACCGTGAAACGCTCTTCTACTTCAACGTGCGTGAAGTGCCGCCGAAAAGCGAGCTGGAAAACGTCATGCAGGTGGCCATTCAGAGCCGCATCAAGCTGTTCTATCGCCCAGAGGCAATCAAGCCGCGCGACGGTGATGTCTGGCAGGATCGCCTGCAGGTAGCACGCAGCGGCCAGACGCTCACGATCACCAACCCAACGCCGTACTACATCACGATCGGCTACATGGCCGGTGACGATCACAAGAACTTCGCAAAATTCGACAGTGTGATGGTCGCGCCGTTTGGGCATGAGCAGTACACCCCGCCGACCAGCTATCATGGCAATGAATACACCCTCGGTTTCATTGATGACTATGGCGGTCTCAACATGCGTGTTTATGACTGCACGTCTTCCACGTGCACCATGCAAACTCCACACAAGGAACGGTAGGACAGGCTCATGGTGCTAACACATGCGATTTTCAGGCAAACGCTGGCGCTGCTGATTGGTACGGCAGCCCTTCTTCCTACTGCCGTACAGGCGGCCCACAAAGATCTGGATCCGTTCCAGGTGCAAGGGCTACACGGTGACGTGCACTTTGGAGGCGCGATCATTGCTGCGCCTTGCCGTGTCTCGTTCGATAGCCTGGAGCAGACCGTTTCGATGGGTGAGCAGAACACGAGCCACTTCCATCGGGTCGGGGACGAGACAGCTCCCGTGTCGTTCGTCATCCGCCTGCAGGACTGCCTACATTCGCATCGGGTTGTCAACCCTTACACCATGAGTCACGACACCAACACCGAAGGTTCGCTGGTACGTATCACCTTCATTGGTGAAGGCGCCGACCCTCGCGCCCCGGAACTGCTGGGAGGCACGGGACTGAGCGGCGTTGGTCTGCGCATTATGGATAGCGAAGGCCGCCTGATTCCGCTCGGCCAAAGCAGCGACCCGCTGCCGCTGCACTTCGACAACGATACCGTGCCGTTCAAGGTATCGCTTCAGAGCTATGCACCGCAGCAAGAGATCCAACTGGGCCGCTTTCATGCCATGACGACCTTCCGGCTGTCCTATCAATGAGAGAAATGCCATGATCATTCGTACGCTTAGCCATATGCGCCTACTGCTCAAAGGCCTGGTAGCACTCACTATAGTGGGAAGTGCTACCATTTCCTTCTCTGCTAACGCCTATACATGCCGCTACCGCTCGTCAGCGCCATCGGGACTTGCTGGAAAGACTATCAATGGCAGCAGCAATGCGACCATTCCTGTGCCTGTGCAGGACACGGCTGAAACAGGCCAGGTCAACATCATTGACCTAGCCGCCTATGTCGAGTGCAAGAACGATAACCCCGGTACCTACACTGACCATATGGATATGCAGCGCGCGTCAACGGTGCTAAGCGATAACTTCGACGTCAGGGTCAAGGCCAGAGGCGTAGAATATACAGTGCCTTTTTCAGGCAGTGCTACGGTGCTACACCTGCCCAAGGGCGGCAGCGGAGCATACGCCCCGATTCCGCTGCAAATCTATTACTACATGAAAGAAATTCCAGGCGAAAAGGTCGCCATTAAGAAAGGCCAAGTCATTGGGTCTATTCAGGCCCATAAGTACAGCATTCCAGCCGGTGGTGCGCCCACCTTCGTATGGACCTTCACCGCGGCCAACGACACGATCGTCACATCAGGCGGCTGCGCCATCAATGATGGCAACCCTATTGAAATCGATTTTGGCAGCGTCATCCAAAAGCAGCTTTCAAGCACCAGCGCTACACGTAGCGTTTCACGCTATATCCCTTATAAGTGCCGCAGTACTAGTGTGAACATGGGGATCCAGCTCTCATTGGTAGCCGATCAACCTTCATTTTCGTCATCGTTGATCAAGACGACCAACGATAGCCTCGGCATCAAAACCATGCGAGGGAGCGATCAGCTCATACCTTATAACTCAACCATACGCTCTACTATCACCAACGGTACAGGTGGAGACAACTTCACTTTTTCTCTTCTGAAACAGGAAGGTTCTACACCTAGCACGGGGGCATTCACAGGCTCCGCCACTTTGATCATGAGCGCCGACTGATTCACTAAGGGAAGCGTCTGACGAATATGTCAGCGCTTTCTGTGCGCCTAGCACGCACCCATCTGGGGCATTGAACACCGTTTCCATGCCGCTTTTATTCGTACTGAAAAGAAAAAGATAGCGCTATAGAACCCATCTTTCATCAGCCTCGCTGAACGTTAAGTTGAGACTGGTAAACGGCTGATTCTCGTTACCACTGGTGTTTTCATTTTTACCACGCGCAACATATAGAAGGCCTTTATCATAAGGCCCCAGTCTGTACGCAGTTTGTTGTTCCTGAAATTAGGTACATCCGTATGCGCTCTCGGCCTTATATTGGCCTGTACCCCAGCCCACGCCATGGAGTGTGTCGAAACAAGCAGCGGCGTATCTGATCCGCCTCCCATTCCCGTCGAAGCACTCGCTATTCCATCAAACGTACCTCAAGGCACTAAGGTATGGGAGTCTGATCCTATTCATGTCAGTGCCACCTGTGACAACCCTTATTACGGTACCGACTCCGTATTTTTTTACTTCAACCCCAAAAAAATGTCATTGGGTAATGGATTAAAAATGGGAGTGTCCTATAACGGCCAGGATTTAGAAGAGGATGGTCAGCGCATGAGCACCGGCAGTAAGACCCTAGGCAAAGGGGAAAGCATAACAGTCAGCGTGGACTTCCGCCTTTATATCAAGGTCGCCGGGACAGCTCCCAGCAGTGGTTATTACGATGGAGGTAACCAATTTACAGTTTTCCAACTGGATGGGCGCGGGGGGATCAACACTAACCCTGGAGCTCGCAACCTCAAGTACACGCTATCCAACCTGCGTTCGATCCGTTTCCTTGCCTGCGGGGCCGACCTGTCCGTCGAACCCAGCGATCAGGAGGTCAACTTTGGCACTCTGATGCTGCGGAATCTGAACAACGGCAACAAATACCAGCGACCGTTCTCGATCAGGGCGCAAAAGCAGCAAGGGTGCTCTGACAACTTCTCGCTCAAGGCCGAATTCTTGACCACCAATTCGCTGTTCGAGAACAACAGCATCGACCTTGGCAACGGTACGCAGCTGCGTCTGCTGGACGAAAACCAGCAACCCGTCACCTACAACGAGTACCAGCCCTTTGCTGAACTCAACAACGTCCAGAGCGTGACCCGCAACTATAACGCGGAGGTGTCACAGCGCTCAGGCCAAAGCATCACGCTCGGTGCCTTTCAGGCCACGACGATCGTCAAGGTCACCTACTATTAAAGCCTACCAAGTTGAGTGGACGACCACGTTCAGGCTGTTTCACGCTCATGGATTCCTATGGTCTTTTAAGCCGGTGGTATCCACGCATGATGAAACGGCCTGATCGGGGTATACATAGCGTCACTGGGCAATCGAAGCGGCACTCCCCTTCTGCCTGACGTGACTTCTCATTGGCAATACAAGAGCGTGTTCTATGACCATAGACCATTGCTGTTTTGCCTTGCGCCCGATCGTCGTAAGGCTCATTTCAGGAATATCCCTATCGTTGCTGTCCGCCTCGGCACTAGCGCTGGACTGCGTCGAAAAAAGCAGCGGCATTGCCGATCCTGCGCCCATTCCCGTCGAAACACTGGCCATTCCCGCCAATGTGCCCAGCGGCACCAAGGTCTGGGAATCCAACCCGATCCACGTGACGGCCTACTGCAACAACGTATTACACGGCAGCGACGTGGTGCACTTTTACTTCAACCCCAAGAACGCATCGCTGGGCGAAGGGCTGAAGATGGGGGTGTCCTATAACGGGCAGGATCTAGAAGAAAAAAGCCAGAAGCTAAGCACGGGAAGCCGTCCCATCACCAAGGGACAGAGTGTGACGGTCGACGTCGACTTCCGCCTGTACATCAAAGTGTCAGGCAAACCGCCGAGCAGCGGCTACTACAACGGCAACGACCGATTTACTGTTTTCCAACTTGATGGTAGCGGTGGCATTAACTACACCGCCAATGCTAAGAACCTCAAATACACGCTGTCCAACCTGCGTTCGATACGCTTCATTGCCTGTGGTGCCGATATCGCCGTGGATCCAAGTAGCCAAGAGGTCAACTTCGGCCCCCTGATGCAGCGCGATCTACTTAAGGGCCGCAAGTACCAGCATCCGTTCTCTATCACCGCCAAGAAACAAGGGTGCCCCGACCAGTTCTCGCTCAAGGCCGAATTCCAGACCACCAATGCTCTGGTGGACGAAAGCACTCTCAATCTCGGTAACGGCACGCAGCTGCGCTTGCTTGATGAAGACCAGAAGGCCGTGGCTTATAACAAGTACGCGCCATTTGCCACACTGAACAACGTCAACCAGACCACCCGCAACTATGTCGCCGAGATATCGCCGATTTCGGGCAGTGCCATCTCGCTGGGAACCTTCAACGCCACGACGATCGTCAAGGTCACGTACTACTGACCTGCCGACATAGATACGCATAGGCCTAGAAAGGTAGTTCCTGCCCTATCAGCATGTGCGTAACACGGCTCAAGCATCATCGTCAGCCACAAAAAAGCCTTCCCATCATTACGATGAGAAGGCTTTTCCATTACGCCAGCGGCGCCTTATTCGAAGATAGTGTCGAGCGACAGTCCTCGACCTTCCAGCATGCGGCGCAGTTTTTTCAGCGCTTCAACCTGAATCTGGCGCACACGCTCACGGGTCAGACCGATTTCATCACCCACTTCTTCAAGCGTGGCGGACTCATAACCGCGCAGCCCAAATCGACGCATCACGACTTCCTTCTGTTTGTCAGACAGCTCGGACAGCCATGCATCGACGTGCGCTTTCATGTCGTGGTGCACAAGATCAGACTCAGGGCCGGCAATCCCATCGTCGGCAATGGTGTCGATCAGCGGTTTGTCGCTGTCGCTGCCTACCGGATAGTCGACAGAGGAAATGCGTTCGTTGAGCCCTAGCATGCGTTTGACCGATGCCACAGGACGGTCAAGATAGGCGGCTATGTCTTCAGGCGTCGCTTCGTGATCCAACTTCTGGGTCAGCTCACGTGCGGCACGCAGATAAACGTTCAGCTCCTTGACGACATGGATTGGCAGACGAATGGTGCGGGTCTGGTTCATCAGCGCCCGTTCAATTGTCTGACGAATCCACCACGTCGCATAGGTCGAGAATCGGAATCCACGCTCGGGGTCAAACTTCTCAACGGCACGGATCAGCCCGAGGTTGCCCTCTTCGATCAGATCGAGCAGGGACAGGCCACGGTTCAGATAGCGGCGTGAGATCTTGACGACCAGACGCAGGTTGGACTCGATCATGCGCTGGCGACCGGCAGGATCACCCTTACGTGCTAGGCGGCCGTAGAAGACTTCTTCTTCCGGCGACAGCAGTGGGGAGAAACCGATCTCGTTGAGGTATATCTGGGTAGGATCGAGGCTGGACGTGCTCTGACGCTCTTCACGATGAAGCGCTTTTTCAAAAGCCTCGTTTTCGCTTTCGTCGTCGGCTACTGCATCCGCCGCGTCGATGTCTTCGCTGTCATCTGCATCCAGCTCCTCCACCATGTCGAGGTTATCGTCTTCCTCGGTAATGCGTGGGCTGACAGGACGTTTTTTATGCGTTACTTCGCGTTCGACAACGTTCATGGTCATGTTTCCCTTCATCCTTGATGATTCCCGATCAATCCTTGATCCGGCACACGCTCGGGGCGTCAGCGTGCCTTTCGTAACGGAGCGAATACCCTATCCGCGCCGCCACACCCTAACTTCTGCCCTACACCATCATCGGGTATGACAGAAGAAACGCCTGCCGAAGCCCTTGCAAACATCCTGCCTGCTGCTTCGGCGAGGCACCGCGCTCATCTATGAGCGAGGCAAAAACTGTTGAGGGTCCTTCGCTTGGCTGTCTTGACGGATCTCGAAGTGCAACTTCGAACGGTCAGCCTCAGAATCCCCCATGGTGGCAATCATCTGGCCCGCCTTGACGGTGTCGTTCGTGTGCACCTTCAAGGTATCGTTATGGGCATAGGCACTCAGAAAATGATCATCGTGCTTGATGATTACAAGGTTACCATACCCTCTCACACTGTTACCGGCATATACAACTGTACCTGAGCGCGAGGCTACCACGGGCTGCCCCTTCTGCCCAGCAATATCGAGCCCTGCAGTAATTGCACTGGGATCGCTGAAGTGCCCGACAACCGTGCCTTTGGTAGGCCATAGCCATCCATTCGAAGACGTTTGTGCCGACGAATCAGACACTTTGGCAGCACTCGTTGCCGGCTTGGCCGCGCTCTCAGTAGAGACAGCCGGAGAGGCTGCCGGCGTTTCTGCTGACTTGGCCGCAGGCGGTGCTGCCGGTACCGTTGGCGCTGCGCCATTCGTTTCTTTAGTCATTGGCGTTACGGGCGCACTTCCTGCTGCACTGTCATCGCTGGCGTTCACTGCCGGCTGCACATCCGTACTCGTTGCGGCTTTGACGGGAGCACTAACAAGCCAGCTGTCATCCTCAGAGTTAGCAGGCACTGACATACTATCATTGCCGGACAACGGCTTCACCTGCACCGCATTGGCAGTGGATGTGGCGGGTGGAGCGGAAAGCCGCAGTTTCTGCCCTGCCCGCAGGGAATAAGGCGGTTGAATATCGTTCCAACGCGCGAGATCGTGGTAGTCGATGTTATAACGCCAGGCGATGCTGTACAGCGTATCACCCAGACGCACTTCATAACTGGCATCCGTCGCCGCAGGCGCAGCGGTGCGGCTGAAGGAGGCGTCACGAATTTCAGGAATGCGGGAGTTAGTTCCGCACCCTGCCAGCATCAGCCATGACAGTGCGGCAATGCTCATCGCCGCGTTCTTGATTCCGGACATCCTGTCGCTCCTGTACGTTCTAACCATCGCGCTCAGCGTCGAACTAGGCTGTCCAGCCACATGTTCACACTTTCAAGCGCTGAATATTGGGTCACATCGCTGGCCAGCGGCGTGATCGAGACATATCCCTCTTCGATTGCCTTGAAATCGGTATCGTTCCCTTCATCAACGTATCGCCCAACGGGGCCGATCCAGTAGCGCGTTTCACCACGTGGATCCTTGACCGGTATAGGACGAGAGCTGTTGTCTTCGCGTCGGCCAAGACGCGTGATGCGAACACCGCTGATCTCAGACCACGGCAGATCAGGCACGTTGACGTTCAGCAGAGCCCGTGGCGGCAAAGAAACGGTATCGATCGCATCCAGCAACATAGCGGCGACCTTGCCTGCCGTCTCGAAGTGCGTATCGCCCACCAGCGAAATAGCGATGGCAGGACGTCCCAATGCACGGCCCTCGCGGGCAGCAGCAACCGTTCCCGAGTACAGCACGTCATCGCCGAGGTTGGCGCCGTGGTTAATTCCAGAAATCACCAGATCAGGCGTATCAGGCCAGATGGCACTGACGCCAAGATAGACGCAGTCAGCAGGCGTGCCGTCCACGCTGTAGAAACCGTTTTCCAACTGCTTGAGCAGCAGTGGATAGCTCAAGGACAGCGAGCTGCTGGCACCGCTCTTATTGCGATCCGGTGCAACGACACGGATACGGCTGGCATGCTGGCGAATGGCCTCGTGAAGTACATGCAGCCCTTCGGCGTGCACGCCATCATCATTGGAAAGCAGAACGTGAGGCATGATGAATAGGTCCTTGTAAGGCACAAAGGCCCGCGTCAGACGCAGACCTTATGGACGGAAGACAAATGCGAGCCAACCCGCGGCTGCCAACGCATGAACGGGCAGGCGGCATGGACGCATCACATGACGATGCCAGCATGCCGCTACGCTCTACAGCCCTGGCGCATCAATCAGCTCGCGCAGCACAGAGGTCGCGAAAGCCCCTTTGACCAGCGAAAATTCGAGCTTGGCGCCCTCTTCGGTCGCCACGAAGCTGGGTTCACGCAGGCGTAGGCGCAGTGCACGACGAGCAGAGGTCAGGCCCGCAGCGATCAACCCTTCAGCTACGCGAGGAAGCTCATTAGCAACGGACTGCTCCAACTCGGCCACGCCGTGCTGCGATCCCAGTGGCCCCTTGCCCCACATCGGTCCGGTCGGGTGAATGTCCAGACGCGCCAGACGTGCATGAAGGGTGGCATCCACTTTATCTTCGTAGAACTGACTCGCAGTACCGTCCAGATTGAAGACATCGCCGGGCAGCGCGCGATTCCAGTTGCCCAGCGCGACGCGACGCGCCAGCAGCTGGTTGAACAGCAGGCTGCGCGCAGCAGAAAGAAAGATACCCTGTTTGTCGTCGCGCTTGCGCCAGCCACGTGCAAACAGTTGCAGCGCATGTTCGATATTGCGGCCTTGGAACCCAAAGCGCTGCGAACCGAAGTAGTTCGGCACGCCTTCGGAAACAATGCGTGTCCAGCGGTGCATGATATCGTCGCGGTTCGGCTCATCGAAACCGATCACCAGCGAGAAATGGTTGAAACGGTGGGTGCCGCGCTTGAGCTTGCGCGGATGACGGCGCATGGACAGTACTCGAATGCCCTGAGCTTCCAGCGGAGCCAAAACGGAAGCCTCAGGAATACCCCCTTCCGGCATCGGCAAAGAAATCCACTGGCGCGTGATGGCCGTCTTATCCTTAAGGCCGCTAAACCCCACATTGCGGCGCGGGACATCAAACAGGCGCGCCAGACGGTCCACGACCTGCATGGTGTTCAGTTCGCGTTTCTCGACCCAGAACCAAAGGTGTTCACCATGATCTTCAGGCTCGAAGCCCAACTGCTCCGTCACGATGAAATCGGCGGGGCACTGACGATAGCACCCGGCCGGTGGAAGATCGGTGGCACGAGGCCAGTCGGGAAGCGCCGTAGAGGCTGTAGCAAGAGAAGACGTTGAAGACATAGATGACTGTAATCGCTCAGATCAAAGAAGATGCAGGCTCCACGTGCGGCCACCTGCCTGTTCAAAGGCAAAAAGGCTCAATCGCGCACGGCAGTATCTTTAGCCAGCAGTATGACGGCGGCTTCCGTGGCAATACCTTCCTCTCGGCCAGTGAAACCTAGGCGCTCACTGGTCGTCGCCTTGACGCTGACCTGAGCGATATCAAGTGCTAGCGTATCGGCGATGCTCTGACGCATTGCCGCAATATGCGGTGCTAGCTTGGGTGCCTGAGCAATGACCGTAGCATCTATGTTGCCGATCATGTACCCCTGCTGAGCCACCAGAGTGGCCACGTGTGCCAGCAACTGGCGACTATCGGCCCCCTTCCAACGCACGTCGGTATCAGGGAAATGATGACCGATATCGCCCAGCGCACAGGCACCCAGCAATGCATCGCTGATCGCGTGCAGCACGACATCACCATCAGAATGAGCGATGAAACCAGAGGTATGGGGGACGCGTACGCCTCCCAGCATCAGATGATCTCCTTCGCCGAAACGATGGACATCCACCCCGTGACCGATGCGGAAAGGCAGAAGACTTGCAGGCATTACGTGGAACGCTCCATTGATAGCCGAGGCCGAGGCTGACGCTCACAATCGCACGTGTAGGGTTGAATACTGCACGCCGAACGACACGTGAAGACAGCTCGGATCATGAGACCTTCCGTATTTATACCTGATATCCCCGCCTTGCGTAACCACTCGCATTGCAACGGGATGTTACGCCAGCGCATCTTGCTGCGCGGCGATAATCTGCTCGGCCAGCGCTAGGTCTTCAGGATGAGTGATCTTGAGATTGTCGCGCCGTCCCGCCACCAGCCTCGGCGACAAGCCCAGCGCCTCTACGGCCGACGCTTCATCGGTGATGGTCTCGGCAATGCTGCGCCCCTGCGCTTCGGCACGTTGATAGGCGTCATACATAGCCTGCCGCAGTACACCATAGCGAAAGAGCTGCGGCGTCAGTGCATGCCACAAATCGACGCGGCTTTCGGTATGTGCGACCTGATTCTGCCCAGCGCACGCTCGTTTCATCGTATCCGAGGCGGGAACGGCCAGTAGCCCACCCACTGGGTCCCCCCTCAAGGCTGCGGCCATAGCGCGCAGCTCTTGAGAGCGCACGCAGGGCCGCGCGACATCGTGCACGGCAACCCAGTCCTGCGGGTTAGCATAGCCTTCCAGCGCCACCAAGCCAGCCCACACCGAATCCGCACGCTCTGCACCGCCGTCGATACGCAGCCAGTCAATCCCGTCCGGCAACATGCCAGTGTCAAAGTAGGCATCCTGCGGCGAAAGGCATACCAACTGCTGTGCCTGCGGCCAAGCCTCATGCAGCCGAGCCAGCGTTGTGCTCAGCACGCACCGACCCGCCAGCGGCAGATACTGCTTAGGAACATCGCAGCCCATGCGGCGGCCGACGCCCGCCGCGGGCACAATCACCCAGCGTACGGTTTCAAACGGCTCGGACGTCATCACGGCATCTGCTCCGGCGAACTGTTCTCAATGGGCGCTTCCGGCAGTTCTTGCAGCGTTCTTACGACGCTGGCAGGCACCCACAAGAACTGCTCATCGTTGCGCACCATGCCCAGATCGTTGCGTGCACGTTCTTCAATCGCATCAAGCCCGGTCTTGAGATCGACCACCTCGGCTGTCAGCTGGGCATTGCGCTCGCGCAGCACGCTGACCTTCGCTTCCTGCGTATCGGCACGCGTCGTGATCATGTGCAGTTCGAGCAGCCCACCGTCGCCGAACCACAGGTGGTACTGCAATCCGGCCAGCGCAAGCACCAGCGCCAGAGAAAGCCATTTCAGCATATGCTACATTCCGTTCCTGTCACTAACCGTCGATCCAGCCGATATCACTGCTCATAGCGAGGTGCGCGGTCATGTATCAACTCATTGTGTATGTACCCGTTGATGCTGCCGAACAGGTAAAAGAGGCCATTTTCAACGCAGGTGCTGGCACTCTAGGCCAATATTCTCATTGCTGCTTCGAAATACGCGGCACAGGACAGTTCATGCCGGCGGCCGACGCTCATCCAGCCGTGGGCGAATGCCAGCAGATCAATCAGGTCGAGGAGCTACGCATTGAGCTGCTCTGCCCTGACGACCGCCTGAAAGAAACCATCGCCAACCTGAAAGCCGCTCATCCGTACGAGCACCCTGTGTATGCCGTCATTGCACTTGTTGATGCCTAAGACAACTCGTCCAAGTGAGCTCGCCAGATCAGGACGCCATCAACGAATGACGTCCTGATGCAGCGGGAAGTGCCCACGCACCCGGTCTTCGAAAAACAGCTTCAGCGTGCGGCGTACGGTCTCAAAGGCGATCTGATCCCACGGGATGTCCTTTTCGTCAAACAGGGCAACGTCAAGGCTCTCGATACCGGCCGAAAAGTCACCCTCCAACTCGCTGCGGAAGATCATATAGACATTGTTGAAGCGTGGAATATCCAGCACGGTATACAGCATAGCGTTTTGTACCTGCGCCCCGGCCTCCTCACGCGTTTCGCGCAGCGCCGCTTCGACGGTTGTCTCACCGTTCTCCATGAATCCCGCTGGCAGCGTCCACAGACCATAGCCAGGTTCGATGGCACGCTGGCACAGCAGTACGCGTGAACCCTGTACCGGCAGCGTGCCCGCAACGATGACGGGGTTACTATAATGAATGGTGCCACAGAACGAACAGACATCTCGGAGGCGATCATCGCCATCAGGAATGGCCTGATGGACAGGGTGACCGCACTGACTGCAGAAATTCATGCCAACCTCATCACAGGGCGAATGCATTTGCCTTTTACCATACGCTGAACCGCGGTCCAGACGCCATTGCCGTGTACGTACTGCCAAGGCAAGGCTGCTCTGAAACCCGCCCTCAGGTATACTCTCCATCCTTATTACGGTTTCGATACACGCGTTACGGCAGATGACATGACCACCAAAGACCGTTTCAGTGCCGCACTGATCTCATGGCTCTGGCGTCGGCTTTCCCGATGCCGGCTGAGCACCCTCTGGCGCCTTGCCGGCCTGATGCAGCCTCTCTACCGCGCGCTCGCTCACCGCGAACGTCGCGTCACCCGCGATAATCTGGCGCGCGCCTATCCCATGCTAGACCATGAGCAGCGGGCACGACTGGCCCGCCTCAGCCTGCGCCACTCCATCGTCACGGCGCTGGAGCTCGGTTTTGCTTGGCAAGGGAAGGTCACTTCCGTCAATGCATCAATCAAGCGGATCGAAGGACTGGCGCTGCTCGAAGAAGCGCAGGCCCAGAAAAAAGGGGTCATCATTCTGGCGCCCCATTTCGGCAACTGGGAGGTGCTCAACTTCTGGCTGTCATCAAACATGCCATTCACGGCCATGTACGAACCGCCTCGCCTGCATCGGCTGGATGACATCATCCGCACTGGCCGCGAACGCATGGGCGCACATCTCGTGCCAACCACCGCTCGCGGGGTATCGGCACTTCTGAAAGCACTCAAGCGTGGTGAAGCGGTAGGTATTCTGCCCGATCAGGTGCCGGATGACACGGGTGGCGTGATCGCTCCGTTCTATGGCTATCCTGCATACACGGCCACACTGCTGCCGAAGCTGGTTAGCCGCACAGGAGCGCAGGTAATTGTCAGCGTTGCGCGTCGACTGCCTCGCGGCGAGGGCTATGTGCTGCACTTCATGCGTGCAGACGAACGCGTGTATGCCGACGACGATGCCACAGCAGCGCACGGCGTGAATGCCAGTGTTGAACGCGTTATTGCGCTTGATCCCGCGCAGTACCAGTGGGAATACAAGCGTTACAAGCACACATCGCACCTGTACCAGGATAACCAGCTGATCACCCCGTGGGACGCGTCAGCGCCAGCGCCCTGATACAGATACAGAATGCCCGCAGCGGTAACGCTGCGGGCATTCGTTCATCGACAAGATAAAAACCACTATTCTGCCAATGGTAATCCTGCCAGCGGCAACGCCGACGTATCCTTGAGCGTTTCCATCACCATCCGCGCCTCCAGAGTCGACACCGCCGGGAAAACGACCAGCTGATGCGCCAGCGCATCATAAGCGGCCAGATCAGCAACCTGAACATGCAGCGCATAGCTGGCACTGTCCTGCAGACGGTACAACTGGGTCACTTCGGGCATCGCCATCACGGCCGCTAGAAAGGCATCGACACTCGGGCCAAAAGCCGTGTGCAGGCGCACGGATACCAACAGTATCAGTGCCGCTCCTACCTGCCGTGCATCCAGCAGCGCTACGCGCTTGCGGATAATGCCTTCACCTTCCAGCTTGTGCACTCGACGCCAGCACGCTGTCGTTCCCAATCCAATGCGATCAGCCAGTGCACTGACGGAAACGCTACAGTCCTGCTGCAACGCCTCAAGAATATCCCTATCGTACTGATCCATGGTGGCCCCTGCTTGCCCCAGAAGTCGTGAGGAAGAAGCCCCATTCTACCGCTGACCGTCCGCTCGCCAGCGCCACGAAAGCAATCAAAACATTGGCTTATCCGTGGGTTACAACTGCTCGCGGCGCGAAAACGACCACAGTGCATATTCATTGATGATTATCACTAAATGAAAGACAACGTGCACATTGCCCGTATTCAACGCATAAAACATGGTTCGAATCTGGCTGAATAGCACAATGGTGCAGATACTTCCTCGCTTTATGTCACAAACATATCTCCATGCGTGCTCCACTAAGGCAGCAGTAACAGGCAAGCCTATTCGCCAAAGCGCACTACTGGCACCTGATTGAACATGATCTGGCAAATTTCACCTAGGTTATGCCGATATATGCCATTCACTCAATCGATAACGTTTCTGGACTCATGTCATGACGCAGCATAAGGATGTAGGTGCAATTCAACGCCTGTCGCCCGCAAATGCCGAACAGCTAACACACTTCATCCAGCGCCGAATGACCCTCAAGCAACTGCAGGTCATTCTGGCGCTTCAGCGCCACAAGACCATTGCCAACGCTTCCGGGTCGCTGTGCATGACAGCGGCGAACGTCTCCCTTTACATTCGTGAGATGGAACAGCAGCTGCAGACACCGCTCTTCCTGCGCAACAATGGCTTGTATCGCGCCACGGCCGCCGGGCTGCTGCTGACGCAGCTGGCCCAGCGCATCGACAACGAGTGCCAGCGCACCATCGACCGCTGCCGACAGGCCGTGCTTCATCCCGAAGCCCACAGCCTAGGCATCGGTTATATCGGGGCCTCAATGAGCGCTTACGCCTACGCGCTGTGGCACCGCCTGCTGCCTCAGGTGGAAGGCAACAGCCTGCATATCGAAGACCTCTCGGGGTTGCTTCATAACAGCGACATGCAGATGCCGCGCGACGAACAGCTGGGCATCGTTCTATCGACCAGCCCACTGAACATGGCCTATGACAGCAGCGAATGGCATATTCAGACCTTCGTACTGCGCCAGTATCATATCCTTGTAGATTCACGCTCTCCGCTGTCGAACGCGCCCAGCTTCCTGCTGCCGCGTGTCAACGCCACGCTGGACGCCATGCTCCACGACCATGTACTAGTGCACTACCCCGATCACAGCGCGATCAGCTTCTACAACAATGCCATGGCGGTCATGCAGGCCGGTCTTCCCAAAGATACGGCGCTGATCGTATCCGCTTTCGAATTCGAGAGCCTCGCACATCAGAACGCCTTGCAGGTGCTTGATTCATTGCAGGTCGATCACCTGTGCTACCTCTATGTCCATCCGCGCGCCAGCATCATTGCGGGCCTGCCCGATGCGCTAAGCACGCTGATTGAGATGGAGCATGCCGCCTAACCAAATAGGCCCTGCACCGACTGTTAAGTCATAAACCGACCACAAAAAAAGACGCACCACCGTAAAGGTGAGTGCGTCTTTTTATATCTAGACAGACATGACCATCATTGGACGTTAGTGTGCAGCCAGTCAATGATGTCATCGGATTCATACAGCCAGATGTCCTGACCGTGTGATGCGATATGCAGACAAGGCACCTGCTTGCGACCACCACCGGCCAAAAGCTCTTCGCGATGGAGCGGATTCTTGTGAATATCCCGCATCGCGATCGGCAGCTGACGCTGCTCGATATAGTGCCGCACCTTCAGACAGAAAGGACAGCTTTCGAAATGATAGAGCGTCAAGCCACGGCAGGAACGTGCCAGATCGGACATAAGGACTCCCAGTCAGCCTGGGCCTGAACACCTGCGCGCCAAGCCCATACACAAATCAAGTTGAATCGCCAGAAAACCCAGCATTTGTGTAAAGTATGCCGTACTCCCTTTCTCATGCCCAGCCCTGCGCTCATTGCCATTTCTCATGGCACTGACAGTAGGCCGCTATTCCACCGTCTGAACAGGCACCTCTTCGATATCCACGATTCCGGACCGACTGATGATGATCTTCCAGCGCTGGATTTCCATGGGCTGCCCTTCCTGTGCACTGCACGCAATTAGGTTCAGCTGATAGCGGCGCTCGACTTTCTCCCGCGTCACCTGACCTTCCTTGATGGCATAGACACGATGCGTCGTTTTGCTCATCAAACGCGTCAGAAGGCGAAGGTCCAATTCGATGGTCTCTCGCGTCTGCTTATAGCCGCTCAGAAAGCGCGTCGGTTTCATGCGCGAACGGCTCTTGTACTGCAACACCACTTCCTGACGATGGCTAATGCTGCCGCGTCGCGCCGCTTGAATCTCACGGCTCAAGCGCCACGGCTTGCGGTAGTCGAACCACTCCCGCTGGCGCCCCACAATCTGCTGACTATCAGGGTCACGGTAGATACGCACCCACTTGGGACGCCCACGCCGCAGCCAACGCCACAGCGTGTTGCGCAACTCATCCTTAAAAACTTCGCGCAGTGCGTACACAAATGCCAGCGTCAGAATGAACCACACGGTGAAGTCATTCATCAAATGGCGAGCCTGCATCAGCGCCACCGTCACCACAATCATCACCAGCCCCGTAGCCAGCGCCTTGACCATGCGCTGCTCACCCGCTCCCAGCTCCTTCGGCTTATCGTTGAGCGTAACGGGATACTCCGTCAGTCGCCGCAGCAGACGCATCTTGTTGGACATTCGCGTAGGGCTGGATTCGGCACGCTCCGAGTTATAGCCGCTGGCACGGCGATAGCGCTTCTCCTCGTTGCATACCGCAAGCAAGCGCGCCTTGATCGCGCCATAATCGTTGCCGCGCGGCATGTGCGCAACCAGCGACAGTAGCTGCTGTTCGGTGAACCACGACAGGTAATTGTCGATATTGTTGAAGTACTTGAGCAGGTTTTCTTCTTCAGGCGCATTGCGACGCAGACGGCGCAAGATGCTCTGAATTAGCGCGATCTCCTGCTCAGCCTGTGCCAGCGTTACGTTTTCCTGCCCATCGACACCGTGGCGGATCGCGCGGATCGAGTTTTCCAGTGCCGACGCATACTGATAGGCATACAGACTCAGGTTCAGACGGTACTGATGGCTGGGTATCTGACCGCGCCCGGCCAAGCGGCTGTATACCAATGGCAGTTCGTTCTTGGTGCTGAAATAGGTACGACGCACGTGAATCGCGCTGTGATAGAAGTCTTCTTCCGACAGTACGTGCTTGGTCAGCTCCAGATCGCCCGGCACGTACAGATACAGATCCAGCGAATGCTGACTTTCCTCCTGCAGGGTGCGCTCGATACGCAGCGTGAATCCTTCCCGTCGCGTTACATTGATCATGCCATCACTCCTGCCAGAATAACCGATCGGTGGCACCAGCCTTGCCGATATCCCTGCCCCTTGAACTAGGCGCTCAGTGTCCACTCATCTCATCATGCGGTACCGGTATGGTGCCGTCTTTTCTCACCTAAAACGCGCTGCACATCAAGCGAGCATCATGCTAGGCGATTCTTGTCCTTTCATGATACATCATACCTACTTCCGCATTCGGCAAAGCCTGAAGTTCGGCCTTGTAAGGCGGCCTATCATGGTCCGTACCGAAAAGATGTCAGCCAGATAGCAGAGTTCGCTATACTGATGAATCAAGAGGCTGTTTCAGGGGACGCGCAATATTGCCCTGCACGTGCCCCGCCAAAAGGATACGCGCTTAGAGGCGCGGCCTCTGTGTAGCGGCAAAAGATTCGCGCCCTGAACTCAGTCCAACGTGAGCCCCCATCGCATCGTGCCGATACCGGATCGCTCGCGAGTAGGGTGAACGAACAGCCCGACACTCATTGCTGCAGCACCGCCCTTTATCGGTTGCCTGCCGTCAGATTTCACGCCAGCTCGATGGATAGCGATATGCAGACGTCTCCTTCCCCCAAGACCTCGCGGGACCGCCGCGCAACGTCCCCACTTAGCGTGACACGCCATGGTTGGTGGAGCATCCTGTGGCGCGTATACGGCTCCATCCAAAAACACCATATCGGCATGATGGCCTCCAGCATTGCCTTCTATGGACTGCTCAGTCTGTTTCCCGCCATTGCAGCCCTGATTTCTATCTGGGGCATGTACGCCGATCCCGTTCAAGTACAGCAGCAACTGGTCAACCTCGATCAGTTCATTCCTACAGAAGCGGCGTCCATCATTGAGCATCAGGCCGAAGTGGTCACCGCCAGTGCTGGCCGTGGGCTGAATTTGACCGCGATAGGCAGCCTGTTGTTCACCCTCTACAGTGCTTCTAAAAGCGTGCAGAGCTTCACCGAAGGGCTGAACATCATCTATGGCGAAAAGGAACAGCGACATTTCCTAGCACAGATCGTGATCAATATTGTATTGACGCTGGGCATGATACTGCTGGCCATCTTCATGCTATTCAGCGTTGCTATTCTCCCTGTGGTCATGAACTTCTTTCCGTTCGCCGACACACTGACGACATCACTCTACTATCTGCGCTGGCTGATCATGCTCTGCATTATCACCCTCGGCATCGCCGTGCTGTATCGCTTCGGGCCCAACCGTCGCGCACCGCGCTGGGAATGGCTCAGCATAGGCACCATCACCTCGACACTGCTGTGGATACTGGGGTCACTCGGATTCTCGCTGTATGTCAGCCATTTCGGCAGCTACAACAGTACCTATGGGTCAATCGGTGCCGTCGTCGTCCTGCTGATGTGGTTCTGGCTATCGGCTTATATCATCCTGCTAGGCGCCAGCATCAACTGCGAGCTTGAGCGCACGACCGAAAAGGACACTACCACGGGCGCACCGAAACCCATGGGGCAGCGCCATGCCTATGCTGCAGATACTGTAGCTAAAGACAGCAACGATATCTGATCAGCGCCATAAGCATCCGCTCATAACGAACTCATAACAAAAAAGAGCGCCACTGCATGTTTACAGTGGCGCTCTGTGATGTCATACACGCTAGCAGATGCTTCCCTTCGCCCGATCCTCACGCGCCAAGGGCACAGCCGTAGAAAAAAGCCCTCCCATTCATTGCAGAATGGAAGGGCTTTTGTGCGCTATGGCGCCCTTAATCGGGCAGGACTAGCGTCTCACAGCTCTACGCAGTCAAAGTCGCGTACAGGGGAAACGTCAGCGTCATAGTCCACATCATCGCGCTCGAAACCGAACAGCTTGAGGAACTCATGCTTGTAGCCCGCATAGTCGGTCATATCGAACAGGTTTTCAGTGGTGACCTGAGGCCATAGTGCCTTGCACTCTGACTGCACCTCATCGCGCAGTTCCCAGTCATCTAGGCGCAGGCGGCCTTCATCATCCGCTTCAGCGGCCGCACCGTCCACACGATAAAGACGATCATCGTACAGGCGATTCAGCTGTTCGATAGTGCCTTCATGCAACCCTTTCTCTTTCATGATGCGATACACCATGGAGATGTAGAGCGGCATGACCGGAATGGCGGCACTGGCCTGCGTAACAACAGACTTGAGTACCGCAACCGCCGCACTGCCACCACGCTTCTGCAGACGTTCATTCAACTCTACAGCGGTATGGTCAAGATCGGCTTTGGCACGACCCAGCGCACCATGCCAGTAGATCGGCCACGTGATGTCTGTGCCGATATAGCTGAAGGCAACGGTCTTGGCTTCAGGAGCCAGTACGCCAGCGCCTTCCAGTGCGTCGATCCACAGTTTCCAGTCCTGCCCACCCATGACCGTCACCGTATTGTCGATCTCTTCCTGTGTCGCAGGCTCGACCGAAGCTTCGATGATGGTGTCACGGTTGGTGTCGATCGCTGTAGCCGTGTAAGTCTCACCGATCGGCTTCAGCGCGGAGCGGACCACTTCACCAGTCTGCGGCAGTTTGCGCACCGGAGAAGCCAGAGAGTAGATGACCAGATCAACCTGCCCACCCATTTCATCACGGATGATGTCGATTGCTTTCTGGCGAGCTTCATCAGAGAACGCATCACCATTGATGGACTTGCTGAACAGCCCTTCCTCTTTGGCGAAACGATCAAATGCCGCAGCGTTATACCAACCCGCTGTGCCGGTTTTCTTTTCAGTACCCGGCTTCTCAAAGAAGATGCCCAGTGTATCGGCACCATAGCCGAATGCCGCCGTGATGCGCGCAGCCAAGCCGTAACCGCTGGAAGCACCAATGACCAGCACCTTCTTCGGCCCCTTTGCACCAGCAGGGATAGCCTTGCGGGTGATCTCGATCTGCTCACGTACGTTCTGCTCGCAGCCTACAGGATGCGTCGTCGTGCAGATAAAGCCGCGGACTTTGGGATGGATGATCACGTAGAAACCTCTTGAAAGATTGAATAACCGACCATTCTAATAACCCATTGGGATCGGGACAAACAGTATAAATATCGATGGTCACTAAAGCCTACGGATTAGATGACATCTACCCGCATTTCTTGTGACATGCATCGACTTCCCTATAGGGAAAGCATCAAGTATCCCTAGATGGTCGGACCAGTGCAAATGCCAATGCCCCAACGGCAATGGTAGCGGTAAACAGCAAAAAGGGCATTGTCATGCTGCCCGTTGCGTCTCGCAAATACCCTACGACGATAGGACTGATGAAACCACCACATAGTCCAATGCTGTTGATCAAAGCGATACCGCCGGCCGCCATAGGCCCGGTGACAAACAGTTCACGCGGAATCGACCAGAACACGACATATGCGAGATACATTGAGACAATTGCAGCCGTCAGCACAGCATAAAACAGCGCAAAAGGCAGCTCGATAAAGCCCGCCATCGCGCAGGTTACAAAGGCAAGCAGCAACGCACTTACGGCCATAGGGAGCGCTGTATGCCAACGCCGCTCAGAAAGCCGATCCGAGCGACGTGCAAACGGAATGATTGTTATCAGCATAAAAGCCGATGGGATCGCAGCCAGCCAACCCACGCTCATGCCAGAGAATCCTGCCTGACCGATCAATTTCGGCAACCAATAGTGTGGCAAATAAATCCCGGCAATAAAGCAGAAATACCCGACAACTAACAGGTACAAACGATAATCCTTCAACAAGGCCCCTAGGCGTGTGTGAGCAGCCGTATCCTGTTGATCTTCAGACAGAGTGCCCACAACCGCTTTTCGCTCTGCATCCGTCAGCCAACGGGCCTTGGCTGGCTCATCAACGATTACGAACCACGCAACGATACCGACAAGAACACTAGGAAGGCCTTCCACCAAGAAAAGCCACCGCCATCCTGCCAAAGATAGAACGCCATCCATATGAATGATCAGCGCGGAAGACAGTGGTGCCCCTATAATCCCCGCAATGGGCCCCGTCAATCCAAGCACGGCCAAAGCACCTCCCAACCGGCGCTTAGGGAACCACTCCGCGCAGTAATAGAACATGGCAGGAGCAAAGCCTGCCTCAAATATGCCCAGTAAGACACGCAGCGCATAGAAACTGCGCTCTCCACTGACAAACATCATCGAAACAGAAGTCAGCCCCCACAGCACCATGATGCGCGATACAGTCTTGCGCATACCGATACGCGTCAGCAACAGATTGCTTGGCAGCTCAAACAGCACATAGCCTAAGAAGAAGATGCCTGCTCCGATGCCATACGCCACATCCGATAAATGCAGATCCTGCTGCATGTGCTGCTGTGCAAACCCTATATTGATACGATCAAGAAATGCCAGAATGTAGCAGAGCAGCAAAAACGGGAGTAACCGCCAACCGATTTTTCGATAGGCAGAACTCGCTGCCTGTTGATCCAGCGCCGACAATAACGTCATACGAATAATCCCTAGCCCAAGAGCGTCCTTAAGCCGCTAGCGTATATCAATAAAGCGTATAAGGGTGAGCGTTATCATCTCACCAACAAGATAACGGTATACTTATTAAGTGTTATGGCATGAGTACTTTCTTTTGTAACCCAATCTCAGCCCCCTAATAAATCAGGCCCTTTGCAACAGATAGGCTACCTTGCAGACACACTTACATCGCCAAGGCCTAGGAGACAACGAGGGGGAGCGTACGCTAGCACGGCAAGCTTTGGACGAGGCCTCTCGCCATAAAGAGAGAAGATAAGCACCGAGAGGCAGGAGGTGTTAAAGCGTTCCAAGCCGGTTCCATCAGAAAAAGGACCGTAAAGCAGTAGCGTGGCTTTTTGAAGGAGATAAAAGAGATGAGCCTGTGCACCGCCGAGGCCGTCGCTCAGCACGCCGTTGAAGATGGCATGACGGAAGGCCGTGATAGCCCACACCTGAAGGAACGCAGTGAGACACACTTCTGGACGCCAGAGTACGCTCGCTACTGTTAGACGCTCGAGCATTGACGTCTTGTGATAACAAAACACCCCGACGATCTGCGGCTCAGGCTATCATCGGAGGATTTTTATAACGGCATCTAGTGGCTGTGACTGTTTTGATCTGCAGACAGCGCTGGGAGTGAAGGGAACGGCGTGCTGCTGACACGTCTGCCGTCTTGGTGGCAGGAGCTTCGCGGTTACGCTACCGCCCTTCTTCTCTTTTTTCTCTTTGCTCATCTGCCGCTGTTGAGTGACGGCTCAGGATCTAGGGGCTGGCACGGCCGTTATTTGCCTTCGGCCTGCGCTTGCCTACCCTACCCCTCAAAGCAAATACCCCCGACCATTGCTGGCCGGGGGTATTCAGTAAAGATGCTTGACGATGACCTACTCTCACATGGGGAAGCCCCACACTACCATCGGCGCTGAGCGGTTTCACTTCTGAGTTCGGCATGGGATCAGGTGGTACCCGCTCGCTATGGTCGTCAAGCGTATTCGGTTCGGTCTCGATGCCTAAGGCACCGCTACCTAAATCTGTAAATCATGCTGGGCCGAGATCGTCTCGTCGCGTATCCGTTATTTTCGGATCGTGTCTATAACCCTTTGGGGTTATATGGTCAAGCCTCACGGACCATTAGTACACGTTAGCTCAACGCATTGACTGCGCTTCCACACCGTGCCTATCAACCTCGTAGTCTTCGAGGGTCCTTTAGGGGGCTCAAGGCCCCAGGGAAGTCTCATCTTGAAGGGGGCTTCCCGCTTAGATGCTTTCAGCGGTTATCCCGTCCGAACATAGCTACCCGGCAATGCCACTGGCGTGACAACCGGAACACCAGAGGTTCGTCCACTCCGGTCCTCTCGTACTAGGAGCAGCTCTTCTCAAACTTCCAACGCCCACGGCAGATAGGGACCGAACTGTCTCACGACGTTCTAAACCCAGCTCGCGTACCACTTTAAATGGCGAACAGCCATACCCTTGGGACCGACTTCAGCCCCAGGATGTGATGAGCCGACATCGAGGTGCCAAACACCGCCGTCGATGTGAACTCTTGGGCGGTATCAGCCTGTTATCCCCGGAGTACCTTTTATCCGTTGAGCGATGGCCCTTCCATACAGAACCACCGGATCACTAGAACCTACTTTCGTACCTGCTCGACGTGTCTGTCTCGCAGTCAAGCACCCTTATGCTCTTGCACTCACTGCACGGTTTCCAACCGTACTGAGGGTACCTTCGTGCTCCTCCGTTACTCTTTGGGAGGAGACCGCCCCAGTCAAACTACCCACCACACACTGTCCTTCTACCGGATAACGGTAGCAAGTTAGAACGCCAATGATGTCAGGCTGGTATTTCAAGGTTGGCTCCACTGCAACTGGCGTCACAGTTTCAAAGCCTCCCAGCTATCCTACACAGACAACATCAGCATCCAGTGTGAAGCTATAGTAAAGGTTCACGGGGTCTTTCCGTCTAGCCGCGGGAACACTGCATCTTCACAGCGATTTCAATTTCACTGAGTCTCGGGTGGAGACAGTGTGGCCATCATTACGCCATTCGTGCAGGTCGGAACTTACCCGACAAGGAATTTCGCTACCTTAGGACCGTTATAGTTACGGCCGCCGTTTACCGGGGCTTCGATCAGGAGCTTCGGACGAGTCCTAACACCATCAATTAACCTTCCGGCACCGGGCAGGCGTCACACCCTATACGTCCGCTCACGCGTTAGCAGAGTGCTGTGTTTTTAATAAACAGTTGCAGCCACCTGGTATCTTCGACCGGTTGGGGCTCTGAGAGCGAGTCTCTTCACCTTACGCCGGCGCACCTTCTCCCGAAGTTACGGTGCCATTTTGCCTAGTTCCTTCACCCGAGTTCTCTCAAGCGCCTTGGTATTCTCTACCTGACCACCTGTGTCGGTTTGGGGTACGGTCACACAGTACCTGAAGCTTAGAGGTTTTTCCTGGAAGCGTGGCATCAATGACTTCCTGAGTCCGAGGAATCAGTTCGTCTCGTATCTCGACCTTAAGCAAGCGGATTTGCCTACTTGCTCAGCCTACATACTTTCACCAGGACAACCGTCGCCTGGCTCACCTAGCCTTCTCCGTCACCCCATCGCAGTACTGTCTGGTACAGGAATATTAACCTGTTTCCCATCGACTACGCCTTTCGGCCTCGCCTTAGGGGCCGACTCACTCTGCTCCGATTAACGTCGAACAGAAAACCTTGGTCTTCCGGCGAGGGAGGTTTTCACTCCCTTTATCGTTACTCATGTCAGCATTCGCACTTGTGATACCTCCAGCATGCCTTACAGCACACCTTCGCAGGCTTACACAACGCTCCTCTACCGCTCAACACTTAAGTGTTGAACCCGTAGCTTCGGTACTTGGTTTGAGCCCCGTTACATCTTCCGCGCAGGCCGACTCGACTAGTGAGCTATTACGCTTTCTTTAAAGGGTGGCTGCTTCTAAGCCAACCTCCTAGCTGTCTGAGCCTTCCCACATCGTTTCCCACTTAACCAAGATTTTGGGACCTTAGCTGACGGTCTGGGTTGTTTCCCTTTTCACGACGGACGTTAGCACCCGCCGTGTGTCTCCCATGCTGCACTCACCGGTATTCGGAGTTTGCCTCGGGTTGGTAAGTCGGGATGACCCCCTAGCCGAAACAGTGCTCTACCCCCGGCGGTGATACATGAGGCGCTACCTAAATAGCTTTCGAGGAGAACCAGCTATCTCCGAGCTTGATTAGCCTTTCACTCCGATCCACAAGTCATCCGAATCTTTTTCAACAGATCCCGGTTCGGTCCTCCAGTTGATGTTACTCAACCTTCAACCTGCTCATGGATAGATCGCCCGGTTTCGGGTCTATTCCCAGCAACTATGTCGCCCATTTAAGACTCGGTTTCCCTACGCCTCCCCTATACGGTTAAGCTCGCTACTGAGAATAAGTCGCTGACCCATTATACAAAAGGTACGCAGTCACAGAACAAGTCTGCTCCCACTGCTTGTACGCACACGGTTTCAGGATCTATTTCACTCCCCTCACTGGGGTTCTTTTCGCCTTTCCCTCACGGTACTAGTTCACTATCGGTCAGCCAGGAGTATTTAGCCTTGGAGGATGGTCCCCCCATGTTCAGTCAAAGTTTCACGTGCTCCGACCTACTCGATTTCACCTTAATTGCATTTTCGCGTACGGGGCTATCACCCACTATGGCGTGCATTTCCAAACACTTCCGCTAATACAACTAAGACTTAAGGGCTAGTCCCCGGTCGCTCGCCGCTACTGGGGGAATCTCGGTTGATTTCTTTTCCTCGGGGTACTTAGATGTTTCAGTTCTCCCGGTTTGCCTCCATACCCTATGTATTCAGGTAAGGATACCCGTCTTATGACGGGTGGGTTTCCCCATTCAGAGATCACCGGATCAAAGGTCATTTGCCACCTCCCCGATGCTTATCGCAGGCTATCACGTCTTTCATCGCCTCTGGCTGCCTAGGCATCCACCGTGTGCGCTTAATCGCTTGACCATATAACCCGAAAGAGTCATAGATCACGATTCAAACGAAAACAATTTTCGCCGGATACGCTTGAGACGTATCTCATTTGCCAATGTCACGGCCTATCGGATAATGCTTCCGAGGAAGTAAAATCTGATCGCGTTCCATTGGACTTGGCATCAGCATGATTTACATTGTTAAAGAGCAATACTGCGAGCAAGAAGCTTGCAGTCAGGAAACAACATTCATCACACGCTGTATCGTTGACTATTAAGACATCTAATAATCAATCATAACGCGATGAAGATTGGTTCGTGACTAGAAGCTAGATCACTAAACTAAGTACTGAAGAACCGGCCATCAAGACAGTCAGATGGTGGAGCCAAGGAGGATCGAACTCCTGACCTCCTGCGTGCAAGGCAGGCGCTCTCCCAGCTGAGCTATGGCCCCATATAATAATGGTGGGTCTGGGCAGACTCGAACTGCCGACCTCACCCTTATCAGGGGTGCGCTCTAACCAACTGAGCTACAGACCCGGCAACTGCTTGCGCACGGCCAGGGAATATCCCCTGCAGTACTTCGCTCTACTACGATCAGGCAATTTGTTGTGGACACTTGAGATCACGAGGTGATCATTTTACGTTTAAGGAGGTGATCCAGCCGCAGGTTCCCCTACGGCTACCTTGTTACGACTTCACCCCAGTCATGAACCACACCGTGGTAACCGTTTTCCCGAAGGTTAAACTAGCCACTTCTGGTGCAATCCACTCCCATGGTGTGACGGGCGGTGTGTACAAGGCCCGGGAACGTATTCACCGCGACATTCTGATTCGCGATTACTAGCGATTCCGACTTCACGGAGTCGAGTTGCAGACTCCGATCCGGACTGAGGCGAGCTTTCTGGGATTAGCTTCACGTCGCCGCTTCGCAACCCTCTGTACTCGCCATTGTAGCACGTGTGTAGCCCTACTCGTAAGGGCCATGATGACTTGACGTCGTCCCCACCTTCCTCCGGTTTGTCACCGGCAGTCTCCTTAGAGTTCCCGACCGAATCGCTGGCAAATAAGGATAGGGGTTGCGCTCGTTACGGGACTTAACCCAACATTTCACAACACGAGCTGACGACAGCCATGCAGCACCTGTCTCAGAGTTCCCGAAGGCACCAATCCATCTCTGGAAAGTTCTCTGGATGTCAAGAGTAGGTAAGGTTCTTCGCGTTGCATCGAATTAAACCACATGCTCCACCGCTTGTGCGGGCCCCCGTCAATTCATTTGAGTTTTAGTCTTGCGACCGTACTCCCCAGGCGGTCAACTTAGTGCGTTAGCTGCGCCACTAAATCCTCAAGGGATCCAACGGCTAGTTGACATCGTTTACGGCGTGGACTACCAGGGTATCTAATCCTGTTTGCTACCCACGCTTTCGCGCCTCAGCGTCAGTGTCAGTCCAGAAGGCCGCCTTCGCCACTGGTATTCCTCCAGATCTCTACGCATTTCACCGCTACACCTGGAATTCTACCTTCCTCTCCTGCACTCAAGTCTGCCAGTTCCAAATGCTGTTCCCAGGTTAAGCCCGGGGCTTTCACATCTGGCTTAACAGACCGCCTACGCGCCCTTTACGCCCAGTAATTCCGATTAACGCTCGCACCCTCCGTATTACCGCGGCTGCTGGCACGGAGTTAGCCGGTGCTTCTTCTGTGGGTGATGTCCTTCCTGAAACGTATTAGGCCTCAGGCTTTCTTCCCCACTGAAAGTGCTTTACAACCCTAAGGCCTTCTTCACACACGCGGCATGGCTGGATCAGGCTTTCGCCCATTGTCCAATATTCCCCACTGCTGCCTCCCGTAGGAGTCTGGGCCGTGTCTCAGTCCCAGTGTGGCTGATCATCCTCTCAGACCAGCTATGGATCGTTGCCTTGGTGAGCCATTACCTCACCAACTAGCTAATCCAACATGGGCTCATCCGATAGCGAAAGGTCCGAAGATCCCCTCCTTTCTCCCGTAGGACGTATGCGGTATTAGCGTGCGTTTCCACACGTTATCCCCCACTATCGGGCAGATTCCCATGCATTACTCACCCGTCCGCCGCTCGCCACCAGGAAGCAAGCTTCCCGTGCTGCCGCTCGACTTGCATGTGTTAGGCCTGCCGCCAGCGTTCAATCTGAGCCATGATCAAACTCTTCAGTTTAAATCTTTCATTGGTCATTAGGTGACCAATCCGGCTCGAGTATCGAAACAACTCATTGAATTGATGAGTTACTTGATGCTCGAAATGATGATCCACTTCGAAAACCTCAAGCACCCACACAAATTGCCTGATCATCTTGTTAAAGAGCGTCTTGCGAGCGGCGTTCGCTGCTCAGCAAGTGGAAGCACATTCTACATTTTCTGGAGATTTTGTCAACCGCTGATTTGGCGATCGTTTCAGGAGATTACACAACTCTCTCAACTGAACCATCTTCAAGAAAAAGCGAAGACCTACAAGAGGTTAGCTTCCTCGCCACCCGGCGTTTTCCCTAGCAGCGAGGGCGTACTTTACAGAGATCACCGGGGGTTGGCAAGCCATTCTCGCTTTATTTTCCAATATTTCGAATCCAAGGTGGTCAAGGCCTTCAAAAGCAGTATGAACTACCGTCATGCCCATTGAGAACATCACCTTTATGACCTACTCACATAGCGCACAGGCCAACCCCTTCATGAACGCACGAAAGTCATCCCTTATACGCCAAGAACCTCAGATAAGAGCGCTCTCTCTTTTACTTAATCACTTCTCGCAGCGGGATCAGGCGCGCTACCATGCGCTTATAGCGCTAACGCCCATTGCCGCGATGAGCTTTTTCACTCTCAACATGCGGTGCGGTATCCTCTGACGATTGGTTCGTACATTCCATGCCTAAGACGGGACGCCATGCATTCCACTTCTCTTGACCCTATCATCCGACGCACGCTGAAGTGCTACCCACTGACGTATCAAGAAGATGCGCTCTACTATTTCGAGCGTTTGCGTCATCTGGAAGGCAGCATTCTACTGGATAGCGGCAAGCCTCTTTCAGAGGGTGGGCGTTTCGACATCATGAGCGCGGAACCACTCGCAGTTATAGAGACCGATCGCTATGGCATCGCACGGTGTCCTCAGCGACGCCATATTTCGGTAGACCCCATTGAGGCTCAGCGCGAACTATTGAAGGACCTTCGCATTGAATTGGACGGCGTACCTGAGCACATCCCCTTTAAAGGGGGACTACTGGGATTCTGGAGCTATGAATTTTCGAAACTGTTGGAACGCATTCCATCACGACCACACAGTGAACTAGCTCATGCACTAGATGACGTTCCTCTGACGCGCCTTGGCTTATATGACTGGGCCATCGTGCAGGACCATCAGCGCAAGGAAGCCTGGCTGATCGCTACTAACCGTCGACGCCGCCAGATACTTCCCTTACTAACGTCGCGTCGTGTAACCCACCCTGCCGCCCCCTTTGCACTATTGGAACGTTTCCAGCCCACCTGGAGCGCGGCTGAATATCAAGCAGCGTTCGATCAGGTCATCGCTTTCATTCGAAGCGGGGACTGCTATCAGATCAACCTAACGCAACGCTTCAGTGCCGCCTGCGAAGGTGACGCATGGATGGCCTACCGCCAGCTACGCAAGGCGACACCAGCGCCCTTTTCAGCATTCATGTGCTGGGGAACGGGAGAACAACAACAAGCCATCTTGTCTGTATCTCCCGAACGCTTCATTCAAGCACAAGGGCACCGCATCACAACACAACCGATCAAAGGCACCCGTCCCCGTGGCACAACGCCGGATGAAGATGCCCAAAACGCACTGGAGCTGCAGCAAAGCGAAAAAGATCGCGCCGAAAACGTCATGATTGTTGATCTACTGCGTAACGACATCGGCCAAGTCTGCACCCCGGGAAGTGTACGCGTGCCTTATCTCACGCAGTGCATCGCCTATGAAAACGTTCACCACCTTGTCAGCACGATCACTGGGATACTCGACGATCGCTATGATGCTTTCGACTTGTTTCGTGCATGTTTCCCGGGCGGGTCGATTACCGGCGCCCCAAAAATACGTGCCATGGAAATCATCGAACAGCTAGAGCCTTGCCAGCGCTCAGTTTACTGCGGGGCGATTGGCTATATCGATATTCAAGGCCACATGGACACATCAATTGCCATTCGCACAGCCCTTATCCACCAGCAGACCGTGCACCTTTGGGGCGGCGGTGGCATCGTTGATGATTCTCGGGTGTCAGCAGAATACGCGGAAAGCCTGACCAAGATTCGTCACTTGATGCAGGCTCTGGAACAGTCTGGCCCGATTGATGAAGAAGGCAACGACACCACCGAATAGCTTGGTAGAAGGCAGCTGCTCGCTTCTTCGGTCTTCGGTCTTCGGTCTTCGGTCTTCGGTCTTCAGCAAAAGCGTGAACTGTAGGTCGGTGTTGGCAAAGGAAACGACAGGTAAGCATATGCATCAGAACTAGTGCGTATTACGCCACCTTTCTGATCGTCTGCTCCCCATTTTCTTAAACAGCAAGATTTTCCCAGACGCCAATCCAGACTCTCTATAGTCTTTACCTGAGACAGTATTCATTACGGCATTTACGTTCTACCGAATAGCTTGAAGCACAAAGCCCCTCACTACGAGAGGCAGCGAGGGGCTTTGCTTAGTACGAGAGCATGACCAATGCGTTGGCGAATGCCTACTCGTCAATGAAGGAACGCAGTGACTCAGAGCGAGACGGATGACGCAGCTTACGCAGCGCCTTAGCTTCGATCTGACGGATACGCTCACGCGTAACGTCAAACTGCTTGCCCACTTCTTCCAGGGTATGGTCGGTATTCATATCAATACCAAAACGCATGCGCAGCACTTTGGCTTCACGCGCTGTCAGGCCACCCAGAACGTTGCGGGTCGCTTCGATCAGGCCTTCGCCCGTTGCGGAGTCGATAGGCGATACGATCGTACCGTCTTCGATAAAGTCGCCCAGGTGCGAATCTTCATCGTCACCGATCGGCGTTTCCATCGAAATCGGCTCTTTGGCGATTTTCAGCACCTTACGCACTTTGTCTTCCGGCATATCGAGGCGTTCGCCCAGCTCTTCCGGTGTCGGTTCACGCCCCATTTCTTGCAGCATCTGACGCGAGACACGGTTGAGCTTGTTGATCGTTTCGATCATGTGCACCGGAATACGGATCGTGCGCGCTTGGTCGGCAATAGAGCGCGTGATCGCCTGACGAATCCACCACGTGGCGTATGTGGAGAATTTATAGCCGCGACGATACTCAAACTTATCGACAGCCTTCATCAGACCGATGTTGCCTTCCTGGATCAGATCGAGGAACTGCAAACCACGGTTGGTGTACTTCTTGGCGATCGAGATAACGAGACGCAGGTTAGCCTCGACCATTTCTTTCTTGGCACGGCGTGCTTTAGCTTCACCGATGGACAGGCAACGGTTCAACTCTTTCAGATCGGCAACGCTCAGACCCACCATTTCCTGTTCAAAGGAGATTTTACGCTGCGCGCGCAAAACGTCCGCACGGAACGGTGCCAGAGCGTCGGCATAACGGGAGTGAGAGGCGACGAAATCGTCGAACCACTCCAGATCCGCTTCGTTGCCCACGAAAGCGCTAATGAAGGCCTTACGAGACACCTTGCAGCGTTTGACGAAGCACTGCATGATGAATTTTTCTTGCTGACGCACTTGCTCGATGCTGATTCGCACCTGCGCGATCAGGCGGTCGAAGTGCTTCGGAGACAGCTTGATCGGGGCGAACAGTTCCGCCAGACGCTTCTGCTCTTCCTTAACTTCGGCACTGCTGCGACCATGCTTTTCGATGAGCTGCGCAACACGCTGACCGACTTCACGGATCTGCTCGAAACGTACACGAGCCAGTTCCGGATCCGGGCCGCTCTCAGCCGTCGTTTCGGTGTCGTCGTCATCGTCGTCGGCATCTTCATCCGCGTCGATATCGTCGTCGTCGGCATTGACGTCGATGGACTCTTCTTCTTCCACTTCTGCCACGCCCGGAACACCTTCGTCCGGGTCGATGAAACCGCTAAAGAGGTCGACAAGACGACCACCTTCTTCCGTCTGCGTTTCGTCATACGCGTCCAGAATGGAGTCAACCGCGCCCGGAAGATAGGAGAGCGCTGCCATGACTTCACGCGTACCCTCTTCGATACGCTTGGCGATTTCGATTTCACCTTCGCGCGTCAGCAGTTCGACTGTCCCCATTTCACGCATGTACATGCGCACGGGGTCGGTCGTACGGCCAATGTCCGTCTCGACTGCGGCAAGCGCTGCAACAGCTTCTTCGGCATCCGACTCGTCTGGCGAATTGTCAGACATCATCAGCGTATCGGCATCGGGCGCCTCTTCGACGACATTGATGCCCATGTCGTTAAACATGCTGATGATATCTTCCACCTGATCAGGATCGGCGATATCCTCGGGAAGGTGGTCGTTGACCTCGGCGTAAGTCAGGTAGCCCTGTTCCTTACCCGTTGCGATCAACTCCTTCAGACGTGATTGCGGTGTGTGTCCAGCCATAGAACCTATCTCGACGAAGAAAAATGAAGCACCTGGACGCTCACCCTGGCATAAGAACACGGGACTTTAGCGCCGGACACTGAGTGATGATCCGAAGGGATCACAAGCGCCGCCTCGTGTTAGTGAACTGATTTGCGTGTCAGGTGTGCTGATTCGTGCGATACATCGCGCTGACCAGCGCGACCGTTAATAGCCAAGTGAGGGCGACGGGCTTATTTATCAAGCCAACGCGTCCCCGTATTCCCTAGCGCTGGGCAGCAAGCTCCATAAGAAGCGCTGCCACTCGCTGCTTTTCTTCCTTGCTAAGTGCCGTATGGCGACTCTTTTCAAGCAGCGCATCATACTCCTCCTGAGGCGTGGCCGTCTGCTGCCTTCGCTTCAGGAATGCGATCCAGCCGTCCAGCTCTTGCTGACGGCATTCTCGCGGTATATCCGGTGGATGGCGCGATAGCGTGCGCAGAAACATCCCTTGCTCGCTGCCATGATAGTGTGCCAGCACCGCCTGCGGCGAAGTATAGCGCCCTGCCCTCAGAAGCTGAATTACATCTGCAAGCAGTGCACCGTACTCGTCTTGCGGACACCATCCCAGTGACTCGGGCAGGTGATCGTGAAGTCCCGGTGTGTGCAGTATCAGACGCAGTATCTTGAGACTTTCCGGCTCTTTGGCGGGCCGTATCTGCTGGAACGACCGGCGCACCGACGGCTCGCGGCGCTCGTACGCTCCCGCAATATGCCCAGCGGGTTCCGCCGTCACATCAGGCGAAGCGTTGTGACCACCTTGCTGGCGAAGTGCCGCCAGCGATGTCAGACGCTCTTCTTTGATTCCACTGCGATCCGACAGTTCCTTGAACAGCAACGATCTCAGCAGCCCTTCCGGCAACCGTTCCAGCAACCCCAATACGCTGGTCACATAGCGCTCTCGGGATTCGATATTGCCGAGATCCAGCCCTTCCTTTGCCTGATCAAACAGGAACTCGGACAGCGCGCTGGCACAGCGAATGCGATCACGGAAACGCTCGGTACCTTCACGGCGTACTAGCGAATCGGGGTCCTCTCCTTCTGGCAGAAACAGGAAGCGAGCTTGCCGCCCATCAATCATGACCGGCAGCACATGCTCAAGCGCTCGCTTGGCCGCTCGCCGCCCGGCATCATCACCGTCGAAGCAGAACACCACTTCATCGACCAGCCGATACATACGCTGTAGGTGATCTTCAGTGACGGCTGTACCCAGCGTTGCGACGGCATTGGTAATGCCGTGCTGGGCCAGTGCCACCACGTCCATATAACCTTCTACGACGATGAGCGAATCGCAGCGTTCCTTCTGCTCGCGAGCCTCGTACAGCCCGTACAGCTCGCGCCCTTTGTGAAAGACCGGCGTTTCGGGAGAGTTGAGGTACTTGGGCTTTGCATCGCCCAGTACACGCCCCCCGAACCCTAGGACGCGCCCCTTCCAATCACGGATGGGAAACATGACGCGATGACGGAAACGGTCATAGCTGCGCCCGGTCTCTTCCTTTTGCACCAGCAACCCATATTCGGTCTGCAGTGCTTCGCTGACGCCTTGCTGAAGCAGATGTGCCTTCAAGGCATCCCAGCGGTCAAAGGCAAAACCGATACCGAACCGCGCCATGATGTCATCGCTCAAACCACGCTGGCGAAGATAGCGACGCGCCTCTTCGGCATCATCATGTTTGAGGTTCTGCAGAAAGAAGCGCTGCGCCATTTCAAGCAGATTGTCCGCTTCTTGGCGCTGCTGACGCTGTTGTTGCTGACGCTTTTGATCGTGAGGCGAAAGGTTGCCCCCTTCGCGCTCGACTTCCATACCTTGGCGTGAGGCAAGCTGTTCGACGGCTTCGGGGAAGCTCAGCCGATCATATTCCATCAAGAAACGAATAGCGTTGCCGTGTGCTCCGCACCCGAAGCAGTGATAGAACTGCTTATCGCGACTGACAGTGAAGGACGGTGATTTTTCATCGTGGAAGGGGCATAGGCCGCTGAGGTTCTTGCCCGCTTTTTTCAGCGTGACACGTTCGCCGACGACTTCAGCAATATCGACGCGCGCAAGCAGGTCATCAATGAAGCGTTGGGAAATCGGACCAGCCATGGATATCTACCGCCTACTGCACAGGAACGGGAACGCACACAGAAACAGAAATAGGGCCATGCAGACGTTATGAAGACAAACGGTCGCCTATTGGCGACCGTTTGCAATCCTTCTGGAAGTGGCAGGCGACCACTTCGAGGTACGGATCAATACAGACGTTCGAAACGTTTACGTTCACGCTGCATTTTCTTAGCGTGACGTTTTACAGCCGCTGCGGCTTTACGTTTGCGTACTGCTGTCGGTTTTTCGTAGTACTCACGACGGCGTACTTCAGAAAGAATACCACCTTTCTCGCAGGAACGTTTGAAGCGACGCAGTGCGACGTCGAACGGCTCGTTATCACGTACTTTGACGGAAGGCATTAAGCGATCACCACCTTAGGGTAAGTCGATTTCGGGAAATTCGTACCGAACGCACCCGTGACATCACCGAAGTGACCATCACGTCAAGAACGAACAGAGTACGGCCTGAATGAAGCAAGGCATTATAGAAGGCAAAGAGCCGTTCAGCAACCACTGAACGGCTCTGTCAAGAGGGAAGCGGCTTAGATCAGGCCTTTAGCGGCCTTTTCTGCGCGTCGCTGACGCTTTTCTTCTTCAAAACGTTCCCATGTTTCGCGCTGAGTGATTTCATCAGAGCCATCCCAGCACTCGATGTTCTTGATCTCAGGCAGATCGTCACGATGGAAGATCGGTTCCAGTCCCTGACGGCGCTGCTCGTTGTAGTGATGCAAAAGCTTCATCGCGATACGGCCAAGGAACACGATCGCAGCCAAGTTGGTCAGCGCCATGATCAGCGTTGCCACTTCGGAAAGGCTCCACATCATCTGCACGTTAGCGATACTGCCGATCATGACGGCGATGACCACCAGCACACGGAACAGGCTCAGCCAGAACTTGTGACGGAACATGTAGCGAATATTGGATTCACCGTAGTAGTAGTTACCCACGACGGAAGTGAACGCGAACAGGAAAATGGCGAAGGTCAGGAAGTAGCGTGCCCAAGAGCCCAATCCCAGTTGCAATGCACCCAGGGTTAGCTCGGCCCCCTTGTCAGCGTTCTGCGGACCGTAGGACGGATCGCTCAGCATGATGATGAATGCCGTCATGGTGCACACGACCAGCGTATCAACGTAGACACCGAGGGTCTGTACCAGCCCTTGCTTGACGGGGTGAGAGATAGCAGCCGTCGCACCTGCGTTCGGCACGGAACCCATACCGGCTTCGTTGGTGAACAGACCACGACGTACGCCGATGACGATGACGGACCCCAGGCCACCACCGACCATCGCTTTCAGCCCGAAAGCGCAGGTGATGATGTTGACGAACATACCCGGTACTTTGTGGACGTTGATGCCGACCAGCAGGAAACCGATCGCCAGATACAGCAGCGCCATCGTCGGCACGACGGTCACGGACACCTTGGAGATGCTGTGAACGCCACCGAAAATGATGAGCGCGGTCATGACACCCAGCACGCACGCCGTACCGTACTTGAAGTTGATCAGCGTCTGACCCGTCAGTTCAAAGGTGGAGGACAGCGAGTCAGCAATGGAGTTGGCCTGCAGGGCGTTGAAGATAAGCCCGTAGGTGATGCTAATGACGATGGCAAACAGGATGGCCAGCCAGTTCTGGCCCAGCCCCTTACGGATGTAGTACGCAGGACCACCGTGATAACGGTAGTGCTCATCAGACTTGTAGAGCTGGCCCAGCGTCGATTCAACAAAGGAGGATGCGCCCCCCAGTAGAGCTACAACCCACATCCAGAAGACAGAGCCCGGTCCGCCGACAGCGACCGCAGCCGCTACGCCCACGATATTCCCTGTTCCCACGCGGGAAGCAGCAGAAATGGTGAACGCCTTGAATGAAGAAATGGGTTTCTGTCCCTCGTGGTCGCCGCCTACGCGGTCCTTCAACACGCGGAACATCTCAGGGATCATGCGAATCTGCGCGGCCTTCCCGATCCACGTGAAGTAAATCCCAGTCAGCAGCAGGACGGGGATCCCTACGTAGAACCACGCTGTATCAGAAAGGTGCATTAAGCGTGTCGATAGTTCTTGTAGAACTGTCATGTCAGTCACAGGCAAGTTACCTCGTTGTTATGGAGCAAAAGCAACGCTGCGCTTGTCGAGTTTGCTTTCCCGGTCAGAACTCCGTGCGTGCTGTTTGCACCAAAACCATACCTGAGGCATCACGATGGTGCCACGCGGGATCCGAAGCCGTGCATTTTGCGCGAAACATGGCGAGACGTCTAACCCATAAACGAATAAAATGGGCCGAACACATCACTTCAGACAGGAAAAGGCATGCGTGTACTGGGGATAGAATCATCCTGTGATGAAACAGGCATTGCGCTATATGACACTGACAAAGGGCTGGTGGCAGACGCACTGTATAGCCAGATTGCACTGCATGCCGAATTCGGGGGCGTCGTACCAGAGCTGGCCTCTCGCGACCACATAAGAAAGATAATTCCCCTTATAAAACAAGTTATTAAAGAGTCGAATACTGACCTTAAAGCGATAGACGCTATTGCGTATACCTCCGGACCGGGACTGATTGGCGCACTCATGGTGGGTGCCTCGACGGCATGTGGCCTCGCGGAAGCGCTGGGCATTCCTGCACTGGGTGTGCACCACATGGAAGGGCACCTACTGGCCCCCATGCTGGAAGAACACCCGCCGATGTACCCTTTTGTCGCACTCTTGGTCTCTGGCGGTCACAGCCAACTCATCGACGTGCGAGGTTTAGGGGATTACACACTGCTCGGTGAAACGGTCGATGATGCCGCAGGCGAGGCCTTCGACAAGGTAGCGAAGATGCTATCCCTCCCCTACCCAGGCGGCCCTGAAGTTTCCCGTCTGGCGGAACAGGGTAATGCCTCACGCTTCAACTTCCCGCGCCCGATGACCGATCGTCCTGGACTCGACTTCAGCTTCTCCGGATTGAAAACGCACACGCTGACGACCCTGCGTACGCTGGACGCCGAAGGCGCACTGGATGAGCAGGCTCGCGCCGATGTGGCCTGTGCCTTCGAAGATGCCGTCGTCGAAACATTGGCTATCAAGTGTCGCCGCGCACTCCAGCAGACTGGCCGCTCGCGATTGGTCATGGCCGGTGGCGTCAGCGCCAACCGCAAGCTGCGCAGCCAGCTCGAAGGCATGCTCCAGCGTCATGTCAAGGACGCGGAAGTGTTCTACCCTCGCGGTCGCTTCTGTACCGATAACGGCGCTATGATTGCTTACGCAGGAGCGATGCGCCTGCTGGCCGGACAGCAACCCGATGCTCAGATGACGTTGCGCCCCCGCTGGCCGCTGGCCGAACTTCCCGCGCCCGCCTGCCGCTGATCCTGTTGCTGGACCACCAGCAGAACGCCATAGAGGAGTCTGGACACTATGCCAACCCGTGACATCGTCTTCATCGAAGGGCTCGTGCTTGAAACCGTCGTCGGCGTGTATGCGTGGGAAAAGCGCATTCATCAGCGCTTAGTGATGGATCTTGAAATGAGCACGGACATTCGCCAAGCCGCTCAGCATGACGATCTGGAAGGCACACTCAACTATGCCGCCATCAGTGAGGCGCTGCTTGAGTTCTGCCACACCCACAGCTTCGAACTCATCGAGACCTATGCCGAACGCATGTGTGCCCTACTGCTGACACAGTTCGACATTCGCCACGTCAAAATGACGCTGCGCAAACCGGGCGCGGTGCCACAGGCGACTAGCGTGGGGATCAAGATCGAACGTGCGCGCGAGGTATCTGCATGACCCTTGCGGTGCTGGGTATCGGCAGCAATATTGACCGCGAACACAATATTCGCACGGCGCTTGATGCGCTCAGTGCTGCGCTGGGGCCATTGGCACTGTCACCTATCGTTGAAAGTGACCCGGTGGGCTACGACTCGACAAGCCGCTTCTACAATATGGTGGTAGGGGTCGAAACCGGCCAAGAATTTCAGGAAGTTAAGGCACTGTGCAAGCGAATTGAACGCCAGAGCGGCCGCCGGGCCGACGAACCGCGTTTTAGTCCCAAGACGCTGGATATCGACCTGCTGCTATGGGGTGATGAAGTGACCTCAGGCGATCAACATCCCATACTGCCTCACCCTGATATCGAGCGATTCGCACACGTGCTGTGCCCCCTCGCCCTGCTTTACCCAGACGCGACACACCCCGTCAAAAGAGTGTCGTACAGCGCACTATGGGAGCAGCGCAAGACCGATCTGCCTGCGCTGACAGTATTGCCGCATTCGGCGCTTACTCACCCAGCGGGATGATTGCCGGCAGCCGTTGTTCGCTTGATCTTGGCGACTCAGACCATCAAAGAACTTCCTGTCAGTACAGCACTATGGGCAATGATCCCACTGTCATCGGTGACGGAACGGGCCATCTTTAAGCCAAGCTATGTGCCAGTGCGCTATGCAGACTAGCTCATTGCTTGGGCCCTGAAGTTAGCATGGGCTCTAAAGTGACCGATACTCCCGGCGCTATAGACAAGAAACGCCACCCCATTCGCCACTGAGAAGTGATGAGCCCTATAGCAGCGGGATATTGTCTACCCGTTCAGCCACAGAGGACGACGACATACACCTGTAAGACCGGCATGCCCACTATGCCTACGTGCTTTGGCCCCACAATAGCCACACCGCCACAGCTAAGCTTCATCACCCTCGTTTACCGAAAAATATGCACCGGCGAGACCGGCATGCCTGCGACGCCTATGTGTTTTGGCCCCACAATAGCCACACCGCCACAGCTAAGCTTCATCACCCTCGTTTGCCGAAGAATATGCACCGGCGAGACAGGCATGCCCACGACGCCTACGTGCTTTGTCCCACAATAGGGCCAAACCTTATCACTCTCGCCCACCGAAGAAGGCTGATGAACGGTAGCGCCAACGATCGTTAGTCCTGCAGAGCTTCCGCCGCTTCTCATTGCATGCTGGAAGCACGCCGATAGGCGCCTGCCGTTCACTCTTTACCACCCCTTGCCAACAAACACAGGCAACAATGTCATCAGACATATTGGGCCAGTGCCCAAAGCCTTTCTACCGTGATACGGACGATAGTAAGAACCGCTCACCGAGCCGATGCCGGGTGGGGATCAGCTCAGCGCGTCTTCAACCAGCTGTTGGCGTTTAGCGGCTATGGCCTGTCCCAATGCGGCCCCCTGATAGCCCTCGGCCATCAACGCTTGAGGGGAAATTGCGCGGGCATCCTGCGCGAGTTGCTGAAGTTGCTTGCCATCGACGTCGATGCCACAGACGGGCAGCAGCGGCAGGATATCGGTCAGGCGATCCGGATGCCGCCAGACATCCAGACGGTCAAAGCCAGCAAGCACCTGTTCGGCCGTCTGAGGACGGGTATGCCACAGCGATACGATCACAGTCAGCTGACGCGCCAGCAACCGGTATTCATTCGGCGTTTTCAGCCCTCGGCACAGAGACTCGACCGTATCTTCCGGTAGTGCACTCAACAGCAACGCCCATACCGCTTGCGACTGTGCAGGGCCTTGGCAAGCTTCGGCGTCAGCATTGTCCAACGATGCAAGGTAGGCCGTCAGCCGTGCTATTCCCACTGCCAACGCGCTCGCCGGTAACTCTGGCATGACGACGTCCAGTGCACCGGTACGTTCCAGCAGTTCGAAGTAGGCGTCGGGGTGGCGCTCGCCCAGAGCCTTCTCTGTTTCCTTCCATACTCGCTCAGCCACGAGGTGATTCAGCTCGCCGCTGCGTACCATCTCACAGATGAGCGCTTCCGTTTCAAGGGCTACCGAAAAGCCGTACTGGTGATAGCGCGCGAGAAAACGCGCAGTGCGTAGCACACGCAGCGGGTCTTCAGCGAAGGCGTCACTGACGTGGCGAAGCTGACGTGCATCGAGGTCACGCTTACCGCCATAAGGATCGACAAGCTGCCCAGCGGGGGTCTGCGCGATGGCATTGATGGTCAGGTCGCGGCGCTTGAGATCATCTTCCAGCGTCACGTCTGGTGCCGCGTGGACGGAAAAGCCGGTATAGCCGTGCCCCGATTTGCGCTCGGTGCGCGCCAGAGCATGCTCTTCATGCGTTTCCGGATGCAGGAAGACGGGGAAGTCCTTACCGACGTTGCGGAATCCGCGTGACAGCATGTCTTCCGGCGTTGCTCCGACGACGACCCAGTCACGCTCATGCCATGGGTGCCCCAGTAGCTGATCGCGCACGGCACCACCTACCAAGTATACGTCCAACCCTTGCGTCGGCTTGTCGATCATCTTCAACTCTCTTTTTCTGTTGCTACCAGCTCGTCAGGGACGTGCTGCTGCATCCCCTCAATGCCGTCTTCCAAGCTGTAGACGGCTGTAAATCCCAGCTGGTCCAGCCACATGGCGGCGTGCCGACTGGTTCGTCCTCGGCGGCACACCAGTACAATCGGTGTATCGTGCGCGGTCTGTTCGGCAAAGCGCCGCAACCGTATACAGTCATAGTGCTGACTGCCGGGGATATGACGGCGGTCGAACTGCTCACGAGGACGGATATCCAGCAGCCGAATGGAAGACGGCTGCTGTGCCAGTGCATCGATGAGGGCCTCGCGGCTCAAGGTCTTCCATGTCATGGGAGCATCTCCATCAATAATGGTCTGGCGACCGGTAGTGAATGGAAAACTCTAACGGTGGTTCAGCGAAGTTCCGAGGGCACTTCCACACGCTGCCCCGTCTCAAGCACAACGGCAGCCAGCGCATTGCCCCACACGCAGCCACTGTCCGTTGCAATGACGTCAATGGCGGCACCGTCGGCATGTCCTTGCAACGCGGCCCAGTGCCCGAAGACGATCCGCAGATCATCACGGCGAGGATAGGCAAACCATGGTGCTAGCCCAGCCGGTGCATTCTGTGCCGATGCCTTCGCTTTAAAATCCAGTGTGCCATCTGCGGTGATGAAACGCATCCGTGTCAGCGTATTGGTAATCGCACGCAGCCTGTCCCACCCCGTCAGTGATTCATCGAAGCGAGCGGGCACATTGCCGTACATATGCGACATGAACGTCGCCCAGTCATCGCTCTGCAGTACACGTTCAACGTCGCGTGCATGGCTGCGCGCCTGTTCAAGCGTCCATTGTGGTGGAAGCCCCGCATGGGTCATCACCGTGCGCGTGCCTGCGATGAGGCCATCGACCAGTAGTGACTGATGTCGCAGCCAGTCGATCCATTCATCACGATCAGGCGCCTCAAGGATAGCGTCCAGCGTGTCACCCTTGCGCGGCTGAGCCACACCCTGACTCACGGCCAGCAGATTAAGGTCGTGATTGCCGAGCACCACGCGCGCTTTTAGCTGGCGCGCCATACGCAGACACCCCATTGAGTCCGGCCCACGATTGATGAGATCGCCCACCAGCCATAGTGTATCGTGCGCCGCATCGAAGGCGACGGCATCAAGCAGTCGCTCGAACGTAGCCCGGCAACCATGCAGGTCACCGATCACGATAGTCCGTCGAGATTCCGTCATGCTGTCTCCTTCTGTCATGCCGCGCATGCGCGAAACACGGGATCGGCTACGCTTGGCGGCCTTACTTGGCGTCAGCAACTGGCGCTGAGCGGAACACGTGGTTGGCCATCGTGACCCACTCTTCGAGCGTAAGCACTTCTGGACGCTTCGCAGGGTCGATGCCTAGGGCGATGATGTCATCGGCGGACAACGTGCCTTTCAGGTTATTGCGCAGTGTCTTGCGTCGCTGCGAAAACCCCTGCCGCACAGTGGACTCGAACGTTTCGTAATCATCGGCAGGATGAGGCAGTGTGTCGTGCGGAATCAGACGCACAATGGCCGAATCCACTTTCGGCCGCGGCACGAACGCTTCCGGCGGCACGAGGAACAGTTCGTCGACATGGCAGAAATACTGCGTCATGACCGACAGGCGTCCCCACGAATTGCTGCCCGGAGTGGCGGCCAGGCGCTGCACCACTTCCTTCTGCAGCATGAAGTGCATGTCCTTGATCGCACCGCGTGACGCCAGCAGGTGGAAGATCAGCGGCGTCGAAATGTTATAGGGCAGGTTACCTACCACGCGCAGCGGCTCGCCTTCTCCACGCAGCGCATGGAAGTCGAACTTCAGAGCATCAGCGTTGTGCAGACGGAATCCCGGATAAGCAAAGAACTGGGTGCGCAGACCAGTGATCAGGTCGCGGTCCAACTCGATGGCATCAAGATCGCCAGTCGCATCCAGCAGCATCTCGGTAATAGCCCCCTGCCCGGGACCAATCTCGACCAAGCGATCGCCGTCACGCGGGCGGATGGAGGACACGATGCGTGAAATGATGCCGGTATCACGCAGGAAGTTCTGACCGAAACGCTTGCGGGCGCGGTGACCGCCCGTCGGCAGCCATGATGATGAACTCATAATAAAACCTTGCTCTGCCGCTACCCGCGGCGCATGACGCTCTGCTAGGGCACGCCACACTCTGCGCGCCCATCAACAAAACGGTTGTCGTGAAACCACAACGGCACCCACAAGGGGTGCCGCTGCACTTGGAATGGGAACGCCATGTTACCACTGTCGCCCTTGGACAGCAGCGCCTAACATGCGCACCATAACGCTACGCCTTACTGCTGTTCAGCAGGCTGAGGAGCTGGGGCACTGACGCCATTGCTGTCTTGCGGGTAAAGGCGGTTGTCGATGTATGCCCCGGCCTTCAGTTCCTGCAACCAGCCGTCGAGATCTTCTTCAGCCTTGCGCTGGAAGATGGCACGACGCGCCTGTTCACGTTCGAACTGTACCGTGACGTCCTGAGTGCGGCGTCCTTCGACCTCGATCAGATGCCAGCCGAACGGAGACTGTACAGGCCCCATCAACTTGCCTTCTGGCGCGGTCTTCAGCACCTGCGCAAAGCTCGGCACCATATCGTCGGCATCGACCCAGCCCAGCTCGCCGCCGCTCAGTGCGGTACCGTGATCGTCACTGTTGGCCTTAGCCAGCGTGGCGAAATCTTCACCGCTTAGGATGCGCTGTTTGATGGACGAGGCCAGCTGCAGGGCTTCCTGCTGCGAACGGATCGGGTTCGGCGCAATCAAGATATGGCGCGCCTTGTACTGCTGCACGATATGGCGCTGAACGTCGCGGCCACGTCGATCCACCAGCTTGACCAGGTGGAAACCGCTGCCGCTGCGAATCGGTGCACTGACTTCGCCGACGGTCATGTTCGGTACCGCGTTGGCGAAGATGGTCGGCATGTCGTCACGACGACGCCAGCCCAGATCCCCTCCAGAGAAGGCATCGTTACCGGACGAACCGGCAGCTGCTGCGGTCTGGAAGTCCTCGCCATCGGCAATCGCACGGCGCAACTGCTCAATGCGTTGCTGGGCGGCCGCCACTTGTTCGGCGTTCGGATTTTCCGGCAGCGGCACAAGGATGTGGGCCAGATGATATTCAACGTTCTGCGCCGTTGCCATGCGCGCCAGATACTGATCAATCTCTTGGTCTGTGACTCGCACCTGACCCGCGACGCTGCCCTGCTGCACCATGCTCAGCAGCATTTCACGGCGAATCTGTTCGCGCACATCGGAGAAGTGGTATCCCTGCCGTTCCAGTGAATCGATGAACTGGTTAACGGTCGTGTGATTGTTGGCGGCAATGCCCTGCAGCGCATTGTTGAACTGTTCATCGGAAACGCTCAGATGCGCGCGGGTGGCCATCTGCAGCTGGATGTCTTCCAGAATCAGACGGTCGAGCACCTGCTGACGCAGCGCTTCTGGTGCAGGTTGAGCGATGCCGCGCTGTTGAAGCTGGGTTGCCACCTGGCGAACGCGCTTGTCCAGATCGCTGCGCATGATGACATCCTGATTGACGATAGCCGCGATGCCATCGACCGGTTCAGCCGGAGCGGCATTTACCGCAGTGGCACTGCCAAGCAGACAGGCCATCCCCAAAGATGCCAGCAGTCGCTTACCTTTGGAACGCTGCGCGATACCTTCCATGTCATGGCCTTTCTTCATCATATGAACCCTTGCGGTCTGTCAGAGGCATAGCGCCTCGTGTGTCCGTTCGTTAGGTAGTGCTGCCGAACCTCGCCATCATGCGGGGCTCGGCAAGCGGGCACTTACTGGAAAAGTACCGGATCGTAGCCTTCGATGGCCTGCTGATAGTAGGTTTCAGGCTTGTTGCCGAGTCCGCCTAGCCCTTTCAGCATGAAACGCAGGAAGATGCCTCGTTTGAGTTCATCATCATCAATACGGTTGGTGGTGTCATTGTCATCGCGATAGACACGCCATGCCACTTCAACCGCATAACAGCAGTCGTTGTACTGGACACCCGCCAGCGTTTCGAGCGAGCGATCATTGGTGTGATCGAACAAGTAGCGTCCGACAACCGAGAACGGGCCGTTCACCTTAAGCGCGAAGGACGTATCGTACTCTTCACGGTTGTAGCCGAGGCGGTCTTCCAAATCACCTGACGGGTCGAAGTCCTTCACCTGCCAGCGATAGCCAAGGTTGAAGATACGACCGGCCGGATGCTGGTAATGCAGATACACTTCGTTGCGTTCGGTGTGGCCACGTTCAGTGTCGAAGAAGTTGGCATAACGAACGCGGTAACGATCATTAATATTCCAGGTCAACTGACCGATCGCAGGCGAATTCTTGCGATGGTTCATGTACCAGTAATCGCTTTTCTGGTCATCGAAGTGCTTGCTAGGATCATTATCGGTGACTTTTCGGTCTTCGAAGTAGCGACTTTGACCAATGGAAGCGGCAAATCGTTCACGCCCCGTCGCATCCTCAAGGAAGCGTGAGCTGACACCGTAAGACAGTTTGTTGACGTCGCCGATACGGTCAATGCCGTTAAAGCGGAACGGCGTCCACAGCTGCGACCACGACGGTGACAGATAGTCAGTATCGAAGGTCGGCAGGTTGTCCTGATTACGATGCGGCACGTAGGCATAGTACAGACGCGGTTCCAGTGTCTGGCGCCAGTCACTGCCAAACAGATGCGTCGGGCGTTCGAAGACCAGCCCAGAATCAACGCTGAGCACCGGTACGGCACGGCCGGGGTTCTTGTCCCAATCGCGATTGTTGGCTCGCTTCCAGTCAAGCTGATACTGAGTCAGGTACATCTGCGCACGCGGCTCGAAGAAGCCCCAGGAAGGTGCGCGACGGTAGCCAATGGCGGGGGCAAGATTGAGGCGCGCCCCAGTCACCGCCTCGGTATCCTTGATAGCGGTATCGTTCCAGCGCACATCGCGGGTGAAGTTGGTAACGTTGCTGTTCCACTCGGCATAAGTGCCGCTGCTTTGCTGCCACGAGGCATTGGCTGACAGGGACGGCAGTTCGTAGAAAGGCTTGTCGCTGTCCTTCACAGGGAAGTCCATGACCTGATAGCCACGAGCACGGGCCTGCAGGTGCCATACATCGCCCTGATAGTCGATCTGGGCACGACGTTCGAGGTTGTCAGTGTTTTGCTCAGCGAACGTGGAGCCGAAATCTTCGAAGTAGTTGCCATCGCTGGCGGCCCCGTAGCGCAGCTGATAAGTCGTGCGCGCGTTGAACGAACCGTCATGCTGGAAGTTGATGTACCAGCGTTTCTTCTGACGCAGCAGGTCATAGTTGCTGTCGTCGCGCGAGCCGCCCTTGTCACTGTTGAGGTAGTTGCCCTCAATCGTGCCGCGATCGGTATCGAACAGGTAGCGGAACTGACCGCCCATCACTAGACCACGGCGCGCCATGTAGCGCGGATACAGCGTGGCATCGTAGTTAGGCGCCAGGTTGAGATAGATGGGCTGAAGGTAATCAAAGCCGTTGCTGTTGCTATAGCCCACTGAGGGATAGAGCATCCCGGTCAAGCGACGATCGTCGATCGGGAAGCGCACCCACGGCCAGTAAAAGACAGGAACATCGTAGAAGCGCAGCGTGGAATGCGTCGCGGTGCCGTAACCCGCTGCACGGTTGATGACGACGTTATGACCGTTGAGCGTCCACAAGCGACTCTGCGGTTCACAGGTCGTGAAAGAGCCGCTCAGAATTCGGTATTGACCATCGTTGAGACGTTCGAGGCGCTGAGCATTCCCGCGCAGACGCGCCTGATGGAAAACGAAGTAGGCGCGCTGGACGTCGGCGGCCTGATTGTTAAGGCCGAATTCCCCTTGATCGCCGCGCACTAGCACGCCCGGCTGACGGTAGGTGATCGGTCCCTGCAGGTCGACCTTGCTGCGGTCGTTGGCCAGCGTCGCCTGCGATGCCTGTAACTGCTGTTCGCCCTGACGCAGAATGACGCGACCGTTCAGCTCGGTCTGCCCTTCACTGCCGTAGGTCGCCGTGTCGGATTGTCCACGCACGTGCCCTGCTTCAGCCGCCGGCGCCAGCAGGTAATCGGGCATGACATAGTGCCCCTGACAGACTTCTCCTGCCGGGCGATCGCTGCCCCATGCCACCCAGTCAAGCTGATCGGCGGGAAGGCTGGCGAGATCTTCGGCATTGACCAGCGTCCCTACGCTGGCTACCGAAACGACGCCTGCCAGCCACGCCACTGTACGAAAGGTGCGCTGCCCCATCTTTTTCGTGTCCTTACGTCCGATTTCCGTCTGAATACCGTATCATTGACCGGTAAGCTCTATGCCATCGACAGCATCAGGTCTGCCGGTGTACCCACGGCCATATGACGTCATGTGTCTTTATAGAATGAAACTCACACTCACGACGTGAATCCTGAGGTGGAAGTCTACAGGCAGGTCTTATCTCGACACCAGCCTGCGCAGAGCATGCCCGCCTCTTCTGCACGTTGGCATCAGCAGGCCTTGGCCTTCCATTGTTCATATCATACAGGCATTGTATCTCATCATGCGCCATGATGCGGTGCCCGTTCATGCATCACGCGCTAAAGCGCACTATGCTATTTCGCCAGTGGCGAAGCCCTTCATGCGGTGCCTTCGCGCTTTTCCGGACATACTCAACAGGAGTGGATATGAATTCTGCCCTGCACCGACGATGCTTCCTACTGCTGTTGGCAATGGTGACCATTGCCTTCTGCTGGATACTACTTCCCTATTTCGGTGCCATCTTCTGGGCGGCAACGCTGGCCCTCGTGTTCAACCCGCTTCAGCAGTGGCTGGTGCGACGCTTCAACGGTCGCCGCAATCTGGCTGCAATGGCCACGCTGTTGATCTGCTTTGTCATGGTCATCATTCCTGGCACGCTGATCATCACGTCAATGGTGCAAGAAGGAGCCAGCCTCTACCAGCGTATCCGCAATGGCGATATCAATCTGGGCAGCTATATCAGCCAGCTCCAGAATTCGCTGCCACCGTCGCTGGACAGCTGGCTGGAGCGCACGGGTATCGGTAACTTCAATGAACTGCGCGACAAGTTTTCAGCCGGTGCGATGCAGGGCAGCCAGTACGTGGCCACCCAGCTGCTCAGCATCGGACAGAACACCGTCCAGTTCGTGACCAGCCTGGGCATCATGATCTATCTGATGTTCTTCTTTTTCCGTGACGGCCCGCAGCTTACGGCGCTGCTGCTGCGCGCTATTCCGCTCAGCCATCACCATAAGACGCAGCTGCTCGACAAGTTCGCCGCCGTTGTGCGCGCCACGGTCAAAGGCAACGTCATCATCGCCATCATTCAAGGCTGCATTGGTGGCGTCACCCTGTGGGGGCTGGGTGTGGAAGCGGCACTGCTGTGGGGGGTCATGATGTCGTTTCTGTCCCTGCTGCCGGCCATCGGGGCCGCGCTGGTGTGGATTCCGGTCGTCATTTACTTTCTTGCTACTGGCGCTTTCCTCAAAGCGGCCATTCTGTCCTTCGTTGGGGTGGTGGTTATCGGGCTGGTGGATAACCTGCTACGCCCACCGCTGGTCGGCAAGGACACCAAGATGCCCGACTATGTAGTGCTGACGGCCACCATCGGCGGGATGTCGCTGTTCGGCATCAACGGCTTTGTAATAGGCCCACTGATCGCAGCGCTGTTCATGGCGACATGGGCACTGTTCATCGCCGAAGAATGATCCTCACCGCCAGCCCGTGACGCACGAACAACAGCTCATGCGTAGCGAGCTTTAGGTATTGAGATAAAATTAGCTTTAGGTATTGAGAAAAAAAGAAGCGCCCGAGCGTTGCATTCGCCCGGGCGCTTCTTTTTTTCTGACGCTAACGACTCTGACGTTGACGACAGCATGAAGCCTAACGTACACGTTTATACATGGGGCACTGCGTTATCCGTCACCCAGCGTCGCATAACCACGCTGCTTCACTCACATGACATCAGCGATCGTGCAGCGATGACTCAACCCGCAGGCCACCCCATGCGACGGCCACCCATCATGTGCAGGTGGATATGGTAGACGCTCTGGCCACCGTATTCGTTGCAGTTCATCACAACACGATAGCCATCTTCCGCAATACCCTTCTCGTGTGCGAGCTGTGCAGCAATGCGATAGAGGTGCCCGACCAGCGCTTCGTCTTCTTCGCTGATATCGTTGATAGTGGGAATCTCTTTCTTCGGCACAATCAGCACATGCATCGGGGCCTGCGGATCAATGTCGTTGAACGCGATGGCCTGATCGTCTTCATAAACGATATCTGCCGGAATCTCGCGATTGATGATGCGAGTGAACAGTGTGCTCATACGGTGACTCCTTGATAGCGGCAAAATGACCATCGACTACGGACAGCCGACAGCAATGTGGCTCATTATGACGTGTCCGAGCGCCGATGATAACGCCTTCCAGCACTCGGATATGCGTACCGGCAATAGCGCACTGGGCGTGCAAGTGACTCATCGCGGCGGTAACTCTGGTATGCTCTGCTTAAGCACAGGGCTTCTTTTCGCCCGACTCGGCTCCACCTCTCTGTCTGGAAGACAGGACATGAACCTGATTCTCGTAGCGCCTTCCGATATCGTGACGTCCCATGCGACGCCCTCTTCGCTTTCTAATGCTCAGCCGCTCGACGTTCGCATCACCGATCAGCGCCGCCTGCGCCACCTGCACGAGGTGCACCGCGCCAGCGTTGGTGACGGCTTCAACATGGGCGTACTGAACGGCGACATGGGGCGCGGCACACTGACGGCGCTCAATAGCACCGAAGCGCGCTTCGAACTGACCCTCGACACGCCACCGCCGCCCGCTCTGCCACTGCACCTGATTCTGGCGCTGCCGCGTCCGCGCATGCTGGCCCGCACACTGGAAAACATCACCGCACTAGGCGTCAAACAGGTCACACTGCTGAACACCCGCCGCGTCGAAAAGAGCTACTGGCAGTCGCCAGAACTGGCGCGCGAGAAGATTGACCAGCATCTGTGGCTAGGGCTTGAGCAGACACGCGATACACGCTGGCCGGACATTCAGTTGGAACCGCTGTTCAAACCGTTCGTTGAAGATCGCCTGCCGGCACTGCTGGAAGGCAAGCAAGGGCTAATCGCACACCCGCATACCGAACGGGAATGCCCGCGTGGACTGCCACTGTCACAGCCCACCGTACTGGCCATTGGCCCCGAAGGCGGTTTCATTCCCTACGAAGTGGAACAGCTGACCGCGGCGGGTCTGGCACCCGTGCACATCGGCCCGCGCATCTTGCGCGTCGAAACGGCCGTCGTGGCATTGCTGTCTCGCCTCTACTGATTCCTGTCGAGGTCTGTGCCGTTATACCGAACAGGCCTCACTCTCTTTTTTACCTTCACGCTTTCATTTTCATTCACTGACTCAAACCTGCTCGCTCAACGTTACTGAAGACGTCCCCATGAATCCCCAAAACCCGATAGAACTTCGCCTGCTCAAGCAGTCCACCATCGTGATGGCGCTGGTAGCACTCATCGACACTGTCTTCGGGATTGCGGCGGCCTCTCAATCGATCCTGTTCGACGGCCTGTTCTCTGCCGTTGCCGCCGCCATCAAGATGCTGATGTTTATCACCGCTCGCCTGATTCCGCGCGAAGGCAGCCCCCGCTTCCAGTACGGCTACTGGCACCTCGAACCCATCGCCTTGCTGGTGGAAAGCGGCTTTCTGCTGGTATTGGCTATTTACGCGATGACCAGCGGCATCGTTGGCGTGATGAGCGGCGGCCATACCATCGACTTCGGCATTGCAGCCGTCTATGCCGCGGTATGCGCACTGGTTGAGTTGAGCTACTTCTTCTATCTGCGCCATTGGGGACAGCGGATCGGCTCACTGATGGTGCGCTACGACACCGCCAGCTGGCTGATGGACGCGATCCTATCGCTGGGACTGCTGATCAGCTTCGTCGGGGCGTGGGCGCTGTCGAATACGCGCTTGGGCTGGATCACGCCTTACCTTGACCCGATCATTCTGATGGCCGCGGCCCTGTTCCTGATTCCGGGCTGCTTCAAGATGCTCAAGCCTGCGCTGCACGACATTCTAGAAATCGTTCCGCGCGAACGTGACGAGCAGGTGCAGGCGGCCATGAGCGCTTTCGTCGCCGAGCACGGCCTGAGCGGTTACACCTCGTATATCCAGAAAAGCGGGCGCGCGCTATTCATCGAAATCAACGTGTTGGTACCGCTCGACTACCCCATCGACACCATCGACACTTTCGATCAACTGCGCTACGAAATTGCCGACAGACTGGGTGAGGACACCCCTGGCCGCTGGCTGACCATCACCTTTACCGGCGACCGCTACTGGGCAGATTAGCGCTACCTTTCAACAACCTTTCGTCATAGTGGCGGCCTGTCTGGTGGGGTGATACCTTTTAGTCAGGTCGCCTCAGAGTGACAGGGCACTTACCTCACGCGGCACTTTCATCCTGATGATGACCCAATGCCCTCGTTGGTTAGTACGATATCGGTGGATGTGCGCTGGTCGGCTATCCTGATGGTTGGCGCCTGATCTTTCATACCCACAGAGCATTCCACTGCCATGGTTCTACCACTGATACTACTGTTGCCCTTGCTGGGAAGCATCGTTCCGCTGTGCTGCCGTGACCGTGGCCGCGGATTCTGTGCCTTGATGACGGCGATCTGCCCTGCCATAGCGCTGGTGCTGTTGCTACTGTTGGGTATCGAAACCTTCCATCAACAGATCCCGCGTGTCAGTGTCGATTGGTTCCCCGCGCTGGGGCTGTCGCTCGCCCTGCGTCTGGATGGACTGTCGCTGTTGTTCGCGCTGCTGATTCTGGGCATCGGGCTACTGGTCATCCTGTATGCGCGCTATTACCTGTCCTTGCAGGACTCCCCCCAGCGCTTCTACTGCAGCCTGATGCTGTTCATGGCCTCTATGCTAGGGGTTGTGATGGCAGACAACCTGTTATTGCTGTGGTGCTTCTGGGAGATGACCAGTATCGCGTCCTTCCTGCTGATCGGGTTCTGGACGCACGAGCCGCTGGCACGCAAGGGTGCACGTATGGCATTGACGGTCACCGGTGCCGGGGGACTGTGCCTGCTGGCATGCGTTCTACTGATCAAACGTGTGGTCGGCAGCTTTGATCTGAGCATCGTACTGCACTGTGGCGATGCGCTGCGCGAATCATCGCTCTACCCCGTCATTCTGACGCTGCTGCTACTCGCGGCCTTCACCAAGTCCGCCCAGTTTCCGTTCCAGTTCTGGCTGCCACATGCGATGGCCGCCCCAACCCCCGTAAGCGCCTATCTGCATTCGGCCACCATGGTCAAGGCGGGCATCTTCCTGATGATCCGCATGTTCCCGGTCATGGGTGAAACGCCAATGTGGAGCTATGTCATCACCATTGTGGGGCTGGTGACGATGTTCTATGGCGCCTATCTGGCAATGGTGCAGTACGACCTCAAGGCGCTGCTCGCTTACTCCACTATCAGCCACCTCGGGTTGATCACCTTCCTGATCGGGATCGACACCAAGCTGGCCATGTTGGCCGCCGTATTCCACGTCATCAACCATGCGATTTTTAAGGCCGCACTGTTCATGGCCGTCGGGATCGTCGATCACGAGTGCGGCACGCGCGATACCCGTAAGCTGCGTGGGCTGTTCCGCTTCATGCCGTATACCGCAGTACTAGCAACGGTTGCTGCCGCCTCAATGGCGGGTGTTCCGCTCTTCAACGGCTTTCTGTCGAAAGAAATGTTCCTGACCGAAAGTTTGCAGATTCACAGCTTTGGCGCACTGTCGTGGATGATCCCCGCGCTGGCGACCTTCGGCTCAGCGCTGTCGGTGGCCTATTCGCTGCGACTGGTGCTAGATGTGTTCTATCGCGGCTACCCCCGCTGGCTGCCGAAAAAACCGCATGAAGCACCACGCTTTATGCGCCTGCCACTTGAAGTGATGACGGTGCTCTGCCTCGGCGTCGGCATCATGCCAGCAACGCTGGTCGGTCCGCTGCTCGACAAGGCGATGATGGTCGTGGCGCCGGACGTACTGAAAGGGCAGGATCTGTCTCCATGGCACGGTTTCTCGTTCCCGCTGCTGATGAGTATGGGCGCTATTGTGCTGGGCGCGCTGATCTACACGATCCGCAGCAGCATCAGCAGTTTCCGCCGCGACTTCCTGATTTCCAACGCTAATATTGTCTTCGACAGCGCGGTCAAGGTCACGATCATGAGCTGTGGCAAGTTGCAGGAAGCGATCAGCAACAACTCTCTGCAGCGCTACATGTTCCTAATGCTGATGATGGTGCTGGCCTTTGCGTCGACGGGACTGCTACGGATGTCGTCACTGCTGGGCGGCTTGCCGTTGACGCCCATTTCACCGCTGATCGCGGTCGGGGCACTGGTCATGGCGGGCGGCGTGGTAGCCACCGTCTATTTCCAGCGCCGCCGCCTGATCGCGCTGATCTGCCTGTCTGTGGTCGAGCTGACCATTATCCTGACCTTTATCTGCTTCTCGGCTGCCGATCTGGCCCTGACGCAGCTGGTGGTCTCGGTGGCGTCGATCATTCTGATGATGCTGGCACTGTTCTTCCTGCCACAGCGCACCCCCAAAACATCATCGGGGCCGCGTCTGCTGCGTGATGCCGTGCTGTCAGGGCTACTGGGAGTGGTCATCGCTAGCCTGTGTCTGGCCGTACTGACCGAACCGTACGAAACCATTGCCCACTTCTACAACAACAACAGCGTACCGTTGGGCGGCGGCCATAACGTTGTCAACGTGCTGTTGGTCGACTTCCGTGCATTCGATACGATGGGCGAAATCACCGTGCTGGGCATCACATCGCTGGGGGTGTTCAAGCTACTGAACCGCCTCAAGCTCTTTATCCCTTCGACCAGTGCCGAGAACCGTCCGTGGTCACCCGAGTACTACCCGACCATTCTGGGGGCGGCATCGCAGATGCTGCTGCCACTGGCGCTGCTAATGTCGCTGTACATGCTGCTACGTGGCCACCAGATGCCTGGTGGGGGGTTCATTGCCGGTCTGATCGCCTCGGCGGCACTGATCCTGCTTTACATGGCTCGGGGCGTGGAGTGGACAACACGACGACTGCGCATCGACTATCAGCACGTCATCGCAACCGGCATTCTGATCTCGCTAGGTACCGGCGTAGGCAGCATGCTGTTGGGCTACCCTTTCCTTACCAGCACGTACGGCCATTGGACGCTGCCCATTCTGGGCGATGTTGAACTGGCGTCGGCCATGCTGTTCGATCTGGGGGTCTTCTTCACCGTCATCGGGGCCACCATGATGATTCTTACCCTGCTGGGCAAGGTGGCGACACCGCATAGCCCTTCTCATATGACGCGTCGTCTGCGTCGTGCGCGCCGCTACAAGGAGGGTCGTTGACCATGGAAGTTCTATTTTCAGGCATGGTGGGGCTAATGGCCGCCAGTGGACTGTTTCTGCTGTTGCGGGGACGTACCTTTCCTGTGGTGCTCGGGCTGACGCTGTTTTCCTATGCAGGCAACCTGTTCCTGTTCGCTATGGGACGCCTTTCCCGCCAGGCCAGTTCTATCGTCGGCGATGGCCGAGTGATGGTCGACCCAATTCCCCAGTCACTGGTACTGACCGCTATCGTTATCGGCTTTGCCATGACGGCCTTCGTCATCATTTTAGCAATCCGTGCTCGCGGCGATTTGGGCAGCGACCACGTCAACGGCCGCAGACAGGGTGAACGCAAGGCCCGCCAAACACTGCGCGATATTGATGCCCGTTGGGAGGAACATTCATGAGCCAGCACCTGCTCATTCTTCCCATCCTGATCCCGCTGTTCACCGGGGCGCTGCTGCTGTTCAGCGACATTCGCTACCGCCGCCGCAACCGGCTGCTGTCAGGGCTGTCGATTCTGCTCCAGCTTATCGTGGTGCTGTACATGCTGTGGCTAAGCGATGACGACACGATCCGCACTTACTCACTCGGTAACTGGCAGGCCCCCTACGGCATCGTACTGGTGCTCGACCGGCTAGCGGCTTACATGCTGACCATCACGGTACTGCTGGCCACGGCGGTCTACGGTTATGCCTGTGCGGGACAGGACTCTCACGGCAGCAACTTCCATGCCCTGCTGCAATTCCAGCTGCTGGGTATCAACGGCGCCTTTCTGACCGGTGATATCTTCAACCTGTTCGTGTTCTTCGAGATTCTGCTGATATCGTCCTATGCCCTGCTGCTGCATGCCGGAGGCCGCAAACGCACGCTGGCCGCCATGCACTATGTGGTACTGAACGTCGCCGCCTCTACCTTCTTCCTTGTGGCGGTAGGCACCCTGTACGGCACGCTGGGCTCGCTGAACATGGCCGACTTGGCCGTACGCATTAACCAGCTTGGACCGCACCGCATGGCGCTGGTGGAATCAGCGGGGCTGGTGCTGCTGGTCGTGTTCCTGTTAAAAGCGGCCATTCTGCCGCTGCACTTCTGGCTGACCCGCGCCTACGCCGCCGCACCGGGTAGCGTGGCAGCACTGTTCGCCATCATGACCAAGGTCGGCATCTACGCCATCCTGCGCGTCTACGGACTGATCTTCCACATGCCGCCCCACGACGCACTGGCCAACTTCATCCAGCCGTGGCTGTGGTGGTTGGGGCTAGGCACGGTAGTAATGGGCATCATGGGGGTCATGGCGGCACGCAACCTCAACCACCAGATCTGCAACTTCACGCTGATTTCGGTCGGTACACTGGTGGCCACTCAAGGGATGGGGAAAGAAGACAGCATTGCCGCACTACTGTTCTATGTGCCACACACGACGTTCCTCACGGCGGCACTGTTCATGCTGGCCGAAGTCGTCGGCCAGCAGCGCGGGCGAGCGGGCACCCGCTTTGTCGAAAGCCGTATGGTGCGCCAACCACGCTTGCTCAGTGCCGCCTATATGCTGGCAGCGCTGGGTATTCTGGGCATGCCACCACTGTCGGGCGCACTGGCGAAAGGTTGGATTCTGTCCACGGCACCGGCCCATGAAGCACCCTGGCTGTGGAGCATCGTGTTGCTATCGACGCTGGCGGGCCTCATCAGTGCTTCGCGCGCAGGTACCACTCTGTTCTGGAAAACGGCGACCATTGGTAAGCCACGCGGTGGGTTGCTCGGCAAGCGCCGCGGCATGGCGCTGTGGGGACTGATCAGTACGACCGTACTAATTTCATGCTTTGCTGGACCACTGAGTCGCTTCGATCTGCGCATGGCCGGTCAATTGCTGGACGCGTCGTCCTATGCTCATGCGGTACTGGGACAGGACATCAACTTGGCGCACGAGGAGAGTTCCTGATGAAACGCATGCTGCGCTGGCTGCTATCGCACCCGTTCATTTCAACACTGTCCTTCTGGTGCTGGATACTGCTCAACGAACTGACACTGCCTCACGTGATCGTCGCGCTGGTGCTAGCGATCATGATTCCCAAGCTGGTCGACACCTTCTGGGTGCCGCAGCCGCACATCCACAAGCCGTTCAAGCTCGTGGCCTACATGCTGATGGTCGCGTGGGACATTCTGGTCTCGAACATTCAGGTCGCCAAAGCCATCCTGTCACTGCGCCACGAACCGCGTCCGGGCTTCATTATCTATCCGCTAGCCATGCAGGAACCGTTTCCGATCACCCTGCTGACCAGCACGATTTCCCTATCGCCGGGCACGCTGTCTGCGCACCTGCGTCTGCATGACAACACGCTGTTGATCCACGCGCTCAACATCGGTGATGATCGCGAAGCATTCATCCAAGCCCTGTATGAACGCTACGAACGTCCGCTGAAGGAGATCTTTGGATGCTGACGCACACCACGCTGTTTCTCAATGTCTGCCTTTGGATCGGCGCAGCCTTCTATCTGCTGGCATGTCTGCTGAACGGGTACCGAGTATTGATCGGCCCCAGCCTACCTGACCGCATTGCCGCCCTCGACACGCTGTCTATCAATGCTATCGGGCTGATCATACTGCTGTGCATCGCACTGCAGACGCGCCTGTACATGGACGTCGCCATCCTGCTGGCAATGTTCGGTTTCATCAGCACCGCCGCGATCTGCAAATACGTACTGCGCGGGTTCATCATCGAATGATGCTTTCTTATCCGAGGAAATCGCTATGCACTGGACGCCCTTGATCGAAACACTGGTGGGCATGCTGGTCGTCATCGGCGGCATCACAGCCACGATCGGCTCGTTCGGCATGGTGCGCTTCAACGACTTCTATGTCCGTATCCACGGTGCCGCCATGTGCTCGACGGTCGGCACCGGCAGCGCTGTACTGGCCTCAATGCTGTTCTTCTGGCTGCATTTGGGATCGCCGCTGGGTCAGGAGCTACTGATCACACTGTTCACCGTCATCACCACTCCGGTCAGTGCCCACCTACTGACCATGAGCGCCCTACACCTCAAGCTGCCACGCCAAGCCAATACGGAAGGCGGACCATTCGAGCTCAACGAACGCATCGACCAAAACTGAACCCAATCTGTGCACCATGAAAGCGCGACTCGATTCATTCATGAGCGCGACTTCCCTCTTCTGCCCCAGTCAGGGTATGGTGAATGAACCCCGTGCTGGCTGATCGTCAACGAACGGCACCGACGCACTACAATGACAATGGTCGGTGGCCACACGAGACGCTTTTGATGCTCGCACTGCGAGCATGCCCGAAAGCGATATGCATCGCGCGTTTCGATATGAAGAACCATAAGAGGACATCATGAACACGCAAACCCTGATTATTCCCGCGACCATCATCCGTGGCCCCAGCGCACTCGACTCTGTAGGCAAAATCTGCCGCACGCTGGGTCGTCGCGCCCTGGTGATCGGCGGGCACCGCGCACGCGCTGCCGTTCGTGAAAAACTCGAAGCACAACTGGCTGAACACGGCATCACACTGGTCGGCGATGAATGGTTTGGCGGCGACAGCACACGTACGCAGATCGACCGCCTCAAAGCGCTGGCTGAAACGCAGGATGCTGATGTTCTGATCGGTGTTGGCGGGGGCAAGGCCCTCGACACCGTCAAGGCAACGGCCGCAGAAGCAGGGTTGCCGCTGATCACCATCCCGACTATCGCTGCGACCTGTGCGGCCATCACACCGCTGACGGTCACCTATACCGAAGAAGGATTGTTTCTCGACCTCTACAACCTGCCGAAAGCACCGGATGCCGTCATTATCGACAGCCAGTTGCTAGCAACGGCACCGCTGCGCTGGCTGGCCGCTGGCCTAGGCGACACGCTGGCCAAATGGTATGAATTCCGTGCGCTGGGCAAAAGCGAAGAAGCGACGGCCATTGCGGCATCATCGGTCGCCAGCAGCCGCATTTGCTACGACATGATTCGCCTGTACGGCGGCGAAGCCTGTGCAGGCGTACGCGAACAGCGCAATACGCCCGCACTCGAACAGGTGCTGGACGCCATCTTTACCTTTGCCGGCCTGACCTCCATCATGGCCAGTGGCGCACATGCCTGCGCAGCTCACGGCATCTATGCGGGCTTTACGGCCTGCGACAAGACCCGCCACTTCGGCCACGGTCTGCTGGTTGGTTTCGGCAACCTGTGTCTGCTAGCACTCGAAGGCCGCAGCGATGATGAAATCATCGAAGCCATCCATATCGCACGCGACTGCTCGGTACCGCTGACGCTTGATGAAATCGAACCGACACTGACACCGGAAGAACTCGATACCATCATTGCCGCCGCCCTCACCTCTCACGATATGGGACATATGCCCTTCAAGGTCACTGCCGACGATCTGAAAAGCGCTTTCAAACGAGTGGCAGGGCTCGCCGCATCGGTCAGCTAATTAGCCCCATTGCACGCTATACGAAAATGCCATCCCAAGCGGATGGCATTTTTTTACTGGATGTTAAGCGATACCACTGCTTCAAAAGCAAGGGCAAATAACCCCGCATATACCCCGCCCCATATCGTTGAAGAATCACTCAACACTTATCATTTCAGCGCTTTTTGGCTGCCACCCACCACCAAGCGATTTGAATAACGCCACTGCTGCACGAGCCGAAGCAGCCTGCGCCTGCACGCTGGCATCGGACGCACGTAGGCAGGATTCATCTGCGTGTAACACATCGATCAGGCTTGCAGTACCTCGCTGATACGCTGCCAATGAAGAGGCTTGAGCTCGCGAAAGCGCTGCCTCTCCTTGCCTCAGTGCCGACACCTGAACGTTACGGTTCGATAATGCCGAAAACGCGTTTTCGACATCTTCGGTTGCCTTCAAGACAACTTGCCGGTAGGCGGCTAACGCCTCAGCATCCTGCCCCCTGGCTAGGTCGATCTGCGCATTAATGCGGCCGAAATCGAAAAGACGCCATCGCAACCCCAGCAGACCTGAGGCCTGGCTCGCACCACTGGAAAACAGATTGCCACTGGAAATGGCAGTGGCGCTTCCCAATAAACCGCTCAACGAAAACGTTGGATAGTACTCGGCAATCGCCTCACCGATCCGAGCATTCGTGGCGACCAACCGACGCTCAGCCACTATGATGTCAGGACGCCGTTGAAGCAGTTCTGCTGGCGATCCCATCTGCGTGATCTGCGGTATCACAGGAATAGGCGCAATAGACTCTAACTGTGCTCGGTACGTTCCGGGCGGGGCCGCCAGCATCACATCCAATGCATTCATCGCCTCATCCAGCGCCATTTGGAGAACCGGCACAGTTGCTTGAGCCTGAGCCAAGGCGTCTTGAGCCTGCTGCACTTGATAATCAGCCACCAGCCCGCGGTTATAAAGAAGCTGGACCTTCCCTAGCAGATCTCGCTGGATAGTGACCTGCCGTCTCGCAATATCGAGGCGGGTCTGTTGCTCACGAATGGTGATAAAGATATCGGCGGTCTGCGCTGCCACAGCCAATCTCACGGCGACCGCTCCTGCTTGTGAGGACTGGTAATCTGCAACCGCCGCCTCTCGGCTACGCCGCAATCCACCAAACAGGTCTATTTCCCAATTCGCGCTCAGATCTGCCTCATAGGCATTGCCCCATCGGTTATATCCCGGCGTGGAGTCCAGCACTTGACCCAAGGGCGTTTCTATCGACTGATGAGCACGACCAGTGGAACCACTGATGGCACCCGAAGGAAGCAGCGCCGCATTGGCGGAGCCCAGCAAGGCGCGCGCTTGGGTAACGCGAGCAACCGCCTGTGCCAAGGACAAATTCTTTTCCAGAGCCAACGAGACGAAGCGCGCTAGCAGCGGGTCATCAAACGATTGCCACCATGTCGCCAGTTCACTCTCGGAAACATTTTTTTCTGGCACGACCATGCCTTGCCCAATGTAATGTTTAGGAAGAGGCATAGCGGGTCTGCGATAATCGGGTCCTACTGCACAACCGGCTATGACACCGGTACATAGCAAAAGAATAAAGGAACGATGGGTAGACATGGTGATCCTTGGACAAGATGATATTGTGACCATATCACCAAACAGTCACCAATTGTCAATCCAAGATCCTCAAGGTAACCTGAAAAGATGACTAACACACACACGACAGCCCCCCAGCTTCGAGGGCCTTCTGATCACGATATCAGGGATCAGATTATCGAAGCTGCCACCGAGTATTTTGGACGCTATGGCTACAAGAAAACGACGGTGTCGGATCTAGCGAAAGCAATTGGTTTTTCCAAAGCCTACATCTACAAATTTTTTGACTCCAAGCAGGCGATTGGCGAGGTGATCTGTACCAACCGTCTGAACGCTATCATGGCCGCCGTGGATGCAGCGACAACTGATGCCCCCTCCGCTTCTGAGCGTCTACGCCGCATGTTCAAGGCGTTGGTGGCAGCAGGTACCGACCTATTCTTCCATGACCGCAAGCTCTATGACATCGCCGCAACATCCGCCAGCGAGTCTTGGCCGTCCATCGCTGCATATGAAGAACAGCTCAAAATGCGAGTCACACAGCTTGTTAGCGATGGTAGGAAAGCTCAAGAATTCGAACGTAAAACCCCTCTGGATGAAGCGGCCAATGCCATCTACCTGTGCATGCGCCCTTACATCAATCCCCTTTTCCTACAGCACAACCTGGACAACGCTGCTGAAGCGGCAACTCAACTGTCCAACCTCATATTGCGTAGTCTGGCACCTTAAACACGGTCATCGTGACCATTGACTAATATGGTCACTTGAATAAAGATGGGAGCAATGTTTCTCCATAGGAAGAGCTCCCATGCTTCGGCGCCAACTTATCCCCTGCACTTTCCTTCTGCTGCCGCTCGTATTGATGGCATGCAGCAGCAAGCATGAGCCGGACCCTCGCACTGAGGCTCCGCTCGTCAGAGTCGCGCCGGTCCATGGCGCGTCCACCCCTTCTCGATCATTCACCGGTACTGTGGCTGCTCAGATTCAAAGCGATTTGGGCTTTCGCGTATCGGGCAAGGTGCAGGAACGTCTGGTCGACACAGGTCAGAGAGTCAAGCGAGGACAAGCGCTCATGCGCATTGACCCCATTGACCTAAACCTGCAGGCACATGTCCTTCAAGAAGCCGTGGCCGTAGCGCGCGCTCGTGCCAAACAAGCAACAGATGATGAAGCACGTTATCGAGGGCTGGTTGATGCTGGGGCTGTTTCAGCATCGGCATACGATCAGATCAAGGCATCGGCAGACTCGGCCCAGGCCCAGCTTAAAGCAGCTGAAGCGCAAGCAAACGTTGCCCAAAATGCGTCACGCTATGCCTTACTGCTTGCCGACGCTGACGGCACTGTTGTCGAGACACTTGCCGAACCGGGCCAAGTCGTCAGTGCAGGACAACCCGTTGTACGACTGGCACAAGACGGCCAACGTGACGCCGTTGTGCATCTGCCGGAAACATTACGTCCGCCTATCGGCTCAGCCGCCAAAGCAACGTTATATGGAAACCGACAAACTCCCGTACTCGCAAGGCTGCGGCAACTATCCGACGCTGCTGACCAGACAAGCCGTACATATGAGGCCAAATACACGCTTACGGGCCCATCATCTCAAGCCCCACTGGGAGCGACAGTTACCGTTGAAATCGCGGGGGTCACAGATGCTACGTCATCGCTCACCGTTCCCATTAGCGCACTGTTCGATCCGGGCAATGGGCCGGGGGTATGGGTCGTCGAAGGCAAGCCTGCAAGAGTCGCCTGGCACCCCATTCGAGTAATCAGCTTTACGGACGAAGAAGCACAGATACAAGGTGATCTTAGGATCGGTGATTCAGTGGTATCTCTCGGCGCTCATCTGCTTCATGAGGGCGACAGCGTCAGACCGATGGATCAAGGCGGCTTGATGGCGAACGGAGAGCATCCATGAACGAAAGACGCTTCAACCTTTCCGCACTTGCCGTACGTGAGCGCTCTATTACGCTGTTTCTGATCATCTTGATCAGTGTTGCGGGCATCTTCGCCTTTTTCTCTCTTGGGCGAGCAGAAGACCCTCCTTTTACGATCAAGCAGATGACGATCATCACAGCTTGGCCGGGGGCAACAGCGCAGGAAATGCAGGATCAGGTAGCCGATCCCCTCGAAAAGAGAATGCAGGAATTGCGCTGGTACGATCATACCGAGACCTACACTCGCCCAGGCTTGGCCTTCACGATGGTCTTCTTGCGCGACAGCACGCCACCGTCTCAAGTTCAGGAAGAGTTTTATCAAGCGCGCAAGAAAATCGGAGATGAAACGAAGAAACTCCCTTCGGGCGTCATAAGCCCCATGCTCAACGACGAGTATGCCGATGTGACCTTTGCACTCTTCGCTCTCAAGGCAAAAGACGAGCCTCAACGATTGCTGGCGCGTGATGCAGAACATCTGCGTCAGCAGCTCTTGCACGTTGCCGGAGTAAAAAAGGTCAATATCATCGGCGAACAGGCCGAACGCATCTTTGTCTCGTTTTCCCACGAACGTCTAGCGACATTGGGCATTACACCACAAGACATTTTTGCTGCGCTCAACGGCCAGAATGCGCTTACTCCATCCGGCTCCATTGAGACACATGGACCACAGGTCTTCATACGCATTGAGGGGGCCTTCAATGATCTGGATAAAATTCGCCAGACCCCGATCGTGGTACAAGGAAGAACGCTAACGCTATCGGACGTGGCCACCGTGGAACGAGGCTATGAAGACCCAGCCACCTTCTTAGTTCGGAACAATGGCGAACCCGCACTGCTGCTTGGCGTTGTTATGCGTGATGACTGGAATGGCCTCGACTTGGGTAAAGCCCTCGAAGCCGAAGCTGCCAAGATCAATGCAGAGCTACCCTTGGGCATAACGCTGACCAAAGTAACTGACCAAGCCGTCAATATCAGCGCCGCAGTTGATGAATTCATGGTCAAGTTCTTTGTGGCCTTGCTGGTCGTGATGGTGGTGTGCTTTCTAAGCATGGGCTGGCGTGTCGGCATTGTAGTAGCCGCAGCCGTACCACTGACGCTAGCCGCCGTGTTCATCATCATGGCCGCCACCGGCAAGAACTTTGATCGTATTACGCTCGGATCACTGATTCTGGCACTGGGTCTACTGGTAGATGACGCCATTATCGCCATCGAAATGATGGTCGTAAAAATGGAAGAAGGCTACAGCCGAGTCAAAGCATCAGCCTATGCATGGAGCCATACGGCGGCCCCAATGCTGTCCGGCACATTGGTGACAGCGATCGGTTTCATGCCCAATGGATTTGCTCGTTCTACGGCGGGAGAATACACCAGCAACATGTTCTGGATTGTGGGCATTGCCCTCATTGTATCCTGGGTAGTTGCTGTGGCGTTTACGCCCTACTTAGGCGTCAAACTGCTTCCGGACATCAAGAAAGTAGAAGGTGGTCACGAGGCCATTTACGACACTCGTCATTACAACCGTTTCCGAAAAGCACTGGGACGCGTTATTGCTCATAAGTGGCTGGTAGCCGGCACTGTGGTCGCAACATTTGCCGTTGCCATTCTTGGTATGGGGCTGGTCAATAAACAGTTCTTCCCAACGTCTGATCGGCCAGAAGTTCTTATCGAGGTGCAGATGCCATATGGCACATCGATTGAACGAACCAGCGCAGCAACCGCCAAGATAGAAGCATGGCTGAAGAAACAGAAAGAAGCGCGCATAGTGACGTCCTATATAGGACAAGGCGCTCCGCGCTTCTTTCTAGCGATGTCGCCCGAATTACCCGACCCATCATTTGCCAAAATTGTTGTTCTTGCAGGCAATGATAAAGAACGTGAGGTACTCAAATTCCGGCTGCGCCATGCGGTAGCGGAAGGACTAGCACCAGAAGCTCAGGCCCGCATTACCCAAATTGTATTTGGCCCACCGTCCCCATTCCCGGTGGCTTATCGAGTGACAGGGCCAAATCGAAACACACTACGCAACATAGCCAATGATGTGGCCAACATCATGCGCGCCAATCCCATGATGCGCACGGTCAACACTGACTGGGGGCCACGCACACCTGCGCTGCACTTCACGCTTGATCAAAATCGGCTTCAATCCATTGGACTGACATCTCAGTCCGTGGCCTTACAGCTGCAATTCCTGCTCAGCGGAATCCCCATCACGGAGGTGCGCGAAGATATTCGTACCGTCCAAGTGGTAGGCCGGGCAGCAGGAGATACTCGCCTCGACCCCGCAAAGATCACTAACTTCACGTTAGTGGGATCAGCAGGCCAGCGCATCCCACTTTCACAGGTGGGAACGGTAGAGGTACGTATGGAAGACCCTATTCTTCGACGTAGAGATCGCACTCCCACGATCACCGTGCGAGGGGACATTGCTGAAGGACAGCAGCCCCCTGATGTCTCTACAGCGGTTTTCAAACAACTGCAGACAGTCATCAAGACACTCCCACCGGGCTACCAGATAGAGCAAGCAGGATCGATCGAAGAATCAGCCAAAGCGACAACGGCCATGCTGCCACTGTTTCCAATCATGATTGCCTTTACGCTGCTCATCATCATATTGCAGGTGCGTTCCATCGCCGGCATGATCATGGTGTTTGCAACAAGCCCGTTAGGGTTGATCGGCGTAGTGCCAACCTTACTGATTTTCCAGCAGCCGTTCGGCATCAATGCGCTGGTTGGCCTCATCGCACTATCCGGAATATTAATGCGCAACACACTGATATTGATTGGTCAGATCCATCAGAATGAGCAAGCGGGATTGGCACCGTTCAATGCCGTTGTTGAGGCCACTGTTCAGCGTGCAAGGCCCGTAATACTGACGGCGTTAGCCGCGATTCTTGCCTTCATCCCACTCACCCACTCCGTGTTCTGGGGAACGCTAGCCTATACCCTTATTGGCGGCACTCTGGCAGGCACAATACTGACATTGATATTCTTGCCAGCGATGTACTCCATCTGGTTCAAGATCAGACCCATTTCTTCTTAAAAAAAGCAGCGCTATAGATCGACAATAAAAAAGCCCGGCCCTTCTAGACTGATAATCCTAGAAGGGCCGGGCTACGTATGACTTGGTCATTGATAATGCAGTGATATATCAGAAGTTGATTCGCTTGACGCCACTAGCCGCCAAACCAGCGACTACCAACCTTGCGTATGCTGAGCCACCAGTGACGTCAGCAATTCAAGGTGGTCGTCGCGATCATTGAGTGCCGGAATATACGCATAGCGCTTGCCGCCCGCATGCATGAAGTTCTCGCGATTTTCTTCGCTCAACTCCTCTAGCGTTTCTAGGCAATCCGCCGCAAAAGCAGGACTCATAATATCCACTGCCGGTGGTGTTCCCGCCTTACCCCATTTGATCAATGTCTCGTCGGTGTAGGGCTGCAGCCATTCTTCACGCCCGAAACGCGACTGATAGGTCATCGTCCACTCATGCGGTGCAAGCGAAAGTGCCTCGGCCAGTAGACGGCTGGTGGTCTCGCATTCATTCGGGTACGGGTCACCCTGCTCAGCATAGCGTTTGGGAATGCCGTGATACGACATCACCAGATGCCCTTGCTGGCCTTGCTGCTGCCAGTGCTCCTGCACGCTATTGGCCAGTGCCTGAATGTACAGCGGGTGATCGCAGTAGCTACGTACGAAGCGCAATCCAGGATGAGCTGGACATTGCTTGAGCGCGCGCGCCACTTGATCGAAGATCGACGCCGTGGTCGAGCTGGAGAACTGAGGATAGAGCGGCAGCACCAGCACATTCTTGACCCCCGCGTCGCGCAGCTCACGCCCCGCAGAGACAATGGAAGGATTACCGTAATCCATGCCCAGCGCGACAGGAATATCTTCCCCGAAATGCTCACGCAACTTTTCTTCGAGTGCAGCCCGCTGGCGGCGTGAAATAGCCAGCAACGGTGAACCTTCATCAGTCCAGATCGACGCGTAGGCCTTTGCCACGCGGCGAGGGCGCGTCGTCAGCACGATACCGTTCAAAATGGGCCACCATTTCCAGCGCGGCAGATCCACGACACGACGATCCGACAAAAACTCACGCAGATAGCGACGTACGGCCTTTGCCGTCGGCGCATCTGGCGTACCCAGGTTCGCCAGCAGAACACCGAAGCGAGGGGATGACATTCGCAACCTCCTTGTTGAAGAAGCAAGCGCGGAAGGTGACACCGCACCTAACCGCCGATACTGTACCGTTTAAGTCCATTATACGGTATTCGTCGCAAGAGCAGCGCTATACATACAATAAAGCGCCGCTATTGCGACGCTTTTGCTGATAACACTTTTCACTTACGATCGCCGATTATCTCGGCGTCAGAGGGCGACCTGAATCAGGCCTGATTTGGGAGGGAGGCAAGCCCCTTTCGATGCTGTCGGATGGCGCTGTTCCCAGCGTACCAGCCAGGCATGCTGCACGCCCACCTGCTTGAGCACGTCATAGACGTCCTCGAGTGACCGGAAGAGTTGCGGACGACCGCGTTCTTCAAGCGCCACACTGTGGCCCGTTTCGGCCTCACATTCGATCTGATACAGCTTGCTGGCCAATGATCGAATAACGTGGATCCGCACATCCTGTTGATGGGCAGCCACTTCTTTAAGCTGAGAGATGTTCATTCAAGACTCTCCTTATTGTCATAGTGTTGATACGTAATAGCTTTCTCCATGCTGGCAGCAAGAAATACACGCTATAAGGTCATGAGTGCACGAGTACATTTTACGTCTGACCATCATCGGTATACAGAACGTTACAGGAAAAGGCCAGTGACAGTTTTATGAACCCGCCAGCGCATTATCGGCCAACGAGTCAAAAGACGTAACCACCGCAGGGAACCGATGAAGGTCATGAAATCACCGATATTCGGTGAATGACCGCACTCGGGTGTAAGGATAGGACACACTGGCCAACATGACCCCATGAGGCCAGTGTGGTACCACTAAATGACAACGGCAAGCCCCAGACGTTCAGGGATGATCGCTTTCGGCGCTCACGCCCAGTGCCTCGCAACGAACGCTTGCGGCTCGCATTGTCTCAGGAAGCAGCGTAATCGCTAGGGTCGATAGCACGTCCCAGCGAGTTGCGGTCGATCCAACGGCCAGCCTTGGCTTCACGATAGCGGAACACGATGCGATCGCCTACGTTGACGGGCAGCTCAGGATCTTCGACCTGATAGGTATAGGCTTCGCCATCCACGACCAGCGTGTGGCGATAGAGGTCAGGCATGCCCAGCCATTCCTTGAAAGGCCCTTCACGCTCGGTACTTTCCAGCACACCGCGCACTTCGATCTTGGGTTGTCGACGACGTCCACTACGTCGGAATCCTGCAGCCATGATTTCTCCTTGGCATCTAACCGATCTCGGGCACCCTGACCGATGGCGCCCGAAAATGCTTACTCATTGACAGAGAACATTCGACAGACAAGCGCCTGTCATGCTTGTCCTAGATGACACCACAATACGGTGTATTGCGGTCCTATAAACGTTGCCAGTCCGAAACGGTTGGCAGCGACACCCACCATGCCGTGCGGCCTAGTATGGATTAGATACTACACTTTTAGACACGGGAATGCTTGATCCAATCGAGGGCCGCGACCAAAAGCCTAGCTTAACGGTAGCATAAGCACTACTTATCACCGATGCAGGGCACATGAAAGGTCTCTTTTCCCTCAAATGCCCTCGCGGCAACCGTTCCTCTATTCCTCGTACTGACCGTAGCTTTCCGGCGCCAGATCCTCAAAGCGTGTGTACTTACCAATGAAGGCCATGTGCACCGTACCGATAGGCCCGTTACGCTGCTTACCGATGATCAGCTCGGCCAACCCTTTGTTATCAGGGTTATCGCGATTATAGACTTCATCACGGTAGACGAAGGCAATAACGTCCGCATCCTGCTCGATTGCCCCAGATTCACGCAAGTCCGACATAACAGGACGCTTGTTGGGGCGCTGCTCAAGCGAGCGGTTCAGCTGCGACAGCGCGACGACCGGACACTGAAACTCCTTCGCCATCCCTTTAAGCGAGCGAGATATCTCGGAGATCTCAGCCGTACGGTTGTCGGACATACCCGGCACCTGCATCAGCTGAAGGTAGTCGATCATGATGATGCCGATCTCACCCGCCTCACGCATCAGACGACGAATACGCGCACGCATCTCGCTGGGCGACAGTGCTGGCGTATCGTCAACATACAGCTTGCGATCCTTGAGAAGGTTCACCGCAGAGGTGAGGCGCGGCCAATCCTCATCCTCCAGCTGCCCCGTACGCATACGCGTCTGGTCGATGCGCCCCAGAGACGACACCATACGAATCATCAGCTGCTCCGCAGGCATCTCCATTGAGAAGACGACCGCTGCCTTGTCACTGCTGACGACAGCGTGCTCGACAAGGTTCATTGCAAAGGTCGTCTTACCCATCGAGGGGCGCCCTGCAACGATAACGAGGTCGGAAGGCTGCAACCCTGAAGTCATCTCATCCAGATCGTGGAAGCCGGTCGACAGTCCCGTCATCTGGCCTTTCATATTATAGAGCTCGTCGATACGACTGACCGCCTTGGTCAGCAGCTGCCCCATGTTCTGTGGTCCACCGAACTTGGGACGCGACTCGGATATCTGGAATACCAAACGTTCGGCTTCGTTGACCAGTTCGTCAGCAGGACGCCCTTGAGGATTGAAAGCCCCATCTGCGATCTGCCCTGCAGCCTGAATCAGTTTTCGCAGCGTAGCGCGCTCACGCACGATATCGGCATATGCCTTGATATTGCTCGCCGACGGCGTATTACGGGCCAGCTCCGCCAAATAGGCCAGTCCGCCGACCTGTTCGAGCTGATCGCGCAGCTCCAGCGCTTCTGACAGCGTGACCACGTCGACCGCGCGGCTTTCCTCTGCCAGCTGCTTCATCGCATTGAAGATATGGCGATGCTCGAAACGATAGAAATCATCGCTGACTAGGCGCTCAGAGACGTCATCCCACGCCGAGTTGTCCAGCATCAGACCACCGAGAACGGACTGCTCGGCTTCCAGCGAATGAGGCGGCACTTTCAGCGCCGCTGTCTGTTCATCATGCTCGATGGCATCAGTCATAGTGATTTCCAACCTTCCCGCAACGCAACAGACATGTCAGGTCCCTCATGATAGCGCAGAGCGGCACATTGACTGCCACGGCTCATGAAGAAACGCTGAGCACAAATCAAGCCGCTACGGCTAGATTCGCACCATATAAAAAAGGCACGCAGCAAAGCAGCGTGCCTTTCCCATCACTGATCGAAACCAGGATGTTGTACTTCAACTTACTCGGCAGTCACGACAACGCGAACGCTGGCGGAAACTTCCGGGTGCAGCTGCAGAGCGATGTCGTATTCGCCAGTCTGACGCAGCGGACCTTCCGGCATACGAACTTCGCTTTTGGCAACGTCGATTCCGGCAGATGCGATAGCATCAGCCAGGTCGCGCGGACCGATGGAACCGAACAGTTTGCCTTCGTCACCGGCTTTAGCCACCAGAGACAGTTCGATTTCGCTCAGCTGCTGCGCACGGTTTTCAGCTTCCGCTTTACGCAGTGCAGCCTGGCTTTCGAGCTCAGCGCGACGCGTTTCGAACGCTTCAACGTTTTCCTTGGTTGCCGGTACGGCCAGGCCGTACGGTACCAAGTAGTTACGGCCATAGCCCGATTTAACGGTGACTTTGTCACCCAGATCGCCGAGCTTACCCAGTTTGTCGAGTAGAATGACGTCCATCTCGTTAACCTCTTTAATGTTGACTGCAGGCAAACGACTTCGGATATTCACGAAGTTACGTCTAGCGCGCCTGGCAGCAAAACAATAATGATACCTACTGGATCCAGCTTTTGACGCAGAGGTCAGTGCTGAATCTGCATAACCACAACATGCCCGAACCGTTTAGGTCGGCTTAATCAACCACCACAATGAACTGAAGCATCAGCGATGCGATCAGACTCAATGGTGAATGAAGGCCTGACAGGGTTCGAGCACGAAACGCGTGGCTTACTTGTGGCTATCGGTATACGGCAGCAGAGACAGGTAGCGTGCGCGTTTGATAGCGGTAGCCAGCTGACGCTGATAGCGTGCACGCGTACCGGTGATGCGGCTCGGTACGATCTTGCCAGTTTCAGTGATGTAAGACTTGAGCGTATCGAGGTCTTTATAGTCGATATACTTCACGCCTTCAGCGGTGAAACGGCAGAATTTACGGCGACGGAAGAAACGTGCCATGGGTCAGTCCTCCAGAGGATTATTCAGCGGATTCGGATTCGCGGTTATCTTCGCGATCGTTGCGCGGACGCTCTTCACGACGACGGCCACGTTCTTCATTGGCTTTCATCATCGGAGAAGCTTCAGTGACCGCTTCGCTGGTACGGACAACCAGGTTACGGATGATGGCATCGTTGAAGCGGAAGATGTTTTCGATTTCCGCCAGCGCTTCGCCGGTGCACTCAACGTTCATCAGAACGTAGTGTGCTTTGTGCAGCTTGTTGATCGGGTAAGCCAGGTGACGACGGCCCCAATCTTCAAGACGATGCACTTGACCGCCAGCTTCGGTAACGATGCTGGTGTAGCGCTCGATCATCGCCGGAACCTGCTCGCTCTGGTCCGGGTGAACCATGAACACGATTTCGTAGTGACGCATGATGTCTCCTTACGGGTTGGCAGCTTCCGATCGGGGACAAGCCCGTCTGGAAGCAAGGAGGAGCAAAAGGCGTGATAGCGGCAAGAATGCCCGTGCCTTTTACTGCTATGAGGTATGCCAGCCTGACGCTGGCATATGAAAACCGCATTATTCTAATGATACCGAGCCTATCGGACAAGCAAATAATGCGCGGGGTGCGTCAGCGACGCTGACGCACGGCCTCGAACAGCGTGATGCCCGCCGCAACCGAGACGTTGAGACTGGAGACCTCGCCCGCCATCGGCAGCTTGGCCCACTGGTCACAGCGCTCGCGAGTGAGCCGACGCATGCCCTTGCCTTCCGCTCCCATGACCAGTGCACACGGCCCGGTCAGGTCGATATCGTACAGCATAGATTCGGCTTCACCGGCCATGCCCAGCACCCATACGCCTTTTTCCTGCAGCGTGGTGAGGGTTCGCGCCAGATTGGTGACCTGATAAACCGGTACGGCTTCCGCCGCGCCTGAAGCGACCTTGCGCACCGTTGCATTGAGCGTGGCCGAACGGTCCTTAGGTACGATGATACCGTGCGCCCCTGCCGCATCGGCATTGCGCAGGCAGGCACCAAGATTGTGAGGATCGGTTACGCCATCCAGCACTAGAAATAGCGGAGCCTGTTCGGCCTTCCAATCGTCGAGACGCCACCAGAGCGTCTGCTCGCTGGCAGGCTCGATCGGCGGGCACAGTGCCATGATGCCTTGGTGGTTGCCCCCCGAAGCAGCAGCATCCAACTGTTCGCGCACCATGAACTCAACCGGAATCCCGACTGACTGCGCCTGAGCCATCAGCTCGTGCAGACGGCGCTCGGCGTCACCCTGCTGGACCCACAGTGTCCGAATGGTCTCGGACGCCGAAGGACGTGCCAGCAGTGCTTCAACGCTGTGCACGCCATACACGGGCTCCACGCCATTGGGCAACCGCGGCCCCGCTGGAGCGGGACGCGCACTGCGCGTGGCCGCCCCTTTGGGGGCAGGGCGACGGCGCTCGCGAGCCGCCGGTGTACGAGAAGGATTACGCTTGTTGACCATTTATCGAATTTCTCAATCTTTACGAGGAGTGGTGCGGCGCTTGCGCGGCGATGCCGGCGCAGCCGTTTCTGACTGCGTCTCTTTCTGTCGAGCAGCCTTGCGACGCTGACGCTCCTTGCGCCCCGGCCGAGCCTTGCGTTTTTTCTTGGCAGGTTCACCGACGGTCTCGGAAGCCGCAGCGCTAGCGCCATCGCCCTTCTTCTTCGCTGCTGATTTCTTAGCTTTCGACGAACGCGCCTTAGGCTTGGCATCGCTTTCAGCCGAGCGGCGTGAGGAGCGTTTGGTCGGACGCGCAACGCCTTCTGCCATCACGAAGTCGATCTTGCGCTCATCCAGATCGACGCGGGCCACCTGAATGGTCACCTCGTCGCCCAGCGCAAAGATCGTGCCGCTACGCTCACCGCGTAGACGATGGCGCTCGGCCTCGAACTGATAGAAGTCGGAAGGCAGTGCAGAGATATGCACCAGTCCTTCGACATAGAAGTCATCCAGACGAACGAACAGGCCAAAGGAAGTCACGGCGGCCACCTTGCCGTTGAACACGCCGCCCACCTTGTCGCTCATGAACTCGCATTTCAGCCAGTCCGTCACGTCACGCGTCGCCTCGTCGGCACGGCGTTCGGTCATTGAGCAATGTTCACCCAGTTCGACCATCTGTTCGAAGTCGTACGGGTACCAGCGAGTGACGTTATCAACCGGCGTGGTCTCGACGCGGCGGATGCCCGGCTCACCTTCTTGTCCATTACGAATGATCGAGCGGATGGCGCGGTGCACCAGCAGATCGGGGTAGCGACGGATCGGCGATGTAAAGTGCGCATACGCCTTGTATGCCAGCCCGAAGTGACCTTCGTTATGCGGGGTATAAGTGGCCTGACTCATGCTACGCAGCATGACGGTCTGGATAATGTCTTCATCCGAGCGGCCGGCAATGCGTTCGCGCAGCTGCTGATAGTCGGCAGGAGACGGTTTTTCGCCACCTTCCAAACTCAGCCCCAGCGGGGAAAGGAACATGCGCAGATTTTCTAGGCGCTCTAACGCCGGCGCTGCGTGAACACGGTAGAGCGCCGGCATACGATGACGCTGCAGGAAGCGTGCCGTCGCGACGTTAGCCGCCAGCATGCACTCTTCGATCAGCTTGTGCGCTTCGTTACGCTCGCGCGGCTCGATACGGTCGATCTTGCGTTCATCATTGAAGATGATCTGCGTTTCGGTCGTTTCGAAGTCGATAGCGCCGCGTTCGTCGCGCGCATGACGCAGTGCACCGTACAGGGCATACAGCTCTTCCAGCGCAGGAACGACATGCTCATACTGCTGACGCAGGGCGATACCTTCTTCGCTGTCCGGCGTTTCCAGCATGGCGCTGACCTTGTTGTAGGTCAGGCGGGCATGCGACTGCATCACCCCTTCATAGAAGGCGTAACGCGTCAGCTCGCCTTTCTGCGAAATGTTCATTTCGCAGACCATGCACAGGCGGTCAACATCCGGATTGATGGAGCACAGTCCATTGGACAGCAGCTCCGGCAGCATTGGCACAACCTGCCCCGGGAAGTACACCGAGTTGCCGCGCGTGCGCGCTTCGTTATCGAGTGCGGAATTGACTTCGACGTAATACGACACATCAGCAATCGCGACGTACAGCTTCCAGCCGCCGGTACGCGTCCGACGCGCATAGACCGCATCATCGAAGTCGCGGGCGTCTTCGCCATCAATCGTCACCAACGGCATGTCTCGCAGATCGACACGCCCGGCTTTATCGGCCTCAGCCACCTGATCCGACATGCTGGCAATCTGCGCTTTGACGTCAGACGGGAATTCAACCGGGATGTCGTGCTCGCGAACGGCAATCTCGATTTCCATGCCGGGGTCCATGCGCTCCCCAAGCACTTCGATGACTTCACCTTCCGGCGCATTGCGAATGTCAGGCTGGCGAGTGATGCGCACTTCAACGACCTGACCATCTTTGGCACCGTTGATACCGTCAACCGGAATCACGATTTCATGCACGACGCGCGAATTTTCGGGCACCAGCGTACCGCCGGAGTGGCTACCGGTGGCATCGCGGTAGATGCCCATCAGCGTCTGGGTATTGGACTGCAACACCTCGACGATAACCGCTTCTTCACGGCCACGGCGGTCTTTACCCCCTACGCGCGCCCTAACGACGTCGCCATCGAACACGCGGCGCATCTGGCGTGGCGGCAGGATAAGATCAGGCTTCTGACCATCGGCACGCTCAAGGAAGCCAATGCCATCGCGATGGCCGATGACACGCCCTTCTATAAGGTCGTTAGGATCGACGGGGATATAGGAGCCGCTGGCGGTACGGATCAACTGACCGTCGCGCGCCATGGCAATCATACGACGTCGCACGGCTTCTTGGCGCTCTTCATCTTCGATGCCAAGGCGGCGACTCATGTTTTCGTGCGAGAGGGGTTTTCCATGCTCGACGAGCTGCTCGAGCAGAAAATCGCGGCTCGGCACAGGGTTCTCGTAAGCTTCGGCTTCCCGTTTTGCGTTGGGATCTTCGTTCAAGGTCCACTGCTTCATGAATGATATCCTGAAAAAAGCGCTACAAACCGGCTGAATAAGGCGAACGAGACTGCGCGCAGCGTAAAGAGAGGGAGATACGAAATACTATAGTCTTCTGAATGTTTGTACATGGGGCCAGTATAGCGCCATGCCTTCAACGAACCCAAGAGAATGATAAAAAGTTGAACGCAGGGGTTGCATCTTCCGAAAATATCAGTAATATACGCCTCGCTTGAGACGAAACGGACAGCGCCAAACGCTGAACGATTCGACTGAAAAGCCCAGGTGGCGGAATTGGTAGACGCGCTAGCTTCAGGTGCTAGTGTCCTTACGGACGTGAAGGTTCAAGTCCTTTCCTGGGCACCACTAGACATCGCGGAATAAACGATGTAAAGTGCAAGCCATCAAGATAAGCCCGGATGGCGGAATTGGTAGACGCGCTAGCTTCAGGTGCTAGTGTCCTTACGGACGTGAAGGTTCAAGTCCTTTTCCGGGCACCACTTTCCAAGCCATTGGAAAGCAAGACAAGAGACCACGCTAAAGCGTGGTTTTTTTGTATCTATACCCCCCATCCCCGCATCACCCGCCTCCAGCACTCAAAAAAAGACGCACCCCATCATCAGGAAACACGCCTTTTCAGCCAGCCAGCTACAAGCAGCACCTTACCCGCCTATTCACACCCGCAATCACATCACGCCTTGTTCAAAATCTTGGCCACTCGCTTAAGAACCTCACGACTCCCCTCAAGACGAAGACCCGATTCATCAGTCACGATTCTGAATTTATCGGAAAGCAGACGCCCCACAGCAGCATACCCCCAACTATCATTCTGATAGCAACGATACCCCTTTTGCCCAATCACTCGCTCCACCTCCTCTCGAGTCATCCTAACACTCATCACGCAATCCGCTTTGAGGTAGACCAGCCAGCCCGCAATAAGCAACCCCGGCACAAAATAGCGATCAAACAGGATGATCGTCACGATGGAAAGCAGTATGAAACACAGCAACGTTACTAGCGCCCAGCGCACCCCCTTCTTCCAACCCCCTTTGACCATGGAAATCGGCCCCACCCTTTCTGAAGCAACACGCGCCATCACACCCTCCAAACACTCAAAAGACACACCACAAGGCAACTTGCCCCTACTGACACAAAAAAACGGCACCGCCCACCGGGCGATGCCGCTATCACATAGTCTACTCAGAAAAAACAAGCTCACTCCAGCACCAAAATAGACATCCTTCCGAAAACCATATTCCTCAGTACCGGGACGGTGTACGCACAAACTGAGACAACGGCCAAGCCGACGTATCCGCTACCGACTCCAGACGCTGCTGCTGAGCCTCCGGTAATTTAGGAAAGAAGTTCAAACCCGTTTGCCGCTCAACCTCATCAACAGTCGTGATATAGCGATCCAACGGCTCATCCCCACGCACCTCTTGCGGAAAGATAAACGCCAGCATCCGCGTAGCTCGCCCCTGCTGCCCCGGCACGACCAGAATCTTGTAGAACGACTGAGGCACCGCTACACATACAGGCGCCTTAAACGACATCAATGACGCCACCCACCCCCGACACGTTGACAGGTACTGAGGCTGCGCACCGTAGATTGGCCCATCAATCACCCACATCGTACCCATCTGAGGCAACAGCACATCCATCTCTGCCGCCTCTAAGCGCTGCCACAACTTGCGATTCAGATTAGGTCGCTGCGGTGCAATGTTCGTCATCAAGAACGTCTGCTGCTGAGCATCCTTGCCGTAGAGAGAAGCAATGGCATAATTGGGCGCCATGTGACCACGGTCATATCCCGTTCCCGTATAGGCTGCCGACACCAACGGCACCACCGAACGCCAATCCTGCTCAAACCCATCAGGACGCTTCAAATGGTACTGATCTTTCTTGGCATCCAAGCGATAGACAACCCATAGTGGCGCCACACGCACATCTGACCACCCCACCATATAGGCATCGTTGCGCAACACCCGGTGCCACGCATGCCAATCCGACATACTCTGCACTTGCGGCACCCCCTCCCAGCTCATGCGCTCACGCGCAGACTGCTGCGACCAATACCACACGCCACCCAGCGCCAAAATGACCAACAGCGCCACACCCGTGTGACGACCAAAGAGAACGCGCACCAGATCAAAAATCTGACGCTGCAACTGACGAGATTGAAGAGGAGATCGAGCCATTGATTCCTTACCCTGTCACATCTATAAGAAGCCGCACCGCATCCACGCGACGGACACGCACTATAGCAGCCCTATCGACAGGAAAGCATGAAAACCCAGAGAAGAGGGTCGTGGAATAAGGGAGAGTATTGAGACGGCTTTTGATGCTTATCTGAAAATCGACGGCATTCCTGGTAAAAGTCTGGATTCCAAACACAAAGACTGGATAAAGGAGCAGGAGCAGGAGCAGGATAAGCCTCAACGCATAAGCGTCAAGCTTTAATTACTTATGCCTGAGCAGCACAGTAATGCTATGAAAAAGATAAATACAAAAGAGAGTTGATCGAATGATCAGAGATGTCACAAAAGAAATGGCGGACCGGACGGGACTCGAACCCGCGACCTCCGGCGTGACAGGCCGGCATTCTAACCAGCTGAACTACCGGTCCGCATGGTGGGTGGTACAGGGTTCGAACCTGTGACCCCCAGCTTGTAAGGCTGGTGCTCTACCAACTGAGCTAACCACCCGATAGGAATACAATGTGTGATGTGGCGGACCGGACGGGACTCGAACCCGCGACCTCCGGCGTGACAGGCCGGCATTCTAACCAGCTGAACTACCGGTCCGCATATCACATATTGTGCGCACGATATCAAGGTGCCGTGCCACCTTCACAGAACATCCACTGTTTTACGGACAGTAAATGGCGGACCGGACGGGACTCGAACCCGCGACCTCCGGCGTGACAGGCCGGCATTCTAACCAGCTGAACTACCGGTCCGCATATCTGCTTGCAACGTGGTGGGTGGTACAGGGTTCGAACCTGTGACCCCCAGCTTGTAAGGCTGGTGCTCTACCAACTGAGCTAACCACCCGTCCGTCACATGGCGCTGCATTCTACCGACACCCTGATGAAAGTCAACCATTTTCTGCCAGTGGCAGTCTCATCAACGTATTACGTGTGTCGGGAGCTCTTCTGCAGCGTCGGTAGTATCGCGGATATCGATACGATTACGCAAGCGCTCACGTCGTTTATCTTCCAATCCTTTGAAATCGAACAGCTCGCGATCACCCAGCTGCGACGGTGCCACGTTCGTGACCGCCTTGAACATGGACTCAATGCGGCCGGGATATCGGCGTCCCCATTCATTCAGCATCTGTTTGACGTTCTGACGCTGTAGGTTTTCCTGACTACCGCACAGGTTGCACGGAATGATCGGGAACTGCATCGCTTCGGCAAACGCGGCGCTGTCGGCTTCGCTGACATAGGCCATCGGACGGATGACGATATGACGGCCATCGTCGGACAGCAGCTTGGGCGGCATGGATTTCAGGCTGCCGCCGAAGAACATGTTGAGGAACAGTGTTTCGAGAATATCGTCGCGATGATGGCCGAGCGCGATCTTAGTCGCGCCGATCTCTTCGGCGAAACCGTACAGCGTGCCTCGACGCAGGCGCGAACAGAGTGCGCAGGTCGTCTTGCCTTCGGGCACCTTCTCCTTGACCACGGAATAGGTATCGCGCTCGATGATGTGGTAACGAATTCCCTGCTTATCGAGGTATTCCGGCAAGATGTGCTCAGGGAACCCAGGCTGCTTCTGGTCAAGGTTGACAGCGATCAGCTCGAAATTGACCGGTGCGTTGCGCTGAAGGTTGCGCAAGATCTCCAGCAGCGTATAGGAGTCTTTCCCGCCGGACAGGCAGACCATGATGCGATCGCCCTCCTGGATCATGTCATAGTCGATGATGGCATTACCCACCTGCCGACGCAGTCGTTTCTGCAGCTTGTTGAACTCGCGCTTGCGCTTCATCTCATCGCTGGCAGAAGCGGAAGAGGACTCGAGCAGATCGCTCTCGGCGTCGGCCGATGCCCAGTCCTGACGGTCTTCGTCACCGGGCAGCGCGTGCTGCTGTTCGGGATGCGCGGGATCATAGTGCTGAGCGGTGTGTGTGGTCTGCATGATGTCTGTCTAAGGCTGTCGATGGGAGTGCGCGATGTTACCACCCTCCCGTCCATCACCGTAAGCATCACGCTTTATGCACGCTGTCGATTAGCCCTTTGACAGAGGGGCGAGCAGCACGGCGATGCGTTACCATAGCGATCAAGATCGATCGAGGAGAGGCGCATGATTCCAGGGTGGATTCTGATTGCGATAACGCTGGGGTATATCACCCTGCTGTCCTTCATGGCATGGCACGGTGATCACCGTGCCCAGTCACGGGAACCTGTACACCGCTGGCCAATTCTCTACAGTCTGACGCTGGCCGTCTATTGCAGCGCTTGGAGCTTTCTGGGCGGCATCGGCCAGGCCGCATCCAGCGGTTTTATATACCTGACCCACTTCATTGGCCCCATCTTTGGCTTCCTGTTCTTCTGGCCGGTCATGGATAAGCTGATCCGCGTAGCTAAGCGTCAGAACGTGACCTCGATCGCCGATTTCATTGCTTCACGCTATGGCAAGTCGCAGGGGCTAGCGGCGTTATGCAGCCTGACAGCGCTCGTTGTCACGCTGCCCTATATGGCGCTTCAGTTCGATGCGCTGCGCCTAGCGCTGCACCTGCTGACGCCCGCCGATGATGTCATGACGCACAACCCGGTCAGTGTGGACATCACGCTGTTCCTTGCCGTCATTCTGGCGGTCTTTGCCATGCTTCACGGCATGCGCCATACCAATGCTACCGAACATCACGAGGGACTGATTCAGTCCATTGCATTCGAGTCTGTCTTTAAGCTGCTGGCCTTCGTCGCTTTGGGCGCGGCGCTGCTGTGGCAGTTTGGTCTGCTTCCTCTTCCGCAATCTGATCAGGCGCTGACCGTACCGTCATTGGCCTCGGCCCCTGCGCCGTCCTCACCTCCATCGCTACTGGCCCAGCTATCTGATCAAGGCGTGCTGATTCAGACGCTACTGACGATGTTGGCGATCATCTGTGTACCGCGCCAGTTCCATGTCACGGTGGTTGAGCACACTCAGCGCGACGATACACGCCAAGCACGCTGGCTGTTCGTCGGCTATCTCGCCGTGACGGCCACCATGGTGATGCCTCTGGCGCTGCAAGGGCGCTCGCTGCTCGGCGATAGCGTACCGACCGATGGCTACCTGATGGCACTGGCTTCTCTCGGCCACCATCCACTGTTGGCTATGCTGGCGTTCATCTGTGTGCTGACAGCGGCCGGTGGCATGCTGCTGATGGCCAGCCTGACGCTGTCGATCATGCTGTCGAACGAAGTCGTCATCCCGATTCTGCTCAAGCTGCGCTGGTTCGATTTGAGCAAAGGTGGGTATACGCGCCGTGTACTGCGCGCCCGGCGCGCCATCATTCTGATCGTTGTCGCACTGGGTTACTTGTGCTCAATGATGTTCAACGAACACGTGTCGCTGGCCTCGCTGGGGCTGCTGGCACTGGCAGGCATGAGTCAGATGATTCCTGCCGTCATCGGTGGGCTGTACTGGAAACACGGCAACCGCATCGGCGTAGCCATCGGCATGCTGCTGGGGCTGCTGGTGTGGGGGTATACGCTGCTAATTCCTACGCTAGTGCAGGCACAGCTGCTGCCCTCTGCCCTGCTGACGGAAGGGCCTCTTGGTCTGCACTGGCTGCGCCCACTGGCGCCGTTTGGGCTGAGATTTGCTGACCCGCTCACGCAGGGTGTGCTGCTATCACTAGGGTTGAATATTCTGGCCTATATCGGGCTATCGCAGCTGACCTCTCAGCGCGTGGTGGAGCGCATTCAGGCCTCACTATTCGTGGAAAGCGCCGGCACTATGCCGCCGTCCATCAACCGTCCATGGTTGGGGGCAGCATCCGTGCGCGATCTCAAGGCACTGTGTCGCCGTTTCCTCGACAAGGCTCAGGTCGAACAAGCCTTCGAGCGCTTCGCTCAGCGTCACCCGTGGCCGATGACCGACCAGACACTGGCCTCCATCGACATGCTGCAGTTCAGCGAGGGGCTGCTGGCATCGGCCATCGGTTCCTCCTCGGCGCGTCTGGTCATGAACTCGGCGCTATCGAAGCGCGGCATCGAGCTTTCCGACGTGGTGTCGATCGTCGATGAGGCCTCGCAGGTACTGGAATTCAACCGTTCGCTGCTGCAATCGACGGTGGATAACCTCCAGCAAGGGATCAGCGTCATCGACCACAATCTCAACCTAGTGGTCTGGAACCGGCGCTATCTGGAGCTGTTCGACTTCCCGGACAACCTGATCCGCGTGGGCACCCCCATTGAGCGCATCTTCCGCTACAACGCTTACAACCGTGAATACGGCCCGGGCGACAGCGAAGAACACGTTGCACAAATGCTGGCCAATCTGGAGTCGTGCAAACCCCATCACTACCTGCGTTACCGGCAAGACGGCACGGTGCTTGACATTCATGGCAGCCCGATGCCGGGAGGCGGTTTCGTTTATACGTATCAGGACATCACGCAGCAGAAGCGCACCGAAGAGGCGCTGATTCGTTCGGAAAGCAATATCCGTATCTACACCGACAACGTGCCCGCGCTAATCGCTTATTTCGATACGCAGAACCATTATCTGTTTACCAACCGTGCCTATGAGACAGGCATGGGCATCGACCGAACCGAAGCTATCGGTAAGCAGGCCAAGGATATTCTGCCTCCTGCGGCCTGGCGTGAGCGCGAACCGTGGATGATGCGGGCACTGGCGGGGGAACGGGTCAGCTTCGAGGTGGCGGTGGAAGAGCCAACGGGGCAGCTGCGTCACATGCTGGCGACTTACACCCCCCACTTCAATTCAGCTGGGCGCGTACTGGGGTTCTTTGCACTCTATCAAGACATCACCGAGCGCCGTCTGGCCGAGATCGCCCTGAAGGAAACCAACGAGCACTTGGAAGAGCGCGTGCGTGAGCGCACCTCACGCCTGCAGCAGCTGAACGAAGCGCTCCAGCAGGAGAACGAAGTACGCGCACGCGCAGAGAAAGCTCTGCGCCAGGCCAAGCAGGTCGCGGAAACGGCCAATGCTTCCAAAACCCGCTTCTTGGCTGCGGCCAGCCACGATTTGCTCCAACCACTGAACGCTGCGCGCCTTTTCACCTCGGCGCTCAATCAACAGCTGGAAAACAGCGAATATGCCCAAACGCTGTCGCACATTGATGCCTCATTGCAGTCGGCTGAGGAACTACTGAGCACACTGCTGGATATCTCGAAGCTCGATTCCGGGGCGCTTACACCTCGCCGCAAGGTATTCGCCCTCAGCGACATTCTGCAACCGCTCAAGGCACAGTTTGAGGTCATTGCCGCTGAACGAGGACTTGATCTGTCTGTCGTATCGACCTCTGCCGTAGTCGACAGCGATCCGCAGATGCTGCGCCGTATCGTCCAGAACTTCCTGTCCAACGCGCTGCGCTACACCGAACAGGGACGCGTGCTGCTGGGCTGCCGCCATGTAGGCGACACCATTCGCATCGAAGTGTGGGATACCGGCCCAGGCATTCCCAAAAGCAAACAGAAAGAAATCTTCGAGGAGTTCCGCCGCCTTGAGTCGCAGTCACGCCATGCCGAAAGCGAAAAGGGACTGGGACTGGGGCTGTCGATCGCCGAGCGTATGGCCAACGTGCTGGAACATGAACTGACGCTGATTTCGGAAGTGGGTCAAGGCACGGTCTTCCGCGTAACGGTACCCTACAAACGCGGCGTCAAGGTTGAAAGCCGAGAAGAACTGGCACAGCGCACACGTCGTCCGGCCACCCGCAACCGTCTGCAGGGCATCCGCATCCTGTGCATCGACAACGAGCGCATTACGCTGGAAGGTATGAAAGCGATGCTGAGCGGCTGGGAATGCGAGGTGTATACCGCGACCAGTATCGGTGGCGCGCGTTCGGTACTGCGCAATCTGGATGGCGATCCCGATGCCATTCTCGCGGACTATCATCTCAGCAATGATGTGACGGGGCTGATGGCGCTGGATACGCTGGGCCAACAGCTGGAAGGAGACGTACCCGGCATCGTGATTACGGCCGACCGGACAGAAGAGGTGGCAGAAACGGTCAAGCGAGCGGGCTATCACCTCATCAATAAGCCAGTAAAACCCGCCACGCTGCGCGCTCTGCTGACGCGTACACTCCAGGCTCGACGCGCCAACGACCGTCAGGAGTGATCACAAAAGCCCCGACGCCATAACGGCAGTCGGGGCTCTCACTCATACGGGGTTATCGATATCGACGAAACGATGTTCAACGCCGGTATCGCGTGCTAGCCAGTTACCCAGTTCGCGGATACCTGCTCGCTCGGTAGCATGATGCCCTGCGGCAAAATAGCTGATACCCAGTTCGCGTGCGATATGCGTGGTTCGTTCAGAAATTTCGCCCGAAACGAAGGCATCTGCACCGTTCTGCCATGCCAGCTCGATCATGTCCTGAGCTGCACCAGTGCACCAGCAGATGGTCTGAATGGGACGCTGATGCGCCTGAATGACCAACGGCGCACGCCCCAGACGTGCTTCCAGCTTGGCCGCCAGCGTATCGTGCTCGAACGGCTTCGATGTACGGCCTTTCCAGACCACACCACGCCCGACCGGACCGTCCAGCACGTGTGTGCGGTACCACGCCATTTCTGCACCCAGCTGAGCGTTGTTCCCCATGTCAGGATGAGCGTCCAGCGGCAAATGATAAGCGACAAGGTTGATGTCGTGTTTGATCAGTGCACGCAGGCGGTGATAGCGCATGCCCGTTACCGTGCTGGGTTCGTTCTTCCAGAAGAAGCCGTGATGCACCAGCACCATGTCAGCCCCCCAGGCAACGGCTTCATCCAATAGCGCCTGACAGGCCGTGACGCCCGTCATCACCTTGCGAACCTCACGCCGACCTTCGACCTGTAACCCATTGACGGTGTAGTCCTTGAAGGCCTCTGGTTCGAGCAGAGTATCCATTCGCTGGATCAACTCATCTCGCAACATGATCGTGCTCCTTGCGGTTGTCTGTTGGGAATGCGGGCAGACAGCCCTTCCCCCCAATGATAAACTGAAATCGTTATGGCACGCCGCCTGTTGCCGGGCATCGCCATTCGAATCGCGGTGTCTCTTGCCCGTCCTGCCTGCAAGAGCACTTATGTCACACCGACCAACATGCAGGACATTCCATGCGCCGACTGCTGGTTTCTCTCTTCTGGCCCGTACTGTGCGGGTTGCTTATCGCCCTGATCGTTCTCGACAGATATCCTGCCTGGCTAAGCCGAATGGGGGGCGGTAACACATCATCACCGCACGCGGTCACCCTGAGTACAGACCCTCATTCGCCGCCGGTGTTCATCGCCTCGGGGTCGCATCCACAAGGCTATGCCAGCGCCGTGGAACGCGCGGCACCGGCCGTCGTCAGCGTCTATTCGCTCAGTTCGAAGAACGATGAGCAGAGCGCCTCGACTGACGGTTCAGTAGACAGCCATCGCAACACGCTGCGCAATGACCCATTGTATCGACGGTTCGTCGATCAGCATGACCCCAGTGTCACTCCAGCATCACCTGCCCGCACCTCGACCGATCACACCACGCGCACTGAAGCGACAGATTCGACTACGGCCGAAAAGGATGCCGCCGCTCTTCATATCGACAATGTTGGCTCTGGCGTCATTCTAAGCGATAAAGGCTACATTCTGACCAATCAGCATGTCATTCGCGATGCCGATGACATCAGGGTAGCATTGCGTGACGGACGCGAAGCCACCGCTACGGTGGTTGGCGTCGACTCAGATACCGACTTGGCCGTTCTCAAGATCACACTTGATGCGCTGCCCACCATCACCGTCGCGGAAGCCAACAGCATCCACGTCGGCGATATCGCGCTGGCGATCGGCAATCCGTTCAATTTTGGCCAGACCGTAACCATGGGCATCATCAGTGCCACAGGCCGCAGTCAGGTCGGCGTCAACGCCTATGAGAATTTCATTCAGACCGATGCTGCCATCAACCCGGGCAATTCCGGCGGCGCGCTGATCAATACCGATGGCGAACTGGTCGGCATCAACACGGTGATCTTCACGCGCTCCGGCGGTGCACAGGGGATCAGCTTTGCCATTCCCTCAAGCATCGCGCATGAAGTGCTTGATGACATTGTCACGACCGGCTATGTGCGCCGCGGCTGGATCGGTATGGACGCTCGCAGCGTACCGTTGCAACTGGCACGCTCATTCAACCTCAACGCCCCCAGCGCTTTGGTCGTGACCAACGTGTTTCCCGATACGCCCGCCGATAAGGCCGGGCTGAAAGCGGGCGACATGATTCTGTCGATCAATGATACGCCGCTGATCGACACCCAGCAGGCCATCATCAACATCACTCAGTTGCACCCGGGCACCCCGGTCAAGCTGCGCCTGTTCCGTGATGGCAGCTCACGTGATGTGGTGATTCACGTTGGCGTGCGTCCTACCAATACGCCGCTGATCCTCAACCACACCCTCAACGGCGCTACGCAGGAAGAAGCGAGCCCCTCGGCAAGCGCTGACGATGCCACGTCACCGTCGGCCTCGCACATGCCATCATCGGCCGCCACATCCAACGTATCGCTGCACTGATCGTCTATCCCCGCGTGACACATACATGTGCCATAAACGACAAGGCCTCCCATTGGGAGGCCTTGTTGCATGCACTACGAAACGCTCAGCGTTTGAGACGGTTTTCAGCAGAACGGGCGTGTGCCGTCAGCGATTCACCGTGCGCCATGACCGATGCGATACGTCCTAGCTTATCCGCACCTTCTGCAGAACACTTGATGATGGAAGAGCGTTTCTGGAAGTCGTATACGCTCAGCGGCGAAGAGAAGCGCGCCGTACCGGATGTCGGCAGAACGTGGTTCGGTCCCGCACAGTAGTCGCCCAGCGCTTCCGCCGTATAGCGGCCCATGAAGATGGCCCCAGCATGACGAATGCTGCCCAGCCACTCGTCAGGGTCTTCGACAGACAGTTCAAGGTGCTCCGGCGCAATGCGGTTGATCAGCTGGATAGCCTCTTCCTTGTCTGCCACCTTGATCAGTGCTCCGCGATCGCCCAGCGATGTAGAGATGATCTGTTTACGCGGCATGGTCGGCAGCTGCTTGTAGATGCTCTTCTCGACGGCGTCGATGTGCGCATCATCCCAGCTGATAAAGATGGCCTGCGCCAGCTCGTCGTGCTCAGCCTGCGAGAACAGGTCCATGGCCAACCAGTCAGGATCAGTACCGCCATCGGACACCACGAGGATTTCGGACGGGCCTGCGATCATGTCGATACCGCACTGACCGAATACGGCGCGTTTGGCCGTCGCCACATAGATGTTGCCCGGGCCAACGATTTTGTCGACGCGCGGCACGGTTTCGGTACCGTATGCCAAGGCTGCAACAGCCTGAGCACCACCAATGGCAAAGACCTTGGTCACGCCGGAAACGTAGGCGGCGGCCAATACCAGCTCGTTGACTTCGTCATTAGGCGTCGGCACAACCATCACCAACTCGGAAACACCAGCCACGTGAGCAGGCATGACGTTCATCAACACGGATGACGGATAAGCCGCTTTCCCGCCGGGCACGTAAACACCCACGCTGTCCAGCGGTGTCACTTTCTGGCCCAGCACGGTGCCGTCCGCTTCGGTGTACTGCCACCCTTCGGTACGCTGGTGTTCGTGGTAGGCACGAATGCGTTCTGCCGATGCATCGAGCGCCTGACGCTGTTCTTCGGGCAGATTGCGGTAAGCCGCGGCAAGGCGATCGACGTCCAGCATCAGGTCGCTCATGCTGTTAGCGCTGACGTGGTCAAAACGACGAGAGAACTCGACCAGAGCATCGTCACCCCGGTGTCGTACGGCATGAATGATGTCATCGACGCTTTTCTGAATATTGGCATCGGAAACACCTTCCCATGCCAACAAAGCATCCATACGAGCATCAAAATCGGCATCGCGGGAATCCAGTCTTACCGGGCCTCGCATATCCTGACCGTCACTATTCATGTCGTCTTACCTCTATATCGCTGTACATTGATTATGGTTATGGGTATTGCAGCAAAAGCGCTTTTCTTTAAGGCATTAACGCTTCTTTATGAATCTAACACCTCTTCGCGGCGACGTGCAGCTACTACTTGACGCAGATTATCAATGATAGGCTGCAAGCGCCCGTGATTCATGGTCATCGATGCTTTATTGACAATTAGTCGCGTGCTGATTTCGGTAATCAATTCGCGCGGTTCCATGCCGTTGGCCCGCAGCGTATTACCGGTATCGACGATATCGACGATCTCATCGGCCAAGTTCATGATCGGGGCCAGCTCCATCGCGCCGTACAGCTTGATGATGTCGGCTTGGATGCCCTGACGCGCATAGTAATCGCGAGCAATATTGACGAACTTGGTGGCCACACGGCGGCGGCTATGACGCGGGTTTTCATGCCCAACCATGCCCGCTGTCATCAGCTTGCAGCAAGCGATATCGAGGTCGATTGGTTCATAAACGCCCTCTGAACCGTGCTCAAGCAGCACGTCCTTGCCCGCCACGCCGATATCGGCAGCGCCTAGCTGGACGTAGGTCGGCACATCGGTAGCACGAATCACGATGATCTTGACGTCGTCCTGCTGGGTATCGAACAGTAGCTTGCGGCTACCTTCCAGCGGTTCTGCCAAGTGAACGCCCGCCTCGGCCAGCAGGGGGAGGGTTTCCTTGAGAATGCGGCCTTTGGACAAGGCAATGATCAGTGGTCTGCTCATTTGTAATTGTGTCTCTTCTTTTCCAGTACGTGCCCGGTTCCCGAATGAAAGAGCCCGGCGAATGGCCGGGCTCTTTCCTTTCTACAGGTAATGTTAACTAGGCTCAACCCGCAGTGCGACGGATATGCGCCCCCAGCATGCGCAATTTTTCCTCGATGCACTCGTAACCACGGTCGATGTGATAGATGCGATCGACCACGGTTTCCCCTTCTGCCGTCAGCGCGGCAATGACGAGACTCGCGGAGGCACGCAGGTCAGTCGCCATGACCGGAGCGCCAGACAGCTTCTCGACACCGTTAATGATCGCTGTATTGCCTTCCAGCGCGATGTCGGCGCCCATGCGGCAGAGTTCCTGCACGTGCATGAAACGGTTCTCGAAGATGGTTTCGATCACGCGGGAGTGCCCTTCCGCAACCGCATTCAGAGCCACGAACTGAGCCTGCATGTCGGTCGGGAATGCCGGATACGGTGCAGTGCGCAGACTAACGGCCTTGGGACGTTGCCCCTTCATGTCGAGCAGGATGCCTTGCTCGTTCACTTCAATATGGGCACCCGCTTCTTCCAGCTTGACCAGAACCGCTTCCAGCGTATCGGCACGCGCATCGCGCACCAGTACGCGGCCACGCGTGGCGGCGGCCGCCACCAAGAACGTGCCGCTTTCGATACGGTCAGGCATGACCGCGTATTTGCAGCCGTGCAGCGCATCGACGCCTTCGATGGTGATGGTGCTAGAGCCATGACCGGTGATCTTGGCGCCCATCGCAATAAGGCACTCGGCCAAGTCGACGATTTCCGGCTCGCGCGCAGCGTTTTCAAGCACGGTAGTGCCGTCTGCCAGCGTTGCGGCCATCAGCAGGTTTTCGGTACCGGTGACGGACGGCACGTCCATGACGATGCGAGCCCCTTTGAGGCGATCGGCACGTGCACGGATATAGCCGTTCTCAACGGTGATATCCGCGCCCATGGCTTCAAGGCCATGGATGTGGATATCAACGGGACGGCTGCCGATGGCACAGCCGCCCGGCAGCGATACGTCCGCTTCGCCGTAGTGCGCCAGCAGCGGCCCCAGCACGAGGATGGAGGCGCGCATCTTCTTGACCAGATCATACGGCGCGTGGCAGTGGTTGACCGCTCCGCCCAGCTGGATGCACATCTTTTCTTCCATCACGGGCTCAATGCCCATGCAGCCCAGCAGCTCCAGGGTCGTCGTAATGTCCTGCAGATGAGGCAAGTTGCTTATGGTGATCCGATCCTTGGTCAGCAAGGTCGCGGCCAGAATCGGCAGTGCTGCGTTCTTGGCGCCGGAGGTCCATACCTCACCGTTCAACGGCTGGCCGCCAGTAATGATCAACTTGTCCATGCATTAAATCCTGAAACGGAAATATCGTTCGAGAACGAGTAGCAATCCTGCTCCCGTTCTAAATGGGGCCCCACACATCAGGCGTTCAATTCTGCCCACTGTGTCGGCGTGAAAGTCTTAATCGAGAGGGCGTGGAGAGCGCCGCTCGCGATTTCATCGCTCAGAGCACTGTTAATCAGCTGCTGACGCTTCAGGCGCGACAGGTCACCGAACCGCTCGCCGATGGCGGTCACCTGGAAATTGCAGCCTTCGCCTTCGATAACGAAGGTACAGCCTTCGACGCGCTCTTCGAGCAGCGCTTTGACGTCTTCGGGTCGCATGGTAGTCAAATTCCTTGCAGCAGTAACAGAAAATCAGGCGGGCAGCGCATGCGCAAAACCCACTATTGCCGGCATGATAAACGAAAACGGGGGCCAGGCGCGATTGCGTGCCCAGCCCCCGCTCATGCTGCTTTGGTCTGTCAGCGTTCGGGAAGAATCCGGTTCAGCCCCGAAAGCGCCACCAGCGGCCGCATCTGTTCGGGAAGAAGGACATCCTTCAGCCGTAGCTGTCGTGCATTGAGTGCACGCCACCATTCCAGCACTACGGTCAGCGTAGCACTACTGGAGTGCTGTACACCGCGCGCGTCGATTGACACCGCCGTTTCCGGGGCTACCTGCTTCAGCAGCCGGCGGCCTTCGTCAGCCAGCAGTGCCGCCGTATCGAACGAGACCGGTCCTTGAAGACTGAGCACCTGCCGCCCAGCATCCATCGTGACCTGTCCCTGTTCCATTGTCGCCTGAGCGTTCATCGGCACCGTTCCTATTTGGACTGCTGGCTCTGCACTTCGTTCAGTGCCTGACCGCTGTCCCAATGGGAGATGACGGTATCGTAGTTGTTACCGTTCTGACGCATGGACTGATCGAACTGGTTGCGGAAGGTCAGGCCCAAGTTGATGCCATTGACGATCACGTTGATCACCTTCCATTCGCCGTTGCGCACGCCCATGGTGAACGATACAGGGTAATGTTTGCCGTCACCGGACGTCACGTCCAGCGCCACGTCGACCTGATCATCGTAGCGAGAGCGGAGCGCCGATGAAGCGACGTTAAGCGATTCATAATCGAAGCTAACCAACCCTTGCGTCAGGGTATCCAGTGCGGAATTCTGGAACGACTTCGCAAAGTCGGCCCGCTGCTGCACGGAAGCGCCGCGGTAGTACGGCCCCATCACGCGGGCAGAAATGTACGGGAAATCCGCGACCGGCACGATGGTCTGTTCGAGCAGCTGACGGAGTTCGCCCTGATGCTGGCGGTAATAGGCACTGCGCCCATCGACTTTCTGTTTCAGCTGGTCGATACGCTGGGTGACGATCTGCAGCGCCTGCTGGTCGTCGGCGGCCTGCGCAGTCATGCTGATCGCCATACCGAACAGCAGCATCATGCCGGCCAAAGCGGCCATGCCACGCTTGATCATAGTAAGTGACGCCATATCCTTTACCTCTATTTTAATAGGTGAGGAATCAAGTGATTCCTCAGTCCATTGATATCCCTGCAATCCATCAGGTTGAGACAGTAACACAGTCGGGCCGTTCAACTGACATGCACGCCGCGCTCCCCGCACGTCGCCCATGAAGCCCTTTACTGCTGCGCGCTACCGGTAGCGGCACTGCCACCTTTGCTCGCGCCTGACGTCAGGCTACTCACGACCTGCTGGATCAGTTTTTCCAGCACGATGGCATCCTGAACATCCTTGATTTCACCACCGTTCGGAATCGTCGCATCATCTAAACGAATCGGCTGAATCGCTAAATACTGATCCCCCAGCAGCCCTTGGGTCTGAATCATGACAGAACTGTCGGTGCCCAACTTGCCTATCAAACTGTTATCGAGCTTCATCGTGACGCGGGTACGGAAGTCGTCATTATCGCTGACCAAACTGATATCGCTGACGTGACCGATGGTCATCCCCGCGATGGTGACACGTGCACGCGGGCGCAACGAGCCGATATCGTGGAAGCTAGCCGCTACCGTATAGTCCTGCTTGTTCGAGGTCGGGGTCAGGCCACTGACCTGCAGCCCCAGATAGATCAGGCCGGCAAACGCCGCCAGTACGAAAAGCCCTACGCTACACTCGAGCCATCCTGTACGTTGTTTCATGCGAAATCTCCAAACATCAGTGCGGTCAACAGGAAGTCGAGTCCCAGCACCGCCAGTGACCCGTAGACAACCGTACGCGTAGTGGCACGGGAAATACCTTCGGACGTGGGCACAAGGTCATAGCCCTGAAAGACGGCGATCCAAGTGATGACCGCGCCAAACACCACGCTCTTGACCAGCACTCCGCGCACGATATCGTGCATGAAGTCGACGCTGCTCTGCATGTTGCCCCAGAACGCGCCCGAATAACCACCCAGCCACTGCACACCCACCAAATAGCCGCCATAGATACCAACCACGGCGAAGATGATGCTCAGCAGTGGCATCGAAATCAGCCCCGCCCAGAAGCGTGGCGAGATGACCCGACGCAGCGGATCCACCCCGATCATTTCCATACTGCTGAGCTGTTCGGTGGCCTTCATCAAACCGATTTCTGCGGTGAGCGCCGAACCGGCACGTCCGGCAAACAGCAACGCTGCCACCACGGGTGCCAGTTCGCGCAGCAGCGAAAGCGCCACCATCTGACCCAGCGCCGCTTCAGCACCGAAGCTGATCAGGATCATATGGCCTTGCAGTGCAATGACCATCCCGATGAACAGTGCAGAAACCAGAATAATCGGCAGCGACAGCACCCCGACGAAATACATCTGGCGCAGCCACAGCCGAAACGATTCTCGGTGTGGCAGCCCGACCAGCGACTGCATCAGGAAGATGGCCGCACGGCCCAGCGCGGTTATCAGCGAGATGACGCCGCGCCCCAGCGCCTCTATGCGCTTCATCATCAGACCTTCTCCCCTGCGTCGAGCATGTCGTCACGGAAGCCAGGTGCCGGATAATGAAACGGCACCGGCCCATCAGGACGGCCATGCATGAATTGATCGACCCGCGGGTCCGCCTCCAGATTCAAGGCTTCGGGCGTTCCGTGGGCCATCACCTGCCCATTGGCGATCACATACACATAATCGGCAATCGATAGCGTTTCGGTGATGTCGTGCGACACGATGACGGAGGTCGCACCGAACGCCTTGTTCAGATCGTGGATCAGTTTAACCAGCACCCCTTTGGAAATAGGGTCCTGTCCGACGAACGGCTCATCGTACATGATGAGGTCAGGATCCAACGCAACGGCCCGCGCCAGCGCCACGCGCCGCGTCATCCCACCCGACAGCTCGGAAGGCATCAGATCACGCGCACCGCGCAGCCCAACGGCTTCCAGCTTCATCAATACCTGATCGCGAATCATGCTGTCAGGCAGCTGCGTGTGCACGCGCAGCGGAAATGCAACGTTCTCGAACACGCTTAGATCGGAAAACAGTGCACCGCTCTGAAACAGCATGCCCATCCGGCGCCTCATCATGAACAGAGCATGACGTGACAGGGCATGCACGTTCTGGCCGTCGATGCTAACAGTGCCCGTATCGGGCTGGAGCTGGCCGCCCATCAGTTTGAGCAGCGTGGTCTTGCCCGTACCGCTTGGCCCCATAATGGCAGTGATCTTGCCTTGTTCGATATCAAGGTCGATGCCCTGGAAGATTGCACGGCTTCCGCGTGAAAAATGGAGGTCTCTGACCTCGACAAGATGCGTCTGACTCATGCCTCTCCTATGTCTTTTGAGGGAAAGAAGCTCGAAAAACTGACCGCTTGTGGCGCTCGATGTTCCGTGGCCTCCCTCCGTGACATCCCTGCTCGACGCCCTGCAATTCGCGCCGAGCTGCTGCTATCCGAAGGCGTATATTCCCTATTGGAATCACACTGCCTGTAATCGAACATTGTATTCTATCCTGACATATTGCCGAAACCGATCTGTTTTCTATGGATCGCCTTCACCTTTGGGACGAGGCTGCGGTACGTGCACTTTGCATGGCTTTGCGTCAGGATACGCACCTAAGGTCGCCGTCCATCTTCTAAGAAAACGGAGAACGGCCTTGCGCATGTACTGCGCTATCAACGGATAGTGTCCATTCGCCCGATATCACTCAAGCGAGTACCCATTGCCATGACGACAGCCGACTTCCGGGCCAGCGCCCGCCGCACGCTTACGCTGGAGCAGGAGGCTATAGCCGCGCTTGTACCACGCCTAAATGAAGACTTCGACAAGGCCTGCACGCTGATTCTTGCCAGTCGCGGGCGCGTCGTCGTAAGTGGTATCGGCAAATCGGGCCATATCGGTCGCAAACTGGCGGCAACGCTGGCCAGCACGGGTACACCGGCATTCTTCTTGCACCCAGCGGAAGCCAGTCATGGCGATCTGGGCATGATGACCTCGGAAGACGTACTGGTTGCGCTGTCGAACTCGGGCGAGACCCAAGAAATCACGGCGCTGCTGCCACTGTTCAAACGCAAGGGCGTTCCGATCATTGCCATGACGGGGCGACGCGATTCCACGCTGAGCCGCCATGCCGATGCGTTTCTGGACGTCGGTGTTGAAAAGGAAGCCTGTCCGCTGAATCTGGCTCCGACCTCATCGACAACCGCAACGCTCGCACTGGGCGATGCACTGGCCATTGCCTTGCTAGAAGCCCGCGGTTTCAGCGCCAACGATTTTGCGCTGTCGCATCCGGGTGGCAGCCTTGGCAAGCAACTGTTGCTAACCGTCGGTGATGTCATGCATACCGGCGAAGCCATCCCGCGCGTGCCGCTAGCAACACCGCTGCGCGACACACTGTTCGAGATCACGCGCAAGGGGCTAGGATTTGCCTGTATCGTAGACCAGAACCAGCAGCTGTGCGGTATTTATACCGACGGCGATCTGCGTCGAACGCTGGATAAAGCCGCCGATTTTGCGACGTTGATCACCGATGATGTAATGACGCGTACACCGCTGACCGTTTCTGCCGATATGCTGGCTGCCGAAGCACTGCGTCTAATGGAAACGCGACGCATCACGGCGCTACCTGTAGTGGACGGCACTCAGCACTTGGTGGGTGCGCTGAAGCTGCAGGATCTGCTGACCAGCGGCATCGTATAAGCATCGTCATTTTCCGTCGGCATGGCGTCGTTCATGCCGACCTCATGTATATTCCCCATTCACTCTGCGTACGGGGCGGATGATCCTTCACGATGACCGCCTCTGCACTCAAAGGACACGACACCATGTCTCACGCGACCGGCTCAATGCCGCCACTGCCCTGCGACAAGCGTTCCACTCCTTTCAGCGCGGATGCGTTCGAACGCGCTCGCCATATCCGTCTGCTGGTACTGGACGTCGATGGCGTCATGACGCATGGCCACCTGCTCTATCAAGCAGACGGTCAGGAAAGCAAGCAGTTCAACACGCAGGACGGCCTCGGGCTGAAGCTTCTGGAAGAGCACGGCATTCAGATGGGCATCATCACCGGGCGCTGCTCGCCGATGGTGACGCTGCGTGCCAAAGAGTTGGGCATCACCCACCTCGAACAAGGCCGTCACGACAAAGGCACCGCCCTCAAGGCGCTGGCCGATCAGCTGGGGCTGCCCCTTTCGGCCTGTGCCTACTGCGGCGATGATTTGCCGGATATAGGAGCTATCGTTAGCGCGGGGCTGGGTATCAGCGTACCGAACGCCCCTAGCTATGTGCGCGAGACAGCCGATCACGTCACGGGGCGTGCGGGCGGAGACGGTGCCGTACGCGAATTATGTGAACTTCTACTGCAGGCACAGGGTCATTGGGAAGGTATCATGGCGCGCTATGCAGGCAAGAGCGCCGAGAAGAAGGTGCCCGACTTTTCCGGTTAAGCCGATTGGACAGCGCCGATATCCTGACCGATACCTTAAGTCAGGAAGCGGTCGATAGGGCCGTCTACGCTGTCACTGTTGCAAGGATTTTTGATGATACGCTGGATTCGTGACAACACCACTCGCGTGGTCATCCTGTTTGTGATCGTGCTGGTCGGCATCGTGCTGGCCTTCGTCGATCAGTTCAACTCAGGCACACAGGAGAGCCAACTGCCCTCCGTCCCCGAGGGGCAGCCTGACTATGTTCTTGAACAGGCCAACTTTGTGCGCTTCGATGCGCAGGGGAAACGCTACCAGAGCATGACCTCACCGCACGTGGCACATATGCCTGACGCGCAACAGACCACGGCCACCGATCCGCGCATCGACATCGTGGACGATGCGGCACGGCTATGGAACATTTCCGGCCAGCAGGCCACGATGACCGAAGACGGCACCCGCATCACGCTGTCGGGCAATGCCAAGGCCGTTGCGCCCAGCGAACAGTGGCGGCTGGAGACGGCCACGCTGAACTACGACCGCGGCCAAGACAAGATCTGGAGCGACACCGATTCCCGCTTCTTTCAAGCGGATCAAACTATGCGCAGCGACCGTTTCGAAGCGCTACTGACGCCGAAGACCGTTACACTGACCGGCAACGTCCAGGGGGTCATTCCCCCGACCGCACGCCAGGCCTCATCGGACACCGATACCGCTGACGCCCCATGAATCTGATGTTTCGAGGAATGACTTCATGTCCATTCGTTGGTTGACCCCATTGATGGCCGCCGTCGGCATTGCCGCTGGCCTGACCACCACTTCCACACTGGCACTGGACAGCGACGCTCGCCAGCCCATCCGCGTCTCGGCCGGCCAACTGCAGCTCGACGACCGCAATGGCTCAGCCATCTACAGCGGTACCGTGCATATCGAACAGGGCAGCATGAAGCTGGATGCCGATCAGGTCGTGCTGACCCGTAGCGCCGCTGGCGGTCTGTCGACCATGCGCGCAACGGGCAAAGGCAAGCGTGCCTATATCGAGCAGAAACCAAGCCCACAGGAAGGTCTGGTCAAGGGCTGGGGTGACACCATCGTCTACAGTGCTGACAGCCGCAAGGTCGAGCTGATCGGTCATGCCGAGCTTCACCGCGGCACCGACACCTTCACGGGTGCCTATGTGCAGTACTTCATGAATACCCGTCAGGTACAAGCGCAAGGGGCAGGCAAGAACAATACGGGCAGTGGCCGCATCGAAATGACCATTTCACCGGATGCCCGCTGATCGTCACGAGTACGATATGCTCCAGCGCGGGCATGTCATTCAGGCCGGCCGTACGCGCCGGCATGTACACACGGCGTTGACCGGCACTACCCGGCCAATGCCTGCTGGTAGTCTCAAGGAATTAAGCCCGCGATGAAGACCCTCTACGCAACGCATCTGGCCAAAAGCTTCAAGAAACGCCGCGTCGTGCAAGATATCAGTCTCTCCATTTCGCAAGGTGAGATCGTCGGCCTGCTCGGCCCCAACGGTGCTGGCAAGACCACATCGTTCTACATGATCGTCGGACTTATACAGGCCGACGCTGGCGAAGTGCGCATCGACGATGTAGACCTGTCGCGCCGCCCGATGCATGAACGCGCACGCGCGGGCATTGGCTACCTGCCGCAGGAAGCGTCGATCTTCCGCAAGCTGTCGGTGGCAGATAACATTCTGGCGATCCTGGAAACACGCAAGGACCTTACGCGTCAGCAGCGCCACGAGCATCTGGATGCGCTGCTGAAGGAATTCAGCATTACGCATATCCGCGACAATATGGGGATGAGCCTGTCCGGGGGGGAGCGTCGCCGCGTCGAGATCGCGCGCGCACTGGCCATGGACCCTGCGTTCATTCTGCTTGATGAACCGTTCGCGGGCGTTGACCCCATCTCGGTGGGTGAAATCAAGGACATCATTCGCCAGCTGCGCGACCGCGGCATCGGCATCCTGATTACCGATCACAACGTGCGCGAAACGCTGGATATCTGCAACAACGCTTACATCGTGGGCGATGGCAAGATCATTGCCGAAGGCGATGCCGATACCATCTTGGCCAACCAGCACGTCCGCGACGTGTATCTGGGTCACGAATTCCAGCTGTAGCCGCCCTCTCTCGTCAGACCATAAGCGCTGCCGCCCGATCACCACGTACGATCGGGCGGCAGCGCTTATGCATATGGGGTGTACGCTCTCGCTCAGCCTTCGGAAGGCAGCAGGCGGGGGCGCGCAAAGGTGACCAACTCCGCAAACGTCGGCACCTTGCCATCATTGATCTCATCGTATTCCAGTGCAAAGCGGCGCAGCTGCTTGCGGTGCTCGTTGCTCAGTTCGACTTCACATGCCGTCAGCACGCGATCCAGCGCACTTTGATCGGACAGGTCGACGGGTTGCTGGGAACGTGGGTCATTACGGTCGATAGTCATGCTGCACCTCCAGGGGTACTGTGGGCATTTTATTGAGTCAAGGAAGCCCCAAGCCAGATCGTGGTTGGGTTTCCACCTCACCTGTATCTTTGTGTACCCTCACGTATAAAAGGGCTTTGCCTAGGAATCAATCCCTGCTCGACCAATGCATCATGCCCTCCTGCTGCTATCTCGTTCCTTTTTGAAAGCCTTTCAGCCATCGTTCAGAATGGATATCCCGTTCTATCTGTCTGACGATCAAGGAGATCACCCTCTTTACCGGCAAGCTGGCATGTTTCTTGCCGGAATTTAAGAGAGGGGGCTTGCATCCGCAGCGCGAAGCGATATAGCGTAAGAATCGTATTGGTGATATCGCCCAGGTTGCTACAACAATGATGACACCCTCTCTGCAACTCAATATCGGCGCTCACCTCACGATGACGCCACAATTACAGCAGGCCATTCACCTGCTGCAGCTTTCGACACTCGACCTCCGCCGTGAGATTGAGTTGGCCGTAGAGCACAACCCCATGCTGATGCTCGTTGATACCTTCGACGACGCGTACGAACTCGCACTCGAAGATGATTGGAGCGCTGCCGAGAATACGGACAGCGAAGAGTCGTTCGACGATGCGGGCATCGACGAAGAGCGTGAGGGCATGCTGGCCGAGGGGCTGATCAATCCAACGGCGCCGTCATCTGGCGGTACCGAAGGCCCCGATATCGAACGCAATGCACGTGAAGAAACGCTCAAGGACGTGCTGTATCGTCAGGCCTCGCTGCTGCCGCTCAATGATCAGCAGCAGCTCATTGCCGATGCGCTTATCGACGCCCTCGATGAGCGCGGCTATCTGAGCCAGCCGCTGAACGAACTGCGCGATGGTCTCAATGCCCAGTTGCGCGAACCGGTTAGCGATACCGACATGCACACGGTGCTCGGCCAGCTGCAACAGCTCGAACCGACCGGCGTTTTCGCCCGCGATCTGTCCGAATGCCTGCTACTACAGCTCAACACGCTGCCCAGCGATACACCGCTGCTGCCACAGGCTCGGCGTTTGGTGCGCCAGTTCCTAGAGATTCTGGCCGCGCACGACTTCAAACGGCTCAAGCGTCGGCTCACGCTGGACGATGAATCACTTGATGAGATCATCGCGATGATCCGACGGCTGGATCCGGCCCCAGGTCGGCTCTACAGCAGCGAAACGGACAACTACGTCATTCCGGATCTGGTGCTGCGTCGGCACCCACGCCAGGGCGGTGAAGTCGAGCTAAATCCGCTCGCGCTGCCCCGCGTGTCGCTGCACGATGAGTACGTGCACCTGATCCGGCGCGGCGATCGCAGCGAAGGCAATCAGTTCCTGCGTCATCACTTGCAGGAAGCACGCTGGCTGATGAAAAGCCTGAGCAGTCGCAACGACACCCTGCTCAAGGTGGGACGAGAGATCATCCGTCGCCAGCATGCGTTCCTTGACCATGGTGAAGAAGCAATGAAGCCGTTAGTGCTGGCCGACATCGCGGAAGTGGTCGGGCTGCACGAGTCCACGGTCTCACGCGTGACAACGCAGAAATACATTCACACCCCACGCGGGCTGTTCGAGCTAAAGCATTTCTTCTCAAGCCATGTGGGCCAGGCAGGCGATGCGCACTCCAGCACTGCGATCCGCGCCAAGCTGAAGAAGCTGATCGCACAGGAGCCGCCTCATAAGCCACTGTCGGATGCTCGGCTGGTGGCACTGCTTGCCGAAGATGACATCACGGTTGCACGACGCACGGTCGCGAAGTATCGTGAATCTATGGGTATTCCAGCGTCCAGTGAGCGCAAGCGACTGGCGTGAGATGAGATAACAGCATGTGATCAGGCGGCACGGAACGTTCCGGCCAATTACGGATCACATTGGTATCAGGCCAGTGTTTGGCTACACTCGAAAAGTATGGGAACGTACAGGAGGTACCTTCCCATGCGGTTCTCACACCCGAAGAAGGAGAGTGCCATGCAGGTCAACATCACAGGACATCACATCGAACTGACCTCTGCCCTGCGCGACTATGTCGAACAGAAGCTCGCTCGACTGGTACGCCATGACGCGCGCATCATCCAGACCCACGTGACGCTGTCCGTCGAGAAGGAACGCCAGACGGCAGCCTGCACCCTGAAAACCGCGGGTGCGGAGCTTCACAGCGAAGCCACGCTGAACGACATGTACGCGGCGATCGACGCCATGGCTGACAAGCTGGACCGCCAGCTGCTCAAACAGAAAGACAAGCAGCAGCTTCACTCTCATGAACGCGCCGCCAGCGTAGCTCCCGCTGACGAACTGGACGCCTGATCGGTTTCAGAGCGCTCCGCGCCGACACTTCTTGCAAAAAAGGCATGCTCCGGCATGCCTTTTTCATTTCCCTGATACAGACCAATACCCGCGTAAAATGGCGGCCTTTGACGTTCGATCATGCTACCCTGTCAGGGCTTCTTCATCCGGGGCGGAACCCGCCGATATGTGCTATTTCCGCAACTAAAACAGAGGCCGCATGGCCTGCCGTTTCAGTCCGGGTGGTACCTTCATTTTCCTTATGGCTGTTGCCGGGAGCTACCTCATGATGAAGCTGATCATCATCAGTGGTCGATCAGGATCGGGAAAATCCATTGCGCTACAGGCACTGGAAGACATCGGCTATTACGCGATCGACAACCTGCCCGCCATGCTGCTGGTGGCACTGCTGGACGAACTGCGCCATCAGTCACCGGAACGTCGCCACGTTGCCGTCAGTATCGACGCCCGCAATCTACCGACCGCGCTGGCCCACCTCCCTGAGCTAATCGACACACTAAGCCAGCACGACATCGACCTACAGATCGTCTATCTGACGGCCGAAACGCAAACACTGCTGGAGCGCTATTCGGCGACGCGACGCCGCCATCCGCTGACGCGCGACTCCGACATGACACTCTCGGAGGCGATCGAGCATGAAGAACAGTTCCTCGGCCCGATTCGCAACATCGCTGATCTGCTGATCGACACGACCAGTCTGTCCGTACATGAGCTGCGCCGCCGTATCACCGAGCAGGTCGCCCAGCACTCGGGCCACCAGATGACGCTGAGCTTCGAGTCTTTTGGCTTCAAGCACGGCGTACCGCACGATGCCGATATGGTGTTCGACGTACGTTGTCTTCCCAACCCGTACTGGGATGCCACCCTGCGCGACTATTCCGGCCGTGACACGCCTGTCATTGAATTTCTAGAGCGCTACCCCGAAGTCAGCGCGATGCGCAACGACATCATCGCGTGGCTAGATAAATGGCTGCCCGCCTATCTGTCCAGCCAGCGCAGCTACTTTACCGTTGCCATCGGCTGCACCGGCGGTCAGCATCGCTCGGTCTACTTGGTCGAGCAGCTGGCGCACCACTTTGCGGCCCAGTTCCGCAGCGTGCGCATCCGCCACCGTGAACTGCGAATTCATCAGGCCGTGGTGCCACAGGAAAAGCACCCCGACTGATCACTTTGCCATGCGACCAATGAAAAAGCGCCCGCCTGAAATCATCAGACGGGCGCTTTTTCATTAGAAGGGAGATCCCCCTTGCAAGCAATCACCCCACAGCATTACGCAGCGCCTATCGCAGCAACGCAATGCCAAAGACAGCAAGAATGAAGATGACGGGCAGCAGCGTCGCAATAATCCCCAGCGTCATGCCATAACGAGTCTTGACCATATTCTTATCGCTGAACGTCACGCTGCTATGTGCCTTGCCTAAATCGGATGCCCCCATGATCCAAGCAGCAAGACCTAGTGGCCAGAACATCAACAGCCCTAGGATGCCGAAGGTCAGAATGAGGCTGCCACGTCCGCTTTTTACTGATGGCTCTTCCGCCAACGCTTCCGACGCCGACACTGCTTTGCCTTTATGAGTAAGCGCCTTAACTACCTGATAGATGAATACAGCGAGAAGTACCCAAAATATGACCTGAGCAGCCATAAAAATGATGCCATTAATCATATAGAGAATGATGAACCTATGAGATTCATAAGACCCATAAGACACTAGCGTTATTGTGATGAATTCCGCAACATCACTTATCAGTGCGGCCGATATTGCCACTAGAACTGTCCAGGACAGCCCTTTTCTGACAGGAACCAAACGAGTTAAGACAATGGTAACAACGACAAGCTCCAACAGTATTTTCAACAGAATAGGCCATATGAATGCCAGTTGCATTGTTTCCCCCATTTCCAGATAGTAAGCAGTAAATTATTAAAAGCGTCGAAATAGTGCACCCAAATACCGATGAGGTCAAACACACAGAGGGCACACTATAAGTTGATCAAATCGGTACTGTTATAATCGAATAATATCAATAAAAGGCGGCCTATAAGACCACCATTTATTGATATGTACCGTATCAAAATATTTACCGTTAACTTGCCAGCGTCATACCGTCGATCAACCAACTTCCCGTATGCAGATTGCTACGCACGTCGGTGTCGTCACCAACAGCCTGCAGGTTGCGGAACATGTCACGCAGGTTGCCTGCGATCGTAAAGTTTTCGACCGGATAGGCCACTCTGCCGTCTTCGATCCAGAACCCCGCCGCACCGCGCGAGTAATCCCCCGTCACGGTATTAACGCCTTGCCCCATTAGCTCCGTGATCAGTACGCCGCTGCCGATCTGGCGCAACAGGTCATCGTATGCCGTCAGCGGTGCGTCGATACGCAGGTTACGCGCACCGCCAGCATTGCCGGTCGTGGTCATGCCCAGACGACGTGCACTGTAAGCGGACAGCATATAGCTGGCCAGCGTGCCCTGTTCAACGAAGCGATTGTCACGGGTATACACGCCATCGCCATCGAAAGCACTGCTTGCAAGCGCTCCGCGCAGCTGGGGCTGTTCCAGCAGCGAGAACCACTCGGGGAAGATTCGTTCGCCTAGCGCGCCATGCAGGAACGAGGCTTCGCGGAACATAGCTCCCCCAGCAATGGCACTCAGGAAGTGCCCCGCCAGCGTACGTGCCATGGCCGGGGCCATAACAACAGGATAACGGCCCGTTTCGGGACGACGGCCGCCGAGGCGAGCGAGTGCCTTGTCGGCAGCCTGCTGGCCAATAAGCTGTCCATCAACCAGCTGACGGGGATCACGCGCCGAGGTGTATTCATAGTCGCGCTGCATGCCATCACCTTCACCTGCAATCAGCACGCACGACAGGCCATGAGAGGTACGCTGCTGGCAACCGATGAAGCCATTGCTGTTACCGTAGACCGCAGCACTGCTGGATGTTGAGCAGGAGGCCCCTTCGGAGTTACGAATGCCTTCGACGGCCAATCCCGCTTCTTCACACGCCTGAGCGTAGGCAATAGCCTGCTCGGCGGTGATGTCCCATGGGTGATACTGATCCATGTCCGGCTGCTCGCGCGCCATCAGATCGGCCTCTGCCAACCCAGCAGCGCTATCTTCTTCAGTAAAACGAGCAATGTCGCAGGCCTTCTCCACCGTCGCTCGGATCGCCTCGGGGCGCGTATCCGACGTCGAGGCACTGCCCTTGCGCTGGCCGCGATAGACCGTGATGCCGATGTACTGGTCGCGCGACTGGGATAGAGTATCCACATCCCCTTTGCGCACGCTGACTTCCATATTCTGTGAAGCGCTGGCGGCCACCTCGCAGGCGGTTGCACCATACTGCTTAGCCTGAGCGAGCGCATCTTCGACGCGCGCGGTCAGAAGCATACGCTCCGCTTCGATATCGAACGTTCCGCTCATGCGGTTCTCCTGCCTCGGCAGCCGCTGTACGTGGACTGCTCTTTTCATGAAATCGCGTCTCGATGCAGAGCCGCCGCATCGAGCCTGTTATACTGGCGTCATTCTCTTACAGGACTAGGATGCCGAAATGTCGACACCTTCTGACCGTGATGCTGCCCTTGAGCAGCAGGATCTGCCACCCAGCAAATCCGAACTGAAACGCCAAATGGAGCATCTGCAAAAACTGGGACGCCAGATCATCGAACTGGCGCCTGAAATTCGTGCTCGCTTGCCACTCTCCGACGACATGCTAGCAGCCGTCGAGGAAATGGGCCGCATTCGCGCCAATGAAGCGCGTCGCCGCCACATGCAATATGTCGGTAGGGTGATGCGCAGTGAAGACATCGTCGGTATCGAAGCGGCGTTTCTGGCCATGGAGCAGGAAGAAGACCTTCGCAACCGCGAGTTTCACCTGCTTGAACAGACCCGTGACCGCCTGATCGCTGAAGGCGACGATTTTGCGGGCGAGATCATGGCGCAGTATCCCGATATCGACCGTCAGCTGCTGCGTCAGCTCATTCGCAACGCGCGTCGCGAACGCGATGCAGGCAAGCCTCCGGCCAGCGCTCGCAAGCTGTTCCGCTTGCTGCGCGATGTATCGGGCCTTTAAGGGCCTACTCACCTTTTCCTGCTGGCGGCAGCCGTGCTGCCATGTCAAGCGAGGGTGGTCATCATGCCTGTTTCACAGGAGGAGTACCACCCCGCAGAACCGTGCCCGTTCGTGCTGGCGATCAGGCACGGTGAACGGCAGCAACGCCGCCGTCTTCTGCTAGAACAGCCCGGTCACTCGACCATCGGGCAGCACATCCATGTCCAGCGCCGCAGGACGTTTGGGCAACCCTGGCATGGTCATAACGTTACCCGTCAACGCAACGATGAAGCCTGCTCCCAGCGAGACATGGAATTCACGGACGTGTAGCACGAAGTCCGAAGGACGTCCAAGTAGGGTAGGATCATCCGACAGCGAGTACTGGGTCTTGGCAACGCAGACGCACAGCCGATCCCAGCCCAGACGCTTGAAATCCGCCAGCTGCTTAGCAGCCTTTGATGAAAACTCGACGCCTTTCCCACCGTAGACGCGCGTAACCAGCGTCTGCAGCTTGTCTTCGATCGACGCAGCGGTGTCATACAGCGGGCGATAGTGCCCCTTGTGCTGCTTGATGAGCGCCAGCACTTCTTTCGCTAGCGTTTCACCGCCCGCCCCACCTTCCGCCCAGACACGACTTTCAGCAACAGGATAGTCGCGCGCATCGCACCAGCTGTTGATGAACGCCAGCTCATCCTCGGTATCACTGGTGAAGCGGTTGATGGCGACCACGAACGGCAATCCGAACGCCTTAATGGTCTCGATATGCTTCTCGAGATTCTCCATCCCGCGCGCCAGCGCTTCGACATCTTCATAGCCGAGCTGGTCTCGCGCCACACCGCCGTGCATCTTAAGCGCTCGTGCCGTGGCGACAATGACGACCGCTTTCGGTGACAGGCCGCCCATGCGCGCCTTGATGTCGAGGAACTTTTCAGCCCCTAGATCCGCGCCGAACCCCGCTTCGGTGACCACGTAATCGCCCAGCTTGAGCGCCATACGGGTTGCCAGCAGGCTATTGCAACCGTGGGCGATATTGGCAAACGGACCGCCGTGTACCAGTGCTGGCGTGTTCTCCAGGGTCTGGATCAGGTTAGGATTGAGGGCATCTTTGAGCAGCAGCGTCAGCGCGCCTTGCGCACCAAGGTCGCTGACCTGCACCGGACGCTGATCCCATGTCCACGCCACGACCATGCGCCCCAGTCGTTCACGCAGGTCATCAAGGCCATTGGCGAGACACAGAACCGCCATGATCTCTGAGGCAACCGTGATCTGAAAACCATCTTCACGCGGAATGCCGTTCGCCGGGCCGCCCAGACCAACCGTAATCTGGCGCAGTGCACGATCGTTAAGATCAACGGCACGCTTCCAGACCACACGGCGAGGGTCGATGCCCAACGCATTGCCTTGGTGCAGGTGGTTGTCGATCAACGCAGACAGCAGGTTATTGGCCGCCGTGATGGCATGGATATCGCCCGTGAAGTGCAGATTGAGCTCGTCCATGGGCACGACCTGGGAATAGCCGCCGCCTGCTGCGCCGCCCTTCAGCCCCATATTCGGTCCCAGAGAGGGTTCACGCAGGGCAATGATGGCGCGTTTGCCTAGACGATTCAGTGCCTGGCCCAGCCCGACGGTAACGGTCGACTTGCCTTCACCCGCCGGTGTCGGGTTGATGGAGGTCACCAGAATCAGTTGGCCATCAGGCGCATCTTTCAGGCGTTCCAGAATATCGATCGACAGCTTGGCCTTGTAGTGCCCATACGGCATCCATTCTTGTTCCGACAGCGAGAGCTGAGCCGCAATCTCACCGATGGGTTTCATGGCCGCCTGCTGAGCGATCTCGATGTCCGAGCCGATACGCTTTTCTACCACAGCATTCTCCCTTGAGCGTGAAGAGACCGATAACCTGTAGATCTCTGGATGATGAACACGTTGCACTGCGTTGTTGTTGTTGCCGGCCGCCCATCAGTGAGCAGCTCGGGCACTGCGCATCCGCCTGTCATCTTGCTAGCAAGCGCTGCGCCATAACAGAACAGGGCACCTGAGAAGGTGCCCTGCATCATCGTTATTATGCTTGCGTCCCACCTACGGTGAGTGCGTCCAGCTTGAGCGTTGGTTGCCCGACCCCGACCGGCACGGACTGCCCTTGCTTGCCGCAGACTCCGACGCCCTCGTCCATGGCCGAGTCGTTACCAATCATCGAGACCTGGCGCATCACCTCTGCCCCACTGCCAATCAGGGTGGCACCTTTGACGGGCGTGGTGATCTTGCCGTCTTCGATCAGCCACGCTTCGCTGGCAGAAAAGACGAACTGCCCAGACGTGATGTCGACCTGCCCACCCCCAAAGCTGGTGGCGTACAGCCCATGCTTGACGCTGGCAATGATTTCTTCCGGCGCATAGTCACCCCCGAGCATGCAGGTATTGGTCATGCGCGGCATGGGCAACGATGCATAGGATTCACGACGACCGTTACCGGTGGGGGCCATGCCCATCAGACGCGCGTTCAACTTGTCCTGCATGTAGCCGACCAGAATGCCGTCTTCGATCAGCGGCGTGCACTGCCCCGGCGTTCCTTCGTCGTCTACTGACAGCGAGCCACGGCAGTCAAGCGGCGTGGCGTCGTCGACGATCGTAACGCCCTTTGCGGCGACCTGTTCACCAATGCGCCCCGAGAAGACCGAGCTGCCACGACGGTTGAAGTCACCTTCTAGCCCATGACCCACCGCTTCGTGCAGCAGAATACCCGGCCAGCCGTTGCCCAGCACTACCGGCAGCGTACCGGCGGGAGCTGCCACGGCGTCCATATTGGTCAGTGCTTCCTTGACGGCAGAACGCGCATAGCGCTCGGCCACCCCGCGAGCACGCAGCGTCGCTAGATCGAAGCGGCCACCACCACCCGCACTGCCGCGTTCGCGACGGCCGTTGCGTACCGCAATAACCGAGACGTTGAAACGGGTCATCGGGCGAATATCTGCCGCCAGCGTGCCATCGCTGGCACGCACCAGAATCACTTCGTAAGATGCGGAAAGCGATACGCTGACCTGCTTGACGCTCGGATCGCAGGCACGTGCGATGCGGTCCGCTTCTTTCAACCAAGCCACCTTGTCATCGGCGGTCAGCCCTGACAGCGGATCAGCACTTGCATAGCGGGTATCGAAGGCACACGGGCGGGCCGCAGCGACACTTCCCTGCTGACCACTGCGGACGATACGGGAGGCGGTCTGACCGATCTCGCGTAGCGCCGCTGCGTCGATACGACTGGAATAGGAAAAGCCCGTCCGCTCTCCGGCGAGGGCTCGCGCACCGACACCGCTGTCGATGCTGTAGCTGGCATCACGCACTTCGCCGTCTTCCAGCGACCAGTGCTCCTGCCAGCCTTTCTGGAAGAACAGTTCGGCCAGATCGACGCCCGGCCCCATCGCGTGGCCCAGTGCCACATCCAGCGTGCCGAGATCAAGATCACCCGGCAGCAACAGGGTACGCTCGGCTTCCTGCAGCATATCGTCGGCAGAGGGTCTGTGCGTATCCGTCATTAGCGAAATCCTTGCGAAGGAAGGACGCCTGAACGCATCAGTGCGTCGTTTCCAGTGTAAAGGTCGGGGCATCCCACGAGCCCTCGACCCGATAATGAAGTTCGGTCAGCTGATTGAACTGGTCACCGAAGAGCCAGTTGGTGCCCAGCAGCACGGCTCCGAGCTGTGGCAGACCGGTTAGCAGCGCGGCGATCGGTAGCCCTTGCATCACGGGCACGGTCACTCCGACGCGCTGATTGACCGTACGCTGTAGCAGGTCGATCTGGCCATCGGAAGAAAAATGCGTCACGGCAGCATCAATCTCGACCGGGCCACGCGTGATCAGAATGCCATCACTGAAGGTACCACTGCCTTTGATACTATTGAAGGCCGTCCCCGAATGAATCACGTCCGTGAAGTCCAGCCGCAGGCGACGCAGAATATTGTTGAGATTGAGCAACCCAACCATGCGCACCGACGTGGAGTCGATGCTCATAAAGCGTCCTGCCTTGACGTTAGCATCCAGCGACCCCGTCGCGGTACCGAGCGTAGGCTGCCACGGCGCCCCCGGCCATGCAAAGGCCATGTCGATCGTACCGCCTTGCGTGGTATGCACCACCTCTGGCTGCCCGAACGCCGCCAACAGCTCAGCGAAGTCGCCCAGATCGAGATGAGCCTTGCCTTGGGTAACACTGGCTTTGCCCGCCTTCATCCAGCGCCCAGACATATTCAGCACCGAACCTTTAAAGGCCAGTTTCATGCTGTCTAGCGACAGCATGTCTGCTGTCGTCTGCCAGTGTGCCGTCAGATCTCCGACAGCCTGCCCTTTCAGCAAAATCTTCGCAATGCGCAGCGTACCATTGGGCACATTCTCTAGCGTTTCCGGCAGCGCTACGGGATCGACGTGGGGTCGTGGGATGGCGAACACTTCATCCGTTAGTTCGTGGCCCTCCTGCTGACGCTCGGATTGCATCAACCCCGTGATGCCATCCAACGACAGGGTATCCAGCGCCAAATCGAACTGATCCTTCGATCCTGGTAGCCACGTCAGGCGACCGTTCATCAGATTTCCCGTGGCGTCTATGCGCCACAGGCCGCGCTCATCGGCATTACCGTTGAGGCGCACTTGTCCAAGGCACTGCTGATTCAGCGCAATGCACGGCGTGTCGACCAGCAGGCGGCGGATGGCGGGTGCTGCCGCACTGCTGTCCGACGTTGACGTCGTGCTGTCCTGGTGTCCGACGGCCGTCATGTCGAGCGCCTTGATCGCAGGCATCCACTCATCAATAGCCACGCTCGGCGTGGTCCAGTGCACCGTCCAGCCGGGGCTGTCATCCCACGGCTGGCGCACTAGCGGCCAATGCTCGACCCACAACTGCCCCTGAGTCATGTCGTTGCGCCAGCGGGCCCACAGTCGTCGGTCGATCAGCGCACTGCCGTCACCGTGGGTCAGGTCCATATCGATCTTAAGCGGTGCCGCTTCATCAGCCTGCTTGCCCAGAGGAGCGGGCAACGGCAGGGTCACCCCCTCCAGAGTACTGTCGATCAGCAAGCGTGTGACATCACCGATTTCCAGCAGCGCGCGGTAGGATGTCTGACCATGTGTATCCGGTGCCAAGCCACGAAATGCAAGCCAATCCAGCGCCACTTGTGCATCGGCTTTGCCCTCGACACGAATATCTCCGTCGGCATCCTTGAACGCCAGCGTAGCGTGAGCGGGTCCGCCGAACGCACTGCCCTTGGCGTCGGCCGTCAGGCGCGTCTGATCCCCTATCAGCGAGAAGCGCGCCGTACCATCGATATCGCGAATATTCAGATCATGCGGTTGAATGTCCAGCTGACCGCGCTGGATCCGCCCGCTCGCCTCGACCTTGACCGGCTTGCCCTCTTCAAACGGCACGTCAACATCCAGCGTGGCCTGTAACGGTCCGCGGGCCTGCCACGGTGCGATCGTCTTCTTCAGTGAGGGTGACAATGCCGCCTGCTTGAGCACACGAAGCAGCGCGCCTGTATCGCCGGTTACGGGCGAATGTACGGTCAGACGGTCGTCTGCATAGCGTGCTTCAGCCTGTCGCCCGACCAGTCCCAATAACGTGGCACTATCGATACGCGCCACCATACGTTCATCGCGATAGTCCAGATGTCCCGCAACGTTCGTCAACGCCGGCCAGCCCGGCAGATAGGCCAGCTCAACATCCTGCAGATCAAACGACAAATCAGAACTCAGGTGATGCTCGGTCTTCGCTCCCAGCGGGCGCTCCAGCTTAGCCAGCTCATCTTCCAGCGGCATCGACAACGCAATGTGCGCACGATTAACGCGCCCACGGTGAATGTTGGTCGCCAGCCACTCTCCCAGTGCAGGCGGCAAGGCCTGCGTCGGCAGCCAGTCCCGGCTGTCCTTGACCACGGCATTCTGCGCATCGAGCGTCATGCTGAATGCGCCTTCGCCTCGGTCCGGAGCCCAAAGCGACAGTGATCCCTGAAGCGTTGCGCCATCACGCACGATGTCGATCGGATCGATCTTGAGGCGCCAGTCGCTGTCGTTTTCTCGCTGCCAAGCCAGACGGGCATGCCCCTGCGACAACGTCCATTCACGTGGGAAAATACTCGGCAAGGAAAAAGTCGCGCCCGGCGCAAGGGTCACATCCAGTGTCCCGTTACGTGTATCGGTCTGCAGTTGGCCGTCGAAAGGCCCCAGAACAGGAATATTGTCCCAGCCCGAAACGCGCGCCTGCTGAAGCTGAGCGTCAACACTGACGCCGTGCGTACCGTCAAACGTCAGCGACAAAGCCGCTACGTGGCCGCGTGGATCAAGCTGTGTCAGACCGCTGCGCAGCCCCGCCGAGGAAGGCAGCATCGGCCATACCATCGACAAATCCGTGATATCGAACGCGGGAAACTGCATGACCAGCGAGCGCGCATCACCTTTCAGCGTGGCCGTTGACGGCAGCTGCGATGGCCCCAATCCATTTTTGCTGTCGCGATGTTGGAGCAGCATATCCTGCAACTGCCCTTGCCATGCCTGACCGTCCCAATGCAACTGACCGTTCAGAGCCAGACGCCCCGAGGCCCACTGGCGCGGCACTACGTCTTCACGCAATACCATGAAAGAAGGAATATCCACTGCCGCAGAAGCATCGCGGAGACGATGGTCGGCCCATGTAGCGGCCAGCCTGACGCTACCCTGCAAACCCACCTGATAGTGGCGACCGCTGCCCAGCAGTGTCAGCAGCTCACCCGCTTGACGACCATCCACGTCAATGCCCACCTGCCACGGCGCGCCGCGGGTACTGGTGGTAACCAGCGACAGCTGCGCCAACGCAGCATCGTCGCCCTGCTGACGCACGGCAGCCTGCCAGTGAACATCACCGGTAGCGGAATGACTGGACGACAGCGAGGGCAGCTCGAACACCATCGTTCGCTGCAGACCTTGCAAGGTAACGCGGAGATCGTCGACGGCCACATCGGCAGGACGCAACTGTTCCAGCCATTGATCAATGCGATCCCAGCTCAGCGCCTCAGCGTCGTCATGGTCATCCTTGGAAGAAGAAGAGATCAGCAGCCACTGACCATCCGGCTGCTGTTGAAGTGCAATATGAGGCTGACTGGCGTGCAGTGCGCTCACTACCGCACCGCCCGTCATGGCATGCCACAGATTGAGCTGCGCGTCGGCCTGCGCCAGCGATACCGCCTGATGATGCGTAGATGCATCTTCAAGCGTCAGCTGGCTGACCTGTATGCCCAGCGTGCTGCCCTTGAGCGATACCACCAGCTCATCGGCATGGCCGTCCAACTGTTCGGGAATTGGGAGATAACGACGCCAAGAAGCCAGATCGACATCCCGAAAATGCCACGGCGCGACGTGCAAACTGACGAGCAGCAGCACGATGATCAGTACGAGCGACGCGATCAGCGCCAGCCCGCAGCGTAACAGGATTCGGGATACCCGCATCGACCTACCCCAGTACGATGTCGTACTGCTCCTGATAATAGTGGCTTTCGGCCTGGAACCGCACCGGCAGACCAATGAAGGCCTCCAGCTCGGCTACCGCAGGCGCAGTGTCGTTGAGGAAGCGCTCGACCACCGACGTCGACGCCAGTACCAGATAGCCACTGGCCCGGCTCAGACGATTGATGCGCACAATTTCCCTCAGGATCTCATAGCATAGCGTCTCTGCGGTTTTCTGCGTGCCGCGCCCTCGACATGTCTGACAAGGTTCGCACAAGGTCTGTTCAAGACTTTTACGCGTTCTCTTGCGCGTAACCTGTACAAGTCCCAGTTCGGTCACGCCGGACAACTTGGTGCGGGCAAGGTCGTGTTCCAGCGCTTTCTCAAGGGTACGGATGACTTGGCGCTGGTGTTCACTTGACGCCATGTCGATGAAGTCGATGATGATGATGCCGCCCAGGTTGCGCAGCCGCAGCTGGCGCGCAATGGCCTGTGCCGCTTCAAGGTTGGTACGGAAGATGGTGTCTTCGAGATTGCGATAGCCCACATAGCCGCCCGTATTGACGTCGATGGTGGTCATCGCTTCAGTCTGATCGAGGATCAGGTAGCCTCCCGACTTGAGTGGCACCTTGCGCTCAAGCGCCTTCTGCAACTCGTCCTCGACACTGTACATCTCGAAGATCGGCCGATCGCCGGTGTAGTGCTCAATGCGCTCGGACAGCGCGGGAATGTAGTCTTCGGCGAACTGCTTGAGCTTCTCGAAATTTTCACGCGAGTCGACGCGCACGCGCTCAACGTCATCGCGCATCAGATCACGCAGCACGCGCAGGAACAGCGGCTGATCGTAATAGAGAAGCGAGGGCGCATGCTGTTCAATGCGCCGCTCCGACAGCTTGCGCCACAGATGAGCCAAGAACTGCATGTCCAGCGCCAGCGCTTCGTCATCGGCCGCCTCGGCCGCCGTTCTTACGATAAAACCGCCCGATAGCAGATCGCCCCACGGTGCACGCAGTGCTTCGATAGTTTGGCGCAGCCGCTCGCGGGTCGCCTCATCCTTGATGCGCTGGGACACGCCAAGGTGGGAAGCCCCTGGCATATACACCATGTAGCGGGAAGGCAGTGAGAGGTGCGTGGTCAGACGCGCCCCTTTTGTGCCAATGGGATCCTTGACCACCTGCACCACCAGCCGCTGTCCTTCATGCAACAGCGTCTGGATGGGGGGGATCTGATCGGCATGCAGCTGCTGTGCAGCCACTTCCTTGACGTGAATGAACGCCGCGCGCTCTAGCCCGATATCGATGAAGGCGGCCTGCATGCCGGGAAGCACGCGAACCACCTTGCCCTTATAGATGTTGCCGACGATCCCCTGACGGTGGTGCCGCTCAATGGCCGCCTCCTGAAGGACGCCATGTTCGACCAGTGCAACACGCGTCTCCATTGGCGTCAGGTTGATGAGCACCTCGCCACTCATGAATCACCCCGATTATTCAGACACAGAAGCCCGACGGATACGGCCTGCAGGGCCGCACCCCGCGTCGAGTGCTTCGTGAAACAAGACATAGGATGGTCGTTCGCCACAGCGAACCCGTTTCTTCCAGTCTATAGGGAACATGCGCATAAATGAACCGCATGCGACATGCCACCCATTATGCCAGTGGATCAAGCCCTTGCTGACGCAGCAACAGCGCGGTTTCTGCGAGAGGAAGACCGATGACGGCACTGGGGCTGCCAGAGATGCGCGCCACGAACTGGCCGCCCCGCCCTTGCAGGGCATAGCTGCCGGCCTTGCCACTTGGCTCGCCGGTCAACCAGTATGCTTCTGCTTCAGCATACGATATCTCTCGGAATGACACTCCGGTCGTTACACTAACGTCGAGTAGGCCCACTGGACCGGCAACGCACACCGCCGTCATCACCTCGTGCGTACGGCCGGACAGCCGCATCAACGTGGCAATGGCATCATCGGCATCGCGAGGCTTGCCCAGTACCCGCCCGTCGCACAGCATGGCGGTATCAGCCGCAACGATGCAGCCATGGGCAAAGTGACGCATCCCCGCCTCAGCCTTTAGCCGAGTGACGCGACAGACATAATCCATCAATGATTCATCGGGAAGATGGCGCTCATCCACATCGGGGGCATGCTGAGCGGCGACCTGCATGCCCAGCTGCTCCAACAGCTGAAGACGCTGTGGAGAGCCGGACGCAAGGAATAGAGGTAAGGAAGGCATTATGATGAGGTGCGCAGCAAGGCAACGCTACAGCCAGCGCCGCTGGAGCGTGCTTAGCAGGGTGCGGATCCACGGCCAGAGCAGACCGCTCACGACCGCCGCCATAGTAGCTTGGATGCGCAGTACATCGACATCCATAGCCACCCGCAGCCACTGATCCAGCAGGAGCACGATGCCCAGCATCAGCATGACCATCAGCGCCTGCTGCCAAATGGAATAGACGCGCAGTCGCTGATAGAGCACCAGCGTCAGAAAAGCCAGCAGCGAGTGGATCAACGCGTACTCGCCGAGCGGACGCCCGTCCAGCAGATCCAGCATCAGCCCGAACACAAAGCCGTGCAGCACACCAACGTTGGAGGGCCGCGCCAGACACCAGTAAATCAGCACCATGCCCAGCCAGCACGGCCGCCACAGCAGCCAGCTTTCGGGCATCGGCATGACCTGTAGCACCAGCGCCACCAGCAGACTGGCCCACACAAGCGGACGCCAGGCTACTGTCGTATCACCGGGCATGAAGCACCTCTCCTGGTTGTTTCAGCACCATGTTCACCGCTGATAACGCCGCCGGACTCAAGCGCACTTGGGTCAGCGCTTCATCAGGCAGATTGTGGGCAAACAGCATCAGGAAATGACGGCTGCGTTCCAAGTGCGAAGCCGAACGGGCATCGACCTGTGCGAACGGCCCATTGGTGCTGTTCTGTACATCGCTGATTGTGGCAACAGGGTAGCCGGCGGGAAATTCACCGCCCAGCCCCGACGTCACCAGCAGATCGCCCGGCCGTATATCGGCATTGTTCGGAACATGCAGCACCTGCAAGCCATCGGGATCGCCCGTGCCCTGCACGATAAAGCGCAACCCGTTGCGCACGACCTGGATCGGCACTGCCTGCTGAATATCGTTGATCAGCAGGACGCGACTGGTGAAGCGTGACACTTCGATTACCTTGCCAGCCACACCGGACGCATCAATGACAGGCTGCCCGATATAGGCCCCGTCCCCTTCACCGCGATCAATAATCATCTGCTGGCGATAGGGATCGTTATCGAGCATGACCAGTTCGGCCATCATGTAGTCGATATCACGCCGCGGACGCGCCTTGAGCAGATCACGCAGCTGGGCGTTTTCGGCTTCGAGTGTCTGCATGCGCTGCAAGCGCACTTTCTTTTCCAGCAGCTCATCACTCAGCTGCCGGTTCTGGTCGATCAGCGATGTCTGCGACGACAGCGAGACAGATGCCCAGCTGACGCCCTTGCCCGGCATGCTGACCAACCATTGAATCGGGGACACCAGCGTCGACAGCTGCGTTCGAACGCTGGCCATCCAGTCATCCCCCGCAATGCGGCTGGACAACATCATTACGAACGACAGGACGACACATAGCGCCATACGATAGCCCGGGGCGGGGCCATGAATGAACAAAGGCTTGATACTCAGCCCTCCTTGCCTGACTGTCCTGCACGGCGACCGCGCCAAGCGGTGCTCTGTGAGGCAGGGTCCTGTAGAAACACGTAACCTGCAGACGGACGAACCGCGCTGCAGGCTTGGGCGTGACGCAACGTGTATGCGGGCCGTATACAGCCATCCCGCATACCGTCAGGGTTCATGCGCTTACTGAGAAGAGAACAGATCGAACGCGTGCTGATCGATCATCTCGAGCGCCTTACCGCCACCGCGTGCAACGCAGGTCAACGGGTCTTCCGCAATGCTGACGGGCAGACCGGTTTCTTCTGCGAGCAGGCGATCGATATCACGCAGCAGTGCGCCACCGCCGGTCAACATCAGACCACATTCAGCGATATCGGACGCCAGTTCGGGCGGAGACTGCTCTAGGGCGCTCTTCACGGCCGCTACGATTGCGGCCAGCGGTTCCTGCAACGCATCAAGAATCTCGTTGGAGTTCAGCGTGAAGCTACGCGGCACACCTTCGGCCAGGTTGCGGCCACGCACGTCGATCTCGCGCAGCTCGGTCCCCGGATAGGCACAGCCAATCTCTTCCTTGATGCGTTCGGCAGTGGCTTCACCGATCAGGCTGCCATAATGACGACGCACATAGGAGGTGATGGCTTCGTCGAAACGGTCACCGCCCACACGCACGGATTCAGAATAGACGACACCGGACAGTGAAATGATCGCGATTTCGGTCGTACCACCACCGATATCCACCACCATCGACCCCTGCGCTTCTTCGACCTGCAGGCCGGCACCGATAGCAGCAGCCATCGGTTCTTCGATCAGGAACACTTCACGCGCACCAGCGCCTTCAGCGGATTCCTTGATCGCACGCCGTTCCACCTGAGTGGACATACAGGGCACGCAGACCAGCACGCGAGGGCTGGGCTTGATGAAGGTACTTTCATGTACCTTACGAATGAAATGCTGCAACATCTGTTCGGTAACGGTGAAGTTGGCAATGACGCCGTCCTTCATCGGCCGAATCGCCGTGATGTTACCGGGTGTACGCCCCAGCATGCGTTTGGCATCCAGACCGACGGCTGCAACGGTCTGCATGTTGCCGGATTGACGGATGGCCACTACGGAGGGCTCGTCGAGAACGATATCTCGACCGCGAACATAAATCAGGGTATTGGCCGTGCCCAGGTCGATCGCTAGATCGCTGGAAAACAGCCCACGAAGACGTTTAAACATCGAATTTGGTACCTGGCGTACTGACCGGAAACGGGTGCGGAGCAAACGTTAACATCGCACCCACTGAGCGGCAAGCGGGCTTACCTGCCGAGCATGTTAGAATATGATACCTTGTCACACACATGAGATATAGAGTGTGAACTCACCACATAAAGGGCAAGATGCGCGTCTTTTCTTACTATAGCGCATCATTTACACCCTTACGCTGGGCAAGATTGACACCTAGAGACTGACAACATTCCAGGACAGGAATTCCATGGCGATTGAACTTGCAGACGTGTCACGCGCTGCGTACCTCGCACGCATAGGGGTCTCCGAAGCAGAGGCCGCCCGCTATGTCGACGATCTTTCTCACATCCTCGACATGGCCGATCAGCTGGCTTCCGTGGATACGGATGGCATCGAACCGCTGGCGCATCCGCTGGATGCCCTTCAGCCGTTGCGCCGCGACGAAGTCACGGAAACCAATCATCGCGACGACTTCCAGGCCTGCGCGCCTGCCGTTGCCGATGGGCTCTTCCTGGTGCCGCGCGTCGTCGAGTAATCGCGTCGCCTGGCCACCTTATTTCCTATTTTCTGCGCCTAGCCCCAGTGATTATGTGCTCTGGCACACGCAGACGAGAGATTGACGCATGCTAGACATGACCCTTGCCGAGATGGCCCGCGGCCTTGCCTCGGGCGAACTCAAGAGCAGCGAGCTGACTAAGGCGCTGCTGGACCGCATCGAACAGCACGATGAAAAGATCAACAGCTTCATCACCGTCACGCGTGACGAGGCGCTCGAAGCCGCCGACGCAGCCGACGCCGCTCGTGCGCGTGGTGAAGCGGGCGCACTGACCGGTGCCCCTATCGCCCTGAAGGACATCTTCTGCACCAAGGACGTCCTCACCACGTGTGCCTCGCACATGCTGGATAATTTCGTCTCTCCCTATGACGCAACTGTGGTCGAGCGCCTGAAAGCCGCCGGCACCGTCAGCCTCGGGAAGACCAATATGGATGAGTTCGCGATGGGCTCTTCCAACGAAAACAGTTTCTTCGGGCCGGTACACAACCCGTGGAACCTCGACCATGTACCGGGCGGCTCCTCAGGCGGCTCTGCTGCGGCCATCGCAGCAGGCTTCGTTCCTGCGGCTATGGGTACCGATACCGGCGGTTCCATCCGCCAGCCAGCGTCCTTCTGCGGTATCACCGGTCTGAAACCGACCTACGGTCGTGTCTCTCGCTACGGCATCATCGCTTATGCCTCCAGCCTCGATCAAGCCGGCCCGATGGCACGCACCGCCGAAGACTGTGCGCTGCTGATGAACGTCATTGCCGGCCACGATCAGCGCGACTCCACCTGCGTAAACCAAGAGGTTCCTGACTACACCGCAGAGCTGGATAAACCGCTGAAAGGTCTGCGCATCGGTCTGCCCGTCGAGTACTTTGGCGAAGGTCTGGATGCTGGCGTTGAGAAAGTCGTTCGCGAAGCGATCCGTACCTACGAAGCACTGGGCGCAACCGTCGTCGAAGTGAGCCTGCCGCATACGCGTCTGGCCATCCCGACCTATTACGTCATCGCACCGGCGGAAGCCTCTTCCAACCTGTCTCGCTATGACGGTGTTCGTTTCGGCCATCGCTGCGATGACCCGAAAGACCTCATCGACATGTATCTGCGCTCACGCGCGGAAGGGTTCGGTGAAGAGGTCAAGCGCCGCATCCTGATGGGTACGCATACGCTGTCTGAAGGCTTCTATGACGCCTACTACCGCAAGGCACAGCGCGTTCGCCGCCTGATTCGCCAGGACTTCATCGACGCCTTCGAGAAGGTCGACGTCCTGATGGGCCCCGCCGCCCCGACCCCTGCCTTCGGTATCGGTCAGCAGAGCGACCCGATCCAGATGTACTTGGGCGACATATACACCATTGCCATCAACCTGGCGGGTATTCCGGGCATTAGCGTTCCGGTCGGCTTCACCGACGGACTGCCGGTAGGCCTTCAAATTCTCGGCCCGCACTTCGGTGAATCACGCCTGCTGAACACGGCTCACGTCTTCCAGCAGAACACCGACTGGCACACACGTCGTCCGACGCTCGACTGATAGGAAAAGGATACCGCCATGCAATGGGAAACCGTGATCGGGCTCGAAGTGCACGTTCAGCTTGCGACCCGCTCCAAAATATTCTCAGGTTCATCCACCGCATTCGGTGCAGAACCGAACACTCAGGCGAGCATCGTCGATTTGGGGATGCCGGGATCGCTGCCCGTACTGAACGAAGAAGCCGTCGCGATGGCGGTACGTTTCGGTCTGGCCATCGGAGCCGACATCTCGAAGCGTGCCGTCTTCGAACGTAAGAACTACTTCTACCCTGACCTGCCGAAAGGCTATCAGACGACCCAGATGGAAGAGCCAACCGTGGGTGCTGGCGTCATCGAGATCACACTCGAAGACGGCTCACGCAAGGGTATCCGCGTTCACCATGCCCACCTCGAAGAAGATGCGGGTAAATCCCTGCACGAAGACTTCACGGGCATGACCGGCATCGACCTCAACCGTGCAGGCACACCGCTGCTGGAAATCGTATCCGAACCGGATATGCGTTCCGCGAAGGAAGCCTCCGCTTATCTGCACGCGATCCACACGCTGGTTACGTATCTGGGCATTTCCGACGGCAACATGGCCGAAGGCTCGATGCGCTGCGACGTCAACGTGTCCGTCCGCCCGGTAGGCCAGCCTGAATTTGGCACCCGTGCCGAGATCAAGAACGTCAACTCATTCCGCTTCGTCGAGCGCGCCATCGCCCACGAAGTTGAACGCCAGATCGACCTGATCGAAGACGGCGGCAAGGTGGTACAGGAAACGCGCCTGTATGATCCGGATGCCGACGAAACCCGCAGCATGCGCACTAAGGAAGAAGCGAACGACTACCGCTATTTCCCCTGCCCCGACCTGCTGCCGGTCATCCTCGACGACGACTACATTGAACGCCAGCGCGCCACACTGCCCGAGCTGCCGGAAGCCAAGCGCAATCGCTTCACCAGCGAGCTGGGCCTGTCCGAGTATGACGCAGGCATCTTGGCATCGTCCCGCATCATGGCCGACTACTTCGAACAGGTCATGAACATCTGCGACGACGCCAAACTGGCCGCCAACTGGGTACAGGGCGACCTGTCCGCTCAGCTCAACCGCAACAACCTCGACATCGCCTCTAGCCCGGTCAGCGCAGAACAGCTCGGCGGTCTGCTGGTACGCGTCAAGGATGAAACCATCAACGGCAAGGCAGCCAAACAGGTCTTCCAGTCGTTGTGGAACGGCGAAGGTGCAACAGCGGACGAACTGATCGAAAAACACGGTCTGAAACAGGTCACCGATACTGGTGCACTGGCCGCCATGATCGACGACGTGCTGGCCGCTAACCCGACGCAGGTCGAACAGTACTGCGCTGCCGAACCGGACAAGCGCGGCAAGATGATCGGCTTCTTCGTGGGCAAGGCGATGCAGGCATCACGCGGCACCGCCAACCCGCAGCAGGTCAACACACTGCTGCGCGAGAAGCTGGACGAAAAAGCGAACGGTTAAGGCAACCGACGTTTTTGATACAGAGAGGCCGTGGAGCATTCGCTCCACGGCCTTTTAACTGCTTTCCAAACCACCATGCAAATAATGGTCTTATTACCCGATATCGAACTTGGCTGCGGTAATATCACCACCAATAACACACCGCATCCAAATCACACTACGCCACACTCTTATAAGAGCGTTTTTCATAACGTCAATACCCATGCCATTGAAGGGACGGCAAACCACAACCTTGCGCTAGAAACCGTCTAGTTTAGAAAGGGTAGAGGCGATCGCTCCGGTTATGAAACAGCCTCTAAGTACCAACCATCGTTCATATCAATCAATAAAAACCTTACGAAACAATACGCTGACATAAATAAAGTATTAAAATATCACCAACACGCCACAAAAATTAAAAACACCAAAGCGCCGCCACTACACTAACCTTCAGGGAAAACATCATGCCAAGACGATTACTCACGTTACTATTACTTATATTCTCAAGCAGTTTAGCCGTTGCGGATGAACGGCTTTCCAACGGTACCCTACAGGCCTACTGGCGCCCCTACTGGGATGTTGACACTCGCGAATACCAGCCCGACCTGCAGATACGTTACATCGACCACCGTGATGATGATCAGCCAAGACGGATTATTGATATTCATACGACGGCATCAGAAGCGTCACTTGAGGCGTTCATCCACCAACACTTCGATCATCTTCCAGACACGTTCTTCACCTACAAGGAAGGCTACGCCAATCAACCGGGCACAGCGATTGTTCCCCGCGTACGGCGCTATGTGGAGTGCGATTCGCTCTATTATGAAGCGCGTCTGATCTCGTTCACCGCCGATCATCACTCCCCTATTTCAGACCAAGACACATTGAAGGATGAAGAGTTTGCAGGCTGCGGGGACCGCCATCCCTACGTGGCGTCTTACGCTGTGAAGGAAGGCGTATCGACCGCTCTAAAGAGCGCACCCAATGAAGGTGGCCGCATCGTTCATTCCTTAAGGGAAGGAGAACTGATCACGAGAATCAAGTCCATCAACAGTGAATGGATATATGCATCGCTGTACAGCAACGACATCCCGATCCGCTATCCAGAAACTAAAGGGTATATAAGGCTGAAAGACCTGACGCCCGTAGACTAGAAAAACAGCCACTTATCATCTCGAAGCTGCGGCCGATATAGCGTACACAATACCCAGTGAAACCCGCCGGACTTACCGCCCTCACGGTGGGGCGTGCCGTTTCCGCGGGCTTCCTTGCCCCTTTTACCAGTGGCTCTGGTAAAAGGGCGTGTACTCTTATGACGGGGCGGACATGAAGAAAAAAGCTTCTTTCCTCTTGGCGGCAACGCTTTTGCTGAGTTCATCAACGGCTTTTGCACAGCACACGCTAAATGACGGTGTGTTGCAGGCTTACTGGCAGAGCGAGTGGAATAAGGACGCCACCAAGATCACGTCTCAACTGAAAATGCGCTACATCGTTCACAACGATGGCTCCGCCCCCACCATGGTGGTCGACGTGCCTGTCGACAAGCAGGACAAGAAGAACCGTACGTTTATCACCAAGCACTTTTCGTACGTACCCACCGAGTTCTTTCAGAACAAGGAAGGTTACCTCAACCAGCCGGGAACGCTTACCGTGCCCAGCCTGACGAAAGCCTTCGAGTGCACGTCGGCCTATAAGACCACCCAGCTGTCATCGTTTGTACCGGACATGTCATCAGGGCTTGCCGACACGACCACGGATGAGAAGTTCATCAACTGTGGAGAACGCCACCCTTACCTGACGTTCTATCGACTGTCCCCCAACCAGAAAGATATCTTCCTGAAGGCGGCCCCTGACGATAGCGCGGCCAATACGATCCCGATAGGCAGCGATACGCTGCTGGCTAAACTACACACGGTCAACAAGGAATGGGCATACGTCGCTTTCTACGACGCCAGAACGCTGGATCAGATCGGTGAACAGAAAGGGTATGTGCGCCTGAATACGCTATTGCCGCTGAAGAAAGCGCCCCCCGTTGCGGCGCCGGTCCGTCATCGACCCAAACCGTGCTGGTACCCGCGCGCCACCCATGACAAGGTGATGCGCGACCGACACTGCCGGTTCTCTTCATAGATGGGAGCACTGTAATGGCGCAGGAAGTAGTCCTTGTCGATCGCCTTGATCGTAAACCCGCAGCGCTGATAGAGCGCTAACGCGCCAAGACTGGAATCACCGGTGCCCACTTCAACCGAAACGGCACTTTGCCGCTGGGCGTATGCCTGTGCCGCCGTTACTAACTGACGGCCATAGCCTCGCCCTTGGCAGTCGGGCCGCACGGCTACGTTCATGAGCTCCATCACGCCTGGCTGCACGGCCATAATCGCCACGATACCCACGCTCTCGTTCCCTTCCTTCATGACCAGACAGTGGCTATCGTTCAGATAGCGTGCGATCTGGTCCCATTCGGGGTCAGCCAGCAACAGCAAGCAGGCTTCTGCTACGCCGATGGATGAGCAGGGAGTGATGGTTGCAGCGGGTATGGATAACACATTCAGGCACATGGCAAGCTCTCGATAGCAGCGGCCGCGCTGTTCGTTTTATTGTGCGGCCATCAACGCTCAGCGCTGGGTGCTCAGTAGCGCAATGATCGAATCCTGACTGATCTCACCGATAAAGCGCTCGTTTTCATCCTGCACGGGCACCCAATCGATGTTGTACTCATACATACGCGACAACAGTACGCGCAGGTTATCGTCCCACTGGCTCGTGACGGCCAGCGGCTGGCGGTACTCACCTACCGGACGGTCTTCCAGCACGCCTTTAATATCCTGACGACGAACCTGCCCTTGCGCCTTGCCGTGTTCATCGACGATCACAATATGGCGACGCTCGTGGTCATCCATCAAGCGGCGCACGTCGGCAATTGGTGTACTGCGCGATACCGAGATCGGCTCGCTCACCGCATCGCCCGCCGCCACCAGCAACAGCCGCTTGAGGGTGCTGTCACCGCCCGTAAAGGTCGCGACAAACTCGTCAGCCGGACGCGCCAACAGCTCATCCGGGGTTGAGAACTGCACCAGGCGACCATCGCGGAACATCGCGATCTTGTCCGCCAGCTTGAGCGCTTCGTCAATATCATGGCTGACCATAATGACCGTCTTGCGCAGCTGCCGCTGCATCATCAGGAACTCATCCTGAATGGCGCTGCGGTTGATCGGGTCGATGGCACCGAACGGTTCGTCCATCAGCAGCAAGGGCGGATCAGCGGCCAGCGCTCGGATCACCCCAATGCGTTGCTGCTGCCCACCCGACAGTTCGTTCGGGTAGCGCGATAGGTAGCGCGAAGGCTCCAGCGCCACCATCGACATCAGCTCGCAAGCACGTTCGTGCATGCGCTTCTTGTCCCACCCCAGCAGCTTAGGCACCACCATGATGTTGTCTTTGATGGTCATATTGGGGAACAGACCGACCTGCTGAATGACATACCCCAGCGAGCGGCGCAGTTCGACCTTGTCGATGCCGCGCGTGTCGTTACCATCAATCAGGATACGACCGGAAGTCGGCTCGATCAGGCGGTTGATCATCTTCAGCGTTGTGGTTTTCCCACAGCCCGAAGGGCCAAGGAATACGCACATCTCGCCGCTTTTGACGGTCATGTTGACGTGGTCGACGGCAGTCGTCAGCCCTTGTTTCTGGCGAAACTGCTTGGTCAGCGAATCAAGTTCGATCATGCACGAATTCCCTTGGAAGTCAGCAGGTTCTGAATCTGGTGAAGAATAATGTCAACGATAATGGCCAGCAGCGTGACGATGATCGCCGCAATGAATATCTGCACCTTGTTGCTCTGTCCAATGGCGTTGGTGATCAATAGCCCCAAGCCTCCAGCCCCGATGACGGGAGCGATGGTCATGGTGCCAATGTCCATGACGACGGCCGTACGGATACCGCTCATGATGGAAGGCACGGCAATGGGAATGTCCACCATGAACAACCGCTGCCAGTAAGTCATGCCGATACCGCGCCCCGCTTCCTTGATACTGTCATCCACCCCGCACAGCGCGAGGTACGTATTGCGGATAATGGGCAGCAGCGAATAGATGAAGACGGCAGAGATCGCGGGGGCCGCTCCTAGCCCCATGCCATAGCGGGCATAGAACGGCATCATGATCCCGAACAGTGCGATGGCGGGCAGCGTAATCATCATCGTCGCGATCGACATGATGGGAGCGGCCAGCCAACGCAGTCTGACGCACAGCACGCTGAGGGGAACGCCGATGATCACGGCAAGCAGTACCGCGGCACCGACCATCAGAAGGTGCTGCACGGTCAAGATACCGACCTGGTACCAGTCCATGTTGAGCAGTGCATTGATAAGCGTCATGTAAAAGCCTTAAAGCAGATGCTGCTGAACAAGATAGTCACGTGCGACCTGAGACACCGAGCGCCCTTCGACGTCGACGCTGCCGTTGAGGCGACGCATGGTGCTTTCATCCAGCGTATCGGTCAGCGCCTTCAGCAACGGCGCCAGATCAGGATGCGCCGCCAGATAGTCGCTGCGGACGATGGGGGCCACATTGTAGGCGGGGAAATAATGCAGGTCGTCCTGCAATACCCGCAGCCCGAAGGCTTGGATGCGACCATCGGTGTTATAGACCACGCCCGCCTCGGCCTGCTCGGCCTGCAACGCAAGATAGACCAGTCCGGCATCCATCGACCGCTTGTCGCCGCGGCTCAGGTTGAGACCATAGCGCTTGGCCATTCCGGGCATACCATCCGCGCGGCCATCAAACTCGACGTCCATGGCAAACAGATGGTGGTGTTCGGGCGTTTCACGCACATAGCGGACATAGTCACTCAGCGTGCGCGGGTTACCGACTTTCTGCGCGATGCCTTCAGGCATAGCAATGGCGTAGGTGTTATTAAAGGCAGGTGACAGCCACGTCAGCCCCAGCGCGCGGTCCAGATCATAGACGCGCAGGAACGACTGACGTTCGTCCAGCAGTTCATCGACATGGTGATATTCGATCAGCGATGTACCGATGTACTCCCAGACCATGTCCAGCTCGTTATTCAGCTGAGCAGGCCGCGTCATGGAAACGGTCAGTCCCCATGAGGTCTTGACCTGATAGCCATGCTTGGCCAGATACATTTCGGTCATGGTGGCCAGCAGGCGCTGCTCGGTGAAAGCCTGCGCACCTTGGCGCAGTACGCCCCCCTGAGCGGTCTGGGCAAGCCCGGCACCGATGAGCGCAAGGCCCATCGCGCAGCAGCGAAGAGAGCGCCCATACATCAGGCACTGCCGGGCAACAGAAGAAAGCACGTTCATGCAAACCTCAAAGAAGATGATGCTGTATCAAGAAGTCATGAGCGACCTTGGACACGGCCTGCCCATCGACATCAACCTGCGCATTGATCCTGCGCATCGCGTGTTCATCGAGAAGGTCCGTCAAGTCCTTCATGAGCGCCACCAGATCGGGATGCTGGCGCACATAAGCCGTTCTTACCATGGGCGCGACGCTATACGCAGGGAAGAAGTGTTTGTCATCCTCTAGTACGCGCAGGTTGAAGGCCTGAATGCGCCCGTCAGTGTTATACACCTCACCGGCCAGTGCCTGCTGCCCTTGCAGCGCCAAATAAACGGCACCCGCATCCATAGAACGCAGGTCGCGGCGGGGAATCGACATGTCATAACGCTTCATCAGGCCCGGCATCCCATCAGGGCGGTTACCGAACTCGATATCCATAGCGATCAGATGAGAGGTATCGGGCGTACGGCGCAGATAATCGGCCAGCTGGCTGAGCGTACGGATATCGCCTTCCTGCTTGGCGACGTTTTCCGGCATAGCAATCGCGTAGGTATCATTGCACGCGGGTGACAGCCACGTCAGCCCCAGTTCACCATCTAATTCAGATACACGGCGAAAGGTGCTCTCTTCATCAAGCTGTTCATAGACGTGATGATAATTGACCAGCGAGGTCCCGGTGTATTCCCACACCATATCCAGTTCGCCGTTGGCAAGCGCTGGGCGCGCCATTGACGTCGGCAGACCCCATGATGGAATCACTTGGTAGCCGTGCGGTGCGAGATACTGCTGCGTCATTTCGGCTAGCAGACGCTGGGACGTGATGGGTTTGACACCCAAGCGCAGCACATCGGCTGCGGCGGAGGAAAGCGAGAGGCCCACTGCAGCGAGCGCCCCAGTGGTGTACATGCAACAACGGGTCCAGCTAAATCTCATGAGGCGTTCTCGGTTCAAGGCCGCGGAACGCGTGGAACAACGCTGCAAGCGGCCTCTTTCACGGGGTGGACAGCGCTCAGAAAGCAGCTGGTTCGGTGGTCAGTGCACCGCGGGGCGCGATCAGTCGAGTCAACAGGGCCATGATACCGTCCAGTGCCAGTGCCAGCAGCGACGTTGCCACAACGCCAATCAGCATCTTGGTATTGTCGTGCAGATAGATACCGGGAAGGATCAGGCTACCCAGACTGTTGGCCCCAATCAGGTAGGCCAACGGTGCGCTGCCGACGTTGATCGCCAAGGCGGTGCGCACGCCCCCCATGATAGTGGGGACGGCATTGGGAAGTTCGACCAGCCACAGCTGCTGCGAGGGCGTCAGGCCGATGCCGCGCGCCGCTTCACGCATCGAAGGATTGATGCTCAGCAGACCTTGATAGGTGTTGCGGGCGATCGGCAGCAGTGATGCCAGCCAGAGCGCGATGATGGTAGGCACTTCGCCGATACCAAAGACGATAAGAGCAATCATCAGGACAGCCATCGGGGGAACGGCATTGGCAACGTTGAAGACTTGCATGCCGATTTCGCCATAGCGGCACAAAGAGGGACGACTCAGCACGATCCCAGCCACCAGCCCAAGGGACAGTGCCATCGCCATCGAAATACCCACCAGCATCAAGTGCTGACCGGTATAGAACAGCAAATCATCCTGATACAGCTTCAACAGGTCCATGACATGGCTCATGCCTGAAGAAATGGCGTCAAGCATCGTGATCCTCTGGTATACATTGCCCGCTTTCTGCACGGTAGCGTCAGAAAGAAAAGTGAAGCGTCATTCGTGCAGCGGCACTCCCCGACAAGCCGAGGCAGCGACAAAGCGCCCCACAACCATAACACACGGTTATTAATTAAACGACACAAAAGAAGATGGCATTATTACCGCTATTCTGATGCTCTGCGGTCAGCACGCATGCCGCCGCACCGCGCTATTACGCGCGTCGCTCCCCTCCCCACCCATCACGGTAGCGCATGACAGAAAGCCGATGAAAAGAAAAGGGCAACACCACTGGCATTACCCTTTTCCGGTCTTCACGGAGACGATCAGCGCGAGCGCACTTCACTCCATATTTTCTGGAACGTCTGCAGAGGCACACCGTCCAGCCCCGGCAGCATATGCAAGCGCTGCTGCTCTTCATCTGTCGGCCATGCCGGCGCTTCGCGCAGCACGTCGTCTAGATACGGCTGTGAGGCCTGGTTGGGCGATGCGTTATAAATGTAGTTCGACAGTGCCGCCCCTTGCTTAGCATCCATCACGAAATTGATAAACGCATGCGCCAGTTCAGGGTGAGGTGCCCGTTTGGGAATCATCATGACATCGACCCAACGTTCGGAGCCTTCCTTCGGTAGCATATAGGCCAGATGCTCGAAGCCTTCCGGGTCTTCGTTGCGCTGATTGACGAAGTCGCCACTGAACGTCACGCCGACCCGATTCACGCCGCGTACCACCTGCGACAGCACTGGGGCACCATCGACGAAGCCAGTGAAGTTGCTGCGCTGGCGGGTTTTCAGCAGCAGATGGGCCGCATCGATCCACTGTTTCTGATCCTGACAGGTGTACCCATAGCCCAGATAGGCACAGGCGGCAGCGATCATCACATTCCCGTCGGTCTGCATCGAGAACGGTGCATCGGGATTGAGTTTAGGATCAAACAGCAAGGCCCAGCTTTTCGGTGCGTTCGGGAAAACACGCGTGTCGTAGACTAACCCGGTGGAGCCCCACTGATAGGGCATGCTGTATTTCAGGCCGGGATCATAGTCCGCTTCGGCGAATACCGGCAGCAGATTGCGCTCGTTGGGCAGCTTGGAATGATCCAACGGCTGGACCAACCCCGAGTGGATCAGGCGCGGAACGTAGTAGCTTGACGGAATGACCAAATCGAACTGGGCATCGCCGCCCGCCTGCAGGCGAGCATACATGTCCCCCATGGTGCCGAAATAGTTCAGCACCACGCGCGCGTTGTACTGCTTCTCGAACGCATCAATCACTTCAGGGCTGGTGTAGTCCGTCCACGTGAAGATATACAGCGTTTCACGGGCCGATGCCGTCATGGGAAGCGCCAGCAGCGCTGCACAGCCCAGCCACCGAGCACGGCGGCAAATGCCATTAATCGTGTGCCGTATACGGTGCACCATCATGCGCGCGCCCTCTTTCTCCAGTTGCCCAGCAGCATGATGACCACGGCCACCATCACCGCCAGGATCATCAGACTGCCGATAGCGTTGATCGACGGCGAGACCCCGCGCTTGATCGAACTCCAGATGTAGATCGGCAACGTGGCGCTTTCTGGCCCTGCGGTAAAGAAGCTGATCGCGAAGTCATCGAACGACAGCGTGAACGACAGGAAGAACGACGACAGCAGCGCTGGCTTGATCTCGGGCAGGATGACGTGCGTGAAGCGCTTGGACGGTGAAGCGTAGAGGTCCTGCGCAGCATCAAACAGCGCGGCATCCATATTGACGAAGCGCGAATACACCAGCAGCGCCACGAACGGCAGCTCGAAAGTCACATGCGCCAGCGTCATGGTAGTCAGCCCGGGCGAGAAGAGACCGATCCAGCTGCCCACCTTGACGAACGAAGTCATCTCGGCCAACCCGAATACGACGTCGGGCATCACCACTGGCAGATAGATCAAAGCGATCAGCCAGCCCAGCCCGCGCCGACGGTGCCGATAGAGGCCATACCCCAGCATGCTGCCCAACACCAGAGCGATGGCAGAGGAAGACACCGCCAGAATCATGCTGTTTTTGAAGGCACTGAACAGCTCTTCGTTTTCCAGCAGCTGGCGGTACCAGCGCAGCGAGAACCCGGCAAAGTGTGCGGTGCTGTTAATGCTGTTGAAGGAGTACAGCACCACCATGCCCAATGGCAGATAGAGAAACAGCACCATCAGCCACCAGAAGATGCCGAACATCGGGTGCCGACGTTGAACATGCCTCATACCAGCACCTCCTCGCCACCGCCGAACTTGCGGCCCATCCGGCGCAGTAACCAGATACCCACCAGCGTGGCAACCAACATCACCAGCGCACCCGCAGCGCCCAGCGGCCAGTTAGCCCCTTCGGCAAACTGCAGCGCTACTAGGTTACCAATCATCATGGCGCGTCCACCGCCCAACAGTTCGGGCACTACGTACATGCCGAAGGCCGGAATCGCCACCAGCACCATGCCGGCCAACAGACCAGGCAGTGTCTGCGGGAAGATCGCCGCCCAAAACGTCTTATACGGCGAAGCGTACAGGTCTCGTGCCGCTTCGATCTGCGACACGTCGAGCTTCTCGAACGAGTTGTAGAGCGGCAGCACCATGAACGGCAGGAAGTTGTAGACCAGTCCCAGCATCACCGCGAACGGTGACGGGTACAGCCCCATCCACGGTGACAGTAGCCCCATCGCACTGGCCGCATCGGAAAGCGGCGTCTCAGGCGCCAGCAGGTTCATCCAGCCAAATGCACGCACCACTTGGTTGGTCCACGACGGCACCACCAGCATCAGCAGCATGACGGGGCGCAGCGAACGGCGACTGGTCGCGATGTAGTACGCCAACGGATAGGACACCAGCATCGTCAGTACGGACGAGATGACGGTGTATTCCAGCGAACGCAGCAGCGTGTAGATGTTGGCAGGACTCCAGCCCAGCACGCCGTCACCGGCCAACTGGTCGAACGCCGACAGAGTCAGCGGCAGCGTAGGCTGACCATAGGTGTCGTTCGACATGAACGCCATCGACACCAGATACAGGCTGGGCAGCACCAGAAACAGCGAAATCCACAGTACGGATGGCGCGGTCGTCCAGAGCAGGTGGCGGGTTTCACGCCGCCGAAAACGCCGATAGGCGTCATGTGAAGCAGTCATGAGGCATTCCCTCTCGATTCGGCATCCAGTTCAGACGAAAACAGCATTCAGCTGTCGATCACCACGACGTCTTCGGGATAGATTTCGATCTGTACCCGGCTTCCCACCTTGAACAGGCGGTCGCCACTGTTGCGTTCTTCGACGAGAATTTCCGCATCGCCACAGGCCAGCTCATATTCGACGGTGGCCCCGTGGTAGTAGCGGCCAATCACGTCCCCTTCCAGTCGGTTGAGCTTAGCCCCGGGTTCAACACCGGCAGTTCCCGGCAGGCTCAGCTCGATGGTTTCGGGACGAATCAGCGCTACTTTGCCCGGTCGCGACGACTCGGTGATCAGATCACCCAGCGCCGTTTCAACCTGACGACCACTCTGTGCAGTGATATCGAACAGGTTGTCGTGCCCCATGAAACTGGCGACGAAGCGGTTGACCGGCGTTTCGTATACTTCCTGCGGCGTGCCCACCTGCTGAATCTTGCCATCGTTGAGTACCGCGATGCGGTCGGACATCACCATGGCTTCTTCCTGATCGTGCGTCACGAACACGAAGGTCATGCCCAGACGCTGCTGCAGCGCGCGCAGCTCGAACTGGAGCTGTTCGCGCAGCCCGGCATCCAACGCAGAGAGGGATTCATCCAACAACAGCACGTCGGGCTCGCACACTAGCGCACGCGCCAGCGCTATACGCTGCCGCTGACCGCCCGACAGTTGGTCGATGCGGCGGTTGAGCAGGCCATCCAGCTTGATAATGGTCGCAATGTCGGCGACACGGCGGGCCTGATCGTCCTTGCTGATGCCTTGCATGCGCAAGCCAAAGGAGATGTTGTCGCGCACGTTGAGGTGCGGGAACAGGGCATAGGACTGAAACACGGTGTTGATGCTGCGACGGTGCGCGGGCGTCATGGTGACGTCGCGGTTACCGATTGAGATCACGCCGGCATCGGCAACGTCCAGCCCTGCAATCAAACGCAGAAGTGTGGTCTTGCCACAGCCAGAGGGGCCCAACAGGGTGAAGAATTCCCCGGGCCGGATATCAAGGTCGATATCGTCAAGCGCGATGGCGTCATCACCGAAGCGGCGAGACAGATTACGCAACGAGATCGAAGAGGCTTCGCGCGGCGCACCGGCTGCAGGAACGCCGCGCGCAGCCTCGGTGGGGGGATCGTCCATGGCTGCGCTGTTTTCCGCAACCCCGGTTGATTGGGAAGGGGTTCCCGTCATGAAGGCGTCTCCAGAAATATCAATTGCCGCACAAGGTTGCGCGACTACTGTGCCAGAAGGACATCTAAGGAAATGAACGCGCAGTGTATATAAAGTTGCGCGAGATGCCAGCCGTTTTGACGAAAAAAGATGAAGCGGGATGACGCACCCTCGCGTCCCCGCTTCCTCGACGTTAACACTACATGCGGTGCAGTGGTATTACACCGTGTGACTCATGGGTTTCTGGCCTAAGCTGACGCGCGGTTGCTGCCCCAGATCCGTCAAAGACTCCACCTGCACATAGCCGCATTTGTTCAGCATAGCGCATACCGCTTCAGCCTGAGTCCAACCGTGCTCGAGCAGCAGCCACCCGCCCGGTTGCAGAAACTGCCGAGCGGTATTGACCAAATGACGCAAATCGGCAAAGCCATCGTCGTCCGCCACCAGCGCCGAGCGCGGTTCGAAGCGCACATCGCCTTCATTAAGGTGATGATCGTCTGCCGCGATATAAGGGGGATTGGAAACGATCAGCTCGAAACGAGCCGTCGACGGCAACGCTGCGAACCAATTGCTTTCGATGAACCGAGTATTGGCGATGCCCAGCTGCCGAGCGTTGCGCTGTGCAAGCGCTACGGCCTCGGGCACGACATCCGCGCCGGTGACCTGCCAGTCTGCTCGCTCACTGGCAAATGCCAGCGCAATTGCCCCGGTACCCGTTCCCAGATCCAGCAACTGTCCCTCCGCACGGGTCGCGCGGGCGAGCGCAGCGTCAACCACTAGCTCAGTATCAGGGCGCGGAATCAGGGTATAGGGCGCGGTTTCCAGTGTCAGCCCCCAGAACTCGCGTTCACCGATCAGATAGGCAACCGGTTCGCCCGCATGGCGACGTTCAATCAGCGTGGCAAAGGCGGCCCGTGCCGCTTCTGCAATAGGCTGATCGCCCCAGGTGTACAGCCACGTCCGCGGCTTACCGATGACATGGCAAAGCAGCAGCTCGGCATCAAGGCGTGCCGTATCGCTGCCGGAAGATAAGG